>CAVSFR010000001.1:0-86767 GCA_963727215.1 uncultured Actinomycetota bacterium
CAAACGCCGTCAGGCCGATCAGTTCACAGCTGCGGGAAATGAGCGTGGAGTGCCGTGCGGTAACGCTCATCCAACAACTCACTCGCAGCACACTCGTCACCGGTCGGGTCTCGACGGCTGAGTACCGGTACCGGCCATTCCGGCAGGCGTCCGGTAAACGCCCAAGCCGCTTGGCGGGCGGCTCCCACCGCAACACTTTCAAAGGTGTCGGTGACGACCACGGGAAGGCCGAAGACCGCGGGCGCGATCGCCCGTACGGCTTCGGACTGAGCGGCCCCTCCGGTCAAGGTGATGGCTTCGATGGGTCCGGTGTGCTGCTGCAGGACCCGCACCCCGTAAGCCAGGCTCCAGAGGACGCCTTCGATGGTGGCCCGGGCGAGATTGGCCGGCGTCATGTTCGCGAGGGTCAAGCCGAGCAGCTCGCCGCGGGCGTCCGGCAGCGGGGGCGTCCGCTCCCCCTCGAGGTAGGGCAGGAACACCAGGCCGTCGCTGCCGGGTTCGGCGGTGAGAGCCAGCCGGCTGAGCTCAGCCAACGTGACGCCGAGGACGTTGGCAGCGGCCACCAGGTTGCGCGCCCCGTTGAGGGTGCAGACCAGGGGCAAGAACGCGCCGGTGGCGTCGGCGAAGCCGGCTACGGTCCCCGTCGAGTCGTGGCTTTGCGTGTCGCTTCGGGTGAACGCCGTGCCGCTGGTCCCGAGCGAGACGACAGCGGATCTCGTCGAGACGCCGAGCCCGAGGCCTGCCGCCATGTTGTCCCCGGTACCAGAAGCGATCGCGATTCCGCCAGGGGTCTCGCCGACCACCTCATCTGGTGCGGCCACCCGCGGCAGGTCGAGGTCGTGGCCGATGGCTCGTCGGACCAGATCTTCGCGGTAGGCGTTCGCAGTCGCGTCGAAGTAGCAGGTTCCCGAAGCGTCGCCGCGGTCGGTGACCGGCTCGAAGCTGCGTCCGCCCAGCTGCCAGGTCAGCCAGTCGTGGGGCAGCACCACCCGCGTGGTACGGGCGGCGTTGTCGGGTTCCTGGCGAGCGAGCCAGCGCAGCTTGCTCACCGTCATCGAGGCGACGGGCACCGTGCCGACGGCGTCGGCCCAGGCTGACGCCCCTCCCAGCTCGTCGATCAGGTCGCGGGCATCCGCAGCCGAACGATTGTCGTTCCAGAGCAAAGCGTCGCGGACCAGTTCGCCGTCCTCGTCCAGCGTGACCATGCCGTGCTGCTGACCGCCGACCGCGATGGCCGACACCCCTTCGAGCAGGCTGGGGTCCGCTGTCGCCGATGTGTACGCGTCCCACCACCCCTGGGCCGAGACCTCAGTCCCGTCAGGGTGCGCGGCCCGGGCCGACCGCACGATCGACCCGGTCTCGGCGTCACAGACCACCACCTTCACGGACTGGGTCGAGGAGTCCACTCCTGCTACATAGGTCATGTGTGCCTCCTTGGCGGGCTCAACCGAGCTCGACAGTGGTGCTGGTCTGCGGACGTATCTGCAGCTTGCGGCCTGTGCCGGCCCGGAACATCTCGATGGCGTCGCCGTACGCGTCCAGGGGGAACGCGTGACTCACCATGGCCTCTGCGCGCAGGGCGCCGGCGGCGAACATCTCGACCGCCCGGGCGTAGGAGTTCAACACGGCCATCGAGCCCACCATGGTGATCTCGTCGTTGTAGATCTGGAAGGGCGAGATCTGGGCTCGGGCCTCGACGGCAGCGACCCCGAACTGCTGGAAGGTTCCGCCGCGGCGGACCCGGCCCAGGCCGTCCTCGATCGCCGCCGGCGCCCCCGTGCAGTCGATCACCACATCCCAGCCGCCTGGTCGGGCAACGTCGTTCGCCGAGACCGCGACCGCCTCCACTCCCACCTCGCGTGCGACCTCGAGGCGCGCGGGCAGCCGATCGACCACCGTGACCGACGCGGCTCCGGCTCGCGGGGCGAGCTGCGCCATCATGAGGCCCATCGTCCCGGCCCCGTAGATCAGGTAGTGCTCTCCCATCCGGCGCGGCAGCAGGTCGTAGCCGTGGATGGCGCAGGACAGGGGCTCAATCAAGGCGGACATCGCGAGGTCGACGTGGTCGGCGAGGTGGTGCACACAACGCCGGGGAGCGCAGACCAGCTCGGCCGTCGAGCCGTTGGTCCGGGCGACGCCGGCCCCGTCCCAGCTGTCGCACAGGTTCGGGCGTCCCGCGGTGCAGAAAGCGCACTCGCCGCAGAAGAGCGACGGGTCGACCGAGACCCGGTCGCCTGGGGCGAAGCCGCTGACCTCCGCACCGACCTGCTCCACCACACCCGAGGTCTCGTGCCCGGGGATGATCGGGTAACGCGTGGGCGCGAACTCGCCGTCCAGCACGTGCACGTCGGTACCGCAGATCCCCACCGCCTCGACCCGGACGAGCACGTCGCGCGGGCCAGGCACCGGTTCAGGGACCTCCGTGAGCGAGAACGTCCCCGGTTCGGCGATGACGATGGCCCGCATCGGTCCTCCAGCTCTGTTAGGTCGCAGCTCCGGCCGCGCAGCGTAGCGCCGGTCTGGTGGAGGCTAGCGCAGCGTTGCTGAACCGCTCCAGCGACCGGCGCGGCAGGCTCACTTTGCTTGCTGGCGAGGACGTCGGCAAGATTGAGCAGTGGACCAGCCGAACCGACCTGAACGCCGTGACACCGACCCCTCATCCCGCTCGGGTGGGGCGGGCGGTTCCGGCCGCTCGGGTCCAGCTCGGAGCGGGGGCACTGCCCGACCTGACCGTGGCGCGCGCCCTGACCGCGGCGGTGGTTCGAGCCGCGACGCGGGATCGGGACGAACGTCGCGTCCCGCCGGCAGCGACCGCCGCGGCGCCCGCGCCGAGCGACCCTTCGACGACCGGCCCGACCGGCCCGACCGGCCCGACCGGTCAGGGCCCGCCCGGAGCGACCGGTCGCCGTCCGCGGCCCGTCGACCTGTCGACAAGCGATCCTCACCTCCCGGAGCGGATCGTCGGACGGAGCGCCCCGGTGACAGCCGGCGGCCTCGCGGCGGTGAGGGCCGGGAGCGGAGCGAGCCGCCTCGTCCCGGGCTCGCGCGCAAGGCCAACGAGCCGGCCATCCCCGAGGGGATTGACATCCGCACCCTGCACCGGGCCGCTCGCGCGGAGCTGCGCGGTCTCCCGCAGGAACTGGCCGAGATCGTCGCCTCCCACCTCGTGGTGGCCGGCCAGCTGATCGAGGAGGACCCGGAGCTGGCCTACGCCCACGCCGAGGCAGCGCGTCGGCGTGCAGCCCGGCTGCCGATCGTCCGTGAGGCCGCCGCTGAGACCGCCTACGCCGCTGGTCGCTGGGACGTCGCGCTGAGCGAGTTCCGCGCCCTGCGTCGGATGACAGGAACCCACGACTACCTGCCGGTGATGGCCGACTGCGAACGCGCCCTCGGTCGTCCGCACAACGCGCTCAAGCTGGCCCGCGAAGCGGACCGGCTGACGCTCGACCCGGCGCTGGCGATCGAGATGACCATCGTCGAGGCGGGGGCCCGGGCCGACCTCGACCAGCACCCGGAGGCGCTGCGGATCCTGCAGCGTGCGGTCGAGGGCGCCCGGTCCTCGCCCGCGGTCCGGCTGCCGGTGGCCAGGCTCCGCTATGCGTACGCCGACGCCCTGCTGCAGGGCGGCGACGAGAAGGAGGCCCGCCACTGGTTCGTGGCGGCGGCCAAGCTGGACACCGAGGGTGAGCTCGACGCCGGCCAGCGCGTCGACGAGCTGGACGGCATGCGGATCGACTTCGACGAGGACGAGGGCGAGGGGGAGGGTGCTGGCCCCGAAGGTGACCGCGAGCCCGGTCGCGACGGAGCGCCGACGGCACCATGAGCGGACCGTCCTTGCTCGTCGACCACCACGACGCCGCGCTCTTCGACCTCGACGGTGTGGTCTACCTCGGGCCGGTCGCCGTCCCAGGGGCAGCCGAGGGCATCGCCGCGCTGCGCCGGCGCGGCTGCGCCGTCGGCTTCGTGACCAACAACGCCGCTCGGTCCCCCCGCGTCGTGGCTGAGCACCTCGTGGAGCTCGGCATCGAGGCTGCGGCGGCTGACGTCGTCACCTCCGCCCAGGCAGCGGCCCACCTGCTGCAGGCACGGTTCGGCCGAGGTGCCCGGATCCTGGTCGTCGGGGGCGAGGGGGTCCTGGATGCGTTGGCCGAGGCCGGGCTCGAACCGGTGCGCTCGGCTGACGACGAGCCGGTGGCGGTGATCCAGGGCTTCGGCCTCGCGCTCACCTGGCAGGAGCTGAACGAGGCGGCGATCGCCATCAACCGGGGCGCGGCCTGGGTGGCCACCAACGACGACCCGACCCGGCCCACCGACCGCGGCCTGGTTCCCGGGAACGGCGCCGCGGTCGCCGCGGTGCAGATGGCCGTCTCGGTGCGACCCGAGGTCGCCGGCAAGCCGTACCGGCCCCTGCTCGACGACACCGTCGCCCGCCTGGGCGCGACGAACCCCATCTTCGTCGGCGACCGGCTCGACACCGACATCGCCGGAGCCCGGAACGCCGACCTGGTCAGCCTGCTGGTCCTCAGCGGCTCCCACGGTCCGGCCGACCTGCTCGCCGCCCCGAGCGGCTCGCGGCCCGACCACCTCGGTCAGGACCTGGGCGCGCTGCTGCAGCCCGTACGCGCGGCGCAGCCGGCGGACGGGGGCTGGCAGGTGGACGGCGTCACCGCACGCGCAGACCACGGCCGGCTGCGGCTGGAGGGCGCCTCGAGCGACCCGCTCGCCGCGCTCTGGGCGAGCGCCCTCGTGTGCTGGGACGCCGCTGACCGGGGCCAGCCGCTGGACACCGCAGCGGCACTCGCGGTCCTCGCCGAACAGCACTGAGCAGGACTCACCGGTGCGACCCGTGGGTCAGCGGCGCCGGCGGATCAGTACCGGGCCCGCAGCCGTCGACGGGTCGACCGCCCTGCCCCGCTGCACCAGCTCGACCTCGCCGTCCACCTCCAGCCGCCGGGCGGCCCGCCGTACGGGCTCGAGGTCGCCGGCGATCCCGAGCGCGGGGAGCGCGTCGGCCACCTGCCGGTCCGTCACGCCGCCGGAGTGGCGGACCAGGCGGCGGATCGCGGCCTCGATCTCTCGGTCGGTGGTCGAGACCCCCCGAGCGCGACAGCCTGCGCTGCAGTAGCGGACCTCGTCCCAGTCCCGCTCCCACTTCTTGCGCCAGGTGATCCGGCGGCCGCACGAGCGGCACGGTTTGGACGGCGGTGGCACCCCTCCAGTGTGCCCCGCCGCGAGTCGTCCGGTTTGGCTGTCAGTGGCGCCGGATACCGTGAGGACATGACCGACTCCGCGTACGCCCTGCCCGCGGTCCCCCTCGGTGGCGGCTCGATTCCCCTGCTCGGTCTCGGCACCTGGCCGATGGACGACGACGAGGTGGCCGCAGCCGTCGGCGTCGCCCTCGAGGCGGGCTACCGCCACGTCGACACGGCGACGGCCTACGGGAACGAGGCGGGCATCGGCCGTGCCCTGGCTGCGGCCGGACCCGTGGCCGAAGAGGTATTCGTCACCACGAAGCTGCCGGCCGAGCTCGCCGGCCAGGAACGTCGCACGCTCGAGACGAGCCTGCAGAAGCTGGGCCGCAGCCACGTCGATCTCTGGCTCATCCACTGGCCGCCGGGCGGACGAGCCTCGCCCGCGGTCTGGGAGGAGCTCGTCCGCGCCCGCGCGGACGGCCTGACCAAGGCCATCGGGGTCAGCAACTACTCCCTCGACCAGATCGACGAGCTGACCCGGGCCACGGGCGTGACGCCGGAGGTCAACCAGATCAAGTGGGGCCCGCTGCTCTACGACGCTGCCGCGGTGGCCGGGCACGCTGAGCGCGGGGTGATCCTTGAGGGCTACAGCCCCCTCAAGGCCAGCAACCTCTCCGATCCCCGACTGGAGGAGATCGCCGCGACGCACGACGTGACGCCCGCGCAGGTGGTCATCGCCTGGCATGCCGTCCACGGCTTCGTCGTGATCCCGAAGTCGGCGCAGCCGCAGCGGATCGTCCAGAACGCCGAGGCGGTCCGGATCCCGCTGTCCACGGCTGAGGTCGAGGCGATCGACGCCCTGTCGCCGCTGTACGCGTAGCCGCGGCACGAGTAGTTGTTGGATGAGAAACCGGGGCACGACCCACCACTTGGGAGCGGGAGGAAGACGTCGATGCTGAGCAGGCACCGCGAGCGTGAGGACAAGTTCACGGTCGCCGACAACTTCGTGCTGCCCGAGCTCGGCGACATCGTCGGTGAGGACGGCCAGGCGGTCTCGGACTCCTTCCGGCTGGTGAGTCTCTACCACGACACCGAGGACGGCGCGCTGCGTCGGGCTCGGGTGACCCTGCGCCGCCGCAGCGGGGGACCCGATACCGGCTGGCAGCTGAAGCTGCCGTCGGGACTGGCCCGGACCGAGGTGGGGAGCCACTCGCGGGCGAAGGCCGTGCCGAAGGCACTGGTTGATGTGGTGCTGGGGCTGACCGGCGGTCGGCCCCTGGTCCCCATCGCCGAGCTCACCACCGAACGGGCCACCACCCGGCTGCTCGACGCCGGCGGTGAGCTGAGAGCCGAGGTCGCGGACGACCGGGTGACCAGCATGACGCTCGGGACCGAGTCCCGGCTCGACCGCTGGCGCGAGGTCGAGGTGGAGCTCGGGCCGGCAGGCGACGAGAGCGTGCTGGCGGCGGTCGGCGCCAGGCTCGTCGAAGCCGGCGCCGAGCCGTCCACCTACGGCTCGAAGCTGGGCCGTGCCCTGGGGACGTCCGGCTCCGGCGAGGCCGAGCCGTCCGAGGTCGCGACCGTGGCCGACGTCCTGAGTCGTTACGTCTCGACCCAGTGCGCCGCGATCGTCGCCGGGGATCTGGCGCTTCGGCTCGGCGAACCGCAGGTGCACCAGACGCGGGTGGCGATCCGCCGGCTTCGCAGCACCCTGCGCGTCTTCGCCTCCCTGCTGGAGCCCGAGCCGAGCCTGCGGCTGGAGGCGGAGCTGTCCTGGTTCGCCGGGCTGCTGGGTGAGGTCCGCGACCGGCAGGTCCTGCTCGAGCGGCTGCAGGGACAGCTGGCCGAGCTGGAGCCCGAGCTGGTCCTGGGACCGGTGGCAGCCGACCTGGACGCGACGCTCAGCGGAGAGGCTGCGCGACACCTGCGCACCGTGGCAGAGTCGATGATCACCCCGCGCCACCTCGAGCTGCTCGAGGCGATCGCCCGGTGGCAGACGGAGCCGGCTTTCGCCGAAGGAGTCGAGGCCCCCGCCAAGGACGTCAAGGCCCTGGTGCTGGCGGCCGGGGCGACGATGCGGCGGCGGCTCAAGCAGGCCCTGCCGGCGGGGGAGGACCAGGACGAGCGGCTGCACCGGGCCAGGAAGGCCGCCAAGCGGGCCCGCTACGCCGCCGAGCTGGCGGAGCCGGTCTGGCCCCGGGCTGCGGCCGCGGTGCAGGCCGCCAAGCAGCTGCAGAGCCAGCTCGGGGAGAACCAGGACAGCGCCGTCTCGGCCGCCTTCCTGCGTCGGGCGGGGGCCGCAGCCGGTGGACGCCAGGGTCGCAACGGCTTCACCTACGGCCTGCTGCTGGCCCGCGAGCAGCACCGGGCCGCCGCCATGCGCGCCGAGCTGGGCGCCCTCAGCTGATCTTCGGGCCTGCGGCCGCTCGTCTGGAGAGCGCGTGGCAGGCTCGACCACGGACACCCGACACGCGAACCTGCGTGCCGGCACCACGAAAAGAGGAGCAGTCATGAGCAACGACACCGAGGGTGCGGCCAAGCTGGCCGAGCTGATCGCCGACATCAAGATCGCGATGTTCACCACCACCGACGACGAGGGCCACTACGTCAGCCGTCCGATGGCCCAGCAGCTGGTGGAGGACGACAGCGACCTGTGGTTCTTCGCCCAGCGCGACTCCCATGTCGTCGGCCACATCGCCCAGCGCCCGCACGTCGGCATCACGCTGAGCTCGAGCAGCACCTGGATCTCCATCGACGGCGAGGCCGAGGTCGTCGAGGACGTGGCCAAGGCCAAGGAGCTGTGGAACCGCTGGGTCGAGGCGTGGCTGCCGGAGGGCCCCGAGGACCCGAACGTGGTGCTGATCAAGGTGAACGCCCACAGCGCCGAGTACTGGGACACCCCGGGCGGCCGCGTGGCGTCGATCCTGAGCTTCGTCAAGGCGAAGGCCACCGGCGACACCTACGACGGGTCGGAGAACAAGAAGGTCGACCTCTGAGGTCGGCCCGGTAGCCAGCATGATCGCTCTCGAGGTCGCCCCCGGCGTGCACGCGGTCGAGCACGCCCACACCAACTGCTACCTGCTCGAGGATGACGACGGGATCACCCTCGTGGACGCCGGGTTCCCCTCCACCTGGCGCCTGGTCAGCAAGGCGCTGGCGATGATCGGGCGCAGCGTCGACGACGTGCGTGGACTGCTCATCACCCACGGCCACTTCGACCACGTGGGGTTCGCCCGGCACGTGCAGTCCGTGTACGGAGTGCCGGTCTGGGCGCACCCCGGCGACCTCATGCTCACCCGGCACCCGTACCGGTACGTGCCGCAGCAACCGCGGCTGCTGCACCCGCTGACCCACCCGGGATCGCTGCCCGTCCTGGGGGCGATGGTGGCCGCCGGGGCGCTCCGGGTGCCGGGGGTCAGCGTCGACCACGCCCTGCACGAGGGCGAGCCGATGCCCCTTCCCGGACGGCCGGTGGTGCTGCACACGCCGGGTCACACCGACGGGGAGTGCGTGATCCATCTGCCGGACCGCCGAGTGCTGCTGACCGGTGACGCGCTGGTGACCCTCGACCCGTACAACGGTCGCCGAGGGCCGCGCATCATCGCGCCCGCTGCGACCCACGACACCGCGCAGGCGCGGGCCTCCCTGACCCGGCTAGCGCTGCTGGAGGTCGATCGCGTCCTGCCGGGCCACGGCGAGATGTGGACCGACGGCATCGCCGGCGCGGTGGAACGGGCGTCGCGGACCAGCTCCTGACCCGGGGCCGCTGCGGACTCAGAGAGCCCAGCCGGCCGGGCCGTCGGAGCCCGCGGCGTACTCATCGAGGGGGGTGCTGCCCTCTCGCCAGGCCTGCAGGACGGGATCGACGATCCGCCAGCACTGCTCGGCGGTGTCGCCCCGGACCGAGAGCAGCGGGTCGCCGTCCAGGACCCCGGCCAGCACCTCGCCGTACGCGGGCAGCCGGCCCGCGCCCAGGCTGGCCGCCAGGGTCACGCGGTCGAGCTCGAGCGGGTCCAAGGGACCGTTCACGTTCATCTCGAGCGAGATCTCGTCCGGTCCCATCAGCAGCCTGAGCCGGTCCGACGCAGGCTCGCCGCGTAGCCCGGTGGGGATGTGCACGGGCTCCCTGAAGGTCACCGTCACCTCCTTGCGCCGGGCACCCAGCGCTTTGCCCGAGCGCAGCCGGAACGGGACCCCGGCCCAGCGCGCGTTCTGCACCTCGACGGTCAGCTCCGCCAGCGTCTCGGTCCCGCGGTCGGGGTCCACGCCGGGCTCAGCGGTGTAGTCGGGTACCGCTCGACCCTCGATGGTTCCCGCGGTGTAGCGCGCCCGGCGGCCGGCCTGGACGGGGTCGTCCTTCCAGAGCCGGCAGGCTCGGAGCGCCTGGGCCATCGAGTCGCGCAGGTCGACCTCGTTGACGGCGGCGGGCGGGTCCATGGCGGCCAGGGCCAGCACCTGCAGCAGGTGGCTCTGGATCATGTCCGTCAGCGCCCCGGCCGAGTCGTAGTAGCGGGCGCGGTTCTCCAGCGTCAGCTGCTCGTCGAAGACGATGTCGACCCGCTCGATGTGCTCGGAGCTCCAGATGGGTGCGAACAACCGGTTCGCGAACCGGACGCCCAGCAGGTTCAAGACGGTGGAGCGGCCGAGGAAGTGGTCCACGCGGTGCACCTGCGCCTCGGGCACCAGCTGGGTCAGCAGCAGGTTCAGGGCAGCCGCGCTCGACTGGTCGGTGCCGAACGGCTTCTCGAGCACGAGCAGCGTGCCCTCGGGCAGCTCGACGTCCTTCAACGCCGTGCACGCAAGGACCGTGACCGCCGGTGGCAGGGCGAAGTAGAGCGCTGCCGGGGCGGGGACGGACTCGAGCAAGGACCTCAGCTGGGCGGCGTCGGTGACGTCGACCTGCTGGTAGCGGGTGCCAGCCAGGACAGAGGACGATGTCTCCTGCGACACCGAGGCGGAGCCGAAGGACGTCTGTAACCGATCCTGCCAGGTAGCCGCGTCCCAGTCCTCGCTGCCGGCGCCCACCAAGACGATCGAACGGCGCTCCGGCTCCGCGTCGAGAAGCTGGCCGAGCGCGGGCAGCAGCAGTCGGCCGGCCAGGTCGCCGCTGGCTCCCAGCAGCAGGAAGGTCCTGATCGGACTGCTCACTCTGCGTACCTCCTCTGACGAGCGACGGCCGAGTCGCCGGCGGTCGGCGGAGTCCACCGACGCCGCCACGGCCGTGCTCACCGTATCCATTGCCTCCTCTGGGCCGCGGGCCTGTCATGGTGAGGGAGTGGACGAGACAAGACGAGCGGTAGCCGCCGAGCAGGTGCTCTGGTCGGTCCCGGAGGTCGAACGGGTCGGCCGGCCGTTGCTGGTACTGCTGCACGGGCACGGCATGGACGAGCGGATGGGCGTGGAGCTGCACGACCAGCTGCCTCCCGAGCTGGTGCTGGCGTCCATCCGTGGTCCGCTGCCGGTGGCCAGCGGTTATGGCTGGTACCCGTTGAACGCCAGTCTCGGGCTGAACCAGATCGACGCGGCAGCGCGGGCGGTCCTGGACTGGGTCCGGGAGCAGCCGTACACCTCGGTGGGCATCCTCGGCTTCTCCCAGGGCTCCTCGATCGCGCTGCAGTGCATGCGGATCGCGCCGAACCAGTTCCGCTACGGGGTGGTCCTGTCCGGCTTCGCGGTGCCGACCGCCGTGGCCGGCGACGAGGCGCTGGCGACGCTACGGCCGCCGGTGTTCAGCGGGCGCGGTGACGCCGACCCTCTCATCCCACTGCCGCTGGTCACGATGACCGACAGCTGGCTGTCCAAGCACACCGAGGTGACCCGCCGGATCTACCCCGGGCTGGGTCACAACGTCTCCGCCGAGGAGATCAACGACCTGGCGGCCTTCCTGGGCGCTCAGCTCGACCCGAGCTGAGCGCCGGCCTGGAGACTGCTGGCGGGCTCAGTCGAAGTGCAACGAGTCGGTGCGCTCGCGCTTGAGCTCGAAGAAGTAGGGGAACCCGGCGAGCGTGACGCTGGCGTCCCAGAGCTGGCCGGCCTGCTCGCCGCGCGGGATCCGGGTGATCACCGGTCCGAAGAAGGCCATCCCGTTGACGTGGATGGTGGGGGTGCCGACACCCTGGCCCACCTTGTCCATGCCGGCGTGGTGGCTGGCCCGCAGGGCGTCGTCGTAGTCGGTGCTGCCGGCGGCGGCGGCCAGATCGGCCGGCAGGCCCAGCTCGGCGAGCGACTCGGCGATGACCACGGCGAAGTCCTTGTTGCCCTGGTTGTGGATGCGGGTGCCCATCGCGGTGTAGAGCGGAGCGAGCACCTCGTCACCGCGGAGCTGGGCGGCGGCGATCGCGACCCGGACCGGGCCCCAAGCCTGCTCCAGGCCCTTGCGGTACTCCTCGGAGATGTCCTGGGCCTCGTTCAGCACCGCGAGGCTCATCACGTGGAAGTGCACGTCGATGTCGCGGACCTGCTCCACCTCGAGGATCCACCGTGAGGTGATCCAGCAGAACGGGCAGAGCGGGTCGAACCAGAGGTCGGCCCGGCTGCGCTCGCCCGCGGCTGCGGTAGCGGGCTCGGTCATCGTGCTGGTCATGAGGTCTCCTCGGTGTCGGGACGACGGATTTGGTACGGCAGGGTCGCGTCGGGCCTGCCAACAATGCGTGTCCTTCACCCAACATCGTGGTCGGCGGACATGTTCCGAACGCTCGAGTCCCTGCTGGTCTCGTTGCCGGTTCCCGTCGGGGGTGGACAGAATGCGAATGACCCCTAGGCTGAAAGTCGACGGCTTGGCTGTGACGGCCGTCCGGCTGACGAACACTCGGGGGAGTGGGTGCGTGTGGTGGACCCGTCTGAACGACCCTCGTCCGGGCACGGAAGGCTGTCCGCCGGCCGACCGGAGCCGACGCGCTTCGAGTGGGATGCCCTGGAACCGGGTGCACAGTTCCGGTCCCTGTTGGGCATGGTGGGGGCCGTCGAGGTGACCGTGGCCGACGCACTCGCCCATGTCGCGGAGCGGGCCGCTCACGCCTTGCCGGTCGCCGATGGCGCCTGTGTCGCGGTCGAGGGGCTCGATGGTCATCGACAACGGGTGGTGACAGCTGATCGCGTCGCCGAGCTCGACGACCTCCAGAAGAACCTGAGCGAGGGTCCGTGCGTCGAGGCGGCTGCCCGCCGGCGGCCTGTCATCAGCGCCGACCTGCCGGCCGACCCGTCCTGGCCCGGCCTGACCGCCGCCCTGCCCGAGGGCGCGTTGCGCAGCGTCTTGGTGGTGCCCCTACTGGGCCCGTCCGGCGTCCTTGGCACGCTGGCCCTCTACGCGTTCGCGCGCTCGGCCTTCGACGACCGCAGCCGCCAGCTGGGGGTGCGGCTGGCTGCGTCGGCGGCCCGGACCATCCGCCGTGCCTTGCTCCTCGAGCGGGTCCGCCGGCTCACCTCGCAGTGGCACCTGGCTTCGGCTGACCGCGCGCCGATCGGCCGGGCGATCAGTGTGCTGATGGAGGAGTACGAGGTCGGCCCGGACCAGGCGTACGCCGTGCTGCAGCTGCTCGGTCGCACCGAGCACGACGACCTGGTGACGGTGGCCCGGGCGATCGTGGCCGCCGAAGAGGGTCGGGCTGCCTCTCCTGCAGCCTGCGGAGCGATGCCGCCCGCGGTTTCGCCGACGGGTTAGCGTGGGGCCGCGGGCTGCGCGAGCGCCCGGACCAGCGGCACGGAGGTAGCGGGATGATGGTCGATGCGGTTCAGAGCTATCTGAACCTGGCGAACGTGGTGTCCAGAGCGGCGCGGGCCCAGGCGGTGGCGGTGGCCAAGACCGTGCTCGCCCAGTCCGGTCTGGAGGAGGCAGCCGCCGATGCGAACGAGCGCGCCACCCAGCTGGCGGAGGAGGCGCGCGAGGCACGGCGGGCGAATCGCGAGCTGGTCGAGAACCTGGTGGCCGCGGAGGTCACCAAGGCCGCGAGTCGCTTCGGTTTCGTCCGCGATGAGGACCTGGACGAGATCCGGGAAGAGATCGCCGAGCTGCGGGTCCAGCTGAAGAAGGCTCAGGCGACGCCCACCGCCAAGCGGACTCCGCCGCGCAGTCCGGCGACCCCGACCGCGGCGAAGGATCCCACCACGACCGTCGCGCCGGCGAGGAAGGCCGCGGTCAAGCGCACCGCGGCGAGAAAGGCGGAAGCGGCGGCGAACGCGGACGCCGCCGCCGGTCCGATTCAGGACGCCGGCGCGTGAGCGACGACGGGCCCGCCCTGCAGTCCGACCCGGTGCCGGCGGTCGACCACCCCGAGCTGGCGGAGGCCTTGCAGCGGATCAGCGACCTGGACGCGTCTTCGCTGGCCGACCACCACGACCGGCTGGTCGAGGTGCACGAGGTGCTGCACGCGGTGTTGCACCCGGACCCGGCCGCAGGCTGACCTCCCTGGTGCCGCTGCCATGAGCCCGCCTGCTGCTGACCGGGTGCGGCTGGACCAGGTCCTGGTCGAGCGCGGGCTGGCTCGCAGCCGCTCCCACGCGCAGGCCCTGGTGCGAGAAGGTGCTGTCCTGGTGGACGGGGAGGTGGCCCGCCGTCCGGGTGAGCCGGTGACCGCGAGGGCGGATGTGGTGGCCCGGAGCGACCCGTACGTCTCGCGTGCGGCGCACAAGCTGCTCGGTGCGCTCGACGATCTCGCTCTGCCGGTGGGCGGACGGGCCCTGGACGCCGGCGCGTCGACCGGCGGCTTCACCCAGGTGCTGCTCGAGCGCGGCTGCCGGCAGGTGCATGCTGTGGACGTCGGAACCGACCAGCTCGCCCCTGGGCTCCGGGCTGACCCCCGCGTGGTGGTGCACGAGCAGACCAACCTGCGTGACCTGCGGCTCGAGCAGCTGGACGGCCAGCCCGTGGACCTCACCGTGGCCGACGTCTCCTTCATCTCCTTGACCTTGCTGGTCGCGCCGCTGGCGGCCGCGACCGACCCGGCAGGCGCCATGCTGCTGATGGTCAAGCCTCAGTTCGAGGTGGGTCGGGAGCGGCTCGGCCGCGGTGGTGTGGTCAGGTCCGTCGTGCAGCACGCCGAGGCGGTGGGCTCGGTGGCCGGGGCTGCGACCGTGCACGGCTGGCACGCCGTCGGGTTGAGCCGGAGCCGGCTCCCCGGGCCGGCCGGCAACCAGGAGTTCTTCCTGCTGCTGCGCACCCGCGCTCCGGAGCGCCCGCTGGACGTCGTCGCAGCGGTGGTCGCGGCGTCGACGCCCGGCTGAGACTGCCACCTATGCTGTGGCAGGTGACCGAGGCGCCCGAAGTCCCCTCCACGCAGGCGCCGTCACAGGCCCGGCCCCGACGGGTGGCGGTACTGACCCACATGGGCCGCCCGGCGGCGGTCGACGCAGCGACCCGGCTGATCGAAGGGCTGCACCGGGCGGGCATCGGCTCGGCCCTCCCGGCCGACGACCTGGAGCTGCTGGACCCCCGCCTGAAGCCTGCGGTGACCACGCTCGGCAAGCCCGTGTCGCGGGCCGACGGCGTCGAGCTGATGGTGGTCCTGGGCGGCGACGGCACGATCCTCCGCGGTGCGGAGTGGGTCCTCGCCACCGACCTGCCGCTGCTGGGCGTCAACCTCGGGCACGTCGGCTTTCTCGCCGAGGCGGAGTCGACCGAGATCGACAGCATCGTCACCGCCATCGTCGACAGCTCCTACACCGTCGAGGAGCGCTTCACCGTCCAGGTGACGCTCCGCGAGTGCTCCAGCGGCGAGGTCGTCTGGTCCTCGTACGCGATCAACGAGGTGTCGATCGAGAAGGCGGCCCGTGAGCGGATGCTCGAGGTCGTCGTCGAGGTCGATGGGCGCCCGCTGTCGCGCTGGGCCTGTGACGGGGTGCTGCTCGCCACCCCCACAGGTTCGACGGCGTACGCGTTCTCGGCCGGTGGGCCGGTGATCTGGCCGAGCGTGGACGCCCTGCTGATGGTGCCGTTGAGCGCCCACGCCCTCTTCGCGCGCCCGCTGGTCCTCGGCCCGGACTCCACGGTGATCATCGAGCTGATCGAGGCCTCGGCCACCCACGGCGTGGTGTGGTGCGACGGCCGCCGTTCGGCCGAGCTGCGGAGCGGGATGGAGATCGAGGTCCGACAGGGTGAGCGCCGGTTGCGGCTGGCCAGGCTCTCGACGGCTCCGTTCACCGACCGGCTCGTGAACAAGTTCGGGCTCCGCGTCGAAGGCTGGCGCGGTGCGGCCGAGAGCGAGCGCGCCTCGGTGCTGGAGCCACGGCGAGCCTGGACGTCGTCATGATCAACACCGTCATGATCGACTCCACGATGATCAACACCGCGGTCATGATCACGAGCGGCCGGTGATCGACGAGCTCCGGATCACCGACCTGGGCGTGATCAGCGAGGCGACCCTGGAGCTGGACCACGGATTCACCGTCGTGACGGGGGAGACCGGGGCAGGCAAGACCATGATCGTCACCGGCATCGGTCTCTTGCTGGGTGAACGCGCCGACCCGCGCTCGGTCCGCACCGGCGCCGAGCGGGCGAAGGTCGAGGGCACGTTCGTCCTGGACCCGGACGCCTCGGCCGACACGGCGACGGCCGAACGGGTGGTCGAGGCCGGCGGCACTGTCGAGGACGGCGAGCTGGTGGTGGCCCGCCACCTGACCGCGGCGGGACGGTCGCGGGCGTTCCTGGGCGGGGCCCAGGTGCCCGCGGCCGTGTGTGCCGGGGTCACGTCGGAGCTGATCACTGTCCACGGTCAGTCCGAGCAGGTCCGGCTGAGCGGCCCCGAGCGCCAGCGCGAGATTCTCGACCGCTCCGCGGGACCGTCCCTGGCCCCGCTGCTGAGGACCTACCGCGCTCGGTTCGTCGAGCGGCGGACCGCCGTGGCCGAGCTGACCAGGCTCCGCGACGAAGCGCTCAGCCGAGCCCGCGAGATCGATCTGCTGACCTTCGGTCTGACCGAGATCGAACGGGTTGCCCCGGAACCGGGCGAGGACCAGGCGCTGGGCGCGGAAGCCGAGCGACTCCAGTCCGCCGACGACCTGCGGCTGGCTGCCAGCACCGCACTAGGGGCCGTAGCCGGCTCGGAGGACGAGTCCGGCGGCGCGCTGACCGGTGTGGTGCTGGCCCGCAAGGCCCTTGACTCCGCCGTGGACCCCGAAGCCGCCGATCTCGGTCGAAGGCTCGCCGAGGTCAGCTACGCCCTCGGCGACGTCGCGGCCGACCTCGCGCGCTACCTCGACCGGTTGGACGCCGAGCCGGGCCGGCTGGAATGGATCGCCGGCCGGCGCGCGGCCCTCGCCGGTCTCACCCGCAAGTACGGCTCGACCGTCGACGAGGTGCTGGCCTGGTCGGCAGACGCCGCGGCTCGGCTGACCGGCCTGGAGTCCTCCGACGACCGGATCGCCGAGCTGGACACCCGGGTCCGCGCCCTGGACGCCGAGCTGGGGGAGCTCGGAGCCTCACTCACGGCGGCTCGCGGCGCGGCTGCCGAGCGACTGGCCGCCGAGGTGCTGGGCGAGCTCTCCGCTCTGGCCATGCCGCACGCCCGGCTGGTCTTCAGCATCTCCCCGGTCGAGCTCGGGCCCTACGGAGGCGACCACGTCGAGCTGCTGTTCAGCGCCAACCCGGGCAGCGAACCGCGCAGCCTCGGCAAGGTCGCCTCCGGCGGTGAGCTGTCTCGCGTCCGGCTGGCCCTGGAGGTGGTGCTCGCCGCCGAGACCAAGGGCCAGACCCTGGTCTTCGACGAGGTGGACGCCGGCGTGGGGGGCCGGGTCGCGGTGGAGATCGGACGGCGGTTGGCGGCTCTCGCGCGCCACAGCCAGGTGGTGGTGGTCACCCACCTCGCCCAGGTCGCCGCCTTCGCTGACCGGCACTACGTCGTGGTCAAGTCCGACGACGGCCAGGTGACCACCAGCGGGGTGAGACGGATGGCCGACGACGAGCGCGCGGCCGAGCTGGCGCGGATGATGGCCGGGCTGGAGACCACCGACTCCGCTCTCGCCCACGCCGGCGAGCTCGTCCAGCTCGCGGAGCTTTCCCGCTCGCGCTCGGTCAGGCCCTCATGACCCTGTCGCCCTCCCGGCAGGGCCCGGGCCTGACTTGCCCGACGCTGGCGGGGAGCCGGTGGTCGGCTGAGCCGTGAACCACGCGTCGCGTGGGAAGATGAGCCAGCCATGAAACTGCCCAGCCTGTTGCGACGACGCAGCACTCCCGAGGTGGGAGGCGTCGCACGGCTGGACCGGCGGACCAAGAACCTGACCAAGCGGCTGCGGCCGGGCGAGATCGCGATCATCCACCATTCCGACCTGGACCGGGTCAGCGCCGAGGCGCTGGTGGCCACGGGTGTGAGTGCGGTGGTCAACGCCGTGCCGTCGGTGTCGGGCCGCTACCCCAACCTCGGGCCCAGCATCCTCCTCGAGGCGGGGATCCCGCTGATCGACGGCGTCGGCGAGCAGGTGTTCACCACCGTCAAGGAAGGCGACCGGCTGAGCCTGGACGCCGGGCTGCTGCTCGACCCTGAGGGTGCGGTGGTCATCGAGGGGACCCTCGTCACGACCGAGCTGCTCGAGGAGCAGCTGCGGGTGGCGCGCGAGGGACTCTCGGCCCAGATCGAGGACTTCACCGAGAACACGATGCGCTACCTGCGCGAGGAGAAGGAGCTGCTGCTCGAGGGCATCGGCGTGCCGGAGATCCGCACCTCGATCGAGGGCCGGCACGTGCTGATCGTCGTCCGCGGCTACGACTACCGCAGCGACCTGGACGCGCTGCGGCCCTACATCTCGGAGTACAAGCCGCTCCTGATGGGCGTCGACGGCGGCGCCGACGCGCTGATCGAAGCCGGGTACAAGCCCGACATGATCATCGGCGACATGGACTCCTGCTCGGACTCCACGCTGCGCAGCGGGGCCGAGATCATCGTCCACGCCTACCGTGACGGTCGGGCTCCGGGCGTCGAACGGGTCGAGGGGTTGGGCCTCAAGGCGGTCGTCTTCCCGGCGCTGGGCACCAGCGAGGACGCGGCGATGCTGCTGGCCGACACCAAGGGCGCGCGGCTGCTGGTGGCCGTGGGAACCCACGCCTCACTGGTGGAGTTCTTGGACAAGGGACGCTCCGGCATGGCCTCGACGTTCCTGACCCGACTGCGGGTGGGTCCCAAGCTCGTCGACGCCAAGGGCGTCTCGCGGATCTACCGCAGCCAGATCCAGGGCTGGCACCTGGTGCTCCTGGTGCTCGCCGGGCTGCTCGCCCTGGTCACCGCCCTGCTGTTCACCGACGTCGGCTCGGCCATGGGCAGCGTGATCGCCGCCCGCGTCCGGGACCTCCTGTACTGGATCAAGGAACTGTTCACATGAGAATGCGCGAGCGAAGCGACTACCAGCCCGTGCGGCGAGCACGGTGATCAACTTCCGCTACCACATCGTCTCCCTGATGGCGGTGTTCCTGGCGCTCGCGGTGGGCATCGCCACCGGCGTCTCGCTGGGTCCTTCGGTGAGCAAGGGACTGAACGACCAGGCCGCGGCCGACCGCACCAAGGTGGTCGAGCTCCGGGCCGAGCTCGACCGGGTCGACGCCCTCGACAAGTACCGCGACGCGTACGCCGCCCGCGTGGGTGCCCAGGCCAGCCTGAACGCCCTGGACGGCGTCGGGGTCGCCCTGGTGGCGATGCCGGGCGCGCCCGGCGCCGTCGTCTCGACCATCAGCAAGGCGGTCGCCGACTCCGGCGGGACGGTCGTCCGTTCGGTGAAGGTCGACGAGAACGCCTTCGACGCCACCAAGGCCGAGGCCGTCGACGCGGCGGTCGAGCAGTACCGCAACGAGCTGGGTCTGGACGACACGATGACGGCGGCGACCCGTTTCGGCCGGGCCCTGGGCTGGTCGATCGCGGCCAAGGCACCCCAGGAGCGCGACCAGGCCGCCGTGGCCGTCGGGGATGCGTTGGAGCAGGCAGGTCTGGCCACGATCAGCACCGACTCGACCCGCCGCGCTGAGCTGGTGATCGTGGTGAGTGCACCTGCAGCCACCCCGCAGCTGGCCCCCGACGTCCTGCAGGCGCACGTGCAGGCCGACGTCGCGCTGCTCGAGCGGGCCGCCGGGGTCGTCGTCGCCGGTCCGGACAGCGACTCGATCGAGGGGACCGACGTGCTGGCCGTCCGCTCCGACGCCGAGGCCGCCGACAAGCTGAGCACCGTGGACGTGGCCGACCTGCCGAGCGGCGTGACCACCACCGTGCTCGCCGGCCAGGAGCAGCTACGCGGCCGCCCCGGTCACTACGGCGCACTGACCAAGGCGGACGCGCCGCTGCCCGAGCTGCCGGTTCGGTGAGAGGGACCGGTCCGGTGCGCAACGGTCCGTTGCTCGGCGGGGCTGCCGCAGCTGCGACCGCGTCGGGCTCGTTGGCCCTGGTGCTGCGCCGCGGCGTGAAGCCGGGTTCGCGCTGGGCCCGCACCAACCACGCCGGCGAACCGGTCACCCTGCTGGAGGGTCCGACCGCGGTGACGGCCGTGCTGGTCGGGCTGGCCGTCGCCGCTCACCGGAGCCCTCGCGAGACCGCGGCGCTCGCGGTGGCCGTGACCGGCTCCGGCCTGGTGGGCGCGTACGACGACCTGCACGGCTCGAGCCAGGCACGCGGGTTTCGCGGCCACCTGCGTGCGCTGCGTGAGGGACGCCTGACCACGGGCATGGTCAAGATCATCGGGGTCGGGCTGACGGCGGTAGCGGCCGCGGGACTGCTCGCCGCAGACCCCGACCAGAGCCCCGGCGGCCGGGTCGTCGATCTCGCGGTCGACAGCACCCTGATCGCGGCCACCGCCAACCTGGTCAACCTGCTGGACCTGCGACCGGGTCGGGCGGCCAAGGCGGTCGGGCTGCTGGGCCTGGCCCTGGGGGCTGCGCGGCCCCGGGCCGAGAACCTGGGACCGCTGCTGGGGGCCGTCGCCGGCTCGCTGCCCGCCGACCTGCGGGGACGCGCGATGCTGGGCGACTGCGGTGCGAACGCTCTGGGCGCGGGGCTGGCCACCGTCGCGACCACGGTCCTGCCCCGACCGGCGCGGGTGCTGGCCCTCGTCGGCGTGCTCGCGCTGAACGCGGCCAGCGAGCGGGTCAGCTTCACCGCGGTGATCGAGCAGACCGGCTGGCTGCGCCGGCTGGACGCCCTCGGCCGGCCGCGGACCGGCTAGATGCGCAGCGCGCCATGAACCGGAGCGCCGGTTCGCTGGTCCTGAGCCTGGCCACCTTGACCCTGGCCGCCCGGGTGGTCGGGTTCGGCCGGTCGGTCGTCTTCTCCAAGACGGTGGGGGACACCTGCCTCGGAGACGCGTACAACGTGGCCAACTCGCTGCCCAACATCTTGTTCGAGATCGTCGCCGGTGGCGTGCTGGCCGGCGTGGTGGTCCCCGTCGTGGCCCGGCACGTCGCGGCCGGGCGTCGCGACCAGACGGCTCAGACCGTCTCCGCCCTGCTGACCTGGACCCTGCTGGTGCTCACGCCGGCCGCTCTGCTGGCCCTGGTCGGGGCGCCGCTGTACGGCCGGCTGTTCGCCAGCCCCGCCTGCGTGGGTGGCGCCGCCACCGTCGCGGCACTGCTGCTCGCGTTCGCTCCGCAGGTCTGGCTGTACGGGCTGGCCGTGGTCAGCGCCGGGGTGCTGCAGGCCCACTCACGCTTCCTCGCCGCCGCCCTGGCGCCGTTGCTCTCCAGCGTGGTGGTGGTCGCGGCCTACCTGGCCTACGCCGCGGTCGCGCCCGCCGCCTCGCGCGACGACCTCGCCGCCCTGACGACGCGAGCGACGGCGGCCCTCGGCTGGGGGACCACTCTGGGTGTGCTCGTGCTGGCCGGCTGCACACTGCTGCCGCTGGCTCGGCTCGGCGTCCGGATGCGACCGCGGCTGCGCTTCGCCGACGGGGACTCCTCCGTCATCCTCCGGATCGCCGCGGCCGGGCATCGTCGGACTGGTCCTGCAGCAGCTGAGTGTGCTGCTGATCAGCTGGGTCACCCAGCACAGCGGCGACGCCGGGGCGTTGACCCGGTTCACCTGGGCCAACGCCCTCTATCTGCTGCCGTACGCCGTGCTGGTCGCCCCCCTGCTCCAGCTGGCCTTTCCGCGGCTCACGGCCGCGGCCGCCACGGACCCGGACGCCCTCGGCCGGGTGCTGGCCACGGTGGTCCCGCCGGTGGTGGCCCTCGCCTGGCTCGGGGCGGCGCTGCTGGCGGCCACCGCGGTACCGGTCGCCCGGGTCTTCGTCCTCGGTCCTGGTTCGGGCCGGACGACGGCGCTGGCCGGACCGGTGGCCGCGTTCGCGCCGGCGGTCGTCGGCTTTGCGCTGCTCGGGCTCGCCTCGCGGACGCTGCTGGCCCAGCACCGCGCTCGCGACTCCGGGCTGGCGACCGGGGCAGCCTGGGCGTCGGTCATCATCGCTGTGGTGGTGCTGTGGCTGGTGCTGCCGTCGTCCGCGCTGGTGACGGGGGTGGCGGCTGCAGTCTCGGGCGGGATGGCGGTCGGTGCCGTCGTCGGCTGGTCCCGGTTGCAGCACGGCGTCTCGGGTCCGCT
Source organism: uncultured Actinomycetota bacterium (assembly GCA_963727215.1). Taxonomy (GTDB): domain Bacteria; phylum Actinomycetota; class Actinomycetes; order Propionibacteriales; family Propionibacteriaceae; genus Microlunatus. The sequence goes on from CAVSFR010000001.1 coordinate 21,689, forward strand.
CGGGCTCGGACGCCCCCTGCTCACGGGCGGAGCGGCGGCGCTGGCCTCGGTCGCCGTGCTGACGTGGCCGGCGGGAAGGCTGGCCGAGGCGGGGCTGGGCGTGGCCCTGCTCGGTGGGATCGGGGTGGCGTTGGCCTGCGCGGCGGTCTTCCTCGCCGTGCTCGCCCTGCTGGACCGAGCGCTGCTCCGGGCCGTCTGGGCCCTCAGGACGAGTAGCCGCCCGTCGACAGGCTCAGCCGACGACGAGGTGGACCGTGCGGATCGCTGAGGTGGTTGGGGCCAGCACGGGCGGGATCGGCCGGCATGTCGCCAGCGTGGCCCCGCGGTTGGTGGCCCTGGGGCACGAGGTCACCGTCTACGCGCCCCCGGCGACGGCTGCCGCCCACGACTTCGGCTCCATCCCGGTCGAGCCGCTGGGCCGACTGCCCCGGATCCGGGACGCCGACGTGGTGCATGCGCACGGCTACCAGGCCGCCGCGCGCGCCCTGGCCTGGGCACGGCTCGGGCGGGTGCCGCTGGTCGTCACCTGGCACAACGCGATCCTGGGTTCCGGGCGGCACGCGGTGGCCGGCCGGCTGCTGCAGCAGCTCGTCGCCCGCGGGGCCGACCTGACGCTCGGCGCCAGCAGCGACCTGGTCGCGACGGCTCGGGGGTGCGGCGCACGTCGGGCCGAGCTGGGACCTGTGGCCGCACCGACCCTGCCGCCGGCCGCCGTACCCAGGACGGACTACCGGGCCGGGCTCGGGCTCACGGACGCCGACCTGCTGGTCGTGACCGTCGGCCGGCTCGCGCCGCAGAAGAACCTCGGCATGGTGCTCGACCTCGCCGCCGCCGTCAACCGCCACCCCCGGCTGCAGTTCGTCATCGCGGGCGACGGACCCCTGCACGGCGAGCTGGCGGCCAGGATCCTCCTCGAGCAGCTGCCCGTCCGGCTGCTGGGCCGCGTGGCGGACATCGCCTCGCTGCTCGGGGCGGCCGACGGGGTACTGCTGACCTCCACCTGGGAGGCGCGCGCCCTGGTGGCCCAGGAGGCGCTGCTCGCCGGGGTTCCGCTGTTCAGCACCCGCGTCGGCGGCATCGCTGAGCTGGTCGGAGACGCGGCCGTGCTTTTCTCTCCCGACGACGTGTCCAGCGCGGCGGCGGCCATCGGGGCCGTCCTCACCGACCCGGCGCAGCGCTCTGCCCTGGCCGAGGCTGGTCGCCGACAGGCTGCCGGCTGGCCCGACGAGGACCGGGTCGCGGCGGATCTGGCCGCCACGTACGCTGCCCTGGTCACCGAGCACGCGGTGGGTCATTCGACCCGGGGGCGCCGCCCGACGTAGGCTGGAGACCCGTGGGAGCCCGCGAGAAAAACACCAAGCACCTGTTCGTCACCGGCGGAGTCGCATCCTCCCTGGGCAAGGGTCTGACGGCTTCCAGCCTCGGCTCGCTCCTGGTGGCGCGAGGACTCCGGGTCTCGATGCAGAAGCTGGACCCGTACCTGAACGTCGACCCGGGCACCATGAACCCGTTCCAGCACGGCGAGGTCTTCGTGACCGAGGACGGGGCCGAGACCGACCTCGACGTCGGTCACTACGAGCGCTTCCTCAACGTCGACCTCTCCGCCGAGGCCAACGTCACCACCGGCAAGGTCTACTCCTCGGTGATCGCCAAGGAGCGTCGCGGGGACTATCTCGGCGACACGGTCCAGGTGATCCCGCACATCACCAACGAGATCAAGGAGTCCATGCTCGCCATGGGCGGCAAGGACGAGCACGGCCGGGGCATCGACGTGGTCATCCACGAGATCGGCGGCACCGTCGGCGACATCGAGTCGCTGCCGTTCCTCGAGGCCGCGCGCCAGGTCCGCCACGACGTCGGCCGCGAGAACGTCTTCTTCCTGCACGTCTCGCTGGTGCCTTACATCGGCCCGAGCGGAGAGCTCAAGACCAAACCCACCCAGCACTCGGTCGCGGCGCTGCGCCAGGTCGGCATCCAGCCCGACGCGGTCGTCTGCCGCTCCGACCGCGAGATCCCGGAGTCGGTCAAGCGCAAGATCTCGCTGATGTGCGACGTCGACGAGCAGGCGGTGGTCGCGTGCGTGGACGCGCCGAGCATCTACGACATCCCCAAGGTGCTGCACCGCGAGGGCCTGGACGCCTATGTCGTCCGCCGCCTCGACCTGCGGTTCCGCGACGTCGACTGGACCCGCTGGAACGACCTGCTCGAGCGCGTCCACCACCCCAAGGAGGAGGTGACCGTCGCGCTGGTCGGCAAGTACATCGACCTGCCGGACGCCTACCTCTCGGTCAGCGAGGCGCTGAGAGCGGGTGGCTTCGCCAACCGGGCCCGGGTCATCATCCGCTGGGTGCAGTCGGACGAGTGCGAGAGCGCCGAGGGCGCGGCCCGGATGCTGCACGACGTGGACGGCATCGTCATTCCCGGAGGCTTCGGCATCCGAGGGGTCGAGGGCAAGGTGGGCGCGGTCCGGTACGCCCGTGAGCACCAGGTGCCGATCCTCGGCCTCTGCCTCGGCCTGCAGTGCATGGTGATCGAGGTGGCGCGCAACCTCGCCGGCCTCGAGGGCGCCGACTCGAGCGAGTTCACCCCCGACACCCCGCACCCGGTGATCGCGACCATGGCCGAGCAGGTCGCGATCATCAACGGTGGCGGCGACCTCGGCGGTTCGATGCGGCTCGGTTCCTACCCCGCCGAGCTGCTCGCCGGCTCGGTGGTGGCCAAACGCTACGGCTCCGCGGAGGTCACCGAGCGGCACCGGCACCGCTACGAGGTCAACAACTCCTACCGGGAGCGCCTCGAGGAGGCGGGCCTGGTGATCAGCGGCACCTCGCCGGACTCCCGGCTGGTGGAGTTCGTCGAGCTGCCGCACGACGTCCACCCCTACTTCGTGGCCACCCAGGCGCACCCGGAGCTGAAGTCGCGGCCCACCCGGCCGCACCCGCTGTTCGTCGGCCTCGTCGAGGCGGCGCTGGACCGCAAGCTGTCGACCCGGCTGCCGGTGGGGGAGCGCTCGTGACCATGGCGACCCGCACCGTGCTGTCCGCGGCCGAGCTGCTCGACGTCCCCCTCAGCTGGCCGGTCACCGGGACCACCGTGCTCGGGCACGGCCACATCGTCGACCTCGTCCAGGACGACGTCACCACCCCCGACGGCAGCTCGATCCAGCGCGAGTACCTGCGACACCCCGGCGCCGTCGGCGTCATCGCCATGGACGCTGACGGGCAGGTGGCCCTGGTGCGGCAGTACCGGCACGCCGTCCGTCACCGGCTGGTCGAACCCCCCGCCGGGCTGCTCGACGTCAACGGCGAGGAGTACCTGGTGGGGGCGCAGCGTGAGCTGGCGGAGGAGGTCGGCCTGGCGGCCGGGACCTGGCACGTGCTCGTCGACCTCTTCTCCACCCCGGGCATCGTGGGGGAGTCCCTGAGGATCTACCTGGCCCGCGACCTGTCCTCCACCAGCGCACCGGACGGCTTCGTCCGCGAGGGCGAGGAAGCGGACATGGACGTCGTCTGGGCGCCGCTGTCGGACCTGGTGGACGCGGTGCTGGGCGGTCGGCTGCACAGTCCGACCCTGGTCTCCGGGGTGCTCGCGGCCGACGCGGCCCGGGCCCGGGGATGGGCGTCGCTCCGCCCGGCGGACAGCAGCTGGCCAGCGCGGGAGTCCCTGCTGGCCTCGATGGACGCCTGAGCCGCCCGCCCCGCCTGAGCCGTCTGCCCCGCAGCCGGCCGCGGCGCGTGGAAGACTTCTCCCATGTCGGATCCGATGCGCTCACCGTACGAGCCCGAGCCCACGGTCCCGCTTGACCAGGGCCGGCTACCCCCCGGCTACCCACCGCCCCGTCCTGCGCCGTACCAACCGCCAACTCCCCGTCCTTACGCGCCCGGACCCTCCGGCTACAGCCAGTCGGATCCCTACGGCCAGCCCAACCCTTACGAGCAGCCGGCCCCGATGGTCTATCTGCAGCCGGTCGACCCCCGGCAGCTCGCCTACCAGCAGAGCCTCTACGCCGCGCAGAAGTCCCGGGTCGCCGCTGGGCTGCTGGCGATCTTCCTGGGCACTCTGGGGATCCACAACTTCTACCTCGGCCGCACCGGCACCGCGGTCGCCCAGCTGTTGATCACCGTGCTCACGCTGGGCCTCGGCAGCATCATCACCTCGGTCTGGGCGTTGATCGAGGGCATCCTGATCTTGACGCGCTCGCCGAGCTTCGCCACCGACGCCCGAGGCATTCCACTGCGGGATTAGGCAGTCTCCGCGGCCCAGGCACCCCGCAGGTCACCGAGGCACCTCCAGCAGGGGGCGCCTCCACCGTGCGAGGGGTGCCTCGAGCCGTCAAGCGCCAGCCGGGCGACTGAGTCTATGCTCGGGGTCGCGCGCGACGCGTCTCACCAAGCCCATCTGAGGAGTGCGAGCACCCATGCTGGTTGGAGTCCCCACCGAGATCAAGAACCACGAGTACCGGGTGGCGATCACCCCGTCCGGGGTGAACGAGCTCGTCCGCCACGGCCACGACGTGCTGGTGCAGTCCGGGGCCGGCGTCGGCTCCTCGATCCCTGACGACGAGTACACCGCAGCGGGCGCCAAGATCGTCTCCGACCACGATCAGGTCTGGGGCGAGGCCGAGATGATCATGAAGGTCAAGGAGCCGGTGGCCGAGGAGTACGGCCGGATGCAGCCCGGTCAGCTGCTCTTCACCTACCTGCACCTGGCGGCCAACTCACCGTGCACGCAGGCCCTGGTCGAGCGTCGGGTCACCGGGATCGCGTACGAGACCGTCCAGCTGCCGAGCGGTGCCCTGCCGTTGCTCGCACCGATGAGCGAGGTCGCGGGCCGGCTGGCTCCCCAGGTCGGGGCCTACCACCTGATGGCCCAGGGCGGTGGCCGCGGCACGCTGATGGGCGGCGTCTCCGGCGTCTACGCCGCAAAGGTCGTGGTCATCGGGGCCGGCGTCTCCGGCATGAACGCCGCCGCCATCGCGCTGGGCATGCAGGCTGAGGTGCTGCTGCTGGACCGCAACATCGACAAGCTTCGCGACGCGGACAAGATCTACCAGGGCCACCTGCAGACCGTGGCCTCCAACGCCTTCGAGGTGGAGCGGGCCGTGCTGGACGCCGACCTGGTGATCGGGGCCGTGCTGGTGCCGGGCGCCAAGGCCCCGACCGTGGTCAGCAACGACCTGGTCGCTCGGATGAAGCCGGGCAGCGTGCTGGTCGACATCGCGATCGACCAGGGTGGCTGCTTCGAGGACAGTCGGCCCACCACGCACGCCGAGCCGACGTACCGGGTGCACGAGTCGGTCTTCTACTGCGTCGCCAACATGCCCGGTGCCGTACCGAACACCTCCACCTACGCGCTGACCAACGTGACCCTGCCCTACGCGGTGAGCCTGGCCGACCACGGCTGGAAGGACGCGCTGCGCGCCGACCCCGCCCTGGCCCTCGGTCTGAACACCCACGACGGAGCCCTGGTCAGCGCGCCGGTGGCCGCCGCCCACGGCGCCTCGCACACCGAGCTGGCCGACGTCCTCGCCTGAACCGGCGACGGTGGGGACGCCCGTGTCGGCCGAGCAGGGTCTGGCGCGCCAGGTGCAGACCTACCTCGACCACCTGGTGGTCGAGCGTGGCGTGTCGCGGCACACCCTGGCGGCGTACCGACGCGACCTCGGGCGCTACACCGACCACCTGGCCGGGCAGGGGGTCCAGACCATCGACCAGGTGACGCCGCAGCACGTCGCCGGCTTCGCTGCCGGGCTGCGCGAGGGCGTGCCCGACCCGGACGCCGAGCCTGGGGCAGGACCGACGCCGCTCGTGCCTCCGCTCGCCCCGGCCAGCGTGGCCCGCGCGGTCGTCGCCGTCCGCAGCCTGCACCGGTTCGCCGTGGCGGAGGGCGTGACCACCGCCGACCCGGCCGCCGACGTCCACCCGCCGACCCCCCGCCGCCGGCTCCCGAAGGCGCTGCGGCTCGACCAGGTGCAGGCGATGCTCGAGACGCCCGGCACCGACACCGCGGCTGGCCTGCGGGACACGGCCCTGCTCGAGCTGCTGTACGGCACCGGCGCCCGGATCTCGGAGGTCGTCGGGCTTGACGTCGACGACGTGAGCCGGCTGCTCGAGGCCGAGCCCCACGAGCTGCCCGGGCTGCGGGTGCTGGGCAAGGGCGGCAAGGAACGGGTCGTCCCGGTGGGCTCGTACGCGCGGGGCGCGCTGTCGGCTTACCTCGTCCGGGCGCGGCCGGTGTTGGTGGCTGCGGGTCCGGGGAGCCCGGCCCTGTTCCTCAACAGCCGTGGCGGCCGGCTGTCCCGGCAGAGCGCCTGGGCGGTGCTGCGGTCTGTGGCCGACCGGGCCGGGATCGACGCCGAGGTGTCGCCGCACACGCTGCGCCACTCCTTCGCCACCCATCTCCTCGACGGCGGCGCCGACGTCCGCGTGGTCCAGGAGCTGCTGGGTCACGCCTCGGTGACCACGACGCAGATCTACACCCTGGTGACGGTCGACCACCTCCGCGAGGTCTACCTGACCGCCCACCCCCGCGCCTACTGACCGCTCTGCCCGCTCTGGCGAAAAGTGTCAGTGAGCTCTTCGTAGAGTTGCTCACATGTTCGAATCAGCGAGGGCGTCGGTCTGGCGGGGCTTTCGCGTACCCGGCTGGCTGACCTCTTCGCGCAGAATCAGGCGGAGTTGGTCGTCCGGGAGTGTCGGGTCCTGGTGCTGGCGGCGGCGTGGGCCGACGCCCACGACATCGACGTCGAGGCTGATGACTATCAGCCGTTGATCGAGCGCGCGTGTCAGTGGGGTGGTCAGGGGACGCCTCAGGTGTCGGAGTTCTGCGCGACCGAGCTGGGTGCCTTGCAGGGGACGGGCGCGTTCGCGGCGCGGTTGTTGATCGCTGACGTGCTGGACTTAAGGCATCGGCTGCCGAGGTTGTGGGTGCAGGTGCTGGCCGGTCAGGTGCGGGCCTGGCAGGCCCGGAAGGTGGCGCAACAGACCCGGAGGTTGTCATGGGACGCGGCCGCTGAGGTCGACGAGGCGGTGACCGGGCTGGTCGGGATGCTGCCGTGGCCCCGCTTCCAACGCGTCCTGGCCGCCGCGATCTTGGACGCCGACCCGGAGCAGGCGGTCGAACGGGCGCAGCGGACGAGGGCGGATCGGGACGTGTGGGCGGTGCAGTCCGAGGACGGTCTGAAGCTGCTGCTGGCTCGGGTCGAGCAGGGTGACGCCGCCTGGTTCCTCGCCACAGTGAACCGGATCGCTGACATCCTTCAGGCGGACGGCGACGAGGATCCGGTGGGGGTGCGGCGGTCGAGAGCGGTCGGGATCCTCACCCGACCCGCCGAAGCTTTGCGGCTGTTGATGGCGCACCAGGACGACACCTCGACCGAGCCGGAGCCGGAGCCGGAGCCGGCCGAGGGCGAGGCGGAGGAGGAGCACCAGTCGCTGAACCTGACCGCGCCGGCTGATCTGGACGTGAAAGCGGCGCGGCCGCGGGTGGTCCTCAGCTTCCATCTCAACTCCGCCACCGTCCGCGATGGTCACGGCTTGGTCCGGCCGGAGGATGGGGAGGCGCTCACTCTGGATGAGTTCACCGCCTGGCTGACCCGGTCGGGCTGCCACGTCACGGTCCGGCCGGTGGTCGACCCTGCGCACCTGGCCCCGGTCGACGGCTACGAAACCCCGACCCGGCTCCGGGCAGCACTCCGGCTGCGTCATCCGGCGGAGGTGTTCCCGTACGGGGTCGGGACCAGCGCCCACTTGGACCTCGACCACACCATTCCTTACTGGCCACCCAGCAGGGGTGGACCGCCCGGCCAGACCGGCCTCGTCAACCTGGGTCCGTTATCAAGGTCGAGTCACCGGGCGGTCACCCATGGGGGTTGGCGACGTCGACAACCCGAACCCGGTCGGTACGTGTTCCGGTCCCCGACCGGACACGTCTACCTGGTCACCAACCAAGGCACCCTCCCGCTCGGCCGGAACCGGTTCGCCGACCAGATCTGGCGCGCCGCCACACCCCGGCCCGCCCTCGCCGCCTGAGCGTGGCTGCGGAGGCTGGCTAGTAGGCTGCCGCGAAGCGCGCGCCGCCCTTGGCCGCCGCAGCGAGGAGAGCCTGAGTGGACCAGCCTGACGGCACCGGCGGGGCGCCCGGCGTGCCGACCGACCTCAGCGGCCTGTTCGACCCGGCCGAGGGAGCCGCCCGCGAGGGCGAGTTCGTCGTGCCCGGTGCGCCGGTGCTCGAGGAGGCGCTGATCCCGGAGCCCCTCATCCCGGCCCCCCCGCAGCCGCAGGCCCTGGGCCCGACCGGACGGCCCTGGCCGGACCTGCCCGAGCCGCCTCCGGCCACGGGTGGCCCGGCCATCGTGATCGCCCTCTGCAACCAGAAGGGCGGCGTCGGCAAGACGACCACCACGATCAACCTGGGTGCTGCGCTGGCCGAGCTCGGCCGCAAGGTGCTGCTGGTGGACTTCGACCCGCAGGGCTCGCTGTCGGTGGGCCTGGGGGTCAACCCCCACACGCTCGAGCGCAGTGTCTACAACCTCCTGCTGGGTCGCGACACCACGCTGGATGAGGTGATCGACGCCACCAACGTGCCCGGCCTCGACATCCTGCCCAGCAACATCGACCTGTCCGCCGCCGAGATCCAGCTGGTCTCGGAGGTGGCCCGGGAGCAGACCCTGCTGCGCGTCCTGGAGCCGGCAAAGCCCCGGTACGACTTCATCCTGATCGACTGCGCCCCCAGCCTCGGCCTGCTGACCGTCAACGCGCTGACCGCAGCGGACAAGGTGATCATGCCGCTGGAGTGCGAGTTCTTCGCCCTTCGCGGGATCGCGCTGCTGACCGACACGATCGCCAAGGTGCAGGACCGGCTGAACCCGCGGCTGGAGGCCCTCGGCATCCTCGGCACCATGTACGACCCTCGGACGCTGCACAGCCGCGAGGTCCTCGAGCGGGTCGTGTCGGCGTTCGGCGACCAGGTCTTCCACACCGTGATCAGGCGCACGGTGAAGTTCCCCGAGACCACGGTGGCCGGCGAGCCCATCACCACCTACGCCACCAGCTCGCCCGGCGCCGAGGCGTACCGCAACCTGGCGCGGGAGGTCCTGGCCCGATGCCGCGTCGGGTGAGCCTGCCGGGTGCCTCCGAGCTGTTCCGGCAGACCCGGACCGAGCCGGCGGCCCCGGAGGAGGAGGCGGAGGAGCAGACCGCAGACGTCGCCCGTGGTTCGGGACGGGTCAGGCACGACGAGAAGATCACCGTCTACGTCAGCCGCGACGAGCTGCTCGCGCTCGAGCAGGCCCGACTGACCCTGCGGGCCGAGCACGCGATGGCGGTGGACCGCGGCCGGATCGTTCGCGAGGCGATCGCGGCCATCCTCGACGACTTCGAGCGCCACGGCCCGGACTCGGAGCTGGTCCGGCGCCTGTCCCCGTCGTGAGCGGGCCCCCGTGGTGAGGGCGCCGGCCGCTCGCGGTCGATCCCAGCTGCTGCCGCCGGAAGAGCGGGGCGACCGGCCGCCAGCCTTCTCGGTGCACCTGACCAACTTCGACGGTCCCTTCGACCTGCTGCTGCAGCTGATCGCGCGTCACAAGCTCGACATCACCGAGATCTCGCTCTCGCGCGTGACTGATGACTTCCTGGCTCACATCAAGGCCGCAGGGGCCGGGTGGGACCTCGACCAGACCAGTCAGTTCATCGTCGTAGCCGCCACCTTGCTGGACCTGAAGGCGGCCCGGCTGCTGCCCTCGGGAGAGGTCGACGACCCCGAGGACCTGGCCCTGCTGGAGGCGCGGGACCTGCTGTTCGCGCGGCTGCTGCAGTACCGCGCGTTCAAGCAGGTGGCAGCCTTCCTCGCCTCGACCCTGGACGAGCAGGCCCGCCGGCACCCGCGCCAGGTCGGGCTGGAGCCGAGGTTCGCCCGGCTGCTGCCCGAGGTCGAGCTGACCATCAGCCCGGAGGAGCTCGCAGCGCTGGCAGCCCGGGCACTGGCCCCCAAGCAGGCGGAGGTCGTCTCCCTGGCCCACCTGCACGCTCCGACGGTGAGCGTCCGCGACCAGGCACGGCTGATCGTGGACCGGCTGCGACGGACCGGAGCCCTCACCTTTCGCTCGCTGAGCGGGGACTCACCGGACCGGGTGACCACCGTCGCGCGCTTCCTGGCCCTGCTGGAGCTGTACCGCGAGGGCGCCGTCGCGTTCGAGCAGGTCGCCGCCCTGGCCGAGCTGACCGTACGCTGGACCGGGTCGAGCGAGGGCGAGCTGGACATCTCCGACGAGTTCGACGCACCCCCCGGGTCGGACGGAGCCGGGACAGGCCAGGACGACGAAGGGTGAGCGACACGGTGACGGCAGGACCGCAGACCGACAGCGCACTCGACGACGCTGACCTGGAGCCAGCCGATCTCGAGGAGCCGCCCGCCCCCCGCACGCCCACCGAGATCGGCGGCGCGCTCGAGGCGCTGCTGCTGCTGGCCGAGGAGCCGCTGCGTGTGGCTGAGCTGGCCGTTGCCGTAGGCGAGCCGGAGGCCGTGGTCGAGGACGCGCTGGGCGAGCTGGTCGCGTTCTACGACGAGACGGGACGGGGCTTCGAGCTGCGTCAGGTCGGCGGCGGCTGGCGCTACTACACCCGCGAGGAGCACGCCGAGCTGGTCGCGGCGTACGTGCTGGAGGGTCAGCAGGCGCGGCTCAGCCAGGCCGCGCTGGAGACGCTGGCCGTGATCGCCTACACCCAGCCCATCTCCCGCGGCCGGGTCTCGGCGGTGCGCGGGGTCAACGTCGACGGGGTCATCCGCACCCTGCTGGCCCGCGGCCTGGTGGCCGAGGCCGGTCAGGACCCGGAGTCGGGGGCTGCCCTGTTCGTCACCACCAGCTACTTCCTGGAGCGGATGGGGCTACGCGTCCTCGACGACCTGCCTGCTCTGGCCCCGCACCTGCCCGAAGCGGAGGCGCTGGAGGCCGAGCTGGGCCAGCTGTCCGCGGCGGCCCTGCCCACCCAGACCGAACCCGAGCACGAGGACATCCCATGAGCGATGAGTACGAGTCCGACGACACCGACGAGCGGGAGCAGGGTGGCGTCCGGCTGCAGAAGGTGCTGGCCACGGCCGGCATCGCCTCCCGGCGCGCCTGCGAGATCATCATCAGCGAGGGCCGGGTCGAGGTGAACGGCCGGCTCGTCGTCGAGCAGGGCATGCGGGTCGACCCGGAGCACGACGTGATCCGGGTGGACGGCTCACGCATTCCGCCGCCCCGGCGGCACCTCTACCTGGTGCTCAACAAGCCGCGCGGCGTCGTCTCGACCATGGACGACCCGGAGGGCCGCAAGAACCTCAACGACCTGATCGAGGGCCGTCGTCCGGGCAAGCAGAACCGGCTGTTCCACGTCGGTCGGCTCGACACCGACACCGACGGGCTGCTGATCTTGACCAACGACGGGGACTTCGCCCACAAGCTCGCTCACCCCTCCTACGAGGTGCCGAAGACGTACCTGGCCGAGGTGAACGGGGTGATGCACCCGGCGACGGTGAAGCGGCTCCGCGAGGGGATCACGCTCGAGGACGGTGTGGTCAAGCCGAGCGCGGTCAAGCTGCTCTCGACCGCGGAGGACCGCTCCCTGGTCCGGATCACGCTCCAGGAAGGCCGCAACCACATCGTCCGCCGTACGATGGAGGCGGTCGGGCACCCCGTCCGCCGGTTGTCCAGGACCGGGATCGGGCCGGTTCGGCTCGGTCAGCTCAAGAGCGGCGACCTGAGAGACCTGACCCGTGACGAGCTCGGCGGTCTGCTGGACCTGATCAACGACCGCGACAGCTGAGGGCGCAACCAACGGAAGAGGTGCGGTGGACCGGCGGATCTACGGGCTGGAGACCGAGTACGGCGTGGCCTGCACCTCGGGCGGCGCCCGGCGGCTGACCCCGGACGAGGTCGCGCGCTACCTGTTCCGTCGCGTCGTCACCTGGGGCCGGAGCAGCAACGTCTTCCTGCGCAACGGTTCCCGGATCTACCTCGACGTCGGCTCGCACCCGGAGTACGCGACCGCGGAGTGCGACGACCTGGTGCAGCTGATCAACCACGACCGGGCGGGCGAGCGGATCCTCGAGGACCTGATCGTCGACGCCGAGCAGCGACTCGCGTCCGAGGGCATCACCGGCGACATCTACCTGTTCAAGAACAACACCGACAGTCACGGCAACTCCTACGGCTGCCACGAGAACTACCTGATCTCCCGGGTCGGGGACTTCGCCAAGATCACCGACGTGCTGGTGCCGTTCCTGGTCTCGCGGCAGCTCATCTGCGGCGCCGGCAAGGTGCTGCACACGGCCCGCGGCGCGGAGTACAGCATCAGCCAGCGGGCTGAGCACATCTGGGAGAGCGTCTCCTCGGCCACCACCCGCAGCCGCCCGATCATCAACACCCGAGACGAGCCGCACGCCGACCCCGAGCGCTACCGCCGGCTGCACGTCATCGTCGGCGACTCGAACATGAGCGAGACGACGACCCTGCTCAAGGTCGGTTCGGCCGAGCTGGTGCTGAGGCTGATCGAGGCCGGGGTGCCGATGCGCGACTTCACCCTGGAGAACCCGATCCGGGCCATCCGCGACATGAGCCGGGACCGGACCGGGCAGGTGCAGGTCTCGCTGGCCAACGGCAAGCGGATCTCGGCGTTGGAGCTGCAGACGGAGTACTACGGCCGGGTCGCCGAGTTCGTCGAGCGCGGCAACCTGAACACCCCGGTGATCGACCGGGTGCTCGACCTGTGGGAGCGGACGCTGCGCGCGGTCGCCGAGGACAAGCTGGAGCTGATCGACACCGAGGTCGACTGGGCGATCAAGCTCAAGCTCCTCGACCAGTACGCGGCCAAGCACTCGCTGAGCTTCGCCGACCCGCGGATAGCGCAGCTGGACCTGGCGTACCACGACATCCGTCGCGGCCGGGGGCTGTTCTCCATCCTGGAGGGCCGCGGGCTGGCGGCCCGGGTCACGTCCGAGCCGGCGATCTTCCGCGCCAAGTCCGTGCCGCCGCAGACGACCCGGGCCAAGCTGCGCGGGGACTTCATCCGGGCCGCCCAGGAGGGCCGGAACGACTACACCGTCGACTGGGTGCACCTGAAGCTGAACGACCAGGCGCAGCGCACCGTGCTGTGCAAGGACCCGTTCGTCTCCAGCGACGAGCGCGTCGACCGGCTGATCGCCTCGATGCGGCGCCCCGGGCTCTGACGAGGCGTTCCCGAGGGCCGGCATGCGACCACAGGGTTTTGCCAACTGAGCCAGGTAGGGTGCTCCGGTGCGTCTGAACCCCCTGAAGTCCCTGGTCGTCGTCGGTCTGAGTGCTTCGATGCTGCTGCTCGGAGCGTGCGGCGACAGCTCCGCAGGCTCTTCCGACCCCGCCACGGCGGCCCCGAGCACCTCGGCCACCCCGTCGGCGAGCGCTACCCCGACCGCGGCCAAGGTCAAGGCGTCTGACAACTTCGACGCGGTCACCGTCACCGGTGCGTACGGCAAGAGTCCGAAGGTCAAGATCAAGTCGCCCTGGGGCATCGACAAGACGCGGACCAAGGTCCTGGAGCCGTCCGACGGCCAGGTCGTCAAGGCTGGCCAGACGGTCGAGGTGAACTACTACGGGGTCGACGGCCGGACGGGCAAGAAGTTCGACGAGTCGTTCAGCACCGGCAAGGCTGTGGCCTTCTCTCTCGACCAGGTCGTCCCCGGCTTCAGCAAGGGCCTGACCGGCCAGCGCAAGGGCAGCCGGGTGCTGATCGCGATGCCCGGCTCGGACGGGTACGACTCCTCCGGCGGCAACGCCCAGGCCGGCATCAAGGTCGGAGACACGCTGGTTTTCGTGGTGGACCTGGTGGACGTGCAGCTGAGCGCCCCCGCGGGGGAGAAGGTCACGCCGAAGTCGGGTCTGCCGACCGTCACCGCCAACGGCAGCAAGGTGAGCATCGCCGTACCCAAGACCGACCCGCCGACCAAACTGGTCGTGCAGCCGCTGATCAAGGGCACCGGCAAGAAGGTCGCGGCCTCCGACACGATCACCTTCGACTACCGCTGGCAGCAGTGGAGCGACGGCAAGCTGCTCGAGCAGTCCTACGGTGACAAGCCCGCGTCCTACCAGGTCGCCGGCCTGCTGCCCGGCATGCAGCAGGGCCTCGTCGGCCAGACCGTCGGCAGCCGCGTGCTGCTGGTGATCCCGCCAGCCCTGGGCTACCCCGACGGCAACGCGACCCCCAAGATCGCCAAGGGCGAGACCCTGGTGATGGTCGTCGACGTGCTGTTCGCCCAAGCCGGCCAGTAGGGGCCCGTCCCTGCTGACCAGGCGGTCAGACGAGCAGGGACGCAGCGTGCCGGCCGGCGGCGGCGGCGGCCAGGAAGTAGGCCGGGTCGCCGTCCAGGTCGCGCCCCATGGTCGACATCGGGAGCGGCGCGTCGCACAGGGCCGCATCGAGACCGGTGAGCGGTACCCGGACCAGCCGATGCCGGTCGCCCAGCCCGGCCAGCGCTGCCTCGACCGGACCAGCCAGCGCAGCAACAGCGTCCAGTCCCGAGATGCCCTGCAGGGCGCCGGCTCCGGCCAGGTCCGGTACGGCCAGGTCGGCCGCCAGCAGGGCTACCCGCCCGTACGCGGTGAGGCTGTGGTGGGAGAGCCCCCGGTGCCGCGGCCGCGCGTCGGCTCCGGAGATGCGCAACGACCCGACCGGACGGCCGCCCAGGGTGCCGGCGGCGTTCACCGCCTCGCCCACGCCGACGCCGGAGAAGCCCCAGCGCGTCCCGGTGCCGAGGTTGCCCGGCCCCTGGCTGAGCACCACGAGGTCCGCCTCCAGGGCCAGCCGGGCGGCCAGCAGTCCCGAGTGCACCGTGACCGCCTCGAGGTCGCCGCCGAACGCCTGGCCCACGGTGACGGTCCCGGCCAGCAGGCCGGCGTCGCGGAGCGCGGCGACCGAGCGGGAGAAGGCCAGCGGCAGCGCCCCCTGGTCGCTCATCACGTAGACCACCCGGGTGCCCGGCCGGTCGTGCGCGACCGCCAGCAGACTCGGGGTGAGCGCGGAGTGCAGGTCGGCGACCAGCACGGGCATCCCGGCCAGGTCGTCCGCGTCGGCCAGCAGCTCGTGGTGCGGCGAGCCCTGCTCGTCGGCCCCCGCGACCATGGCCTGCAGCGGCAGGTAGCGCGCCTTGACCAGGTGCCCCGCCGGCTGCGGCGGCTGCCCACGCAGCCTGCCGTCGGGGTCGAGAGCGGCGATGACCAGGGCGTAGCCGCCCGTCCCGAGCCCGCGATCGAGGGCGGCGACGTTGAGCAGCACCCGGTCGCCCACCTCCGGCCGCGCCATCAGCGAGGTGTACGCCAGGGCCCGCACGGTGGTGTCCACGTCTCCTGAGCCGGTCGAAGGGCGCACCACCGTGAGCTCGACCGCCCCGGGCCACTCGCGACGGATCGCCGTCACCTCGCCGTCCGCCCAGATGATCACCCGGCGACCTTAGTGCCGTTCGGCACCCGAGTCGGGGTCGACCCGGCTGGTAACCTGGCGCCGCCCGAGACCCCTGCACGGGTGAGGAGTAGGCACCGATGGCACCGCGCAAGACCGAGCGCATCCTCAACCTGACCATCTGCCTGCTGGTCTCGGGTCGCTACCTCTCCAAGAGCCGGGTGCGGGAGGCCGTCGAGGGCTACCACGGGCTCAGCGACGCCGCCTTCGAGCGCACCTTCGAGCGGGACAAGGACGAGCTGCGCGCGCTGGGCGTGCCGATCGAGGTCGGCAGCTTCGACCCGCTCTTCGAGGACGAGGCGGGCTATCGCATCCTGCCGGGGGAGTTCGAGCTGCCGCCGATCGACCTCGACGCCGAGGAGGCCTCGGTGGTCGGCGTCGCGGCCCGCGTCTGGCAGCACGCCAGCATGGCGGAGTCGACCAGCAGCGCGTTGGCCAAGCTGCGGGCGGCGGGCGTCGAGCCGGACGCGTCGCTGCTCGCCTCGTTGGAGCCCTCCGTCCAGGCCAGCGAGCCGGGCTTCGAGCCGCTGTGGAACGCCGTGCTGGAACGCGTCCGCGTCAGCTTCACCTACCGCGACGGCCGCCGCCGCACGCTCGAGCCGTGGGGGATGACGGCCTCGAAGGGCCGTTGGTACGTGATCGGGCGCGACGTCGACCGGGACGGCACCCGGATGTTCAAGCTCTCCCGCATCACCGACCTGCCGCATCGGGAGTCCCGACCCGGCGCCTACGAGGTGCCCGACGACCTGGACCTGCGGGCGCTGGCTCGCTCGCTGGCACCGCGTGACCCGACCCAGGCGACAGTGCTGGCGATCCGCTCCGGGCGGGCGCCCACGCTGCGTCGCCGCGGCACCGAGGCCAGGACGGAGCTGCCCCTGCCGGCAGGCTTCGACGTCGTCACCGTCAGTTTCAGCGATCTCTACTCCGCGGCGGAGGAGATCACCCGGCACGCTGCCGACGTGGTGGTGCTGGAGCCGGTCGAGCTGCGCCAGCTGGTGCTGCGCGGGCTCACCGCCGTCGCCGCGACCGCCGCACCCACGACCGTGGGTGCGGCATGACCTCCCAGGCGCAGGTCCGCCGGCTGCTCAGCCTGGTGCCCTACCTGCGCGAGCACGACGGTGCGGCCATGGCCGACGTTGCGAGGGCCTTCGACATCAGCGTGCGGACGCTGCGGGAGGACCTGAACGTCCTCTGGATGTGTGGCCTGCCGGGCCTCAGCCCCGGTGACCTGATCGACATCGACATGGACGCCGTCGAGGGCGAGGGCGTCATCCACCTCAGCAACGCCGACTACCTGACCCGCCCGCTGCGGCTCTCGGCCGACGAGGCCCTGGCCCTGGTGCTGGGACTGCGCACGCTGCGCGAGATCGCCGGCCCCGGCCAGCGGGCGGCGGTCGACCGCGCCCTGGCCAAGCTGGGGGCGGCCACCGGCTCGCCCTTGCACGACCAGGCGAGCGTGGCGGTGACGGCCGGTCGGGACGAGGTGCAGGCCCGGATCGCCGACGGCCTGCAGCGCGGCCGGCGCCTCGACCTGACCTACGACGTGGCCTCGCGGGCCGAGACCACCCAGCGCCAGGTCGATCCGCTCCGGGTCTTCGTACTCGAGGGCTACGGCTACCTCGAGGCCTGGTGCTACTCCGCCCAGGCGTTGCGGACGTTCCGGCTGGACCGGGTGGCCGAAGCCTCCGTCACCGACACCCCGGTCGCCCCGCACGACGTCCGGCTGCGGAACCTTTCTGCGGGCTGGTTCGACGCCCTGCGCGATGCACCGCTGGTGACGCTCGACCTGGCCCCCGAAGCCGCCTGGGTGGCCGAGTACTACCCGACCGAGGCCACCGCTGCCCACGCCGACGGCGGCCTGACGGTGACCATGCGGGTGACCGACCCGGCCTGGCTGCGCGGGCTGCTGCTGCAACTGCGCGGCGGCGCCGTCGTGGTCGCCCCGGCCGGCGCGGGAGACTCCGCGGCCGAAGCTGCCCAGGAGGCGCTTGACCAGTACGCGGCGCTGCTCGGATCCGGCTCAGTCCGCGCGTGAGCGCCGGGTGCGAAGCGCCTCTGCCAGCTCGTCCTGCAGCCGGAGCACCTTGGCCACGCCCACCAGGTTCAGCCCTTCGGCCAGCAGCGCGGTGATCCGGCCCAGCCGGACCACGTCGTCCCGGCTGTAGAGCCGGGTGCCACCGGCGGTGCGGCTCGGCTCCACCAGGCCGCGCCGCTCGTAGAGCCGCAGGTTCTGGATGCCCGTGCCCACGATCTCGGCGGCAACCCCGATGCCGTACCGGCCGTGCGCGTCCTCGGCCCTGGCGGCTGCATCGGCCGGAATTTCTTCGGCAGTCACGCTTGCATCGTACGTGTAGGGAGTGCTATAAAAAACCTGTAGCCACCACCATAGATCGTGATGGCGGCAGACAACCACACCGAGTAGAGAGGCAGACCCATGTTGATGCGCACCGACCCCTTCCGTGACCTCGACCGGCTCACCTCCCAGGTCTTCGGCACCCCGTCCCGGCCGGCCCTGATGGCGATGGACGCCTGGCGCGAGGGCGACATGTTCACGGTGGAGTTCGACCTCCCGGGTATCGACGTCGACTCGATCAGCCTGGATGTGGAGCGCAACGTGCTGACCGTCCGTGCCGACCGGCCCGCTCGCGAGGGCATCGCCGAGCTGGTCGCCGCTGAGCGTCCGCGCGGGGTGTTCAGCCGGCAGCTCATCCTGGGGGACAACCTGGACTCCGAGCGCATCGCCGCCGACTACCGCGGCGGCGTGCTCCGGCTGGAGATCCCCGTGGCCGAGAAGGCCAAGCCGCGCAAGATCGAGGTCACCCGGACCGACGAACAGCGGGTGATCAACGCCTGATCGCGCTTGTCCGAACTCCTCGACCGAACCGGCGCACCCACCCGGGTGCGCCGGTTCAGGCGTATCCGGGCCTCGCCGGGTCCACTAGGCTGCCGCACGTGCTCTGGGTCTGGGTCTTCGTCGGCATCGCAGTGGCGGGTCTGGTGATGGTCGTCTGCTACGTCGTCTGGCTGGCGCACAAGACCGCCGACCTGCTGAGCGAGGTGGCTGTCCTGGCCGACCGGGCCGGACAGCTGGGCGATCTGCTGGGACAGATCCAAGCGCCCGAGCCCGCGGCTCCGAACAACCAGACGTAGGCTCGACGAAGGGCTCCAGCCGGACCGACCGACGTAGGATGAGCCCGACGCAGATCAAGGGCGCTCACGGCGCTGCTTGCGAGAAGAGGAACCCATGACCCCGCTCATCTTCAACCTCGGCCCGTCCGAGCTGTTGATCATCCTGGCGATCGTCCTGCTGCTGTTCGGGGGCTCCCGGCTGGCCGGTCTCGGTAAGAGCACCGGTCGCGCCCTCAAGGAGTTCAAGGAAGAGACCAAGGGTCTCAAGGCGGGCGAGACACCCCCGGTCGAGCCGGGCGCGGCCACCCAGACGCCGTACCAGACCGAGGCCGGCTCGACCTTCGTCCAGTCGCCGCAGGCCGGATCGCCCTACGCCGCCCCGCCTCAGGGCGGCACCCCGTACCAGCAGCCGCCGCAGCAGCACGATGTCCGTTACGACCAGAACGGCCAGCCCACGAACGGGTCGCCGTACGGCCAGCCCCCGCAGGGCGACCCGACAGAGCGTGACGCTCGCCGCGATGTCTGACCTCGTCGGGGTCTGAGTGTCTCTGAGCATCAAGGGCCGGCCGATCCACTTCAGCCTCGCCTGGCTCAAGCCGCCCCCGCTGCCGGCCGACGGCTCGATGTCGCTGTTCGAGCACCTGCGCGAGCTGCGGTACCGCCTGGTCGTCGCCGGCGTGGCCATCATCATCGGGATGATCGTGGCCTGGTTCTTCCGGGAGAGCCTGCTGCACCTGCTGCGGGCGCCCTACGACGCTGCCGTCTCAGACCTCAAGGCCAAGAACCCGGACGCGCAGACGCTCCTGGTCAACATCAACATCACCTCCCCGCTCGCCTTGGCCTTGAAGGTCTCGGCTCTCGCGGGCGCCATCGTCACCTCCCCGATCTGGCTCTACCAGCTGTGGGCCTTCATCGCTCCGGGACTGCTGTCCAGGGAGAAGAAGTGGACGGTCATCTTCCTGGGCGCGGCCACGCCGATGTTCCTGGGCGGGGTGGTCGTCGGGTACGTGGTGATGCCCAAAGGCATCCAGGTGCTGCTCAGCTTCACCCAGGACGGCGTCTCGAACCTGCAGGACGTCAACGCCTACCTGTCCTTCCTCGTCCGCATCATGCTCGTCTTCGGGATCGGGTTCCTGCTGCCACTGGTGGTGCTGATGCTCAACATCGTCGGCGTGATCAAGGCCAGGCAGCTCGCCAAGTACCGGATGTACGTCGTCTTCGGCACTTTCGTCTTCGGGGCCGTGGCCACCCCGTCCACCGACCCCTTCTCCATGCTGCTGCTCGCGTTGCCGATGACCGTCCTCTTCCTCGGCGCCGAGGTGATCGCGCACATCCTCGACCGTCGCAAGGTGCGCCAGGCGGCAGTGGCCGGCGACGACCTGATCGTCTCCTCCAGCGTCGAGAACGACCAGGCACTCAAGCAACTGCAGGACGAGGACCGGACCAACCCGCCGACGACGAGCTGACCGGTGGTCCGCCGGATCAGCCTGGTGGTCAACCCGACCGCCGGGCGGGGTCGAGGCGCCGCCACCTTCGCGGCTGTCGAGGCCAGGCTCCGATCGTCCGGAGCCCAGCTCGAGACGCTGCGTAGCGAGAGCTGGTCGCACGCAGCCGAGCTGATGGCCGCAGCCGTCCGGAGTGAGGTCGACGTCCTCGCGGTGATGGGCGGCGACGGCATGATGCACCTCGGCCTCAACGCCTGCGCCGATGCGGGCGGGTTGGGGCGGACCGCGCTCGGGATGATCCCGGCCGGGACCGGGAACGACCTGGCCCGGGGCGTCGGGCTCGACCCGACCAACCCGCTGGCTGCGGCCGCCGTGGTGGCTGCGGACCACCGTCGCGCGCTCGACCTGCTCCGGGTGGGCGACCGCTACGTGGGGGCGGTCCTGGCCACCGGCTTCGACGCCCGGGTGAACGAGCGCGCCAACACGATGGCCTGGCCGCGCGGCTCCCTCCGCTACACCGTCGCGGCGCTGGCCGAGCTCGGGGTGTTCCGGCCGCTGGACTACCGCCTGACCCTCGACGGCACGGTCCGCGAGCAGCAGGCCATGCTCGTCGCCGTCGGCAACACCTCCACCTACGGGGGCGGTCTGCGCATCTGCCCGCAGGCCGACCCGACCGACGGGCTGCTGGACATCACGATCATCCATCCGGTGAGCCGGCTCAAGCTGCTGCAGCTGCTGCCCCAGATGCGGTCCGGACGCTTCGCCCGCGACGCGTGCGTGGAGCAGCTTCGCGTCCGCACCGCGACGGTCGAGGGCGACGGGCTGACGGCCTACGGCGACGGAGAGCGGCTGGGTCCCGCTCCGTTCGAGGTGACCGTCGCGCCGCAGGCGCTGCCGCTGGTGGTTGCCGCCTCCCGGTAACTTGGGCTACATCATGCCCGCTTCCTCCTATGACGAACCCTCAGCCGACACCCCCCGGAGTCCGGCCGAGGCGTACGCCCAGTTCCGGCACGGCCAGCAGTCACCCCGGCTGAAGGAGTTCGCGGACGGCTACGGCTTCGCGTTCGACGACTACCAGCGCGAGGCGTGCGCCCACGTCGAGGCGGGCTCGGGTGTGCTCGTGGCCGCGCCGACCGGTGCCGGCAAGACGATCGTCGGCGAGTTCGCTGTCTTCCTGGCTCTGGCCGAGGGCCGCAAGTGCTTCTACACCACCCCGATCAAGGCGCTGTCGAACCAGAAGTACGCCGACCTGGTGCGTCGGCACGGGGCCGCCCACGTCGGTCTGCTCACCGGTGACTCCTCGGTCAACTCGGAGGCGCCGGTGGTGGTGATGACCACCGAGGTGCTGCGGAACATGATCTACGCCGGCTCGGCGACGCTGGCCAACCTGGGCTTCGTGGTGATGGACGAGGTCCACTACCTGGCCGACCGCTTCCGTGGCGCGGTGTGGGAAGAGGTGATCATCGGGCTGGCGGAGTCGGTGCAGGTGGTGGCCCTGTCGGCCACCGTCAGCAACGCCGAGGAGTTCGGGGAGTGGCTCGGCGCGGTTCGCGGGGAGATGGCCATCGTCGTCTCTGAGCGTCGGCCCGTGCCCCTGTTCCAGCACGTCATGGTCGGTCCGACCATCTACGACCTGTTCGCGGGCGACGCCCCGACCGCGGTGGCCGCTCCCGTGAAGGGCAGCCAGCCCGAGGTCAACCCGGCCCTGCTGAAGGTGTCCCGCGAGGAGTCCCGCTACGTCCGGGACGACTCACGCAAGCCTCGTGGCCGCAACGGCCGGGGGCGGGCCAGCACGTACGGCAGCGGCTCCTACGGCGGCGGGGCGAGCAACGCCCGCGTCGAGGGCGGCGGTCGTCGACCGCGTTCGCTGATCGCTCCCAGCCGGAGCGAGATGGTCGAGCGGCTGGACGAGCAGGCCCTGTTGCCCGCCATCGTCTTCATCTTCTCCCGCGTCGGCTGCGACGCGGCGGTGCGCCAGCTGCTCGCCTCGGGGGTCCGACTGACCACCGGGTCGGCCCAGGCCGAGATCAGCGCCATCCTCGACAAGCACGTCGCCGGGCTGTCCCCGGCGGACCTGCGGGCGCTGGACTACGAGCGTTTCGCGGAGGCGCTGGTCCGCGGCGTCGCCGCCCACCACGCGGGGATGCTGCCGGCGTTCAAGGAGTGCGTGGAAGAAGCCTTCGTGAGAGGGCTGGTCAAGGTCGTCTTTGCCACCGAGACGCTGGCGCTGGGCATCAACATGCCGGCGCGCAGCGTGGTGCTGGAGAAGCTGGTCAAGTACAACGGGGAGACCCACGCCGACATCACGCCGGGGGAGTACACCCAGCTGACCGGGCGGGCTGGTCGCCGTGGCATCGACGTCGAGGGCCACGCGGTCGTCCTGTGGCAGCCCGGCCTGGACCCGCGGGCGGTCGCCGGCCTGGCCTCGCGGCGTACGTACCCGCTGCACTCCTCCTTCGCGCCGACCTACAACATGGCCGTCAACCTGGTCTCCAGCGTCGGCCGGCAGCGCGCTCGGACCCTGCTCGAGCAGTCGTTCGCCCAGTTCCAGTCCGACCGCTCGGTGGTCGGCGTGGCTCGCACCCTGGCCAAGAACACCGAGGCCATCACCGGCTACCTGGCCTCGGCCGAGTGCGACCGCGGGGACTTCGCCGCGTACGCCCGGCTGCGGGCCGAGGTCTCCGAGCTCGAGGCGTCCGCGGCCCGGGAGCGCCGGACGGACCGCCGGGCCGAGTCCGCCCAGGCGCTGCTCGGGCTCAAGCCAGGCGACATCATGCGGGTCCCGAGCGGACGCAGCCAGGGCTGGGTGGTGGTCATCGACCCGGGCACCAGGGTGGACCAGCAGGGTCCGCGGCCGCTGGTGATGACCGAGGACCGGCAGGTACGCCGGCTCTCGCTGGCCGACTTCCCGGCGCCGCCGGTGGTCGTCGGCCGGATGAAGATCGGCAAGCAGTTCAGCCCCAAGGAGCCGGCCTCGCGCCGCAACCTGGCCGCCGCCTTCCGCAGCCGGCTCGCTGAGGTGGACCTGACACCCACGAGGGTCCGCAGCGGCGCGCTCGAGTCGGAGCTGATCGAGCGGATCGCGACCCTGCGCGACGAGCTGCGCCGGCATCCCTGCCACGGCTGCCCCGATCGGGAGAGCCACGCCCGCTGGGCCGAGCGGGCGCTCAAGCTCGAGCGCGAGAACGCCCGCCTCCAGGCGCGGTCCGACACCCGGACCAACACGATCGCGACCCACTTCGACCGGATCTGCCTGGTGCTGGAGTCGCTCGGCTACCTGACCGACGACACCTCCTCCGGCAACGGCCGGCTCCAGGTCAGCCCGGCGGGGCGCACCCTCGCGCGGATCTACTCCGAGCTCGACCTGGTGGCGGCCGAGTGCATCCGGGCCGGGGTGTTCGACGGGCTCACGGCCCCGCAGCTGGCCGCCGTGCTGTCGTCCCTGGTGTTCCAGGCGCGACGGAGCGACGACGGTGCCCGCCGACCACGGATGCCCGACGCCCGCAGCAACGACGCCATGACCGAGGTGCGGCGGATCTGGCGTGAGGTCTCGCTGGTGGAACGGGACGCGCGGCTGCCGCGCGGCCCCGAGCCGGAGATCGGGTTCAGCGAGATCGCCTTCGGCTGGGCAGCCGGGCGCTCCCTGTCCGCCGTGCTCACCGACAGCGACCTGACGGCCGGGGACTTCGTCCGCTGGGTCCGTCAGGTAACCGACTTCGCCGGCCAGATCGCCGACGCGGCCGGCCCTGGTCCGCTGCGCGAGACCTGTCGCCAGCTGCTACGGGCCATGCGTCGTGGCGTGGTCACCTACTCCGCCGACGACGACGAGCCGGCCGACGACCTGAGCGGCGCCGACCTGCCCTGAGACCGGCAGCTCAGCCGGCGGAGCGCCGCGGCGGAGCGGCAGCGGTCGTTGCGCCCGACGTCCGGGTGCCCGGTCAGCCCGGTGGCAGCAGCGCGAGGGGTACCGGTACCAGCCGTGAGCGGAGGAACTCCCCCAGTGCCTTCGCCTGCGGGTCCAGTCGGGTGGAGGAGGCCACGCCTTCGCCGAGCAGACCGACGATGACGAAGTTGACTGCGCGCAGGTTGGGCAGCGCGTAGCGGCGGATCTCCAGCCCGTCGGCTTCTGGCAGCAGCGCCCGCAGCCGCTCGATGGTCAGGAAGGGCTCCAGCCAGGCGTGGCCCTCGGCGGTCCGTGCCCACAGACCGACGTTGGCGTTGCCGCCCTTGTCCCCCGAGCGGGCCCCGGCGACCAGGCCGAGCGGCACCATCTCTGCTGGTCCGTCCAGTACTACGCCAGACCGCGCCGGCGTGGGTGTGGCGGCGGGCGGGCGCCCCGCGGCGATCGGGTCGCCGGCCGGCAAGGGCACCATCACCTCGGACCCGTCGGGCCGCACGACGCGCGGGTGGACCACAACGGCCGGCAGCAGGGCCGGCCAGTAGACGCCGTAGCCGCTCTCCCGGGTGGGAGGGGTGGTGGTGAAGAACCCTGGATAGCTGGCCAGGGTCAGCTCGAGGACGGCGCTGGAGAACCGGCGGCCGACCTTGCCGGGCTCGGCGTCCTTGACCGTCACCACGAGGTGGGCTGTGGCCTGGGCCTGGGTGGGCGCGTCCGGCTGATCCGACCGGAGCAGTCGGACTTCGACCGTGTCGAAGGTGTCGCGGCCGCCGAGCAGGCCGAACAGCAGCTGCTCCGCGGCTGCCGCCTTGGCCTCGATGTCCAGGCCGGTGAGCACCATGGTCATCGTGTTCCGGTAGCCGCCGGTGTAGTTGAGCGCCACCTTGACCTGACCGGTCGGCGGCGTGCCCCGGGCACCGGAGATCCGCACCCGGTCCGGTCCCTCCTGCTCGATGCGGAGGGTGTCGAACCAGGACGTCACGTCCGGACCCGCGTAGGCGGGCTCGGCGGTCTCGTACAGCAGCTGCGCGGTCACCGTGTCCACCGACACCAGGCCGCCGGTACCCGGGTGCTTGGTGATCACCGCGCTGCCGTCGGCGGCGACCTCCGCGAGCGGGAAGCCCGGGTAGCGGCGGTCGGTCACCTCGCGGAAGAAGGCGTAGTTGCCGCCGGTTGCCTGCGCCCCGCACTCGATGATGTGGCCGGCGGCGACCGCCCCGGCCAGCGGGTCGAGGTCCTCGGGGGCCCAGCCGTGCCACCAGGCGGCCGGACCCGTCACCAGGGCGGCATCGGTCACCCGCCCTGTCACCACCACGTCTGCACCGGCCGCGAGCGCCGCGGTGATCGGCCAGCCGCCGAGGTAGGCGTTCGCGGTCACCGGCACCACGCCGGCCTCGACCAGCGGCTGCCTGGTGTCCAGGTGCGCCAGCTGATGGCCGGCGGCGAGCAGGTCCGGCAGGGCGCCGACCAGGTCGTCGCCCCCCACGTGCGCCACCGCGACCGACAGCCCCAGGCGGGCGGCCAGCATCCGCACCTGGAGGGCGAGACCCGCCGGGTTCAGCCCGCCCGCGTTGGTCACGATCTTGATCCCGCGGTCGAGGCAGGTGCCGAGCACGGTCTCGAGCTGGGTGAGGAACGTGGTGGCGTAGCCCGCGCCCGGATCCTTGAGCCGGGCCTTGTGCAGCAGGTAGAGGGTGAGCTCGGCCAGGTAGTCGCCCGTGAGGACGTCGAGGTCCCCGCCCTCGACCATCTCGTGCACCGCCGCGAGCCGGTCGCCGTAGAAGCCGGAGGCGTTGCCGATGCGGACCGGTCTTCGGTCGCCGGCGGGGCCCGGGACGGGGTTGGTGGTCACGGTCACCGTCCGGTCCAGCGTGGGGCGCGGCGCTCGGCGAAAGCGCGCGGGCCCTCCTGGGCGTCTGCGCTGCGGTACACGGGCGCGAAGATCCGCTCGGCTTCGGCGAACGCCTGGTCGGGCGCCAGCCCCCGGGTCCGCTGCACCATCTCCTTGGCGGCGCGGACCGACAGCGGTGCGTTCGCGGCGATCTGCTCGGCACAGGACTGGGCGCGTTGCCCGAGCTGCGCGGCCGGCACCACCTCGGTGACGAGGCCGAGCGCGTACGCCCGGGCGGCAGAGATGGGCTCGCCGGTGAGCAGCAGCTGGAGCGCGGCCTTCGGGGGAATGAGCGACGCCAGCGGCGCCGCCCAGGGCGCACCCCGGCCGACCGTGACCTCGGGCACGGCGAACCGCGCGTGCTCGGCGGCGATGACGAGGTCGCAGCTCTGCACCAGCAGGAAACCGCCGGCGTAGGCCAGCCCGTTGACCGCCGCGATGATCGGCTTCGCGCTGCCTGCGTTGCGGCCGAACTGGGGCAGGAAGTCCGGCGGCGGCTCGGTCAGTCCCTCCGCTGCCATCTCCTTCAGGTCGGCGCCGGCGCTGAAAGCCACGTCCCCGGCTCCGGTCAGCACCATGACGGCCGCGGCGGGGTCGGCGTCGAAGCGGGCGGCGGCCGCGAACAGTCCCTCACGGACGGCACGGTCGAGGGCGTTACGCGCGTCCGGCCGGTCGATCGTCACCCAGGCGACCGGTCCGCGGAGCTCGTAGTGCACCACCTCCCGGGGGACGGACGGGCCGGGCTGCGCGACGGTCACGGCTCTCCTCCTCCTGCTGACCCGGCCCGCTCGAGCACGGCCAGCGCCTGTCCGGCGTCGACCGGGTCCCCGGCCCGGACCAGCAGCGATGAGATGACCCCGTCGTGCGGCGCCCCGACCACATGCTCCATCTTCATCGCCTCCAGCACGAGCAGGGGCTGTCCGAGCGTCACCCTCGCCCCGGGCGCCACCTCGGTGCGAACGACCACGCCGGGCATCGGCGCGGCCAGCGAGCCGGCGGCTCCCGTGGTCGCGGGCTCCGGCAGAGGGTCGACGACCAGGAGGTCGAGAGCACCGGCGGCCGAGCTGACGTCGAGGTGGGAACCGTCGACGGCGACGTGGAGCGACCGCCAGACCCGGTCCCGCTCCAGCGTCACCCGATAGCCGCCGGCCGCGGCGGTGACCGAGACCAGGGCGGGGGGACCAGGCGGCTGGTCGCCCAGGCGCACGCGGACCTCGTTGCCGCTCACCTGGTAGCGCACGTCGTGGACAGTGCCGTCCGCGGTCGCCAGCTGGACCAGGGGGGCGGCGGAGACGACGTTCCGCCAGCCCGCGGTGACGGCGCGCTGGACGGGTGCGGCCGCCCGGCGGTGCGCCCGCAGCGCCATCACGGCCGCCGTGAGCGCGTCGGCCTGCAGATCGGGGTCGGGGACCAGCAGGGCAGCGGGTGGGTGCCGGTCGAGGTAGCCGGTGTCAGTGCTGCCGGCGAGGAACTCAGGCTCGTCCAGGAGCGCGACCAGCAGGTCGCGGTTGGTGCCCACCCCAGAGATGCGGCTGGCCCGTAGCGCAGCGGCCAGCACGGCGGCCGACTGGCTGCGCGTGGGGGTGTGCGCGATGATTTTCGCCAGCAGCGCTTCGTAATGGGTGCCGACCTGCTGGCCGGCAGCCACGCCGGTGTCGACGCGCACCGGGCCGGGCACGTCGAAGGCTCGCAACCGGCCGGCGGTCGGGCGGAAACCGGCGGCCGGGTCCTCGGCGTAGAGGCGCACCTCGATCGCGTGCCCCCGGATCCGGGCCTTGCGGGCCTCCTCCGGCAGCGGCTCGCCCTGCGCGACCAGCAGCTGCAGCCGCACCAGGTCGAGCCCCGTGACCAGCTCCGTGACCGGGTGCTCGACCTGCAGCCGGGTGTTCACCTCCAGGAAGTGGAAGTCACCGCAGCGCTCCAGCACGAACTCGACGGTGCCGGCGCCGACGTAGCCGAGCGCGCGGCCGGCGGCGGTCGCGGCCGCACCCAGCCGTTCCCGGAGGTCAGGTGTGACAGCAGGGGAGGGCGCCTCCTCCAGGACCTTCTGGAAGCGGCGCTGGATCGAGCACTCCCGCTCGAACAGCGAGATCACGGTGCCCGCGGTGTCCCCGAAGATCTGCACCTCGACGTGCCGTGGGTCCACGAGGTACCGCTCGAGGAAGACGGTGTCGTCGCCGAACGCGGCCGCAGCCTCGCGCCGGGCGGACGTCACCGCCTCGGCCAGTCCGGCGGGCTCGATGACCACCCGCATGCCGCGACCGCCACCGCCGGCTGAGGCTTTCACCAGCAGCGGGTAGCCGACCGAGGACCCGAGTGACTCGAGGTCGGCGCCGGCGGTCACGGTCGCGCCGGGTAGCACCGGGACCCCGGCCGCCGCCATCAGCGCCTTGGCCTCGACCTTGGAGCCCATCGCGGCCACGACCTCGGCAGGAGGACCCACGAACAGCAGCCCGGCTGCGGTCACTTGCCGGACGAAGCCGGCGTTCTCGGAAAGGAAGCCGTAGCCGGGGTGCACGGCGTCGGCCCCGGTGCGCAGCGCAGCCTCGACCAGCAGGTCCCCGCGCAGGTAGGTGTCGGTGGCGCTCGCGCCGGGCAGCCGGACGGCCAGGTCGGCCTGCGTGACGTGGGGGGCCTCGGCGTCGGCGTCGGAGAAGACGGCGACGGTACGGATGCCCATCGCCCGGGCGGTACGCAGCACGCGGCAGGCGATCTCACCGCGGTTGGCCACCAGCAGCCTGCGGATGGGCGTCGGGGTGGACGCCGCGACGGTGGCTCTCACATCCGGAAGACGCCGAAGCCGCGGCGACCGGTGACGGGGGCGGAGTGGGTCGCCGACAGCGCCACGCCCAGTGCGTCGCGGGTGTCGCGGGGGTCGAGCACGCCGTCGTCGTAGACCCGGCCCGACATGGCGAAGCACTGCGACTCGGCCTCGATCTGCTCTTCGACGGCGTGCCGGCGCTCCTCGTCGGCCGGCTCGTCGAAGGGCAGTCCCCGGGCATCGGCGGAGGCGCGAGAGACGAGCGACAGCACACCGGCCAGCTGGGTCGCCCCCATCACCGCCTGCCGCATGCCCGGCCAGCTGAAGGCGAAGCGCGGGTCGAAGGACCGGCCCGCCATGCCGTAGTTGCCGGCCCCGAAGGAGGCCGCCATGTGCACGGTCAGGTGGGGGACCGTGCTGTTCGCGACGGCGTTGATCATCTTCGCGCCGTCCTTGATGATCCCGGCCTGCTCGTAGCGGGTACCCACCATGTAGCCGGTGGTGTTCTGCAGGAACAGCAGCGGCGTGTCGCTCTGGTTGGCGAGCAGGATGAACTCGGTGGCCTTCTCGGCCTCCTCGCCGAAGAGCACCCCGCGGTGGTTGGCCAGCACCCCGATGTCGTAGCCGTGCAGGGTGGCCCAGCCGGTGACCAGCGAGGTCCCGTAGAGCGGCTTGTACTCATCGAGGTCGGAGTCGTCGACCAGCCGGGCCAGCACCTCGCGCGGGTCAAAGGGGACGCGGTGGTCGGCAGAGACGACGCCCAGGATCTCCTCGGCCGGATAGCGCGGCGGCCGCGCGTCGGGCCGAGGAGCGGGGCCGGCCTTGCACCAGTGCCAGCGGGCGACGACGATCCGGCCCAGTCGGATGGCGTCACGTTCGTCGACGGCGAGCTGGTCGGCCAGGCCCGAGATGCTGGCGTGCATGGCCGCACCGCCCAGCTGCTCGGCGTCGGCGTCCTCCCCGGTGGCCATCTTCACCAGCGGCGGCCCGCCCAGGAACACCTGGGCCTGCCGGTCCACCAGGATGGCCTGGTCGCACATCGCGGGCACGTACGCGCCCCCGGCGGTAGCCCCGCCGAACACCAGGGCGACGCTGGGCACCCCGGCGGCCGACAGCGCGGTGAGCTCGGCGAAGACGCGACCGAAGGGGATGAACAGCTCGGCCTGGCTGGCCAGGTCGGCGCCACCTGACTCCACCAGGTAGACCACGGGCAGCCGGTTGACCCGCGCGATCTCGAGTGCGCGCAGGTTCTTGCGCAACGTCCAGGGGTTCATCGTTCCCCCGCGGACGGTCGGGTCGTGGGCGATGACGACGCACTCCGTGCCGCTGATCACCCCGACTCCGGTCACGATCCCAGCACCCGTGGTGAAACCCGTCCCCCAGGCCGCCAGGGTCGAGAGCTCGAGGAACGCGCTGTCCGGGTCCAGCAGGAGCTCGACCCGCTCCCGAGCCAGCAGACGGCCACGGCCGCGGTGCCGCTCCACGTAGGTCCCACCACCGCCGGCGACCGCCTCGGCCGACGCGGCTCGCAGCGCCTCCACCTGCTCCAGCAGGGCTGCCCGGTTGTGGGCGTACACCTCGCCGGTCGTGTCCAGCCGGCTGGTCAGCACGCTCACTGGTCGACGTCCGCGCCACGGTGCATGAGCGATCCTCTCCGTCGAGGTCGGGCGGAACCGGCGCGACGATGTCGCGAACCACGGGTTCCACCCTTCAACCACGACATCACGGCCGTCAAGACCGGCACGGCGCTACAGTCGGAACTGGTACGACGGGGTACTGCCGGACCTGCCGGCAACCGGTGCCCCGCCGCCCCGGGGGCAGGCGGGAGGCAGGTGCGGGATGGACTTCGCGGTCGTCGACGAGCACGCCGAGCTGCGGCGCGCGGTGGCTGAGATCGCCGGCGACTTCGGCGGTGCCTACTATGCGCGCAAGGCCGAGGCCCGGGAGTTCCCGCACGAGCTGTGGCAGGCGCTGGGCCGCTATGGCTATCTCGGTGCGAGCATCCCGGAGGCCTACGGGGGCGGTGGCGGCGGGCTCACCGAGCTGGCGATCGTCTGCGAGGAGTCCGCGGCGCAGGGCTGCCCGCTGCTGCTGATGATCGTCAACACAGCGATCTCGGCCGAGATGATCACCCGGTTCGGTACCGACGCCCAGCGCCTGACGTGGCTGCCGGGCCTGGCCGCCGGTACGACCAAGGTCGTCTTCGCGATCACCGAGCCCGACGCCGGCTCGAACACGCACCGGCTCGCGACCACGGCGGCACCCGACGGCGACGGCTGGCGACTGGACGGGCAGAAGTACTACATCTCCGGCTTCGACGAGGCAGATGCGGTGCTGGTGGTCGCGCGCACTGGGACCGACGGGGCCACTGGTGACGCCGCGCTGTCGCTGTTCCTCGTCGACACCGACACCCCGGGCCTGGTGGCGCAGCCGCTCCCGGTGGCGGTCGCCCTGCCCGAGCGCCAGTCCACTCTCTTCTTCGACGGCGTGCGGGTGGGGTCCGAGCGGCTGCTCGGCACCGAGGGTGCCGGCTTCCGCCAGATCTTCGCTGGGCTGAACCCCGAGCGCGTCACCGGGGCGGCGCTCTGTGTGGGGATCGGCCGCTACGCGCTGGCGCGGGCCAG
This sequence comes from uncultured Actinomycetota bacterium, assembly GCA_963727215.1. GTDB lineage: Bacteria > Actinomycetota > Actinomycetes > Propionibacteriales > Propionibacteriaceae > Microlunatus. The sequence goes on from CAVSFR010000001.1 coordinate 52,904, forward strand.
CCGGTACGTCAGCGAGCGCACGGTGTGGGCGAGCCCGGTAGGCACCCACCAGGGGGTCGCGCACCCGCTGGCGAAGGCGAAGATCGAGATCGAGCTCGCGGCCTTGATGACGGCCAAGGCCGCCTGGTTGCACGACGAGGGGCAGCCCGCCGGCGAGGCGGCCAACATGGCGAAGTACGCCGCTGCCGAAGCGGCCCTGGCCGCGGTCGACGCGTCGATCCAGGCGCACGGCGGGAACGGCGTCTCCACCGAGTACGGGCTGATCCCGCTCTGGGGGCTGGCCCGGCTGCTCCGGATCGCACCGGTCAGCCGGGAGATGATCTTGAACTACGTCGCCCGGCATGCGCTGGGGCTGCCGCGGTCCTACTGATCGGGAAGGGAGTGGCGATGACCAGCAGCCCGCCGCCGCCGGGAGCCGGCGGCGACCCGGCCGGTCGCGCGCGCTGGGCCGAGGCCTACGAGCGGGCCCGGGCCCGCAACGTGGTCCGGGACGAGGACACGACGACACTCTCGGGCGAGAGCGTCGACCCGGTCTACGGGCCGCCGGAGGACGGCGTCGACCCGCGGATGAGCCGGATCGGCTGGCCGGGGGAGTTTCCCTTCACCCGTGGTCTGTACGCGACGGGCTACCGCGGTCGGCCGTGGACCATCCGCCAGTTCGCCGGCTTCGGCAGCGCCCTGCAGACGAATGAGCGCTACCGCGCGATCCTCGCCGGCGGGGGCGGCGGGCTCAGCGTCGCCTTCGACATGCCGACCTTGATGGGCCTGGACTCCGACGACCCGAGCGCGCTCGGCGAGGTGGGCCGCTGCGGTGTCGCTGTGGACTCGGCGGCGGACATGCAGGCACTGTTCGCCGGTATCGACCTCGGGGCGGTGACGACGTCGATGACGATCTCGGGACCGGCCCTGCCCGTGTTCTGCCTCTACCTGGTCGCTGCGGAGCGGCAGGGTGCTGACGTGTCCGCCCTGGACGGAACGCTGCAGACCGACATCTACAAGGAGTACACCGCGCAGAAGGAGTGGTTGTTCGCGCCCGAGCCGCACCTCAGGCTGATCGGCGACCTGATGGAGTACTGCACCGAGCACCTCCCCGCCTACAAGCCGCTCAGCGTGTCCGGCTACCACATCCGGGAGGCCGGCTCCACGGCGGCGCAGGAGCTCGCGTTCACCTTGGCGGACGGCTTCGGCTACGTCGAGCTGGGACTCTCACGGGGACTGGATGTCGACCGCTTCGCCCCCGGGCTCAGCTTCTTCTTCGATGCCCACATCGACTTCTTCGAGGAGGTGGCCAAGTTCCGGGCGGCCCGGCGGATCTGGGCACGCTGGTTGCGGGACCGCTACGGCGCGACGACGGCCCGGGCCCAGTGGCTGCGCTTCCACACCCAGACCGCCGGCGTCTCGCTGACCGCCCAGCAGCCCGTCAACAACATCACCCGGACCGCGCTGGAGGCGCTGTCGGCGGTGCTCGGCGGGACGAGCTCGCTGCACACCAACGCCTTCGACGAGACCCTGGCGCTACCGACGGCGGAGTCCGCCGAGATCGCGCTGCGTACCCAGCAGGTGATCGCCGAGGAGACCGGGGTGACCCACGTGACCGATCCCCTGGGTGGCTCCTGGTACGTCGAGGCGCTGACCGACCGGCTGGAGGCCGAGGCCGAGAAGACGTTCGCCGCCATCGTGGCGATGGGCGAGCGGCGTGCGCCCAGCGGGAGGCACCCGATCGGACCGATGACCTCGGGGCTGCTCCAGGGCATCGAGGACGGCTGGTTCACCGGCGAGATCGCGGGCGCGGCCTACCGCTACCAGCTGCAGCTGGAGGAGGGCCACAAGCGGGTCGTCGGGGTCAACAGCCACGTCGACTCCATCGCCACGGTTCCCGACACCCTACGCATCGGTCCCGAGGTCGAAGCCGAGCAGCGGCGGGTGCTGACCGAGCGCCGGGCCCGGCGTGACCAGTCTCGGGTCGACGCCACCCTCACCGCGCTGCTCAGTGCAGCTCGCGGTACCGCCAACCTCGTGCCGCCGATGCTCGACGCGGCCCGGGCCGAGGCCACCCTGGGCGAGATCTGCGGGGTACTGGTGCAGGAGTGGGGCCGCTACGCCGAGCCGCCGGGCTTCTGAGTCGCCGCTCGCGGGGGCGAGCCAGCTGGGACCTGGGTCCCGGCTGCCTGGTCGGCGTATCGTCGGGCGCGGATCACCAGCAGGCCGAGGAGTGAGATCACAGCGACGGCCATGAAGTACCAGCTGGGCGAGAGCAGGCTGCCGCTCGCGCTGATCAGCGCGGTCAGCAGGATCGGCGCGAAGCCACCGAAGAGGGTCACCCCCAGGTTGTAGGAGATCGAGAGCCCGGTGGTGCGGATCGCGGTCGGGAACATGAAGCTCAGCAGCGCCGGCAGCGGACCGAAGTAGAACGCCATCTGCACCCCGAGCACCACCTGGACCAGCGTCAGGACGAGTACCGAGGGGTTGGCCACCAGTACTGCGAACAGGGGCAGCGAGACCACCAGCGAGATCACCCCGGCCACGAGCATGATCCGCAGCGGGCCGACCCGGTCGGCGAGGTGGCCCACCTGGGGCACCCCGAACAGGCTGACGAGCCCACTGATGATCCCGCCCAGGAAGCCGGCGTAGCGCGGTAGCCCGAGGTTGGTGACCGCGAAGGTCGGCATGTACAGGATCAGGTAGACCGAGATCGAGGCCAGGCCGACCGCAGCCGCGGCGCTGAGCACCCGGCCGGGGTGGTCGACGAGCGTCCGCAGCACCGGGGACTTGACCCGCTCCGCGGCCTCGAACTCTGCGGTTTCGGACATCTTGAGCCGGATGTAGAGCCCGACCGGACCGACCAGCAGACCGAAGAAGAACGGGATCCGCCAGCCCCACGAGCTCAGCTGCTCGGGGGTGAGCCCCACGTTGAGGCCGAACCCGAACGCCGAGGCCAGGAACAGCGCGGCCCCCTGGGTCGCCACCTGCCAGGACGCGTAGTAGGCCTTGCGGTGCGGCGCACTTTCCACCAGGTAGGTCGTTGCCGTCCCGAACTCGCCGCCGGCGGAGAAGCCCTGGATCAGGCGGGACACCAGGATGACCAGACCGGCTGCCGGTCCGATCACCGACGCGGGCGGCGCGACGGCCATCAGGCCCGTGCCCAGGGTCATCAGCCCGATGGTCAGGGTCAGCGCCGCCTTGCGGCCCGAGCGGTCGGCGTAGGAGCCGAGCACCAGGGCGCCGAGGGGGCGGATCAGGTACGAGGTCGCGAAGGCGCCGAAGGTGAAGAGCAGTGCCGTCACGCCGCCGGCGTCGGGGAAGAAAAGCTTGCTGATCACCACCGCGAACGAGGCGTAGACGATGATGTCGAACCACTCGAGCGCGTTGCCGACCGAGGAGGCGATGACCGCCCGTCGGGCGGTGACGCGCTCGGCGTCGCTGAGCGTGGCGGTCGTGCTCATCGGGCTCCTCCGGTCGGTTCGGTGCTCAAGGCGGTGACGAGGGCCCGGAGATAGTTCTCGCAGGCCACGATCTGGTCCAGCTCGACGTACTCGTCGGCCGCATGGGCCTGGGCGATGTCGCCCGGACCGCAGACCACGGCGTCGATGCCGGCGTTCGCGAACTGCCCGGCCTCGGTGCCGTAGGTGACCTTGTCGGTGGTCCGGGTGCCCCCCAAGGTGACGGCGAGCTGGTACGCCGGGCCGTCGGCGCTGCTCTCCAGGCTCGGGACGAGCGGGCCCACCAGCACCTCCACCGACGCGTCCGGGTGCTCGGTGCGCATCTCGGCCTCCAGCTGGCGGGCGGTCGTGGTGATCGTCTCGACCACGGCCATCGGGTCGTCGTCGCCGACGGTGCGGAACTCGTACTGCAGCGAGCACCGCTCCGGCACGGTGTTGCTGGCGATGCCGCCCGAGATGACGTTCACGCCGGCGGTGGTGAAGGGCACCCGGTACCTTTCGTCGAAGGGCCCGTTGGCCCGCCGGCCGTCGGCCAGCTCGCGGACGGCGGTCGCGGCCCGGGCGGCGTACTCGATCGCGTTGACACCGTCGGGGGTGAGCGAGGAGTGGGCGGACCGGCCGTGGAAGACCAGCTCGACGAGGTTGCTCGACTTGTGGCCGGCGATCACCCGCATGCTGGTGGGCTCGCCGACCAGGCAGACCCGGGGCGGGTCCACCCACCCGCCGAGCGCGGCAGCGATCTCGCCGCCACCGATGCAGCCCACCTCCTCGTCGTAGGAGAAGGCCAGGTGGATCGGCTCGGCCAGTGCGGCCGCCGCGAGCTCGGGCAGCAGGTGCATGATCACGCCGAGGTAGGACTTCATGTCCGCAGTGCCCCGCCCGTACAGGCGGTCGTCGCGGATCTCGGGTACGAAGGGGTCGCTGCTCCAGCGTTGGCCGTCGACAGGGACGACGTCGGTGTGGCCCGACAGGACGACACCCCCTCCCGTGCGGCCATCGGCCGCCGGCAGCGTGACCACCAGGTTCGTCTTGCTGCCGTCGGCGTTGGGCAGCCGGACCGGTTCGAGGCCGAGGCGACGGACCTCGTCCTCGACGAGGCCGATCAGCTCGAGGTTGGAGTTGCGGCTGGTGGTGTCCAGGGACACCAGCCGCTCGATCCAGGGCAGGGAGGCAGGCGTTCTTGCGTTCGGCACGGCCCCAGTCTTCCCCAGGGCCGTCAGGCGCTCGTGCCGGGCGGTCTCACGAAGCCTGGCTCACCGTCGACATCGTGAAGTCGGGCACCCGGATCGGCGGCATCACCGTACGCGTGAAGTAGTCGTTCCACTCCCGGCACAGGGTGGGTTCGGACGCGCCGACCTCGGTGATCCGGCCGAGCAGGTCGATGGGCGACTCGTTGAAGCGGAAGTTGTTCACCGCGCCCGTCACCTCGCCGTCCTCGATCAGGTAGACGCCGTCCCTGGTCAGCCCGGTGAGCAGCAACCGCTCGGGGTCGACCTCGCGGATGTACCAGAGGCAGGTCAGCAGCAGGCCGCGCTTCGTCCTCTTGATCATGTCCGCGAGGCCGGCCTGCCCCGGTGGGGATCCGCCGTCCGCGGGCATGATCGACTCGCCCAGCTCCATGATCAGGTTGTCCGCGGGCGGGGTGGCGAGGAGACCGGTCCTGGCTGCCTGCGCGCGGTTGCGGACCAGCTCGGTGAGCACGCCGTCGGTCAGCCACGAGGTGGCCGGGACCTCGAAGCCGCCGTCGAAGACCCACGACGTGCCGTCGGCCGAGGCCGCGAAGTCCACGAACGGCACGGTCTCCAGGCCCGGTCGGCCCGGGTCGGAGCGCAGGGTGAGCGGCAGCGGCGAGAGGCGCTCACCGATCCGCGTGCGGCCCTCGCCGGCGGCGTAGACGTTGCGACCCTCCTCCGCGTCCCGGGCGTTCGCGGTCCAGTAGGCGTAGATCATCAGGTCGGCCACCGCGCCGGGGGGCAGCAACGTCTCGTAGCGACCGGGCGGCAGCGCGACCGTGGTGGCCGCCCAGCCCAGCCGGGTGCAGAGCTCGGCGTAACCGGCGGCCACGTCGATGTCGGTGAAGTCCCGGCTGGACGCGCCCACCCAGGCCGATGCACTGAGGTCGGCGGTCTTGGCGTTGAACTCGAAGCGCCCGGTGGGCTGGACGCCGCGCAGCCGCAGACCGGTGCTGCTGCCCAGGTAGCTGGTGGTGACGATGTGCTCCGCGAACCCGTACAGCAGGTGGCCGTCGGACGCCGCCTGGCCGAAGGCCGCGCCCAGCCCCTCGGCCAGGTGCTGGAGCACCTCCACGCTGGTGGTGGCCGGGGGCTCCGACCACGTCGGCGCCGCGGCGGGTGCCTCGACCAGGGGTGCGGCGTTCTCCGACGGCGGTCCACTGCGGGCGGCCTGCTCGGCGGCGGCGACGACCGCCGTCACCCCCTCGGGTCCGGACAGCTCGCGGCTGACGGTGGCGACGGCCGTGCCGCCCGCGACCGGGGCCGTGGCCACCACGGTCAGGGTGCGGCTGTGCATCTCGCCGTTCGTGGTCAAGGCGTTGGCGGCCCAACGCAGGTTCGCCTCCCAGCGCTCGGTCAGGTGCACGCAGACCGGCAGGGTCGCGACGGCGAGAGCCTGCTCGACCAGGTCCTGGACGGGCAGCTCCCGAGGGCTGTCGTCGGTCATGCGTTGCCTCCCTCGGCGGCGGTGTTCAGCACGTTGACCTGGCGGAAGAGCGCCGACGGGCAGCCGTGCGAGACCGGCGCCTCCTGGCCCGGCTGACCCTTGCCGCAGTTGAAGGCGCCACCGAGCAGGTAGGTCCCGGGTCCGCCGACGGCCTCCATCGAGCGCCAGAAGTCGGTCGTCGTCGCCTGGTAGGCGACGTCCTTGAGCTGGCCGACGATCCGGCCGTTCTCGATCCGGTAGAAGCGCTGCCCGGTGAACTGGAAGTTGTAGCGCTGCATGTCGATCGACCACGACTTGTCGCCCACGACATAGATGCCACGGTCGACTGCCGAGACCAGCTCCGACGTGCTGGGCCCCCCGGGCGCCGGCTGCAGCGAGACGTTGGGCATTCGTTGCATCGGGATGTGGCCCGGCCCGTCCGCGAACGCGCAGCCGTTCGAGCGCCCCAGCTGCTTCTCCGCCGCCATCTGCCGGTTGAGCTGGTAGCCGACCAGGGTGCCGTCGCGGATCAGGTCGAACTCCTGCGCCGCCACCCCCTCGTCGTCGTAGCCGATGGTGGCCAGCCCGTGGTCGACCGTCCGGTCGCCGGTCACGCTCATCACCGGGCTGCCGTACTGCAAGGTCCCCAGCTGGTCGAAGGTCGCGAACGAGGTGCCGGCGTACGCCGCCTCGTAGCCCAGCGCCCGGTCGAGCTCGGTGGCGTGTCCGATGGACTCGTGGATGGTCAGGAAGAGGTTGGTCGGGTCGATCACCAGGTCGTAGCGGCCGGCGGCCACGCTCGGGGCGGCCGCGTGCTCGGCCAGTACCTCGGGTAGCTGGGCGACCTCGGCGTCGAGGTCCCAACCCGTCCCGGTCAGGTACTCCCAGCCGCGACCGGCCGGTGGAGCCAGCGTCCGCATCGTGTCGAAGCCGCTGCTGCCGACCCGGACAGCGGTCAGCCGCGGCAGGGTCCGGACGCGCTGCTGGATGGTCGAGCTGCCGGCCAGGTTGGCGAAGTACTTGTTCTCCTGGACGTACTCGACGCTCGCGCTGGTGTGGCTGACGCCCGGTGCGGCCAGCAGTCCCTCGCTCAGGGCCAGCATCCGGCCCTGCTGCTCGGCCTCGTCGACCTCGAACGGGTTGACCTCGTAGGCCGAGACCCAGCGGGCGTCGCCGTGGACCGGCTCCTCGGCCAGCTCGACGACTCGGCTGGTCAAGGGCTTGGCCACCCGCGCCGTGGCCACCGCCCGCTCGGCGAGCCGTGCCGCGACCTCGGGGGTCAGGGCGATGTCGGACGCGAAGCCCCAGACCCCCTCGAACAGCACCCGGACGGCCAGGCCGAGCGTCTGCCGCGTCGACGAGCTCTCCAGTGCCAGGTCGCGGTACTCACGGCTCGCCCCACGGATCCGTTCCACCCGGAGGTCGGCGTAGGAGCACCCCAGCTCGGTGGCCCGGGAGAGGGCCGCATCGCGCAGCTGTCCGAGGGGCAGGGCGAGAAAGCTGTCGTCCAGGTCAGGCACGGACCGAGCGTAACGGGCCGAGACGAGAGCGGCCCGCCCCCGCGCGTCCGCCTAGAGTGGCGGCCATGTCGGTCGCCGTCCGGGTCATCCCCTGTCTGGACGTGCACGACGGGCGCGTGGTGAAGGGCGTGAACTTCACCGGCCTGCGTGACGCGGGAGACCCCGTCGCCCTGGGCACGCTGTACGGCGACGAGGGGGCCGACGAGCTCACCTTCCTGGACGTGTCGGCCTCGGTCGAGGGCCGGGCGACCACGCTCGAGGTGGTCCGGCGGACGGCGGAGACGGTGCTGATCCCGCTGACCGTCGGCGGCGGCGTCGGTTCGGTTGCCGACGTCGACGCGCTCCTGCGGGCCGGTGCGGACAAGGTCTCCATCAACACCGCCGCTGTCCGCCGCCCCGAGGTGATCAGCGAGATCACCGCGCGCTTCGGCAACCAGGTGCTCGTCCTCTCGGTCGACGCCCGGCGCGCCGCGAACGCCCCGTCCGGCTTCGAGGTGACCACCCACGGCGGCCGGCGTCCGGCCGGTCTCGACGCCATCGAGTGGTGCGAGCGGGCCGCCGAGCTGGGGGTGGGCGAGATCCTGCTCAACTCCATCGACGCGGACGGGACCAAAGACGGCTTCGACCTGGAGATGATCGCCGCCGTCCGCGCCGCCGTCGACGTGCCGCTGATCGCCTCGGGCGGTGCCGGCCAGGTGGGCGACTTCGCTCCGGCGGTGGCCGCCGGAGCCGACGCCGTGCTCGCGGCCACGGTGTTCCACTTTGGTACCGTGCGCATCTCGGAGGTCAAGCTGGCGCTCCGCGATGCCGGGTTTCCCGTGCGCCTCGGCGCCGCCTGAACAAGGAGCTTCTCGTGCCCTCCCCGTCCCCCTCGACGTCTGACTCCTCACCGGTCGCCTGGCTGCCCTACCGCAGCGTCGCGGAGGCCGAGGCGCGGACCGGCGGCCTCCCTGACGGTGTCACCATCGAGTGCTTCCAGGGTGTGGAGGACTGGCCCGACTCCATCGGTGACGTCAGCTTCTTCGTGGTGCCCTACCTGAAGGGGCCGGAGGTGCTGTCGCGCGTGACGGAGATGGACAGCCTGGCCGTGGTCCAGACCCTGACCGCCGGCGTGGAGAACTTCCTGCCGGTCGTGCCTGAGGGCGTCACCCTCTGCAACGCCGCCGGCGTCCACGACGCCAGCACCGCCGAGATCGCTCTCGCCCTCGCGCTGGCCCAGGGCCGTCACCTCGACGAGTTCGCCCGGTTGCAGACCACCGGTACGTGGCAGCCGCGCTTCGGCGAGGCCCTGGCCGACCGCCGGGTGCTGATCCTGGGGTACGGCCACATCGGGGCGGCGATCGAGGCCCGGCTCGCCGGCTTCGAGGTGGCTTCGGTGACCCGGGTGGCCCGGCGCGCCCGCAGTGGTTCGCCGAGCGTCCACGCGATCGAGGACCTGCCCGGCCTGCTGCCCGACGCCGACGTGGTCTTCGTCATCGCCCCCCACACGCCGCAGACCGAGGGCATCCTCGGCGCCGAGCAGCTCGCGCTGCTGCCCGACGGCGCCCTGGTCGTCAACGTGGCGCGCGGCAAGCTGGTCGACACCGACGCGCTGCTCGCCGAGACCAGCTCGGGCCGCCTGCGCGCGGCCCTCGACGTGACCGATCCGGAGCCGCTGCCCGAGGACCACCCGCTCTGGCGGGTGCCGAGCGTGCTCATCGCGCCTCACGTCGGCGGGGCCAGCACGGCCTTCTGGCCGCGGGCTGACCGGCTGATCGCCGCTCAGCTGCGCCGCTTCGCCGCCGGCGAGGACCTGCAGAACGTCGTCCGGTGACTGCTGAGGTCCCGCCCACCGACCCGGACTGTGTCTTCTGCGCGATCGTCTCCGGCGCGCTGCCGTCGTACCGGGTCTACGCCGACGAGCAGGCCGTGGCGTTCCTCGACCTGGCGCCGTGGCACCGGGGCCACACCCTCGTCGTGCCCCGCCGCCACGTCCGCGACCTCGTCACCGGCCCACCCGCGCTCGCCGAGATCGCACCGGCGGTCGACGCCGTAGCCAGGCTGCTGCAGCACCGGCTCGCCGCCGACGGCATCAACGTGCTCTCCTCGGCCGGCCCGGTCGCCGGGCAGGAGGTCTTCCACCTGCACGTGCACGTCGTCCCGCGGTACGCCGACGAGCCCGGCCTGCTGCGCCTGGTCAACCCGGCCAGCGCTCCCGAGGGCGAGCTGGAGTCGGTCCAGCGGCAGCTCGAGGCAAGCGCGTGAGCACGGCCGTCGCCCCCTCGGAACCCTCGCGCCGGGTCAGGAGTCGGGCCGGCCGCCTGCTGGCCGAGCTGCTGCCGCCGCTCGTGGTCGCCCTGGCGATCCTGCCGTACGTGATCTCCTACGGCACCTTCCGGCCCTGGGTGCCCTCGACCATCGACCTGCAGGTCTACGTCTACGCCGTGCACGACATGCTCGCGGGCAAGGACATCTTCCAGACCACCACGCCGTTCTGGAACCTCTACTTCATCTACCCCCCGATCGCGGCGGTGCTGATGGTGCCGCTGGCGTTCGGGCCGTATGTGCTGTGGCAGGTGGTCTGGACGGCCGCGCTGGTGCTGGCGCAGCAGTCGGTGCTCAAGCGCTGCGGGGTGCCGCGCGGTTGGACACTAGGCCTGCTGGGGGTTGCGGTTGTCCTGGCCGTCGAGCCGATCCGCACCACGCTCGGCTACGGCCAGGTCAACACCATGCTGATGGCGCTGGTCGTGCTCGACCTGCTGCCCGACCGCGCCGGGGTGCGACGTCGGGTACCGCAGGGCACCTGGATCGGACTGGCGGCGGCGATCAAGCTGACGCCGCTGCTTTTCGTCGTCTTCCTGTTCCTGGTCGGGCGCCGCCGGGCGGCGTTGACCGGGGCGATCAGCTTCGCGGTGTTCACCGGCCTCGGCGCGATCCTGCTGCCGAAGGAGACCCAGGCCTTCTTCGGCGGTCTCTCCGGAGGGAACACCCGGACCGCCTCTCCGCTCTACTCCGGCAACCAGTCGCTGCTCGGCGTCTTCTTCCGGCTCGGTGACAGCTCGCGCACCACCACCCTGCTGGGGCTGGGGGTGGCCGGGATCGTGGCCCTGCTCGGCGCTCTGGTGGCGGCGCACTGGTGGCGCCGCGGTCAGCGCGTCTTCGCCGTGGCGCTGGTCGGGCTGTGCACCTGCCTGGCCTCGCCGCTGTCCTGGACGCACCACTACGTCTGGATCCTGCCGATGGGGGTGGCGGCGGTGACCGCGACCATCCCGCGCTGGAGCCGGCTGCTGGCCGGGGCCTGGGTGCTGTGGGTCTGCGTCTGCCTGCCGCTCGCCGCGCTGCCCTACGGCGGGGGCCGGGAACGGACCTTCGACGCCCTCCAGCAGCTGGTGGCCAACCTCGGGCCGGTGCTGGGCGTGGTGCTGGTGGTCGGGCTCGCGGTCCAGCTGCTGACGGGTGCTCGCGCCGCTCGCTCGAACCGCAGGTCGGACGCCTCCGGGATGCCTGCTCCGGCGGCGTAGGTTGGCGGCCATGAGTGCCGACACCACCACGATCGACCCGACCGCCCCGCCCGCCACCGAAAACGTGATCAAGGCCGGGGTGGACATCAAGCCCCGCTCACGGGTCGTCACCGACGGCCTCGAGGCCACCGCCTCGCGCGGGATGCTACGCGCGGTCGGCATGGGCGACGACGACTGGGTCAAGCCACAGATCGGTGTCGCGTCCAGCTGGAACGAGATCACCCCGTGCAACCTGTCGCTCGACCGGTTGGCCAAGGCGGTCAAGGACGGCGTCCACGCGGCCGGTGGCTACCCCCTCGAGTTCGGCACCATCTCCGTCTCCGACGGCATCTCGATGGGCCACGAGGGCATGCACTACTCCCTGGTCAGCCGCGAGATCATCGCCGACTCGGTGGAGACCGTGATGAGCGCGGAACGCCTCGACGGGTCGGTGCTGCTGGCCGGCTGCGACAAGTCCCTGCCCGGCATGCTGATGGCCGCTGCCCGCCTCGACCTGGCGTCGGTCTTCCTCTACGCCGGCTCGATCATGCCCGGCAAGGTGGGCGACAAGGACGTGACGATCATCGACGCGTTCGAGGCCGTCGGTGCCTGCCTGAGCGGCCGGATGACCCGCGAGCAGGTGACCGAGATCGAGAAGGCCATCTGTCCCGGCGAGGGCGCCTGTGGCGGCATGTACACCGCGAACACGATGGCCAGCGCCGCCGAGGCGCTCGGGATGTCGCTGCCCGGCTCGGCCGCCCCGCCGGCGGTGGACCGGCGCCGCGACGGCTTCGCCCGGCGCAGCGGGATGGCTGTGGTCGAGATGCTGAGGCAGGGGATCACCGCCCGGCAGATCCTCACCAAGGAGGCCTTCGAGAACGCCATCGCCGTGGTGATGGCCTTCGGCGGCTCCACCAACGCGGTGCTGCACCTGCTGGCGATCGCGGCCGAGGCCGAGGTCGACCTGACCCTCGACGACTTCGTCCGGGTGGGCAAGAAGGTGCCGCACCTCGGCGACCTCAAGCCGTTCGGCCGCTACGTGATGAACGACGTCGACCGGGTCGGTGGGGTGCCGGTGGTCATGAAGGCCCTGCTGGACGCCGGCCTGATGCATGGCGACTGCCTGACCGTCACGGGCCGGACGATGGCGGAGAACCTGGCCGACATCGCGCCGCCCGACGTGGACGGCACCATCGTCCGGGCCCTGAGCAACCCGATCCACGCCACCGGCGGCATCACGATCCTGCACGGCTCGCTCGCCCCCGAGGGGGCCGTGGTCAAGAGCGCCGGCTTCGACACCGACGTCTGGCGGGGGACCGCGCGGGTCTTCGACGGCGAGCGCGCCGCCATGGACGCGCTCGAGGACGGCACCGTCACCAAGGGCGACGTGGTGGTGATCCGCTACGAGGGTCCGAAGGGCGGTCCCGGGATGCGGGAGATGCTGGCCATCACCGGCGCGATCAAGGGCGCCGGGCTCGGCAAGGACGTCATGCTGATCACCGACGGCCGCTTCTCTGGTGGCACCACGGGACTGTGCGTCGGGCACATCGCGCCCGAGGCCACCGAGGGCGGCCCGATCGCCCTGGTCACCGACGGCGACCCGATCGTCCTCGACGTCGCCGGGGGAACCCTCGAGCTCGAGGTGGACGAGGCTGAGCTCGACCGCCGCCGGTCGACCTGGACGCCCACCCCGCGCCCGATTCGTCGTGGTGTCCTGGCCAAGTACGCCAAGCTCGTGAAGTCCGCCAACGTCGGAGCCGTCTGCTCTTGAGGGTGAGCCCGTGAGGGTGATCGGAGTCGAGGAGCGCCGGGCCCGGCTCGCGGCCCGGCACCGGCTGCTGCGGTCGACCCGTACCGACGACCTGCCGCAGCTCGCCGACGACCTCGTCGCGCTGCACTCCTCCGACCCCGTGACGGTCTACCTGTCGGCGCTCGCCCGGATGGCCACGCCGTCAATCCAGGCCGTGAGCACTTCGCTGTACGAGGACCGCAGCCTCGTCCGGCACCACGCGATGCGCCGGACGCTCTGGGTGGGTACGCCGGGCACGGTCCGGCGGCTGCACGCCGCAGCCACCCGAGCGCTGGTCGCGCCCGAGCGGAAGCGGACCGGCGCGATGCTGCTCGCCTCCGGGGTGGCCGATCCGGAGTCCTGGCTGGACGGCGCCCGCAACCTGGTGCTGGCCGACCTCGAGGAGAACGGTCCCAGCACCGCTCGGGACCTGGGTCGACGGATCCCCGCCCTGGCCCGGCCGCTGCACCTGGCCTCGGGCACCCAGTACGCCGCCACCCAGGCCGCGCACACCCGGGTCACCCTGAACCTCGGCTTCACCGGCGACGTGCTGCGGGCCTCGCCCACGGGCAGCTGGGTCAGTGGGGCGTACCGGTACGCGCGGGCGGAGGACTGGCTGCCGGGTGGCCTGGGCGAGCAGGCCCCGGCCGAGGCCGCGGTCGAGCTGGCCGAGCAGTACCTCCGCCGCTTCGGCCCCGCCACGACGGTCGACGTGCAGTGGTGGACCGGCTGGACCAAGACCGCGACCGTCCGGGCGCTGGCCGCCGCCGGCGCCGTCCCGGTCGAGCTCGACGCCTCCTCCGATGTTCCTGGGGGCCGCGGTTGGCTGGCTGCGGGAGACGAGGCGTCGCCTGAGCCCGAGGCCTGGGTGGCCGTGCTGCCCAGCCTGGACCCCACCACGATGGGTTGGAAGGAACGGTCCTGGTACCTGCCGGCCGCGGCAGCGGACGCGTTCGACCGACGCGGCAACGCCGGCCCGACGCTGTGGGTCGACGGCCGTGTGGTCGGGGCCTGGGCCCAGGCCAAGGACGGCCGGCTGCTGACCCACTACTTCGAGCGTGTCGCGGCAGACCGTCGCGAGCAGCTGGCCGAGCGACTGGCTGTGCTGGCCGCCGAGGTCGGCGACACCCGGTTCACCGTCCGCTTCCCGGGCCTGATCCAGCCGCGGATCCTCGCCTCCGGCTGATCCGCGGCCGGCTGCTCAGCTCTCCTGGGTCATCGCCCACTCTGCGAGCCGGCGCTCCTGCTCCCCGGGGCTGACGTCCTCGACCCGGGTCATGATCGACCAGCGGTGGCCGAACGGGTCCAGCACGGAGGAGAAGCGGTCGCCGGTGACGAAGGTGAACGGCGGCTCGCGCAGGACGGCCCCGAGCTCGACGGCGCGGGCCGTGACCGCGTCGACGTCGGGCAGGTAGAGCCCGATCGAGTGGGTCGCGCGGTCGGAGCCGTCGGCCACGGGCGGGGCGGGCGCCACCAGGCCGTACGCCTCGGCCGCGTTGCCGAGCTGCAGCCGGCCGGAGCTGAACTGGAGCTCGGCATGCGCGACGCCGCCGTCCGGGGTGTCCATCCGGCTGACCACGGTGGCGCCGAAGGCTGCGGTGTAGAAGTCGATGGCGGCCGCACCGTCGGCGACGGCGAGGAAGGGAGTCAGGCTGGTGAAGCCTTCGGGCACCGGAGCGACGGTGCCGGTCGGCTGGAGGGTCTCAGTCATGTCAGCGAGTCTGGCTAGGGTCGGGTGATGGCGAATTGGAGGAACGCGCCAACCTCCACCGAACCTCCGGTGCGGGGGCTGGTGCGGCGGCCCACCACCGCGGCGGCTTTCGACACCTCTCGGTTCGCCGTGCCCGAGCACCTGCGGCCCTGGTTCGCCTACCTGTGGACCGTCGACTGGGACCTGCGGGACTCCGAGCCGGTGACGTCGACGGTGATCAGCTTTCCCGCCCTGCACCTGACGGCCGAGGACGGCGTCCCCGGCGAGGTGCGGCACGGCCTGCCGATGCCTGCCACCTTGCTGCACGGCTCCGTCAGCCGGGTCTTCCGGATCACGCTGCGCGCCACCGGCTCGGTGGTCGGTGCGCGATTCACCCCGGGCGGCTTCGCCACCTGGACCGGAGCCGGCGCCTCCGGCCTGACCGACCGGGCCGTCGCTGCCGCGGAGCTGCTGCCGAGCCTCGCCGCCACCCACGAGCGGACGTCGGGGCTGCCTCCCGCCGAGCGGGCCGACCTCTTCATGTCGGCCCTGTCCGAGCAGCGCGCGGTGGCCCCGGCCGACGACGAGCTGACCGAGCTCGTCGGACGGATCGAGCGGGACGCCACGTTGGTCCGGGTCGAGCAGCTCGCGAGCCTCAGCGGCTGGTCGGTCCGCACGCTCCAGCGGCGGTTCCGCACCGCCCTGGGCGTCTCCCCGAAGTGGGTCCTGGGACGCTTCCGGCTGCAGGAGGCCGCGCTGGCGCTGGAGCAGGATCCCGACATCGACCTGGCGGACCTGGCCGTGCAGCTCGGGTGGTACGACCAGGCACACCTGACCAACGCGTTCCGTCGGCTGCTGGGCGAGACGCCGGGCCAGTACGCCGCCCGGGCGCGACGGTGACCGAGCCCGCTGCGACGCTCCGGCTGCAGCCGCTCACCCGGGCCCGGGTGGCGACCCTCGGCGCGGCCGGTGCCGTCTGGGAGGCTGACCTGCCGCCACTGCTCGCCGAGCTGAGCGCCCGGTGGTCGCTCACCCTCGGTCGGGCCCTACCCGGGGGCAGCAGCGGCTACGTCAGTCGCCGCCCGTACGGCGGGCGGGGTCGAGGTCGTGCTGAAGGTGAGCCTGCCCGACCCTCGCCTGGTTGAGCAGGTCGAGACCTTGCGTCGAGCCGACGGACGGGGCTACGTCCGCCTGCTGGGCGCGGATCTCGACCGTGGGGCGCTGCTGCTGGAAGCCCTGGGTCCGAGCCTGCAGGCGTCGTCGCTGGCTGTGCCCGAGCAGCTGCGCCTGCTCAGCGACACGCTGGCCGCCGCCTGGCAGCCGGCGGCCGTCAACCCGGAGACCCAGCTCCCGGAGGCCGTCGAGGAGAAGGCGCGCGACCTCGGCGACTTCGTGGCGCGGGCGTGGCGCGAGCAGGACCGGCCCTGCCCGGAGGCCGTGGTCGAACGGGCGCTGGCCTGCGCTGAACGTCGCCAGGCCGACCCGGGCGAGCAGGTCTTCCTGCACGGCGACCCGCACCCGGGCAACCTGCTGGCGGTGCCGGCGCCGCGGCGGGGTGCGGGGACGGGCTGGTGCTTCATCGATCCGGGCAGCTTCGTCGCCGACCGCGCCTACGACCTCGGGGTCGTGCTGCGGGACTGGTCGGGGCGGCTGGCCGGACCCGAGGCGCGTGGTCGGCTGGAGGGCTGGTGCGAGCTGCTGGCCGCTCGCAGCGGCGTCGACGCGACCCGGATCTGGGAGTGGGCCTACCTCGAACGGGTCTCGACCGGCCTCTACCTGCGCTCGTTCGGTGCTCACCGCGCCGGGGCACCGTTCCTGCATTCGGCTGAGCTCTTGTTGTGACCGCGAACTGCTAGGGCGTCCGAGCGTCCTTCCGCATGTCGGGACGTTCCGTCTCAGCGTTGGCCTGCCGCCGCCCGGGGTCTATCGTGATGCTCGTGCTTCGTACCATCCTCGTCGTTGGTCAGCGCGTCGGCTGAGTTCTTCTCACCCCGACGCGCTCCCTCGTCTGCCTCACGGCGGCGGGGGTTTTTTTCTGGGCAGAATCCAGCCCAGGAGGAGCGGCGTAGCACAGGCGTAACATCCATCCCGGGTCCAGGCGGACCCAGTACGGCCAAGGAGCAGGCGATGTCAGAGTCGAGCACGACAGCAGAGAAGCTGACCGGGGCGCAGTCCCTGGTGAAGTCGCTCGAGCAGGTCGGGGCCGACGTCGTCTTCGGCATCCCGGGCGGGGCGATCCTCCCGGCGTACGACCCTCTCTACGAGTCCACCACCGTCCGCCACATCCTCGTCCGGCACGAGCAGGGCGCCGGGCATGCGGCCGAGGGCTACGCGATGGTCACCGGCAAGGTGGGCGTCTGCATGGCGACCTCGGGTCCGGGCGCGACCAACCTGGTCACCCCGATCGCCGACGCGCACATGGACTCGGTGCCGATCGTGGCCATCACCGGCCAGGTCGCCGGGCCCTCCATCGGGACGGACGCCTTCCAGGAGGCCGACATCCGCGGCATCACGATGCCGATCACCAAGCACAGCTTCCTGGTCACCCGCCCCGAGGACATCAGCGGCGCGATCGCGTCCGCCTTCCACATCGCCGGGACCGGTCGGCCCGGCCCGGTGCTGGTCGACATCACCAAGGACGCGCTGCAGGCCAGCTCGTCCTTCGAGTGGCCGCGCAGCCTGGACCTGCCCGGCTACCGGCCGGTGACCAAGCCGCACACCAAGCAGGTGCGCGAGGCGGCCAAGCTGATCAGCGCCTCGCGGCGTCCGGTGCTCTACGTGGGCGGCGGCGTGATCAAGGCCGGCGCGGCCAAGGAGCTCAAGGTCCTCGCCGAGCTCACCGGCATCCCGGTGGTCACGACGCTGATGGCTCTGGGTGCGTTCCCCGACAGCCACCCGCAGCACATGGGCATGCCCGGCATGCACGGCACGGTGGCCGCCGTCGGCGCTCTGCAGCGCAGCGACCTGCTGATCACCCTCGGTGCCCGCTTCGACGACCGGGTGACGGGCAAGCTCAGCAGCTTCGCGCCCGGCGCCAAGGTCATCCACGCCGACATCGACCCGGCCGAGATCTCCAAGAACCGCACGGCCGACGTGCCGATCGTGGGGGACTGCAAGGAGGTCATCTCCGAGCTGGTCACCCTGCTCCGCTCACCCGAGAGCCACCCCGAGATCGCCGACTGGGCGCGCTACCTCAGCGATCTCAAGGGCCGTTACCCCGCCGGCTTCGACTTTCCCGAGGACGGGTCGCTATCGCCGCAGCACGTGATCAAGCGAATCGGTGAGATCACCGGGCCGGACGCCTACTACGCCTCGGGCGTGGGCCAGCACCAGATGTGGTCCGCGCACTACCTGCCCTGGGAGAAGCCGGGCCACTGGCTCAACTCCGGCGGGCTCGGGACGATGGGCTACTGCGTGCCGGCCGCCATGGGCGCCAAGGTGGGCAAGCCCGACAGCATCGTGTGGGGCATCGACGGTGACGGCTGCTTCCAGATGACCAACCAGGAGCTCGTGACCTGTGCCCTGGAAGGGATCCCGGTCAAGATCGCCGTGATCAACAACCAGAGCCTCGGCATGGTGCGGCAGTGGCAGACGCTGTTCTACGAGAGCCGCTACTCCAACACCGACCTCAAGACCAACCGGATCCCGGACTTCCAGAAGCTCGCGGAGGCGATGGGCTGCGTGGGTCTCCGCGCCGAGGACCCGAACGACGTCGACGCGGTGATCGACAAGGCGAACTCGATCAACGACGTGCCCGTGGTGGTGGAGTTCGTCGTCCACAAGGACGCCATGGTGTGGCCGATGGTGGCCGCCGGCACCGGCAACGACGACATCAAGGTGGCCCGCGACATGGCACCGCAGTGGGACGGAGAAACGCTGTGAGTGACGAGCGGTCGCCGCACACGTTGAGCGTGCTGGTGGAGAACAAGCCGGGCGTCCTGGCCCGGGTGTCCAGCCTGATCGCGCGTCGGGGCTACAACATCGAGTCCCTCGCGGTCGGGCCGACCGAGTACCCGACGATGTCGCGGATCACCCTCGCGGTCACCGTCGACGACCAGGTCCTCGAGCAGATCACCAAGCAGCTGAACAAGCTGATCGAGGTGCTCAAGATCGTCGAGCTCGAGGGTGACGCCGTCCGCCGGGAGCTGGCCCTGGTCAAGGTCCGGGCGACGGCGGAGACCCGTGGTCAGCTGATCGAGATCATCGGGCTGTTCGGCGGCAAGGTCGTCGACGTCACCTCCGACATCATCACCGTCGAGGCGGTCGGCAAGCCCGAGAAGCTCGCCGCCATGCTCAGCCTGCTCGAGCCGTACGGCGTCCGTGAGCTGGTCCAGTCCGGCCTCGTCGCCCTCGGCCGCGGCAACCGGTCGATGACCGACCGCGCGGCCCGGGCCGAGCGCACCAAGTCGGTCCACGCCGTCTGAACGACGGCCCCACCAACCCCAGCAACAAGACCGAGCACGACAACCAAGGAGATCCACCCGTGCCAGCAACCATGTTCTACGACTCCGACGCCGACCTGTCCCTGATCCAGGGGCGCAACGTCGCCGTCCTCGGCTTCGGCAGCCAGGGCCACGCCCACGCGCTGTCGCTGCGCGACTCCGGCGTCGACGTCCGCGTCGGCCTGCCCGAGGGCAGCAAGAGCCGGGCCAAGGCCGAAGCGCAGGGCCTGCGCGTGCTCACCCCGTTCGAGGCCTGCGAGGAGGCGGACCTGATCATGGTCCTCACGCCCGACCCCTCGCAGCGCAAGCTCTACGCCGAGGCGATCGAGCCCAACCTGGTTCCGGGGGACGCGCTGTTCTTCGCGCACGGGTTCAACATCCGTTACGACTACATCAAGCCCCCGGAGGGCGTGGACGTCGCCCTCGTCGCCCCCAAGGGTCCCGGACACCTCGTCCGTCGCGAGTACGCCGAGGGCCGCGGTGTGCCCGTCCTCGTCGCCGTCGAGCAGGACGCGACCGGCAAGGCCTGGGACCTGGCGCTCGCCTACGCCAAGGGCATCGGCGGCCTGCGGGCCGGTGGCATCAAGACCACCTTCACCGAGGAGACCGAGACCGACCTCTTCGGCGAGCAGGCCGTCCTCTGCGGCGGCGCCTCCGCGCTCGTCATGGCGGGCTTTGAGACGCTGACCGAGGCGGGCTACCAGCCCGAGGTCGCGTACTTCGAGTGCCTGCACGAGCTCAAGCTGATCGTCGACCTGATGTATGAGGGTGGGATCGCCAAGCAGCGCTGGAGCGTCTCCGACACCGCCGAGTACGGCGACTACGTCTCCGGCCCGCGCGTCGTCGACGCCCGCGTCAAGGAGAACATGAAGGCCGTCCTCACCGACGTCCAGAACGGCGCTTTCGCGGCTCGGTTCATCGACGACCAGGACGCCGGTGCGCCTGAGTTCCTGAAGCTGCGCGAGCAGGGCGCCGCCCACCCGATCGAGAAGGTCGGCCACGAGCTGCGCGACCTGATGGCGTGGGTCAAGAGCCACGACGACGACTACGTCGAGGGCACGGCCGCTCGCTGAGGCTCTCGGCTGACGAGGCACCCCTAGCGCGACCGCGGCACCCCCAGCAGGGGGTGCCGCAGCCGCGTCAGGGGTGCCTCGCCCTTTCTCTGCGCAGCGCACGCTCCAGCCGGTCGACCAGGACGTGGCCCGGGTGCAGGTCCGGCCACGTCCAGCGCACCATCCGCCAGTCGAGGTCGCGCATCGCGTCCTCGCGGAGCTTCTCGCGGTACACCACGTCTTCCACCGCCTGGCCTGGCTTGAGCAGCCGGCCGTACTTCACCCGGCCGTCGAACTCCCCGAGCAGCCTCTGTTCCCGCCAGCCGAAGTCGGAACGGCCGACGAGCCGGCCGCGCTCGTCGAACACCTCGACCTGGAGGTCGGGCGTCGGCAATCCGGCCTCGTGAATGCGGACGCGGCTGAGCGACTCACCGACCGACTCGCTGCGGCCGTCGAGCAGGGCGACCGCCCGTCGCGCCCGGCCCACGCCGGGCCAGCCGCGGCAGCGATCCAGCACCTCCTGTAGCTCGGCTCGGCTCAGACCACGCCCCACAGCGGGGTCGCCCGCGACGACAGCGTCGGCCAGACAGAGGCTGCGTCCGAGGTCGACGACCGTCCGTGCAAGAGACGTGACCGGCCACGGGCCGGCCATCACCACGTCCTCCTCCGCCAGGCTGGACGTGTGCACCTCGACCCCGGCACGCACGCGGCCGCCGCCTGAGCGGGTCCGTGTGACATGGACCCGGGCCAATGCCTCGGGTCCGACGGGCAGCCCGTGCAGGACCGCCGCAGAGACGTGGCTGACCACCGCGGAACCGCGCAGCTGGGCGAGGGCGGCCGCCACCAGGTCGCGGTGCCGGTCCTCGGCCACGCGTTGCGGCGAGGACCGGACGTAGGCGCCTCGCCGGACACGCTGCAAAGCGCCGCGCCGTCGGAGTCGCTCGAGCTCGTCGGCACTGAAGCCACGTCGAAGCAGGTCAGCAGTCAGCAGGATCTCGGTCACCCCTCCAGCCCACCCGATCGGCGCGGCCGGCAACAGGTCCAGCCGTCGATCTGTGGATGACGGCCAGCCGGGCACCCCTGCATCGGCCCGGGCGCCTCCTGCAGGAGGCGCCCGAGTCCTCTCCGGGGCGCCTCGCCGCGGTCAGCGCGAGCGGATGGTCATGGCTACGACGCGGCTGCCGTTCTTGGCCAGGCCGGTGCCGACCGCGTAGACGCGGCTGGACAGCTCGCCGTCGGCCTCCGCGCCCTCGGGGTTGACCATCACGCAGAGGTCGCGCAGCCCGGTGGGGGAGAGCGGTGAGGCAGCGTCCTTCTGGCAGCCGCCGAAGGCCGACCGGAGGTTCTTCAGCGCCGTCGCCGCCCCAGCGGCAGGCACCCGCAGCCGGGCGTCGAGTGCGAAGTCGTGGGTGGAGCGGTAGGTGCTCGGTCCGACGGTGGTGTCGGCGGGCAGGTCCACGTCGGCGAAGAACTCGACGTCGGCCAGGGTCAGGGGCGAGCAGGTGTAGCCCGTGAAGGTGTTCTTGCAGGCCGACCCGTGCGCGGAGGTGAAGGAGAAGTACGGCACCCCCCAGCCGCCGGCCTGACGGACGAGGATGGCGAGCACCACGCCCACGAACGCCAGCATCAGCACCGTCCCGCCGAGCACCCGGAGGACCTTGTTCCGCCTTGTCACCACCACTCCCACAGGATGCCCGACGTGAGGCCGGGCGTCAGCGGCGGACAGCGATCAGGACCGACGTGTCCTCGGCCACCATCACGTCGACGCTGGTGAACCGGTCGTCGGAGAGCCATTCCAGCCGCAGGGTGTCCACTCGGCCCCGGATCAGCGGCGGCCACGTCGGGCAGGGCGTGAAGTCGTCGAGGACGATCATGCCGCCGCCGTCGAGGAGCTCGACGATCTCCTCCCGGGGCCACTCGCGGGCGCTGTTGGCGTCCAGGAAGATCAGCGAGAAGGGGGCGTGCTCGGCCAGGCTGCCCCAGTCGGCGTGCATCACGTCGATGTCGTCGTCGGCGAACATGGTCATCACCCCGTGGGCCAGCTCGGGGTCGAGCTCGGCGGTGATCACCCTGGTGTTCTTGGGGGCTCCGCTGCGCAGCCAGGCGGCGCCGACGCCGCACCCGGTGCCGCACTCGGCGATGGTGCCTGTCCGGGTGGCGGCGAGGGTGGCGAGCAGTCGCCCGGTCTCGGTCCGTGACGCCTGGACGTACCCCCGCACCAGTGACATCCGCAGCGCGCGGACGACCAGCTCGGGCAGGTCAGGGGGAGCGCTCACTGTCGGATTCTGCCAGCAACGGCCGCTGGCGAGCCCTCGTCCACGATGTGGTACCAGCCTTGCTGCGAAAATACTCGGATGTCCTAGTATCTCGTCCATCGGGAGAGCTGACGAGCAGGAGCACGACGATGTACGACATGTACCCCCAGGCCTGGGCCCTCGGCGAGGGCACTGCGGCCAGCGCCCATGAGCGGCCCCGCCGCCGTCCCCGCAAGGAGCACGCCGTCCTGCCGGCCGTGATCCTCCGCGCGATCCAGGCCGGAGAGGTCCGGCGCCCGCCGGTCTGAGCTCAGACGGCGCCGGCGATCGCGTCGCCGATCTCGCTCGTCGAGCGCTTGGCCGTGCCGCGGCTCGCGATGTCGGCCACCGCGGCCCGCTCCACCCGCGCCGCCTCCTCGGTCAGTCCGAGGTGCTCGAGCAGCAGGCTGACGGAGAGGATCGTGGCCGTCGGGTCGGCGATGCCCTGGCCCGCGATGTCGGGCGCCGAGCCGTGCACCGGCTCGAACATCGACGGGAAGGTGCCGTCCGGGTTGACGTTCCCGCTGGCCGCGAGGCCGATGCCGCCGGTGACCGCGGCGGCCAGGTCGGTCACGATGTCGCCGAACAGGTTGTCCGTGACGATGACGTCGAAGCGGGCCGGGTCGGTGACCATGAAGATCATCGCGGCGTCGATGTGTAGGTAGTCGCATCTCACGCCCGGGTACTCCGCGGCCACCGACTCGAACATTCGGCGCCACAGCCCGCCCGCGTTCACCAGCACGTTGTGCTTGTGCAGCAGCGTGATCTTGTTCCGGCGGCGGGTCGCACGCTCGAAGGCGTCGCGGACCACCCGTTCCACCCCGTACGCGGTGTTGATGCTGACCTCGGTCGCGATCTCGTGCGGCGTGCCCGTACGGACCGTGCCTCCGTTGCCGCAGTAGAGGCCCTCGGTGCCCTCGCGGACGACGACGAAGTCGATCTCGCCCCGTTCGGTGACGCTCGACGCCAACGGGGTGGGGACACCGGGGTAGAGCCGGCTGGGCCGCAGGTTCACGTAGTGGTCGAAGGCGAAGCGCAGCTTCAGCAGCAGGCCGCGCTCCAGCAGGCCGCTGGGCACGTCGGTCGCGCCAGGTGCCGCCCCGACGGCCCCGAGCAGAATGACGTCCGCGGTGGCCAGCTCGGCCATCACCGAGTCGGGCAGCACCTCACCCGTCCGCTGCCAGCGGGTGGCGCCCAGGTCGTAGGACGTGGTCGCGAAGGTCCCCGGACCGGTGACGGCGTCGAGGACCTTGAGGCCCTCGGCCACCACCTCGGGGCCGATGCCGTCGCCCGGGATCACGGCGAGGTTGAAGGTACGCGCGGCATTCGTCTGACTCACCCGCAGATGGTAGCCAGCCGGACGGCTCGCACCCGTCCGGTCTCAGGACCTCTGCTGTTAGCGTGGCCGGCGTGAGTCTTCCGTTCGAGCTCCGGCCCAACCCGAACCCTCGCTCCCAGGCTGAGCGCGACGCCATCCTGGCCGCTCCCGGTTTCGGTGTGCACTTCAGCGACCACATGGCCGTCGCCACCTGGACCGCCGCGGACGGCTGGCACGACTCGGCCGTCGTCCCGTACGGGCCCTTCTCCCTCGACCCGGCCACCGCGGTGCTGCACTACGCGCAGGAGATCTTCGAGGGCCTCAAGGCCTACCAGCACGCCGACGGCACGGTCTGGCTCTTCCGGCCCGACCAGAACGCGGCCCGGCTGGCCCGTTCGGCCCAGCGTCTCGCGCTGCCGCTGCTGGAGGAGGAGGACTTCCTGGCCAGCATCGACGGCCTGGTCGCCGCCGACGCCGCCTGGGTGCCCTCGGCCGCCGAGCAGAGCCTGTACCTGCGTCCCTTCATGTTCGCCTCGGAGGCTTTCCTGGGGGTCCGCGCGGCCCAGCGGGTCACGTACTGCTGCATCGCCAGCCCGGCCGGCCCGTACTTCGCCAAGGGCGTGCACCCAGTCAGCATCTGGATCTCCACCACCTACACCCGCGCGGCCGCCGGCGGCATGGGTGCGGCCAAGACCGGCGGCAACTACGCCGCCAGCCTGGTCGCCCAGCAGGAGGCGGCGGCCCACGGCTGCGACCAGGTGATGTTCGCCGACGCGGCCGAGCACGCCTACGTCGAGGAGCTGGGCGGGATGAACGTCTACCTCGTGACCTCCGACGCCGAGCTGATCACCCCGGAGCTGAGCGGCTCCATTCTCGAGGGCGTCACCCGGGACTCGATCCTGAGCCTGGCAGGAGAGTTCGGGCTCACGCCGGTGGAGCGCCGGATCGGCGTCACCGAGCTGCTCGAGGGGATCGACAGCGGCTGGGTGGCCGAGCTGTTCGCCTGTGGCACCGCTGCGGTGGTCACCCCGATCGGGGTGCTCAAGAGCGAGCAGGGCACCCACCAGGTGGGCTCCGGCGAGACCGGCGAGACCACGGCAGCACTGCGCAAGAACCTGCTCGATATCCAGTACGGGCGAGCCGAGGACACCCACGGCTGGCTGCGGCGCGTCCTGTGACCGGACGGGCCGATCCGCGACCCGAGCCGGGTCGCTGCTGGCCAAACGTCTCGATCTGGGGTAAGACTGTCGGCATGCGGAACGTGACCCTCCTCATTACCTAGCGCGCTGACTGTTCGTCAGCGCGCCAAACCTCCTGTCCTCGTGCGGGAGGTTTTTTCGTTCCCGGACCGCACTCACACCACACATCGAGGGATTCCCATGTTCGCCCAGTTGAGGCCAATGCCGGCCGAGTTCCACGTCTTCGACACGACCCTGCGGGACGGGTCGCAGCAGGAGGGACTGAGCCTCTCCGTCGCCGACAAGCTGACCATCGCCGGCCTGCTGGACGAGCTCGGGGTGAACTTCGTCGAGGGCGGCTGGCCTGGGGCGAACCCCAACGACACCGCGTTCTTCGAGGCGATGGACGGCGGCGCGACGCTGCGGAACGCCACCCTCGTCGCTTTCGGCTTCACCCGCCGCGTCGGCATGAAGGCGGCCGACGACCCGTTGACGGCGGCGCTGCGGGACTCCCGCGCGCCGGTGGCGTGCCTGGTGGCCAAAAGCCACGACCGGCACGTGGAGCAGGCCTTGCGCACCACCCTGCGCGAGAACCTGGCCATGATCACCGACACCGTCAGCCACCTCCGGGCCGAGGGGCAGCGGGTCTTCGTCGACTGCGAGCACTTCTTCGACGGGTACCGGGAGAACCCCGCTTACGCGCTGGAGGTGGTCCGGACGGCCGCGGAGGCCGGCGCCGAGGTCGTCGTCCTCTGCGACACCAACGGCGGCATGCTGCCGCCCTGGGTCAGCGAGATCGTCACCGAGACCGCTCAGACCGGAGTGCCACTGGGCATCCATGCGCACAACGACACCGGGTGCGCGGTGGCCAACACCCTCGCCGCCGTCGACGCCGGGGCGATGCACGTCCAGGGCACCGTCAACGGGTACGGCGAACGCACGGGCAACGCCGAGCTGGTCTCGGTCGTCGCCAACCTCGAGCTCAAGTACGGCTGGCCACTGCTTCCGGCCGGCGCGCTGCGTGAGGCCACCCGCCTCGCGCACGCGATCGCAGAGGTGACGAACGCACCATCCAGCGCTCGTCAGCCTTATGTTGGTCTGTCGTCCTTCGCCCACAAGGCGGGGCTGCACGCCAGCGCGATCAAGGTCGACCCCAACCTCTATCAGCACATCGACCCGGCTCAGGTCGGGAACGACATGCGGATGCTCGTCTCGGACATGGCAGGCCGGGCGAACATCCAGATGAAGGGCGAAGAGCTGGGGTTCGACCTCTCCGACCGCGACCTCGCGGCTCGGATCACGGCCCGGGTGAAAGACGCGGAAGCAGCGGGCTACACCTACGAGGCAGCAGACGCCAGCTTTGAGCTGCTGCTGCGTAGGGAGCTCGACCAGCTGCCCGAGTACTTCTCGGTGCAGTCCTGGCGCGTCTTCACCCAGGGTCAGCCGGCCTCTGCGGCCGAGGAGGCCCTCACCGGCAGCCAGAGTCACGTGACCGACACCGAGTGCACGGTGCGGCTCACCGCCAAGGGTCAGACGCACCGCGTGGTGGGGGAGGGCAACGGCCCGGTGAACGCCCTCGACCACGCCGTCCGCAACGCGCTCCGACCGGCCTACCCGGTGGTCGACGCCTTCGAGCTGATCGACTACCGCGTCCGGATCCTCGACCAGGGCCACGGCACCGACGCGACCGTCCGGGTGCTCATCCAGACCACCGACGGCCGTCGTGCCTGGACCACCGTCGGCGTCGGCCAGAACATCGTCGAGGCTTCGTGGGAGGCGCTGAGCGACGCCTACCTCTACGGCCTGATCCACGGCGAGGCCTCACCGGTCCCAGCCCTCCCGCGGGAGAGCGTCAGAGTCTGACTCGCACTTCCGGGCGGTTCCCTTTGCCTGGCGAAAGTCAGCCGATACGATCCAGCACCAACGGCTCGGGCTGGATCGGCTCGGCGCCGACCGCGTAGCCGCCGCCGAGTACCGCCTGAGCACGGGCGAAGCGCTCCGGGGTGTCGGTGTGCAGGGTGAAGAGCGGGTCGCCGGCTGCGACCTGGTCGCCCGGTCGCACGTGCAGCTGCACGCCGGCCCCGGCCTGGACACTGTCCTCACGACGGGCGCGACCGGCGCCGAGCCGCCACGCAGCCAGCCCGACCGCCATCGCGTCCACCCGTTGCACCGTCCCGGCCCGCTCGGCCCGGACCACCTCGGTCTCCCGGGCCCGGGGCAGGGCCCCGTCGGGGTCGCCGCCTTGGGCTGAGATCATGGCCCGCCATACGTCCATCGCCCGGCCGGAGCTCAGGACCTCGGCGGGGTCGACGTCGTCCCGGCCGACCGCGGCCAGCATCTCCCGCGCGAGGGCGAGGGTCAGCTCCACCACGTCGTCGGGTCCGCCGCCGGCCAGCACCTCGATCGACTCGGCCACCTCAAGCGCGTTGCCCGCGGTCAGCCCCAGCGGAGTCGACATCTGGGTGAGCAGCGCCACCGTGGTCACGCCAGCGTCCTGGCCGAGCCTCACCATGGTCTCGGCCAGCTCGCGCGCGTCCGCTTCGGTCTTCATGAAGGCGCCGGTGCCGACCTTCACGTCCAGCACCAGCGCCGAGGTGCCCTCGGCGATCTTCTTGCTCATGATCGACGACGCGATGAGGGGGATCGACTCGACCGTGCCGGTGACGTCGCGCAGGGCGTAGAGCTTCTTGTCCGCGGGGGCGAGGTCGGAACCGGCGGCGCAGATCACCGCGCCGACCTCCTCGAGCTGCGCCGTCATCTCGGCCACGCTGAGGCTCGCCCGCCAGCCGGGGATGGACTCCAGCTTGTCGAGGGTGCCGCCGGTGTGTCCGAGGCCCCGTCCCGAGAGCTGCGGTACGGCCACGCCGCAGGCGGCCACCAGCGGCGCGAGCGGCAGCGTGATCTTGTCCCCGACCCCGCCCGTGGAGTGCTTGTCCACCGTGGGCCGCGACAGCCCCGAGAAGTCCATTCGCTCGCCCGAGGCGATCATCGCGGCCGTCCAGCGGGCCAGCTCGGCCCGGGTCAGTCCCCGCAGCAGGACGGCCATGGCCATCGCCGACATCTGCTCCTCGGCGATGCGGCCGTCGGTGTAAGCCGCGATCAGCCAGTCGACCGCCTCGAGCTCCAGCTCGCCGCCGTCCCGCTTGGTCCGGATCAGGTCCACCACGTCGTACGTCGCACTTTGCTCGGCCATGCGGCGCAGTATGCCGGACCGGAGGCGCGCCGATCCTCGATAGGCTGGCCGAATGCGTATCGCCCGTTTTGCCTCCGGGGGTGACCCCCAGTTCGGCATCGTCGAGCTGCCCGAGGACGGCGGCCGCCACCCCGGCACCGTCTCCGTCCTGACCGGGGACCCCATCGCCATGCCGGTCCAGCTGACGGGGGAGCGGCTCGAGCTGGAAGCCGTCCGGCTGCTCGCCCCGGTCATCCCCCGGAGCAAGGTCGTCGGGGTCGGCCGGAACTACGCCGCGCACGCCGCCGAGCTGGGTAACGAGGTGCCGCCCACCCCGATGACCTTCCTCAAGCCGAACACCTCGGTGATCGGTCCGCTGGACTCGATCGTCTACCCGCGGACGAGCCAGGAGGTCAGCTTCGAGGGCGAGCTGGCCGTGGTCATCGGCCGGATCTGCAAGGAGGTGCCGGAGTCCCGGGCCGCCGAGGTGATCTTCGGCTACACCGTGGCCAACGACGTCACCGCCCGCGACCTGCAGCGCAGTGACGGCCAGTGGGCCCGCGCCAAGGGATCCGACACCTTCTGCCCGCTCGGCCCGTGGATCACCACGCACCAGAGCCTGGACGAGGTGGCGTCGCTGTCGATCCGTACCACCCTCGACGGCGAGCTGCGGCAGGACGGCAGCACCGCCGCGATGATCTTCGGTATCCCGCAGCTGATCGCCTACATCTCCTCCTACACCACCCTGCTGCCCGGCGACGTGATCTTGACCGGGACGCCCGAGGGCGTCGGGTCGATGCTTCCGGGCCAGGAGGTCAGCATCACCATCGAGGGCATCGGCACCCTCACCAACACCGTCACCGCCGACCGTTCCACCGCCGACACCGACCTGGAAGCCACCTCGTGACCGACTATGTCCCCACCGCCGCCCTCACTGCTCCGAACGGTGGCGACCCCACGCTCGGCGGGCTGCGCCCCGACCAGGTCCGGGTCCGCTTCCCGCCGTCCCCGACGGGCAACCTGCACGTCGGCAACGTCCGCAGCGCCCTGTTCAACTGGGCGTTCGCCCGTCACCACGGCGGTACCTTCGTGCTCCGGATCGAGGACACCGACGCGGGGCGCAACCTGGAGGAGTCCTACAGCGGGCTGCTCGAGGCGCTGACCTGGCTGGGTCTGGACTGGGACGAGGGGCCCGTCAAGGGCGGCCCGTACGGCCCCTACATCCAGTCCGAGCGCGGCAGCATCTACTCACGCGTGGTCGAGCAGCTGCTGGAGGCCGGCAGCGTCTACCGCTGCTACTGCACGCGCGAGGAGATCGAGGCCCGCGAGGCCGCGCGTCCCAAGGGTGCACCGTCCGGCTACGACGGCTTCTGCCGCGACCTGAGTGCCGAGCGGCAGGCCGAGCTCGAGGGGGCGCAGAGCACTTTCGTGGTGCGGATGCGCGTGCCGGACGCGACCATCGCCTTCGACGACCTGGTACGGGGCCCGATCCAGTTCGCCCCCGAGCACGTCCCGGACTACGTGCTGGTCCGCGGCAACGGCGAGCCGCTCTACACCCTGGTCAACCCCGTCGACGACGCGCTGATGGGTATCACTCACGTGCTGCGCGGCGAGGACCTGCTGCCCTCGACGCCTCGGCAGGTGGTTCTCTACGAGGCCCTGGCCGCGATCGGGGTCGGCAGCGGTCGGACGCCGGTCTTCGGGCACCTGCCGACCGTGCTGGGCGAGGGGAACCGTCGGCTGTCCAAGCGCGACCGCGGGTCGGGCCTGGCCGAGTACCGCGAGCAGGGCTACCTGCCGGAGGCGCTGCTCAACTACCTGGCCCTGTTGGGGTGGGCGATCGCGGAGGACCGCGACGTGTTCAGCCTGGCCGAGATGGTCGAGGCCTTCGACATCCGCCGCGTGAACGCCAACCCGGCTCGCTTCGACGCCCGCAAGTGCGAGGCCATCAACGCCTCCCACATCCGTGCCCTGGAGCCGGCCGAGCTGACCCGGGCGCTGCTGCCCTTCCTGCAGGGGGCGGGTCTGGTGGCTGACCCGCCGAAGCCGCAGGAGGCGCAGCTGCTGCAGGCCGCGACGCCGCTGGTGCAGGAGCGGATGAACACGCTGTCCGAGGTCGTGGACATGCTCGGCTTTCTCTTCCGCGCCGACGCCGACGTGGTCATCGACCCGGCTGCGGCCCTCGCTCCCGGGGCGGACGCCACGCTGGACGCGGCGGCGGATGCTCTCGTCGGGCTGGAGACCTTCGACCACGCCGCCATCGAGGTGGCGCTGCGCAGCGCTCTGGTCGAAGGCCTCGGGCTGAAGCCCAAGCTGGCCTTCGGGCCGGTCCGGGTGGCGATCACGGGACGCAAGATCTCCCCGCCGCTGTTCGAGTCGATCGAGCTGTTGGGCCGGACCTCCGCGCTAGCGCGGATCGAGGCGGCGCGGGCCACGCTGACCGGTAACCCGGCGTAGCGCAGGATGGTCAGGAGCGAGCCACCCCGCCCGCCTAGGCGCGGTGCACGTTCGGGCAACCCGGCGGTCCGGTCGGGCACCCAGGCCCCGGCTCCGGCTGAGCCGCGGGTCCCTGCTCAGCGACCCGCCCAGTCCCACATCGCCTCGCCGCTGGTCGAGGAGAACGAGCTGCTGCCGCCCGACGGCGTCACGTACCCGCAGCTGCTGCGCGGCCCTGGCCAGTCCCGTTGGCGAGCCGTGGCGGGCGTGGCGATGGGGCTGTCGCTGTTCTACCTGTTGACCACCCTGGTCAGCCAGGTGGTCGTCGGGGTCGGCTACTCCGTCAGCGGCCGCCGGGAGTCCTGGCCCGACTACTACCGCCAGGCGTTCGCCTTCGAGCGCCCGGTGGGCATGCTCGGGGTCAACCTGGGTCTGGCCACCTTGATCCCGATCGCCGTGGCTGTGCTGGCCGTCCTGCACCGCGTCCGGCCTCGTTGGCTCGCTTCGGTGCAGCCGAGGACCCGTTGGCGCTACCTCCTGCTCTGCCTGCCCGTTGCGGTGGTCAGCCTGCTCGGCGTGCAGGTCGGGTCCGAGCTCGCGTCCGGCCTGCCCGAGATCCACCCGCAGCAGGGGTTCTGGGGCTTCCTGGTGGTGATCCTGGTCAGCTCGCCGCTGCAGGCAGCCGCCGAGGAGGTCTTCTTCCGCGGCTACCTGCTGCAGGCGCTCGGCAGCTTCTTCGCCCGGCCCTGGTTCGGGATCCTCGGGTCCTCGGTCGTCTTTGCGCTGCTGCACGGCACCCAGAACCTGCCCCTCTTCGTCGACCGGCTCGCCTTCGGTCTGCTGGCCGCGCTGCTCGTGTGGCGTACAGGCGGACTGGAGGCCGGCATCGCCGCGCACGTCGTCAACAACATCTTCGCCTTCGTGATCGCTGGGCTGACGAGCTCGATCGCCACCCTCAAGACGGTGCAGAGCCTCAGCTGGGCCGCCGCCGCGCTCGACGTCGGAAGCTTCGCCCTCTTCGCCGTGCTGGCCTACCTCACCTTCCGGGCCCTGCGGCTCCGGCACCGTGTCGACGTCGGAGCGGTGCTCCCGGCGCTGCGCTGAGCGGCGCGGTGGCGGCCGTACCGGTTTGGGCGCCGGGCGTTCCCTGCAGTAAAGTCTTTCCTCGTGCCCCGTACGGGGTGCGCCAGGCGGCCAGGACAGCCAAGGCCGCCCGGTGGGGTATGGGGTAATTGGCAGCCCGGCTGATTCTGGTTCAGTTAGTCTAGGTTCGAGTCCTAGTACCCCAGCTACGCAGAGCTACGGATTCGCCGGACGACTGGCGAATTGGTAAGATTCTGCGGCCTGGTCAGTCATACAGGCGCTAGGGCCCCGTTGTGTAGCGGCCTAGCACGCCGCCCTCTCAAGGCGGTAGCGCGGGTTCGAATCCCGTCGGGGCTACCAAGAGAATCGACCTCTGACCAGCAGCGATGCGGTCAGGGGCCGAACTGTTTTCGGGACCCGAGCGAGTCAAGGCCGCACCAGGGCCGCACGGCTGAGCGTCGACCTGCCCTGGAGTTGCTAGCCGGGTCCGCCCAGGAGCGCATCGAGGCGATCGACCCCAGTGACAGCACCAAGGACAGCGACAGCACGCCCAGTGACTCGTCTCGACTCGCCGGACCTTGCTCTTGCCCCGTCGCCGCTGCCTGGACCCGGATGGCATGGAAGCGGTCATCGTTCCCTGGACCCACGCACAAGGCCCTACTCGCAGAACGCGAGCAGTCCGGCTTGGTCAGGCATGACCTGGTAGGTGAACGGCTAGAGGTCTCGGAGGGCTTGCAATCCATGGCCAGACTTGGTCCCGATCCAGCAGCGTCGGCGCCGCACTGGGCGCGCTGTGAAGCACGCGCCTCTGCCACGAGAGGGCCCTGACGGGGATCCCAGGCGTCTTCTCAGAAACGTCTGCGCAGCGTCGAAATGTACCGCAAACTATCTGTCCGCCTACACGTCCGGTTCATGTGCAACGGAGAAAAAGTGCCCGACTCCAGCTTCCCCGAAGGTTCGACTCCAACAGGGCCCGACGGCCCTCGCTACGACAACTCAGGGCAGCCTCCGCAGGGTTGGCAGCAGGGTCAGCAGCCTCCGCAGGGTTGGCAGCAGGGTCAGCAGCCTCCGCAGGGTTGGCAGCAGGGTCAGCAGCCTCCGCAGGGTTGGCAGCAGGGTCAGCAGCCTCCGCAGGGTTGGCAGCAGGGTCAGCAGCCCCCAACTCGACAGGAGGCGCGCGCCCAATCCCAGGCCGAGAGGGCGCATCGCAAGGCGATGCGGCCTTGGTACAAGAAAAAGCGCTTCATCCTGCCGCTCGCCCTCTTCGCGCTCATTGCCTTCATTCAAATCGGCACCGGCGGTAGTGACGATGATCCGATTGCGGCGCTACCTGCCGCCTCAGCGAGCGCTTCGGAGCCCGCAGCATCAGAGTCGGCTTCGTCGGCAACCTCAGAGGAGCCGACTCCTGAGCCGCCAGCCGATGATCCGACCACTGAGGCGCCGGCAGACGACCCGACCACTGAAGCCCCGGCCGAACCCAGCACAACTCTTCCCAAGAAGCGCATCTATACGGGCAGCGGCGACGACGTGATCAAGTTCAAGGAGACCATCACCGACCCCATCCTCGTAAGTACCAAGTGGACCGGCGCAGACGACAACAACACCATCTATGCCTACGATGCCGACGGCAACGAAGGTGACCTCTTGGTGAACACCATCGGCGCCTACAACGGGACCGCGATCACAAACATCAGCGTCGACAGCACCCTCAAAGCGCTGAAGGTCGAGGGCAGCGGCAGTTGGAAGATTACTTTGAAGCCAATCACTGATGCCCGTGCATGGGACGGCGACGGTACCTTCAAGGGCAGCAGTGACGACGTCGTAAACGTGGTGGACGTGTTCGACACCTTGGACGAGATGCGCTTCAAGAGCACCGGCGCCGACGGCAACATCACCGTATACGGATTGGGGGAGAGCCAGGACCTGATCGTCAATGAGATTGGGAACTTCTCGGGCGACTACCTTGTGCCGTCCGGCACTACCCTGCTTCAGATCGAGAGCGACGGCCGCTGGGAGATCAAGAAGAAATGATCCCGCAGCCCCTCGGCGGACAGCTGCGCTGCGCGAGGTGGCGACGACGGACGTGGTCGAGCCGGGCAGGAACTCCGCCAGTGCGCCGCCTGCCTGGCTCGCTCTCGTAATCCCGATGCTGATAGGTAGTCGATGCCGCAGCAGGGCCGCATGAGAGTGGTGAAAGCCGACCACAGCGATGAGCGTCCGCAGAGCCAAACCGGCCGCTGACAAGGGCGAGGAGCTTGCTCGCGCTCACGCTGCGCGTGCCGCACGGGACTCGAGGCTGCCCTCTCAAGGCGG
>CAVSFR010000002.1:0-146599 GCA_963727215.1 uncultured Actinomycetota bacterium
GTGCAGCAGCTGCAAGAGCTTCGCCGGGGTCGCCGAGCTCAGCCGCAACCGACACTCGGTGAATAGCCACGTTGGTGGGTCCAAACGCAGTCCAGCCGTAGTTTCCGTCCCGGCCGAGCAGTTTCGCAAGAACGGTCGCCTGGTCGAGGCGACGCAGAGCCTCGTACTTCTCAGTTCGACGCGCGGCGATAACCGCGGTCAGCAACCAGAGTGACCCGGCGGCCGACAACAGATCCGGGTTGTCCTCGATCCCCGGCGCAGCAACGGGCTCCACCAAGCGAAGCGCTAGCGCCTCCGCGTCCTTCACCTGATCGGCCCTGAGCAGACCCGCAACGACCTGGTAACCAGCTAGGAGCCGATCGGCTTCTGAGTCTCCACACATCGCGGCAGACGCAGCTCGATCTGCAGCCAGCATGGCCAACTCCGCGGCACCGAGCTTGCGGAGGAGCTTCGCCGCCAGGAGATACCCGGATACATAGACTCCGATCGCATCGAGAGCGTGAGGCTGCGGACGCCGACCAAGCACATCAGCAGCAGCTAACAGGCCGGTCAGGTTAGTAGCGGCACGCGCGTACCGAGCACCCTGGTAGTCGGTGTGCCCCTCGGTGATCGCAACCCTTAGGTCAGGCAATGACACGTCTGCTCCGGCTGCCGGGAACAGATGGGCATAGCCATTCAAGTAGTGCCGGACCTCCGACAGCTCGTCAGGCGACGACGTGCCGTTCGGCGCGAACTTCCAAGGTCTGCCCAGCAGAGCCTCGGCTTCCACATGAAGCACCTCGGCCAGATCCATGAGGACTGGCAGGCGATCGACGGAGCGCACCCCGCGCTCGACCTGGCTGAGCCAGGACTCCGATCGACCTATCAGATTGGCGAGGACAGCTTGGCTCAGGCCCCGCCGTCGCCGGGCAATAGCGACCCGCTCACCGATCGATGCACTCACCATGGGTCAAGCGTTCCACACTGCCCGCCCGGCTTCCGTAGGTGCAAGTGGCGTTACCTGGTCAGCGCTCCTCCCGGCGCCGGGCAGGCAGCCGGCACAGCCTGCCTCACAAGCCGACCTTCGTGCGGTCGCCGCTGCTGCGGACGATCTGTTCGGGTGATCAGCGTTCGGGGTACCTCTAACGGGAATCGGGTGCTCCTGCGCGGGGAAGGGGTTTAGGCAACGGCTTCGGCGGTGAGCACATCGTCAACGTAGGTCCGGACGGGCTGAGCTCGAGCGCCGGCAAGCAAGCAATGTCCGGTCCCTGATGGATCCGAAAGTTGTGCACCTCGCGGTCGCCCACCCGGAGGTCGTCGGCTCATCGACGACGTTGGGCACTACCGGGTCCGTTCCCGTCAGCGCCAATGCCACTGCATCGTTCTCGTAACGGTCCGAGGTCAGCGCCCCAGTGCACCACCGCCGGCAGCTGCCCGGAGGTGATGTCGAGCACCAGATGGGCGCCGGCTTCGCGGATGCTGACAATCAGGTCGACTTGAGCAGGCATGGTTCTCCTCAGGGGCGGGGCGGCCGGGCTTCTGGTCCGGTTGATAGTTCAGAAGGCTGGGCAGCCGCAGGACTCGCGCACGACGAGTTTCATGGGCAGTACGACGCTGGTCGGAGTGCGGTCAGGTGACAGCACCGAGTCGACCGCTCGGCGGGCCATCTCGGTTACCAGCTGCCGGCTGGCCGTGAGCGGCGGCCGACAGAACTCGGCTTCCTGGGTGCTGTTGAACACCACAGCGATTCTTGGCAAACCCGTAACCCGAGGTGGCGGGCCGTCCATCCGGGGCGTCTCCTTCAGCCTTACCCGCGTGCTCAAATTGATGGACGAATCTGCTGGAAGCGGCTGACCTCGGTTGTCTCGGATTCTACTGGGGTCGCGTGGGTCGTGGTGCAGCCGCAGGAGCGGCGGATGATGAGATCAGTAGCAAAGGTGTGGTGTTCTGGCGCCGCCTGCGACGGGTTGAGGACAGTGTCTACGGCGGCCGTGGCCATGGCCGTGATGGGTTGGCGAACGGCTGTCAATGGTGGCCAGCTGTATTCGGACTCTTCGGTGCCGTCGAAGGTCACGATGGCGACGTCTTCCGGTACTCGGACACCGGCTTCGTGGAGGGCTCGGAGGATACCGATGGCCTGGAGGTCGTTGGTGGCGAACACGGCGTCTGGCAGGTCGCGCGCTATCAGCTCTAGCCCCATTTTGTGGCCGCCGTCGCGGGTGAAGGCACCTTCGACTATGGGGCCTTGGGAGCGGCCGTTGTGCGTGAGTGCGTCTGACCAGCCTTGTTCGCGGCTGTTGGTTTCGACGTACTTGAGTTGGCCGCCGGTGGCGAGGGCAACGGTGCCCGCCTCGTGCACGTTCAGCAGGTGTTCGACAGCGGTCTGGGCACCGTGGCGAAAGTCGGGGCCGATGGTATGGAAGCCAGGTATCGGTCCATCGGCGTTCATGATGGCGGTAGGTATGCTCTTGCGGTCCCCGAGGTCGAATTGGTGGGGGGCCATGGCTGTGGCCACCACCAGTCCGCTGACCCGGCGGTCGGCCAGGCTTTCGACGTGCTGCCGCTCCTGTCGACCGCTGTTGTTGCTGTTGACCAACACCATGCTGTAGCCGTGTTGCGCGGTAGCGCGCTCAACGGACCGCGCGAGCTCGGCGAAGAAGGGGTTGGTGCTGTCGGGGACCACAAGCCCGATCAGGTCGGTGGTCCCACGCCGTAGAGCACGGGCGCTGAGGTTCGGGCGGTACCCGAGTTCCTCGATGGCGGCGTGGACTCGGGCAGCGGTGGCGGGCGCCACCTGCCGGGGGCCGTTGTTCACGACGTAGCTCACGACAGCCGTCGAGACCCCGGCCCGCTTGGCCACGTCGACATGAGTCACCGTCGAGCGTGGCGAGGGCGGTCCGGAGGCGTTCATACAGGCGACGGTAGCGCTGAGCTGTGCAAACCTCGACCTGGCTGGTCGGCGGTCATACCGCGGTTTCGGTCGGCCTGACGAGGCGTTCTGGGGCGTCGCCGAAGTCGGGGACGGGGAGCCGGACGCCGCCCTGCAGGGCGGACTGGTGGGCGATGATGCCCGGCACTGTGAACCGAGCAGCGGTCCAGGCGTTGACCGGCGGCAGGGTGCCGGTTTCGACGGCTCGGGCGAAGTCGTCGACGAGGAAGTGGTGGCTGCCCTCGTGCCCATTCGCCACCCCCTGGAAGGTGTCGGGAAGTCGGCTCGTGTCGTGTACCGGGGCGTGGCCCGAGATGAACGCGTCGCGCAGTTCGGGGGCGATGTGGGCCAGGGACGGGTCGTCGGGCGACATGGAGGGCCGGGAGTCGACCTGCTCGGAGATGTCGGTGACGCCCCGCTTGTCCTGCCAGACGGTCACGTTGGCGAGCTGCTCGAAGCTGGCTTCGGTGCCGAAGTAGCGGAACCGGGACTCCCTCAGGTGCGACGGGTAGCCCACGCGGCGCATCTCGTTGATCCGCATCACTCCGCCGTCGGACAGCTCGAACAGTGCGGAGGTGTTGGAGAAGTCGTTGTCGAACTGGCTGACCGACCGGTCGAAGACGCCATCGCCGCGCTGGTCGACCACACCGATGGCGCTCACGCTGACCGCGTGCGCCGGGACAGCGCCGAGCACCCCGCCGATCGAGTGGGTCGGGTAGTGCATCGGCGGGTAGCTGGCGGTGGCCTTCCAGTTCTCGCCGCCGCTGTACTGGTAGGCGTCATAGAAGCCGAGATCCATGTCGTGCACGTAGTCGCCCTCGGTGTAGAAGATGCGGCCGAAGGCATCCTCGGCGAGCTTCTGCCGCGCGTAGACAGTGGCCGGGTTGTAATAGCTGGTCTCGCCCATCATGTAGGTGAGCCCGGTCTCCTGCACCGCCTCGATGATCTGCTGAACCTCTTCGACCGTGAACGCCATCGGTACCGCGGAGTAGACGTGCTTGCCAGCCCGCAGAGCTTCGACGACCAGAGGACCGTGGGTCCAGCGCTGGGTGAAGATCGCCACCGCGTCCACATCGGAGCCGAGCAGAGCATCGACGCCGTCAACCACGCCCGCCAGGTGCTGCTGGACAACGAGCTCCTGGGCGCGCTCGGGCAGCAGGTCGGTCACCACTACCTCGCTGACGGCCGGGTGCAGCTGGAAGAGCTTGGCGAAGGTACCCGCGAACTGGCCTGCCCCGACCATGCCGAGAGAGAACATCTTTTGACTCCTTGAGGATGCGTTCGGACCTGGGGTCATCTCCAGAGGCAGTGACACGGCGCCAGCCTTCCGACGAGCGCTGTGCCTGCACTGACACCGCTCACTCTAATCGACTAGAAAATCATCGGGCAACTCTTGCCACCCGCTGATCTAATCGGATAGATTCCCGCACCACCACCTCCACGACGAGGTGCTCGAGTGTTGAGAGGACCGACGATGACGTCTAGAGCGCCGAACCTGCCGCGTGTCCGATCGGGGCCATCCCGTTCCGCGAACCCGCTGCAGCTCCATCCCGTGAGGATCGGCAAGTGGTGAGCTCCGTCGAGATACCGGCTGTCTCGGATCGTGCCGTGAACGGCGGCCCGGTCAAGAAGAGCAAGCCCGGGGCCGGGCGGAGCCAGTCGGGGATGGCGCTGCTGTTCATCGCTCCGGCCACGATCGGGTTCCTGATCTTCTATCTGTATCCCACGATCCGTGGCTTCTACTTCAGCCTGACCAAGTACACCCTGCTCGGGACCCCGCACTTCATCGGCCTCGACAACTTCGTCAGAATCGCCGGCGACAAGCTGTTCTGGAACGCCCTGGTGGTCACGATCGAGTACGTCATCCTCAACATCGTCTTTCAGACCTTGCTCGCGGTCGGGTTGGCGGTGTTGATGCAGCGGCTGGTCAAGTCGACGGTCGTGCGCGGTGCGCTCCTGCTGCCCTTCCTTGTATCTGGCGTCGTCGCCGCTCTGACCTGGCTGTGGCTGTTGGACTACCAGATCGGCATTGTCAACGAGTTCATTGCCTGGACCGGGCTGAACCGCATCCCGTTCTTCGGTGATGAGCACTGGGCCATCCCCACCATCGCCGCGGTGAACGTGTGGCGCCACATGGGCTACACCGCGCTGCTGGTGTTCGCGGGTCTACAGACCATTCCCATCTACGTGTACGAGGCGGCCTCCATCGATGGCAGCACCGAGTGGCGCTCGTTCTGGCGGATCACCCTGCCGCTCCTCCGACCCGTGCTCGCGCTGGTCCTCGTGATCACCGTCACTGGCTCGTTCCAGGTCTTCGACACCGTCGCGGTCACGACCAAAGGCGGCCCGGTCAACGCCAGCCGAGTACTGCAGTACTACATCTTCCAGAAGGGCTTCGCCGAGGGGCAGTTCGGCTACGCCTGTGCCCTGTCGGTCGTCTTGTTCATCATCCTCGTATCGGTGGCGCTCGTGCAGCTGAAGCTGCTGAACGCCGGCGAGTCGGACCTTTCCTAGGAGCATGGAATGACGACAACCACCTCCGTCGACCCCGCGACGATCGACAACCTGCCCCACCCCGTCAAAGCTGAGAAGCGGAAGGTCAGCATCGGGCGGATCGCGGCCTGGACCGCGCTCATCATCATGATCATCGCCACCCTATTCCCGTTCTACTGGATGTTGCGCACGGCACTGTCGACCACCAAGTCGCTGTTCTCCGACGCCGGCTCGCTGCTGCCGGTCGATCCGACCTTGGGCGCCTTCAAGCGCGTCCTCGGGTTGTCCACACCCGAGGAGGCGATCGCCCAAGGCGGTGCCGGCGGCGAGATCAACTTTTTGTTGTACCTGCGCAACTCGATCGTCTACTCCACCGTGCTCACGGTCGGCCAGGTCTTCTTCTGCTCCCTCGCCGCGTACGCCTTCGCCCGCCTCACCTGGCCCGGGCGGGACAAGGTGTTCACGTTGTTCCTGACCGCGCTGATGGTGCCGCCGATCTTCACCGCCCTCCCGAACTTCATTCTGATCAAGAACCTCGGCTTGTTGAACACCTTGACCGGGATGGTTCTGCCAAGCATGTTGATGACCCCGTTCGCCATCTTCTTCCTGCGGCAGTTTTTTTTGGGCATCAACAAGGAGATCGAGGAAGCGGCGTCGATCGACGGGGCGGGTGTCTGGCGGGTGTTCTTCCGGATCATCTTGCCGATGAGCGTCTCGCCGATCACGACACTGGGCATCCTCACCTTCATCGCCTCCTGGAACGACTACTTCTGGCCGCTGCTGGTCGGCAACACCGAAGGCACGAAAGTTCTGACCGTGGCCCTGGGTGTGTTCCGCAGCCAGAGCCCGGGCGGCAGCCCGGACTGGGCGGGTCTGATGGCGGCTTCCCTCGTCGCGGCGCTCCCTCTGCTCATCCTGTTCGCCTTCTTCGGCAAGAAGGTCGTCAACTCCATCGGATTCTCCGGCATGAAGTGAGCACGTCACCCCAAGCGGAGCAGCACGAAGCATCGATACCTCATACCGAACGGTCGATGGCAACCCTTACAAACATGACTGTCCACGAAAGGAAGTTGTTCAACATGGCACGAACTCGTTCGAGGTTTAGTCTCGGCATCGTCGGGGCCGCCGTTCTCAGCCTCGCCCTGACCGCCTGCGGCGGCGCCGGCGGCGACTCAGGCGGCGACACCGGCGCCCAGGGCGGAGCGATCGACACCTCAACCGCCACCGGCGAGGTGAGCTATTGGCTGTGGGACACCAACCAGCTGACCGCCTACCAGGCTTGCGCCGACGCGTTTCACACCAAAAACCCGAATGTCACCGTCAAGATCAGCCAGTACGGCTACGGCGACTACTGGGGCAAGCTGACCAACGGTTTTGTCGGGGGCACCGCACCCGACGTGTTCACCAACCACCTGTCGAAGTACCCGGAGATGGTGGGCCAGGAGCAGCTCGCGCCCCTAGACGACACGCTCAAGAAGGATGGGATCGACACCAGCATCTACCAAGAGGGTCTGGCCGATCTTTGGGTCGGCCAGGACGGCAAACGCTATGGCCTGCCGAAGGACTTCGATACCATTGCGAACTTCTACAACAAGAAGCTGATCGCCGATGCGGGGATTGATGAGGCCAGCCTGCAGAGCTTGACCTGGAATCCGGACGACGGCGGCACCTTCGAGAAGACGATCGCCCACCTGACCATGGACAAGAACGGCAAGCGGGGCGACGAAGCCGGGTTCGACAAGACCAAGGTCAAGGTTTACGGCCTCGGCAACGACGGCTCAGGCAGCGGCAACGGACAGACCCAGTGGAGCCAGTACACCGGAACCCTGCCGTGGCAGCACACCGACAAAAACCCGTGGGGCACCCACTACAACTACGACAACCCGGACTTCCAGAAGACCATGGGCTGGATGGCCGGCCTGATTGCCAAGGGCTACATGCCCTCCATCGCGGCGACCACCGGTCAGAACGCCTCCGATCTGTACGGCGCCGGCCAGTACGCCATGCTCCCCGGCGGCGACTGGGTGCTCGGCCAGATGATCAGCTACAAGGGCGTCGAAACCGGCCTTGCGCCGACCCCCGTCGGTCCCAGCGGCAAACGCTCCACCATGTACAACGGCCTCGCCGACTCCATCTGGGTCGGCTCGAAGAACAAGCCCGCCGCCGCTAAATGGGTCGAATTCCTCGGTTCGGCCGACTGCCAAGACATCGTCGCCTCAAAGGCCGTCGTCTTTCCGGCCGTCAAGACCTCGACCGAGAAAGCCATCGCCGCGTTCAAGGCGAAAGGCGTCGACGTCAGCCCTTTCACCAACCACGTCAAGGACAAGACGACGATTCTGTTCCCGATCACCGACCACGCCTCACAGATCGACGGCATCATGACCCCGGCCATGGATGCGGTTTTCTCCGGCAAGGCCCAACCGTCATCACTCACCGACGCTAACAACCAGGTCAACGGACTTTTTGGCTA
The DNA here is from genome assembly GCA_963727215.1 of uncultured Actinomycetota bacterium. Classification (GTDB taxonomy): domain Bacteria; phylum Actinomycetota; class Actinomycetes; order Propionibacteriales; family Propionibacteriaceae; genus Microlunatus. The sequence goes on from CAVSFR010000002.1 coordinate 7,872, forward strand.
ACCACACCGAGAAGACTCGACCAGCGACGCGCCCGACCCACAAGGTCCGGCGCGTCGCTGACGCTTGAAGCACGACTGGAGGAGAGCCGGCCCGGCAACGCTCACCGTCACATTCAAAGAGCATCCCGGTTCGGGTTTCCGGCACCCGACGCAATGCCATGTGCGCCACCACCCAGCTCGACCAAAATCATGATTTCCGAAGGATCACTCCTGTGTCCGAAATCTCGCCCTAGACGTCACACCAGTCTTCCGGCTTGGGCACGCCGCGCGATCACGCTCACCGGTCAGGCCCTAGAGATGTCAGGTTTGGAGATGCTCCCCGCCTTACCGAACCGGTCGGTGAACTGCTTGCCGTTGTCGGTGATCACTTCCTCTGGCACCCCGGAACCGGGCCAGGGCTTGGGCGAACGCCAGACATATCGCCGGCTGGTGGCCCGTTCGACCACGGCGGCGATCACGCAGAATCGGGAGTGGTCATCGACGCCGGTGACTAGCTTGGCCTCGTCGGATCTCCCCGGTCCGGGTGTCGACCAACTCGATACCACCGACGATGTCGATGCCCCACAGCTGCATCGGTCCCGGCCGCTCGAACCGGGTGAAGGAGTCCCGCGGCCGCTTCCGTGGACGGGCCCGCAACAAGCCCTGCCGGATCAGGATCCGATCGATCGTCCGCTCCGCCGGCACCACCAACCCCGGTGCGGGCTTGCGGAGCATCTCCAGCCGGATCCGCCGCGACTCGCAACGCGGATGCTTCCGCCGCATCTCCGCCACCGCCTCCTCCACGTCAGTGGCTGATTGGTGAGGGCACGAGGCCGGTCGGTGCGACCGGTCCGCCAACCCAGCCAGCTGATCGACCAGATAGCGGGAAACCCACCGATGCACTGTCGAGCGGTGCACCCCCAGCCGGAACGCCACCTCGGTGACGTCCGCGCCCGCGAGGACCGCCCGGACCGCGTCCAACCGCTGCTCGAGAACAGACAAGACAACCAGAGCCATTCCCGACCCCCTGAGGTCTGGACGTCCACGGTGACGCCCAGCTCAGAGCGGCCGAACCGGCCCGGTGTCGCACATCAACTGGCGGACGACTGTCGCGCATCACCCGACGGAGGACAGAGGACACTCCGCATGTCTTGAGGCAGGAGACGCTTAACAGTTCTGTGCCAGGTGATCCTTTACATCTGGCCTAGATAACTGAGGTGTCCGGTCGTGGCCGGTCGGCTTTGATGTTACGGACTGGCGTGGTGGTGGTCCTCCGGACGGTCCGGGGCTCGCCGTCGTCGAACTCGATGGCCAGCGTTGTGTCGGAGACGTGGATGGTGACCGTTTGGCCGGCGTGGATGCGGCCGAGGGCGACCTTCTGGCCGCAGACCATGATCACGCCGCTGTTCGAGGCCCGGCGCTGGACCCGGATCGGCTCGGTCGAGGGCCGGGGTGGTGGCCCGGCGGGCCGGTTTCCGCGGAGCTGGCGGACCTGCTCGTGGCTGAGTGGGTTGGGTCGGACCCGGAGCAGCTCTCGGCTGTCGAGGTCGAAGAACATCAACGTGTCGGGCTCGAGTCGGATGCCGACCTGACGGCCGGCGAGGATCTCCGCGGCCAGGATCGAGCGGCCGCCGAGGCTGACCAGGCCGTCCTTGGTGACGACCCGTTCGACCTCGACCGCGATGCCTTCCTCGGCCGCCGGCAGCGGTGACGGTCCGGCGTTGACCGCACCCCCGGCGACGAGCCGGGCCAGGTCGTTGACGCTGAGGTGCGACCGGACGGTCTTGACGCGGGTGCCCCCGATGAACAGGTGAATGACATCGACACTGGCCCAGAAGCGGACCACCTGCCCGGAGCGGGCGGGCCCGAGCCAGAACTGCTTCCCGGCCAACACCATGTTCCCCGACGCCGGCACCACCCGGTCCAGCGCGACCGGGCCACCCGACCACACCGTCACCGCCGTCTCAGGCGCCGTGGCTTCCAGGGCGGCCGGGCTCGAGGTGGCGAGGGCGGGCGGCAGCCACAGCTGCAGCTTCTCCCGCTCAGCCGCCGCGATCGGGGTGAACCGGTCGGCTGGGGTAACCGGCGTCTGCGGGTCGAGTGCCTGGTGCGGCCGGTCGGCGTTGTATCGGCCGACGAACCCGTCCACCGCCGCCTGCGCCAACTGCAGCGACTCGAACGGGCCGCAGTCGTCGAGCAGCTCGCGGCGCAGGGTGAGGTGGAACCTCTCGATCTTCCCGGTCGTGGTCGGTGACGCCGGCTGGGTCAGCCGGTGGGTGATCGCGTTGGTCCGGCAGATCTTGTCGAACAGCACCTCCCCGCCCTTCCCGAACCGGTCGGTGAACTGCTTCCCGTTGTCGGTCAGGATCTCCTCCGGCACCCCGAACCGCGACAACGCCGAAGCCAGGGCCAGACACACCGCGCGGCCGGTGGCCCGCTCCACCACCGAGGCGATCACGCAGAACCGGGAATGGTCATCGACCCCGGTCACCACCTTCGCCTCCCGCAACACCCCGGTCCGCGGGTCGACCAGCATCACGCCGCCGACGATGTCGATCTGCCACAGCTGCATCGGTGCTGGCCGTGACCAGCGGACATAGGAGTCCCGGGGACGTTTCCGCTTCCGCTGCACCACCAGACCGTGACGGACCAGGATCCGGTTGACTGTCGACGCCGACGGCACCACCATCCCCGGCCGGGGTCCGTCGGAGCAGCTCCAGCCGGATCCGTTGCGCACCCCACCGCGGATGCTGCCGACGCATCTCCGTCACCGACACCGCAACCGCGTCCGACGCCTGACGCGGGGCTCGACCGGGGCCGATGGGACCGGTCCGCCAACCCGGCCACGCCCTCGGCAAGATAGCGCTGCAACCAGGCATGCACGCTCACCCGGGACACCCCGACCGCCACGGCGACCTCTGTGACCGACGCCCCCGCCAACACCGCCCGGACCGCGTCCAGCCGCTGCTCCACCTTCGACAAGACAACCAGCGCCATCCCGGCCTCCCAGGTCACGGCGCCCACGAACGCCGAGCCCAGGATCAGCCGACCAACGGCCAGGTGTTAAGCATCAGCTGACACAGAACTGTCAAGCATCACCCGCTACAGAGACAGAGGACACTCCGCGCCGTTGCCGAATCTGGCTCTACTAGATCAAGGGCCTCGCTGCGCTCGGCCAGCGGCGCGTGTCCTCGCTCCGCTGCGGGCCGCGCCGCACAACTGGCACTGAGTTCTCAGCGGGCGGCGGGGTGACAGTCACATGCATACTAGGATAATGGCCGATAAGAACGCTCTAATCGATGGGCAGCACCGGCTCGGCTGGCTCATTGACGGTTTGGCCGATACTCCAATGGTCAGCTGCACACTCCGACGGATCGACGACAGAATCGAGCTGCTTGTTCCGTGGAGCGACCATAAATCCCCTTATTGGCGATGGTTTGGCGGCGAGGTCACACATTACGGCGACGATCCTGACAAGACTGGTTTCAATTACGCGCCTCCAAATGTTCTCTGGTTCAATGACGAGAAGGGCTGTGTCACGCTCGTTGGTTGCCGGGTGCGCGGGCACAACGAGCAACTCGGCGGCCCTGGCGTGGGGCGCATAGGTGTTCGCCGGGCTGTATTCGGTGGTCGTCAGTTCATCGACTACGCGAGAATTCATGGGTTCCGTTCTGTCATACCGGGTATGAGCCAATGGTTGCACCTCCGGTCGATGAGCGAGGACGCCGAGTATGACGACGATCAACGCTTGCAATCTGTGACGCTTACGCTCAAGTCCCCGGATCCAGTGCCACTGCATCGAAATCTCAACCTGATTGCCCGCCCTAGCTTCCACTATGAACTGTCGGCGCACGGAGATACGACGGAAATTCGCGAGCGTGTTCTCATCGAAACGCACGGCTCTGATTTGGCTGAGTGGGCGGATCACGAGCTTATGCACATCCAAATCGCAGAGCTGGTAGGGCTTGCCGCCTGGGCACCCTTTAACGTCAGCGAGACCACAGCCCAGCGACTGGACGATCCCATACGCGTGCTATTCGGCGGGCCCGTTGGTGACCGATGGGCGAGTGTCATAAGGACCGACTCTCGGCAATACCCTTTAAAGGACGGTCATATACAGTTCCTATTCACGTTCCAGCACATCGGTCCACAAGGAATTGAGAAGTGGATCGACTTACGAGAGGCCTTCGCGCGCGGAATTGGATCAATCCTGGACTTGCACCGACGGGAACCCACGCCTATCGAGATTCAAGTGTCTCAAGCGGGTATCGGCTTGGACGGTATTGGCTACCTCCTGGCGTTGAAGGGCGGCCTGTCGGAAAGGGACGCAAATCGTGAGATCCACAAGGATCGTCTGAAGCGGGTATACGACGACCTTGTCGTACCCTTGCCATTTCTTGTGGAGCCCTGGGCAACCAGGGCAGCGGACGCCTACAACGCTACGAAGCACGCTAATCGTGAAATGCCTGCGTTCGAGGAGCTTGTAGAGGTTCGAAGAATGTTGCAGATCGTCTTCCGGGTATGGGTTGCGGGCCGGATCGGCGTACCCCCCGCAACGCTTGCAACTCGGCTATTGAACGACCACATGAGCCGTCCTACTCAGTTCGAGTGATACTGAGGCCCGCGGAAGTCCTCGGAGACGACGTCGTCGGACGCCTATCGCGAAGGTCTCTCAGGCTTGCACCGGGCTGAGACCCCGAGCGTGTTCCCGGTGGGCCGCAAGTGGTGCAGGTGCTGACCGGGCACCCCGAACTGGTCACTAACGGCCGCCCACCGCCCTGCTAGGTTGAAGTTTGCCCGGCGCAGCGGGTGCCCGCGCCTGCCCGCAAGAAGCCTACTCACCAAGATCGGCGGCGGGATCTGACCAGTCCTCGGGTGGTTGAATCTTGGCGTCAACATCCGCATACTGCTTCAACAGATAGAGCAGGTTTGCGCCGTCGATTAATTCGATTGGCTTGTTCCGAGCGAAATCGAATGACGCTTGACCGTAGCCACTCGTGGTGACGAGAATGCCCTTGCTAGCCCCCTCGTTCTGCAGCGTGCCGAATAGATCACGAACCGCGGAGACACCCACGGTGTTCTTGTACCGCTTCGCCTGGATCACAACTTTACCGCCAAAGATCGGCCGGGGATCATAAGCTACACAGTCGACACCCCCATCGCGCGATGGCCTCGTCTGCTTCGCATCCAAGCCCATTCTTGTGAAGAGATTCTGAATGAGCACCTCGAAGTCGGTGGGGCTCAGTTCCATGAGGTTAGGCCGCTCATCCAGGAGGGACAGCGCCTCCGACTCCGCCACGAATCTGGGGTCCACCATGTCAAACTCCAGCACGGGCCGCACCGGCACCAATTCAGCGGGGCTTTTGGAGACCCCAGCGGACAGATGTCTTAGACAAGCAAGCGGTTCGATATGGGCCAAGTCGAGTTCGCTAAAGGAGTCCCTTGTGGCTCTGACCGTCACCAAACAAGGCTTGATCGGCCTTCCGCTACCGGGGTCGGTGGTATGGATGACCCCGTTGAAGACCACGACGCCAACGTGTCCGCCCCTGTCCGCCTCGAACAGTTCATGGAGCGTCCGAAGGGTGACCTGGCCGACCACGCCCGCGTAGATGCCTCGGACATGCGTGGCTGGTCTCGATACTTCCGCAATCGAGTCCGAGGTCTTCACGTAGCGGTAAGCCTTCGCGCGGGGCACGATCTCCACAACGGGGAGTTCGTACTCCACCACCAGTTCACACGACTCCGGAACATACGCCAGCTTGAACTCTTGAGGAAAGCCGTGAGGATAGGCCGAGCGCTGAAGAACCAACTCAAAATAGCTCACCACGGCGTCGGGATGGCCGCCCTCGAACGCACGCTGGAAGGCGTCCACATCAGCGTGCTGGCCGGCCGTCCAATGCTTGATGTCCTCGATCCACTTGGCGTGGGCTGCGGTCACCCGTTCGAGTTCGTGCAGGCGTGCGCCTTCCCTCTGACGGTGAATCGCCATGGCTCCGGCGTAGTTCGCCTCCGCGACAGCTACGGCCGCATCATGTTTCGCTTTTCCCAGGCCGAGCATCGCACCGAGGCCAGTCTGAGGCGGGGGCATGAACGCGGCGAGTCTTGGCGGCTCGAGGGGCACGTCAAGGGAAGACTGCTGCCTCGGCGGCAGTTCTCGGTGCTCCTTGAGCGTCTCGAAGTCCAGATGGTTATTCACCCGGAGCGTGTCCGCGAGTAGCGTCCCGAGCGCGCGGACACGCGCCTCCAACTCATCGTTTAACGCCGTGACCTCAGCCACACGACTCTCAACGTAGAGCCTCTTCATCTCGCGCTGCTCAGCCACAGTGGCACGCGCCTGTGCGGCCCGGGCACGTTCCGCGTCTTGCTGCGCCTTCGCAATCGCCCTCTGCTGCGCCGCGTACGCCCGCTCGCGCTCGCGCTGGTAGCGCACAGTCGCGGAAGGAAAACTTCGTCGCCTTGCCATTAGAACCCCTTGCCCGTGCGCTTCCAACAGGTCAGCACGTACTCCTTGGCACTCTAAGCGGGTCCATCCACCGTGCGGGGCCAACCGCGGACGAACATGCCCGAACAGCAGGGGCGGGCTGACCGACGACGGGTTCATGGTCTTGACTGCGAGCCTCTACCGAAGTGCTCTGAGAAGGCAGAGGTCAGCAGATCGGTGGCCCCTGTCCTGTCCCTGCCTGCTCAGCAGGGCCCAGTATCGTCCGCTCCTGGTCCTCAACCCGCAGCCGCGTTCCGATCCTCGCCGTCGCATGCCGTCATCCTCAGGACTCGCTCGTAATGTGTCGCTCGTAATCGAACAGTGGCGTCTGCGTGCCCACAACGTGCCCCGAGCGGCGGTCAGGAGCGGTCACTCGGAGGCCGCCGGGTGCCAACCCTGCGCTGACGCCGCCCGCCTGGAGCCATTTCCCAAGCTGAGAATGCGGGTTCGATTCCCGTCGTCCGCTCCCGTGCTGGCCGAGTTCCCCGGGGCCACCCCGATCGTGGCGAGCCGCCACGAGATCGACCAGGCCCTCGACTGCTGCGCGAGACTGCCAGGATGACCTACGTCCGCGAAACGCCCACCGGATTGCCTGACCCTTGGCCCGTCGCCGCGCCGACGTCGGTGCCGCAACTGCTCGCGGAGATCGCTGACGTTGGGACCGACCGCGTCCGGGGCGGCTACAGCCGACCCGTCTACGGGGCCGCCGAGTCCGAGCTGCGGCAGTGGTTCCTGGCCCACGCGGGGCGTCGTGGGCTGGACGTCGAGACCGACCGGAACGGCATCATCTGGGCCTGGTGGAACCCCGCCGGCTCGCCGCTGGAGAACGCCGTGGTGACCGGGAGCCACCTCGACTCCGTCCCTGGGGGTGGCGCGTTCGACGGGCCGTTGGGGGTGGCGTCGGCACTGGCGGCGGTGGACGGGCTGGTGGCGTCGGGGCTCCAGCCCGCTCGTCCGCTGGCGATCGCGGTGTTCCCTGAGGAGGAGGGGTCCCGGTTCGGCGTCGCCTGCTTCGGCTCGCGACTGCTCACCGGCACTTTGGACCCGGCCAAGGCGGCGGCTCTGCGGGACAGCGACGGCATCACCTTCGCCGAGGCCGCGGGCCGCCACGGCCTCGACGCGGCGCATCTGGGCCGGGACGAGGAGATGCTGGGCCGGATCGGGCTCTTCGTCGAGCTGCACGTCGAGCAGGGCCGGGGGCTGATCGACCTGCGGAAGCCCGTCGCGGTCGCGTCCTCGGTCCTGGCCCACGGGCGGTGGCGGCTGAGTGTCGCAGGTGAGGGCAACCACGCCGGCGCCACCTTGATGAGTGACCGGCGGGACCCGATGGTCGCCGCGGGCGCGATCATCGGTGCGGTCCGCGACGTCGCGCGCCAGCATCTGGAGGCACGGGCCACGATCGGCCGGCTGGTTCCCGTACCCGGTGGCACGAACGTGATCGCTTCGCGGGTGGATCTGTGGCTGGACGCCCGGCATCCCGAGGACGCGGCGACGGCGTCCGTGGTCGCCGCGATCGGTGTGCGGGCCCGTGCGATCGCCGCGGACGAGGGCTGCACTGTCGACCTGGTCGAGGAGTCGCTCAGCCCCGCGGTGCACTTCGACGCGCAGCTGCGGGACCGCCTGGCGGGCGCGCTGCACGGCGCGCCGCTGCTGGCAACCGGTGCCGGTCACGATGCCGGCGTCCTGGCCACCGAGGTGCCCACCGGGATGCTGTTCGTCCGCAACCCGACCGGGGTCTCGCACTCACCGGCGGAGCACGTCGAGGACGCCGACACCGATCTCGGTGCCGCCGCCCTGGCCCGGGTCCTGCATGACCTCCTGAGCGGCGACGGTGACCTCGGGACGTGACCCTGGTGGCAGGATCGCCGTCGCGTCCGGCTATCAGTCCCGTCCGCGTCGAGATGCCATCGCGCTTCTCGAGCGCTCACGTCGTTCGGTGGATGCTGACCTCCGGGTCCTGCTCGAGCCTCAGAAGATGGTGCTGGAAGCAGGCGGCGCCAGCTACGACGACCTCGTCGAGTCGTCGTCCTGTTGACGAGTCGAGCTGCCCGGTGTTCTCCTCCATCCAGATGACGGCCATCGCCTCCTGACGGCGCGCCAGCTCGGGCTCGCCGTCGTGAACCGGCGAACCGCCGTTCCGGCCGGGGTTGCCAGGAGTCCACCGCGTGCGATGGCGGGACACAAAGATCACCACCGAGGGGCCCTACGTCGAGGCCGTCGGCGACGGGGTCGCCGCTCTCGGCCCGGACGTGGTCAGCCTCGTCCGGCTCTCGCTGACCCCGCCACCGGGCTGGCGACCACGGCGTCTGCGGTGGTCAGACCGCCTTCGACCTACGGGCGTTGGCGGGCGGCGCGGTGCTGTCGCGCACCACCAGCGTGGTGGCGAGCTCGACCCGGGTGGTCTCGAGCCGTTCGCCTTGCACCAGGCGGAGGACCATGTCGACCGCGAGCCGACCCATGGAGACCAGCGGCTGGCTCACTGTGGTCAGGGGTGGCGACGACCAGCGCACCAGCGGTAGGTCGTCGAAGCCGACGACGCTGACGTCCTCGGGCACGGAGAGTCCGGCTCGTCTCAGCGCCTCCGTGACTCCCAGGGCGAGCTCGTCGCTTGCGGCGAAGATGGCTGTGGGTCGATCCTGGACATCGAGGTCGAGCAGCCTGCGACCAGCTCGGAAGCCCGACTCGAAATCGAAGTCGGCCTCCACCACCAGCTCCGGGCGCGCGGCCAGGCCGGCGGCCCGCAGCTCGGCCCGGTAGCCGTCGAGGCGGGCCCGGCTGCACCAGAGCGTGGCTCGACCGGCGACGTGCGCGATGCGTCGGTGCCCGAGCGCGACGAGGTGCCGAGTGGCACTCACGCCACCGCCCCGGTTGTCGGAGCTGATGGTTGGCACGTCGAGATCGGGCACCCCTGCCGGGTCGATGACCACAGCCGGTACGTGCAGGCCTCTGAGCTCCTCGTACAGCAGCGGATCCAGGTCAGTCGTGACAAACACCGCGCCGTCGCTGGCTCGAGCCCGCACGTTCGAGAGCCAGCGCCGCGTCGAGCCCGCCTGGCGGTGGACGGCGGAGATCACGGTGCCGACACCGGCTGCATGCGCGGCGTCCTCGACCCCGCGCATGACCTCAATGGCCCAGGGGCTGTCGAGATCGTTGAAGACGAGATCGACCAGGCCCGCGCCCTCGGTCCGTTGGCCGCGCCTGCGGTAGCCGGACTCGCGCAGGAGCTGTTCGACGCGCTCGCGCGTACCCGCCGCAACGTCGGAACGTCTGTTCAGCACGCGCGACACGGTCGGAACCGAGACGCCGGCCTCCTCGGCGATGGCCGCGATGGTGACGGCGCGCGGGTGATCGTTGGCCACCGGTCACCTCCTTCACCTGCAGCCTAGGGCCTCTCATCGGAGCTGATGGCAGCTTCGATGGGTTCACCCGAGGGTATTGACGGATCACCGAGGTCGCCGTATCGTCACCCGTGTTCCGGAAACTTCCGGAATGTTTCGGAGCGTGACGAGGCGCTACCAGCTGCCTGGATCGCTTCTCTCGGTCAAGCCGCTGCCGCGCGAACCGCGCGAGATCAGCAGCCGCACACCTTTTCAGTGGTCTGGATCTGTCCGTTGGCGGGCAGGCGATGTCTGCATTCCTGTGACTCGACGAGGAGAACAGATGAAAGCGAGAAGCACCCTGGCCGCTTGCAGCGCCCTGGTGGTCGTAGCAGGTCTGAGCGCATGCGGCGGCGGCGGCGACGCCGGTGGCGGCAGTGACGATCCGGGCTCCGGCGGCACGACGACGATGACCTTCTGGCACAACTCCACTACGGGTGCCGGCAAGGCCTACTGGGCGAAGACCGTCAGCGACTACGAGGCGGCCAACCCGGGCGTCAAGATCAACGTCCAGGCGATCCAGAACGAGGACATGGACGGCAAGCTGCAGACCGCCCTCAACTCCGGCGCTCCGCCGGACATCTTCATGGCCCGCGGCGGCGGCAAGCTGGCGGACATCGTCGATGCGGGCCAGGTCATGGACATCACCGACAAGATCGACCCGGCCACCAAGGCTGCGGTCAGCGAGGGTGTCTTCAACGCCTTCGCGGTTGACGGGAAGACCTACGGCATGCCCACCTCGGTACTGCCCGGCGGCGTCTACTACAGCAAGGACCTGTTCAAGAAGGCGGGGATCAGCGACACCCCCAAGACGATCGACGAGCTCAACGTCGCCGTGACGAAGCTGAAGGCAGCAGAGGTAGAGCCCATCGCTCTCGGCGCCAAGGATGCCTGGCCCGCCGCCCACTACTACTACTTCTTCGCCCTGCGTGACTGCTCGAAGGAGACGATGGAGGCGGCCGCGAAGGACAAGTCGTTCGAGGACCCGTGCTGGACCAAGGCGGGCGAGGACCTCCAGGCATTCGCCCAGACCACGCCGTTCAACAAGGGCTTCCTCACCACCTCGGCCCAGCAGGGCGCCGGCTCGTCAGCAGGCCTGCTCGCGAACCACAAGACAGCCATGGAGCTGATGGGTGCTTGGGAGCCCGGCGTGGTCGCGTCGTTGACCCCGGACGAGAAGCCGCTGTCCGACCTCGGCTGGTTCCCGTTCCCGGCGGTCGCCGCCGGACAGGGTGACCCGGCCGCGATGATGGGCGGCGTCGACGGCTACGCCTGCTCCGCGAAGGCGCCGAAGCAGTGCGCGGCCTTCCTCAACTTCTACATGCAGAAGCAGTACCAGGAGGGCTACGCGAAGGCGTTCCAGACCCTCCCCGCCAGCAAGGACGCGCAGGCCGTCGTGACCGACCCGGCCCTGAAGGCGATCCTGGCGTCCTACAACAGCGCTCCCTACGTCCAGGTGTGGCTGGACACCCTGTTCGGCCAGAACGTGGGCAACGCGCTCAACACCGGCGTGGTGAACATGCTGGCCGGCAAGGGCGACGCGGCCGGGATCGTCAAGAGCGTGAACGATGCGGCAGCGAAGGGCTAGGGGCATGCTGAGCCGCGGCCGGTGCGAGGCCGGGACGTGACGACCATCCTGTCGCGTCACGCTTCGGCGGCCGGGGCCGGTGCCCGCGTGGCGGCGGCTTCGGCCGGGCGGCCCCGGCGGCGAGGACGGGACTGGCGCAAGCTCTTCGAGATCGTCCTGCTCACCGGGCCGGCCATCCTCGTCTTCCTCGCGTTCGTCATCCTTCCAGTCCTGATGGCCGGGTACTACGGCTTCTACCGGTGGAAGGGTTTCGGGCCACCCACGAACTTCGTGGGGCTTCGCAACTACCGGATCATTCTCGCGGACGGCGCCTTCCACGACGCGTTGCTGCACAACGGGTTCATCGTCGTGCTGTCGCTGATCATCCAGGGTCCCGTGGCAGTGGTCATGGCCCTGCTCCTCAACCAGAAGATGGTCGGACGCTCGGTGATTCGCGTGCTGATCTTCGTCCCGTACGTGGTGTCGGAGGTGATCGTCGGCACCGGCTGGAGCCTGATGCTCCAGACCAACGGGGCGGTCAACGACGTCTTGACCAAGCTCGGTCTGCCGAACGCCGACTGGCTGTCGGATCCCAAGGTGGCACTGTGGTCGCTGTTGATGATCATCTCCTGGAAGTACATCGGCTTTGCGGTGATCCTCTTCCTCGCGGGTCTGCAGAGCATTCCGGAGGAGCTCTTCGAGGCAGCCGCCATCGACGGTGCCACGTACTGGCAGACGCAGCGACGCATCACGCTGCCGCTGCTGGGGCCGACGCTGCGGATCTGGGCTTTCCTGTCGATCATCGGCGCGCTCCAGCTCTTCGACCTCGTCTACATCATCTGGGGCCAGTACGTCGCCGCAACCGCCGGCACCTCGACCATGGCCACCTACATGGTCAGCAACGGCCGCAACGCGGGGAACTACGGGTTCGGCAACGCGGTGGCGGTGGTGCTGTTCCTGATCTCGCTCGTCATCGCCCTGATCTACCAGCGCTTCGTGCTCCGGCGTGACACCGAGGGTGCACTCACCGAGAGGAAGAAGTGATGTCGGCATCGATGGCGCCGCCCCCAGTGACCACGCCCCTACGCCCGGCCCAACGTCGGCGTCGCGGGTCGGGGATCGGTCGCGCAGGACTGCCGACCTACCTCGTCGCGCTGGTCTTCATCGCCATCTGCATCGGGCCGATGCTCTACATCGTCATCGGCGGGTTCAGGACGAACGCCCAGATCACGGCCGACCCGAGCGGATTCCCCAGCCCGTGGCGAATCGGTAACTACGTCGAGGTGCTGCAGAGCTCGATCTTCTGGCAGCAGGTCGGCAACTCCGTGATCTGCGCCAGCTTCACCGCCGTCGGTGTCGTGGTCCTCGGCGTGATGGCCAGCTACGTGCTGGCGCGGTACGAGTTCACCGGCCGTGGCGCGATGTACTCGCTTTTCGCCGCTGGCCTGATGTTCCCGATCACGGTGGCGATCACGCCCCTGTACATCATGATCCGGAGTCTCGGCCTGACGAACAGCCTCGCCGGCGTCATCCTGCCGCAGATCGCGTTCGGTCTGCCGACGACGATCATCATCCTGGTGCCGTTCCTGCGAGCGATCCCCAAAGAGCTCGAGGAGGCCGCCGCCATGGACGGGGCGAGCCGGCTGGGGTTCTTCTTCCGGATGGTGATCCAGCTGTCGGTTCCCGGCGTCGTGACGACGGGCATCCTGGCCTTCATCGCGAGCTGGAACAGCTACATGCTCCCGCTCTTCATCCTGAACAACGAGTCCTCGTACACGCTGCCGCTCGGGGTCCAGTCGTTTGCGTCGCAGTACTCGGTCGACACCGCCAGGGTGCTGGCGTTCACGTCGTTGTCGATGGTCCCCGCGGTCGTCTTCTTCCTGATCTTCCAGCGCCGCATCGTGGGGGGTCTCACCGGCGCCGTCAAGGGCTAGAGCTCGTCCCTCGCACTCCTCGAACTCTGTCGAAAGGATCACCGTGGTTTCGGAAGCCCTGACTTCGAGCGAGGTCGACCACTTCGTCCAGCACGGATACGTCGTGCTCGAGGGCTGCTTCTCCCCGGAGTCCGCGCAAGACTGGACCGATCGCGCCTGGGTCCGCTTCGGCTACGACCCCGAGCAGCCCGACGGGTGGGCCGAGAAGAGGATCCACCTCGCCGAGCGCGCGTCCGTGGACGCCCGAGAGATCGCCCCGAGGGCCTGGGCGGCAGCGGTGGAGCTGCTCGGGGGCGAGGACCGGATCGAGCTCCCGTGGCGATGGAACGACGGGTTCATCGCCAACCTGGGTGTGGGGGACGACCGTCCCTGGCAGCCCCCGTCGTCCGAGGTCGGCGGTTGGCACAAGGACGGCGACTTCTTCCGGCACTTCCTGGACTCTCCTGAGCAAGGCTTGCTCACCATCGTGCTGTGGACCGACATGCACCACCGGGGTGGCGGGACCTACATCGCCGCCGACTCGGTGCCGGTCGTTGCTCGCTACCTCGCCGAGCACCCCGAGGGCGTCCTGCCCGAGGACTTCGACTTCCAGGCCTTGGTGCGCCAGTGCGCCGACTTCGTCGAGCTGACCGGGCGTGCTGGCGATGTCGTCCTGATGCACCCGTACATGCTGCACGCCACCTCGCAGAACGTGATCAAGCACGGGCGGCTCATCACCAACCCTCCGATCGCTTTGAGGCAGCCGATGCAGTTCGACCGTGCTGACCCGAGCGACTACTCCCCGGTCGAGCGGGCCGTCCTGTACGCCCTGGAGGTCGACCGGTTCGACTTCCGACCGACTGGGGAACGCGAGCTGGTCGTGCCGGAGCGCGTCCGCGAGCAGCAGCGTCGCGAATCCGTCAAGGACAAGCGCCTTGCAGCAGCGGCGACTCCTGAACCCTGAGCCGCCGGACAGCTGGACGCCAGCCCGATTGGGCAGTAACGACAGAAGGAGCACGTTGTGGTGATCGCCAGATCAGCTGCCGCGGGGAACCAGACGATCTTTCCCTGGCAGGACCCGGATCTGTCGGCCGACGAGCGGGTGGACCTGCTGCTGGCCGCGATGACGCTGGAGGAGAAGGTCGGCCAGCTCGGGAGCCGTTGGGTCGGTAACGATGCGGCGGCCAACGCCGAGCCGACCCCGGCATCGGAGGGGGTTGACGGTCCTGCGGAGGAGAACCACAACGTCGCGCCGATGCAGGACGTCTTCACCGCCATCGGCTCGCCTTCGTTGGCCGAGGCCAGCAGGCACGGGCTCGGTCAGCTCACTCGTGTTTACGGGAGCGCGCCGATCAGCGCCCTCGAGGGCGCAGCGGAGGTGGTCCGGCAGCAGCAGGTCGTCATGGCGTCCTCCCGGTTGGCCATCCCCGCTCTGGTTCACGAGGAGTGCCTCACCGGCTTCACCGCGTACGGGGCGACCGTCTACCCTGCGGCAATCGCGTGGGGAGCGACCTTCGACCCCGACCTGGTGCAGCGGATGGCCGCCGCCATCGGTCGGGACATGGTCGCGCTCGGCATTCACCAGGGCTTGTCGCCGGTGCTCGACGTGGTCCGGGACTACCGCTGGGGCCGGGTCGAGGAGACCATGGGCGAGGACCCCTACCTGGTCGCCACGCTCGGTGTCGGCTACGTGCGCGGCCTGCAGAGCGCCGGCGTCCTCGCGACGCTGAAGCACTTCGCCGGCTACTCCGCCTCGCGCGGCGCCCGCAACCACGGCCCGGTGCCGATGGGCCGGCGGGAGCTGATGGACGTCATGCTGCCGCCGTTCGAGGCCGCGGTCGCCGCCGGTGCCGGATCGGTGATGAACTCCTACGCCGACGTCGACGGCGTGCCCGCCGGAGCCGACCACTGGCTGCTGACCGATCTGCTCCGCGACGAGTGGGGTTTCGGGGGGACCGTCGTCTCGGACTACTGGGCGGTGCCCTTCCTCGCGACGATGCACCGCACGGCTGCCGACTTCGACGGAGCCGGGGTCCAGGCGCTCAACGCAGGGATCGACGTCGAGCTGCCCGACACCATTGGCTTCGGTCCGGGACTGGTGGAGGCGGTGCAGCGCGGCCAGCTGTCCGAGGAGGTCGTCGACCGGGCTGCACGACGCCACCTGCGGCAGAAGATCGAGCTCGGTCTCCTCGATCCTGACTGGACTCCGGAGCAGTCGGTTGAGGGTGCTCACACGGTCGACCTCGACTCCGCATCCAACCGGGCGCTGGCGCGCGAGATGGCGGAGCGGTCGGTCATCCTCCTCGACCCGGGGTCGGCGCTTCCCCTGCACGAAGAGGACCGACCGGCCCTGGGCCGGGTGGCGGTCGTAGGGCCGTGCGCCGCCGATCCCCGCACCTTCATGGGGTGCTACGCCTTTCCCAACCACGTCCTCCCCCGCCATCCCGACCTCGGTCTGGGGATCGAGGTGCGGAGCGCACTCGACGCGCTGCGCGACGAGCTGCCCGGGGTTGAGGTCGTGTACGAACCGGGTTGCGAGATCACCGGGGGTAACCGGTCGGGGTTCGCCGCTGCCGAGGCAGCCGCCGAGGGCGCCGATCTCTGCATCGCCTTCGTCGGCGACCTCGCAGGTCTCTTCGGCCACGGGACATCCGGCGAGGGCTGTGACGCCGAGGACCTCAGGCTTCCCGGCCTGCAGGCCGACCTGCTCGAAGCGCTGTTCGCCACCGGCACGCCGGTCGTCGTCGTCGTGGTGTCGGGTCGCCCCTACGCCCTGGGGGCCGTGCACGGCCGCGCCGCCGGTCTGGTGCAGGCGTTCATGCCGGGGGAGGAGGGCGGTGGGGCCATCGCCGGGGTGCTCTCCGGGCGGCTGCAGCCGGTCGGGAGACTGCCCGTGCAGGTCCCGCGCTCGGCGGGCGGTCAGCCCGGTACCTACCTCCAGCCGCCCCTCGGAGCCGAGCACGGCGACACCACCAACCTCGACCCGACACCGTTGTTCCCCTTCGGCTTCGGCCGCTCCTACACCAGCTTCGAGGTGAGCGACCTCCGGCTCAGCAGCGACGAGATAGCCACCGACGGCGAGTTCGTCGCCTCCGTACGAGTCCGGAACACCGGTGCACGCGCGGGGGAGGAGGTCGTCCAGCTCTACCTGCACGACCTGGTCGCCGCTGTGGCGCGGCCGGTCAAGCAGCTCACCGGCTTCGCCCGGGTCCGCCTCGAGCCCGGACAGGAGCAGGAGGTCTCGTTCACCGTGCATGCGGACCGGACCGCGTACACGGGGGTCGATCTCCAGCGCATCGTCGAGCCCGGCCTGGTCGACGTGCTGGTCGGCAGCTCGGCCTCGCACTTGCCCTGCTGCGCGCGCGTCCGGCTGAGCGGTCCCGTCCGGGTCGTCGGGCACGACCGACGCCTGATCACCCCGGTCTCCATCAGCGCGCCAGCGCAGCCCTGAGCACCGGGCTCAACCCTTTGCCCCTACCCATCATCGACATCGGAGGAACCATGCCGCCCATCCCCACTCGTGAGGACAAGTTCAGCTTCGGTCTGTGGACCGTCGGCTGGCAGGCGAGAGACCTGTTCGGCGAGGCCACCCGGCCAGTGCTGGCCGGCGTCGAGGCCGTCCACAAGCTGGCCGAGCTCGGCGCGTACGGGATCACGTTCCACGACGACGACCTGGTTCCGCCGGGCTCGAGCGCGGTCGAGCGGGACAAGATCATCACTGAGTTCAAGGGAGCACTGGCCGAGACCGGGCTGGTAGTGCCGATGGCGACGACGAACCTCTTCGGCGATCCCGTGTTCAAGGACGGTGGATTCACCAGCAACGACCGGTCGGTTCGCCGCTATGCCCTGCGCAAGACCATGCAGAACATCGACCTGGCCGCCGACCTGGGGGCGGAGATCTACGTCTTCTGGGGCGGCCGCGAGGGCTCGGAGGTCGACTTCGCCAAGGACGTGCGGGCGGCCCTGGACCGTTACCGCGAAGGCATCGACCTGCTCGCGCAGTACGTCATCGACAAGGGCTACGGCATGCGGTTCGCCATCGAGCCGAAACCGAACGAGCCCCGCGGGGACATTCTGCTGCCGACCATCGGGCACGCGCTGGCGTTCATCTCCCAGCTCGAGCACCACGACATGGTCGGGATCAACCCCGAGACCGGCCACGAGCAGATGGCCAGCCTCAACTACACCCACGGGATCGCGCAGGCGCTGTGGCAGAACAAGCTGTTCCACATCGACCTGAACGGCCAGAAGGGTCCCCGCTACGACCAGGACCTCGTGTTCGGCTACGGCGACCTGCTGCAGGCCTTCTCGACGGTGGACCTGCTCGAGAACGGGGCCCCGGGCGGCGGCCCCACCTACACCGGCGACCGTCACTTCGACTACAAGCCGTTGCGCACCGAGAGCATGGAGGGGGTGTGGGAGTCTGCGCTGGCCAACATGGAGCTCTACCTCACCCTGCGCGAGCGCTCGCACGCCTTCCGCGCCGATCCGCGGGTGCAGGAGGCGCTGGCTGACGCCGGGGTGGACGACCTCAACCTGCCCACCCTCGAGCCGGGTGAGGACTACGCGAAGCTCCTCGCCGACCCCAGCGCCTTCGAGGACTACGACATCGACGCTGCCCGGACCAGGGGCTACGGTTTCGCCCGCATCCAGCGCTACGCCATCGAGCACCTCCTCGGCGTCCGCTGACGGGGACGCTGCCGACTGGTCCGTCCCGTCGTGGGGGAGCAGGAGCTGATAGAGCCGATGCGTGTACCGCCCAGAGAGCGAGGACGTCACCGGCCTAGACTCCGAAACCGCAGCACCCCCGAGCATGCCGGGCATTCGTCACCGCGCCCGCGGCTGCCGCACCTTCCCGCACACCGATGTCAGGAGAGCTAGCGCTCATGCAGTACACCCATCTCGGCCGGACCGGTCTGTCGGTCTCCCGCCTCTGCCTCGGCACGATGAACTTCGGTCCGTTGACCGACGAGCCGACCAGCCACGCGATCATGGACGCGGCGCACGACGCGGGCATCAACTTCTTCGACACGGCCAACGGCTACGGCCGCGAGGTCAGCCTCGGCCGGACCGAGGAGATCATCGGCAACTGGTTCGCGACGGGTGGTGGTCGACGCGAGAAGACTGTGATCGCAACCAAGCTCTACGCCGACCTGCCCGGCGAGGGACACGACGCGACGTGGCCCAACAGCGGCCGGCTCTCAGCCCTCAACATCCGCCGCGCTCTCGACAAGAGCCTGCAGCGCCTGCAGACCGACTACGTCGACCTCTACCAGTTCCACCACATCGACCGGAACACGCCCTGGGAGGAGATCTGGCAGGCCCTCGACGTCGCCGTCCAGCAGGGCAAGGTCCTCTACGTCGGCTCGAGCAACTTCGCCGGCTGGCACATCGCGCAGGCGCAGGAGGCAGCGGCTCGTCGCAACTTCGTCGGTCTGGTCAGCGAGCAGTCGATCTACAACCTGCTCAAGCGTGAGGTGGAGATGGAGGTGATCCCTGCGGCTGAGCAGTACGGCCTCGGCCTGATCCCCTGGTCGCCGCTGCAAGGAGGCCTGCTGGGTGGGGTGATCAAGAAGATCGAGGAGGGCCGACGCCGCAACGACCGGTCCGAGGAGCTGGAGAAGAACCGGACCGCCATCCAGGGTCTGGAGGACCTCGCCGACCAGCTCGGGCACTCCGCCGCCGAGCTCGCGCTGGCCTGGCTGCTGCACCAGCCCGTGGTGACCGCGCCGATCATCGGACCGCGTACGCCCGAGCAGCTCAGCAGCGCGCTGCCCACCGTCGACATCAGCCTCGACGACTCGACCCTGGCCAAGCTCGACGAGCTCTTCCCCGGCCACAAGCCCGCCCCGGAGGACTACGCCTGGTAACGCCAAAGGCGCGGCCAGTGACTCGTCTGCCGGCCGCCGGCGCGGGTATGGACGCGAGCTAGCCGGTTGTGGGTGCGCTGCGCGTCCGGGCGATGGCCCAGCCGGCGAGCAGGATGATTGAGATCGCCAGCGCGGTATACAGCCAGGCAGCGGGCGAGCTCCAGCGGATGGTCCCGGGGTATCGCAGGACGACGACCAGCTCCAGGGCGCCCAGCGTGGCGTAGGCCCAAGCCGAGATCCTCGACTCGAGAAGGTTCGCCTGCAGCAGGATGAGGAAGGACGCAACGCCGAATGCCACCAGCCAGGCAGCCACCATCCGCGCGGTCAGCGGGGTGAGGGCCCAGGGCCAGATCAGCCGAGCTGAGAGAGGGGCGACGAAG
Organism: uncultured Actinomycetota bacterium; assembly: GCA_963727215.1. Classification (GTDB taxonomy): domain Bacteria; phylum Actinomycetota; class Actinomycetes; order Propionibacteriales; family Propionibacteriaceae; genus Microlunatus. Next base: position 27,439 of record CAVSFR010000002.1, read on the forward strand.
AGGGCAACCCCGACGACCAGGAGCACCGCGCCCTGAACGCCCAACGGGATCGCAAGGTACGCCGGAAGCGGCTGCCGACGGCTCGCACCCTCGTGCCGCCGGCGCTCCTGGACCACCAGCATGACCGCCATGGCGACCGGAACCAGGACGTAGACCGCAAGCCAGAACCAAGCGGCGAGACGCGCGATGAGCATGGCTGAGTTGAAGTGGAAGCGGTTCAGGTGGCGAAACGTCGCTACCAGGGTGATCACGGTGAAGATCAAGATGGTCAGATAGGGCGTCCGCACGCGGGCCCAGCGGCCCGACCGCAGTCCGAGGATCACCAGCACGCACCCGGCCCCGTAGGCGGCGCCGAGGAAAGCCGCTGTGGCCGCCGGAACGATCGTCCAGGCGAAGTACCGCTCAGTCTTCTCTGCCATCACGAAAAGCGCGACGAAAGCCAGCATGGTGAGCCCGCTGAACGCGATCAGCGTCGCCTTCGTCCCCAACAGGATCGAGTCCGACTCACATCGGCGGCCGCCAGCGGCGTCTGCACCCTGCAACGCTGTTGACCGCATCTCCTCTGGAACAGTACGCCTGGTGCGTGAACGCGACCAGCAACTCAACTACTGCCGTGTTCCCGCGTGTTCACTCCCATGACACCCGAATGGACAGTCTGGTGATGACGAGCCGCTTTGCTCGCTATGAATTCTCCGACGACTGGTACGTCGCCGCTGAGCCCGTCGTCACGCGGGACCTGCTGAGGCGGATCGCGGACTGGCCGACCTGGTGGCCGTCCAGCCTGTCGGTCGAGTCAGTGCCGCCGCGGGTCCCGGGGGCGAGGGAGGCCTCGCGGTATAGATTCCAGACCCGACTGCCCTACCAGATGGTCTTCCAGGCCGACGTCGTCCATGAAGAACCCATGGCGATCGAGACCGTGGTCGTCGGTCGTGTTCGCGGGGTCGGACGTTGGCGGGTGACGCCAACGACAGGGGGTTCCAGGCTCCACTTTAATTGGTCGGTCGACCCACAGGTGCTGTGGATGCGGCTGGTCTCGCCGCTCGCGCGTCCGGTATTCATCTGGAATCACCGGGTCCTGATGGCCGAAGGCGCGCGTGGCTTCGCGAACAGCCTCGGAGTGGAGATGCTGCGACCACCCGTCAGTACACCGTCCTCAAGGGCAGCCGCGATACAGGTCGCGCTCGGGTTGGTGCTGACAGCAGGGCTGACGCTGGCCGTACGCCGAAGTAGTTCTCGGAGTCGACGAACACCGGTCACCGCCAGATCGCGGTGACCGGTGTGTTCGACGAGGCGATGACTGCTTCCCGAAGGTTATTCGCGCTCAGACCGCCATTTTCAGCAGCAGGGCGACAGCTTCCTTCCAGTGGTCCTTGACCGCCTTGGTGAGAACGTCCCCGAGCTGGTCGAACCAGGTCTGGCTCCCCGGCCATCCGATGTCACCGCCGACCGTCCGATCAAAGTGGATGAGGCAGTCGCCGGCCTTCTGGTTGTAGAGGGCGAGCCACTTCCCCGAGTTGACGGGTTGCCCGATGGGTCCGCCCAGGATCTTCCATTCGAAGACCGGGGTGTTCGACCAGTCGAGATTGATGCCGAACGTCCGCTTCGAGTAGCGGATGAAGGACGGGTTACCGCCGTTCCCGAGCCCGAGCAGCTCTCCGTATCGGAGGGGGGTTCGGTCGGTCGTGCTGCGGGTGAGGAACCAGCGGGCGACCTTCTTGGCGGTCTGCACAGTGGCGTCGTCGGTCCACCCCAGGTTGATCCCGACTGTCTGGTGCTCCCACTGGAGGAATCTCCTGGTCTGCAGATTCTTGAGGTTGTAGTTGCGGCTCGACGGACCGCTGAAGGCGGACTTCGGGTAGAGAGGGTGTGGTGGGTTGTTGGGGTCGAACATCCACTGCTTGAGGTAGTCAGCGACCAGGGCTGCCGGATCGAAGGCTGGCGCGGTGACCACCGGCATAGACGTGGCGACGGCGCTGCTGACCCCCTTTGTGATGGCCGATGCGCTGAGGGGGGCGCCGACCGAGAGCGCCAGTAGGGCTGCACTCCCGCTACCGACCAAGAAGTTGCGCCGTGAGGTCTGCGATTCTGCTGCGTTCATTTCGAGTTCTCCTGAAAGGTGTGGTGGAACGGTTTCGGGCATTGGTGGTAGGGGCGTTATCGAGTCGATGTCACGCAGGCGGGCTGCGGGCGTCCCGATTCGTACTTGAAGCGTCAGAGCCGACGTACCCGCCGTTGTCTGGCATGGCATTTCCTTTGCTCGAGTGGTGATGACTCGACGCTAGGGAGACGTCCTTCCGGGATCCTTCTGGTCACCTTCTGCTGTACGCGGGCGGCGGGTGGCGCGACGGCGGAGCCGCCATCGGTGGCATGCTCGGCCCGGAGGGGGACTCGTGGACTTCAGAATCCTTGGCCCGATGGAGATCTGGAACGCTGATCACCGACTCGACGTCGGTGGGCCCCGCCATCGCAAGCTGCTCGCCGTCTTGGTCCTGGCGCGGAATCAGGTCGTATCCCGCGAGCGCCTAGTGAACATTCTCTGGACAGGTGAGCCGCCGGTGAGCGCCTCCGCCATCATTCACGTCCGGGTGTCCGAGCTGCGTCGATCGATCGGGGAGAGCGGCTCGGGAACGTTCCCGCTGGTGACGACAGGAGGCGGGTACCGGCTCGTCGCCGCATTCGACGAGGTTGATTCCGCACGGTTCCAGGCTCGTGCCGAGTCCGGACACCGTGCACTTTCGAGCGCCCATTACGAGGCTGCTGCCGATATGCTGCGCGGCGCGATCGGGCTGTGGCGTGGCAACCCCTACGACGACCTCGAGGATGAGCCGGCGGCCGCAGCCGAGCGAGCGCGGCTGGCGTCGATCCGAACGGGCGCCGAGGACGACCTGCTGGAAGCGCGGCTGTGCCTGGGTGAACACGTCGCCGTCGCTGCCGACCTCGGTGCGCTGGTCGTCCAGACCCCTTGGGCAGAGCGGCGATGGACGCTCCTCATGCTCGCCCAGTATCGAAGCGGCCAGCAGGTCGAGGCTCTCACCACGTTCGGCACTGCTCGCAACCACCTCGTGGAGGATCTCGGGATCGAACCCGGACCGGAGCTACGACGGATGCACGAGGCCGTCTTGAACCAGGACTCCCAGCTCGAGCTCGTCGTCTCGGCCCCAGCCTCTCATCCGGGGGATTCCCAGCCCGTCTGGAACACCCTGCCGACGCGGCTCACCAGCTTCGTCGGCCGCCGAGCCGACCTCGAGCGGGTGCACCGGTTGCTGCTCGAGTTTCCGCTGGTCACCATCACCGGGCCGGGGGGTGCGGGCAAGACCTGCCTCGCGCTCGAAATCGCGGCTCGGGTGGGGAGCGACTTTCCGGGCGGGGTGTGGTTCATCGAGCTGGCTCCGACGGTGGACCTGGAGCAGGTACTGACCGCGATCGCCACTCGGATCGGGATCAAGGAGCAGCAGGGGACCAGTCTGGTGTCGCAGATCAGCCGCCGGCTCGGCGACGCGAGATCAGTGCTCGTCCTCGACAACTGCGAGCACGTCCTCGAAATCGCCACCGACCTCATCGCTGAACTGCTGCCCCACACGCCGGAGCTGACGGTGCTGACGACCAGCCGGGAGCGGCTGGGGCTGAGTGGGGAACACGTGCACCACCTCACCGGACTCGACCTGCCGGTCGCAGGCGCAGACCATCTCCCGAGCGAGGTCGGCCGGTCCGGGGCCGCGCAGCTGTTGGTCGACCGGGCGTCCGCGGTGCGCTCGGACTTTCGGCTCGACCAGCTGACCGCGCCCTACATCGCCAGGATCTGCCGACGGCTCGACGGACTGCCGCTGGCCATCGAGCTGGCGGCTGCCGTGGTTAGCGCGCTCGACATCGAGCAGATCGCGGTGCGGTTGGAGGACCGCCTAGACCTGCTGAGCCAGCGACGAGGACGGCCAGGCACCCGACACGGGTCGCTCCAGTCGGTGGTGGATTGGAGCTATGAGCTGCTGTCGACCGACGAGCGCCAACTCTTCGAGCAGGTGGCGGTCTTCCAAGGGACGTTCACGCTGGCGTCGGCGGAGGACGTGTGTCGGCCCGATTCTTCCGACGCCTCGGCGGCGGCCCTGCTGTGGCGACTGGTGGACACGTCTCTTCTCGTCAGCGAGAGTGCCGACGGAGGGCGCCGCTACCGGCTCCTCGAGACGCTCAAGGAGTACGCGCTGCAGCGCTTGTCCGACCGGGGCGATCTGGCGACGTTCCGCCAACGCCATGCAGAGCATTTCCTTCGGTTGGCCGAGCGCGCTGGTGCCGCCTTGCGTGGGCCGAACCAGAGGTACTGGGTGGCGGAGCTGGAAGGTGAGCACGGCAATCTCAGAGCCGCAATCGAGTGGTTCATCGAGAACGGGCAGGGCGAGTCGGTGACCCGGTTGGCCGGTTCGATCTACGCCTTCTGGGACGTCAACGGGCACTACGGGGAAGGTCGCCGCTGGTTGACGCGGGCTCTCGCCTCGCCTGAAGGCGTAGCACAGGGAGCCCGGGTTCGCGCACTGATGGGCTCGGCGACCCTGGCGGTGATGCATGGTGACCTCGCCGCCGCGAACGTCCTCTGTGCCGAGGTCATCGAGCTGGCACGCGCCCGATCCGACTACGAGGGACTGTCACACGCGCTTCAGTTCGCCGGGCTGGGCGCGATTCTCGCCAGCGACCTCGATACGGCCGACCAGCTCATCGCTGAGTCGCTGCAGGCGGCGCGCATCGCCGGCCAGTCCTGGCTCGAGAGCTGGGCCCTGGAGTTCCAGGCCGCCATACAGCTGGCTCGGGGCGCCTACGACGCAGCCATCGGGTTGGCCGTCCACAGCGTCGAGCTGTCGCGCCCTGACGGCGATCCCGAGTGCACAGCGTGGGCGCTGGTCACGACGGCCATCGCCCACATCCAGAACGGGCAGGTCGACCTCGCCATCGCACCCCTGAGGGACGCGCTGAGCGCGTTCCGTTTGCTGGGCGTGAGCTGGGGTCTGTCGATGGCGATCTTTGCCTGCGCAGAGATCGCGGGCTTTCGGGCCAACCACCGCTCAGCCGCGTTCTTCCTCGGCGCGGCTGAGCAGCTGCGGATGTCGGCCCGCGCGGGGATGCTGCCGAGCCTCCAGCGCTCGTTCCACCAGCTGCGAGAGACCTGCAGCCGAGGCCTGGGGCCGGACGGGTTTACGGCGGAGTGGTCAGCAGGTCAGGCCGAGTCGGTCGAGACCTTGCTGCTGCGCGCGGACAAGCTCCTGGCTAACTGATCGTCACCGACCGCCGCGCCGCGATCTGTATCTCAACACCTCGAAGATGCAAATCCCGACCCGCCCGACACCTTTGGTATCGAGAGGGCGGGACGATGTCGGCTGTCACGCTCAACCGGGCTCGGCCGCGGCGGGCCGACGTGCGCGAGCAGGTGCTGCGGGCGGCGGCGGCGGCCTTCGCCGAACACACCTACGCCGACGTCTCGGTCAGCGCGATCGCCGCGGCGGCAGGCTCCCGCGAGGGCGCGGTCTAATCCAGCTTCGGCGGCAAGCCAGAGCTCTTCGCGGCCGTGTTCGCCAGAAGTTCACCGGCCTCCTGGGCGGGGTGCTGAGCAAGGCCCTGGCCGCCATCGAGGCCGACGGGAGCGACCCAGCCGAGGCGGTCGGCAGCTCGCTGGCCCGAGCGTCACGCAGGACCAGCGGCTGCCGGCGCTGCTCGCGGAGTTCCGCGCCCTCGCAGCCCGCGACGCCAATCTCGGACGGGTCTACGCCGACCTGCGGTTACGGCAGCGGCGCGAGCTCGAGCAGCTGCTGACTGGTGTCGCCGACCGGGTCCCGCTCGCCGCCGGAGTGGACGTGGCGGTGGCGGCCACGCTGCTGCTGACCTGCGTCAGCGCGGTCTCGCTCGAGTACGCGGCCGCCCCCGACAGCCTGCCTGAGCCGTTGATCGAGGCCATGCTCACCCACGTGATGACGGGCATTCTTGCGTGAGCACCGCGCTGATCCTGGCCGAGGGCCTCGGCCTGGCCACCACCACCGGCCCGGTCTTCGTCGGTCTCAGCTTCACGGTCCCGCGCCACCGGCTGTCCGTTGTGGTGGGCCACTCCGGCAGCGGCTGGTCCGTCACCTCGGCGCAGACGTGGTGGCCCACAGCGGCCACGCGCTCTCGCACTGCTGCTGTCGGTCTGCGGTCGGATGGGTGGCCTCACCGGACGGTCCGGCTCGGTGCTCGCGCTGCCGCCAGCCTGCCGCGCGACCTGCGCCGGCGGACGGCGATCGCCCGGCTCTCCACGCCGGTCGGCCCCGAGGGCCAGCTCACCGTGGCCGAGTCGATGATCGAGCGAGCGCTGATGGGCGGCGTCCAGGCGTCCGACGCCGACCGCCGCTGGTGCTCACGGCCTGGCTGCCCGTCGGGGCGATCGCGGTCGCGGCGGGCTGGTTGGTGGTCGGCGTCGTCTGGGTGGCCCTCGGGCTCGACCCCGTGCACGCTGGTGATGCTGATTCTGTAGCTGACGGCGGGCGGGTGGCCATCTCCGGCGGCGAGCTGAGCCACCTCGTCGGCGACGTCGCGGTCCTCGCAGCCGTGGCGGTGGCGGTGCTCAGCGGAACCGTCCTCACCGTGCACCGCCGCAGGCAGTTCAGCATGCGCGACCTCCACCCACCGCTGATCGCGCCCTGACCCTCACTTTCTGTCAGTGGCCGCTGACATGCTGAGCTTCCTCGAGCCCGACCGTCCGAAGGGGAACCAGATGCCAGGGAACGCGCCACCCGTCAGCACCGAGGCCGAGGGGCTGCTGCTCTATCTCCGGCAGCAGCGCCAGGGCCTGCTCAACGCCGGCTACGGGTTGACCACCGAGCAGCTGCGGTCCACGCCCACCGTCAGTTCGCTGAGCGTGGGAGGCCTGATCAGGCACGGCAGCCGTACCGAGCGAGACTGGGCCGACGTGATCGCCGGCCATTCCCATCAGAGCGAGGCGGCCTACGCCGACAGCTTCGCCCTCGATGCCAAGGACACGCTGGAGACGCTGACCGCCGAGATGGGGGCGACCGAAGCTGCGACGGAGGCGCTGGTGGCCTCGATCAGCCTCGACGCCGAGGTGGCACTACCGGCGGCACCGTGGATGCCCACTGGCGGTGGCTACACCGTGCGCTGGGTGCTGCTGCACATCTTCGAAGAGTTGAGCCGGCATGCGGGGCACGCCGACATCATCCGTGAGCACGTCGACGGCGCCACCATGTACGCGCTGATGGCCGCAGCCGAGGGCTGGCCGGAGACGCCCTGGCTGAAGCCGTGGAGGCCGCCCGGCGGATGAGGGGTCAGGGGCTGCTGATCGAGCGGGTGACGGTGAAGGCCGAGTTCTGACCCATCACGTCGGTCTGCCCGACCAGCCGCCGCAGGGCGCGCAGGTAGGGCAGGTGGGAGTTGTAGACCGCCCACAGCTCACCGGCGGGCGCCAGGGCCCGGGCCGCGTCCGCGAACATCTCGAAGGCGACGGCGCTGTCCCGAGCGTTGCCGCGGTGGAACGGGGGGTTGCACAGCACCAGGGCCACCGACCGGTCCGGCACACCCTCCATCAGGTGAGCCCGGCGCACCTCGACCCGGTTGGCCGCGCCATTCGCGTCCGCGGTGGCCGCGGCCGAGAGCACGGCCGCCCGGGACTCGTCCACGGCCACCACCCGGGCCTGCGGCAGCGTGCGGGCGGCGCTGACGGCGAGCAGTCCCGTGCCGCAGCCGAGGTCGACGACCTGGCGTGCGGTGGAGAGGTAAGAGCCGCGAAAGCTGAGCAGGTAACGCGTACCGAGGTCGACCGTCGGCCCCGCGAATGCGGCTCCGTGCGCGCACACCGTCAGTCCCAGGTCGGAGTCCACCGCGCTCACCGGGTAAAGCGACTCCTCCGCCGGCTGAGGGTCGGCGGCGATCAGCACCCGGGACTTCTGGGCGCCCAAGCTCGCGCGCACGGACGCGAAGTGCCGGCCCAGGACGTCGTTCATGCTGCGGCTCATGTGCTTGACCCGGCCACCGGCGAGCACCTCGACCGACGGGTCGGCCCAGCGTGCGACGGCCTCCGCGGTCTCATCGAGCGCGGCCAGCCCCTTGGGCAGGCGCACCACCACGCGGCGGACGTCATGCCACAGCTCGGGCCCGGGCTCCATGACCTTCACCTGACGAAGGTCCCGCACGTTCTCCAGGACAGTGCGCTCGTCGCTCAACGCGTCGCAGCAGACGCGGACGTCCTCGACGCCGAGCTCGGTGACGAGCCCTCGTGCGAGCGCCCCGTTCTGGTCGTCGACCACCACGACCGGTCCCTGCGAGCGCAGCTGCGCCGTCTCACGGAGCAGGATCTCGTCGACCGGATCAGCGTGGGGCAGCACAGGCCAATCTTCTCCCGGTTCCGCTTCGAATAATGCAAGGCTACCCTTAGTAGCAGACGAGGTGCGCGTACAGCCGCACCTTCGTACGCAGGCGACTCGTGAGGATCGATGAGATGGCACAGCCCGGTAGGCCGAAGCGGATCGCTCGGAGCGCGGAAGTGGTGCGGGCGGAGTGGCTCAGCCCCTCGATGCGCCGTGTCGTCTTCACCGGTCCGGATCTGGTCTGCATGGCCGAGCTGCCCTTCACCGACCACTACGTGAAGCTCCTCTTCGCCCCGCGTGGCGCGGGCTACGACTGGCCTTTCGACACCGACGCGCTGAAGGCGACCGAGCCGGTCGAGCGTTGGCCGGTGACCCGGACCTACACCGTCCGCTCCTACGACGCCGCCCGCAACGAGATGGCCATCGACTTCGTCGTGCACGGTGACGAGGGCCTGGCCGGGCCCTGGGCGGCGGCAGCCGAGCCGGGCCAGCAGCTCGGCTTCTTCGGGCCCGGCGGCGGCTACGCCCCGGACCCGCGGGCCGACCATCACCTGCTGGTCGGGGATGAGGCGGCGCTGCCCGCCATCTGCGCCTCCCTGGACCGGCTCGGGCCGCCCGCCCGGGCGACGGTCTACCTCGAGATCGACGACGAGACCCAGCAGCAGGAGATCTGCTCAGCGCCCGGCGTCGAGGTCGTCTGGGTGCCGCGTTCGGGCCGGCCGTACGGTGACGCGCTCGCCGAGACGATCCGCGCCGCCGGCCTGCCGAGTGGTGACGTCCAGGCCTTCGTGCACGGTAATGCCGACATGATCCGCCAGCTGCGGCGCTACCTGTTCGCGGAGCAGGACTTCAACCGGGCCAGGGTCTCGATGTCGGGCTACTGGCGTACCGGCCAGACCGAGGATCGCTGGCAGGCGACCAAGCGGGACTTCAACGCCGAGCTCGAGGCCAGGGACAGCGCGGCGGCCTGAGCGCGGACCCTGCCATTCTCCCCTCTGGCCCGCCGGAGCAAAGTGCGTGGGCGACAATGAGGACGCCGCCCGGCCTTCGTGGCGGACGACGGCAGCGACGAGGTGAGCCATGGCGGCGGTGGGGCGGTGGCGAGCGACCTACGTGCCCGGGGACTGGCTCGTCCTCTGCGGCCCGAGCTCGCTCGTCGTCATCGAGCCGCCGGGCACCGGCTGGAGCGCGCTCGCCGCTGAGCTGTGGCACGAGGTGCTCGCCTCCTCGTCCCTGGTCGACCTGGCGGCGCGGCTCGCGGCCTACGGGCTCGACTCCATGCCCAGCTTCGCTGCGCTCTTCTGGTCCCCGGACGGCATGCGCTCTCTCGTCCGCGGGTCCGTCCGGCTGGTCGACCCTCACACCGACCGCCTGGTCGCGAGCGGTGAGGGCGTCCAGACCTGGTCCGAGCAGGGCTTGGACGAGCTGGTTCGCGTCCGCATCGACACCGGCGGTGAGCGCGACGGCGCGAGCGAGGAGGGCGACGTCCTCCGGCTGCCGCTGGTGGTCGGTGCCGTGCGTGCGTCCTCGCTGATGCTGGACGCGTCCGTCGGCGCGGCGCCCGACTCCCCGCAGCCGGATGAGCTCACGCCCGGCGGAGAGCTCGACGCGACGGAGCCGATGAGTGCGGAGGAGCTCGACCTGGGCACCACCCGGACCGAGCCCGAGCCCACCGTCTCGCTGAGCGACCTCGAGGCCGCGGGCACCCGGCTGGTCACGCTGCCCCCCTCGCCACCGCCCGCCCCGGCGGCCCTGCCAGCGCCCGTCCCGCCGCCGACCGTCGACAAGCCCGGCCCGACGGTCCTCGCCGTCCTCTGCGCCGACGGCCATCCGAGCCCGCCGGGCAGCCGCCGGTGCATCGACTGCGGCGTCCGGGTGAGTGACACCGAACCCCGACGGGTGGCTCAGCCCGCCCTGGCCACGCTCCGGGGCCCCGACGGCGCCCAAGTGGTGCTGGACCGGCTGGTCCTGGTCGGCCGCGCGCCGACCGAGCGTGAGGAGGTGCCGGCCCGGCTGCTGACCGTCCCGAGCCCAGCGCACGACATCAGCCGGACCCACCTCGAGATCAGGCCGGACGGCTGGCGGGTGCTCGTGAAGGACCTCAACTCCACCAACGGGACCGTGCTGATCAGTCCGGGCGGCACCAGCCGGGGGCCGCTGCCGCCCGGTGAGGCAGTCCCGGTGCCGCTGGGTAGCGTCCTGGAGCTCGCCGAGGGTATCTGGGTGGCGCTCGACCTCCCGCAGTAGCGTTTCCGCAGGTCACGACGATGATGACGAGGAGCACGACATGACGAGCCTCCTGGCACGTGAGCCCGACCGGATGACCGGTCTGCCCCCGGGCGTGGCCGTGGCCCCGCTCGGCCGACGGTTCGTAGCCCACGTCGTCGACGCGATCGTCCCCACGGTGATCGGCCTGGTCGCCTTCAGGCCGCTCGGCGCCGACGGCGGTTCGACTGTCGGCACCGTCGTGGGCTCGGTCCTGATCGCACTCTGGGCGATCGCGGTCTGGTGGATGTTCGCCACCCGCGCGGCCGGGCCGGGGATGCGGCTGATGAAGCTGCAGCTGGTCGGGTTCCTCGACGGTCGCCCCATCGGTTGGTTCCGGTTCCTGCTCCGGGCCGTCGTGCTCGGTCTGCTCAGCGCAAGCGGTATCGGCCTGGTGCTGATGCTGGTCGTCATGCTGCGGCACCCGCGGCTCCAGGGCTGGCACGACCTCGCCTCAGCTTCAGTGGTGATCCGGGCTCGGATGCTCGCGCCGCGGTCAGCCCGTCCGGCCAGCGCCCCGGCCCCCAGCGCGGGCGCCACTCCGCCAGTGCTCGACCCTTCGTCGGCCGGCGCTGCCCCGCCGCGAGTGCCTGCTCCGGTGCCTGCTCCGGTGTCATCGCCGGTGCCCGCCCCGGTGTCATCGCCGGTGGCTGAGCCTCAACCGCTTCCCGCTGTCGCCGCCGAGACTGCGGTGGCGGAGAGCCCTGTCCCTCCAGCACCTGACCCGACCGGGGCGGGCGGGTGGGTGGCGGAGCTGGACGACGGCCGCGAGCTGGCGGTCACGGGTCTGATCCTGCTCGGCCGCAACCCTCAGGCCCGACCGGGCGAGGAGGGTGCCCAGCTCGTCCAGCTGTCTGACGAGAGCCGCACGGTCTCGAAGTCGCACCTGGCTCTGGACGTGGACGAGCGCGGCCTCTTCGTCGTCGACCGGGACTCCACGAACGGCTCGACCTTCGTGACCCCGACGGGGGAGGCGTTCCGCTGCATGCCGGGGCAGGTCACCTACGTCGGCGACGGCGCGGTGGTCTCGATCGGAGACCACCGGCTGAGGATCCGGATGGCTGCGGACAAGCACGACGGGGAGCAGAGCCGGCCGCGGTAGGGTCGCGCGCATGCTGCTCTCCGACCGCGACATCCGCGACGCGATCGAGTCGGGTCGGATCGGCCTGGACCCGTACTCGCCCGAGCTGGTGCAGCCGTCGAGCATCGACGTCCGGCTCGACCGGTACTTCCGGGTGTTCGAGAACCATCGTTACCCTCACATCGACCCTGGAGAGGAGCAGGCCGAGCTGACGCGGGCGGTAGAGCCGATCGACGGCGAACCGTTCATCCTGCATCCGGGTGAGTTCGCTCTCGGCTCGATCTATGAGGTCGTGACGCTGCCCGACGACCTCGCCGCGCGCGTGGAGGGCAAGTCCTCGCTGGGTCGGCTCGGCCTGCTCACGCACGCGACGGCCGGGTTCATCGACCCGGGGTTCTCGGGGCACGTCACCCTCGAGCTGTCCAACGTGGCGACGCTGCCGATCAAGCTGTGGCCGGGAATGAAGATCGGCCAGTTCTGCTTCTTCCGGCTGACGTCCTCAGCCGAGCTGCCGTACGGCTCAGCCCAGTACGGATCGCGCTACCAGAACCAGCGCGGCCCCACTCCGAGCCGGTCGCACCTCAACTTCCAGCGCTTCTGACCCACCCTCACCCTCGCCCCCCGGTCACGCGTCCCGGCGGACCGACTCCAGCAGCAGCTGAGCGACGTCGAGCACCTCGACGGACTCAGGCGCGGCACCGTCGGCCTGCAGGCCGGTCAGCCCGTCGCTCAGCATGACCCGGCAGAAGGGGCAGCCGGTGGCGATTGCCGAGGGCCCAGCTCCTGCGCCGGCCATCCGTAGGGTCTGGACGGCCTCCTCGGTGCGGTTCACGTTGATCCGGGTGCCGATCTTCTCCTCCATCCACATCCGGGCGCCGCCGGCGCCGCAGCAGAAGGAGGTCTTCCCGTGCCGCGGCATCTCGGCCACCGTCGCTCCGGGCAGGGCGCCGAGCAGGTCGCGCGGCGGGTCGTAGACCTGGTTGTGCCGGCCGAGGTAGCAGGGGTCGTGGTAGGTGATCGTGCGGCCGCCGACCGAGCCGGCGGGCGGGGCGACCGGGGTGAGCTTGCCCTCGCGGACCAGCCGGTTCAGCAGCTGGGTGTGGTGCACGACCTCGGCTTCGACCCCCAGCTGGGGGTACTCGTTCTTGAGCGTGTTGAGGCAGTGCGCGCAGGTCGTGACGATCTTGGTGACGCTCGCCTCCTTGAGCGTCTCCGCGTTCTCCATCGCCAGCTGCTGGAAGACGAACTCGTTGCCCGCCCGCCGGGCCGGGTCGCCGGTGCAGGTCTCCCCGTTGCCCAGCACGGCGTAGGTCACGCCGGCGGTGTGGAGCAGCTCCGCGACCGCGCGGGTCGTTTTCTTCGCCCGGTCCTCGTACGCGCCGGCGCAGCCGACCCAGAACAGGTACTCGACCGACGTGAGGTCCTCGACGTCCTCGCCGACCACGGGCACGTCGAACGGCAGCCCCTTGGCCCAGTCCATCCGGCCGCGCGGCGAAGCGCTCCACGGGTTGCCCTTGGTCTCCAGGCCCTTGAAGAGGCCGTTCAGCTCCTTGGGGAAGTCGGAGTCCATCAGCACCTGGTGACGGCGCATGTCGAGGATGTGGTCGACGTGCTCGATGTCGACGGGGCACTGCTGCACGCAGGCGCCGCAGCTCGTGCACGACCACAGCACGTCCGGGTCGATCACGCCGGCGATCCCCTCGTCACTCACCTGGATCGGGCCGACCAGCGGGCGTTCGGCTTCGGCGAGGGCGGCCGCGCCGAGCCCGCCCCGGGCCTCCTCGGCCGCCTGCAGGTACGGCGCCTTCGCGTACGCGTGCTCGCGCAGGTCCATCACCACGAGCTTGGGGGACAGCGGCTTGCCCGTGTGCCAGGCGGGGCACTGCGACTGGCATCGGCCGCACTCGGTGCACGAGGTGAAGTCGAGCAGGCCCTTCCAGGTGAAGTCCTCGACCTTGCCGACGCCGAGCGAGGCGTTCTCGTCGAGGTCCTCGATCTCGGCGAAGTCCAGCGGTGCGCCATTGACGGCGATGGGCTGCAGGGCGCCGAGCGCCGGCCTGCCGTCGGCGCGGCGCTTGAACCAGATGTTGGGCCAGGCGGTGAAGCGGTGCCAGGCCACCCCCATCGTCGTGTTCAGCCCGATCATCACGAACCAGGCCATCGAGATGATGATCTTGACCGCCGCGACTCCCACGACCGCGGTAGCCAGGGCGGCCGGAGCGGTACCTCCGGGCAGCAGGAACCAGGTCAGCGGGAAGTGCCAGCGGCTCGTCCCCTCTCCCGACGGCGCAGCGCTGAGCAGCCGGTACTCCAGGGCCCGGATCGTCAGCACGCAGACGACGATGCCGAGGATGGTGAGCTCGACGTACACGCCCATCCAGCCGCGGGAGCCGAAGAAGCGCGACGCCCGGCCGCGGGGACGGGAACGGGCGCGCAGCACCATCAGCACCACGATCGAGACCAGGCCGGCCCACGCGATGAGCTCGCTGGCCCACTCGTAGACCACCCAGTGGCCGATCAGCGGCAGGGCGAAGCGGGGGTTGAACAGCTGGCCGTACGCAGTGATCAGGGTGAAGAAGAGCGCGCCGAACGCGACGAAGACGAACCAGTGCGCAGCGCCGACCAGCGTCCACTGCAGCATCCGGGTGTGCCCGACAGTCTCGGTGAGCATGTGCCGCCAGCGGTCGGCCGGCCGATCCCGCCGGCCGACGACGGGCTGGCCTAGCTTGACCACCCCGACGATGATGCCCACCGCGCGGGCGAACAGGGCCACGCCCAGCACCGAGACGGCCAGGGCCACGACGATAGCGACGATCTCCACTGCTGCTCCTCCGCGGTTACTGGTGGGTAACTTACCGCCCCCGGCAACAGCAGGGTCGGTGCGACGCTGTGGGCAGGAGGCGCGCCGAGGCGAGACCCAGGAATTGTCCGGAACGGCCGTTATGGTCGATTTCACCTTGCCTGAGGTCGGGGAAGTAGTCGTTTGAGAAGAGATGAGTGGGTCGCCGTGATCGAGTTCGAGTCCGTCGGCAAGACGTTCCGCGGTACCGCGGCCGTCGTCGACCTCAGCCTGAGCGTGCCGTCGAACCGGGTCACCGCCATCGTCGGCCCCGCCGGCTGCGGCGGGACCACGACGCTGCAACTGGTCAACCGGATGCTCGAACCGACCTCGGGCACCATCACCTGGGAAGGCACCGCGCTGCGCTCGCGCCGTAGGACGGCGGTGCGACGCCAGATGGGCTACGTCACCCAGGACGGCGGCCTCTTCCCCCACCGCACGGTGGTGGACAACATCGGCACGGTCCCGGGGCTCCTCGGCTGGTCCCGAGCCAGGACGCGCACCCGGTCGCTGGAGCTGCTGGACGTCGTCGGCCTCGAGGCGGGTCTCGCCGACCGTTACCCGGCCCAGCTCACGGGCGACCAGCGGCAGCGAGTGGGCCTGGCCCGGGCGCTGGCCGCCGACCCACCGGTGCTGCTGATGGACGACCCGTTCGCCGCCGTCGACCCGCTCCGCCGTGGCGAGCTGCACCGGTTCTTCCTCGACCTGCAGCGCGAGCTGGGCAAGACGGTGCTGATGGTCACCCACGAGGTCGACGAGGCGTTCCGGCTGGGCGACCAGGTCGCCGTCCTCGGGGTCGGCGGCCGACTGGCTCAGGTCGGGACGCCGCAGCAGCTGCTCGAAGAGCCGTCGGACCCGTTCGTCGAGGGCTTCATCGGTCGCGACCGGGGCTACCGATCGCTCTCCTACCTCCCGGCCTCTGACCTCGAGCTGGACAGCGTCGCGGTGGTCCGCGAGGCCGGGGCGGCCGGCGGCGAGCCGACGCTCGTGGTCGACGCCGACGCGCGACCCACCGGCTGGGTCGACCCGGCCCGGCCGGGCGAGCTGCTACCCCTGGGCGCCACCTTCGACATCGAGACGGGCGATGTCCGCAGCGCCCTCGACGCCGCCCTGACCTCACCCTTCGGTCTCGCGGTCGGCGTCAGCGCCGGCGGCAGCCGCTACGCGGGCGTCGTCACCGCCGCGACGATCCTCGCGGCCCTGCCGGCGGTACGCGGCGCGAGAACCACCGCCGCAGCCGAGACCGCCGAGGACCCGAACGTCGCCCAGGACGCGGACGCTCATCGGGGCTACGCCGACCACGCGTACGCCGAGCTGGGCGACGAGAGCGGTGAAGACATCGACTCGTCCGCCCTCGTCTCTGCGGACGCGCACTGATGGACGGTCAGTGGCTGCAGCACAACCTCGGACTGATGGCCTCGCTGCTCGGCCAGCACGCCGCGCTGGCCCTGCTGCCCGTCCTGGCCGCCCTGGTCATCTCGCTGCCGCTCGGCGTCATAGTGTTCCGCGCGGGTCGGGCGGCGAACGCCCTCCTCGCCGTGCTCGGACTGGCCCACTCCGTTCCGGCGCTCGCCTTGCTCGTCATCGTGCCCCTGCTACTCCGGCTCCCGATCCTGGATCCGGTCAACGTCGTGGTCGTGCTCACCCTCTCCTCGGTGGCCCGGCTGGTTCGCAGCGTGGTGGAGGGGCTCCGGTCCGTAACCGACACCGTCACGAGGTCCGCTGACGCGGCGGGCTTCGGCCGGTTCCGACGGCTGCTGCGGGTCGAGCTGCCGCTCGCCATGCCGGCCGTCTTCAGCGGGCTACGACTGGTCACGGTCTCCAACATCGCGCTGGTCACCATCGCTGTGCTGGTGAGTAGCGGCGGGCTCGGCCAGCTCGTCCGGAGCGGATACGAGAGCACGCGCTACACGCCGCTCATCGCCGGGCTCGTGCTCACGGTGCTGCTGGCGGTGGTCGCCGACACGGTGATCCGGCTGGTCGGGCGGGGCACGCTGCCCTGGGCGCGGGTGCAGCCCGCATGAACGTGTTCGGCTACCTGCAGGACGGCACGAACTGGTCCGGGTCGAACGGGATCCTTCGGCTGCTGCTGCAGCACCTCGCCTCCACCGCCGTCGCCCTGCTGCTGGCAGCCGTGGTCGCCGTGCCGCTGGGCCTCCTGGTCGGGCACACCCGCCGCGGCGGGGCCTTCGTGACCGGCCTCAGCCACGCAGCCCGCGCCATCCCGTCGCTCGGCCTGCTGTTCCTGGCCGTGATGCTGCTGGGCACCGGTACGGGCCGAGTCGTGGTCGTGCTGGCGATCCTGGCGCTGCCGATCATCCTGACCGCCGTCGCCACGGGCGTCGCGAAAGTGGACCGGGAGGCCGTGCACTCGGGGCGGGCCCTGGGCATGACAGAGGCGCAGCTGCTGCGACGGGTGGAGTGGCCGTTGGCGCTGCCGGTGGTGCTCTCCGGTATGCGCAGCGCCACCGTGCAGGTCGTGGCCTTCGCCACCGTCGCCGCCTTCGCCTCCGGTGGTGGTCTCGGTCGGCTGCTGGTCACCGGCCAGGAGCGAGGCGACTATCCGCAGATGTTCGCCGGCGCGGTCATGATCGCCGGCTTGGCCCTCACGCTCCACCTGCTGCTCGAGGGCGCCGGCCGGCTCGCCACCCGGCGGGCACGGCCGTCGAGCTCGGCGCCAGCGACCCTGATGGCGGCTCCTGCCTCGTGGTGATCCGGCTCCGGGCCGCGGGACTCGGCCTGGCCGCACTACTGCTGACCGCTTGCGGCGCTGTTGTCGATCCACTCGCTCCTGCCTCCTCCTCCTCCTCCGGCTCGGCCAGCGCCGGCTCCGTGGTCGTCGGCTCCGGCCCGTCCACCGAGTCGAAGGTGCTGGCCGAGCTCTACGCGCAGGCCCTGACCGCCCGAGGTCTGCCGGCGTCGACCAGGACCGACATCGGTCCGCGCGAGGCGTACCTCCGCGCTCTCGGCGACGGCTCGGTCTCCCTCGTCCCGGAGTACGCCGGCCAGCTGCTGCTGAGCTACGACGAGAACGCCACCGCGACCACCGCAGCCGAGGTCGACCAGGCACTGCCCGAGGCGCTGCCCTCGGACCTCACGCTCGGCACGCCGGCCAGGGCGGTCGACCAGGACACCTACGTCGTGACCAGGCAGTTCTCGCAGCGGCACCGCGTGACTTCGCTGGCCGACCTCGCGCGGCTCCCCAACGGTCTCGTCCTGGGTGGACCGCCCGGACTCGCATCGCAGGGTTACGGGCCGGTGGGCCTGGACAAGATCTACGGCGCCAAGCTCGAGCAGGTCAAGACGTATGAGTCCTCGGCCGTCCGGGCGCGTGACCTGAGGAGCGGCAGGATCCAGCTCGGGGAGTTCCGCAGTACCGAGCCCGTGATCAGCGACCGTGGCTTCGTGGCCCTGGCCGACCCGCAGGCGATGATCCTGCCGCAGCATGTGGTCCCGCTGATGCGGTCCGCGCTGGCCGAGAGCTCGACCGCGACCGCCGCCCTCGACGCGGTCCAGGCAGCGCTGACCACCGAGCAGCTGGCCGCGCTCGGCACGAGGGTGGACGAGGACCAGGTCGCCCCTCAGCAGGCGGCGGCGGAGTGGCTCGTGAGCCAGGGCATCAGCTGAGGCTGGCCGTTGCGGACGACGTACGCTGACCGTCTCGGGGCTGAGTCGAGGAGAAGCTTGATGACGCGCTGGAAGCACTGGACCCTGGTGGCCGCCACGACCGCAGCCCTCGGGGCCTCGACCGTGGTCGCCGGGCCGGCCGCCCCGAGCATGGCGGACACACCCCGCTACGACTTCACCACCGTGGTCAGTGGGCTGGCCATCCCGTGGGACATCACCTGGGTCGGGACGACCATGCTCTTCGACCAGCGGGCAGGGGGGCTCTACGCCCTGGCGCGCGGTGGGGTGCCCCACCGACTCAAGGCGGACGTGCCCGAGCCGTTCGCGGAGAGCGAGGGTGGGCTGTTGGGCATGGTCGCGGACCCGAAGGCGTCCACCAACCGGCTCTTCTACACCTGCCAGACGGTGAAGGCGACCCATGACGTCCAGGTGCTCCGCTGGCGGCTGGACCTGGATGCCGTCTCGGCCACTCGGGTCGGCAAGCCGTTGATCAAGGGCATCCCGCTCACCAGCGGTCGGCACACCGGTTGCCGGCTCCGCTTCAGCGTCAAGGGAATGCTCTACGTCGGTACCGGTGACGCGGCCACGACGAAGAACCCCCAGAGCCTCTCCTCCCTCGGGGGCAAGGTGCTGCGCATCCACCCCGACGGCCGGCTCGCCCGGAGCAACCCTTTCTACCGCCGCGGCGGCAACGCCCGCTACATCTGGAACTACGGCCACCGCAACGTGCAGGGGCTCGCGCTACAGCCGGGCACCGGGCGGCTCTACAGCGCCGAGCAGGGCACGAACCGTGACGACGAGGTCAACCTGGTCCGCAAGGGGAAGAACTACGGCTGGCAGCCGGGGCCGGGCTACGCCGAGAACCGGCCGATGACCGACCTGAAGAAGTATCCGAAGGCGGTTCGCGCGGTCTGGTCCTCGGGCAAGCCGACCAAGGCTACGAGCGGCATCACCTTCATCCGCGGCGAGAGCTGGTCGGACTGGGACGGGGCCCTGGCCGTCGGGCAGCTCAAGGCCCACGGCATCCGGCTGCTCTTCCTCAGCAAGGCGGGAAACCTGGTCGGCAGCAGGATCCTGCCCGGCTCCAAGCCGTACGAGCGGATCCGGACCGTCCAGCAGGGTCCCGACGGCGCGCTCTACTTCACCACCTCCAACAGCACCGGGACCCGGCGCGTCGACAAGATCGTCCGAATCACCCTGCGGTAGCTCGAGTGGTCACTCGGCGTCCTCGGGTGGGACGTCCCGGCCGTCGCGCTCGTCGCGTTCGGCCCACTCGAGCAGCGTGTCGATCGGGTAGGCGTGGTCGTCGATGTCGGCGTGCAGGTCGCCGATCTCGGCAAACCGAGCCGGCATCGTGGCGATGGTGAAGTCCTGCGGCTCGGCGTCCTCGATCTCGTCCCAGTGGACCGGCGCGGAGACGAGCCCGAGCGGGGTGCCCCGCACCGAGTAGGCGCTGGCGATGGTGTGGTCGCGGGCGTTCTGGTTGAAGTCCACGAAGATGCTCCGCGGCCGACGGTCCTTGCGCCACCAGGTGAGGTCCACCAGGCCGGAGCTGCGCCGCTCGACCTCGCGGGCAAAGGCCAGCGCGGCACGGCGGACGTCGCCGAAGCTGTGGTCGGGCGGGATCCGGACGTAGATGTGCAGCCCCTTGCCGCCAGAGGTCTTGGGGTAGCCGACGGCACCGAGCTCGTCCAGCACCTCGCGGACGACCTCGGCCACCTGGCGCACCTCGGCGTAGCCGGCCTCGGGCATCGGGTCGAGGTCGATCCGCCACTCGTCGGGGCACTCAGTGTCCTCGCTCCGGGAGTTCCAGGGGTGGAACTCCACCGTGGACATCTGGACCGCCCAGATCACGTCCGCCGGGTGGGTGACGCACAGCTCGTCGGCATGCCGGTTGTAGCGCGGGAAGTGCACCCGGACCGTCTGGACCCACGGCGGGGCGCCGGAGGGCAGCCGCTTCTGGTGGACCTTCGCCCCGTCCACCCCGTCCGGGAAGCGGTGCAGCATGCACGGCCGGTGGTAGAGCGCGTTCACGATGCCCGGTGCCACGGCCAGGTAGTACCGCGCCAGGTCCAGCTTGGTCTCACCGCGGGCGGAGAAGTAGACCCGCTGCGGGTTGCTGATCGAGACCGTCCGGCCCTCGACCTCCAGCTCGAACCGCTCGGCTGCCATGCCCCGACCGTACCGTTCCCTGAGCCTGTCGCCCCAAGGAACCGATGGTCAGCGGCGGTGGGCCATCAGCTGGCGCAGAGCGAGGAAGCGGACCAGCGTCGAGACCGCGTTGGCCAGCACGAGCACCGCGACCTCGACCGTCCGGCTCGGGCCGCCGTAGGCGTGGAGCAGCCACAGCGGACCGCTGGTCACAGCGAGCCCGACGCCGAACGCGATCAGGCCGCCGGCGTGGTGTCGCAGGGCCCCGTCGCTGACCGCGGACGCAGAGAGGTCCCACAGGTAGAGGACGGCCGTCGCCACCAGCAGCACGGCCAAGGAGACGCGACGCCCGGCGCTGGCCGTCCGCGACCGCTGGGGCAGCACGGTCGAGCCGGATCGGGTGCCGGGCGCAGTCGGGGGCTCGGCTGGGCTCGGTGGCAGGGGGGTCGCGGCGTAGGGGTCCGGCGCGTGCACGGTCGGGCTCGACATGGGCCACGCCTCAGGGCGCCGACTGTGGGGATCGCGGGGTCGACCTATGGGACGGCTATGACTGCGGCGACGACTCAGTGGTCACCGAGATCCGAAGATGCTCGAGATGTGCTTCCCCACGCCCTGGGGTAGCGCGGGCACCGAGTGGCGTGCCACCCCCGGGCTGAGGTGTGGGAGAGCGCGGTTCATTCACTAATGCAGGGGTAGACCACTCGTCGGCAGATGTCGACGACGAAGGACGGACCAATGGCCCAGGGTGAGAAGCGCAGCAGCGGGGACAGCTCGGTTCCGGGGGTGCCAACCTCTGCCCCGCCTTCGCTGGAGGAGCCGACGCGGCCAGTCGAGCCGCCGGCCCCCAAGCCGGACCAGGCCGGACCAGAGACTCGGACGGCCACCGGCGCGGTCACCGGCGCGCCGCCGGAGGCCGTGGCTCAGCAGGGTGCCTACCTGACCACCGCGCACGGTGCGAGGTTGCGCGACTCCGACCACTCGCTGAAGGCGGGCCGGCGCGGCCCGACCCTGCTGCAGGACCATCACCTGCGGGAGAAGATCAGTCACTTCGACCACGAGCGGATCCCCGAACGCGTCGTCCACGCCCGTGGCGCCGCGGCGCACGGCACCTTCGTGGGCAACGGGGCAGGCGAGGGCATCTGCCAGGCCGAGTTCCTGCGCAAAGGCGTCGAGACTCCCGTCTTCGTACGCTTCTCCACGGTGCTCGGGTCACGTGGTTCCGCAGACACTGCCCGCGATACCCGCGGTTTCGCCACCCGCTTCTACACCGGTCAGGGAAACTACGACCTGGTCGGCAACAACATTCCTGTGTTCTTCATCCAGGACGGCATCAAGTTCCCTGACGTCATCCATGCCGGCAAGCCGCACCCGGACCGGGAGATCCCCCAGGCGCAGAGCGCGCACGACACGTTCTGGGACTTCGTCTCGCTGCACACCGAGGCTCAGCACCACACGATGTGGAACATGTCCGATCGGGCTCTGCCGCGGTCGTTCCGGACGATGGAGGGATTCGGCGTCCACACCTGGCGGCTGATGAACGCCGCCGGACAGACGTCGCTGGTGAAGTTCCACTGGAAGCCCGCGCAGGGCGTGCACTCCCTCACCTGGGAGGAAGCACTGATGACGGCAGGTCTCGACCCGGACTTCCACCGTCGCGACCTGGCTGATGCTATCGAGGCCGGCGCCTACCCGGCGTGGGACCTGGGGGTGCAGGTGATGCCTGACACCGAGGACGAGATGTTCGAGGGTATCGATCTGCTCGACCCGACCAAGTTCGTCCCCGAAGAGCTGTGTCCGGTGCAGGTCCTGGGCACGATGACGCTGAACCGCAATACGACGAACTACTTCGCCGAGACCGAGCAGGTCGCGTTCAACCCCAGCAATCTGGTCCCAGGCATCGACGTCACTGACGACCCGCTGCTGCAGGCCCGGCTGTTCTCCTACCTCGACACGCAGATCACCCGTCTCGGCGGGCCGAACTGGACGCAGATCCCGATCAACCGCCCGCATGCGCCGGTCAACGACAACCTTCGGGACAGCTTCCACCAGGACGCAATCCACGGCGGGGTGGCACCGTACCGGCCCAACTCCCTCGACGGCGGCTGCCCGTTCGTGGCCGGCGACGACGGCGCTTTCATCGATGTGCCGGCCCCGGTCGCCGCCAGCGTCAAGGAGCGCGGCAATCCGCAGTCCTTCGCCGACCACTTCAGCCAAGCCAGCTTCTTCTACCGGTCGTTGAGTCCGGTCGAGAAGGATCACGTGGTCGCCGCGTACACCTTCGAGCTGTCGAAGTGCTGGGACCAGGTCATCCGGGAGCGCCAGTTGCGCGCGCTGGCGTGCATCCACCCCGACCTGTGCCAGCGGGTGGCCGACGGCCTGGGTCTGCCTGCACCCGAACCGTCGATTTCCCCCGTGGGAACCTCGGCCAGTGCCGCCATCAGCCAGCTGGGCCACGCCTGGCCGGTAGCCGGCCGCCAGATCGGGATCATGGTCGGAGCAGACTTCGACCCGGGCACCGTCGAGACCCTTCGCTCCGCCTTCAACGCCGCCGGGGTAGTTCCCCTGGTGGTCGGTCCGCATGGCGGTGTCATCTCCGGGGTGACCATGCAGCGTTCGTACGCCGTCGCGGCCTCGATCGAGTTCGACGCCGTCGTGATCGTGGGCGCGGTGCCTCCTGCACCAGACGCGCACCCCTCCGTCGACGCCAAAGCCGGCGCACTCGTGTCCGCCGCCGACACCAGGGTGGTCAAGCTGTTGGGCGAGGTCTGGCGACACGCGAAGGCGATCGGGGTGGTGGGCGCCGCAGAGGAGGTGCTGCGAGAGGGTGGCGTGCCGGTGGCCGGGACCGGTGTGGTGTCCGGCGAGGCAGACACCGTCTCGACCAGCCTGCTCGAGCTACTGGCTGAGCACCGTGTCTGGGATCGGTTCACGCCCGTCTCGGCACCCTGAGCGACAGCAGACCATCCAGCAGACCCACGCACTCCCGAGGTAGCGGCCCCGCCGGCCACCCTCGACCGCCGCGCCGTCTCCGGAAGGTGTGAGGCCCTCCGCAACCAGACCGGAGTGCTGCTGATCGTCGGACTCTGGTCAGCGCTGCGCGCAGTGAGTCCCCTGCTGTCGGTGCCTACGCCTAGGGTCATGGACATGAGCATGGAGAGCGCTGCGTGGTCGCAGCTGTACCGCACCATGTCGGCGCAGCAGGAACGTCGGCCGTTCTCCCGGGCGACGGTCCGTCGGATCGGCGGCTTCGCCCGGCCGCAGCGACGGGAGCTGACTGGCTTCATCTTCCTCAGCGTGGTCGGGGCGTTCCTGGCCATCGCGACGCCGATCCTGGCCGGCCGGGTGGTCAACGCCATCAACGCCGGGGCGGCGGTCGACGTGGTCGTCAAGCTGGCGGTGCTGATCGCCGTGATCGCCATCGTCGAGGCGGGGCTCGGACTGCTGTCGCGCTGGCTCTCGGCGCGGATCGGGGAGACGCTGATCCTCGACCTGCGGCGCGCGGTCTTCGACCACGTGCAGACCATGCCGATCGCCTTCTTCACCCGCACCCGTACGGGAGCCCTGGTCAGCCGCCTCAACAATGACGTGATCGGGGCGCAGCGAGCGTTCTCCGACACCCTGTCCGGGGTCGTGGGCAACTTCGTGGCGGTGGTGCTGGCCCTGATCGCCATGGTCGCCATCTCGTGGCAGATCACCCTGCTCGCCCTGGTGCTGCTCCCGGTCTTCGTGCTGCCGGCTCGGGCGATGGGCAGCCGGCTGGCCAAGATGCGGCTGGAGGCGGCCAACCACAACTCGACCATGAGCACCCAGATGACCGAGCGCTTCTCGGCTCCCGGGGCCACGCTGGTCAAGCTGTTCTCACGGCCTGACCGCGAGTCCACGGAGTTCCGGGTGCGTGCCACCCGGGTCCGCGACATCGGCGTCAGCTCGGCGTTCCTGCAGATGGTGTTCGTGACCGCTCTGACCCTGGTCTCGGCCCTTGCGCTGGCCCTCGTCTACGGGCTCGGCGGGTACTTCGCACTGACCGGCAGCCTGAAGGCCGGTGCCGTCGTCACGATGGCCCTGCTGCTCACCCGGCTGTACGCGCCGCTCACCTCCCTGGCCGGAGCCCGGGTCGAGGTGATGAGTGCGCTCGTCAGCTTCGAGCGGGTCTTCGAGATCCTCGACCTACCCGCCCTGATCACCGAGCGGCCGGGCGCGACGACGCTCCCCCCGGGGCCGGTGGCGTTCTCCTTCGAGCACGTCAGCTTTGCCTACCCGACGGCCGACAAGGTGTCGCTGGCCTCGCTGGAGGAGGTCGCCGTGCTGGACAGCCGCGGGGGCGTCGACGTGCTGCACGACATCTCGTTTCGGGCCGAGCCGGGCCAGATGGTGGCCTTGGTCGGCTCCTCCGGGGCGGGCAAGTCGACCGTGGCGCAGCTGCTGGCCCGGCTCTACGACGTCGACTCGGGCGCCGTCTGCTTCAACGGGGTGGACGTGCGCGATCTCACCTTCGCCGCGCTGCGGGAGACGCTGGGCATGGTGACCCAGGACGGGCACCTGTTCCACGACTCGATCCGCGGGAACCTGCTGCTCGCCCGGTTGGACGCGACGGAGGAGGACCTGTGGGCTGCCCTGAAGCGGGCCCGGCTGGACACGCTGATCGCCAGCCTGCCCGCGGGGCTGGACACGGTGGTGGGCGAGCGCGGCTACCGGCTCTCCGGCGGTGAGCGGCAGCGGCTGACCATCGCCCGGCTGCTGCTGGCCCAGCCGCGGGTGGTGATCCTGGACGAGGCGACGGCCTCGCTGGACTCGACCTCGGAGGCGGCGGTGACCGCGGCGCTCGGCGAGGCGCTCGAAGGGCGTACGGCCCTGGTGATCGCGCACCGGCTGTCGACCGTGCGGTCGGCCGACCAGATCCTGGTCCTCGAGGACGGACGGATCATCGAGCAGGGCAAGCACGCCGACCTGCTCGCGGCGGAGGGTCGCTACGCCGAGCTCTACCGGACGCAGTTCGCGGCGGCGGAGGAGAGGCCGGTCAGCTCCGGCTGAACGGGTGCGGGCCCGCCGGTAGGGCCGGCGGCGCCGGCTCGACGGGATCGTCAGCCATCGGGAGCCAGACCGAGAACTCGGTGTGCCCGGGCAGGCTGGCGACGGCGACCCGGCCCTGGTGCGCCTCCACCACTGCCGCCACGATGGCCAGGCCGAGACCGGTGCTGGTGCCGCTCGTGGCCCCCTCGGCACGGACGCGGCTGGCGTCGGCGCGGGTGAAGCGTTCGAAGACCTTGTGCTGGATGTCGGCCGGGATGCCCGGGCCGTCGTCGGTGACCCGGACGACCGCCTGCCCGTCCCGGACGTCGATCGCGGTCTCGACGCGGGTGCCGGCCGGGGTGTGCGTCCGCGCGTTGGCCAGCAGGTTGGCCACGACCTGGTGCAGCCGGTGCCGGTCGCCCATCGCCTCGACCGGCTCGTCCGGCAGGGCCAGGTGCCAGCTGTGGTCGGGGCCGGCCACCCGGGCGTCGCTGACCGCGTTGATGACGATCTCGGTGAGGTCGGTGGGCTGCAGGTCCAGGTTGGGTCCGGAGTCGAGCCGGGCCAGCAGCAGCAGGTCCTCGACCAGCCGCGACATCCGCTCGGCCTCGGACTCGACCCGTGACATCGCGTACGCGGCGTCGGTCGGCATCTCCGACCGGCTCCGCCGGGTGAGCTCGGCGTAGCCCCGGATGGCGGCCAGCGGGTTGCGCAGCTCGTGGGACGCGTCCGCGACGAACTGCCGCACTCTCATCTCACTCGCCTGCCGAGCCCCGAGCGCATCCTCGACGTTGTTGAGCAGGTGGTTCAGCGCCTGGCCCACCCGGCCGACCTCGGACGTCGGGTCGGCGTCCTCGGGTGGCACCCGGACGGCGAGAGCGACCTCACCGCGGTCCAGTGGCAGCTGCGACACCTGCTGTGCGGTGGCCGCGACCCGGTTGAGCGGACGCAGGCTGCGGGTCACCAGGGCTCGTGCCGCGAACACCGTCAGGGTGATCGCGAGGAGCGACAGCACCCCGGCGAAGCCGAGCAGGTTGATCAGCGCCTCGTCCACCTCCCGCAGCGGTACGCCGATCACCGCGGTCCCGGAGGCGACGGAGTCCACGGTCAGCCGGTACCCGACGACGCGGTAGCGACCGAAGCCAGGCAGGTCCACGGTGTACTTGTCGCCGTCGATGGGCACCGTGCCGAGCACCTGGACGGCGTCGTCGGGCAGCGCGGCGACGCGGAACCGACCACTGATCTCGACCAGCCGGGTACTCCGTGGGTCCTGCCCGTCGGCGAAGACCACGGAGATGGTGTTGGCGGGCTGCCCAGGTCCGAGCAGGCTGGTGTCCGGACCGCGACCCGGGCGGCCGCCGCCCAGGGTGCGGATTCGCCCGATGACGTCGTCCAGCTGGCTGTCGACCTGCTGCTTGAGCACCTGCCAGGTCGCGAGCACCGTGACGGCCGTGATCAGCAGCGCCGTGATCGCCACCAGTGCCGTCACCCGGATGACCAGGCGGCGGCCCAGGGTGCCGCGGCTCAGCGGTCCCGGAGCGGGTGGGCTCGACGACGGCTGATCGACGGGTAAGACGTCGGCCATCAGCTCGCCGGGCGCAGCACGTACCCCGCACCGCGCATGGTGTGGATCATCGGAGCCCGGTCGGCGTCGACCTTCTTGCGCAGGTAGGAGATGTAGAGCTCGACCACGTTGGCCTGGCCGCCGAAGTCGTAGTTCCAGACCCGGTCCAGGATCTGCGCCTTGCTCAGCACCCGGCGCGGGTTGCGCATCAGGTAGCGCAGCAGCTCGAACTCGGTGGCGGTCAGGGAGATGTCCACCCCGCCGCGGGTCACTTCGTGGCTGTCCTCGTCCAGCGTCAGGTCGCCGACCACCAGCGTCGAGTCGCTCTTGGCGAACGCCGCGCCGGATCGCCGGAGCAGGGCGCGCAGTCGGGCGATGACCTCCTCCAGGCTGAACGGCTTCGTGACGTAGTCGTCGCCGCCCGCGGTGAGCCCGCCGATCCGGTCCTCGACCGCGTCCTTGGCCGTCAGGAAGATGACGGGGACGTCGGGGTCCTCGGTACGGATCCGACGCATCACCTCGAGACCGTCGAAGTCCGGCAGCATCATGTCCAGCACGATGGCGTCCGGTCGGGTCTCGCGCGCGGCCTTCACCGCAGCGGTACCGGAGCCGGCGGTGGTGACCTGCCAGCCCTCGTAACGCATGGCCATCGACAACAGCTCGGTCAGGCTGGCCTCGTCGTCGACCGCCAGCACCCGGATGGGGGTGCCGTCAGGACGGGTGAGCGGGGCTGCGGCGGCGTCGGTTCGGACCATGCCCTCAGGTTTACACCGATCCCATGGAGTCGACTGTGGCCTTTCTGTGTGTCACCTGTGAGCCTCGTCGCTGAGCCGGCGGGCGAGGAACTGCTCCCAGGTGCCGGTGCCGAGCGTTGCCTCGCCGGTCGGGAGGTTCGCCCCAGCGGCGAAGGCCCGTGCGGCCCGGCCGGGCAGCCGGATCGGCAGCAGCGCCCGGGGTCGCGACGTCGCCCGGAGGTAGGAACGGAGCAGCTCGGTCAGGGGGTAGCGCTGCGGTCCGCCCAGATCGGGCACCTGACCCGACGGCGGCCCGAGGGCGAGTGCGGTCAGCCGGTCTGCCACCTCGCCGGAGTCGACGGGCTGGAAGCTCCAGGCCGGCACCGGCACGACGGGCAGCTTCGCGAGCTGCCGGACCAGTGTCCACACCAGGTCGTGGAACTGGGTGGCCCGCAGGAGCGAGTAGGGGAGCCCGGAGGCGATGACGACCTGCTCCGCCGCGAGCTTGGTTCCGTAGTAGCCGAAGAGCGCGCGGTCGACCCGGCTGTCGAGGGGAATGCGGTCCACCCCGACCACGGAGATATGCACCAGGTGGGTCACGCCGGCCGCCGCGGCGGCGCGTACCAGCACGTCAGCCTTGCCGTCGTCGCCCCGCGCGCCGCCGGCACAGTGGACGACGGTCTCCACCCCCTGTAACGCCGCCGCCAGACCAGCACCGGTGCTCAGGTCCGCGACCACCGACACTCGACCGGCGGTGGTGACCGCGTGGTGCCGGCTGAGCACCCGCACCTCCTGGCCGGTAGCGCTGAGCCGGGCGACTACGCGCCGCCCGACGGTGCCGGTGCCTCCGGTCACCAGCACCGGCATCAGCTGTGGTCCTGACATGTGAGATTGGGTCGGGCTCTCTGGGACGGGGTCCGTCGACCGGGCGGCAACGGTCCGCTCAGGGTATCGCCGTGGCTGGTCGCGGCGAGGGCTCCGACCGGTCCTGCCTCAAACTCACGCACCAGTCACGGTTCGGCGGTGCAGCCTGAGCGCGCGAACCGGGCGGCGCGGTGGAGATTTGAGTGAGAGAGTGAGGGAGCACCGATGAGTACGCTGCCGATCCGTGGTCAAAGAGGTATGACCACCACCCCAGCACCCGGTTCTCCTGACGTCGTCGAGCGCGCCGAGCAGCCCTTCGTCGGCATCACCCGCACGGTCACCATGCGGACAATCAGGGAGGTGGCGGACGAGATGCCTCGCCTGGTCGCCTGGCTCGATCAGCACGGTCTGGCTCCGGCCGGGGCGCCGTTCCTGCGTTACCTCGTCATCGACATGGCCAAGGACATGGTGCTACAGGCCGGCGTTCCCGTCAGCGGGCCGGTCAGGGTCGATGGCGACATCGAGGCCGGCAGTCTGCCCGCCGGCCGCTACGTGACTGCCGTGCACACCGGGCACTACGACGGGCTCTACGGGGCGACGGCGGGTCTGTTGCGCTGGGCCGGCGAGCGCGGCCTGCACTTCGACAAGCGCCCGTCCGAGAGTGGCGAGGCGTGGGGAAGTCGGCTCGAGTTCTACGACACCGACCCCGTCGAGCAGCCCGACCCCGCCACCTGGGTGACTCGGCTCGCGTTCCGACTGGCCGACTGAAGCCGGCGATCGGGCGTCTGCTCACGTGGGTCAGGGGGAATAGCCAGCCGATCCTCCAGGTTGAGTCTGGTGCGCTCAATTGCTGTTACATCGACTTGAGCGCGACTCGCTCAAGTACTACAGTTGAGCGCAGCAGGCTCAAGCAATGACCAGATTCACTGGAGGAAACACACCATGGCTCGTGCAGTCGGTATCGACCTCGGCACCACCAACTCCGTCGTCGCCGTACTCGAGGGTGGGGAGCCCACCGTCATCCCCAACGCCGAGGGTGCGCGTACCACCCCCTCGGTCGTCGCGTTCGCGAAGGGCGGCGAGGTGCTGGTCGGCGAGGTCGCCAAGCGCCAGGCCGTCACCAACGTCGACCGGACCATCCGCTCCGTCAAGCGCCACATGGGCACGGACTGGAAGGTCAAGATCGACGACAAGGACTACCGGCCGCAGCAGATCAGCGCCTTCGTCCTGCAGAAGCTGAAGCGGGACGCCGAGGCCTACCTGGGCGAGCAGGTCACCAACGCCGTGATCACGGTGCCGGCGTACTTCTCCGACGCGGAGCGCCAGGCCACCAAGGAAGCCGGCGAGATCGCGGGCCTGACCGTCGACCGCATCATCAACGAGCCGACCGCGGCGGCGCTGGCGTACGGCCTGGACAAGGCCGGCACCGACCAGACCATTCTCGTCTTCGACCTCGGTGGTGGCACGTTCGACGTGTCCCTGCTGGAGATCGGTGACGGCGTCTTCGAGGTCAAGGCCACCAAGGGCGACAACCGCCTCGGTGGTGACGACTGGGACGCCCGCATCGTCGACTTCCTCGTCAAGCAGTTCAAGACCAAGTACGGCACCGACCTGTCCCAGGACAAGATCGCCCGTCAGCGCCTGCAGGAGTCGGCCGAGAAGGCGAAGATCGAACTGAGCTCCGCGAGCGAGACCTCGATCAACCTGCCCTACATCACCCTCGGTGAGAACGGCCCGCTGCACCTGGAGGAGAAGCTGACCCGCTCGGAGTTCCAGCGGCTCACCTCCGACCTGCTCGACCGGTGCCGCACGCCGTTCAACGCGGTGATCGAGGACGGCAAGATCAGCGTCAGCAAGATCGACCACGTGATCCTGGTCGGCGGCTCCACCCGGATGCCGGCCGTCGCCGAGCTCGTCAAGGAGCTGACCGGTGGCAAGGAGCCGAACAAGAGCGTGAACCCCGACGAGGTGGTGGCCCTGGGCGCGAGCCTGCAGGCTGGCGTCCTCAAGGGTGAGGTCAAGGACGTGCTGCTGCTCGACGTCACTCCGCTGAGCCTCGGCATCGAGACCAAGGGTGGCGTGATGACCAAGATCATCGAGCGCAACACCACGATCCCGACCAAGCGCTCCGAGGTCTTCACGACCGCTGACGACAACCAGCCCTCGGTGATGATCCAGGTCTACCAGGGTGAGCGCGACTTCGCGAAGGACAACAAGTCCCTCGGCAACTTCGAGCTGACCGGACTGCCGCCGGCCCCGCGCGGGGTGCCGCAGGTCGAGGTCGCCTTCGACATCGACGCCAACGGCATCGTGCACGTGCACGCCAAGGACCTGGCCACCGGCAAGGAGCAGTCGATGACCGTCACCGGTGGCTCGGCCCTCGGCAAGGACGACATCAACCGCATGGTGGCCGAGGCGGAGGCGAACGCCGAGGAGGACCGCAAGCGTCGCGAGACCGTCGAGATGCGCAACGAGGCCGAGAACCTGGTCTTCCGCACAGAGAAGCTGCTCAGCGAGAACGCCGACAAGATCACCGAGGACGTGAAGACCCCGGTGGAGGAGTCTCTCGTCGAGGTGAAGTCGGCGCTCGAGGGCACCGACAACGACGCGGTCAAGGCTGCGGTGGACAAGCTCAACACCACCAGCGCTGCGCTGGGCCAGGCCATGTACGCCGCGGCCCAGGCCGCTCAGGCTCCTTCCGAGGCCAGCGAGCCGAGCGCCAGCTCCGAGTCCGAGGGCACCAGCTCCACCGGTGCAGCCGATGACGACGTGGTGGACGCCGAGATCGTGGACGACGACAGCGCGGCGGGTGACCGTCGGTGAACGACCGGTCCAAGGACGAGTCCGAGCACGAGGAGCAGCGCGGTCCGACCGTGCGCGACAAGCGCCGGATCGACCCGGAGACGTTCCAGGTCAGGGAGCCGCAGTCCGCTGCGGCCCCCGCCGGGGCGGACGAGCCGGTCGCTCCCGCGGGTGCTCCGGTGGAGGGGAACGAGCAGGTGAGTGAGCTCCAGACGGCGCTCGCGGAGCGTACGGCGGACCTGCAGCGGTTGCAGGCCGAGTACGTGAACTACAAGCGTCGGGTCGACCGCGACCGCGACGTGGCGCGCAAGACAGCCCTGGAAGGGCTCGTCCGCGAGCTGCTCCCGGTGCTGGACGACCTGCGTTCGGCACGCGAGCACGGTGAGCTGACCGGCGCCTTCAAGGCCGTCGGCGACGAGGTCGAGCGGGTCACGGCCAAGAACGGGCTGGAGACGTTCGGGGCGAAGGGTGACCCCTTCGACCCCCACATCCACGAGGCGCTGATGCACGCGCACGCCGAGGGGATCACTGGGCCGACCTGCGTGGAGATCCTGCAGCCCGGCTACCGGATCGGTGAGCGCGTGCTGCGTCCGGCGAGGGTGGCCGTGGCTGAACCCAGTGGTGCCCCCGAGGCGCCGGCCGATCCTGCGGCGCCGGGCGAGGCCGAGCCCGATGTCGCCGCTGAGTAGGACCGGCACCCTTCGACAGGCCCAGGGCACGTCCGCTGGGCCTGTCGGAGGGCATCACTTCGGAAGGAGGCGTTCGTGAGCACCAAGGACTGGATCGAGAAGGACTACTACAAGACCCTCGGTGTGGCCAAGGACGCCAAGCCGGAGGACATCAAGAAGGCCTACCGCAAGCTGGCCCGGGAGAACCACCCCGACCAGAATCCCGGTAACCCAGAGGCGGAGCGCCGCTTCAAAGAGGTCTCGGAGGCGAACGACGTCCTCTCGAGTGAGAGCAAGCGCAAGGAGTACGACGAGGCCCGGCGGCTGTTCGGGGGCGGCGGGTTCCGGTTCCCCCGTAGCGGCGGGAGCTCGGGCGGCGCGGGCCCGAGCGTCGACGACCTCTTCCGCTCCAGCGGCGACAACAACCTCTCCGACCTGTTCGGCGGGCTGTTCAACGGCTCCAACGCGGCCCGGACCCGCACCACCTCAGCGACTCGTGGCCCCCGTCGGGGCAGCGACGTCGAGGGCGAGGTGACCGTCGACTTCGTCCAGGCGATCGAGGGCGTCACCGTCGGCATGCAGATGGTCTCCGACTCCGCGTGCGGTGAGTGCCACGGGACCGGCGCCAAGGCCGGGACGGTGCCGAAGGTGTGTCCGAACTGCGACGGCTCCGGGATGCAGACCTCCACCTCGGGTGGGGTGTTCGCGGTGACTGAGCCGTGCCGCGACTGTCGCGGTCGGGGCATGGTCGTCGACGACCCGTGCCCGGTCTGCCACGGCTCGGGGCGCGGCCGCTCCACCCAGACCATGCAGGTCCGGATCCCGTCGGGGGTCACCGACGGCCAGCGGATCCGGTTGAAGGGCAAGGGCGGTACGGGCGAGAACGGCGGTGCAGCGGGCGACCTCTACGTGGTCGTGCACGTCCGGCCGCACCCGGTGTTTGGCCGAAAGGGTGACAACCTCACGCTCTCCGCTCCGGTCACCTTCAACGAGGCGGCCCTCGGCGCCGAGATCGAGGTGCCCACCCTGGGCGGTGCTCCCGTGACGCTACGGGTGCCCGCGGGTACGCCGAACGGCCGTACCTTCCGGGTGCGGGGCAAGGGTGTCGCCAAGCGTGACGGCACCAAGGGCGACCTGCTGGTCTCGGTCGACGTCGTCGTCCCGGAGTCGCTCAACGAAGAGGCGCGGGC
Source organism: uncultured Actinomycetota bacterium (assembly GCA_963727215.1). GTDB lineage: Bacteria > Actinomycetota > Actinomycetes > Propionibacteriales > Propionibacteriaceae > Microlunatus. Next base: position 60,567 of record CAVSFR010000002.1, read on the forward strand.
AGCGCTGTCGTCGTACGGCGAGGCCGTCGGCGCGGCGAACGTGCGCGCCCGCCTGTTCCGGTAACGCTGTCCCCAGCGATTGAGGAGGAGGGTCACGTGTCCGCGTCAGAGCTTCCGCAGCGGATCGACCACGACGCGCCCGTCTTCGTCATCTCGGTGGCGGCGCAGCTGGCGGGCATGCACCCGCAGACGCTGCGCACCTACGACCGGATGGGTCTGGTCTCGCCTCGCCGTACGGCGGGGCGGGGTCGGCGTTACTCCGCGCGCAACATCGCCCAGCTGCGGCTGATCCAACGCCTCAGCCAGGACGAGGGCGTCAATCTCGAGGGCATTCGCCGCATCTTGGCCATGCAAGACGAGATCGACGAGCTCCGGGTCCGCGTCGCCGACCTGAGCGAGCTGCTCGCCGTCGTTCGAGCCGCTCCGCCGGGCGTCCGTGTCTTCACCGCCGACCCCAGCGGTGGGGTCCACCTCGGCGGGATGCCCCGTCGGCGTCCTGTTCCGCGGGCCATCACGTCCCGCTGACCCTGCTGCTGTCCACAGCCCTTCGGACCCGGTCAGGCGCCGGGGCAGTGCTGTGGACAACTGGGCGCGTCCCTGAGTCCCTTCGCGCCGCGCTGGCCGGTTCACCTCGCTGTGGAGAGCCCCTTCGGCGGCCCGTGCGTGGTCACTGAGCTTTCCGACGTCAGCACAACCGTCGCCTCGTGACCGGTCGCGACCGGCGCGCTGGTCAGTCGGTGACCTTGATGCCCTTCCAGAAGGCGAGCCGGTCCTTGATCTGAGCCGCAGCGTCCTTGGGTGTCGGGTAGCTCCAGGCAGCGTCCACGTTGGTCTGCCCGTTGGCGGTCACGCTGTAGTAGCTGGCGGTGCCCTTCCACGGGCAGACGCTGTGGGTGGCCGTCTCGGCGAGCATGCCGGGCTGCACGGAGTCCGCCGGGAAGTAGTGGTTGCCCTCCACCACCACGGTGTCCTCGGACTCGGCGATCACGGTGTCGTTCCAGATGGCCTTCATGGGTCTCCTCGTGGTGGTGGTGCTGTCTAGTCTTCCGCGCGCGGCAAACCCGCGGCGCTGGTGGCCGCAGGCGACGTCGGACTACCGCGTGTGGGTGAACCTGGTCAGACGGATCGACACCGGCGGCGAGTGCTGACCGTTCGGCGGCTTGCCGTCCCACACCCCGTCCCAGAGGTTGATGTGCACGGCCTCGCTCTTCGGGGTCGGCACGTCGGCGGCGCGCACGGTGACCTCCGAGAACGGCCTGCCGGTCGGCGCCGGGCCGGCGTACACCTGGAACGTCAGAGCCTCCGGCTGCCAGACGAGCCGGAAGGTCGCCTGAGTGAGGTTCGAGGGCCACGGCGTCACCCCGACGCTGCGGGCCCCGCCCGCATCCGGGTAGTAGGTGTGGGTCACCGTCGGCGGGGTGGTCCGGCCCCATGACGACACCTCGCCGGCGTCGATCTCGTTGAACCCGGGGCCGACAGCGGTCGATGTCCAGTCGAAGGTGAGCACACCGAACACGTAGGCCGGTGGCAGGTGCGCAAAGTCGCCCTCCGCAGTCACCTGGTAGGTGCCGTGACCGAACGTTTCGCGGGACACGATCTCGGCGGCGACGGGACTGTCGCCCCTCGGGTTGGTGATCTTCAGGTCCAACGACCCGTCAGCCCTCACCACGACGTTGCTCCGCGACCAGTTGCCGCCTTGTCCCGGTCCGCCGGAGCGAAAGGAGCTGTCCCGTGCGTACCACTGGTGCCCCGACCAGCTGAAGCTCGGCTCCGACGGGTACTCCCCGGCGTGGGGATACGTCACGGGGAGGGTGCGACGGCTGGTGGCGGGTCCGCCGCGCCCCCGAACAGCCCGCCGAAGGTGCGCAGGACGGCGCCGACCAGAGCGCGCACGGCGGCCTGGCTGCCTGCTGGTCGTCCGAGGCCCAACGCGCCGGAGCGGGCAAGGCCGGCCAGCCCGAAGTCGAGGTACGCGCGGCCGAGCCCAGCGAAGCGGTCCTGGCCGATGGCCCGCAGGCCGACCGGGCCCGGGCCCGCCGCTGACTCCGTCAGCTCCATCAGCGTTGCTCGGGTCAGCAGGTCGCAGCCGCCCGTGGATCCGGAGTCGGTCGTCACTGGTGAAACGCTATTTGACGCTGTCAACCCAAGCGACGCTGCGCTCGTTGACACCGTCAAGGAGAGAGGCACTCGTGTGGTTCGACCAACGATCGACCAGCCCACTCGCTGTTCTGATGGTTCACGCGCTCGGCAAGACTTGAGTCGAGGGCACTCAATGTGGAATATTGGCCTCACGAGGGAAGGTTGAGTCAACGAGACTCAAGGCACTCGGCACCAACGAAGGACCACCCATGGACACGAACAAGCTCACCACCAAGAGCCGCGACGCCGTCTCCACCGCGTTGCGACTGGCCCTCTCCGCCGGCAACCCCAACGTCGAGCCGTCGCACCTGCTGCACGCGTTGTTGCTGGTGCCCGGGAACACCGTCGCGCCACTCATCAGTGCCGTCGGCGCCGACCCGACCGTGGTCGATGCAGCCGCTCAGGGTGCGATGGCCAAGCTGCCCAAGACCAGCGGCTCCTCCGTCGCCCAGCCGCAGCTCTCCGGTGCGTTCTCGCGGGTGCTGGCCGACGCCGAGAACCGCGCCGAACAGCTCGGCGACACCTTCGTCGCCACCGAGCACCTCGTCATCTCGCTGGCTGCGGTCGACTCCGACGTCAAGAAGGCGCTGCTGGACCTGAAGGTCGACCCACGCGCGTTGACCCGGGCCTTCAACGAGGCGCGCGGCAGCAAGCGAGTGACCAGCGCCGAGGCCGAGGGCACCTCGTCCGCCCTCGACCAGTACGGCGTCGACCTGACCGCTCAGGCGCGGGAGGGCAAGCTCGACCCGGTCATCGGCCGGGACACCGAGATCCGCCGTGTCGTGCAGGTGCTGGCCCGCCGGACCAAGAACAACCCCGTCCTCATCGGCGAGCCCGGCGTGGGCAAGACCGCCGTCGTCGAAGGGCTGGCCCAGCGGCTGGTGGCCGGTGACGTGCCGGACTCACTCAAGGGCCGGCGGCTGATCTCGCTCGACCTGCCCTCGATGGTCGCCGGTGCGAAGTACCGCGGGGAGTTCGAAGAGCGGCTGAAGGCCGTCCTCACCGAGATCCGCGAGGCTGAGGGCCAGGTCATCACCTTCATCGACGAGCTGCACACCGTCGTCGGGGCCGGGGCTTCCGGGGACTCCTCGATGGACGCCGGCAACATGCTCAAGCCGATGCTCGCCCGCGGCGAGCTGCGGATGATCGGTGCGACCACCTTGGACGAGTACCGCCAGCGGATCGAGAAGGACCCGGCCCTGGAGCGCCGGTTCCAGCAGGTCTACGTCGGCGAGCCGAGCGTCGAGGACACCATCGCCATCCTGCGTGGCCTGCGCGAGCGGTACGAGGCGCACCACAAGGTGGCCATCACCGACTCGGCCCTGGTGGCGGCGGCCAGCCTGTCCAACCGCTACATCACCTCCCGGCAGCTGCCGGACAAGGCGATCGACCTCGTCGACGAGGCGGCGTCCCGGCTGCGGATGGAGATCGACTCCTCGCCCGAGGAGATCGACGTGCTGCGGCGCAGCGTCGAGCGGATGAAGATGCAGCGTTTCGCGCTGGAGAAGGAGTCAGACGCGGGCAGCCGCGACCGGCTGCACCGGCTGGACTCCGAGCTGGCAGACACCGAGGAGGAGCTGCGCGGGCTCGAGGCGCGCTGGGAGGCCGAGAAGCAGGGCCTGAACCGCGTCGGCGACCTCAAGAAGCAGATCGACGAGCTGCGCAGCCAGGCCGACCGCTACCTGCGGGACGGCGACCTGGTCAGGGCCAGCGAGATCCGCTACGGCGAGATCCCGTCCCTGGAGAAGGAGCTCGAAGCGGCAGCCGGAGCCGAGAGCGCGCTGCCGTCGATGGTGAGCGAGCAGGTCAGCGCCCAGGACATCGCCGAGGTGGTGGCCAACTGGACGGGCATCCCGACCGGCCGGCTGCTGCAGGGCGAGACCGAGAAGCTGCTGAGCATGGAGGAGCGGCTGGGCGAGCGCCTGATCGGTCAGCGGCAGGCCGTCCGGGCGGTCTCCGACGCGGTCCGGCGTTCGCGGGCCGGCATCTCCGACCCCAACCGGCCTACCGGGTCGTTCCTCTTCCTCGGTCCGACCGGCGTGGGCAAGACCGAGCTGGCCAAGTCGCTGGCGGAGTTCCTCTTCGACGACGAGCACGCGATGGTCCGCATCGACATGAGCGAGTACTCCGAGAAGCACTCGGTGGCCCGCCTCGTCGGTGCGCCTCCTGGCTACGTCGGCTACGAGGAGGGTGGCCAGCTGACCGAGGCGGTCCGCCGCCGGCCGTACGCGGTGGTGCTGCTCGACGAGGTCGAGAAGGCGCACAGCGAGGTCTTCGACATCCTGCTGCAGGTGCTCGACGACGGTCGGCTGACCGACGGCCAGGGTCGTACGGTGGACTTCCGGAACGTGATCATGATCCTCACCTCCAACCTGGGCTCGCAGTTCCTGGCCAATGCCAGCCTGGACGCCAAGATGAAGCGGGACGCGGTGATGGGGGTCGTCCGGGGCGCCTTCAAGCCGGAGTTCCTCAACCGGTTGGACGAGATCGTGCTGTTCGACGCGCTCGGCACCGACGAGCTGGCCCGGATCGTCGAGATCAATCTCGGCCGGCTGAACGCACGGCTGGCCGAGCGTCGGATCACCGTGGTCGTCACCCAGGCGGCCAGGGACTGGCTCGCCCTCACCGGCTTCGACCCCGTCTACGGCGCGCGGCCCCTGCGGCGGCTGGTGCAGACCACGATCGAGGACCAGCTGGCCCGACGGGTGCTCGGTGGCCAGGTGCTCGAGGGTGACACGATCACCTTCGACGTCGACCCGGCCCACGACGGCCTGATCGTGGTGGTGCCCGAGGCGGTCGCCGTCTGACGCCTCGCCGAGGGCGCGAGCCGGAAGGACCTGCATGAGCGACCTCGTCCTGCGGGCCGGCGGGAACGAGGCCGTGCTGGTGCCGGACCGGGCCCGCCCCCGGGCCTACACGCTGCAGGTGGGCGGTGCGGACCAGTCCTACGTCGACCTGGACGACCCGCTCAGGCTCGAGTTCGACTACGTCCAGCGGCTGGCCGACGTGCTGGAGAGCGTGGCGGCACCCGGCGAACGGGTGGGCATCGTGCACGTGGGCGGGGCAGCCCTGACGCTGCCCCGCTACGTAGCCGCCACCCGGCCGCGGTCCGCGCAGGTGGTGCTCGAGCCGGACGCCGAGCTCACGGCCTTCGTCCGAGAGCACCTGCCGCTGCCCCGGCAGAGCGGGATCAAGGTGCGCGACACCGACGGCCGGACTGGGATCGCCGCGCTCCGGGACGACTACGCCCAGGTGGTGGTCGTCGACGCCTTCGCGGGCGCCCAGGTGCCGGCCGACCTCACCACCGCGGAGTTCTTGACCGACGCCCGGCGTGTGCTCAGCGAGTCCGGGGTCTTCCTGCTCAACATCACCGACCGAGGTCCCTTCGGCTACGGCAGGCGCGTCCTCGCCGGCGTCCGGTCGGTGTTCGGAGACGTCGCCTTCTGCGCTGAGCCGGCCACGATCAAGGGCCGCCGCTTCGGCAACGTGGTCCTGGCTGCCTCTGGACGGCCGCTGCCGCTGGACGCGATCGCCCGCCGCGCCGGCAGCGCTCCCTACCCGTACCGGGTGCTGCACGGACCGCGGCTGGACCAGCTGCAGGCCGGGGCCGCCCCTTTCACCGAAGCCGACAGCGCGCCCTCGCCGGCCCCTCCCGAGGATCTGCTCTTCGGCTGAGGCCCAACGCCTACCCTGGATCCCATGTCGCAGGGGTTCGTGCCGCCGCCGTACGGGGCGCCGCAGTTCCAGCCCCCGCACGTCCCGAACCCGTACCCGCACACGCCGCCCGCCCCGACCCTCCACCCGGTCGTGGGCCCGCCAGCCCCGTACCAGCCCACCCACTACCTGGCCTCCCCGTACCCGCCCGCCCCGGCGCCGCTCGCGCTTGCGCCGCAGCGCCCCGCCGTGATCGCGCTGGCCGCCACGCTCGCAGTGACGGCCTCCCTGCAGTGGATCTGCGGGCTCAGCCTGCTCTGGGTGACCGCCGTGGTCGGCACCAGCACGTTCGACCAGCTCGGGGACAACGGCGCCGCCTTCCACATCCTGCGGCGGTTCGAGTACCGGATGCTCGACGGACTGGCCCTGCCGCTCTACCTCTTTCCGCTGGCCTCGCTCGTCACCGGCTTCCTGGTGCTGTCGCAGCGACCGTGGGCGCGGCTGGTCCACACGAGCGTGGGGCTCCTCGCGCTGGCCTGGGGTGCCTGGTGGCTGCAGGACAACCTGCTCTGGTGGTTCAGCGGCGCCTGGTACGTCGTGGTCGCCTGCCTGGTGCTCTGGACCCCCGGGGCGACCGCCTGGTACCGGGGACGACGCGAGGAGCGTCCGCAGCCGCTCGCCTGACCGCCGCTCTGCCACACTGGCGGCCGTGCAGCACCGTGCCCGCGTCCCGCTCGCGACCTGGCCCACCCCACTCGAGCCCGCGCCCCGGCTGGCTGTCGCCCTCGGTCTGCCATCCGGCTCCCTGATGGTCAAGCGCGACGACCTCGCCGGCCCGGCCGGCGGCGGCAACAAGATCCGCAAGCTGGAGCGGACCTGTGCGGACGCCCTCGCCGCGGGGGCCGACGTGCTCGTGACCAGCGGGGCGCCGCAGAGCAACCATGCCCGGCTGACGGCGGCTTCGGCTGCGCGGCTCGGTCTCGCCGTCACGCTCGTGCTCGCGGGTGACGCCCCTGACGCCGACCGCGGGAACCTGCTCCTGGACCGGCTGCTGGGCGCCGAGGTGCGGTGGGCGGGCGACGTCGGCGCCGACGGCCTAGCGGCGGCCGTGGAGAGTGCGGCCGCCCAGTTGCGCCAGCAGGGGCGACGCCCCTACGTCGTCCCCTTCGGCGGCTCGAGCCCGCTGGCCGCCCAGGCCTACGTCGACGCCGCAGCCGAGATCGAGGAGCAGTGGTCCGGCCTCGACCACCTCGTGGTGGCGCTGGGCTCCGGTGGCACGACCGCCGGACTCGTCGCCGGTCTCGGCGCGGAGCGGGTGCTCGCCGTGCACACCGGCGCCGTGGCCGACCCGGAGGCGACCGTCCGCGGGCTGCTCAGCGCGATGGACGTCACCGCCGGGGCCCTCCGGTTGCGGCTGGACCAGGTCGGCGCCGGTTACGCGGAGCTGACCGAGCCCGTCGTCGAGGCCGTCCGGCTGGCGGCCCGCACCGAGGGTCTCGTCCTCGACCCGACCTACACAGGCCGCGCCCTGGCGGGCTTGGTCGCCGCCGTCCGCGAGGGCGACGTGCGTCCGGGGGACCGGGTCGTCTTTCTCCACTCCGGCGGGCTGCCCGGGCTCTTCGGCCACCCCGATGCGGGCCGCCTCGCCGCCTGACCTTCCTGGTCGAGAGCGCTCAGGAGCGCAGCCGACCGAGTCGCTCGACCGCCTCGTCCAAGACGTTGTCCTGCTTGCAGAAGGCCCAGCGGACGTACGGTCGGCCGGCTTCGACGCGGTCGTAGAAGACGGCGTGCGGGATGGCCACCACACCGCAGCGGTGCGGCAGGTCGCGACAGAAGGCGACGCCGTCGTCGTAGCCGAGCGGGCGGACGTCGGTGGTCATGAAGTAGGTGCCGCGCGGGACGACCGGGTCGAGGCCGACCGAGCGGAGCCCCTCGCCGAGCCGGTCGCGCTTGCCCTGCAGCCCCACCCGGGCCTCCTCCACCCAGGCGTCGCCCTCGTTCAGCGCCCGAGCGACGGCCGGTTGGAAGGGGGCGCCGGAGACGAAGGTGAGGAACTGCTTGACCGCGGTGATCTCGGTGATGAGCTCGGCCGGGCCGAGTGCCCAGCCGATCTTCCAGCCGGTGGCCGAGAAGGTCTTGCCGGAGGAGGAGATCCGGATCGTGCGTTCCCGCATCCCGGGGAAGCCCGCGAGCGGCAGGTGCTCGGCGTCGTCGAAGACCAGGTGCTCGTAGACCTCGTCGCAGAGGACGAGCACGTCATGGGCGATGGCCAGCCGTGCCACCTCGGCCAGGTCGGCCCGGTCCAGCACCACGCCGGTCGGGTTGTGCGGGGAGTTGAGCAGCACCACCTTGGTGCGTTCGGTGAAGGCGGCGGCCAGCTCGGCGTGGTCGAGGCGGAAGTCGGGTCCGAAGAGGCCGACGCCCACCCGACGGCCGGCGGCCAGCTCGATCGAAGCGGCGTAGGAGTCGTAGAACGGCTCCAGGGCAACCACCTCGTCGCCCGGGTCGACGAAGGCCAGGATCGCTGCCGCGATGGCCTCGGTGGCGCCGGTGGTCACGAGCACCTCGGTCGCCGGGTCGTACCCGAGGCCGTAGTGGCGCAGGCTGTGCGCGGCGATGGCCTCCCGCAGCGGCGCGATCCCGCGTCCGGGCGGGTACTGGTTGATCCCGGCCGCGATGGCCGCCCGGGCCTCCTCCAGCATGAACGCCGGCCCGTCGGTGTCGGGGAACCCCTGGCCCAGGTTGACCGAACCAGTCTCCAGGGCGAGTGCCGACATCTCGGCGAAGATCGTGGCCGTCGACGCCGCGACGCGCTCGGCCTTCCACCGTGAGGACATGCCCGAGAGCCTATCGGCGGCTCGGCAGTAGGGTCCGTCCTATGTCAGAGGCGTCGGAACGGTCGTTGCTGGAGTCGGTCCCGGACGGGCTGCTGATCGGAGGCGAGTGGCGGCCTGCTGCCTCGGGAAGCACGCTCGACGTCGAGGACCCCTCGACCGGCGCGGTGATCAAGACGGTCGCTGACGGCGGGGTGGCCGATGGGGCCGCAGCCCTGGACGCCGCGGCCGCGGCCGGTCCCGGCTGGGCGCGGACACCGCCACGGGAGCGCTCGGAGCTGCTGCGCCGGGCGTTCGAGCTGGTGCGGGCCCGGAGCGAGGACATCGCGCTGCTGATGACGCTGGAGATGGGCAAGCCGCTGGCGGAGTCGCGGGCCGAGGTGGCGTACGGCGGTGAGTTCCTGCGCTGGTACGCCGAGGAGGCGGTACGGATCGCCGGTCGCTACGGCGTGAACCCCGAGGGCACCGGCCGGATGACGGTCAGCAAGCACCCGGTCGGGCCCTGTTACCTGATCACGCCGTGGAACTTCCCGTTGGCGATGGCCACCCGCAAGATCGCGCCGGCGATCGCCGCCGGGTGCACCGCCGTGGTCAAGCCGGCCGAGCTCACCCCGCTGACCACCCTCTACTTCGCTAACCTGCTGCTGGAGGCCGGACTGCCGGCCGGCGTGCTCAACGTCGTGGTCACCTCGACCGCCGGCGAGGTCTCCCAGCCGATCATCAGCGACCCGCGGCTGCGCAAGCTGAGCTTCACCGGCTCGACTGCGGTCGGAAAGAAGCTGCTGGCCCAGGCCAGCGAGGGAGTGCTGCGGACCTCGATGGAGCTGGGCGGCAACGCCCCGTTCCTGGTCTTCGAGGACGCCGACCTGGACGCGGCCGTCGAGGGCGCGATGCTGGCCAAGTTCCGCAACGTCGGCCAGGCGTGCACCGCCGCGAACCGCTTCCTGGTGCACGAGAAGGTCGCCGCCGAGTTCGCCGACCGCGTCACCGAGCGGGTGCGGGCGTTCCGGCTCGGTCGAGGAACCGAGGACGGGGTCCAGGTCGGCCCGCTGATCAACGCTGCCGCGGTGCAGAAGGCCGAGGACCTGGTCCGCGACGCCGTCGACCGCGGCGCGGAGGTCCGGACCGGTGGTCAGCGGGTCGACCGGCCCGGCACGTTCTACGACGCCACCGTGCTCACCGACGTCAGGCCCGGCAGCGACATCCTGCGGCAGGAAATCTTCGGCCCGGTGCTCAGCATCTCCACCTTCGCCGACGAGGACGAGGCCGTCCGGCTGGCCAACGACACCGAGTTCGGCCTGGTGGGCTACGCGTTCACCCGCGACGCCGACCGCGGCCACCGACTGATCGACCGGCTGGAGACCGGGATGATGGGTCTGAACGTCGGCGTCATCTCCAACGCCGGCGCGCCCTTCGGCGGCGTCAAGCAGTCCGGCGTCGGCCGCGAGGGTGGGCTGGAGGGGATCGGTGAGTACCTGTCGACCAAGTACACCCTCAGTCCCGACCCCTATCGCTGAGTGGGTGTGAGGATGGGCGGGTGAGCCCTTCCCCCCGGGGCGCCGGACCTACGCCGGACGCTGCCGTCCGCCGACCCCGACGTCGGCCCTCGCCGCTCACGGTGGTCGGAGGGGTGCTGCTGGCCTTCGGGCTGGGCTGCCTGGGGTGGGTCGGCTACCAGTACGTCGGCACGAACCTGGTGGCCGCGCGACGCTTCGACGCCGAACGCCAGGATCTCCGAAGTCGCTGGACCGCGGCCGCCCCGACCCAGACCCCGCCAGCCGGCTCGACCTCCGCAGCGCCCCCGGCGGGGACGGCGCAGACGGCAGCGCCCGGGCCCGGGCCGAAGGGCGCGACGGCTCTGCTCCGGGTCCCGAGGTTCGGCGCGCAGTACGAGGTACCCGTCGTCGAGGGCACGGGCCTCAGCCAGCTCGCGCGGGGTGTCGGCCACTACCCGGGCACGGCCGCTCCGGGAGCCGTCGGCAACTTCGCGCTGGCCGGGCACCGGGTGACGCACGGCCAGCCGTTCGCACGGTTGCTCGAGCTGGACGTCGGTGACCAGGTGGTGGTCGAGACCTCGACGGCCCTCTACACCTACGTCCTGGACACCGCTCCTCAGGACCTGACGGTGGACGACACCGCGAACTGGGTGCTCGACCCCGTCCCGGGCCAGCCCCAGACGGCGCCGACCCGCTCGTTGATCACCTTGACGACCTGCCAGGACCTCTTCCACTCCCCGGACCGCTCCGTCGGCTTCGGCCATCTGGCGAGCACGCAGAACAAGTAGCGGGAGTCGGCGACCGCTGGTGGCAGGTCCGTCAAGGGGTCGATGCCGTTCTGGTCCTCACCCGACCCTTAGGCTGCCGGCCATGCCCGACTTCCGTGCCTCCGCCGACCACGCCCGCCTCGTCGAGCGGATCGCCGCGCTGGCTGTCGTGCACGGCGAGGTGACGCTGTCCTCCGGCCGGACCGCGGACTACTACGTCGACCTGCGCCGGGTCACCCTGGACGGCGAGACGGCGCCGGTGATCGGACGGGTGATGCTCGAGCTGGTCGAGGGCTGGGACTTCGAGGCCGTAGGCGGTCTCACCCTCGGCGCCGACCCGGTGGCGGTGGCCATGGTGCACGCGACCGCAGCCACCGGTGGCCGGCTCGACGCCTTCGTGGTCCGCAAGCAGGGCAAGGCGCACGGGCTGCAGCGCCTGATCGAAGGCTCCCCGGTCGAGGGGCGGCGCGTGGTCGCGGTGGACGACACGAGCACCACCGGCGGCTCGGTGCTGACGGCCGTCGAGGCGCTGCGGGAGGCGGGGGCCGAGGTGGTCGGCGTCGCCGTGATCGTGGACCGCGACACCGGTGCGCGGGAACGCGTCGAGGCAGCGGGCCTGCCTTACCGGTACGCCGTCTCGGCGGCTGATCTCGGCCTGGCCTGACCCATCTCGCGGGTCCGGGCGCCGGACCCGCTGAGGCACTACTGTGGGAGCGCCCGGCGGCTCTCCTGAGCCGGCAACCGACGTCGGCAAGGAGCCCCGATGGGAACCGCCATCACCCTGATCGTCATCCTCGTGGTGATCGTCGTCATCCTCGCCTTGATCGCCATGGGCTCCTACAACGGTTTCGTGAAGTCCCGGAACCTCATCCAGGAGTCCTGGCGCCAGATCGACGTCGAGCTGAACCGTCGCTACGAGCTGATCCCCAACCTGGTCGAGACGGTGCGCGCCTTCGCCGGGCACGAGCGCAACACGCTGGAGGACGTCACCCGGCTGCGTAGCCAGGCCCAGTCCGTGGCCCAGTCCGACGGCGCCCTCCCGAGCCAGCAACGGGCTGACGCGGAGCAGGCGCTGTCCGGTGCCGTCCGCAACCTGATCGTCAGCGTCGAGGCCTACCCCGACCTGAAGAGCAACCAGAACTTCCTGGAGCTGCAGCGCCAGCTGGCCGAGACCGAGGACCGGATCGCCGCTGGGCGCCGCTTCTACAACGCCAACGTGCGGGTCTACAACACCAAGGTCGAGTCGGTGCCCTCGAACCTGATCGCCGGCATGTTCCACTTCGAGAAGGCGACCTACTTCGAGGTCAACGACCCGACGGTGCGGCAGGCGCCCGACGTCAGCTTCGGCGAGATCGCCTACCGCGGCGACCCGCAGCAGGGTCAGCTGCCACCCCGGCAGAGCGCCCCGCCCGTGCAGTTCGGGGGTGGCGACGGGCTGCCCAACCCGCAGCAGCAGTACGCGCCCCCGCCCCAGCAGCCGCAGTACCAGCAGCCGCAGCAGCCGCCGTCGGGCGGCGGGTACACCCCGCCCCAGACCGGCGGGTACCAGCCCCCTCAGCAGTAGCCCGCAGTCGGCTCGCTCAGGTGGTGACGTAGCGTCGCGATGACGTGACCGCACCAGCACCGGGGAGTCCCAGCACCGTGTCCGACATGACCTACCGCCAGCTCGGCCCGTCCGGGCTCACCGTCTCCACCGTGGGCATCGGCTGCAACAACTTCGGCGCCCGGATGGCCGATGAGGACGTCCCGCGGGTGGTGGATGCGGCGGTCGACGCCGGCATCACCTTGTTCGACACCGCCGACGTGTACGGCAACCGTGGTGGCTCCGAGACGCTGCTCGGCCGGGCCCTGCAGGGCCGTCGGGACCAGGTCGTGGTTGCCACCAAGTTCGGCGCGGACATGGGCGGGACGAACGGTCCGGACTGGGGCGTGCGCGGGTCGCGCCGCTACATCCGGCTGGCCGTCGAGGCAAGCCTGCGGCGGCTGGGCACGGACTGGATCGACCTCTACCAGATGCACACGCCGGACCCCGTGACGCCGGTCGAGGAGACACTCGCCGCCTTGACCGAGCTGGTCAACGAGGGGAAAGTCCGCTACGTCGGGTCGTCCAACTTCACCGGCTGGCAGGTGGTCGACGCAGACTGGACCGCCCGTACCCGGCACCTGACGAGCTTCATCTCCGCCCAGAACGAGTACTCGTGGCTGAAGCGGGGGATCGAGGACGAGCTCGTGCCCGCCCTTCAGCACACCGGTCAGAGCCTGCTGCCCTACTTCCCGCTGGCCAGCGGGCTGCTGACGGGCAAGTACAAGCGCAGCCAGGTCGCTCCCGGAGGTACCCGGTTGGCAGGACGGGCGGAGGCGCTCGAGAGCGCCGACTTCGACACGATCGAGGCGATCGAGAAGTTCGCCGCCGACCGCGGCGTCTCCCTGCTCGCCGTCGCCATGGGCGGGCTCGCGGCCATGCCGACGGTCGGCTCGGTCATCGCCGGCGCCACCAAGGTCGAGCAGATCGAGCAGAACGTCGCCGCGGGGCTGTGGGAGCCGACGCTTGAGGACCTGACCGAGCTGCGCCGGATCACCGGCTGAGCCCGGCTCAGACCGCGGCGGCCTCGCGGCGAGCGCGGCGGCGGGCGAGCAGGAACTCGATGGCCATCGGGACCAGGGAGACCAGGACGATCAAGATGAGCACCGCGTCGATGTTGTTCTTGATGAAGCCGATGTTGCCGAGGTAGTAGCCGAGGGTGGTCACCCCGACGGCCCAGAGGATGCCGCCGACGGCGGTGTAGGCGATGAAGTGGCGGAAGCTCATCCGGCTGACCCCGGCCACCAGGGTCACGAAGGTGCGCACGATCGGGACGAACCGGGCCAGGATCAGAGCCCGGCTGCCGTAGCGGTCGAGGAAGGTGCGGGTCTTCACCACGTACGCGGGCTTGAAGACCTGGCCCAGGAACCCGGTGCGTTCCCGGAACAGGGGTGGGCCGATCAGCCGGCCGATCAGGTAGCCGCTGACGTTCCCCAGCACCGCGGCCAGCGTGAGCACCGTGCAGACGAAGACCATCGAGTGGTCGATCGTGCCGAGGGCCACGAAGATGCCGATCGTGAAGAGCAGCGAGTCGCCGGGCAGGATGGCGAACAGGCCGCACTCAGCGAAGACGATGAAGGCCACGCCCCACAAGGCGTACGGTCCGAGCCCGCGGATGATCACCTCAGGGTCGAACCACGAGGGCAGCAGCATCGGCGTCGGCCCGAACATGCTGAGCACCGTGGCGTCGAGTGGGTTCACAAGGAAGAACGCTACCGTCGCCTACTGTGGTTTTCCTGAACGAGGACGAGGTGACCGCGGCCGCCGGCCCGGGCGTCGGCCCGCACCCGGAGCCCTGGCCGGACGACCAGCGCTACGACCCGGAGCTCTTGGCCGCCGGTGACCACCGCAACGTCGTCGACCGCTACCGCTACTGGCGGCTCGAGGCGATCGTGGCCGACCTGGACACCCGGCGGCACCCGTTACGGGTGGCCATCCAGAACTGGGAGCACGACTTCAACATCGGTTCCATGGTGCGCACGGCCAACGCGTTCAACGTCGCCGGCGTCCACATCGTGGGTCGGCGCCGCTGGAACCGGCGGGGCGCCATGGTCACCGACCGCTACCTGCACGTCGAGCACCACCCAGACGTCGACGACTTCGCCGGCTGGCTGGCCGAGCACGACTACACGGCGGTCGGCGTCGACAACCTGCCGGGTTCGACGCCGTTGGAGACCGCACCGCTCCCCGAGCGGGCCTGCCTCGTCTTCGGCTCCGAAGGTCCCGGCCTCACCGAGGAGATGCTGGGTGTCTGCCGCTCGCTGGTGGCCATCACCCAGTACGGCTCGACCCGCTCCCTGAACGCCGGTGCCGCTGCTGCCATCGCGATGTTCGCCTGGTCGACGCGCTGGACAGGTTCGGTCAACGAAGGTTGACCTTCCGGTCGTGTCAACTTAAGGTGACGGCATGGCTTCTCCGTCAGACACGCTCGATGGCACCACCAGTCCCGACCCCGCGATCGGTCTACGCGCTGTCGCGGCCCTGCGCCGCCTCGTCGAGCAGCTGGAGGACCTCCAGGTCGCCAGTGCCCGCAGCCAGGGCTGGTCGTGGGCCGAGATCGCCGCCGTGCTCGGCGTCTCCAAGCAGGCCGTGCACAAGAAACACGCCACCCACACCTCCTGAACCACCCCCTACAACGGAAGAGGTTCTTGCCATGTTCGAACGGTTCACCGCTGCCGCCCGTGCCGCTGTCGTCGGCGCCCAGCTTCACGCCCGCGACGCCCAGCACGCCGAGATCGGTGCCGGCGACCTGCTGGCCGCGGTGCTCGACGACCCGGACGGCATCCCGGCCCGGGTGCTGACCCACCTCGGGGTCGACGTGCCCGCCGGCGCCGTGGCGACCGAGGACACCTTCGACGCCGAGGACGTCGCGGCGCTGGGCTCGCTGGGTATCGACCTGGACGCCGTACGACGTCGGGCCGAGTCGACGTTCGGCGAAGGAGCGCTGGACCGCCGCCGTCGCCAGCGGCCGGGACTCTTCGGGCGCCGTACGGGTGCCGGCCACCTGCCGTTCAGCGCCGAGGCCAAGAGCGTGCTGGAGCACTCACTGCGTGAGGCTGTGGCCGAGGGCCACCGCGAGCTGGGCCTGGAGCACGTGTTCCTCGGCCTGTTGGCCACGGAGCAGGGAACGGCCCTGCGGCTGCTCAACCGGCTCGGCGTCACCGCCGACCGGGCGACGCTGCGTCGGCTCGTCCTGGCCGAGCGCGCTGCCGCCTGACCCTCCGCCGAGCCGTCAGCCGCTGCGGTGCCGTCGCCTCGTGCCGACACCGCTCGAGGGTGCGGCTCAGTCGGTCTGGGTGACCTTCTTCAGCCCGCGGGGGGCGTCGGGGTCGAGGCCGAGACGGCGGGCCAGCCGCTCCACGAGCAGCTGGGCGGGGATCACCAGGGCCAGCGGCGCGAGCAGCTCGGAGAGCTCGGGCCCCACCACAGCCAGGTCGCACGCGGACCGGAACGCGGAGTCGCCACCGATGCCGAGCACCGGGCTGCCGGCCGCGCGGACGGTGGCGGCGAGGTCGACCAGGCCCGGCAGGGTGGGGCCGCTCGGTCCGGCGACGAGCAACGTGACCAGAGACGGGTCGACGACCGCGATCGGGCCGTGCTTGAGGTCGGCGTAGGACAGCCCCCGGACGGGTCGCAGGCAGGTCTCCTCGAGCTTGAGCGCGACCTCGAGCGTGGTGCCGAAGGCGAGTCCGCGACCGCTGGCCAGCACCTCCTCGGTGCTCGCGAGCTGCTCCACCATCGCGTCCAGCTGGTCACCGGGGCTCAGCAGCCGCTCGGCTGCAGCGGCCACGGTCGCGAACTCGGCGTCCAGTGAGCCCGGTCGCGGGGCGAGGGCGTCCACCGCGACAGCGAGGGCGGCGACCTGGGTGGTGTAGGTCTTGGTGGCCGGCACGGCGAGCTCGGGCCCCGCCTCGGTGATCAGGGCCACGTCGGCGGTCAGCGCGAGCGGCGAGTCCGCGACGTTGGTGACCGCGACGGTCGCGGCGCCGCAGGCCTTCGCCCAGGCCAGCGTCTCGACGATCTCGGCGGTCGAACCGGACTGGCTGACGGCGACGGTGACGGTGTCGGAGAGGTCGAGCTTCGCGGCGTACAGAGTGGCGACCGACGGTGCGGCCAGGGCGCCGGCCATCCCGGCGTGCACCTCGGCGAGGTAGCGGGCATAGATCGCGGCGTTGTCGCTGGACCCACGCGCGACCAGCAGCAGCCGACGTCGACCTCGGGCCAGTGCCGTCACCTCTGACCGCAGCGGCAGCAGGGCTTCGAGCGTGCGGCCGATCGCCGCCGGCTGCTCCGCGATCTCGCGGGCCATCCTGGTCGGGCCGGCCGCTGCTTCGGGGCCCACGGCGGACGGGTTCAGCACGCTGCGCCTCCTGGCTGGTATGGACTGGTCTAGTATGCGAACCAGTAGCGAGGAGAAGCATTGCAGCACAAGCTCAGCCGTGGCGACTTCGGCCCTTACCGGCTCGACCGTCCGCTTCCTGCTGCCACCACGAAGCGGGCCCAGGTCCGCACGATCCTCGAGAACCTCATCGACACCGAGCTCAATCCGGGTGACGCGATCCCGTCCGAGCGCGCGCTGGTGGTCCGGCTCGCCGTCAGCCGGGTGACCATCCGGCAGGCCATCGCCGACCTCGTGGAAACCGGGGCGCTGGAGCGCGTCCACGGCAAGGGCACCTACGTCACCGGCCCGCAGGTCGACTCCCGGCTGCATCTGACCTCCTTCTCCCGGGAGATGCGCGACCGCGGCCTGGTGCCGGCCACCGTGGTCCTCTCTGCCCGCGAGGAGGCCGCGGACGACGACGTGGCGTACGCGTTGCGGATCCGCCCAGGCCGGCCGGTGGTGCGGGTCGAACGCCTCCGTACCGCCGACGGGACGCCGATGGCGTACGAGGTGGGCCAGTACCCGTCCGCGCTCTTCCCCGGGCTGCTGCAGCGCGAGCTCGGCGCGCTGTACGACGTCTTCGCCAGCGAGTACGGCGTGGTGGTGACCAGCGGCGAGCAGACGGTGCGAGCCGAGTCCGCGGACGCCTCCCAGGCCCGCGTGCTGGGGATCGCCAAGCGGGCTCCGCTGCTGGTGCAGGAGCGGGTCACCTATGCCGGCGACCGCGTGATCGAGCTGTCCACCTCCTGGTACCGCGCCGACCGCTACCGCATCCACATGGCCATCACCCCGCGCGGAGCCCGGGAGAACTGAGCGGTGAGCCCCATCGACGAGCTGGTCCTGGCCTACGATCCGGCCGAGGTGCGCGCCACCGTGGAGCGTCGACGGCGCGGGGTGCGGTCCCGGCTGGTCAGCCTGGGCATCACGGTGGTGGTGCTGGTGCTGCTCTACCGCTTCGGCGGCACCCGCTTGCAGGGGGCCGGTTTCCTGGCCGTCTACGGCATCGCGCTGGCGATCTCGCTGGCCTGGTTCGCCGGCTACCTGGTGGCCTACCTGATCGCCCGCCGCGAGCTCGGCACGCTCGGCAGCGGCACCGCCCTGCGGATCGGACGTCCCGGTGTGGAGGTCGGGGGCATCTTCGCGCCCTGGAGCGAGGTAGCGGCGCTCGCCGTCGTCTCCGGCGGTCTCGGGCGTAGCCCGCGGCTCGAGCTTCGACGCACGTCGGGTGAGCCGGCCTCGGTCCCGCTGAACCAGGTGGTGGTGCATCCGGCGACTCTCGACAGCACCGCCCGTGCGTACTCCGCCGGGCGGCACGGCGTCGACCTCGCCGCTCTCGAGAGCTGAGGCGCGGTTGGCGACCCCCGCCGACCCCTGACAGACTTGGCCAAAGCCCACACCCGCCGGTACCCGTAGGAGAACGCCATGCCCATCGCCACCCCTGAGGTCTACGCGCAGATGATCGACGCGGCCAAGAAGGGCTCGTTCGCCTACCCGGCCATCAACGTCAGCTCCTCCCAGACCCTGAACGCGGCCCTGCAGGGCTTCGCCGAGGCGGGCTCGGACGGCATCGTCCAGGTCTCCACCGGTGGTGCCGAGTACGCGTCCGGCCCCACGATCAAGAACCAGGTCGCCGGCGCCGTGGCGCTCGCCGCGTACGCGCACGAGGTGGCCAAGAACTACCCGGTCAACATCGCGCTGCACACCGACCACTGCCCCAAGGACAAGCTGGACGGCTACGTCCGGCCGCTGCTCGCCATCTCGCAGGAGCGGGTCGACCGCGGCGAGAACCCCCTCTTCCAGTCCCACATGTGGGACGGCTCGGCCGTGCCCGTCGAGGAGAACCTCTCGATCGCGCACGAGCTGCTCGAGCTCACCGCCAAGGCGCGCATCATCCTCGAGATCGAGGTGGGCGTCGTGGGTGGCGAGGAGGACGGCGTGAGCCACGAGATCAACGACAAGCTCTACACGACCGTCGAGGACGGCCTGCGCACCGTCGAGGTGCTCGGCACGGGTGAGCACGGTCGCTACATCACCGCGCTGACCTTCGGCAACGTGCACGGGGTCTACAAGCCGGGTGCGGTCAAGCTGCGCCCGGAGGTCCTGAAGGACATCCAGGAGCAGGTCGGCGCCAAGATCGGCCTCGCGAACCCGTTCGACCTCGTCTTCCACGGCGGCTCGGGCTCGACCCTGGAGGAGATCCGATCGTCGCTGGACTACGGCGTGATCAAGATGAACATCGACACCGACACCCAGTACGCGTTCACCCGTCCGGCCGCCGCACACATGTTCAGCAACTACGACGGCGTGCTCAAGGTCGACGGCGAGGTGGGCAACAAGAAGGTCTACGACCCGCGCGCCTGGGGCAAGGCCGCCGAAGCCGGGATGGCCGCCCGCATCGTGCACGCGTGCGAGGACCTGCGCAGCACCGGCACCTCCCTGCTCGGCTGAGCCTGGCCGTCGACCCGGGCCCGCGGGGTTACCCTCGGAGCGTGAGCACCGCGCTGTCCGCGAGCCCGGGAACGGCCTCGGGACCGGTTCCGCTGAGCCGCGTCTGGGCCCGGGGCAAGGTGATCGCCGAGGACCTCACCGGAGAGAACCTCAGCGACGTGCTGCAGCACAACGCCGACGCGTCGGCCTGGTGGGTGCTGCCGCGCGACCCCGACTACGGGGCCGCGGAGCTGCGCGACGTGGCGCACGCGCTGGACCTGGACGACCTCGCCATCCGCGACCTGCTGGCTGAGGACCGGCGGGCGAAGTTCGAGGCGATCGGTGGCGCCCGGCTGGTCATCACCAACTACGTCACCTACGACGAACGGGCCCTCGAGGTCCGCGTGCACCCGATCTCGATCATCGCCACCGACCGGGCGCTGATCTGCCTGGTGGCCGAGGGTGGCTTCAAGCCGGGCCGGCTGCTGCAACAACGAGCCGGTGACCTCGCCGAGGGCGGGGTGGACGTGGGTCTGCAGCTGCTCCTCGGTGCGGTCATCCGCACCTACGAGGACGCGGCCCAGTGGCTGGAGGACGCCGCGGACGGGCTGTCGGACGTGCTGTTCGACCAGGAGCGGGCGCTCGGCAAGAGCGAGCAGCTGGACGCGTTCCGGCTGCGGACCGCACTCAGCCAGCTGCGTCGATCCACCGAGCCGATGCGGGCGGTGATGGCGGACCTGGTCGAGGAACCCCTGCCCGCGCTCAAGGGCAAGCGGACCCCGTCCGCCACGAGCGCACGGCAGTGGCGCGTGCTGTCGGAGCGCCACACCCGGGCCGCCAACGCCACCGACGCGCTGCGGGAGGTGCTGTCGTCGGTCTTCGACACCAGCCTCGCCCTGGCCGACCTGCGGATGAACTCGATCATGAAGAAGCTGACGGCCTGGGCGGCGATCCTCGCCGTGCCGACGCTGGTCACCGGCTTCGTCGGGATGAACGTCAGCTTTCCCTTGGACGGCACGGCGACAGGCTTCTGGATCGCCTCGGTGATCATGATCATCGCCTCGGTGATCTTGTACGTCGGCTTCCGCCGGCGCGACTGGCTCTGAGGCCGTGCCCGGTAGGTTGGGCCGGGTGACCGAGACCCACCGCAACCTGTTCGCCACCTCGGGTGCCGGACCCGCGCCCACCCAGCTGCCGTTGGACCCGGCAGCGTCGGAGATCGAGACCCGCGGCCGCGAGCAGTTCCTGACGGTCGTCCGCGACCACCCGAGCTCCAGCATCTGCTGGGCCCTGCTCGCCGAGGCCGCGCTCGCCGTCAACAGCCTGGAGGGCGACGTGGGCGCTTACGCCTACGCGAGGACGGGCTATCACCGCGGTCTGGACGCCCTGCGTCGTGCGGGCTGGCGTGGCGCAGGACCCGTGCCCTGGGAGCACGTCCCCAACCAAGGTTTCCTGCGGGCGCTCTGGGCACTGGCCCTGGCCGCGATGAGGCTCGGGGAGACCGAGGAGTACGAGCGCTGCGCCCAGCTCCTGCGGGACTCCTCCGAGACCGGCTACGCCCAGCTGACGGCCGCGTCTGCCGCCTTGCGCACGTCCGACTGACGCGCCGGCCCGACGAGCGGGCGACAGGTCGGGGTGGAGTTCGGTAGAGTTCCGGGGTAAGAGTCCTGGCACGCCGCGCTGCGGTGGGTCCAGGGCTTCACTCTTCTCCTGCGCGGTGACGCGTGAAGGGCGGCGATCACATGCCGGGCATTGTGGTGGTAGGTGCACAGTGGGGCGACGAGGGCAAGGGCAAGGCGACCGACCAGCTCGGTGACCGGGTCGACTACTGCGTCCGCTACTCGGGCGGCAACAACGCCGGCCACACGCTGGTGGTCAACGGTGAGCGCTACGCGCTGCACCTACTGCCGTCGGGGATCTTGAACCCCAAGTGCGTGCCGGTGATCGGCAACGGCGTCGTGGTAGACCTCGACGTCTTGTTCGAGGAGATGGACGGGCTCGCCGCCCGCGGCGTCGACGCCTCCGGGCTCATGGTCTCGGCGAACGCACACCTCATCACCAGCTACCACCAGGTGGTCGACAAGGTGACCGAGCGCTTCCTCGGCAAGAACCGGATCGGTACGACCGGCCGTGGGGTCGGCCCGGCCTACTCCGACAAGGTCAACCGGATCGGCATCCGGGTTCAGGACCTGCTGGACGAGTCCATCCTCCGCGACAAGGTCGAGGCAGCCGTCGAGCAGAAGAACCACCTGCTGGTGAAGGTCTACAACCGGCGGGCCATGGACCCCGTGCAGATCGCGGACCACCTCTTGAGCCACGCGGAGCGTCTTCGCCCCCACATCACCGACGTCAGCCGGGTGCTCAACACTGCGCTGGACGCCGGCCAGGTCGTCCTCTTCGAAGGCGCGCAGGCCCACCACCTCGACGTGGACCACGGGACATATCCCTACGTCACCTCCTCCAACCCCGTCGCGGCCGGTGCCTGCGTGGGCTCGGGCGTCGGACCGACGCGGATCGACCGTGTCGTCGGGATCGCGAAGGCGTACACCACCCGGGTCGGCGAGGGTCCGATGCCCACCGAGCTGCTGGACGCCGACGGCGAGCGGCTGCGCACCGACGGGGCCGAGTTCGGCACCACGACGGGGCGGCCACGTCGCTGCGGCTGGTTCGACGCCCTGGTGGTGGAGGCGGCAGCGAAGGCGAACGCGTTCACCGACATCTTCTTGACGAAGCTCGACATCCTCACCGGCTGGGACCGGATCCCGGTCTGCGTCGGCTACGAGGTCGATGGGGTGCGGCACGCTACGCTTCCCATGTCGCAGGCTGACTTCGCGCGGGCCGTGCCGGTGTATGAGGAGCTGGACGGCTGGAGCGAGGACATCAGCGACTGCCGGAGCTTCGACGACCTGCCCAAGAACACGCAGGCCTACGTGAACCGGCTCGAGGAGCTGTGCGGCGCCCGGATCTCGGGCATCGGCGTGGGCCCCTCGAGGGAGCAGTCGATCCTGATCAACGACCTCCTCTAAGGCTGCTGGCGGGGCGGTACCGGGAAGCGGGCAGATGGCGCGCAGAGCCACGGCACGAGACGTCGCCGACCTGGCCGGAGTGTCGCGGAGTGCGGTCTCGTTGGTCCTCAACGGCCGCGCCGCCGGCAACATCAGCCTTGCGAACCAGGAGGCGGTCATCGCGGCCGCCAAGCAGCTGAGCTACACCCCGAACGCCGTAGCACTCAGCCTGCGGAGCCAGCGGACGCGTACGTTCGGGGTTCTCTCCTGGCCCGGGCGTGCCTCGTTGGCCCAGGTGATGCTGCACAGCGCCTGGCAGCAGGCGCACGGCGGCGGCTACCTGATGTTGATGATGGACACCCGGGGCGACGCCGAGCAGGAGCGGCACCATGTCGAGACCCTTCGCGACCGCCAGGTGGACGGGTTCTTGATCATCGCCCCCGACCTCACCGAGTACGAGCCCGGCGAGATGCTCCAGGGCGTGCCGACGGTGCTGCTGAACTGCCTCGACGTGAACAGGAGGCTGACCAGCGTCGTCCCGGACGAGGTCGAGGCGGGTCGGGTCGCCGCGGAGCTGCTGCTGGGGCACGGCCATCGCAGCGCCGGACTGCTCGTCGGAGAGCCGGCGGCCCTGCAGACGCGGCTGCGTGTACGGGGGGTGCAGCAGGCCTTCGTCTCGGCCGGGCTGCCGGCGCCGCAGCCGATCGACGCCGGTACCGCCATCGACGGGGGCTACCACGTCGCTCGGCGGCTGCTGCTCGAGCCGGACCGGCCCACCTCGCTGATCTGTACCCAGGAACGGCTGGCCGTCGGCGCGGTGCTTGCGGCAGCCGACCTGCACCTGCCGGTCCCGGAGGCGCTCTCGGTGGTCAGTCTCGAGGACGGCGAGCAGATCGCCCGGAGTCTGGTGCCACCACTGACCACCGTGCACCGGCCGGACGCCTTGATGGGGGCGGAGGCGGTCAACCTGCTGGTCGAGCAGCTGACCGCCGAGGAGCCGCCCGAGGCGCGCCAGCTGCTCTTCAGCTGCCCGGTGCACGCCCGTTCGTCGGTGGCCGTCCCGACTGGGACCGGCTAACAGGACGCGTCCTGGCGCCCGAGGCGGTAGACGACCACCTCGGCCGGGTCACCTGCGACCCGCCAGTGGCTCTCCTGCTCGGGATAGGCCCGGCCGGTCCAGCACCTCAGGTCGGCAAAGGCCTCCACGATGCTGCCGTCGACCAGGATCCGGGCCGGTTCGGCCGGCGTCCCGGCCGCCTCGGCGACCAGCTGCGGTCCGGCGGCACCGTGGAGGAAGAGCCGGACGGCTCCGATGGCCACGACCTCGAAGGCGGGCTCGCGCAGGGGTGCGCCCGGCTGGTCGACGACGACGCCGCGACGCAGGCCCGTCAGCTCGGCCGCCGGCCGGCTGACCACGGCCCCTTCCGCCAGAGAGAGCTCGCGCGGGAAGGTCAGGACGCCGGCCCAGCCGGCTTGGGCGACCTGTTCGGCCGTGCGGTTGAGCTCCCACGCCCAACCCCAGAGCAGCACCCGGTCGCCGTCCACCAGGACCTGCGGCGCGTAGTGGGCCGGCCCGTCGTCCAGCACGCCGCCCCGCTCCGGCCGGAAGCGCACCGCCCCGCCCGCCGCCGGCAGCAGGTCCCCGACCAGCCAGCGGACCCCGGCCAGCAGGTGGCTGCCGTCGACCCAGCGCCAGAGCGAGACGAGCAGGACCCAACGGCCGTCCAGCCGGAACAGGTTGGGGCACTCCCAGATCTGGGCCGGGGCAACGGCAGCCGCGACCGGGTCGTCAGCCGCCAGCAGGGGGCCGAGTGGCCGCCAGGACGTCAGGTCGGACGCGTCGTAGAGCAGCAGGGCGGGCGGACCGGACCGGCTGCCCGCCCCCTGTACCGCGTACCGGCGGCCCTCGTGCACGAAGACGAACGGGTCGCGCACCTCGGCCACCGAGCCGTCGGTCGGGGTGGTGGCGACAGGGTGGGGGTCCTGCTCCCACCGGCGGAGCGAGCGGTCGCTACGGGCCAGGGCGACGACCGCCTCGTGGGCCTGCTCGGGGACGGCGGTGTAGACGGCGGTCGGGACGCCGCCGTCGTCGACGATGCAGCCGCTCCAGCAGCCGCCGGCATCGACCGAGCCGGGCGTCGGCCGCAGCGCGACGGGCTCCTCGGTCCAGTGCAGCAGGTCCGACGAGCTCTGGTGGCCCCAGCAGATGGCGCCGTGGGTGGGGCTGTCCGGGTTGTGCTGGAAGAAGACGTGGTAGGTCCCGTCGACGCGGCAGAGGCCGTTGGGGTCGTTGACCCAGCCGGTCGGGGGGCGGACGTGCAGCCGGGGGAACGCAGGATCGGACACCACCCGAACCTTAGTGAGTCGGTAGGCTCTGGGCACGTGGTGCAACCGAGATGCGTGCTGGTGGTCGGGTCGGGTGGCCGGGAGCACGCACTGGCGTTGGCCCTCAGCCGTGACGTGGGTGTCGGTGAGGTGCACGCCGCCCCGGGCAACCCGGGTACCGCGGCCGTCGCCACCAACCACGCCGTCGACATCATGGACGGCCCCGCGATCGCCGCTCTGGCGCGCGAGCTCGGCGCCGACCTCGTGGTGGTCGGCCCGGAGGCGCCCCTGGTCGCCGGGGTGGCCGACGCCGTCCGGGAGGCCGGGATCGCGTGTTTCGGGCCGTCCTCGGCTGCCGCCCGACTGGAGGGCAGCAAGGCCTTCGCCAAGGAGGTGATGGCCGCAGCCGGTGTCCCCACCGCCCGAGCTCACGTCTGCACGACTCAGGCGGAGGTGGCGGCGGCGCTGGACGACTTCGGCCCCCCGTACGTGGTCAAGGACGACGGGCTCGCCGCCGGCAAGGGCGTCGTGGTCACCAACGACCGGGCGCAGGCGCTGGCCCACGCCGCAGACTGCGGCCAGGTGGTCGTGGAGGAGTACCTGGACGGGCCCGAGGTCAGCCTGTTCGCGGTGACCGACGGGACGACCGTGAGGGCGATGCAGCCGGCGCAGGACTTCAAGCGGGTCGGCGAGGGCGACTCCGGACCCAACACCGGGGGGATGGGTGCCTATACCCCGCTGCCGTGGGCACCGGCGGGCCTGGTTGCCGAAGTGACCGCCACGGTGCTGCAGCCCACGGTCGACGAGCTGGCACGGCGGGGGACCCCGTTCGCCGGTCTGCTCTACGCCGGACTGGCCCTGACGTCCCGCGGGCTGAAGGTGATCGAGTTCAACGCCCGCTTCGGCGACCCCGAGACCCAACCCCTGCTGGCCCGGCTGCGGACGCCGCTGGCCGGCCTGCTGCACGCGGGTGCCACGGGCACGCTGGCCGACCATCCCGAGCTGGAGTGGAGCCCCGAGGCTGCCGTCGCCGTCGTGCTGGCTGCTCACGGCTACCCCGGCACGCCTCGCACCGGCGGGGTGATCAGCGGCCTGGACGCCGACGCCGCGCACGCCTACGTCATCCAGGCGGGAACGGCCTCCGACGCCGAGGGGCGCGTGATCAGCTCCGGGGGTCGGGTGCTGGCCGTGGTGGGCACGGGCGCCGACCTGACCGTCGCCCGCGAGGCTGCGTACGCCCGGCTCGCCGGGGTCAACCTGGACGGCGCCTTCTACCGCACCGACATCGCCGCCGACGCGGCCACCGCCGAGAGAAGTTGATCATGGTCGTCGCCAATGTCCTCGCCAGCCGCTACGCCTCGGAGCAGATGCGCTCCGTCTGGTCCGCCCCGAACAAGATCATCGCTGAACGTCAGCTCTGGCTGGCGGTGCTGACCGCTCAGCGCGAGCTCGGAGTTGATCTTGGCACCGAGGACGTCGACGCTGTCCTGGCCGCGTACGAGTCGGTGCTCGGCCACGTCGACCTCGAGAGCATCGCCGCCCGCGAACGGGTGACCCGGCACGACGTCAAGGCCCGGATCGAGGAGTTCAACGCCCTCGCCGGCCACGAGCAGGTGCACAAGGGGATGACCTCGCGCGACCTGACCGAGAACGTCGAGCAGCTGCAGATCGTCAGCTCGCTGAAGATCATCCGCGACCGGGTGGTCGCCGCGCTGGTGCGGCTGACCGCGCTGGCCACGCAGTACACGGACCGCCCGATGGCCGGTCGCTCGCACAACGTCGCGGCGCAGGTGACCACGCTGGGCAAGCGCTTCGCCACGGCGGCCAACGAGCTGCTGATCGCGTACGGGCGGCTCACCGAGCTGATCGCCCGCTACCCGCTGCGCGGCATCAAGGGTCCGGTCGGCACCGGTCAGGACATGCTGGACCTGCTCGGCGGGGACCAGGAGCGGCTGGCGCAGCTGGAGCAGCGGGTGGCCGACCACCTCGGCTTCGGCCACGTCTTCGTCAGCACCGGCCAGGTGTACCCACGCTCGCTGGACTACGACGTCGTCACCGCGCTCGCCCAGGTGGCGGCCGCGCCGTCCAACGTGGCCACCTCGATCCGGCTGATGGCCGGCGCCGAGCTGGTGACCGAGGGTTTCCGACCCGGCCAGGTCGGCTCCAGCGCGATGCCGCACAAGATGAACACCCGCTCCTGCGAACGGGTGAACGGGCTCGCGGTCGTCTTGCGCGGCTACGTGAGCATGGTCGGCGAGCTCGCCGGGGACCAGTGGAACGAGGGCGACGTCTCCGACTCGGTGGTCCGCCGGGTGGCCCTGCCCGACGCCTTCTTCGCCCTCGACGGGCTGTTCGAGACGTTCCTGTCGGTCCTCGACGACTTCGGTGCGTTCCCCGCGGTGATCGAGGCTGAGCTGCAGCGCTACCTGCCGTTCCTGGCCACCACCAAGGTGCTGATGGCCGCCGTCCGGCACGGGGTGGGGCGGGAGACCGCGCACGAGGTGATCAAGGAGCACGCGGTAGCCGTCGCGCTGCGGATGCGCGAGGCAGGGACGGCGAACGACCTGCTCGACCGGCTGGCCGCCGACGAACGACTCGGCGTGAGTCGCGCCGACCTGGACTCGGCCCTGGCCGACCCGATGGAGCTCACCGGGACCGCCGGCCTGCAGGTGGGCACGCTTGCGGCGCTGGTGGCCGAGATCGCCGCGGCCCATCCCGAGGCGGCGGCGTACGAGCCCGGCGAGGTGCTCTAGCCGTCTCCCTCATTTCCCGCCACTCGTTGAGCGCTTCGGCGTCCGCTGAGCGCGGGCAGCCGGGCGCCGTCACGACGAGTGGCGAAAAATGAGGGGGGAGCTCAGTACTCCTTGGGGATCAGCAGCCAGCCAGCGAGGTAGATCAAGATCTGCGGGCCAGGCAGCAGCATGCTGACCAGGAAGATGAGACGGACGACGTTGGCGCTGACGCCGAAGCGGCGACCGATCCCGGAGCACACCCCAGCGATCATCCGGTCGGAACGGGGGCGGACGAGGGTGGTCGTCATCGGGTGAGTCCTTTCGCAACAAGAGTGGTCCTTCCACTGTGGCCCACCCCCGGGCCAGCCGCCAGGGTGCTGCTGGCCCAGTCCGGGTGACCGTCAGGGGTGGACACGAGGCTTCCCTGACTCCGCGAGGCTGGCAGGATCGCTGCCATGTCCTCCTCGACGCCCGACCTGCCGCTGGTGCACGCGGGCAAGGTCCGTGAGCTGTACGCGCTGGACGACAACCGGCTGCTGATGGTGGCGTCGGACCGCATCAGTGCGTTCGACTTCGTCCTCGATCCGCCGGTGCCCGACAAGGGACGGGTGCTGACGCAGCTGTCGCTCTGGTGGTTCGCACAGCTGGGTGACCTGGTGCCCCACCACGTCCTGTCCACCGACGTCCCGGCGGAGCTCGAGGGCCGCGCCGTGGTCTGCGAGCGGCTCGCGATGCTGCCGGTGGAGTGCGTCGCGCGGGGCTACCTGACCGGCTCGGGCTGGCTGGAGTACCAGGATTCCCGCACGGTCTGCGGCGTCCCGCTTCCCGAGGGGCTGGTCGACGGCTCGCGACTCCCCGAGCCGATCTTCACCCCCGCCACCAAGGCGGCCCTGGGGGAACACGACGAGAACGTGGACTTCGCTACCGTCGCGGCCACGGTGGGCGCGGACACGGCGAGCAGCCTGCGCGACCTGACCCTGGCGGTCTACCGCCGGGCCGAGGCCATCGCGCGCGAACGCGGCATCATCCTGGCCGACACCAAGCTCGAGTTCGGGCAGCGTCTCGACGGGACGATCGTGCTCGCCGACGAAGTCCTGACCCCGGACTCCTCGCGCTTCTGGGAGGCGGCCACCTGGCAGCCCGGCGGTCGGCTGGAGTCCTTCGACAAGCAACCGGTGCGCAACTGGCTGCTGCACGAGTCGGGTTGGGACCGCGACTCGAACGAGCCGCCGCCCTCGCTGCCTCCCGAGGTGGTCGCCGCGACCCGGGCCCGCTACCTGGAGGCGTACGAGCGACTGACCGGTGAGTCGCTGGCCGCCCGATAGGATCGCGGGCATGGCGCGAGTGGTGGTCGACGTGATGCCGAAGCCGGAGATCCTGGACCCGCAGGGCAAGGCGGTGACCGGTGCGCTCGGGCGGCTCGGCTTCGCCGGGCTGTCGGTACGGCAGGGCAAGCGGTTCGAGATCGAGGTCGAGGGCGACGTGACCGACGAGCGACTCGCCGAGATCCACAAGGCGGCCGAGACGCTGCTGGCCAACACGGTGATCGAGAGCTTTGACGTCCGGCTGGAGACGGCCTCCGAGGCGGCCCTGCCGTGACGGCCCGGATCGGTGTGGTCACCTTCCCCGGCTCGCTGGACGACGTGGACGCACTGCGGGCGGTGCGGATCAGCGGCGCGGAGCCGGTGCCGCTGTGGCACGGCGAAGCCGACCTGCGCGGCGTCGACGCGGTGATCCTGCCCGGGGGGTTCTCCTACGGTGACTACCTGCGTTGTGGTGCGATCTCCCGCTTCTCGCCGGTGATGGACGAGGTCATCGGTGCGGCGCAGGCCGGAATGCCGGTGCTCGGCATCTGCAACGGCTTCCAGATCCTCTGCGAGGCCCACCTGCTGCCCGGCGCGCTGATCCGCAACGACGTCCGGACCTTCGTCTGCGTCGACCAGGAGCTGGAGGTCACCTCCACCAGCACGGCCTGGACGTCGGACTTCACGCCCGGCCAGCAGATCACCATCGTCCTCAAGAACGGCGAGGGCGGTTTCGTGGCCGACGCCGACACCCTGGACCGGCTCGAGGGCGAGGGCCGCGTGGTCTTCCGCTACCGCAACGGCAACCCGAACGGCTCGTACCGCGACATCGCCGGGATCAGCAACGAGCGGGGCAACGTCGTCGGCCTGATGCCGCACCCCGAGCACAACGTCGACCCGCTGACCGGGCCGACCACCGACGGTGTCGCCTTCTTCAGCAGTGTCCTGAGCTTCCTGTCCGCACGGGTCTAGCCGGCCGCCCATGGCGGCTCATCGCGCCCGTCCCCGCAAGCTGGCGCCGGCACCGGCTCTGGGCCGGCGTTGGCTGGCCTTGCTCCTGCTGCTGGCGGGCCTCTTCGCCGGGCTCCGCGGCGTCCACGCACTGGCGGAGGCGCCCGTCGAGGTCGCCGTGTCGGCCGACCAGGTCGTCGTGGTGGGCGTCACGGGGCGGACCGAGCTCGGCGCCACCGACCGTACGGTGCTGGCCGGCCACCTCCTCGATGCCGAGGTCGGGTCGATGAGCATCCGCGCCCGCTACGTCGGGGACTGTGCGGCCGCGGGCTGGACGACGCTGGGGGCCGGCCGTCGCGCCGCGGTCGGAGATCTCTGCGACCCGCAGGTGGTCGGCGGACGGGTGGCCGACTGGCCGGCCCGGCAGGCTGCGGCCGCTGCTCGCCGCGGTGACGCTCGGCTGGGCACGCTGGCCGGGTCGGTGCGGGGCTGCGTCCAGGCGGTCGGTCCCGGGGCCGCGCTGGCGGCCGCCCGGCCCGATGGCTCTGTTCCCGGCTACCGGACCGTCGCGCAGTTCCTCGCCGACCAGATGAGCACGGCCTGCCCCATCACTGTGGTCGACGCCGGCGCGGCCAGCGACGAGGTGATCACCCGGCTGGCCGCCGACGAGTCGCGAGCCCTGGTGGTGACGGGCATCGGACCGGCTGCGGGCTCGGACGACCCGGGCCTGCAGGTGGTGTACCGGCTCGGCACGACCTTCCCGGGCTGGCTCACCTCGGCGAGCACGCGGCGCGAGGGGATCGTCACCCTCACCGACCTGACCCGGACGCTGATCGACCACGACCGCCGGTCCGGAGAGGGCGTCCCGGAGACCGTCGACGGGTCGCCCCTGGCGGTGGATCCGGCCGAGCTGACCGTCCCGGCCGTCACCCAGCACCTCGACGCTGTCCGCGCCCTGTCCGACGACGTGGTGGTCGGCTACGAGATCCTCGGCCTGTTCGGTGCGCTCTGGTTCGTCCTCGCCGTCGTGCAGGTGGTGCGCCGCCGCTGGGTCGTACCACGGCTGGTGACGGCGTACGGCAGCGTGCTCTCCGCCGCCATGATGCTCACTGGCGCCGTTCCCTGGAGCCGGTCCGCACATCCCGGCCCGGTCCTGGGCGCCACGGTCATCGCCTGGTCGGTGGTGCTCACGGCGGCAGCGCTGCTGCTGGCCCGCCGGCTCCGAGTCCCGGCCGCGATCCTCGGCTGCGCACTGGCCGCCGCCGCGTTCACCGTCGACGCTGCCCTGGGCGCCCCGATGCAGGCGGGCTCGATGCTCAACTCCCGGCCGATCTACGGGCTGCGGTGGTACGGCTTCGGCAACGTCACCTTCGCCGCGTACGCGACGGCCGGGCTCTTCCTGGCCGGGTGGGTCGCCCACCGCCAGCTCGTCGCGGGGCACCGACGGACCGCAGCGGTGACCGTCGCTGCCGTCGGCTTCGGGATCGTGGTCTGTGAGGGCTGGCCGTCGATGGGCACCGACTTCGGCGGCGTCATCGCCCTCACCCCGCCGGTGCTGTGGCTGCTGCTGGTGGTCAGCGGGATCCGCATCACCTGGCCGCGGCTGCTGGTCGTCGGGCTGGCTGCGGTGGTGGCCGTCGGCGCCATCTCGGTGCTCGACTGGTCCCGCGGGCCCGATCAGCGCAGCCACCTCGGCAACTTCGTCCAACGGGTTCTCGACGGGGACGCGGTCGACGTGGTCAGCCGCAAGGCAGTGGCGTCGGCGGAGACCTTCGTCAGCCCGCTCGGGATCCCCTCGATCCTGCTCGGCACGCTCGTCTGGGTGCTGATCTTCCGCCACGCCCTGCCTTTCCTGCGGCAGGACTTCACGACCCTGCGGCCGGCGTTGGTCGCGGTGCTCGCCACGGCCGTGCTCGGGACGCTGCTGAACGACGGCGGAGCCAGCGTGTTCCTCTGCGGGACCGGGGTGGTCACCGTCGTCATCGGCTGGTTCTGCTTGGACCGGCTGCACCACGGCGGCGGGGGCACGGCCCGGGACCGGTAGGTTTGGCGCCGTGGTGGACACCGTCGAGAACGCGTCACGCACCCCCGACCAGGTCCAGCCGTGGTCCGACCTCGGGCTGACCGAGGGGGAGTACGAGCGGATCCGCGAGATCCTCGGCCGGCGGCCGTCCTCCTCCGAGCTGGCGATGTACTCGGTGATGTGGTCCGAGCACTGCTCCTACAAGTCCTCGAAGGTGCACCTGCGCCGCTTCGGAGAGCTCAGCCAGGAGACTCCGGCCGGCAAGCTGCTGGCGGGCATCGGCGAGAACGCCGGCGTGCTGGACATCGGCCAGGGCTACGCGGTGACCTTCAAGATCGAGTCGCACAACCATCCCAGCTACGTCGAGCCGCATCAGGGCGCGGCTACCGGGGTCGGCGGCATCGTCCGCGACATCCTGGCCATGGGTGCCCGGCCGATCGGGGTGATGGACTCCCTGCGGTTCGGCCCGCTCGACGAGCCCGACACCGCGCGCGTGCTGCCGGGTGTGGTGTCCGGCGTCGGCGGCTACGGCAACTGCCTCGGCCTGCCCAACATCGGCGGCGAGGTCGTCTTCGACCGCAGCTACCTCGGCAACCCGCTGGTCAACGCCCTCTGCGTCGGGGTGCTGCGGCACGAGGACCTGCACCTGGCCAAGGCCACCGGGGCCGGCAACGCCGTCATCCTCTACGGCGCCTCGACCGGTGGCGACGGCATCGGCGGCGCCTCGATCCTCGCCTCGGAGACCTTCGACTCCGCCAAGCCGAGCAAGCGGCCCGCGGTCCAGGTCGGCGACCCGTTCATGGAGAAGCTGCTGATCGAGTGCACCCTCGAGCTCTTCGCCGCCGGTGTGGTCACCGGCATCCAGGACTTCGGGGCCGCCGGCATCTCCTGCGCCACCTCCGAGCTGGCGGCGGCGGGAGACGGCGGCATGCACGTCGAGCTCGACCTGGTCCCGCTCCGCGACTCCTCGCTGGCCCCGGAGGAGATCTTGATGAGCGAGTCGCAGGAACGGATGATGGCGGTCGTCGAGCCGGCCGACGTCGAGCGCTTCCTGGCCATCTGCGCCAAGTGGGACGTGCAGGCCACGGTCATCGGGCAGGTCACCGAGGACGACCGGCTGGTCATCCAGTGGCACGGCGAGACGATCGTCGACGTCGACCCCCGCACGGTCGCCCACCAGGGCCCGGTCTACGAGCGCCCGTACGCCCGTCCCGACAGCCAGGACACCCTGCAGGCGGACGGGGTCGAGGGCCTCGCCCGGCCGTCGACCGGCGCCGAGCTGGCCGACACGCTGCTGGCCCTGGTCGCCTCGCCCAACCTCTGCGACCGCTCCTGGGTGACCAACCAGTACGACCGCTACGTCCGCGGCAGCTCGGTGCTGGCCCAGCCCGAGGACGCGGGCATGCTGCGGATCGACGAGGCGTCCGGGCTCGGCGTGGCCCTGGCCACCGACGGCAACGGCCGCTTCACCGCGCTCGACCCGTACACGGGCGCCCAGCTGGCGCTGGCCGAGGCGTACCGGAACGTCGCCGTCACCGGCGCGCAGCCCGTTGCCGTCTCGGACTGCCTCAACTTCGGCTCCCCGGAGGACCCGGGCGTGATGTGGCAGTTCACCGAGGCGATCCGCGGCCTCGTGGACGGCTGCCGCACCCTGGGCACCCCGGTCACCGGCGGCAACGTCAGCTTCTACAACCAGACCGGCCGGACCGCCATCCTGCCCACCCCGGTGATCGGCGTCCTCGGCGTGATCGAGGACGTGACCAGGCGTACGCCTGTCGGGTTCGCCGCCGAGGGTGAGGAGATCCTGCTGCTGGGCGACACCCGCGACGAGCTGGCCGGCTCCGCGTGGGCCGAGGTCGCGCACGACCACCTCGGCGGCCTGCCTCCGGCGGTCGACCTCGTGCACGAGCAGCGCCTGGCCTCACTGCTGGTCGCCGCGAGCCGGGACGGACTCCTGAGCAGCGCCCACGACCTGGCTGACGGCGGCCTCGCCCAGGCGCTGGTCGAGTCCGCCCTCCGCCGTGGCTACGGGGCCTCGATCACGCTGACAGAGGGCCTCGACCCCTTCGTCGCCCTGTTCTCCGAGAGCGCTGGCCGGGTGCTGGTCTCGGCGACGCCGGAGCAGGTGTCGGCGTTCACCGCCCTGGCTGCCGCGCACGACGTCGCGGTGCGTCCGCTCGGGCGGGTCACCGGCCGGGACGGGGCGACGCTGGCCGTCGAGGGGCAGTTCGAGCTGCCGCTGGCCCAGGTCCGGCAGGCCTGGTCCGCCACCCTGCCGGCTGTCCTCGCCTCCTGACCCGAGTTGTCAGACACCAGTTGTCCTAGAGGACAACTGGTTTCTGACAAGTCGGTGGGAGCTACGGGCCGCCGGTCTTGACGCGGTCGCCGTAGTGCTCGCGAAGCCGGTCGTTGTGGGCGTCGCCGCCCGGGATGTTGGCCGAGATCAGCACCGGGACCTCGTCGCCCGCCTCCAGCAGCAGGCCGCACACCTCGGTGACGAGCATCTGGGCGATCAAGGAGCTCGTCACCGTCGAGGTGGCCAGCACAGCACCGCGGTGGTCGCCGTCCGGCCCAGGGGGCAGCGTGAGCTCGGCGTCGCCGAAGACGCCACGGTTGTCGATCACCACGTCGGCCAGCTCGAACAGGCGTTTCCCGCTCGGGTGGCGGGACTCGATCTTGGACGTGTGGTCCATCGAGGTGACGGCGACCAAGAGGTGCCCGCGCTCCTTGACCAGCCGGGCCAGCTCGACGGTCGAGCCGTTGCCGCCGGAGTTCGAGCAGACCAGGAAGATGTCGGCCGGCCGGATGTCGTGCACGGCGAGCAGCGACGCGGCCAGCGCCGGGTCGCGTTCGAGGTGCGGGTCCATCACCTGGGCGGTCGTCAGGTCGCCGTAGAAGGCGAGGTCGGTGATCGAGATCTTGTTGGCCGGCACCAGCCCACCGGCCCGCCCGGCGATCTCCATCGCGAAGCTGCGCGAGTGGCCGGTGCCGAAGACCTGGATCACCCCACCCGCCTGCAGCGAGGTGACCACCAGCCGGGCCGCCTCGGCGATCGCCTGCTGCTGGGTCTTCACGACCGCGTCGAACGCGGCGCGCAGCCGCTGCGCAGCTGTCTGCTGGTTGACTCTCGGATCGCTCATCTCCACCTCCGGTCGGGCGGGCCGGGCCAGCCTCCCTAGGCTTGGCCCATGACCCTGGCCGAGACAGTACGCGCCCAGCAGCCCGCCGTCCTGGCCGACCTGGCCCGGTTGGTCGCGATCGAGTCCGTCGGCGCCGACCCCGCCCGGACCGACCAGGTGGAGGCCAGCGCGGTGGCCGCCGCGGGGCTGTTGAGCGAGCTCGGCTGCCCCGACGTCCAGGTCGTCCAGGTCGCCGGCGGGGCTCCGGCGGTGATCGCCCGCTTCCCCGCCCCGGCCGGCCGGCCGACGGTCTGCCTCTACGCCCACCACGACGTGCAGCCCGAGGGTGACCCCGCCCTCTGGTCCAGCCCGCCGTTCGCGGCCACCCAGCGTGGGGAGCGGCTCTACGGCCGCGGCACCGCCGACGACAAGGGCGGGCTGGCCGTTCACCTGGCCGCGCTCAGGGCGTTCGACGGACACCCGCCGGTCGGCGTCACGGTGTTCCTCGAGGGCGAGGAGGAGCTGGGCTCACCGACCCTGGCTGCGACGCTCGCCGAGCACCGCGAGCAGCTGGCCGCCGACGTGTTCGTGATCGCCGACTCCGCGAACTGGGCGGTCGGACAACCCGCGTTCACCACCTCGCTCCGCGGTGTGGCCGAATGCGTGGTCGAGCTGCGCACGCTCGACCACGCGGTGCACTCCGGTGCCTACGGCGGGGTGGCCCCGGACGCGCTGACGACCCTGTGCCGGTTGTTGGCCACGCTGCACGACGAGCAGGGCGACGTCGCGGTGGCCGGGCTGGGCACCGCGCCCGCCGCCGATCTCGACTATCCCCAGGACCGGCTGCGCACCGAGTCGGGGATGCTGGACGGCGTCGCGGAGCTCGGCACCGGCTCGGTGGTCGAGCGGCTGTGGTCCAAGCCGGCGCTCGCCGTGATCGCCCTGGACGCCACCCCGGTCGCCCGGGCCTCCAACACGTTGGCTCCGGTGGCCCGGGCGAAGATCAGCCTGCGGGTGGCCCCGGGCGACGACGCGCACGCGGCCGGGGAGAAGCTGGTCCGGCACCTGCACGACCACGCACCGTACGGCGCCCACCTCACCGTCACTCCGGGCGACAGCGGCGAGGGGTCGACGATCGGGTTCACCGGTCCGTACGCCGAGGCCGCTCGCACCGCCTTCACCGACGCGTGGGGCGTGCCGCCGGTGTTCATCGGCCAGGGTGGCTCGATCCCGATGGTGGCGGACTTCGGTCGGGCGTTCCCGGACGCCACCATCCTGGTCACCGCTGTCGGTGACCCGGACACGCGGGCGCACGGCATCGACGAGTCGTTGCACCTGGGCGACTTCGAGGCCGCCTGCGTCGCTGAGGCGCTGATGCTGCAGGGCTTCGCTGATCTCCACAGCTGATGATCGTGCTCGGCTCCGAGCAGGATCAGGACAGGTTGGACCTCGAGGCGGGAATTACTGACCTCTCGTCGGGGCTGTACTCCTCGCCGCGGCGTGTCTGTCGCGTGCGTCCGGCAGCGTCGCCCTCCATCCGTCGTTTCTTCTGGAGGATCTGATGAGCCTTCCCCTGTCCACCCTCCGCCACCTCTGGCGCCGATCCAGCGGGCTTCAGTGGTCCCGCCTCGAGCGTGGCCTGGCCGGCTCGACCCTGCCGGTGCACGTGCTCGACCTCGCGGACCAGCACCCCACCAGCGACTCCGGGGAGATGCGGCACTACCTCGCTGCGCAGACCTCCCAGGTCGTCTGAGCCACCGAACGCGCGACCGACGCCGGCCAGGCTCAGACCTGGTCGGCCGGTAGCGCATCCTGCGGCATCGTCGGCATGGTCTTCCCGAACTGGCGGTGCTGCCCGGGCAACCGGTCCCAGAACCGCTGGTACAGCCGCTCACGCTCGCCGGCGGCGAGCTCGCCGAAGCAGCGCAGCCGCGTCAAACCACCGTCGGGGTAGACATCGAGCCTCAGATGCGTGGCAGCGCGTCTGGTGTCGACGAGGAAGCGGTGCCGGGTGTCCACCAGCACCGGGATCTTCGGCACCACGTCCCACCAGGCGCTCTCCTGGGTCACCGGACCGGCGTCCTCGTCGGCCACGCTGACGCGGACCTGCCCAGGGGCGTTGCCGATGAAGTAGGACGTGTCGACCTCGATCATGGTCGGCTCGCCCCGGGCGGCCAGTCGGAAGACGGCCCAGTCGTTGCCCGGTCCGCGTCGACGCGCGTTCTCCCAGCCCTCGCCCATGATCCGGGCGCGGCTGGCCAGGATGAGGTTCTCGGGCGAGGAGTAGAAAGCGTCGGAGGTCTCGAGCAGCCGGCCGCCGTTCTCCAGAGCCAGCAGGTCGACCGTGGTGGTCAGGTAGCGGGGGTCGAGCACGACCTCGCCGTGCACCCGGAAGCGCGCCACCCCGCCGTCGGGGTAGATGCTCAGCCGGACGTGCGTCCAGCGCCGGTCGCTGGTGATCGCGTAGTGGTTCTCGGTGTCGCCGCGGCAGGCGGAGCGCTCGAGGATCGTGGTCCAGGTCAGGGACTCGAACGCCTCGGCGTCGGGATAGCCCTCGACCGAGGTGGCCTCGACGCTGACGAAGGGGGGGTAGTTGCCCTTGAAGAAGGCCGTGTCGACGACCACGCCGTGCACCACGCCGGGGACGCCGAGCCGGACGACCGCCCAGTCGTGACCGGGCTCGCGCCGTCGGCGGGTCTCCCAGCCGTCGTAGATCTTGCCCGTGTGGCCGAACGCGTCCGTGGCGTGCACGGCAGGCTTCGGCATGATCAGCGCCTGCCGCGGTGCGAAGAGCTCGTCGTTGGCGCTGATGACGCTGCCGGCGATGTCGCGGGACGCGAGGTCGGGGTAGGAGGTGAAGTCGCGCACGGTCACACCGCCCCTCGCACCAGCAGCCGGCCGGCCGGTTCGGCGCTGACCTGCCGTCCGGCCAGATAGGTCGCCCGGACCACGCCGTGCAGCGTGAGGCCGTCGTAGGGGCTGACGGGGTTGCGGTGCTCGAGCCGGGCGGCGTCCACGGTGTGCTCCTCCTCGGGGGCGAAGACAGCCAGGTCGGCCGCGTAGCCGACGGCGATCCGGCCCTTGCCGGCGACGCCGACGACCTCGGCCGGTCGGCGGGCCATCCAGCCGAGGACCTCCTCGAGCTCGTGGCCGCGCTCGCGGGCCTCGCTCCAGACCAACGAGAGCCCGAGCTGCAACGACGAGATGCCGCCCCAGGCCGCGCCGAAGTCGCCCTCGTCCAAGAGCTTGAGGTCGGCGGTGGCCGGGGAGTGGTCCGAGACCACGAAGTCGATCAACCCGTCAGCCAGCGCCCGCCAGAGCTGGTCGGCGTTCGCGGCCTCGCGCACGGGCGGGCAGCACTTGTACTGGGTCTGGCCGTCCGCGATTCGCTCGGCCGCCAGCGTCAGGTAGTGCGGACAGGTCTCCACCGTGAGACGCACCCCCTCCGCCCGGGCGGCGGCGATGGCCGGTAGGGCCGCCGCGCTCGACAGGTGCACCAGATGGGTCCGGCAGCCGGTCTCGCGAGCCGCCGCGATGACAGTGTTGACGGCGGCGGTCTCGGCCTCGGGGGGACGCGAGCCGAGGAACTCCGGGTAGTGAACGGTGTGCGGCACCGAGTGTGCGGCGATCACGTCCGGGTCCTCGGCGTGCACGATCAGCAGGCCGTCGAAGACGGCGATCTCGGTCATCGCCTGGCGCAGCTGCGTCGGGGACAGGGGCGGGAACTCCGGGACGCCGGAGTCCAGCAGGAAGCACTTGAAGCCGTAGACGCCGGCCGTGTGCAGCTCCGCGAGGTGGCCGAGGCTGTCCGGCACCGCGCCGGCCCAGAAGCCGACGTCGACCGTGCACTGCCCCTCGGCCGCAGCCTGCTTCACCTGCAGGCCCGCCAGGCTGGTCGTGGCGGGGATCGAGTTGAGCGGCATGTCGAGCAACGTGGTCACCCCGCCCGCCGCTGCCGCCCGGGTCGCCGTGGCGAACCCCTCCCACTCCGTCCGCCCGGGCTCGTTGACGTGGACGTGCGTGTCCACCAGACCCGGGAGCAGCACCTCGTCCTCGGCCAGCTCGACGACGTGGCCGTCCGTACCGGCGTCCTGCTCCCCGGGACCGCCCGAGGCATGCTCGGTGGTCGAGGCCCAGTCCGACACGGACTCGACGGTGACGATGCGGCCGCCGCTCACGGAGACCCGGCGCAGCACGATGCCGTCCTCGGTCAGGACCCGGCCCCGGAAGACGAGGTCGACGTCGCCCGGACGGTGTCCTTCGCTGCTGCTCACCACCACATTCTGTCGTGTCGCGGGTGGTGAACTCGGCGTCGCGGGCCTCCGTCGCTGCTCTCGTCGTACGCAAAGTGGTCCGGGCGGCGCGCCCACCCTGCCGTTGTTGGCGCAGGCGTGAGATGCAAGCATCGGACCGTGGTCACCAATTTCGCCCAGACGATCGCCTATCCCGCGCCCGGTTCGCGACCCTCGCGAAACGGCCTCGAGATACTGCAGCCACATGTCATCGTGCTCTTCGGAGCGACCGGTGACCTGTCGCGCCGCAAGCTGCTGCCCGGGCTGGCGCACCTCGCGCTGTCCGCGCTGGCTCCCGACATCCAGATCATCGGCACCTCGCTGGAGGACTACAACGAGGACTCGTTCCGAGAGTTCGCGATGCAGGCGGTGAACGAGTTCACGCACCACCCGTTGACCGAGGGCCAGTGGGCGGAGTTCGCCCAGCGGCTGACCTATGTACCGCAGTCGGCCGGCCCCGAAGGGCTCGCGGACGCCGTCCGGGTGGCCGAGGAGAAGCTCGGTGGCCACGTGGGGCGCCTGCACTACATGAGCGTCCCGCCCGCCGCGGCACCCGCGGTGATCAACACCCTCCGCTCCGCCGGCCTGGTGGAGCGCTCGCGGGTGGTGATGGAAAAGCCGTTCGGCACTGATCTGCAGAGCGCGATCCTGCTGAACGACCAGGTGCACGAGACGTTCCGTGAGCGTCAGATCTTCCGTATCGACCACTTCCTGGGCAAGGAGGCGGCGCAGAACATCCTCGCCTTCCGTTTCGCCAACGGTCTCTTCGAGCCCATCTGGAACCGCAACTTCATCGACCACGTCCAGATCGACATCCCCGAGACACTCGGGCTGGACCGCCGTGCCGGTTTCTATGAGTCCACGGGCGCGTACAAGGACATGGTCGTCACCCACCTGTTCCAGGTGCTGGCGTTCGTCGCGATGGAACCGCCGACGGCCCTGGAGCCACGCGCTATCAGCGAGGAGAAGAACAAGGTTTTCCGCTCGATGCTGCCGCTGAACCCCAACGAGGTCGTGCGGGGCCAATACAGCGGCTACCGGCAGGAGGAGGGAGTCGCGCGCGACTCCGACACCGAGACCTTCATCGCCCTCAAGGCCGGGATCGACAACTGGCGGTGGGCGGGCGTGCCGTTCTACTGCCGTACGGGCAAGCGGCTGGCCGAGGGCCAGCGCATCATCTCGATAGCGTTCAAGGAAGCACCCAAGTCGATGTTCCCCGGTGGCTCCGGGGTCGGCGCCTCCGGTCCTGACCACCTCACCTTCGACCTCGCGGACGAGTCGAAGGTGTCCCTGTCGTTCTACGGCAAGCGGCCGGGTCCCGGGATGAAGCTCGACAAGCTCAGCATGCAGTTCTCCACCCAGGAGACCGACCGCGCCGGCGACGTCCTCGAGGCGTACGAGCGGTTGATCATGGACGCCATGCGCGACGACCACACCCTGTTCACCACCGCCGAGGGCATCGAGAGCTTGTGGGAACGGTCTGAACCGCTGCTGCGAAACCCCCCGCCGGTCAAGCCCTACGCTCCCGGTTCTTGGGGTCCGAACGCCATTCACCAGCTTGTTGCTCCCCACGCCTGGCGGCTGCCGTTCGAACGGGCCTGGCGCACCAAGCGCGCCTGAGCAAAAATATGGGCGGCGCGAGAACTAGCCGCTCATTGTGGCCCGGCAGGATTACCCTCAAGATTTGCTCAAGACGTCCGGGTCAATTGGACGGGCGAAAGAATACCCCTACACTCATGGTTGTCAGGGTGTCTCGAGGGGGAAAGGCTACGGCAGTGGCGCAGAAGACCATCGTGAAAACGTATGACGATCTGGATGGCAGCGAGATCGACGCCGAAGGTCGTAGCGTCACCTTCTCGTTGGAGGGTGCTTCCTACGAGATCGATCTCAGCAGCAAGAATGTCGAGAAGCTGCGTGAGGACTTCCGCCGCTACACCGAGAAGGCTCGCCGGGTCACCGGTCGTGGGTCACGCTCGGGCAAGGCCGCAGAGCCGGCTCCTGTGGACACCAAGGCGGTACGCGCCTGGGCTGAGGAGCAGGGTCTCGGCGTGTCGACTCGGGGTCGCCTTTCCACCGAGCTGATCGAGCAGTACCGCGCCTCCCACTGAGGCGAGGAGTAAGCCGCAGGTCCCTATTGCGTCCTGCTTGATTCGTTCAATGCGGTCAAACGCGCAGGGGAACGAACAACGAGCGTGCGTGGTTCCGTCACCGAGGTGATGGTCCGCGCACGCTCGTGTGTCTGGGGTTGTCAAAGGCCCGCGGCAACCGTCGAGATCGCCACCGCGGTCGCGGTGACAACGATATGGTGGGGAACGCCGGTCCGCTGTTCCATCATGAAAGCCGACCGCACCTCGATCGTTCTCGGTTACCCGGGCAGGGCCGAGAGAATCCGTGTTCTGTCGGAGAGCACCATGCGGTCATCAATGGCCGGCGAGGCGCTCAGCCCACGCGCCGCGCGGCGAGTGTGGTCACCCGCTCGGGCTCGACTCCCGTCCGCTCCTGGACCTCCGCCGCCGAGACGGCGCCGCAGTGCATCCCACGCACCAGGAAAGCCGCCAAGGCCTGAGCCGTCGCCGGCTCATCCATCACCCCGGCAGCCGAACCGGTACCCGCGAGGTAGTGGCGTAGCCGCAGACCGAGGGCGTCGAGGTCGGAGCGGAAGAAGAGGTAGGTGGCGAGGTAGCGGGTGGGCAGCTGGGCGGGGTGCAGGTCCCAGCCCTGGTAGAAGCCCCGCTCCAGCGCCCGACGGACCAGTCGTGCGTGTCGGGCCCAGCCCGCGTGCACGGCGGCCCGGTCGCCGCTCGGGACCAGGTTGGTCGAGCCGTCACTGACCCGGACGCCGGTGCCGGCCGCAGCCAGCTGCAGGACCGCTTTCGCGTGGTCGGCGGCGGGGTGGTCGAGCGCCTGGAAGCCGCCGGCGATGCCCAGGGCGGCGGTGTAGTCGTAGGTGCCGAAGTGCAGCCCGGTGCAACGTCCGGCGGCCGCCTGCACCATCCGTGCCACGCCGGCCGCACCGTCGGGCAGCAGCACGGCCTGCGGGGTCTCCACCTGGATCTCGAAGCGCAGCGCGCCGTCCGGCAGCCCGTGGCCGCGCTCCAGCCGCCCGCAGACGTCGACCATCGCCGTGACCTGCGCGACCGACGTGACCTTGGGCAGGGTGACCACCCAGCCGCTCGGCAGCTCGGCCTGGGCGAGCAGGGTGCCGAGCACCAGGTCCAGGCTGCGCAGCCCGCGGCGCCGGGTGCTGCCCTCCAGGGACTTGAACCGGACGCCCAGGTAGGGCGGCGCCGTGCCCCCGTTGACGGCGGCGGCGATCGCCCGCCCGGCCGCGACGGCGTCCGCGTCTTCCACGTCGTCCGGGCGGGAGCCGTAGCCGTCCTCCAGGTCGACGCGCAGGTCCTCGATCGGTTCGCGCTCCAGCTTGGCCACGACGGCGTCCAGGACGGACCGGACATCCTCCGCCGGCCAGCCCACGGCCAGAGCCAGGTCGTCGGCCCTGGGCGCGTCCTGGGCCAGCGCGGTCAGCGCGGCCGCACCCCAGCGGGGGGCGAGGTCAGCGGTGAAGCGGTCGGCCGGCACGTAGACCGTGTGCACGGGCTGCCGGTCGGTCCGGTCCCCGGGGAACTGGGCGAGCCGCTCGGCGTCGGCCGGGGCCAGGGCGGCATCGACGGCCGCAAGGTCGTCCGGAGTCAGGGCGGTCATCGGGCCTGCTTCGCACGGGACCACAGCTCGGTGCTGGCCGCTCGGACCTCATCGGCC
Source organism: uncultured Actinomycetota bacterium (assembly GCA_963727215.1). GTDB lineage: Bacteria > Actinomycetota > Actinomycetes > Propionibacteriales > Propionibacteriaceae > Microlunatus. The sequence goes on from CAVSFR010000002.1 coordinate 103,357, forward strand.
AGGGCGTCGGTGTCGACACCCAGCACCTGATCACGCTCGACCACCTGCTCGCCGTTGACCAGCAACAGCTCCAACGGCGGCGGCCCGCCCAACACGAGGGCCGCCACCGGGTCGGCCACATCGGCGTGGCCAAGACCGTCCAACCGCCAGACGGCCACGTCGGCGAGCTTGCCCACCTCGAGGGAGCCGATCTCGTCCTGCCGGCCGAGCACCCGGGCGCCGCCCATCGTGGCCATGTCCAAAGCGTCGCGCACCCCCAGGGCTTGCGGTCCACCCCGGGCCCGGGCGAAGAGCAGCGCGTGCCGCATCTCCTCCCACAGCGAGCTGGCCTCGTTCGACGCGGCACCGTCGACGCCCAGCCCCACGGCCACGCCCGCCTCGCGCAGGTCGCGGGCCCGGGCGATCCCGGCGCCCAGCCGCGCGTTGGAAGAGGGGCAGTGGGCCACACCCGTCCCGGTCGCCGCCATCCGGGCGATCGAGGCGTCGTCCAGGTGCACGGCGTGCGCGAACCAGACGTCGGGCCCGAGCCAGCCGAGGGAGTCCAGGTACTCCACCGGTGCCCGGCCGAACTGCTCCCGGCAGAAGTCGGCCTCCTCGACCGTCTCGGCCAGATGGGTGTGCAGCCGCACGTCGTGCCGCCGTGCGAGCTCGGCGGAGGCGGTGAGCAGGTCGGCGGTGACGGAGAAGGGGGAGCAGGGCGCCAGTGCGACCCGCAGCAGCGAACCGGGGGCGGGGTCATGGTGGGTGAGGATGGCCGACTCCGACGCGGCCAGGATCGCGTCGATGTCCTCCACCACGTCGTCCGGAGGCAGTCCGCCGGCGCTGGCGCCCAGGTCCATCGACCCCCGTGTCGGGTGGAACCGCAGGCCGATGCGACGTGCGGCCGCGATCTCGGCGCTCATCAGGTCGCCGCCGCCGACCGGGAAGACGTAGTGGTGGTCGGTCGTGGTCGTGCAGCCCGACCGGGCCAGCCAAGCCAGCGCTCCGGTGGCCGCCGTGCCCGTCAGGTCGACGTCCAACCCGGCCCAGACCGGGTAGAGCGTCTGCAACCACTCGAAGAGCGTCCCGTCGACCGCCGAGCCACGGGTGAGCCACTGGTAGAGGTGGTGGTGGGTGTTCACCAGGCCGGGCGTGACCAGGCAGCCGCCCACGTCGACCACCGTCGCGTCCCGGTGCTCGGGGGGCAGCGGGCCGGCCCCGACCGCCACGATCGTGGCGCCGTCGAGGACCAGGTAGCCCGTGTCGTGCTCGCTGCGCTGACCGTCGTTGGTGGCGACGTACCCCCCGACCAGGGCCAGCGCGCTGGGCGCGTCGACCTCGAGCCGGTCGAGCCCGGGCGCCGTCACTTCTTGCCCGCGACGATGCGGCCGGCGGCGCGCAGGAAAGGCTCGGCGGCGTGCTCGCCCAGCTCGTCGCCGAGGCAGTAGCTGCGGTAGGCCAGGCGCTTCTCGGCGAGCGGGTCGGCGCCCAGCAGATCGTCCAGGGCCCGGGTGAGGGTGGACAGGTCCTGCTCGATCACGTAGGAGACGCGGGCCATGGCGAACTCCTTCCGGAAGGAGTTCCCACGGCGCTGGATCGCGACCATGGCGATCGGCTTGCCCGAGGCCAGGAAGTCCGAGGCCACCGACGAGACGTCGGTCACCAGGGCGTCGACGGCGTTGACGCAGTCCGGGATGTCCCAGTCGGACTCGGCCCGTCGGCCGAAGATGTGGCGCCGGCCGGTGGCCGCGCCGTCGGCGGTGAGCCGCTCCTGGATCCGACGACAGATCCCGGCGTCGGTGGGGTCGTTGTAGCTCAGCGGGTGCGGCCGGAACACCACCGTCGCCCCGCGGCCGAGCAGGCCCTCGACGATTTGTTCGGCCACCGGGAGCGACGAGTAGTTGGTCTTCGGCCGCCCGCCGCGCCAGGTCGGGGCGTAGAGGACCGTCCGGGGCTGGTCGAGCGGGGGCGGGGTGTCGCGGACCTGGATCCGTTCCACCTGCGGCCGACCGGCGTGGACGAAACGGTGCGCGCTGATGGACACCTTGTGGGCCGCGTAGCGGTCCTGACCCTGCTGGCCGCAGACGAAGATCTTGTCGAACGCCGCGTGCTTGGGGCTCCAGTTCGCCGACTTGTCGGAGTCGCCGTGGTTGAGCCAGCAGTGGGTCAGCTGGTCGAAACGCATGAAGTGGGAGTTGCGGACGTCGCCCTGGACGTAGAACGCGGCCTTCATCGAGGGCACGACCACGGCGTCCAGACCTCCGGCCGTGCCCTTGGTCCGGGGAACCACGATCGGCGCGCTGGTCAGGGAGGCGATGGTCGAGACGGTCAGCGCGTTGCGGGTCACCACGACGAAGGGAAGGCCCAGCCGCTCGAGGTACGGGAGCCACATGCCTAGCTGGTAGCGGGCGCCGACCACCGCGGCGTAGTGCACCGCGAAGGCCGGCTGGTAGCGCTCGAGGGCAGCGTGCAGACCGCTGGCCGCGCGGGCTGCCACCAGGTTGGCTCGGGCGGCCGCAACGAGCTGGACGGCGACGGCCGCCAGCACGAGCGTCGCGAGCACGAGGTAGAGCCAGCCGGGGGCGGCGAGAGCCGCGAGGACCGCGCCGGAGAGCGCGAGACCCAAAGAGGCCCACACCACCACAGCGGGCGGGAAGGGCGGCTCGGGCACCGGCTCGATCCCGGGCAGGTTCACCGCCACCGGCTCGGTCTTGGACAGGGAGGCCCGCAACGAGGTCTCGGTCAAGACGGCGAGCAGCGCGAGTCCGGTCGCCGTCCAGATCCAGCCGGTCTCGTCCGGGCGCCGGAGGACCAGCGCGCCGGCGACGGCCACCAGCAGCACCAGCCGCGGGCCGGCCACCGAGCCGAGGAACGGCGTGGACCTGCGCCGCGACCCCTGCCGCAACAGCCAGCCGGTGGTGCCCAGCGCCACCACCAGGGCGACCATGCCCAGCACATGCCCGACCACGCCGGACGGCGCCAGCAGCAGCACCACGGCGACGACGGCACCGAGCTGAGCCGCGTTCGCCACGGCGAGCTCGACCACCTTGGACATGGCCGTGCCGAACACCGACGACCAGCCGCGCAGGCTCACGCGCGGGGACGCGGGGGAGGCAGGCATGACGAGAAGGGTAGTGGTCGGGTGACGTCGCGCCGCGGCCACCGCGCTGGAGGGCGGGCGCGAGCCGCCGCAGCGGTTACGATGAGGCAGTGGCACTTGCTGACGGGCGCTTGAACCATGACCTCGACCCCGGCGAGCGGGGTCCCCAGGACGCCTGTGGGGTGTTCGGGGTTTGGGCCCCGCACGAAGAGGTCGCCAAGCTGACCTACTTCGGCCTCTACGCCCTGCAGCACCGGGGCCAGGAGTCGGCCGGGATCGCGGTCAGCAAGAGCACCCCACGCGGTCAGCAGATCATGGTCTACAAGGACATGGGCCTGGTGTCGCAGGTCTTCAACGAGGCCACCCTGGAGTCGCTCGGCAACGCGCACCTGGCCGTCGGCCACTGCCGGTACTCCACCACCGGGGCCAGTGTCTGGATGAATGCGCAGCCGACCTTCCGATCGACCGCCTCGGGCGGGCTGGCCCTGGCTCACAACGGCAACCTGACCAACACCCTCGAGCTGCAGGAGTGGCTGCACCAGCGCGACGACGAGTCCGGCGACTCGCTGCTGCCCGGTGCGCTTTCGCACGAGGCCACCACCGACACCTCACTGGTCACGGCGCTGATGGCCACCTACCCGGGGCTCAGCACCGAGGAGGCTGCTGTCCAGGTGCTGCCGCGGATGCGGGGCGCGTTCAGCCTGGTGTTCATGGACGAGGAGACCCTGTACGCCGCCCGCGACCCGCAGGGGATCCGGCCGCTCGTGCTCGGCCGGCTCGAGCGGGGCTGGGTGGTGGCCAGCGAGACGGCTGCCCTCGACATCGTGGGGGCGTCCTTCATCCGTGAGGTCGCTCCCGGGGAGCTGATCACCATCGACGGCGACGGGCTGCGGTCGCGGACCTTCGCTACGCCCGAGCCGAAGGGCTGCCTGTTCGAGTACGTCTACCTGGCTCGGCCCGACACGATGATCTCCGGGCGTCGCCTGCACTCGGTGCGGGTGGAGGTGGGCCGGACGTTGGCGCGTGAGTTCCCGACCGACGCTGACCTGGTCATCCCGGTGCCCGAGTCGGGGACGCCTGCGGCGATCGGCTACGCCGAGCAGTCTGGCATCCCGTACGGCCAGGGCCTGGTCAAGAACTCCTACGTCGGCCGGACCTTCATCCAGCCCAGCCAGACGATCCGGCAGCTCGGCATCCGGCTCAAGCTCAACCCGCTGCGGGACGTGATCGCCGGCAAGCGGCTGGTCGTGGTGGACGACTCGATCGTCCGGGGCAACACCCAGCGCGCGCTCGTGCGGATGCTGCGTGAGGCCGGCGCGAAGGAGATCCACGTCAGGATCTCCTCCCCTCCGGTCAAGTGGCCCTGCTTCTACGGCATCGACTTCGCCTCCCGCGCCGAGCTGATCGCCACCGGGCTCAGCAGCGACGAGATCTGCCGCTCGATCGGCGCGGACTCTCTCGGCTACGTCTCCCTCGACGGCCTCGTGGCCGCCACCGAAGTCGGCAAGGACGCGCTGTGCCGCGCCTGCTTCGACGGCGTCTACCCCGTCGAGCTGCCGCTCAGCGAACGCCTGGGCAAGCACGTGCTCGAGGACGCCCACGCCCGCAACGTCGTCAGCCCGGTCAGCGTGGGGGCCGGCGACGCCCTCTCCCGCCCCTAGCCGGTGGAACAGGACTACAGATGAGCCAGCCGTCCGCGTACGCCGCAGCAGGGGTCGACATCGAGGCGGGCGACCGCGCCGTCGAGCTGATGAAGGAATGGGTCGCCAAGACGCGTCGGCCGGAGGTGCTCGGCGGGATCGGTGGCTTCGCCGGCCTGTTCGACGCGAGCCGGATCGCGGGTATGAGGGCGCCCGTCCTGGCGACCTCGACCGACGGAATCGGCACCAAGGTGGCGATCGCGCAGGCGATGGGCGTGCACGACACCATCGGCTTCGACCTGGTCGGCATGGTCGTCGACGACCTCGTGGTCTGCGGAGCTGAGCCGCTGTTCATGACCGACTACATCGCCTGCGGCAAGGTGGATCCTGACCGAGTCGCCGCCATCGTCAAAGGGATCGCCGAGGCCTGCGCGGCCGCCGGCTGTGCTCTGCTGGGCGGCGAGACTGCCGAGCACCCGGGTCTGCTGGGGCCGCAGGAGTACGACGTCGCGGGTGCGGCGACCGGAGTGGTCGAGCGCGACCGCATCCTGGGCGCCGACCGCGTCGTGCCCGGCGACGTCCTGCTGGCGCTGGAGTCCTCCGGCCTGCACTCCAACGGCTACTCCCTCGTCCGGCACGTCCTGCTGGCCACCGCCGGCTGGGCCCTCGACCGCGACGTCCCCGAGCTGGGCCGGACGCTGGGGGCCGAGCTGCTGGAGCCCACCCGCGTCTACGCGCTCGACTGCCTCGCACTGCTCGACGCCGTGGAGGTGCACGCCATGAGCCACGTCACCGGTGGCGGGCTGGCCAACAACCTCGCCCGCGTCATCCCCGGCTCCAGCGCGGTGACGGTCGACCGCAGCACCTGGTCACCCGCTCCGGTCTTCGGTCTGGTCCAGCAGGTCGGAGGGGTCTCCACGGAGGATCTGGAGGCGACGCTGAACCTCGGGGTGGGGATGGTGGCCGTGCTTCCGGCCGACGCCGCCGACGCGGCGATCAGCCTGCTCGGTGACCGTGGGCTGCGCTCCTGGGTCTGCGGTACTGTCGCCTCGGCCGCAGAGTCCCCCGACCGCAGTGCCGCGGGCGGCACCGTCAGTCTGGTCGGCCGCCACCCGGGCCATCAGCTGTAGCCGTGCCCACGGGCCGAGCCCTGCTTTGCACCCTGCAGCCCATTAGGTAGCATCGTGAGCACGACAGCTTATTCAACCTGAGCCGCGGCCGAGCCGCTGGCAGACAAATGCGAGGGGGTCGACCCGATATGGGGCGCGGCCGTGCGAAGGCGAAGCAGACCAAGGTCGCTCGTGAGCTCAAGTATCGTGCGTTCGACACGGACTTCAGCTCACTCGAGCAGGAGCTTCGGGGATCGGATGGACACCAGATCCCTCCTGCCTACGCTGATCCGAGCGAGGAGCAGGTCAGGGCTGACGACGACGGGTACGAAGGTCTCCGTAAGTCGGGCTAGTTTCAGGTTGGCCTGACCGGGTAGTTCGATCTGGCCGGAAGGGAAGTTCTCCGGGCAAATCCCGTTTGAGGACCTTGCGACGCTCTAATCTGTCGGCATGAGCCAGCCACCCTCGGATGCGCCGGGGTCTTCCGCCTCGGCGAGCGACGACCCCAACCAGTCCTACGAGAGCGCCCAGCCGGCCTCGGCCGCATCGGCGAGCGAGCCCGCCAGCTACGACCAGGCCACCCCTCCTCCGCCGTACGACCAGCAGCCTCCGCCCGCGTACCCGCCCCAGCAGGGTGGCTATCCGCCCCAGCAGGGCTACTCCCCGCAGCAGGGTGGCTACCCGCCCCAGCAGGGCTATCCCCCGCAGCAGGGTGGCTACCAGCCCCCGCAGCAGGGTGGTTATCCGCCCCAGCAGCAGGGCTATCCCCCGCAGCAGGGGGGCTACCCGCCCCCGCAGGGCTACCCGCCCCAGCCGTACGGACAGCCCGGCTACCCGCCCGGCGGGGGGCCGGTGTCGGAGAGCGACGAGAAGCTCTGGGGCCTCCTCGGCCACATCTCGATCCCGTTCCTCGGCTTCGTCGGCCCGCTGATCGTCTACCTCATCTACAAGGATCGCAGCGTCTGGCTGAAGGAGACGTCGGTCGAGGCACTCAACTTCTCCATCCTGTACACGATCGCTCAGGTGGCGTGCTCGCTGCTGACCATCGTGGTCGTCGGCGCCGTCCTGCTGCCGTTGGTCTTCATCGGAGGGCTGGTGCTCTGCATCCTCGCCGCCATGGCGGCGAACCGGCACGAGTTCTACCGTTACCCGGTCAACTGGCGGCTGATCAAGTAACGCCGACGTCTGGCAGGCTGGGTCGGTGACCGAGTGGAACCCCGACCTGCTGCCGGGCTACGAGGCCACCGACCTGGTCCTGCCCGAGGCGACACGAGCCGCCGGCGAGCCGGCCGAGGTGGAGATGGTCGCCACCTTGGTCCGGCGCGCCGGCGCCGCGGCAGCCGGTCGCCCGCCTGCCCTGCTGTACGTGCACGGCTGGAACGACTACTTCTTCCAGGCCCACCTCGCCGATGCGGTCGAGGCGATGGGCTACGCCTTCTACGCCGTCGACCTGCGGCGGTACGGCCGTAGCCTCCGGCGCGGCCACCTGCCGGGCTTCATCACCGACCTGGACGAGTACCAGGTCGAGCTGGACGCCGCCGCGGACCTGATCGCCGAGCGGCACGACGGGCTGCTGGTGATGGGTCACTCCACCGGCGGGCTCGTGGCGGCGCTGTGGGCGGCCGCCCGTCCCGGGCTGCTGCGCGGCCTGCTGCTCAACTCGCCCTGGCTGGACCTGCAGGGGTCGGCGCTGGTCCGCACCCTGGGTAGCCCGCTCATCGACGCGCTGGGCAGCCGTAACCCGACGTCGGTGCTGCGGCTGCCGCCCGATCCGGGCTTCTACGCCCGTGCGCTGCACACCTCCCTCGAAGGCGAGTGGGACTACGACCTGGAGCTCAAGGTGACGCCCAGCCCGCCGATCCGGGCGGGCTGGTTGCGCGCCATCCTGGCTGGGCACCAACGGGTTGCGGCCGGGCTGGGCATCGACGCACCGGTGCTCGTGCTCGCCTCCGGCGCCACCGACTTCGGCCGCCGCTGGCACGAAGGGCTGCGGAACGTCGACATCGTGCTGGACGTCGACCAGATCGCCGCCCGCGCCGTCCGGCTCGGGAACCACGTCACCCTGGTCCGGATCCCCGAGGGTATGCACGACCTGCTGCTCTCGGCGCCACCGGTGCGGGCCCGCGTGCTGACCGAGATCGCGCGCTGGATCGCGGCCTACGCCAACCCCGCCGCCCCGTCCACGGTCCTCGCGGTCCAAGCTGGCGATGCCACTTATGCTCGGGCTGAAGACCCTGATTAGATGGACGTGTGACTGAGATGCCGCATGTCGTTGTCGTCGGAGCAGGTTTTGCCGGTCTTTCGGCGACCAGCGAGCTGGCCAAGGAGGGTTTTCGCGTCACTCTCATCGACCGGCACCCCTACAACACGTTCCAGCCCCTGCTCTACCAGGTCGCCACGGGCGGCCTGAACGCCGGTGACGTGACCTACTCGCTCCGGTACTTCGCCGCCCGCCACCGTGGGGTCCGGTTCCGCCGGGCCGGGGTGAGCACGATCGACCACGACTCGCGCGAGGTGGTCTGCGACGACGGCGTGCGCGTGGGCTATGACTACCTGGTCGTGGGCACGGGCATCACCACCAACCACTTCGGCATCCCTGGTGCCGCCGAGTACACGATGTCGATGTACACGCGCGCCGAGGCGCTCAAGGTGCGGGACACGATCTTCGGCAGCATGGAGATCATCGCCGGCATGTCCGACCCGAACACGGGCGGTTTCACCATCGTCATCGTCGGCGGCGGCGCCACGGGCGTCGAGATGGCCGGCCAGCTGGCCGAGCTCAAGACAGAGGCGCTGCCCAAGACCTACCCCGAGCTCAACCCGGCCCAGGTCCGGGTCGTGATGGTCGAGATGGGCGAGGTGCTGCTGGCGCCCTTCGACGACAGCCTCCGCCAGTACGCGCTGCAGGAGCTGATCAAGCGCGGCGTCGACGTCCGGCTCAAGACGGCGATCTCGGAGGTGCACCCCGACCGGGTGGACTTCAAGGACGGCTCGTCGATGCCGGTCGACCTGGTGATCTGGGCGGCGGGCGTCTCCGGCAGCCCGTTGCTGCGGGAGTGGGGTCTGCCGATCGGTCGTGGTGGGCGGATCGAGGTGAACGGCGACCTCCGGGTGATCGGCTTCGAGAACGTCTTCGCCATCGGCGACGCCAGCCTGACCGTCGAGAAGCCGCTGCCGCAGCTGGCGCAGCCGGCGATCCAGACCGGCAAGTTCGCCGCCCGGCAGATCGCCCGGCTGCACCGCGGCTCGGAGACCGAGACCTTCGCCTACCACGACAAGGGCACGATGGCCACGATCGGCCGGGGCGACGCGGTGCTGCAGATGCCGATCGGCCTCAAGCTGCGAGGCGTGACCGCGTGGCTCGGCTGGATCCTGCTGCACATCCTGTACCTGCTGGGTGGGCGCAACCGGCTCCAGACCATGATGAGCCTGGCGTCGCGCTACGTCCTGCCCCGTCGCTCCAACACGATCGTGGGCGACGTGATGGAGACCCCGAAGCTCAAGGCCATCAAGAACTCCTGAGCCTGGCCGGAGGCGGTGCCGAGTTCGCTCGGCACCGCCTTCTTGCCTGCCCACCGCCGGCCCTGATCGGCCGGCCCGCCCGGCCTGGCCTGGACCTGGACGGTCACTTCACACCCGTACGGTCGACCTTGCGTCTGCGCGCGAGGGGGTGAGGTCCATCGCGGCGGTCCAAAGTGACCGGCCAGGGGGAGCGGGGGGTGCGGGCAGCGACAAGCGCGACGTGCGGACGGCGGCCGACCGGCAGGGTGTCGCCCGCAGGCTCAGAGCGGGAACTTGCCCCGCAGCATCGAGTGCCCCGAGTGGTTCGGGTCCTTGTCGCCGGCCGGCTCCTGGGAGATGTCGACGAGCGGGTTCTCGTCCATCTTCATCCCCGGCGGGATGGGGAAGCGGCCGGAGTCGCCCGCCAGGTAGCCCATGGCGACCATCGGCTCGGCGCGCGTGTTGGTCAGCCACACCTCACGCAGACCGGTGGCGGCTGCCGGTGAGCTGATCGTCACGACCAGCGTGCGGTTGCCGTCCCGGTCGCGCTCGACCGTAGCCTGGCCGGAGGAGCCGGCATAGGGCGGCAAGGCGTTCAGCTGGACCGAGCTGACCTCGGTGGCGGCGGAGGCGAAGCGACCGACGTTCGCGCCGATCCCGATCCCGACGACCAGCGCGAGGGCCGCGGCGAGCACGAAGGCCGCCGCCCGTACCGCACGACGGTTGGGCGGGCTCAGGACGGGCAGCTGTGCAGCTGCGGCTGGGGTCTGCCCCGCGGATCCCGAGAGCTCCAGCTCCTGCCGGATGCGCTGCCAGACGTGGGGCGGCGGAGTGGACAAGACGTCCCCCTCGTTGGTGAGCCTGCCGACATCGGCGGCCGTACGCAGGGACTGCAGCTCGGCCCGGCACTCAGAGCACTCGGCCAGGTGAGCGTGCTCCTCAGGAGTGCCGACGCGCTCCCGGAGGGCGAGCAGGGCAAGGAGGTCAGGATTCACGTGCATGAGCGGTGACCTCCAATCGGCGGCGGAGCTTGATCAGGCTTCTACGGATGTGGCTCTTGACGGTGCCGGGCGGCATCTGCATCCGCTCCGCGATCTGGGCGTGGGTCATGTCCTCGAAGAAGGCCATCCGCAACACCCGCTGGGGCACGGCGTCGAGCCGGGAGATCTCGTCGGCGATGACCAGTCGCTCGGCGATGTCGAAGGAGTCGGGCGGGGCGCCCAGGCTGGCCGTGACCTCGTTCTGGATCCGGCGCTGCTTCGTACGGTTCTGGTGGGTGTCGGCCACCTTGTTGCGGGTGATGCCCATCAACCACGCGGAGAGGCTTGCCCGTTCGGGCTTGTAGGTGTGCCGGCCGGTCCAGGCGGCCACGAAGACCTTCTGCACCACGTCCTCGGCCTCGGTGGCGTCGCCGAGCGATCGCAGCGCGACGGTGAACACCAGGGCGGAGAACCGCCGGTAGATCTTCTCGAGCGCGGCTTCGTCGCCGGCAAGGAAGTCTGTGACCAGCGCGTTCATGTCGTCGTCTGGCGAGACGGTCACGACCGCTGGTTCCCTCCGTGGTCTGAGCATGTCACCGACACCCGTGGTGGATTCCGGCTCGCCACACTCTACCCAGACCGCCCGGGCAACCTCTCCACACCTGTCCCGTCACGGCGTACGGAGGTGAGCCAGCTCGTGTGGACACCGGTTCCGCTCCTTTCGTACGGGGGTGACGCCAAAGGGGTGAGGAACTCGGGACAACGTACGAAGGAGACTTCGCAGCCGGAGGTCTCTCTGGATGCAGGGGGAGGTGGGCCGGGATCTGCCGACGGCCGCGGAGCACCGGCGAACCGGGTCCGAGCCGGGGGGGAGTGGGTGGCCAGGGCCGGGTTCGAACCGGCGACCTTTCACTTTTCAGGCGAACGCTGCTACCAGCTGAGCTACCTGGCCATGGCTCGACCGTCAGGAGGTTCGACGGGGCGAGCAACAAGCGGTGACCATCCGGGTGGATGTGTCACCGCTTCCGCGACCCCGACGGGACTCGAACCCGCGACCTCCGCCGTGACAGGGCGGCGCGCTAACCAACTGCGCTACGGGGCCTTGAGAGGCCCTACTCGCTGCACCCTCACCGGGTGCCCGCGAAACTATAGCCTAGGTGAGCAGGCGGGGTGAAAATGAACGGTCCGGCCCCGGGGTGAGACCCTCCCGGAGGGCGGCGCGCGCTGCGCTCCGGGCGCCAGACACCCTCGTCTCGGCTCGGTAAACTCAGCGCGTGAGGACCCGTGCGCGACCGGAGGTCGATGGTGGGGCATGACCACGGACACAGCGGTTCCGAGGACGCCGTGCACGGTCGTCGGCTGGTCCTGGTGCTCCTCATCACCGCCACGGTGCTCACCCTGGAGGTCGTGGGGGCCTTGGTCACGGGCAGCCTGGCGCTGCTTGCCGACGCTGGTCACATGCTCACCGACAGCGCCGGACTCGTGCTGGCTCTGCTCGCGGTCCGACTGGGCCGCCGGCCGGCCAACGACCGTCGCACCTGGGGCTTCTCTCGCGCCGAGACCCTGGCCGCCGCCGTGCAGGCGGTGCTGCTGCTGGCCGTCGGGGGGTACGTCATCGTCGAGGGCGTCCGCCGGCTGCTGGAGCCGAGCGTCGTCGCGTCCACCGGGATGCTCGCCTTCGGGCTGGTGGGTCTGGTCGGCAACGCCGCGTCCGTGGCCGTGCTCGCCGGCAGCCGGCGGGCCAACCTGAACCTGCGGGCCGCCTTCCTCGAGGTGCTGCTCGACGCGCTGGGGTCGGTCGCGGTCGTCATCGCCGCGCTGGTCATCGCCGCCACCGGCTGGACCCGTGCCGACGCTGTCGTCTCGCTGCTCATCGGGGCCATGATCCTGCCGCGGACCGTGGCCCTGCTGCGGGACGCGACCCGGGTGCTGCTCGAGACCACGCCGGCCGGGCTTGACCTGGCCGACGTCCGTCAGCACATCCTGCAGGTCCCGCACGTGCGTGAGGTGCACGACCTGCACGCCTCCCAGATCGCCACCGGGCTACCGGTGCTCAGCGCCCACGTCGTGGTCGACGACGAGTGCTTCTACGACGGCCACCTGCCCCGGCTGCTCGACGACCTGCAGCACTGCGTCGCCGAGCACTTCGACCTCAGCGTCGCCCACTCGACCTTCCAGTTCGAGCAGGCCGCGCATGTCGCCCACGAGGCGCCGGGTCACCGCTGAGCAGGCGGCCGTCCAGCGATGCCGGCGGAGCCCGGCTGAGGCGCCGCGCTGGCCGTTCGTCAGGGCGTGACGTCCATCGCCGCCTCGGCAGCTACGAAAGGTTGAGGTGTGGTCGGTCCCGTCGGCGGCTTCTCCTCCGGGCGCGGCCGCAGGCTGATGGAGAGGATCGCAGCGATGGCGCAGAGGGCGGCGCCGCCGAGCCAGGCGTAGGTGTAGGAGCCGAGCGTGTCGCGGATCACGCCGGCTGCGAAGGCGGCCGCCGCTGCGCCGAGCTGGTGCGCGGCGAATACCCAGCCGAACACGATGGTGCCCCGGCTGCCGTAGATGCGTCGGCAGAGGACGACCACCGGCGGGACGGTGGCCACCCAGTCCAGTCCGTAGACCACGACGAACAGCACGATGCTGGGATGCAGGGTCGCGGACAGCAGCCAGGGCAGCAGCACCAGCCCGACGCCACGGAAGGTGTAGTAGGTCAGCAGGAGCAGCCGGGGGTCGACCCGGTCGGTCAGCCAGCCGGAGGTGATGGTGCCGACGATGTCGAAGATCCCGACGACGGCGAGCAGGCCGGCCGCGGTGGTGGTCGCCATGCCGTGGTCGTGCGCGGAGGGGATGAAGTGGATGCCGACCAGCCCGTTCGTGGTGGCACCGCAGATCGCGAAGCCGCCGGCGAGAGCCCAGAAGGCACGCGTCCGAGCCGCGTCGCGTAGCGCGCCGAGGGCCGTCCGGACTGCGCTGGCGGCCGGTACCGACCTGGCCACGACCGCGTCGCCGCCGTACGGGGCGAGCCCGATGTCAGCGGGCCGGTCGCGCATCACCAGCACGACCAGCGGCAGCACGGCGAGCGCGACCACGGACACCAGCAGCGAAGCCACCTGCCAGCTGGTCGCGGCGGCGAGCGCGGCCACCACGGGCAGGAAGACGAGCTGGCCGGCTGCCCCGCCGGCCGTCAGGATGCCCATCACCAGTCCTCGCCGGGTGACGAACCAGGCATTCGCGACCGTGGCGGCGAAGACCAGCGCCATCGAGCCGGTACCCAGCCCGATCAACAGTCCCCAGGTCAGCATCAGCTGCCACGCGGCGGTGGCCAGCACGGACAGGCCGGCGCCGGCGGCGATGAGAATGAGGGCGACGCTGGTCACCCGACGCAGGCCGAAGCGTTCCATCAGCGCCGCGGCGAACGGTGCGGTCAGCCCGTAGAGGACGAGGTTGACGCTGACCGCCGCCGACATCGTGGTGATCGACCAGCCCAGCTCGTCGTGCAACGAGACCATCAGCACGCCGGGTGCCGCCCGGAACGCAGCCGCACCGACCAGCGCGACGAACGCGACGCCGGCCACGACCCACGCGTAGTGCAATTTCCTCATGGCGAGGTACTCCTGTCGTGAGTGATGGCGAGGTCAGACCGCGTGCAGCAGGGTGCGGAGGTCGGCGGCTTCGCGGCGTCCGAGCAGCTCCTCGACCCCGCGCTGGGCCTCCGTCCACAACGACTCGCCGCCCTGCAGCACCGCGTGGCCACGCTCGGTCAGCCCGATCGTCGACGCGCGGCGGTCCTGCGTCGACTGACCGATCTCGACCAGACCGAGCTTCTCCAGGACCCGGACGTTGCGGGCGGCCGTTGATCGTTCGAGCTCGGCCCGGTCCGCCAGCTGCTGGATGGAGATCGGTCGCCCGGCCGTTCTCGCCAGGTTGCGGAGCAGGCTCCACTGCGCCACGGTCACCCCGACCGGCTCCAGAGCTGCGTCGTAGAGGGCTGTGATCCGCCGCGTCGCCGCTCGCATGCTCGTGCAGTAGCACTCAGTCACCACAATTGCGAGTATATACACGGGTGGCTGGTCTCGCCGCGTCTTGATGCTGATGGCTCCTGGCTGTCGAGAATCCGTGACCGGCTCCGTCTCCGTTCTGAAGCGCGACCAGAATGAGTCGCACCGAACGGAGGAGACCACCATGGCCAAGTACCTGTTGCTCAAGCACTACCGCGGCGCCCCGAAGGGGGTCAACGACGTGCCCATGGACCAGTGGACGCCGCAGGAGATCTCGGCTCATCTGCAGTACATGGCCGACTTCGCGGCCCGGCTCGAGTCGTCAGGGGAGTACGTCGACGGGCAGGCGCTGTCTGCTGAGGGGACGTTCGTCCGCTATGACGGCGAGGGCCGACCGCCGGTCACCGACGGCCCCTTCGCGGAGACCAAGGACCTGATCGCCGGCTGGATGGCGATCGACGTCGACAGCTACGAGCGCGCCCTCGAGCTGGCCGGTGAGCTCTCGGCGGCTCCGGGGGCCGGTGGGCTGCCCATCCACGAGTGGCTCGAGCTGCGGCCGTTCCTGACCGCGCCGCCCACCATCGAGGAGTGACGCTTCCGGTGGAGGCGGCACAGCTTCGCAGCCTCATCCCGAGCGTGCTGGGGATCCTCGTCCGCCGCGGAGCCGACTTCGCGGCGGCCGAGGACGCCGTCCAGGAGGCGCTGGTCGAGGCAGTCCGGGTGTGGCCGGCCGATCCACCGCAGGACCCCAAGGCCTGGCTGATCACGGTGTCCTGGCGCCGGTTCCTCGACGCCACCCGGTCGGAGGCGGCCCGCCGCCGTCGCGAGGACCTCGTCGAGGACGAGCCGGTACCCGGGCCCGCGTCCGCGACGGACGACACGCTCCAGCTCTACTTCCTCTGCGCTCACCCGTTGCTCACGCCGGCGTCGGCGGTGGCGCTCACGCTGCGGGCCGTGGGCGGGCTGACCACCCGCCAGATCGCCCGGGCCTACCTGGTGCCGGAGGCGACCATGGCCCAGCGGATCAGCCGGGCCAAGCGCACCGTCGCCGGGGTGCGGTTCGACCAGCCCGGCGACGTGGCCACCGTGCTGCGCGTCCTCTACCTGGTCTTCAACGAGGGGTATTCCGGTGACGTGGACCTCGCCGCCGAGGCCATCCGGCTCACCCGTCAGCTGGCGGCCGCGATCGACCACCCCGAGGTAGCCGGACTGCTCGCCCTGATGCTGCTGCACCATGCCCGGCGCACGGCCCGGACCGGGACCAGCGGCCGCCTGGTACCTCTCGCCGAGCAGGACCGCCGCCGATGGGACGTCGGGTTGATCAGCGAGGGCGTCGCCACCCTGCAGGCGGCCCTCGCCCGCGACCGGCTGGGCCAGTTCCAGGCCCAGGCCGCCATCGCGGCGCTGCACGCGGACGCCGCCACCGCCGAGCAGACGGACTGGGTGCAGATCGTGGAGTGGTACGACGAGCTGGCGCGACTGACTGACAGCCCGGTCGTCCGGCTCAACCGCGCGGTGGCGCTCGGTGAGGCCGACGGCCCGCGAGCCGGTCTGGCTGCCCTCGCGGAGGTGGATCCCTCGCTGCCCCGCCACACCGCGGTCGCGGCGTACCTGCACGAGCGCGACGGTGACCTGGCCATGGCGGCCCGGCTCTACGCCGAGGCCGCCCACCAGGCCTCCAACCTGGCCGAACGCGACCACCTCACCCGCCAGGCCGCCAGGCTCAACGCCCACTAGCCAGCACGTGGCTCCCGTCCCTCTCGGTGCCGGGGGTGTCCCTCAGCTCCGGCTGAGCAGTGACCGCAGGAAGAAGACGAGGTTGGCCGGGCGCTCGGCGAGGCGTCGCATGAAGTAGCCGTACCAGTCGTCGCCGAAGGGGACGTAGGTCCGTACGTGGATGCCGTCGGCGACCAGGCGGGCCTGCTCGGCGTCCCGGATGCCGTAGAGCATCTGGATCTCGAAGTCGTCGTGGCCGCGGCCGGTCTCGCCGGCGTAGGCCAGCGCGGCCTCGACCATCTGCGGGTCGTGGGAGGCGACCATCGGGTAGCCCTGACCCTCCATCAAGACCTTGAGGCAGCGTAGGTAGGACGCGTCCACGTCGGCCTTGCCCTGGAAGGCGACCTCGGCCGGCTCCTGGTAGGCGCCCTTGCACAGGCGGATCCGCGAGCCCTCGCCCGACAGCGCACGGCAGTCGGCCTCGGTGCGGCGCAGGTAGGCCTGCAGCACGGTCGCCAACGTCGGGAACTCCCGGCGGAGCTCTGCGACGATGGCCAGGGTGGAGTCGGTGGTGGTGTGGTCCTCGGCGTCGACGTTCACCCAGGCGCCCACCTGCTCGGCCGCGGCGCAGATCTCGCGGGCGTTGGTCAGGGCGAGCTGTTCACCGCCCGGCAGCGACTGTCCGAGGGCCGACAGCTTGATCGACACCTCGAGCGGCCGGACGCCCGCTTCGGCGCTGATGTCGAGGGTGCCGTACGCCCGCAGCAGCGACAGGTAGGCCTGTACGGTCTGCTCGGCCTCGTCGGGATGGCTGATGTCCTCGCCGAGGTGGTCGACGGAGACGTACCGGCCCGCCTGGACCAGCTCCCTGACCGCCTCGACGGCTGCGCCTTCGCCGGCGCCCGGGACGAAGCGGGTGACCAGCCGGCGGGTCAGCTTGGAGCCGCTGACGATGCGCTCCAGCCGGTGGGAGCGGCCCGCGGCCAGCAGAGCCGGTCGTAGCGGGTTGGTGAGCGTGATCGCCATGTCGTCAGCCCTGGTGGGGGTAGTGGTGGTTCCGGGCGGGGACGAAGGTCTCCTTCACCGTCCGGGTGGAGGTCCAGCGGAGCAGGTTCTGCGGCGACCCGGCCTTGTCGTTGGTGCCGGAGGCCCGGGCGCCGCCGAACGGCTGCTGGCCGACGACGGCGCCGGTCGGCTTGTCGTTGACGTAGAAGTTGCCGGCGGCGAACCGCAGCGCGTGGTCGGCCTCGGCGATGGCGTGCCGGTCGTCGGCGATGACGGCGCCGGTCAGGCCGTACGGGGAGCCCTGGTCGACCAGCGTCAAGACGTCGGCCCAGGCGTTCGGGGTCGCGTCGTCGTAGACGTGGACCGACAGGATCGGCCCGAAGTACTCGTTGCGGAAGGCTTCGTCGGCGGGGTCGTCGCCGAGCACGACGGTCGGGGCGACGAAGAAGCCCACGCTGTCGTCGTAGGTGCCGCCGGCGGCGATGGTCAGGCCGGGCGTGGCCTTGGCGCGCTCGATGGCGGCCACGAGGCGGTCGAAGGCGCGCTGGTCGATCACGGCCCCGCCGAAGTGGGACAGGTCGGACACGTCGCCGTAGCTGAGTGCGGACACGGCGGCCAGGAAGTCCTCACCCATCTGCGCCCAGACCGAGGCCGGCACGAACGCGCGGGACGCGGCCGAGCACTTCTGACCCTGGTAGTCGAACGCGCCGCGGATGAGGGCGGTGGTCAGTACCTCGGGGTCGGCGGAGCGGTGGGCGACGACGAAGTCCTTGCCGCCGGTCTCGCCAACCAGTCGCGGGTAGGAGTGGTAGGTCGACAGGTTGTCCCCGACCTGCTTCCACAGGGTCTGGAAGGTCGCGGTCGAGCCGGTGAAGTGGATCCCGGCCAGGCGCGGGTCGTGCAGGGCGACGTCGGAGACGAGCGGGCCGTCGCCGAAGATCAGGTTGATCACGCCGGCCGGCAACCCGGCGGCCTCGAGCAGCTGCATGGTGAGGTACGCAGCCGCGGCCTGGGTGGGGGACGCCTTCCAGATCACGGTGTTGCCCATCAGCGCGGGTGCGGTGGGCAGGTTGCCCGCGATCGCGGTGAAGTTGAACGGGGTGATGGCGTAGACGAAGCCTTCGAGCGGCCGGTACTCGACCCGGTTCCAGACGCCCGGGGAGGAGATCGGCTGGTCGGTGAGGATCTGGCGACCGAACGCGACGTTGAAGCGCCAGAAGTCGATGAGCTCGCACGGGGTGTCGATCTCGGCCTGGTAGGCGGTCTTGGACTGGCCGAGCATCGTGGCGGCGGCCAGCCGTTCGCGCCACGGGCCGGACAGCAGGTCGGCAGCGCGGAGGAAGACGCTGGCCCGAGCATCGTAGGAGAGCTCGCGCCACGACGGGGCCGCGGCCTGGGACGCCTCGATCGCGTCGGCGACGTCGGCGGCGGTCGCCTCGCGGTAGCGGCCGATCACCTTGGCGTGGTCGTGCGGCTGAACCACCTCGTACTCAGGCCCGGACGCGGTCCGGTGCTCGCCCCCGATGACCTGGCGGATGTCCAGCGGGTTGCTCGTGAGCCGCTCGAGCTCGACCATCAGCCGTTCGCGCTCGGGCGAGCCGGGGGCGTAGTCGTGCACGGGCTCGTTGACCGGCTGGGGTACGAGGGTGATGGCGTCCAAGGCTGATCCTTCGGGTGCGGGTCCGACCGGGTGATGGCTCCAGTCAACCGGTCCGGCAGCGGCTACGTCGTCGGCAGATCGGCCAGAATTGGCCGGTGTACTTTGGCCGATGGGCCAAGGCGTTCGGTGGGCCGTTCCCCCGGGTCCGCGGACCTGCTGCGAGAGGAGTCTGGCGTGACGGAGCCGATCGTCGAGGAGTCCGACCTCTACGGTCTGGCCCAGCGGGTGGCCACGCTCACCGGAGGACTGGTGAGCATCGAGGACGACCAGTCGCGGCTGCTGGCCTACTCGGCCACCGACGGCTCCGCCGATGAGCTCCGGCTGCGCTCCATCCTCGGCCGCGCCGGCCCGGCGGACCAGCTGCGACGGCTGCGCGAGCTCGGCGTGTACGAACGGGTGCGCAGGAGCTCGGCCGTCGTCGAGGTGGCGTCCGATGAGTCGCGGGGCTGGCGCCGACGACTGGTGGTGGGCATCCAACCGCTCGGTGAGGCGGGCCAGCCGCGGCCGGAGTCGTCCTTGGGCACGGTCTGGGTCCAGGAGGGTCGCCAGCCGCTGGACCCGGACAGCGAGTCGGTCCTGCGTGGTGCCGCTGCGATGGCCGCGCGGCTGATCTTCCGTGCCCGCAGCGCTCCCACCCAGGAGGCGCTGCAGATCCAACGACTGCTCGGGATCCGGGGCGGTGGCGTTGACGTCCCCTCCCTGGTCTCCGCTCTGGCTCTGCCCACCTCAGGCGCCTCAGCCGTGGTGGGGGTCGCCGGACTCGACAGTGACCGGCTGGCGCCGGTGATGACCGACATCGCAGCGGCGCTACGGCTGCTGGCGGGCGCGTACGTACGCGAGTCGCTGGTGGCGGCCACCGACGACCGGATGTACGTGCTCGTCCCGCGAACCCGCTCGACGGGGCTCGGGACGTGGGTGGGTGGGGTGCTGGACCGCCTCGACGCCCGCTTCGGGCAGGGTTTGCGGGCGGCCATCGCCGCTCCGGTGGCCAGTCTTGACGAGGTGGCTGCCGCCCGGATCGAGGTCGACCGGGTGCTCGACCGGCCCGCCGGGGTCGAGCGGGTGACCACGCTGACCCGGTCGAGGACGCCGGTGCTGCTGGGCGAGATCGCGGAGCTCGTCGGCTCCCGCCCCGAGCTCGGTGACCCCCGCTTGCAGAGGCTGCTCGACTACGACGAGCAGCACACCGCTGCCCTGCTCCGCACGCTGGAGCAGTACCTGCGCCACTTCGGCGACGTGCGGGCTGCGGCTGGCGACCTGCACATCCACCCCAACACGCTGCGGTACCGGGTCCGCCGGGCCGAGGAGATCCTGGGCATGAGCATCGAGGACCCCGACGCCCGGCTGCTGCTCCAGATCCAGCTGCTGGCCCGAGGTCGCCGTCGTTGAGGTCGGTCCATCGCTAGCCTGGGGCGGTGATCCGCCACACCGTCGCCTTCAGCCTCGTCCACGCTCCTGGTTCAGCCGAGGAGCAGGACTTCCTGACCGCCGGGCCCGCGCTGCTGCGTTCGATCCCCGGCGTGGAGGACTTTGCGGTGTCGCGGCAGGTCAGCCCGAAGAGCACCTACCGTTTCCAGTTCGCCATGACCTTTGCCACGGCTGAGCACTACGCCGCCTACAACGACCACCCCGACCACCAGCAGTTCGTCGCCAGCCGGTGGGTGAGCGAGGTCGCCGAGTTCGAGGAGCTGGACTTCACCTCCTACGCCTGACCGGGTGCCGGACGCCCGAGCGCAGCCTCCACGGCGGCCAGCTCCACGCCAGGGCCCCCTGGGCGAGGGTGCGGCCGCCGTCGCTGAGCACCTCGCGCACGGCATCGACGGCCTGCAGCGACCCCTGCACCGCCTGACGGACGTAGCCCGGCGAGCCGCGCGCCGGAGCCGAGAGTTGGCCGAGTTCCGCCGCGCCCTGTACTGCGCTGCTAGGGTCGGAGGCGTTCGTACTGCTCGGGAGAAGCGGGTCCTTGTCTGTGAAGGGGACCTTTGAACGCCCTTGGAGCAGGAATGACCTTGTCGCACCGTTCGCGGGAGGACGGCGGCGAGCGGCCGCGTTCCGAAGCGGTTGCCGTCCAGGTGGTCCCCGCGAGTGAGGGCCAATCTGCCCCGCCGACACGGCCTCCTGAGCACCGCAAGATACCCGGCTGGTTGCTCAGGGACGGTATCCGGCCCTACCTGATCGCGGGCGACCTCGGGGCGTTCGCCGTCGCCGCCCTGGTCACCGACCCGTCGTCCCGGCTCCATCTTCTGGTCCTGATGATCACGCTGGTGGTGTTCTCACTGGCCGGGCTGTACCGCTCCCGCCTCAATCTGTCGCTACTCGACGACCTGCCCGCGATCGCGGCCGCCGTGCTCATCGGCACCAGCCTGCAGATCGCTCAGGCAAGCTTCCAGTCGAGCCCCCCAGAGCCCAGCCGTCAGATCGTCCACGCCGCGGCCATCTTTGCCGCGGTGTCCACCGAGCGGCTCTTCGCGTACGCCGTGGTCCGCTACGCACGCCGGGGTGGCTGGATCGAGCACCGCACGGTGATCCTCGGCGCCGGCGAGGTCGGCGACCGCCTCGCCGTCACCCTGCTCGAGCGGCGTGAGTTCGGGCTGCGGCCGATCGGCTTCGTCGACAGTGCGCCTCCGGCCCGGCCGATGGCCCTCTCGGTCATCGGGGGCCCGGACGAGCTGGAGGAGGTGATCGGCGCGTACGCGATCCGCAACGTCGTCATCGCTTTCGGTCTGACCACGGAGGCCCATCTCGTCGACGTCCTCCGCACCTGTGACCGCTTGGACGTCGAGGTGTTTCTGGTGCCTCGGCTGTTCGAGTTGCACACCACCAAGAGAGACACCGACGAGATCTGGGGCATCCCGGTCGTG
Source organism: uncultured Actinomycetota bacterium (assembly GCA_963727215.1). Classification (GTDB taxonomy): domain Bacteria; phylum Actinomycetota; class Actinomycetes; order Propionibacteriales; family Propionibacteriaceae; genus Microlunatus. Next base: position 124,894 of record CAVSFR010000002.1, read on the forward strand.
CGGGTCCGACGGGTGTCCTTCCGCCGACCTCTCTGGGGGGTCAAGCGGCTGGGCGACATCGGCGTCGCCGCCACAGCACTGGTGCTGCTGTCGCCGCTGCTCGCCATCTGTGCCGTTGCGGTGCGGCGCGAGGGCGGGCCCGGCATCATCTTTCGGCAGGAGCGCGTCAGCTTGGACGGCCGACCGTTCCAGGTCCTGAAGTTCCGCTCGCTCAAGCCTGCGGACGACCGGGAGTCCCAGACCAACTGGAACATCAAGCACGACGACAGGCTCGGCCCGGTCGGGCGCTTCATGCGTGCGACCTCACTCGATGAACTGCCTCAGCTGTGGAACATCCTGCGCGGCGACATGAGCCTCGTCGGTCCCCGACCAGAGCGCCCTCACTTCGTCAACCAGTTCACCATCGGCATTCCCCGGTACGCCCATCGCCACCGCGTCCCCGCGGGTCTCACCGGGTGGGCGCAGGCCCACGGTCTGCGCGGTGACACCTCCATCGAGGACCGGGCCCGCTTCGACAACTACTACATCGAGAACTGGTCGCCGTGGCTCGATGTCAAGATCATCGTCAAGACCCTCGGGCAGGTCCTACGGCGCCAAGGCGGCTGACCGGGGACTGCTCCCCATGGGTTGTCGATGGCTTTCGCGGTTCGCCTTCCCTACGCTGCGGCCCGTGCAGGAACGCTCGATGCGGCGGTGCGCTACGTGGTGTCGAGCTTGTGCTGTGGCGGGGGCTGCTGGCGCCAGGCTGTGATGGCGCGCTCGACGTAGGTCGACACGGCGTCGTGCATGTCCGTCGTCGGGTCGAGGAGCCACTGAAGCCCGATGCCGTCCAGTGCGGCGGTCACCAGCCGCACCTCGACCGTGATCTGGGCGTCGGTCAGCGGTGCGACCTCACCGACGTCGGCGGCGTGTCGGAGATGGCGGGCAAGGGTGGCGAGGTTGCCGCTGTACCGCTGCTGGATGAAGGCGTGCGCTGGGTGGGCGGGACTGGTGGCCTCGGCAGAGATCATGGTGAAGAGCTGGAGCAGGCCCGGGTGCCGCCGGTGCGCGGCCATCACCTCGGGTAGCCGGCGGAAGTAGCCGAGGCCGTGGACGTCGGCGAGATCGTCCTGGACGGTCCGACGGTCCCATTCCTCCAGAACAGCAGTGAGCAGTCCCTCCTTGCTGCCGAAGTGCTGGATCAGCGTGGCGTGGGAGACCCCAGCCTGCTCCGCGATGGCCCGTACCGAGCCACCTGCGTAGCCGTGCTGAGCGAAGACGTCGACAGCGCCCGCGATGAGCTGCTCGCGCCGCCGCACCCCGTTCTTGTACGGGCCCCTCGTCGTCGCTCTCGTGCCCTCTGTCATGCCAGTCACCCTCTCATGCGTTTGCTCAACTTCAACCGATCGGTTAGTGTTCATTCCCATCGTCTTGTGGGAAGGAACGTGCGGATGAAGTACTCCGTCCTCGGCCCCACCGGTGTTCGCGTCTCCAAGATCTGCCTGGGCACTGGCACCTTCGGGGTGGCGCCGAGCGCGCACGACGCCGACGGCGTCGTCGCAGCGGCGCTCGACCTGGGCGTCAACTTCTTCGACACCGCTGATGTGTACGGCTCAACCCCGACGTTCGACCGGCCGGGGGCGCCGCCGGCATCAGAACGTGAGTCGGCCGAGGAGATCCTCGGCCGGGCGCTGGCCGGGCGCCGGGACGAGGTGGTGCTGGCGACCAAGTCGGGGGAGCGGCGCTTCGACCCGGACGCGGGCCTGTCGCGCCGCTACGTCATCCGGCAGGTCGAGCAGAGCCTCCGCCGCTTGGGCACCGACTACATCGACGTGTACTACGGCCACTTCCCCGACCCGAACACACCGCTCGAGCAGACGCTGGCGGTCTACGACGATCTGATCCGCCAAGGCAAGATCCGCTACGCGGCCCTGTCCAACCACCCGGCGTGGCAGATGGCCGAGGCGCTGTGGATCGCCGATGACCGTCGCCTGGTCTCCGCGCCGGTCGCTGCCCAGGTGATGTACAGCCTGCTGGACCGCAGCGCGGAGAAGGAGCTGGCGCCGGCCTGCACCCGGTTCGGGCTGTCGATCGTGCCGTACGCCCCGCTGCACGGCGGCCTGCTGGCCAGCTTGTCGGTGCTGGACCGCGAGATCGCCGGCGACAAGCGCTACGGCGGTGCCGGGTTCTCCGAGGAGGAGATCAGGGTCGCCCGTGAGCTGGACCGCCTCGCTCGCGAGTGGGGGCTGGGCATGCAGCAGGTCTCGCTGGCGTGGCTGCTGTCCCGTCCCGCCGTCGCCTCGGTGATCGTCGGCGCCGAGACCGTCGAGGAGATGCGGGCCAACGCAACGGCGGGCGACGTCGAGCTCACCGCCGAGCAGCTGCAGGCGGTCACCGCTCTGACCGACCACGCGAGCTGACAGGGCAGACAGGTAACAGCATGAGGTACTCCGTTCTCGGCCGCACCGGCCTGCGCGTGTCGAGGATCTGTCTGGGCACCGCGACCTTCGGTGTCGCCCCGGACCCGCAGCAGGCCGACCGGATCGTCGGCGCCGCCCTGGATCTTGGCGTCACCTTTGTCGACACCGCCGACGTGTACGGCAACATGCCGGTCTTCGACCGGATCGGAGCACCTGCCGCCGCCGACCGGGAGCCCGCCGAGCAGATCCTCGGCCGCGCGCTGCGGGGCCGCCGCGATCAGGTGGTGATCGCCACCAAGTCCAACGGGATCACCGGCCTCGGCGTCAACGACCGCGGGCTCTCCCGCCGCCACATCCTCCGGCAGGTCGAGACCAGCCTGCGCCGGCTGGACACCGACTGGATAGACCTCTACTACGCCCACGACCCTGACCCGGACACCCCCCTGGAGGAAACCCTCGCGGTCTACGACGACCTGATCCGCCAGGGCAAGATTCGCGCGGTCGGCCTGTCCAACCACCCCGCCTGGCAGGTCACCCGCGCCTGCTGGATCGCCGACGAACGCCGGCTGACCTCGGCACCGGTGGCCGCCGAGGTGAGGTACAGCCTCCTCGACCGCGCCGCCGAACGAGAACTCGCGGCTGCCTGCCAGCAGCTCGGGGTCTCGATCGTCCCCTACGCCCCGCTCCACGGCGGGCTGCTGGCCGACCTGGCCGTCCTCGACCGCCCGGTCTCCGGCGACCAACGCTTCGGCGCAGCCGGCTACTCCGGCCACGAGGTGGAGGTCGGCCACCAGGTTGACCGGCTGGCGCGGGAGTGGGGTCTGGGGATGCAGCAGGTAGCGCTGGCCTGGCTGCTCTCCCGACCGGCCGTAGCCTCGGTCATCGTCGGTCCCGAAACCCTCGAGGAGTTGCGCGCCGACGCCGCCGCCGCCGACGTGCACCTCAGTTCCGCACAGCTCGACGCACTCACCGAGCTGGCCGACGAGCCCCGGGCCTTCGAGCACCGGGCCGGGGCCGGCCCCCGCCAGCCCTCCTCTGCGGCCGCGCACCCCTGACCTTCAGCCCGCTCCGATCCGAGAACAGGAACAGCCATGTCCCGCGCCGACCAGACCACCCTCGACCTCCTGACTGACTACTTCGCCGTGATGGAAGCCAAGAACTACGACCGCCTCGCCGACTTCTTCGCAGACGACGTCTCGCTGACGTTCGCCAACGCCCCCACCGTGACCGGCAAGGACGTCGTGCTGGCGCGACTCGCCGCCATCGGCGGCAAAGTCGACAGCCTCGCCCACCCGCTGATCAACGTCTGGCAGGAGGACGGCGGCGTCGTCGTCGTCGAGGTTGACAGCGTCTGGCGCTTCCCGGACGGTATGGAGACCACGATCCGGGCCTGCTCCATCTTCACCATCGACGGGCAGAAGTTCATCGATCAGCGCATCTACGTCGACAACAGCGCCCTCGGCTCTCGTCTCGACTGAGCAATTCCAGAGGGGCGTCGTGAACTCGCTCGCAGAGCGCAGCGAGTTCTGAGTGCGCTGACTGCCAACGCTTCCTTGGACTGTCGTGTCTAGAGGGGCGGCGTCAGTCGGTACCGTGAGATGACGTCCGGAAGCCAGGCTGGCTCCCCAAAGTGCAAGCCGTAGTTGGCAGCGAGAGCGGCGATCTCGGCCATCTCGGGCAGGTCCGCGCCGGCGAGCAGATCTGTGAGCTCGTCGAAGAAGTTCTCGAACCCCGCCGGGCTGATCACTTCGATCATCCGGGCCGGGACGTCGCCGGCATTCCACATCGCGTGCAGTTCATTGCGTGGCTTCGTGATGTAACCGCCGGCACCGAGAACGACCTCGCGGTCACCGGAGCGAAAGCCGATCTCTCCCTCAGTGACGATTGAGTACTCGTCCTCTCTGGTGTGCAGATGTGGCAGCACCATCGATCCGACCGGAAACGGGTGCTCCACCATGGCGACCGCCCCAGCCGTGTCGGCGCCGCGTAGCTTGAAGACGACACCGATATCACCGGGACTGGCGGGCTCGAGGACGAGCCCTTCGCCAGGCTGAACGACGGTCAGCGGTGGAGGTTCCATCAACGCCATCGTGGCTACCGCCTCACGAATCACCGAGTTCCTGGCTAAGACATTGCACCCAGCCGCTGACCGACGTCAAGGGAAGATCGGCGCTCTTCGACCACGCACGGCACGGCCCGCAGCGAGGACGCGCGCCGCCAGCCGAGCCCAGCGATGCTCTTTGACCAATGAGGAAGTCGCAACCGCCCTTAGGGACCCTTGACTGGCTACTTGCATTTTGCAAGTATGGCTCGCATGAGCCTCTTCATCACCTGCCCGGTCGAGAGCGTCGAGCGCGCAACCGTCTTTTACACCGCCCTCGGCTGGGCCCTCGATGCCGAGATGTCCGACCACAACGTGTCGTGTTTCGCCATCGCCCCCGAGCAGTACGTCATGCTCGGCAGCCGCGACATGTACGCCAGCGTCGGCGGAGTCGAGGAGCTGATCGGCGGGCCTCAGACACCCTCGAAGGTCACGGTCTCCTTCGACCTGGGCAGCCGCGAGGCGGTCGACGAGCTCGTCCAACGCGCCGGCGCCGCCGGCGGGCGGATCGGTGACACCGACGACTACCCCTTCATGTACCAGCGCCAGTTCGACGACCCCGACGGCTACCACTACTCGCCGTTCTGGATGAAACCGGACGCCGATCCGACCGCGTGAGCGACCTCGCCGCGGCCCTCGACATCGTCGGAGCACGGTGGGCACTGCTCATCGTGGAACAGCTGCTCGACGGGCCACAACGCTACGGCGATCTGCAGCGCGACCTCGGCGTGCCGACGAACATCCTCGCGACACGCCTACGCGAGCTCGAAGCGGCCGGCGTCCTGTCCCGCCTGCCCCTGCGACACAACACCCGGGCCTACGGGCTGACTGATCGCGGGCTCGCCCTCCGCGAGGCGATCGTCGCCCTAGGCAACTGGAGCAAGAAGGACGCCTAGTGCAGGGTGGAGCGCCCTGGCTGGGTGGGAGTCTCCTTCGCCTCCTAGCGGGTCGTGTCAACGCCGAGGTCCAGCCGCTCTCGCGATGACAGCAGCCGGACCCGTGGACTTGCCACCGAGGGACCTTCCGCTGCCACGCTCCGTCAGCCGACAGTCCCGTAACGAAAGGTGTCACCGCCGGTCAGTCGACTCAGGCGAGGGAGAGGAAAAGCTTCTCCATCTTCTGGACGTCGAGGCTCTCGGCGCCTTCGTCGGTGATGCACTGCTTGAGGCCAGTAGCGACGATGGCGAAGCCGGCGCGGTCGAGGGCGCGGCTGACCGCGGCGAGCTGAGTGACGACGTCCTCGCACTCTTGGCCTTCGTCGAGCATGCGGATGACAGCGGCGAGCTGGCCCTGAGCTCGTTTGAGCCGGTTAGCGGCGGGGCGGACGCTGTCGGGGTTGAGCTGCACCATCAGGCGGCCCGCACGGGTGTGCCGCCGAGGCTGGTGAGGGCGGCGCGGAGGCGAGCGGTGGCGTCGTCGGAGACGGTCTGCAGCTCGGGGTTGTCGGTCATGGCGACCATCATCTGCGGGTCGACGGCTTCGACCGCGGTGCTGGTGTCGTCGAGGGCGCGGACGACGACGTTGCAGGGCAGGAGCAGCCCGATTGATGGCTCGGCCTGAAGGGCGGCGTAGGCAAGGGGGGGCCGGCAGGCGCCAAGGATGACCTGCGGGGCGATGTCGGCGTCGAGCTTGGCCTTAAGGGTGGCTTGCAGGTCGATCTCGGTGAGGACGCCGAAGCCCTGCTCGGTGAGGGCGGTCCGCACGTGGTCGACGGCGGCGGCGTAGGGCTGGGTGACGGTAGTGCTGAGTGCGTAGGTCATCGGGCCAACTCCTAGGTCTGGACGTGTAGGGCGGATACCCACCGGGTATAGCACAGGCTGGCCGGCGGACATTCCTGGGTCGGGTTGGGAATGTGCGGGACCCCGGCTACCGTTACGTCCATATACCCCCCTGGGTATACGACGGGAGGAGATCAACATGTGCCAGGTCACCACGACCGACCTTGCTGCCGCGCGGGCCACCGGTTCCGTGCAGGTGGTCGACGTCCGGGAGCCGGCTGAGTTCGTCACCGGCCACGTGCCGGGAGCCGCGTCCATCCCGATGGGGCAGCTGGTTGACAGGCTGACCGAGATCGACCGGTCGCGGCCGGTGTTCGTCATCTGCCAGTCCGGCGGCCGGAGCTCCGCGATGACCGACGTGCTCCGCCACCACGGCTTCGACGCTCACTCGGTCGACGGCGGCACCTCCGCCTGGGTCACCGACGGACACCCAGTAGCCACCGGCAGCCCGGAAGGGAAGTGAACGCCATCACCAACCGCACTCACACCATGACGGCGCCGACGATCATCCCGATCGAGACCCTGACTCTGGGCGACCGCAGCTACCTCGCTCACGACGGTCAGGTCGCCCTGGTCGTCGATCCGCAGCGCGACATCGACCGGGTCCTCGACCTGGCTGAGGCTGAGGGCGTGCGGATCACCTGCGTGTTCGAGACCCACATCCACAACGACTACGTCACCGGCGGTCTTGCTCTTGCCCGGCGGACCGGTGCCGCCTACTTCGTGAACGGCGCCGACGAAGTGACCTATGACCGGACACCGATCGCTGACGGCGACGAGGTGCAGGTCAGCCCGTTGCTGCGGATGAAGGCGATTGCCACTCCAGGCCACACGTTCACCCACCTGTCGTACGCCCTGACCACTGAGGGTGAGCCGGTCGCGGTGTTCACGGGCGGCTCGCTGCTGTTCGGGGCGACCGGACGGCCGGATCTGCTCGGTCACGAGCACACCAACGATCTGGTCCACGCCCAGTACCACTCCGCCCAACGTCTGGCCCGTGAGTTGCCCGACGCCACCGAGGTGCTGCCCACCCACGGGTTCGGCAGCTTCTGCTCGGCCACCCAGTCCGAGGCCACCGACTCCACCATCGGGCAGGAGAAGGAGAACAACCCGGTCCTGACCTCCTCCGAGCAGAACTACGTCGACGCCCTCCTCGACGGCCTCGACGCCTACCCGGCCTACTACGTGCACATGGCCCCCGCGAACAGCGCAGGCCCGACCGAGCCGGACCTGAGGCTGCCCGCCCAGGCCGAACCGGCCGAGCTGCGGCGCCGGATCGAGGCCGGAGAGTGGGTCGTCGACCTCCGCACCAGGACCGTGTTCGCGGCCGGTCACGTCCCCGGTAGCCTGAACTTCGGCCTTGACGGCGCCTTCGTCACCTACCTCGGCTGGCTGATCGAGTGGGGCGCCCCTCTCACCCTGCTCGGGGAGACCGAGGCCGACGTGGCCAAGGCCCAGCGCGAGCTCGTCCGGATCGGCATCGACCGGCCCGCCGCCGCAGCGACCGGCGGACCGCAGGACTGGACTGACCAGCCGCTCTCGTCGTTCCCGCGCGCGACCTTCGCCGACCTCGACCAGGTCAGGCACCACCGCGATGTCGTCATCCTCGACGTCCGCCGGACCGCTGAATTCGCGACCGCCCGCATCGAGGGCGCGCTCAATATCCCCCTCCACGAGCTGCCGAAGCGCGTTCAGGAGGTCCCTGACGCCGAAGTGTGGGTGCACTGTGCCGGTGGCTACCGAGCCTCCGTCGCCGCCTCCTTCCTGTCGGCCGCGAACAAGAGGCTGGTCGCCATCGACGACACCTTCGACAACGCCAAGGCCACCGGACTCCACCTCGTCACCGACGAGCCCGAGAACGCTCAAGACCTGGAGGGGGCTCGGTGATCAGCCGGCTGCTCGCCGGACTGTTCCGCCGGAAGGCGCTCGCCATCGGGGCCGATGCGGCGCAGGTCGCCACCAACGACGGCGCCGCGGTGCTGCTCGACGTCCGCGAGCCGCAGGAGTGGCAGGCCGGCCGCGCACCCCAGGCAGAACACATCTCCCTTGGCCGGCTCGAGAGCCGGCTTGCCGAACTGCCGCGCGACCGCCAGATCATCACCGTCTGCCGGTCCGGCCGCCGCTCAGCCCTCGCCGCCCAACTTCTGACCAGCCGCGGCTACCGGGCCGTCAACCTCCGCGGCGGCATGACCGCCTGGGCCGAGGCCGGTCTACCCGTGGTCACCGGCACCGGGCACCGCCCCGGCCGCATCATCTGACCATGCACACCCAGCAGCCCACGAGCGATTGAGGGATGTTTTATGCCCCACAGCAGCCCCACCCAGGTCAACCTGCCGCTCCAGCTGGTCGGTGAGGACGCCACCGCCCTCACCGACAGCCGCACCAGGGGTCGGCGTCTCGCGGCTCTGTCCTGCAACCGGGTAGCCGAGACCGACACCCAGCAGCTGTTCGACCAGCTGCCCACCCCGGCTGTCGTGGCGTGACCGCGACCCTGCTCGTGGTCCTGGCCCTCGGGCTGGTCATCGGGGCTCTGCTCGGACTCTTGGGCGGGGGCGGTTCCATCCTCGCCGTCCCCGGCTTGGTCTACGGCGCCGGCCTGCCCCTCGCCGAGGCCGTCCCGACCTCACTGCTCGTCGTCGGCATCTCCTCCGCCGCCGCAGTACTTCCACGGCTCCGCCAGGTCCAGTGGCGCCTCGCCGCCATCTTCGCCGCGACCGGCGCCGTAGCCGCGTTCGCCGGCACCGCCGTCAACCGACTCCTCGACCCCTCAATCGTCCTGCTCGGGTTCGCTGCCGTCATGGTCGTCGCTGCCCTACGGATGCTTCGCGGCTCCGACGACGTTGGCGGCTCCTGTGCTCTTCCCGGCGGTGGCGTCAACTGGCGCAGCTGCCTGCCCAAAGCCGCTGCTTCCGGGCTTGTCGTGGGAGTTCTCACTGGACTCTTCGGCGTCGGGGGCGGCTTCCTCATCCTCCCGGCCCTCACCCTGCTCCTCGGTCTCCCGATGGCTACAGCAACCGCGACCTCGCTGGTCGTCATCGTCGCCAACGCCGCCGCCGCACTTACCGCCCACCTCGGCGACACCGCCATCGACCTTCCGGTCGCCGTCGCGTTCACCGCAACGGCCATCGTCGGCTCGATCGCGGCCGGCCGTCTCGCCCACCGGCTACAGAGCGGCCGCGTCCGCCGATGGTTTGCCTACCTCGTTCTCGTCGTGGCTGCGTACGTCACCCTGCAGGCAGTCCCCGCGGTTCTTGCCTAGGTGGTGGCGTCCCTGAGAACGGCCTGCGGCGCAGCTTCATCGCGATCGTGGTCCATGCCGGCCGCAACGTCCGGGAGTGACGAAATGGGCCGGGCCCACGGTGTGGCCTTCGCGCTGACCCGCTACCTCGCCAGAGGCCTGTGCTGCTGGCATCCCCAACGGGATTCGAACCCGCGCTGCCGCCTTGAAAGGGCGGTGTCCTAGGCCGCTAGACGATGGGGACCTGGTGCAGCGCGACTATACCGCCGTCGCCGAGCCGCCGTCCCGGCGTCAGCCGTAGACGGTGACGTGGACGTGGTTGATGTGGTTGGCGCTGTCGCTGCCCCGGTTGGACATGTAGCGCCAGCCCTCGCTGTCGCGCTGGATGTTCCAGATGTGCTGGTGGAAGATCACGTACTGGATGCCCAGCTCGCGAGCGTGCGCGCGGGCCCAGTCGCGGACCGCGTAGCCGAGCGCCCGGCCGGACGCGGAGGAGTAGTTCGGCAGCATCAGGTCCAGGGCCCGACCGGACGGGTGGTCGGGGATGGGGTCCTTGCGGACGCCGTAGTAGGTGACGATCTGCGGGAACTCCTCCATCGCCGCTCGGTGCACCTTGATGGCGTTGGGCTTGAGGCCCTTCTCCACGGCGTAGCCGCCGCTACCGCCCCCGGTGCTCGACGGCTTGGTCTTGGACAGGTATCTCGCGGTCACCCAGCGGACGGCGCCGTCGAAGATGATCCGCATCCGGCCGCGCTCGATCAGGCCGGTGATCTTGAGGGCGGTGCCGCGGGGCACCTCCGAGACGGCCTCGTAGTCCTCGGTGCTGTTCGAGCGGATGTCCAGGCTCGCCGTCGCGTAGCGCGTGCCCGTGACCCGCGGCAGCGTCGGACCGCTCGGCATGGTGGTCGGCGGGAGCGCGAGGTAACGCGCGGTGACCCAGCGGACCGTCGAGCGGTAGACGATCTGGGCTCGGTCGTTTGCGGTCGCGCCGGTGATGGAGAGCGTCGTCCCCTTCTTGACCTCGCCGACCGTCCTCGAGCCGGCACCCGAGCTGGTGCGCAGGTCGAGCGGCGCCGTGGCGACGCGAGTGCTGATCACCGCGGGGAGTCCGCTGGCCAGCCTGAGGTAGCGGGTGCTCGCCCAGCCTGTGGTGCTGCCTGCGATCACCTGGGCGAATTCGCCCTTGGTGCGGCCGGTCATCGTGACCCGGACACCGCCGGCGAGCACTCGGCGCACGGCGTAGCTGGTGCCGCCACCCGCGCGGAGGTTGAGATCGGTGGTCGTCGCCCGGACGCTGCCGCTGTTGATCTTGCTCGAGCTCGGCGGTGGCGCTGTCGTCGCGGCCTTCAGGTAGCGACTGGCCACGTACGCGGTGCGCGAGCGAAAGTTGATCTTGGTCCACCCTGAGCTGGTGCTCCGGGTGGTGACTGTCTGGCCGGCGTCCAGGCTGCCGATGATCTTGGCGCTCGTGGTCGGGCGAGACCGGACGTTCAGCGTCTCGGTGACCGTCGCCTGCCCAGCGGCCTCGGCAGGCGTGATGCCCACCAGTCCCAGCAGCAGACCTGCTGCCGCCACGAGACCCGTGATCCTGCCGGCTCGGTGCGAGCGCATCCGATGTCCCTTCTGTCCGGACGTCGTTAGATCGCCACCGGCTGTGCGACCGAGACGAGCTCAGTCACATCAATAACATCTGTCTCACCACCCCCAGGTTTCGCAGGACTCTAATCGTGACCCAACGGCCTTGGCAAGGCGTGAGTACAGATGTCGTCGTACGTGCAAGTCGACGCGCCGCAGAAGGCGCAATGAGTTACAGCAGTGTCATTCGGGTCCAGCAGTGCTCGGTAGGGTGCAGAGATGACCACTTCCGCGGCTCGACTCTGGCATGCGGGGACGGCGGCTGCGGCAAGCCTCGGGCTGGTCGGGCAGCTGGTCCTGGTGGTGGTGGGCGCTTCCGTCCTGGTGGAGCAGGACCAGCCTGGCCTGGCCGAGCGGCTCCTCCATTTCGTCAGCTACTTCACCGTGCTCTCCAACCTGCTGGTCCTGATCACCACCACGGCTGCGGCACGGCGACCAGACGTCGACGGCCGGCTGTGGCGGGTGCTTCGTCTGGACGCCGTCGTCGGCATCACCGTCACCGGCCTCGTGCACTGGTTCTTCCTGCGCCCGCTCCTGCACCTCACCGGCTGGTCCTACGCGACCGACAAGGTGCTGCACGTGGTCGTCCCGGCGCTCGCCCTCCTCGGCTGGCTCGTCTTCGGCCCGCGGCCCCGAGTCACCCTGCGGGTCGTGCTGCTCGGCCTGATCTACCCCGTCGGTTGGCTGGCGTTCACGCTGGTCATCGGCGCGGCGACCGGTTGGTATCCCTATCCCTTCCTCGACGTCCCGGTGCGCGGACCGGCGGCTGTCGCCCTCGCCTCGGTGGCCATCGCCCTGCTGATCTTCGCTCTCTCCGCCCTGGCCTGGCTGTTCGACCGCCGCTGGCGCCCTGTTCCGGGGCGGCCCAGGGGAGATCAGCCATGAGCGTCGAGATGGCTGCCGAGGCGTTCGAGGACCTGGTCCGCCAGGCGCTGGACGAGATCCCTGCTGAGCTGGCGGCGCTGGTGGACAACTGCGTGATCCTGGTCGAGGACTACCCACCGCCGGACGAGCCGGACCTGCTGGGCCTGTACGACGGGGTGCCGCTGACCGAACGCGGCGACTTCTACTCCGGGGTGCTGCCCGACCGGATCCTGCTCTACCGGGTGCCCCTCCTGGCCGGCTGCGAGACCGTCGAGGACGTCGTCGAGGAGGTCCGCACGACCGTGGTCCACGAGATCGCCCACCACTTCGGCATCGAGGACGACCGGCTGCACGAGCTCGGCTACGGCTGACCCGCGGTCCTTGGGGGTGGCCTGCGCCCACTCAGCCCAGCAGCACGAACGCTGCGGCCGCCAGGGCCGTGGCGAGCACGACCGCGGCTACCAGCGCCGGCGCGCGGCCGTCGGCCAGGGTGCGCCCCGCGATCAGCGCAGCACCGTTCGTCCGGAACCGGCGCAGCGCCAGCCAGCCCAGCGCGGTGGTGCCGCCGAGGGCGACGATCCCGGTGGCCACAGCGCCGGGCAGCCAGACGCCGGCCAGCAGCCGGCCGACGAGCAGCGCGCAGGTCAGCCCGGACAGCAGCGTCCGCTGCCAGGCCAGGCCGGTGCGCTCGTTCTGCAGGCCGGGGTCCCAGGGCGGCAGCTGGTCCGCGGCGAGCTGCTCAGCCAAGACTCACCGCCACCAGCGCGGCGACCGCCGCCACGACGACGACGCCGGTGACCACCAGCAGCAGCCGGGACGAGGGCAGTGGCCGGTCCAGCCGCATGGCGCGCTCGTTGTTCATCCAGCGGCCGAAGGCGGAGACCCCGCTGACCAGGCCGCTCAGGATGAGCAGCAGGGCGGCGATCCGCGCCTCCGCGCCGAGTGACCCGCCGATCCGGCCCACCGCCGCGACCGCCACCCCGGCGGCCAGGAAGCCGAGCGAGGTACGGATCCAGGCCAAGAAGGTGCGTTCGTTGGCGAAGGTGAAGCGCGGGTCGGGCTCGCTGCCGACGCCGTAGACGCGCCGCGGCCAGCGGTGGTCGGGGTCCGTGGTGGGCACAGGGGAAGCGTAGAACCAGGACGCCTTCGGAATGCGGCTGCTGGTCAGGTGGTGGCGGTACGGCGCGCCAGGACGTGGCTGGACCTCGCCGTGCTCACCCAGCGGTCGCAGCGGCCCAGGTCTCCCGGCGGCAGGTAGCCCGCCTGACGGTCGGACCGCTGCACGGGGTGGGTGCCGCAGAGCTCCGCCACCCGGTCGCGCTCGCCGGCATCGGGCAGCAGGACGACCACGACGGCCAGCCGCTGCTGGATCTGGTTGACCTCCAACGTGCCCAGCACGTCCCGAGCCATCTCCGGAGCGACGAGGACCAGGGGCGTCCGGCTGAGGATCAGCCGCTCGAGCAGTCCCAGCAGCTCGCGGACGCTCACCACCGCGTCTGCGCAGACGCAGACCACGGGCTGCTCGAGCACGGCCCAGCGGCTCGCAGCGTCGGTGACGAAGTCGGTCGAGGCGTAGCCGGCTCCCACTGTCGGGTTCCGGTTGTCCGCGAGCTGCGCGGTGATCTCGGCCCGCTGGTCGGTGTCCAGGACGCCGGCGCTGCGGGGTGCTGAGGAGGGGCGTCGGGCCTGCAGCTCGGAGAGGTAGTGCGGGGCCGGCGCATCGCCGCGGAACTGGGGGATCACCCTGGACGGGGGTGCCAGGATCTCAGCCGCCCGCCGCTGGTTGCGCCGACGGTCGTACAGCGCGCCGAAGATGATCGCAGCCAGTCCGACCACGACCAGCACCGCCAGCCCCACGCTCCACGGGTCCATCCGTCCAGCGTGGCACACCCGACTAACCTGGGCGGCCTGGAAACCCCTCGGACGAGAGACGCAGGGCCGGGCATGGAGCGATACGAGAGCTGGGTCGACCGTCAGATCCGCGAAGCGCAGGAGCGCGGTGAGTTCGACGACCTGCCGGGAGCCGGTAAGCCGATCCCCGGACTGAAGGGGCCCCAGGACCCGGACTGGTGGATCAAGGGCCTGATGGAGCGGGAGGACATCAAGGCGCCGTTGCCGCCCGCTCTGGCGCTCCGCAAAGAGGTCGCCGACCTGCCGCAGACCCTGGCTGACGTCCGCGACGAGCGCGTCGTCCGCGACCTCGTCGAAGCGCTCAACCAGCGCATCCTGGACCTCCGCCGCCGGCCCGTCACGCAGATTCCGGTCTTCGTCGCGACCGTCGATGTCGAGCAGGCGGTCACCGACTGGCGGCGGGGGCGCTGAGACCGGTGGCCGATGACCTGCAGCTGAGGCTGACCTACACGAACCTCGGCACGCCCGACGTCCACCGGCTGCTGCGCTTCTACGCCGACCTGCTCGGCTGGGCCGTGGAGACAGACACCCCGGACTGGGCCACGCTGACCGACCCCGGCGGGGGATCAGGGCTCGCGTTCCAACGCGAGCGGCACCACGTCAGCCCCGTCTGGCCTGCCGGACCCGACGACCCGCAGATGACCGCGCACCTGGAGATCCAGGTCAGCGACCTCGCGGCCGCCAGCGCGCACGCCCAGCGATGCGGGGCCACGGTGGCCACCTTCCAGCCGCAGGCCGACGTGGTCGTCCATCTCGACCCCGACGGCCACCCGTTCTGCCTCTACGTGGAGTAGAGCAGCCGCGCTGGCCGACGAGGCTGCGCCCGACCGGGACCTCTCGTAGGGCTTCGGCGCACCCTTCCCGCGAGCTCAGCGGATGGTCACCACCAGGGTGGAGGCGCTCTGACCGGGGCCGCGCGCCACCGTGGCCTCGAGCCCGCGGGCGGTCCTCACCAGGTGCGGCCGGACGGTGCGACCGTTCAGCGTGGCCGAGGCGACGCGGGCTCCGCGGGGGAGCACCGACCCGACGGTGAGCGCGATCCGGCCGTGCCGGGTGACCGAGGTGGTGTAGACGCGGCCCTGGTGCCGGGCGGTCACGTCGACGCTGCCCTGGCCGACGCGAATGCGCTTGCCCGACGCCCTCGTCTGGCCGGCCGGCACCTGCGGCACGACCGCGACCCGGCGCCGCCCGGCGTCGGGGGAGACGCCAAGCCACTGGTGCACCACCGGCCACAGCGTCCCGTACGCGCCCCAGGCCTGCATCACCATCGAGCGTTCGGTGAACAGCCTGTCGATGTTCGCCCCGTAGTCGCCGCCAGGAACGATCTCGGGCATCATGCCCGGCATCTCCCACAGGTCCGGGTCCAGCTGGGCGCGGGCGTTCCCTGCGGTGTAGAGGCCTTGCTGGTTGGCGCCGAGCCGGCCGTAGTTGCCCTCGCTGACGGCCGCGATGGCGGAGTTGAGCGTGAAGATGTTGCGCTCACTGGGCACCTCGGAGAGGACCGAGTCGCAGGAATCGCCCGGGTTGCCGGCAGGAGCCGTCGTGGGGCCGGTCCCGGTGTGGAAGAGCCCGCCCGTGCTCGTGTAGCACGGTTCCTCGTGCTCTTCCAGAGTGGCGATACCGTGCGAACGGCTGGCCAGGGGAGCGGCCTTGCGTCCCGGCAATGCCGGGAGGACGGCGTCGGTCGGGGTCAGCCCGATCCAATGCCGTTGAAAGACCTTCGTGTTCCCGGGGTCCTGCAGCGAGTCGGCGTAGGAGCGGGTGTCGCCGCCGTACCACCAGTCGGCCTCGAAGTGGTCGAGCAGCGCCTTCGCGCGGGCGATGGCCCAGGTCCGGGTCGTGAAGTCGCCGCGGTCCTGCGCGAGGTCGGCGAGGTCGGCGTAGCCGCGGATGGCGTAGACGGCATTGTCGAGCTTCTCCTGGCCCATACCCGGACGCTCGACGTTGCCCAGTCCCTCGGGCCAGCCGTCGGAGTCGGCGTCCTGCTTCGCCACCCACGCCATGGCCGCCTTGCTGGCCGGGTAGAGGTCGCGGAGGAACGTGCGGTCGCCGGTCCAGTGCCAGACCAGGTTGACCGCTGAGGGGTACTTGGCCGACTCGTCGGTGTTGCCGGGGTCGGCGTTGGCGCCGAAGTAGACGGCCCCGTCCGGGGTCACCTCGTGGACGATCTTGCCGCTGCCCTCGTTCACGACCGCTGACACGTCCCGCAGGGCGCGAAGGTGCGCCTTGATCGGCTCGAACTGGCCGGCCGCCACGGCGGCGTAGGCGGTGTACTCGCCGTCGGTGCCGAAGAGCCACGTGTAGTCGGGCCAACCCGCGCCCAGCCAGCTCATCGAGCGCAGCGTGCCGGCCGGGGTCGGATACTCCTTGCCGGCCCGGACCACCCGCAGGTGCACGTCGTCGACGGTCTGCTCGGAGGCCGCGAGCATCTGCTTGGACCATCGGACGCTGGCGGCGAGGCGGGGGTCGCCGGGGAGGTCGACCACCGTCTGGGCGTCGAGCTGCCGGCGCGCGGCCACCTTGCTCTCCAGCACGGCGACAGGATCACGCAGAGCGGAGCGCAGCTCCGAACGGGCACGGCCGAGGCCTTCGGTGGAGCCTCCGACGCCGAACCAGACGGTCCTGGTCTCGCCCTTGCGCAACTTCACCCGGTAGCTGAGCTGCCCGCCGACGCCGTTGCCGTACTCGGTGTCATCGCACCTCTTCGGCTGCTCCGGCGTTTTCGGGCCGGAGGCGGGACAGATCGTCGCCGGATCCTGGGGGCCGCGGTAGTCGGCGCCGGTCTTGTTGCCGGAGGTGGCCGGATCGAGGTTCGAGCCCACGACTGCCGCCCAGTTGTGGGCGGTCTGGTTCCTCCCAGGCGGGGTGCCGACGTCGTTGAACTCGAGGTATCGGTCCCGCACCCTCGCGGTGTCGGCCAGGTTGACAGTCGTCTGGCTCGGCGTCGACTCACCCCAGGGGTAGGAGCCCATCAGCTCGGAGTGGGCGTTCATCTTGAGCGTGATCGTCCGGTTGCGGGTGGACCGGAGGCTGAGTCCCAGCAGAGCACCGGAGACGCCGTCCGGCACCACGTCGGTCCGGCTCGCGGCCACCCCGTCGGTGCTGGGCAGGTCGGTGCGGACGTAGCCCCAGCCCGTGGTGGTCTTGGTGCCCTGGCCGATCCAGTCGCCGTTGATGCCGAACCACATGCCGTCGAGCAGCTTGAGGTTCGGCAGCCAGACCCCACCCATCTCACCGCGCGTGTGGAAGCCCGCGGCAGGGAAGCGACCGTCTGCCGTCCCCAGCATCCAGGCGCGGTCGCCGGTGACGACGGTCCGACGGTCGGCCAGCCGGGAGGTCTCGCTGAGCTCTGGCGACCGCATGAGGCGCGAGTCCAGCACCGGAGCCGCGGCTGCTGCCGTCGGCGGTGCGGTCAGGGAGGCCAGGGGCAGAACCAGAGCGACGGTCGCTGCAGTCGCGGCCATCCTCCGGCGGGTGGTGCGGGTGGCAAGCACAGATCGGCCTCTCCGTCGAAGCTCGGGGTGTCCCTGTGTGTATAGCCGTTGCTCCTCCCGCGTCGCAAGGAGGGTCCTGATCTGCCTCCTGCTCCCGCCAACACCGCTTGGACTTCGGAGTCCGCTGGGGTTGAATGGCTGCGCTGGCGTGCCCCTCCGCGGGTGGGCCGGTGGGGGCCTCTAGCTCAACTGGCAGAGCAGCGGACTTTTAATCCGCGGGTTGTGGGTTCGAGTCCCACGGGGCCTACAAAACACCTAGTCAGTCGCTGATTGGCGGGCGTGATCCGGGCTACTGGGCGAATCGCTGTCACCATGCTGTCACGCGGACCCATTGGGACCACCACTGCGCGAGCGCGGTTGGCGGCTCAGACTCACCTTTGCGCTGTCATCCCGCTCAGCAGGTGGCGGTCGTTGTAGTAACGAGTCGCGCGGCATCTGCTAGCGCCGCCGCGATCAGTTCCGGTTAAGTCCGTGCTTCCGCGTATCCAGAGCGAATTTAAAGTGGCTTTCCGCCTCGTCGATCACCCTCGTGGGCGTCGCCGGGTCGAACACCCTTAAGACCGAGAAACGGAAGCTGGTCGGGTCCATGCCTCGCAGCTCGACGTTGCCGCCGTGTCCGTTGGTCGCATAGGCGCTCCAGCGTTGACAGATGCTTTCCACGCCGTCGGCTTTGCCCACGTACTGGCGACCGTCACGGGTGTCGGTGATGAGGTAGACCCCGACCACCGAGGAGAGCGCAGTCCGCCAGGCGGCGTACCTGTGTTCGCGCATGACGGCCTGGAGCTGCGCGTGGTCGAGGATGAGCCGGTCGAAGCCGGGGAAGGGCACCGGCTGGGCATCCGCGATCTCCATGACCGGGTAGCCGGCGGCGGTCGGGCCGTTGAGCCGCCAGGTGCGCGGAGACCTCCAGCCGATGACGAGCCGGTCGTTGAGATCTGACAGATGTCTCGAGGCGACCAGGTCGAAGGTGCGCAGCGCGCCGTCGTTCGAGGACTCCCCGCGGTTCTCGAGTACCGACCAGAGCCGAGCCCTGTCGCCGCCCTCGCGGATGAACACGACCCAGATCGGAGGCGGGTTGCTGGGGAAGATCCGCGGCTTCGCTGACTGCCGGCTCGTGTAGGCGAGGATCTCGTCGTCCGTGGAGTCGGCGTGGATGCCAGGCAGGCCCGTGTCCTCGTGCTCGCGCACGAATGCGTGGCGGATCGCCTGGGCGTCGGTCGGGTCGATCCCGGCACTGATCAGGATCGGGCCGAGTGTCAAAGTCATCGTCCGATCAATTCCTTATCTGCTGTCCAGACTGGGGTAGCCAGCCGCGGTGCTGCGGCTCGAGAGTAAGCCCATCAGGATCGATCACACCGCCTCCGACATCGTTGAGCCGACCTCCGCGGCACCGAATCGAATCACTATGGGTCGCTGGCGTCACCGAGTACCAGCCGCCGTTGTGGATTCGAGTCCAACCAGGGCCTGCAACACACCTTTATGGAACGGTTACTCCTCGATCCCTAAGTCACCGACAGGCCCGGCGCTGTCACGGTGCACCGCTCAGACCACCACCGCGAGAGCCGGTGGCGGGGTGTCATCCCGGCCCGCCGCAGAACTCTCAAGCGCCGCAGACGCCGTTTCATCGACGACTCTGCGACCCATGTAGACGTCCTGCGTCATCGAGATGCGTGCATGCCCCAGCTGGTCAGCGATCGTCCGAGCACTCAGCCCCTGGCGGTCGAGCATCGTCGCCACTGTCTTCCGGTACGTGTGCGGAACCACCCACTCGAACGGCGTGCCCCGACGAGCAAGGCGGTGCAGCTGCTCCACGTTGTTCGGGTCACGGTGGCCACCAAGCGGCGTCCGGGAACACCGGCCCCGGCCGACTCCGGATCGCGCAGCCGCCGCTCGCGCAACAGCGCTACCAACCACAACGGCATTCGCAGCACCCGGCTGCCCGCCTTCGTCTTCGGACGCTTGATCACGAGGCCCTGGCCTTTGACCCGGATCAACGTCGCATCGATCTGAACGACCTGGCGCTCGAGGTCGACGTTCGGCCACGTCAGCGCCAGCGCCTCCCCGATCCGACAACCCGTACCCAGCAGGAAGCGAACGAGGTCAGGCAAGTCACCCCGGCACGCAGCCTCGTCACGGTCCAAGATCGCCAACCACGCCGCCGCCTCTCGATCGGACAGCGCCCGCGCCTCACGCGTCTGCGGACTCTCCAGGGACTCGACGTCCCGCACCGGGTTGGAGCGCATGGCATCTCGGCGCACCGCGAACCCGCATACACCCGACGCCACCGAGCGGCACAACTTCGCCACCGAGTAACCCGAGCGCTTGCGCCGGTCCCGGATGAAGGCGTCGACCCTGGCCGGCGTCAACTCCGCCAGCTTCAGACCGCCCAGCCCCGGCAGCACATGCCGGTTCAGCGCGTGCCGGTACAGCGCGACCGTCCTCGGCGACCGTCTGCCCGCCTGCACCAGGTCGTCCAACGACGCCAGCCAATCCGCCGCCACGTCACCGAATGTCGTCGTCCGCGAGTAGATCGACCCGCTCGCCGCAAGCACCTCAGCCACCGTGGCCATCAGCCGCCGACGCGCCTCCGCCTTGCTCGCCGCCGTCGCCTCGATCCGCTTCCGCACGCCCTGCGGGTTCCGGACGTAGACCTGAGCCGCAACCCGACCGGTCGGCTTCACCCGGTAGCGGATCTCCCCGTGCTCGCCGGCAGCCAGCCGCTGACCGCTCATCCCGCCGCCGGCCAATCACCCAGCCCGGTGAACCACGACCGCACGTCCTCAGGGCGGTAGCGCAGGAAGCGGCCCGATCCGACGACACGCAGGACCACGCCGCTGCACCCGCCAGGAGTACAAGCGTGCCCACCGGGACACCGAGGTAGTACGACACCTCCTCCACCGACCACAGCCGATCCATCGGCATCTCACGTTCGCTTCCTGACGTCCTTCGCTGTCCTCCTAGTTCAGTGCTGGTGGCTGGGGCTCGGCCTCCCCGACAGGTGATGGTCTGGTCTCCGGCCTGGTCGTCAAGGGCACCTTCGTGTCCTGCGGATTCGCTGCGCTCACCCTTGACGACCAGCCCGGAGACCAGAAGATCGGCGGCTATCGGGGAGGCCGAGCGGTGGTCGCGCTCAGCCGGGTCAGGCGGCGGGTCGTGGTTGCCGAACGGTTATCCACAGCCGGCGCAGGCTTTCGCGGCTTCGTACTGCGCCCGCCAGCGTTGCCGTTCCGCGATCGACGCCAGGAGGACGCGGGCGTAGGTGCGGGCATCCGGGCGGGTGTCGGTCCACACGAACCGCGGCGACCCGTCGGGCAGGGTGACGTCGGCGGCCATCCGTTCGATCTCCGGGGCGACGATGCCGGCCGCCAGCAGGGCTTCGCGGACGACGGTGGCCCGGTCGGCTTTGTGCTCGGCCAGCGTCTTGCCGGACCACTGCCGGGAGACGAGGACGCGGCGGCCGCCGAAGCCGAGGTGTTCGCGGTCGTGCGCCTTCGACGGCGCAGCGGCCGGGCTGCAGGCCGGGGCCGGCGTGCGTCGGGTTGGATGCCGTAGCGCAGCCAGTTCGCGCACCGTTCCGAGCACGGCAGGTAGCGCAGCTCGGCGTGCAGCCGGTCGACATGCGCCTCGACGGCCGGGTCCGGTCCCGTCGGGGTCGGTGTGGGTGTCGGCGATGGCCTTGGTCAGGTACTTGGTCAGGTAGCGGACGGCCCGGTCGGCGTCCTCGGACGGGGCGATGATGCCGGCCATGTCGACCTGGCGGCCGAACCGCATCACGTGCGCCGGCCGCGCGTCCGGGTCGCGGTCGAGCGGTCGAGGGCCTCGTCCCAGGTCGGCAGCACTTCGCCGGTGTCGGGGTCGACGTAGCCCGTCGCCGTCCCAGACCGGGGTGCCGGTGGACGTAGACGGGCCGGTCGAAGGAGGGCCACCAGACCTGCAGGTAGGTGGCCGCGACGACCTGGCGGAGCACGGCCCGCGGGATGGTGCCGCGGATGGCGGCGTGCAAGTGCGGGGCGAGCCGGCGTTGGGGTTCGACGGCGGCGAAGTACTGGACCTGGTAGCCGGCGCAGCGGCGGAGGTTCTGCCAGAACCGGTCGACCAGCGTGGCGAAGTGCATCGCGTCCCGCGCCGCCCGCCGGTAGTCGTAGCTCGCCGGGTCGACCGGGACCCCGCCGAGGTGACCGGCGCCGTAGGACGGCATGGTGAGGGTGAGGAACATCGACGGCCGGTACTCCCGGCCGTCAGGGGTAACGAACGTCCGACCGACGGTGCGATCCTCCTTCGGCACC
>CAVSFR010000003.1:0-280820 GCA_963727215.1 uncultured Actinomycetota bacterium
GGGTCTGCCGCTGTGGCAGGTCGACGTCATGGACTTCGACCCGGACGCGCGGGAGCGGACGTTCCGGGTGAAGATCGCGGCGGCGGTGCAGCCGGTTCCGCCGTCGGCGGTGGAGGGGGTGCCGGTCCGGCCGGTGGTGCTGGAGGGGCTGACGGTCACGCCGTGGATCGACGACCGCGGGGCTCGGCCGCGGATCGCCTACAGCCTGAAGGCGACCGGGCTGGCGGCGCCGAAGCGGCTGTCCGACGCCAGCAAGGCGGCCTGAGGTGTCGGCGGAGGTGCTGACCGGGCTGCGCCGGTGGTCGGCCGGGTCGGCGACGGACGCGGCGGCGGTGGAGCTGCTGGCCCTGGTCGCCGGGGGCCGGCTGCTGCGGGTCGTCGGCGCCGTGGGTGCGGCCGTGTGGTCGGCTGGGCTGGTTCTGGCTGGACCCGGAGCCGCTGGTGCAGCTGCAGGCCCGGCTGGCCGGGGTTGACCGGCACCTGGTCGCCCTGGTCGTCGCGCTGCTCGACCAACGGTCGGACCAGCGCGAGCCGCCGCTCGTCCTCGGGCGGTGGCGGCATGAGCGTCGTCGGGGCGGCGATCATCCTCGGGCTGGTCGTGGCGGCGCTGGTGAAGATGAAGATCGCCCGCCCGGTCGTCGTGATCGTCTGCGTGCTGTTCGGGCTGGTGCTGGGGGCGACGCCGATCGGGGACGCGCGTCTACTCGGCGGTCGCCTCGGTGGGGGCGTGGCTGTCTGACGCGGTGACGGGCGTCTGATGGCCGGCCTGTCCTCGGCCCGGTCGGATCAGCCGGTGCAGCTGCGCTCCAGCACCGTCCGGGTCGGCGCCGGCGTGGTCGCCTCGGGCTGGCTGCTGCGCCGGCTGTGGCGGCTGCTGGTGGTCACCGCAGCGACCCCGGCCGCTCTCGCCGGCCTGCTGCTGGTGGTGCTCGGCGGGCTGCTGTGGTCGGTGTCGCCGCTGCTGATGCTCTCGCCTGGCCGCGCTCGGGGTCGGGCTGCTGGTCGGGGTGCGGCTGGTGTGGCCGGACCGGTGGCTGGCCTGGCTGCGGCTGCCGCTGCGGTCGCTGGTGGCGGGGCTGGTTCATCTACCGGCACCGGTGGGCGGCGGCGATGGACACCGCCGGCCTGACCACCAGCTGGCGCGGAACGGTCTGGACCCCGACCGTGCTCACGGTCACCTCGACGCTTGTCGGTGGATCGGGTGCGGGTGCGGATGCTGCCCGGCCAGACCGTCGAGGACTACGCCGCAGGTCGCGGACCGGCTGGCGCAGACGTTCGGCGCCTCCGCGGTGCGGGTCCGGTCGGTGCTGGCAGCGGCCGCATCACGTCGAGCTGTGGCTGCTGACCACTGACCCGCTCGACCGCGGTGGTGGAGCCGCTGCCCGTCGACGACCAGGCGCTCACCGCCGGTCTGCCGCTGGCGCTGGCGGAGGACGGGCGGACGTGGCGGCTGCAGCTGGTCGGCTCCCACGTCCTCGTCGTCGGCGCGACCGGGGCGGGGAAGGGGTCGGTGATCTGGTCGCTGCTGCTGCACCTGGCCCCGCTGGTCCGGTCGGGGCTGGTGAGCGTGTGGGCGGTGGACCCGAAGGGCGGCATGGAACTCGCCGCCGGCCGCAGCTTGTTCGCCCGGTTCGCGCACGGTGACTCCGACACCGCGGCCGGCTACGAGTCGACGTTCGCGGAGGTGCTCGAGGACGCGGTCGCGGTGATGCGCCGCCGGCAGGACCGGCTCCGCGGCGTCACCCGCCTCCACGAACCGTCGATCGGCTGAGCCGCTGGTGGTGCTGGTGGTCGACGAGCTGGCGGCGCTGACCGGCTGGGTGACCGACCGGACCGCGAAGAAGCGGATCGAGGCCGCCCTCGGGCTCCTGCTCTCCCAGGGCCGGGCGGTCGGGGTCGTGGTGGTCGGGGCGGTGCAGGACCCGCGCAAGGACGTGCTGCCGATGCGGGACCTGTTCCCCACCCGCATCGCGCTGCGGCTGAACGAGGCCGAGCAGGTCAACCTCGTCCTCGGGCCCGGCGCCCGGAACCGGGGCGCGCACGCCGACCTGATCCCCGACAGCCTGCCCGGCGTCGGCTACGTCACCGTCGACGGCATCGCCGAACCCGTCCGGGTCCGCTTCTCCAACGTCACCGACCACCACATCGCGCAGCTGGTCGCCCCGGCTGCGCCGGCGCTGCAGCTGGTGCCCGGTGGTGCCGCGTGACGTCGGTGCTGGACGGGCCGGTCATCACCGCCGACATGGCCCGCGAGCTCGCCCTGTCGCAGAAGGTCTGCATCCGGCCGCTGCTCCGCCGCGTCCACGACCGCGCCTCCGACACCGAGGACGTCGTCGCGCTGCCGTGCGGGTCGACCCGGGAGGCCGTCTGCCCGCCCTGCGCCCACAAGGCCCGGGTGCTGCGCATGCAGCAGTGCCGGAGGGCTGGCACCGCACCGACGAACCCGAACACCGCCGCCGCCCAGCAGCTCGACGAGGACCAGGTCGACGACGAGGACCAGGTCGACGACGACGCGAGCGGCGGGTCCGGTCGACCCGCCGCCGGCAGGACGCCCCGGACCTGCCGCGGGTGCCGCAGGAGGACCGCACCGTCGGCCGGGTCTTCGCCACCCCGGACGGCCGCGAGTACCGGCCGAGCATGTTCCTCACCCTGACCATGCCCTCCTACGGCGCCGTCACCTCGGCAGGCGTCCCCGCTGACCCGGCGCACTACAACTACCGGCGGCAGGCGCTGGACGCGCTGCACTTCGCCCGGCTGGTCGACCGGTTCTGGCAGAACCTCCGCCGGGCCGCCGGCTACAAGGTGCAGTACTTCGGCGCCGTCGAACCCCAACGCCGCCTCGTTCCGCACCTGCACGCCGCCATCCGCGGGGCGATCCCGCGGGCGACGATCCGGCAGGTGGTCGCGGCCACCTACCTGCAGCTGTGGTGGCCCTCCTTCGACCGGCCCGTCTACGTCCACCGCATCCCGGTGTGGGACGGCGAGGGCTACGTCGACGCCGACACCGGCGAGGTCCTGCCGACCTGGGACCAGGCGCTCGACCGGCTCGCCGCCGACCCGGACGCGAAGCCGGCGCACGTGATGCGGTTCGGCCGTCAGGTCGACATGGCCGGCATCATCGCCCCCTCCGAGGACGCCGACCGGGCCGTCCGGTACCTCACGAAGTACCTGACCAAAGCCGTCGCCGACACCCACACCGACCCCGACACCGAGCCGGACCCGGCCGTCGAGGCGCACGTCGACCGGCTGCACGCCGAGCTGCGCTACCTGCCCTGCTCCGAACGGTGCGCGAACTGGCTGCGCTACGGCATCCAACCCGACCAGGCCGGCCCCGGCCTCGCGCCCGGCCGCTGCCCGTCGAAGGCGCACGACCGCGAGCACCTCGGCCTGGGCGGCCGCCGCGTCCTGGTCTCCCGGCAGTGGTCCGGGAAACGGCTGGCCGAGCACAAGGCTGACCGGGCCACGGTGGTCCGCGAAGCCCTCCTGGCTGCCGGCATCGTCGCGCCCGAGACCGAACGCCTCGCCGCCGCGGTCACCCTGCCTGACGGGTCGCCGCGGTTCGTGTGGACCGACACCCGTCCGGATGCCCGCACCTACGCCCGCGTGCTCTTGCAGTCGGTGGCGGAACGGCACGCGTGGCGTGCTCAGTACGAAGCCGCGAAGGCGCTGCGCCGCCTGTGGACAACCGTCCGGCAACCACCCCTCCGGCCGACCCTGGCTGAGCGACCACTCTGCTCGGGCTCCCCGATAGCCGCCGATCTTCTGGTCTCCGGTGCCGGTCGTCAAGGGTGAGCGCAGCGAATCCGCAGGACCCGAAGGGCCCTTGACGGCCGGACCGGAGACCAGACCATCCCCTGTCGGGGAGACCGAGCCCCAACGCCGAGTCTCCCCATCCCTGTAGCGAGAGGAACTTGTCATGGTTGACGTTCAGGTGCCGCGTGAGGAGCAGCTGTTGCTGCGGGTCGAGGAGGCTGCGGCTCGGCTGGGGATCGGCCGGTCGCTGATGTACCGGCTGGTGCTGTCGGGGGAGGTGGAGTCGGTGCACGTGGGCCGGCTGCGTCGGATCCCGGCGGAGTGCCTGGCGGAGCACGTCGCCCGGCTCCGGGCTGGTGTCCGGTCGGCGGAGGTCGAGTAGCCGTGGCGAGGTCGCGGAACCCGAACCGGGCGTCGACGGTCTACGAGGGAGCGGACGGCTACTGGCACGGTCGGGTGACGGTCGGCACCACCGATGACGGGTCCCCGGATCGTCGGCATGTGATGGGCAAGACGAAGGGTGTGGTGGTCGGGAAGGTCCGTGCGCTGGAGAAGAACCGGGACCGGGGGCAGGTGTCGCGGGCGGGTCAGCGGTGGACGGTGGAGTCGTGGTTGGAGCACTGGTTGGAGCACATCGCGGCGCCGGCTCTGCGGCCGACGAGTCTGGCGGCGTACCGGACGGCGGTGCGGAAGCACCTGGTGCCGGGGGTCGGGAAGCACCGGCTGGACCGGTTGGAGCCGGAGCACCTGGAGCGGCTGTACCGCCAGCTCGTGACCGACGGTGCGAAGCCGGCGACGGCGCACCAGGTGCACCGGACGCTGCGGACGGCGCTGGGGGAGGCGCACCGGCGGGGGCACGTGGGTCGGAACGTGGCGGCGTTGGCGAAGCCGCCGCGGGTGCAGGTGGAGGAGGTCGAGCCGTACAACGTCGAGGAGGTGCGGGCGATCCTCGCGGCCGCGGCGCAGGGGCCGAATCATGCGCGGTGGGCGATCGCGTTGGCGCTGGGCCTGCGTCAGGGGGAGGTGCTGGGGCTGCGGTGGTCGGACGTGGACCTCGAGCGGGGGTTGTTGTGGGTGCGGAAGTCGCGGGTGCGGCCGATCTACGAGCACGGCTGCGGCGGTGGCTGCGGGAAGTTCGCCGGCTGGTGTCCGCAGCGGGTGCTGGTGAACGGTGAGGACGGGGACACGAAGTCGCGGGCGGGTCGTCGGGTGGTGGGTCTGCCGGGGCCGTTGGCGCAGCTGCTGGTGGAGCAGCGGGCGCAGCAGGCGGTGGACCGGGAGCGGGCGCGGCAGCTGTGGCGGGAGTCGGGCTGGGTGTTCACGTCGGTGACGGGGGAGCCGTTGAACCCGAACTCGGACTACCACCGGTGGAAGGCGCTGCTGCGGACGGCGGGGGTGCGGGATGGTCGGCTGCACGATGCGCGGCACACGGCGGCGACGGTGCTGCTGGTGCTCGGGGTGCCGGAGCGGACGGTGATGGGGATCATGGGCTGGTCGAGCACGGCGATGGCGGCGCGGTACCAGCACGTGACGGACCCGATCCGGCGGACGGTCGCGGACCAGGTCGGCGGGCTGTTGTGGGCCGACCAGGAGGGCTCGGATGGCCGCAAGTGAGACTAGAACTGAGACTAGGAGCGGCTCGCGGGCCGTCTGGCGGCCGGCCCCGGTGTGGGCCGGCCTTGCGTTTCCCTGGTCAAGTGGCGGAGGATACGAGATTCGAACTCGTGAGGGCGTGAACCCAACCCGCTTTCCAAGCGAGCGCCATAGGCCTCTAGGCGAATCCTCCGCCCGGAACCTTACCGTCCGGCCGAGCCGCGACGAAACCGGCGAGCCGAGGGGAGTCTGCGGGCTGGAACCGCGTCCGAGGGATCCCGTACACTCGACCCCGGTCCCCCGCGTGGCGATAACTCGCCCAACTCCCCCAGGGCTTGACGGCAGCAAGGGTAAGTGAGCTCTTTCGGGTGCGCGGGGGGCTCCCACACGATCGGGCTGGCTCGGACTCCAGACTCCAGACCCCAGCCTCGAGCCATCCGCACCGAAAGCGCCCGGAGGGCCCCCGCCGCTGGTTGGTCGCCGACGCGACCGGACTGCCGCTCGGGTGCCGATGGCGCCGTGAGACAGTCGGACCATCTCCGGCTAGCCAGCGAGCTGGGACCGGTGCCGTCGGGAGGGAGAGCCATGAACCTCGAGAAGGTCATCTTCGGCTTCTTCGTGCTCCTCGCAGCCACGCTCAACTTCGGGTTCTTCATCGGCGACATCGCCAACCCAGAGCTCCACAACATCTACGAGCTGTTCGCCGCCCTCGCGGTCAGCCTCATCGCGACCGTGCTGAAGTTCGGCGACCGTACGCAGATCGGCGCCGTGCACCTGGCCACCAGCCTGGTGGCGGACCTGCAGCTTGTCGCGGCCAGCGTCGTCTGGGTCTGGGCCGAGGAGATCTCCCGCGGGGGCCTCAGCGCAGCTGCCACCGCCAGCGTGGTCTCCCTGTCCGGTGGCGCGTTGCTGGCGAACCTGGTTTCGGTCATCCTCCTCGTGACCGAGACCGTCACCTTCCACCGCGGCTGACCCGAGGCGACGGTGAGCAATCCGCTGCTGGTCTTCTGGGCCCAGCTGTTCGACCGCCCGGAGCCCGTCAAGCAGGTCCCGGCGCATGCGCACATCGGATCGTCCAAGGATGCGTCCTCCACGATCTTCCTGGTCATGCGGAGGATGCGGGCGCCGCTCATCACCCTGATCGTGATCTTCTCCATCAGCGTCGTCGGCCTTTCGCTGGTTCCCGGGGTCGACCCGGACGGGCGTCCGGCGCGGATCGGCCTCTTCGACTCCTTCTACTTCGTGAGCTACACCGCGACCACGATCGGCTTCGGCGAGCTGCCCTGGCCGTTCACCGCCGGCCAGCGGCTCTGGGTCACCTTCTCGATCTACCTCTCGGTGGTCGGCTGGGCCTATGCGGTCGGCTCGATGCTGACGCTGCTCCAGGACCGCTCGTTCCGCGAAGCGCTGGCGCTGCAACGGTTCAGCCGCAAGGTGGCCAGGCTGCGGGAGCCTTTCCTGCTCCTCGCCGGCTACGGGCGGGCCGGTGAGCTGCTCGCCAAGGACTTCGACGCTCTCGGACAGCAGCTCGTGGTGATCGATGAGTCACCCGACCGGATCGACGCTCTCGGACTCGGCTCGTACCACGCCGACATCCCTGGTCTGGTGGCCGACGCGGCCAACCCGCACCACCTGGCCACCGCTGGCCTGGACCACCCGTTCTGCGCCGGCGTGCTGGCGATGACCAACGACGACGAGGCCAACCTGGCGGTGACGATGGCAGCGGCCCTGCTGCGGCCCGACCTGCCGATTGTCTCGCGCACGGTCTCGGCGCTGATCGCCGAGCGGATGCGAGCCTTTGGAACGCCTGCGGTGGTCAACCCGTTCGACCGGTTCGGTGAACACCTGAGGCTCGCACTGAACGCGCCCGCCTCGTACCAGCTGCTCAGCTGGCTCGAGGCCGGACCCGGCGCCGAGCTGCCCGAACGTGCCCACCCGCCGACGGAGGGCCGCTGGGTCGTGTGCGGGTACGGCCGCTTCGGTCGCGAGGTGACCGCGGACCTGCGGGCGGGCGGGCTGGAGGTCACGATCGTCGATCCGGCCGAGCAGCGAGCGGCGGAGCCGGGCGTGGTCGTCGGGAACGCCTCCGAGCCAGGAGTCCTGCAACGCGCCGAGCTCGCCGGCGCGGTGGGTCTGGTCGCCGGCACCGACAACGACACCACCAACTTGTCGATGCTCGCCACCGCGCGCCACCTCAACCCGCACCTGTTCCTCGCCGCCCGGCAGAACCTGCCGACCAGCGCCACCCTCTTCGAGGCGATGCAGGTGGACGCGCTGCTGGTGCCGACCGAGGTGGTGGCGCACGAGGTGTACGCCCAGATCAGCACTCCGCTGCTCTGGCGGTTCCTCCAGGACATGCCGGCGATGGGCGAGCAGTGGGCGGCGGACGTCATCAGACGACTGCGGCACAGCTGCGGCCGTGAGCTCCCCGCGCTGTGGAAGGTCAAGCTCGACCGGGAGCAGGCGCCGGCCCTGGTCCAGTGGCTCGACGACGGCAAAGTGGTCCTGAGTGACCTGCTTCGCGATCCCGAAGACCGGGAGCAACGGCTGCAGGTGGTCCCACTGCTGCTGTCGCGCGACAACGACACCGTCCTCACGCCTGAGGACCAGACGGTGCTGGCCCCCGACGACGAGCTGCTGTTCGCCGGGCCGGTCGCCCATCGGCGAGGGTTCGAGCGGTCCCTCCTGCTCGACTCGAGTGCGGCGTACGTGCTCTTCGACCAACGCATCCCCTCGAGCTGGGCGTGGCGTCAGCTGTCCCGCAGACGGAAGGTGAGGACCGAGAACCAGGACCGGGAGGGGGAGGCCGTGCGGTCGGGAGCCGTCAGGCACCGGAGGGACTGAGGGAGGTGAGCGGGCGCCGGTCGCCCGAGTGCCCCGGCGGCAGTCAGAGGAGACCGTGCAGCCTCAGGATCCGGTCCAGCTCGGAGCGGCCGCCGTCGCGCGCGAACAGCTCGGCCCGCAGCCCGAGACCGGCGGCCGACTCGACGTTGGCGAGCGTGTCGTCCATGAACAGGGCCTCCTCGGGCCGTAGGCCGAGGGCCTCCAAGACGTAGTGGAAGTAGGCCGGGTCCGGCTTGGCCAGGCCCATCTCGCAGGAGTAGAACTGCGCGTCGAACAGCTCGTCGTAGGGCAGGTTCGCCTGCATCCAGCGGGCCCGGGGAAAGGACTGGTTCGTGGTCAGGGCCCGCACGAGCCCTCGTCCGGCCAGGGCCCGCACGCCGTCGAGCATGACCGGGTCGGTCTCGATGTTCTGCCAGGCACCGATGACCTCGTCGGCATGGAGGTCGGCGTCGTGGTCGTCGATCACCTGGGTCAGCGAGTGGGCGAGGTCGACCTCGCCCGTCATCGTCGGCTTCTCGGCCGTGGCGATGGCGTCGAGCAGGCGTTCGGTGTGCGGACCGGCCTCCCCCGAGCGTTCGCCGATCTCGTCCCGCCACTCGACGGTCATGTGCTGCAGCACCCCGTCAGCATCGAAGAGCACTGCTCGGAGTTGGGTAGCCATATGCACCATGGTCTCAGCCGCTGCTGACAGTCCGCGCCCGTACGCGCTGCGGCAGGCCCATCGCGTCGAACGGCGCCCGTACCTTGGCGTGGCGGTGCCGTGCGCGGTCCTCAGCCACCCGGGCGTGGTGTCCCGCCGCGAGGACGGCGGCAGGCGGCTGATCTGCCGAGCCGGAGATGCGATGCGGATGCCCACCGTCCCATTCTCGTCGGTGCCTGTTTTCGGCGGACCGCGCTGTCAGTCCGGGGGCTTAAGGTCATCGATGTGGAGGAAGCGCTGCTCGAGGGGGATGCCGAGGCCGGGCCCGGGGGGATCGAGCACAGCCAGGACGAGGCCCTGTTCGGCGGGCCGTCGGAGGAGACCCGGCCGAGTGCTGCCGCGCCGCTGGCTCTCTACCGCCGCTACCGCCCGGACACCTTCGCCGACGTCATCGGGCAGGAGCACGTCACCGAGCCGTTGCAGCGCGCGTTGACCAACAACCGGGTCAACCACGCCTACCTGTTCTCCGGCCCCCGCGGCTGCGGCAAGACCACCTCGGCCCGGATCTTGGCGCGCTGCCTGAACTGCGAGCAGGGTCCGCGGGCCGAGCCGTGCGGACGCTGCCGCTCGTGCCAGGACCTGGCCCGGGGAGCCGCCGGCAGCATCGACGTGATCGAGATCGACGCCGCGAGCCACGGCGGGGTGGATGACGCCCGCGACCTCCGCGAACGCGCGTTCTTCGCCCCGGTGCAGAGCCGCTACAAGATCTACATCGTCGACGAGGCGCACATGGTGACCACGGCGGGTTTCAACGCCTTGCTCAAGCTGGTCGAGGAGCCCCCGTCGCACGTCAAGTTCATCTTCGCCACCACCGAGCCCGACAAGGTGATCGGCACCATCCGGTCGCGTACCCACCACTACCCGTTCCGGCTGGTGCCGCCGCGCGTGCTCACCGACTACCTCGGCCAGCTCTGCGCCGCTGAGGGCATCACCGTGGAGCCCGCGGTGCTGCCGCTGGTCGTCCGTGCCGGGGCCGGCTCGGTCCGTGACTCGCTCTCGGTGCTCGACCAGCTGCTCGGTGGCGCGGACGACTCCGGGGTCGGGTACCGGCAGGCGACCGCCCTCCTGGGCTACACCCCAGACTCCCTGCTGGACGAGTTCGTGGACGCCTTCGCCGCCGGCGACGCCGGGGGAGTGTTCTCCTGCGTCGACAAGGTGATCGAGGTCGGCCAGGATCCGCGGCGGTTCGCCGAGGACCTGCTGCGGCGGCTCCGCGACCTGGTCATCGTGGCCGCCGTCCCGGACGCGCTGCGCAGCGGTCTGGTGGACGTGGCGTCGGACCAGGCCGAGCGGCTCTCCTCCCAGGCGGCGGCGCTCGGGCCCGGTGAGCTGACGCGGGCTGCGGAGGTGATCGCTGCCGGTCTGACCGACATGCGGGGGACGACCGCGCCCCGGCTGCACCTGGAGCTGATGTGCGCGCGGGTGCTGCTTCCGGGAGCCGACGTCGACCAGCGGGGGGTGCACGCACGGCTCGACCGGCTGGAGCGCCGGCTCGGCATGCCCGGAACGGCGACCGAGAGCCCGGCCAGCTCGGTCCGGACCCCCGCGGCCCCGGTCGACCGGGCGCCGCTGCCGGAGCCGGCGCCGGCCGTCCCGGTCGAGATGTCCGCACCTGCACCCGCAGCCACCCCCACGGCAGCAGCACCCGAGCACCCCGAGCCGTCCCCGGCCGAGCCGTCCGCCCCTGCTGACCCGACCCAGGCGGAGCCCTCAGATCTCCGCGGCCCGTCGGGGGGCGAGTCCGACGACACCGCGCTGGGTGCCACGGCGTCGGCGACCCCGGCCTCGAACGACCAGCTCTCGGTGACCGACGTCCGGCGGCTCTGGCCCGAGGTGCTCGAGGAGGTCAAGGGCAAGCGGCGCTTCACCTGGATCCTGCTGAGCCAGAACGCCCAGGTCTCCGAGCTGCGCAACGGCACGATGGTGCTGGCCATGGCGAACGTCGGCGCGCGGGACAGCTTCGCCCGCGGGGGCAACGAGGACGTCCTCAAGGACGCGCTGGTCGTCGTCCTGGGAGCCGACTTCCGGATCGAGACGATGGTCGAGGGCGGTCCCAGCTCACCGACCCCGTCGACCCGCCCCGCTCCTGTCAGCGAGCAGGCTGCCGCCTCGTGGAACGCGCCGGCCCCAGCGGCTGCAGCCCCGGCCGCGCCTGCGGTCGAGAGCCCCGCGCCGGCCGCCCCGGCTCCCGAAGCGGCGAACCGGGAGCACCTCCGCCAGCAGATCCGGCCGACGCGGCAGGGGGGCGCCGCCGACGGCTCGGCCGATGAGCGTGACGCGGCGGCGAGCCGGCTGGACAGTGACGTGGAGGACTCGACGGAGTCGCACACCGAGCTGCTGGCTCGGCACC
Organism: uncultured Actinomycetota bacterium; assembly: GCA_963727215.1. Lineage (GTDB taxonomy): Bacteria > Actinomycetota > Actinomycetes > Propionibacteriales > Propionibacteriaceae > Microlunatus. The sequence continues at coordinate 11,241 of CAVSFR010000003.1, forward strand.
TCGGCGCGGAGATCATCGGCGAGGAGGAGGAACGCGCATAGGGTGGTCCCGCAACACCCACTCACCGGTCTGACACCGAGCAGACCAGTACCAGCGAGCGCGGACGAGGAGCGTCGATGATTCCCGAAGGTGACATGTCCGGCTTCCTGGCCCAGGCCCAGGCCATGCAGCAGCAGCTGTTCGACGCGCAGGCCGAGCTGGCCGAGGCCCGGGTCGAGGGCTCGGCCGGCGGCGACCTGGTCACGGCCACGATCACCGGAGCGGGCGAGCTGGTGGGCCTGGTGATCAAGCCGGAGGCCGTGGACCCCGACGACACCGAGACGCTCGCCGATCTGGTGCTGGCCGCCGTACGCGACGCGTCGGGCAAGTCGCAGGCTCTGGCCGCGGCGAAGCTGGGTCCGCTGGCCGGCGGCTTGGGCGGCGGCGGGCTGCCGTTCTGACCCGGCCGGCGGCGCAGCAGCCAAGCGGATCTGACCAGCAGGTGGAGGAGCAGGCGTGTACGAAGGTCCGGTCCAGGATCTGATCGACGAGCTCGGGCGGTTGCCCGGGATCGGGCCGAAGAGCGCCCAGCGACTGGCCTTCCACATCCTGGCCGCCGACCCCGAGGACGTGCAGCGGCTCGCCGACGTGCTCCGCCTGGTCAAGGACACCGTCCGCTTCTGCGAGATCTGCTTCAACGTCTCCGAGGAGGCGCAGTGCCGGGTCTGCCGGGACCCCAGGCGTGACGCTGCCACCATCTGTGTGGTCGAGGAGTCGAAGGACGTCGTGGCCGTCGAGCGCACCCGCGAGTTCCGTGGCCGCTACCACGTGCTCGGCGGTTCGATCAGCCCGATCGACGGCATTGGCCCGGCGGACCTGAAGATCCGGGAGCTGTGCCTGCGGCTGGCCGACGGCACGGTGACCGAGGTCATCCTGGCCACCGACCCGAACCTGGAGGGCGAGGCGACGGCCACGTACCTGAGCCGGCTGCTGCTGCCGCTCGGCGTCCGGGTGAGTCGACTGGCCAGCGGCCTGCCCGTGGGTGGCGACCTCGAGTACGCCGACGAGGTCACCCTGGGCCGGGCCTTCGAGGGTCGGAGATTCGTCGAGGTCTGAAGGCCGAGCGGGCGCTCAGCTCGCCGAGCCGCGCGCCCGACGCAGGTACAGGTAGACCCCGACGCCGACGAAGATCAGTACGAAGAGCAGCGAGGGCAGGCCGATCGGCTCGAGACGGGTCTCGGGCGGCTCGACTCCGAAGCTGATCCGGGCTGGGGTGTCGGCGTAGGCGTGGTCGGCGTCGAGGTGGTCACAGCGTCATCTCCGTGTCCTCGTGCTGGGTGACGCCGAGCTGCCCGCTGGCCTCTTCGAGGATCCGCTGGACGGCGAGGGTGTCGGCCAACGGCATCACCGCGCTCTCGAGCCGGCCGGCCGCGACCGCCTGCGTCACCTCGGCGAGCTCGTGCGCGTAGCCGCCACCGCTGGGTGGGCGAGTGATCGTCTCGGGGTCGTGTCCCCGGCGGGTCAGCACGATCGTGGTCGGGTGGTGGAAGCGCGGACGGACATCGATCCAGCCGTCGGTGCCGTGGATGCGTGCCGCACCGGGGGTCTGGTGCTTGACGCTGACCAGCAGGGTGGCCGCCCGACCGTCCTCGTAGCCGAGCAGGATGCCCGCCTCGGCGTCGACACCCGTCGGCGCCAACGAGCCGTGGGCCTCCACCCGGTCGGGCGTACCGAGGAAGTACTGCGCGAAGGAGACGACGTAGACGCCGAGGTCGAGCAGGGCACCGCCGCCCTGGGCCGGGTCGTACAGCCGGTCGGCGGGATCGAAGGGGCGGTCGACGCCGAGGTCGGCCTGCACCTGGCGGACCTCGCCGATCGCGCCGTCCGCGATCAACGTCCGGGCGGCCACGATGGCCGGCTGGAAGCGGGTCCACATCGCCTCCATGGCGAACACGCCGTGCTCACGGGCTGCGGCGACCACCCGCTCGGCGCCGGCGACCGTGGCGGTGAACGTCTTCTCGACCAGGACAGCCTTCCCGGCCTCGAGGGCGGCGACGGCCACCACCTGGTGCTGCGGGTGCGGCGTGGCGATGTAGAGCACGTCCACGTCCTCGGCCGCGATGATCTCGCGGTAGGACCCGTACGCCGTCGCGAGCCCGAACTCGTCCGCGAAGGCCTGGGCCCGCTCGGTCGACCGGCTGGCCACCGCGACCGCCTCGGCACCCTCGACGTGGACGAAGTCCTGCACCACGTTGCGGGCGATGCGACCTGGTCCGACGATGCCCCACCGGAGGGTACGTGCGCTGCTCACCTGGCCACTCTAGGCCGCAGATGCCGACCGTCCAGGCCTGGTGGCGTCAGTGTCCCAGCGAGGGCGGACCGTCGTCGCGGCCGTGGAGGCCGCGGCGCTGCGAGCCCGGCGGGAAGGCCCGGCGGACGAAGACCGTGACCATCGCGGCGACGATCCAGATCCACCAGAACCGGAAGTCGGTGGCAAAGGACAGGATGATCGCCGCCGGCCAGACGGCCGCGAGGGCGATCGCGGCTGCGCGTGGCATCCCGTCGTCCTCGGAGGACGGGACGACCGGGTTCGACGGCGGTACGGCTGCCGGCACCACCGAGGCGCCGGCGGCGGACCAGGGAGGCGGGTTGAAGGCCGCCCGCGGGGCGACCTCGGCCGGTCGAGGCTCGGGCAGGTCGGTGAAGAGCGGGTCGAGATCGGCGGCGGTCTTGGCGCCCAGGGCCTTGGTCACCCGCTCGTCGAACTCCTCGGCGTCCAGCCGGCCCTGCGCCATGTGCTCCTGGAGGTAGCCGGCCGCTCGGTCCCGCTCGGCGTCGCCGATCCGCCGTTGCCGCTCGGCGGGCCGGTCGCCGGGTCGGTCGGCCGTGGGGTTCCCGGGCTCGCTCACCTTTGGAGGGTATTCCACCGGAGGGTGTCCGTCGTTCGGCGCTATCCGTCGTGGCGGGCTCCGAGCACTACAGTGGGCCGCGGCCGAGGCGGGCCGCAACACCGCAGTCCGCCGGACGGCGCGAGCTGGAGGAGTCGGGTGTGGGTCGGGTAGTGCAGAAGTACGGAGGGTCCTCCGTCGCCGACGCCGACAGCATCAAGCGGGTGGCCAAGCGCGTGGTCGCCACCAAGCAGGCCGGCAACGACGTGGTCGTCGTGATCTCCGCGATGGGCGACACCACCGACGAGCTGATGGATCTGGCCCTGCAGGTCTCCCCGCTGCCGCCGCCCCGCGAGCTCGACATGCTGCTGACGGCCGGTGAGCGGATGAGTGCCGCGCTGCTGGCGATGGCCATCCACGACCAAGGCCTGCACGCCCGCTCGCTGACCGGTTCCCAGGCCGGCATCATCACCACCGGGACCCACGGCAACGCGCGGATCATCGACATCACGCCGGGCCGGATCACCAGCGCGCTCGACCTCGACGACATCGTGATCGTCGCCGGTTTCCAGGGCGTCGCCCAGGACACCAAGGACGTCACCACCCTGGGCCGCGGTGCCTCTGACACCACGGCCGTCGCGCTGGCGGCTGCCCTCGGCGCCGACTTCTGCGAGATCTACACCGACGTGGACGGGGTGTTCACCGCCGACCCGCGGATCGTGCCCACCGCGCGCCGGATCCCTGACATCAGCTACGAGGAGATGCTGGAGATGGCTGCCTGCGGCGCCAAGATCCTGCACCTGCGCTGCGTGGAGTACGCGCGCCGGGAGAACGTCCGGGTGCACGTCCGGTCCTCGTTCTCGAACCTCGACGGCACCTGGGTGCAAGAACGGACAGAAGGAAGCGCGATGGAGCAGGCGATCATCTCGGGCGTGGCCCACGACCGGAGCGAGGCCAAGATCACGATCGTCGGGGTTCCCGACCGGGTCGGCGAGGCGGCACGGATCTTCGAGGCGGTGGCGGCGACCGAGATCAACATCGACATGATCGTCCAGAACGTCTCCGCGGTGGAGACCGGGCGCACCGACATCTCCTTCACGCTGCCCAAGACCGACGGCCCCGCCGCGATGGCCACGCTGGACGCCCTCAAGGCCGGCGTCGGCTTCACCGACGTGCTCTACGACGACCTGATCGGGAAGGTGTCCGTGGTCGGGGTGGGCATGCGCTCGCATCCCGGGGTCACCGCGAAGTTCTTCTCCGCGCTGGCCAGTGCCGGGGTCAACATCGAGATGATCTCGACCTCGGAGATCCGGATCTCGGTCGTCGTCGACCAGGACGACGTGGACCGTGCGGTGGTGGCGGCGCACACGGCCTTCGGTCTCGACGGCGACGCCCAGGCGGTCGTGTACGCCGGCACCGGGCGCTGACCGCGCGGACAGGCGTCGCCAACTGTCCCAAAAATGTTCGTCTGCTCAGCAATCCCTCTCGGAGTGGGCGTCGAACTTCCTTCAGATGCAAGGCTCCCGGCTGATGCCGAAGTGGGCCTGGCCGTCTGGTACCAACGGGCGATGCATCACCGCACAGGGGCGGGGAGCTTCTCGGCGTGCCATCAGTGGCTCGCCGGGGAGCTTCCTCCATTTTTCCGACCGCCTGTCACGGGACGACTCCCGCAGTGCATGATGGTGGTCCCGGCAGAGTCGTCGGGTAGGCGGGCGGTGAGGACGCGTGTTCGTCCAGGTGGTACGCGGCGTGGTGCGCGATCCGGAGGAGACCTTCGCACGCCTTGACCTCTGGCTGGACGAGCTGGCGCCGCAGGCCAGCGGCTGGCTCGGCACGACCGCCGGGGTGACCAAGGATCGTGAGCTCGTCTCCTTCGTCAGGTTCGCCTCCGCGGCTGACGCCCGACACAACAGCGACCGTATCGAGCAGGGTCTGTGGTGGGCCGACAGCACCCACGTCTTCACCGGCGATGTCAGCTTCGACAACTACGACGGGGTTGCCGTCTTCGGCGACGGTGGGTCGGACGCGGCCGGCCTGGTCGAGGTGCTGATCGGGCGCCTGGACCGGCGCCGCGGCCTGCCGGCTCTCGCGGCACAGCTCGCCGAGCAGGGGATGGCGCTCGGGCCGCGCGTCATCGGCGGCCTCGTCGGGCTGCACGAGGACGGCAACCTCACCCAGGCGGTCTACTTCTGCCACGCCGAGGACGGCCCCGATGCCTCGCTCGACCCGGTGAAACTGCTCGGGAGCTCGACCGGGATCTCGGACCTACGCCTGCTCCAGCTCGACCGGCTCTGGTTCGGCTCACCAGCAGGAGCGGTCCGCCGCGGTGCTGCCTGAGGGCTGAACACCTGCTCAACCACACTGTCGGGGTGACAGGATTCGAACCTGCGACCTCGTCGTCCCGAACGACGCGCGCTACCAAGCTGCGCCACACCCCGTGGCCCAAGAGCCTCGGAGAGTCTAGCCCATGACGGCTGTGGGCCCCGCATCCCGAACGGCGGTCAAGGTGAGCAGTGTCGCCTCGGGCCGGCAGGCGAAGCGCACCGGAGCGTAGGGGGACGTCCCGAGCCCCGCTGAGACGTGCAGCCAGGATGTATGGCCGCGGGAGGTGTGCTGGGAGAGTCCTTTGACCCGCCGGGCGTCCAGGTCGCAGTTGGTCACCAGGGCGCCGTAGCCGGGAATGCACACCTGCCCGCCGTGGGTGTGGCCGGCGAGGATCAGGTCGTGGCCGTCCGCAGCCATGGCGTCGAGCAGGCCGAGGTAGGGCGCGTGCGTCACTGCCAGGCTGACGTCGACAGCGTCGGTGTCCACCGGCCCGGCAACCTGGTCGTACCGCGCGAGCCCCAGGTGACCGTCATCGGTCCCGCGCAGGCCGATCCGGACCCCCTGGATCTCCAACGTGGCCCGGCGATGCGTGAGGTCGGTCCAGCCCGCACGCGCGAAGCCGGCGCCGAGGTCGCGCCACGGCAGCTCGGGCTTCTGCGCGTGGCGGGGGCTGCTGGGGCGGGCGAGGTAGGACAGCGGATTCTTGAAGCTGGGGGCGTAGTAGTCGTTCGACCCCCACACGTAAGCGCCCGGTACGTCGAGCAGGCGACCGAGGCTGCGCAGCACGTAGGGGACGGCGTCGAGATGGCCGAGGTTGTCGCCGGTGTCGATGACCAGATCGGGCTCGAGAGCGGCCAGCCCGGCGACCCATTCCTGACGGGCGCGCTTCGTGGGCGTGAGATGCAGGTCGGAAAGATGCAGCACCCGGATCGGCCCGCTACCTGCTGGTAGGACCGGGACGTCGACCCGACGAAGGGTGAAGGCGCGGACCTCGTACAGGCCGGCGTAGGCCAGGCAGGCGGCTCCCAGCCCGACAGTGCCGAGCGCGGCGCGCCCCAGGATGGACGCGGTCCGGGGGAGGGTCGGCATGACGATGAGGCTACAAGGGCGGCCGCCCTGCGAGGATAAGAGCATGGCTGCCACCCCGAGTCCGCTCAAGGACCGACTCCGCACCGACCTGACCGCCGCCATCCGCGGCCGCGACAAGGTGCGTTCAGGCACGATCCGGATGGTGCTCTCGGCCATCAGTGAGGCCGAGGTGGCTGGCTCGTCGGTCGTCAGCCTGTCAGACCAGCAGGTGCTCGACGTGGTGATCCGCGAGGCGAAGAAGCGGCGGGAGGCCGAGGAGGCGTTCCTCGCTGCCGATCGCCCTGAGCTCGCGGACAAGGAGCGGGCAGAGGCGGCGGTGCTCGCGGACTACCTGCCGACGCAGCTCAGCGCAGCCGAGGTCAGAGCCATCGTCAGCTCCGCCATCGAGCAGACCGGTGCCGCTCCTCTGGGCCCCAAGGGCATGGGCAAGGTGATGGGCGTCGTCACCCCACAGACGCGGGGCAAGGCCGACGGCGGCGCCGTTGCGGCCGAGGTCCGTCGCCAGCTCGCCGGCTGACCCTGCCCGTCCCGGGTGCGGAGGTCAGCCGCCGCCCTTCTTCTTGTCAGCTTCGGCCTTCTTCTTGGCCTCGGCGTCGGCCTTCTTCTTGGCCTCGGCGTCGGCCTTCTTCTTGGCCTCGGCGTCGGCCTTCTTCTTGGCCTCGGCGTCGGCTTTCCTGGCTTCGGCCGCCGCCTTCCTGCGCTCTCTCTCCGCCCTCGCGATGGCCGGGTCCTTGCCCTTGGAGTAGTTCGCGAACACCGTGCTGAACTGCGGCACCGTGGCGAAGGAACCCGGCGACCAGCCCAGGAACGAGTACTTGTCGCGCGAGCTGTAGACGTACTGCTTCTCGACCGTGAAGCCCAGCTTCTCCAGCTTCTTCGTGGTCGAGGCGATGTCGTAGCCGAGGTAGGGCAGCTTGACCTGCTTGCCGATCTCGAGCCGGCGCGAGGGCTGCTTGAACTTCGTGTTCGGCACCGTCTTGAGGTACTTCTCCATCACCGGCTTCCAGATCTTCATTCCGGCATCACCACTGCCCGAGCCCTCGAGGCTCTGCTTGGTGTCCTTGACGTAGTACCCCTTCACACCGGACCTGCGGTAGCCGGCCTTACCTTTGATGAAGGGCTTGCGAGTCCCGTCGACGCTGATCATCGCGACGCCGGCGGTCTCGGGGGTGTAGCCCGCGAACCAGACGGCGCGGTTGCTGTCGATCGTGCCGGTCTTGCCGGCCTGGTCGTAGCCGTTGTAGACCTTGGCGCGCGTACCGGTGCCCCGGTCCATCACCGACTTCAGGATCTTGCTGATGCCGTCCGCGACGTCGGGGTCGAGCACCTGCTTGCAGTTGGCGCTGGGAACCGGGACCGACTTGCCCAGACGGTTGGTGATCTTGGAGACGATGATCGGGTCGCAGTGCACACCGCGAGCCGCGAACGTCGCGTAGGCCTCGGCCATCGACATCGGGCTGACCTCGGCGGTGCCCAGGGTGAACGACGGCTTGTCGTTGAACTCCTTGACGATGTCGACAGCGGGCTGGTCGATGGGGTGGCCCACCTTGACGCCGAGCTTCTGCGCCATCTTCGTCACGTTGCACATGCCCGCGGCCAGCTCGAGCTGGACGAAGTAGGTGTTGACGGAGTACTCGGCGGCCTCGGTCATGTTGATGGTCTTGTTGTGACCGCCGACGGAGTTGCCGACCTTGAAGTCGCCGTACACCGGCGTCCGGCCGCTGCAGGACTCATAGGTGCGGCCGGAGAAGTCGATCGGCGAGCGGGCGTTGAACTTCTTGCTGATCGGGATGCCCTTCTCCAGCGCCGCCGCCATGGTGAACGCCTTGAAGGTGGAGCCGGCCTGGTAGCCCTGGATGCCGCCGTGCTCGACGTCGGCGGACAGGTTCCAGTAGGTCTGGCCCTTCTTCTTGCTGCTCCCCATCACCGGACGGCTCTGGGCCGAGGCCACGATCAGGCCGGTGCCGGGCTGGATCATGTTCATCGTCGAGATCAGCGGGTCCGTGGGTGAGATGACCGCCGACACCTTCTTCTGGGCCAGGTCCTGGGTCTTGGGGTCGATCGCGGTCTGGATGGTGAGACCGCCACGGTTCAAGGCGTCTCTGCGCTCGGCCTCGGTCTTTCCCAGCGCCGTGTTCTTCAGCAGGGTGAGCCGGACGTAGTCGCAGAGGAAGGGGTAGCGGGTGTCCTGGCAGCCGGCCCGGGTGACTTTCATGTCGGCGCTGTCGAACTCGACCTTCTTGGCCTTCTTCGCCTGCGCCAGGGTGATCATCTTGAGCTCGGCCATGCGGTTCAGCACCACGTCACGGCGGTCCCCGGCCGCAGCCGGGTGCTGGACGGGGTTGTAGGAGTCCGGGTTCTGCACCAGCCCGGCCAGCATCGCCGCCTGAGGCAGGCTCAGCTTGCTCGCGCCCACGCCGAAGTAGTGCTTGGCGGCGGACTCCACGCCGTAGGCGCCGTCACCGTAGTAGGCGATGTTCAGGTAGCGCTCGAGGATGTCGTCCTTGCTGAACTTGCGCTCCAGCGCGATCGCGTAGCGGAGCTCGCGGACCTTGCGCTTCACCGTGCGCACCTGAGCCTGCTGGACGCACTTCTTCTCGCCCTTGCACGCCTCGATCTGCACCATCTTGACGTACTGCTGGGTGATGGAGGAGCCACCCTGGGTGCCGGTGTCGCTGGTCTGGTTACGGATCAGCGCCCGCAACGTCCCCTTGAGGTCCAGGGCACCGTGCTCGTAGTAGCGGTGGTCCTCGATCGCCAGCTGGGCCTGGCGCATGACCGGCGCGATCTTGCTGAGCTTGACCGGGACGCGGTCCTCGTCGTAGAAGTAGGCGAGGGTCTTGCCATTGGCCATCAGCACCCTGGAACGGGTGGGCGGCGCAGGCGTCGAGAGCTCCGCCGGCAGGCTCTCCAGCTCGCTGGCGGCCGCCTTGCTGCTGACGCCGGCCATGCCGGCCACGGGGACGAAGAGGCCGGCGACCAGGACGCCCGCGAGCACGCTGACGATGACGAACATCACCAGCGAGTACACGACGCTCCCCGCGCGCTTCGGGCTGAATGGCATGCGTGCCAGGGTACGGGAGGTTTCCTGCCACGCCGAAATCTGCCGGGCGTGTGTGCAACCTGTGCAGAAGTGAGGTGTTCTAGGCCCGTTCTCGGCCGCGATCCAAGGTCACGAATAGGAAAAGTTTCAAGTCTTCCCCCTAGCGAGGATCGAAGAGCCGTCCTTACCATACGAGCGTCGTACCGATCAGGCCGGGGAAGCCTGGTGCGACTTCGCCCAAGGGGAAGTAGAAGAGATGACTGCCTTGCATGACCAAGACTGGACCATGCGCGCGAAGTGTCGCGGCATGGAGGACGGCCTGTTTCCTGACGCCGCCGACCAGAAGCGGGCCCGCCAGATCTGCGCCGGCTGCCCGGTCCGTTTCGAGTGCCTCGCCGAGGCCTTGGACAACCGGATCGAGTGGGGCGTCTGGGGCGGCATGACCGAACGCGAGCGGCGGCTCCTGCTGCGGCAGCGCTCCGACGTGACGTCGTGGAGCTCGCTGCTCGTCACCAACCGGGTCTGAGCCAGGGTCCTGCCTTCGGTGGGGCGGGTCAGTCCTGCTTCGCCAGCAGGGCGCCGACCTGCCGGAGGCTCTCGAGGTCGGTGACGTCGGTCGGCAGGGTCTCCACCAGCGTGCGGGCCACCTGAGGCCGGCTGCCGGAGAAGCGGCCGAGCAGCTGGTGCTCGGCCTCGACCACCCGCATCAGGTCGGCGTGCCGGCGTAGCGCCTCGACCTCGATCCGCGCCTCGTCCGGCAGGTCCTCAGCCAGCGCGCGGGCTCGGTCAGCCGAGATGCCGAGCGTGCTGGTGTGAATGCGGTTCACCACCAGCCCCGAGAGCGGCATCTGCTCCTCGGTCAGCCGGTCGACGAAGTAGGCCGCCTCGCGCAGCGCGTCCCGTTGCGGTGTCGCCACCACCACAAAGGTGGTGTGCCGCGACGACAGCAGCTGGTAGGTGACGTCGGCCCGTGCCCGGAAGCCGCCGAACAGCGCCTCGAATGCCGCGACGAAGGTCTGCAGATCGCGGATGATCTGCGTCCCCAGCACCTTGTTCATGGCCGAGGACACCAGCGTGAACCCGACGCTCATCAGCCGCAGTGGACCGCGCGCCGGTGCGAGCAGCAGCCGCAGGAAGCGGCCGTCGAGCAGGGCGCTCAGGTGCTCGGGAGCGTCGAGGAAGTCCAGCGCCGAACGGGCCGGCGGGGTGTCCACCACGATCAGGTCCCACCGGGCCTCCGCGGCCGAGCGGCCCTCGGTCACCGACTGCGCGTGCAGCTGGCCGAGCTTCTCCATCGCCATGTACTCCTGCGTCCCGGAGAAGGAGGAGGAGAGGGCCTCGTAGAACGGGTTGGACAGGATCTCCTGCGCGCGATCAGGGGTCGAGTGCGCGACCACGACGTCGTCGAACGTGCGCTTCATGTCGAGCATCATCGCGTCGAGGCTGCCGCCGGCGCTCGTGTCGACGCCCTGGACCGGCCGCGGGGTGTTGTCCAGCTCACCGAGGCCGAGCGACTGGGCGAGTCGGCGCGCGGGGTCGATGGTCAGCACGACCACCTTGCGTCCGGCTTCGGCCGCCCGCAGCGCGAGCGCGGCGGAGGTGGTCGTCTTGCCTACTCCGCCCGAGCCGCAGCAGATGACGATCTCGCAGCCGCGGTCGGCGATGACCGCGTCAAGGTCGAGGAAGCTGACCGGGTCCACCACGACCTTCGGGCGGCGAGTCTGGCGGGCCATCAGGCGGCCTCGAGCTCGATCTGGGTGCGCAGCTGGTCCGCGATCGCGAACAAGGCAGCCTCGTCGATCCCCGCCGGGTCGAAGGGGACCGCAGCCAGGGGGAGCGACAGTCCGGTCAGCCGTTCGTGCCGCGCCTGCTGCTGCAGGGTGCGGGCGGCGTCGACGGCGAACTCGGCAGCCAGTGCGGTGTTCTGGGCGTCCGACCAGCCCGGCACGGCGATGGGCAGCGTCCCGGCGGCGGCCTGCTGCAGCTCGTCGGCGTCGAGGGGGGTGGGGTTGACCATGTTCTCGATCACCGCGCCTACCGCGATCCGGGTGGGCTGCAGCGCCACCACCGCCTCCTCGGTCTCGGTGACCGGCATGTCCTCGAGCATCGTCACGAAGTGCACCACCGTGGTCGCCGAGCGCAGCACCTTCATGATCGAGTCGGCCTGGTTGCGGATGGGCCCCATCCGGGCGAGGCCGGACACCGCCTCGTGGACGTTCAGGAACTGGGAGATCCGCCCGGTCGGCGGCGCGTCCAGCACCACCGCGTCGTAGGCGCCCGGGCGGCCCGTGGGCGCGCGTCGGACTGCTTCGTAGACCTTTCCGGTGAGCAGCACGTCCCGGAGCCCGGGAGCGATGGAGGTGGCGAAGTCGATGGCGCCGAAGCGGTCGAGCGCCCGACCGGCCAGGCCCAGGTGGTAGAAGGTCTCGAGGTACTCCAGCAGAGCGTCCTCGGCGTCGATGGACAGGCCGTGTACGTGCCCGCCCGACGGGGTGCGGACCAGTCGCCGCTCCTCGTCGCCAACCAGGGCCGAGACGCCGAACAGCTCCGCGATGCCGCCACGGCCCTCGACCTCGCAGAGCAGCACCCGACGGCCGTCGGTGGCCAGCGCGCAGGCGAGGGCACCGGCGATCGTCGTCTTGCCCGTGCCGCCCTTGCCGCTGACGATGTGCAGGCCGTGCCGCGGTGGGGGAGCGGTCGCCGTGCCGGCGCGAGGTGCCCGGCTCACGAGGGCCGGCTCACGACGAGAGGGGCAGGTCGGTGATGGTCAGGCCCGCATGCGCCTTGTACCGCCGGTTGATGGCGATCAGGTTGGCCGTCAACGCCTCGACCTGACCGGCGTTGCGCAGCCGGCCGGCGTACAGCCCTCGGGCCCCGGGGATGGCCGTGGCCAGGTCGCAGACCGTCTGCACCGCCTCCCGCTCCTCGCCCAGGACCAGCACGTCGCCCTCGATCTGCGTCACCGTCGGGTCGTCCAGCAGCACCGCGCTCACGTGGTGGAACGCGGCCACCACGGTCGAGCCGGTCAGGATCTGCTGCGCCTCCTGGGCGGCTGACCCCGCCCCGACCGGCAGCGCGTACGGCCCCTGCTTGTCAAAGCCCAGCGGGTTCACGCTGTCGACGACGATCTTGCCGGCGAGGGCGTCGCGCAGGCTGGTGAGCAGCTCGGCGTGTCCCTCGTACGGGACCGTGACCACCACGAGGTCGGCCGCGGCGGCGTCCTTGTTGGTGCCGCCGCTGACCGAGCCCACCTCGGCGTACACGGCGGCCACCTCGCTCGCGCGCTCGGCTGACCTGCTGCCGATGACGACGGTGTGGCCGGCGGCGGCGAAGCGCCGGGTGAGACCGCGCCCCTGGGGACCGGTGCCGCCGAGGATGCCGACCTTCACCGGGACGTGCCGTGCCGGGTCTGGTGGCTCATGCCCTCCATCGTAGGCAAGAGCGGTCAGCGCCCGCTGACAGCCTGTCCCAGGCCCGAGACCACGCGTGCCCAGCCGCTTCGACATCGTCGTGCCGGACACCGACAACCAGTGGCCACCCGTTCTGGCTGTGTGTCTGACGGTCGGCCGTCTCCGGGGTCGAAAGAGCGTCGGCGCCGCCGAGCGTGGAGCGCGGACAGGGAGGCACGTCCTAAGGTGACGCCATGACCAAGTGGGAGTACGTGACCGTTCCGCTGCTGGTGCACGCGACCAAGCAGATTCTCGACAACTGGGGCCAGGACGGGTGGGAGCTGGTGCAGGTCGTGCCGGGTCTGAACCCCGAGAACCTCGTCGCCTACCTGAAGCGGCCGATCTCCTCGCCCGGAGCATGACCGCACCGTCCGCGCGGCTCGCAGAGCTCGGGCTGCAGCTGCCGGGGGTGGCGGCGCCCCTGGCCGCGTACGTCCCGGCAGTGCAGGTGGGCAATCTGGTCTATACCTCTGGCCAGCTGCCGACCGTCGACGGTCAGCTCGTCGCGACCGGCAAGGTCGGCGGCCCGGTCAGCCCTGAGACCGCGGCCGAGTGCGCCAAGGTCGCAGCCCTGAACGGGCTCGCCGCTGTCACGGCCCTCGCCGGCAGCGTGGACGCCATCGTCCGGGTGGTGAAGGTGACCGTCTTCGTCGCCAGCGACCCGGCCTTCACCGGCCACCCGCAGGTCGCGAACGGTGCCAGCCAGCTGCTGGGCGACATCTTCGGCGACGCCGGCCGGCACGCGCGGAGCGCGGTCGGGGTGGCGGCGCTGCCGATCGACGCCCCGGTCGAGGTCGAGCTGGTCGTCGAGGTGGCGGCCAGGCCCACCATCCGACCCCTCTGAGGCAGGGCGGTCGGGTGACCTTGCTGGGCGGGCGTCCTCGGGGGAGTCACCGGTGAGCCCGCTGCCTCGCCACGTCCGGCTGGTCCGTGCGCCGAACCCGGGCCCGATGACGCTGGAGGGCACGAACACCTGGCTGGTCGGCGACCCGGAGCAGGGCCCGCCGCTGGTCGTCGACCCGGGGCCCGGCGTCCGGGCACACCAGGAGGCCGTGCTCGAGGCCGCGGGCGGACGGCTCGCAGGGATCGTGCTCACGCACCGGCACGCTGACCACTCCGAGGGGGCGGCCGACCTGGCCCGGCAGGCGGGCTGCGGTATTCGGGCGGCCGACCCCGCGTACCGGCTCGGTCCCGACGGCCTCGACGAGGGGGCTGAGATTCGCGTTCCCGGCTGCACCCTCACCGCCCACCGGACGCCTGGACACACCAGCGACTCCTGCTCCCTGCTGCTCCGAGGGCCGGACGGCGCCGCCTGGCTGCTGACGGGCGACACCGTCCTCGGGCGCGGCACGTCGGTGATCGCCCACCCCGACGGCGATCTCGGCGCCTACCTGTCCTCGCTGGACCGGCTGCAGCGACTGGTCGCCGACGCCGGTGTGATCGGGCTGCTGCCGGGCCACGGCCCGCAGGTGGACGATCCCGCGGGCTGGCTCGAGCACTACCGGCAGCACCGGCAGGAACGGCTTGCGCAGGTCCGGCAGGCCCTGGCCGGCGGGGCGCACACGGCGTCAGCGGTGGTCGACCTGGTCTACGTCGGCCTGGACTCCTCGGTCCGGCCGGCCGCCGAGCAATCGGTGCAATCACAGATGGACTATCTGGGTGCTTTTCGCCGAAACCCTGCGAGAGTGGCACCTGAGCGTGGTGAGCCACATTGCGAAGGTCGGCCACCGTGACCCGCTCAGGATGAGGGGATTCGGGCGTGACGACGACCTTCCTGCTCTACTACACGCTTCGGTCGATGTCCGACCCGGAAGCGCTCGGCCTCTGGCAGGCCGAGCTGGGACGTCGACTGGAGCTGAGCGGCCGGGTGGCTGTCGCACCACAGGGGATGTACGGCATCGTCGGCGGCACCCCGGAGCGGCTGGGCGAGTACGCAGCCGCCACCCAACGGCACTCCGCGCTGACCGGCGTCCGCTTCTGCTGGAGCGAGGGCCGGGGCCGCGCGACCCCCGACCTCAGGGTCACCGTGCAGCAGGACGTGTCCGGGTTCGGCGCTCTCGCCGAGCGACAGGTCGGCCAGGACGTCCTGGGCCGGGTCCAGCAGCTTTCCCCGCACCAGGTGCACGAGCTGCTGGCGGAGCGCGGGTCAGAGGTGGTCTTCCTCGACGGTCGCGGCGGACGCGAGCCTCAGGTGGGGCGGTTCCGCGGCGCTGTGCTGCCTGACGTCCACGAGTCCCGCGGGATCATCCGTGACCTGCGCAGCGGCAAGCTCGACAGCCTCCGCGACCGGCCGGTCGTGACCTACTGCACGGGCGGTCTGCGCTCGGAGGTCCTTGGCTCGCTGATGGTCCAGCGCGGCTTCTCCGAGGTGTACGCGATCGAGGGCGGCATCGTCTCCTACGGGTCGGTCTTCGCCGATCGCGGGCTGTGGGAGGGCGCGCTCTACGTCCTCGACGACCGGGTGCAGATCACGTTCAGCGAGAACCCCTCTGCGCTCGGTCACTGCGAGAGCTGCGGTGCCCGCACCTACTCCTACCGGGAGTGCGTCGCGCCGCTGTGTACGGCCCACGCGCTGCTCTGCAACGGCTGCGCAGACTTCGCCCTCTGCGCGGCGCACCAGAACTAGCACCCTCCTGAGCGGTACGCCCGGTCGGCCGGGCGGTGGCCACACCGGGCGTCAAGACTCCTAGCGGGTCCTGACCTGACGCACAGGGAGCGCACAGGAAGCCGACGGATGGTCGTTACATGACGTCAGACGACCAGCCGGGAACACCCAGCTCTCCCTTCGGGAACTACCCCGCCAACGGCTACGCAGGCCCGCAGTACCTGTCGGGCGACTATCCGACCACGCCGCAGCCGGTCGGTGGCTACACGGCAGCAGACTTCCCGGCTCCGGCCGGCGTTCCCCTGCTGGGCGGTCAGCCGATCGCCCCCGGATACGGCAGTGCCTACGGCCTCGCCCCCGCGGGACGCGCGGTCGCCAAGCCGCGGCGCCGCCTCGGCACCCTGATCGCCGCCGCCTCGCTCTCGGCCGTCATCGGGGCCGGGGCGGGCGTGGGCTCCTACGCCTACCTGAGCGACGAGGCCACCGCCGGCGCGTCCACCATCTCGGTGACGACCGCAGCCGCGAGCCAGGCCCCCACCCTCGACGGCACGGTGTCGGCTGCGGCCGCAAAGATCCAGCCCTCGGTCGTCACCATCACCGTGCAGAGCGGCCAGTCCGGCGACATCGGCAGTGGTGTGGTCCTCGACACCGAGGGCCACATCCTCACCAACGAGCACGTGGTCGCCGCCGCCGGTGGGCAGACCGGCAACGGCCAGAGTCAGGGCGGCCAGACCAGCATCACGGTCACGTTCCACGACGGCACCACCGCCAAGGCGACCGTGGTCGGCACGTCGGAGACCAACGACCTCGCGGTGATCAAGGTCGACAGCGTGAAGGATCTGACGCCGGCAGTCTTCGCCCAGTCCGACGCCGTCAAGGTGGGCCAGGCGGTCGTCGCCGCCGGTGCTCCGCTCGGACTGTCGGAGTCGATCACCAGCGGCATCGTGTCCAACACGGCTCGTCCGGTCCGCTCCGGCAACAACGACGACGCGGTCTACCTCGCCGTGCAGACCGACGCGGCGATCAACCCCGGCAACTCCGGCGGACCGCTGGTCGACCTCAACGGCGCCGTGCTCGGCATCAACTCCTCGATCGCCAGCACCGGCTCGAGCTCGGGCAGCAGCACCACCCAGTCCGGAAACATCGGTATCGGCTTCGCCATCCCTGCCGATGTGGCCGTCCGGGTCTCGAGCGAGCTGATCAGCAGCGGCAAGTCGGTCAACGCCGCCCTCGGCGTCACGGTCGGCGGCTCGGACTCCGATCTGTCCACCGCGACCGGGGTGCCCCTGCAGTCGGTCACCGGCAACGGGGCCGCGGCCAAGGCCGGGTTGGAGCAGGGTGACGTGGTGACCAGGGTCGACGACTTCGCCACCACCACCGCCGACGGGCTGATCGCCGCCACCCGCTTCTACGCGCCCGGCACCGAGATCACGGTCACCTACACCCGCGACGGTGGGTCCTCCCAGACCGCCAAGGTCACCCTCGGCCAGCAGTAGGCGCCGACCTCAACCAACCTGTCAGAACGTGAGGGGGATACAGCCCCGGAAGCTCTGACCCGCCGGCTGTCTGGGGCCTAGCGGGCCCGGCGCTCGACCCGCCCGACGTCAAGGATGGTGACCGAACGGGGCTCCAGCCTGATCCAGCCGCGGGCGGCGAAGTCGGCCAGGGCCTTGTTGACGGTCTCCCGAGAGGCGCCGACGAGCTGCGCCAGCTCTTCCTGGGTGAGGTCGTGGTGCACGTGGACGCCGTCGTCGCGCTGGTCGCCGAAGCGGTTCGCGAGCTCGAGCAGCTGCTTGGCCACCCGTCCCGGTACGTCGGAGAAGACGAGGTCGGCCACCACGTCGTTGGCCCGGCGCAGTCGTGCGGCGAGCTGGGCGAGCAGGCCCTGAGCCACCTCGGGCCGGCCGGTGAGCCAGCCCGTCAGCTCGTCGTGCTCGAGGGTGCGGATCTCGCAGGCGGTCACGGCCGTGGCGGTGCTGGAGCGCGGTCCCGGGTCGAAGAGGGACAGCTCGCCGAACATCTGCCCCGGCCCGAGGACGGCCAGCAGGTTCTCCCGACCCGCCGACCCGCTGCGACCCAGCTTGATCTTGCCGGTGATGACCACGTAGAGCCGGTCCTCGGCGTCGCCCTCATGGAACAGCACGTCGCCCTTGCTCAGCTGGATCGTCCCCATAGCGTCGGAAAGCGCGCTCGCGGCCTCGTCGTCAAGACCGGCGAAGAGCGGCGCTTTCTTCAAGACTTCCGGATCCACGAACGACCTCCTGGTCACGAATCACCTAACCGGCGGGCACAAGGCTACCGTCGGGACGCCCAGATGTGGCACGGGCCACACTAAGGGGTGCGCCTGCGGCGACCTCCTCCGAGCCGCGAGCCCCGACTGACCCAAGACGTAGGGTGTCCCCATGACGACGAGCCCGGCCGAAGGCGCCTCGGGCTCCTCGGACCGGGCTGACGTTCCCACCGCGTACGACCGCTCGCGGACCGCCCTGGTGCGGCGGGCCCGCACCATCAACCGGACGCTCGCGGTCACCTACCCCGACGCCGTGATCGAGCTCGACTTCACCAACCCGCTGGAGCTGCTCGTCGCGACGATCCTGTCTGCGCAGAGCACCGACAAGCGGGTCAACTCCATCACCCCGGTGCTGTTCGCGCGCTACCCGGACGCGGCCGCCTACGCAGCGGCGGACCGCGCCGAGCTCGAGCTGCTGATCACGCCCACCGGCTTCTTCCGCGCCAAGACCGACAGCCTCCTGAAGCTGGGAGCGGCGCTGACGGAGCGTTTCGGCGGCGAGGTGCCACGCACTCTCGTCGAGCTCGTCACGCTCCCGGGCGTCGGTCGCAAGACCGCCAACGTGGTGCTCGGCAACGCGTTCGGCGTCCCCGGCATCACCGTCGACACCCATGTCGGCCGGCTCTCGCGACGGTTCGGCTGGACCACCCAGGTCGACCCGGAGAAGGTCGAGCCCGAGATCGGGGCGCTGTTCCCGCCGCGGGACTGGGCGCAGATGTGCCACCACGTGATCTGGCACGGACGCCGCTGCTGCCACGCCCGCAACCCGGCCTGCGGCGCCTGCCCGGTCGCGCGCTGGTGCCCCTCCTACGGCGAGGGCGAGACCGACCCCAAGAAGGCGGCGAAGCTCATCCGGGAGCCGCGCGGATGACCTGCCGCCGCCCGGGACCGGCCTGGGGCGTGCTCGCGGCGGCCGTCACCGTCCTGGTCGTGCTGGCCGGCTGCACCCAGAGCCCGGCGGTCACGCGGTCCACCACCGCGCCGACGGCCGAGGCGCCGCCCGCGAGCGCCGGGCCGGCGCCGGACTCCTCCGGGATGGCCGCGGCCAAGAAGGCGGCCGGGATTGCCGACTGCCCGACCTCGGAGGCAGCCGTCGCGGCCGTGGTCGACGGCCTGCCCGACGCCGTCCTGCCCTGCCTGGGCGGTGGTCGCCCGGTCCGGCTGGCGGGTCTCCGCGGCCGACCGATGATCATCAACGTCTGGGCGTCGTGGTGCGGGCCGTGCCGGACGGAGGCGCCGTTCCTGGCCGAGATGGCGCGCAGTGGCAGCGACCTGTTGGTGCTCGGGGTCAACCACGCGGACGACGACCCGGCCGGCGCCATCAGCTTCGCCCGCGATGCGGCGTGGACCTACCCCGAGATCCAGGACCAGGATCTCGTCCTGCGACGTGACCTCCAGGTGACGGCGCTGCCGGTGACCTTCTTCGTCCGCGCGGACGGCACCATCGCGTACCGGAACCTGACACCCTTCAGCTCCGTGGACCAGATCCGCGAGCTCAGCCAGCGTTACCTCGGGGTGCAGCCGTGACCGCGACGCGTCCAGCCTGGCTGGAGCCGCTGGCTACCGCGCTGGCCTCGCCCGAGCGGCTGCAGCGGGTCGTCTCGCTACGTCCGGGTGTCGGCGGCCGGGCAGCCGCGGTGCTGGTGCTTCTCGCGGAAGGCGAGCGCGGGCCCGAGGTCCTCTTCGTCGAGCGGGCGGTCACCCTGCGTACCCACGCCGGCCAGATCGCCTTTCCCGGCGGGGCCGCCGACCCCGGGGACGCCGACCTCGTCGACACCGCTCTGCGCGAGGCCGAGGAGGAGGTGGGCGTGCAGCGGGCCGGCGTCGAGGTCCTCGGCCTGCTGCCGGCCGCGCACGTCGCCGTCAGCGGCTTCGACGTCACCGCCGTCCTCGGCTGGTGGCGCGAGCGTGAGCTCGTCAGCGCGGTCGACGCCCGCGAGGTCTCCTCCGTACCTGTCGTCCCCGTCGCCGACCTGACCGACCCCGCCCATCGGGCCAGCGTCCGGCACCCCTCCGGCTACACCGGACCGGCGTTCGAGGTCCAGGGCCACCTGATCTGGGGGCTGACCGCGCACCTGCTGGACGGGGTGCTCGACCTCGCCGGCTGGCAACGACCATGGGACCCCTCGCGCCACGTCCCGATCCCCGCCCGCTACCTCAACGACCTCGCCAGACCTGGCCGCACCGACTCCGGAGGACCCGATGCCCACTGACCCCCTCGACCCGTACGGCACGATCGACCTCCCCGACGACGAGCTCGACGCCGAGCTGGCCCGCCGCTGGGACGCGCTGCTGCCGGCGCTGCCCGAGCTCGGCCGTGGCCTGGTCCGGCGTTACGCCGAGCCCCACCGGCGCTACCACGACCGCGCGCACCTGCTGCAGGTGCTGCTCAGCATCGACGCCCTGGCCGGTGACGAGGACCTCTACGTGGTCCGGCTCGCCGCCTGGTTCCACGACGCGATCTACGACCTGCCCGAGCGGGAGCTGACGAATGAGGAGGCTTCCGCCCGGCTGTCGGTCCGCGAGCTCGGCCGGGCCGGCTTCGAGCAGGAGGACCTGACGCAGGTCTCCCGGCTGGTCCGGCTCACCGCCACGCACGCCGTCGGCGCCCGTGACCCCGAGGGCGAGCTGCTCTGCGACGCCGACCTGGCCATCCTGGCCGCACCGGCCGAGCGCTACGACGCGTACGTGGCGGCGGTCCGCGCGGAGTACGCGGCCGTGCCGGATGTGGAGTTCTGGTCGGGTCGGCTGGCCGTGCTGGAGCCGCTCGCCGACTCCGAGATCTTCCGCAGCGGCAGGGCGCAGGGCCTGAAGCCGGCGGCCCGGGCCAACCTCGACCGAGAGCTGTGGAGCCTGCGTGACCGGCTCGGAATCGAGCAGCCCGAGGACTAGGAGCTCTTCCTGTCCCCGCCCGCCATCGACCGGAGCGAGGAGGACACCCCGGTTATGGAAGACTCGCGGCCGTGACGAGCTCCACACCGACCACCCCGACGACCTCGCCGAGCAACGTGATCGAGCGCCCGGCCGACTGGTGGAAGTCGGCGGTGGTCTACCAGATCTACCCGAGGTCCTTCGCCGACAGCAACGGCGACGGGATCGGCGACATCCCTGGCATCACGGGCCGGGTGGACTACCTGGCCGAGCTCGGCGTGGACGTCGTCTGGCTCTCCCCGGTGTACGCCTCCCCGCAGGACGACAACGGCTACGACATCAGCGACTACCAGGAGGTCGATCCCACGTTCGGCAGCCTCGCGGACCTGGACGAGCTGATCGCCGCGCTGCACGCCCGCGGCATCAAGCTCGTGATGGACCTGGTGGTCAACCACACCTCCGACGAGCACCCGTGGTTCGTGGAGTCGAAGGATCCGACCTCGGCCAAGCGCGACTGGTACTGGTGGGAGAAGCCGCGGACGGGCGTCGAGCCGGGAACGCCCGGCGCCGAGCCGACCAACTGGGAGTCCGCGTTCTCCGGACCTGCGTGGACCTACGACCAGGCCAGCGGCCAGTACTACCTGCACCTGTTCAGCCCCAAGCAGCCCGACCTGAACTGGGAGAACCCGGAGGTCCGCAGCGCCGTCTACGCCATGATGCGCTGGTGGGTCGCTCGGGGTGTCGACGGCTTCCGGATGGACGTCATCAACCTGATCTCCAAGCCCGAGCAGCTGCGCGACGGCGATGTCGCGCCGGGCCGCCGGTACTCCTCGGCGTTGGGCGAGGTCGCCAACGGGCACCGGCTGGAGGAGTTCCTGGCCGAGATGAACCGCGAGGTGGGCCTCGACGAGCACCACCTGCTGACCGTGGGCGAGATGCCCGGCTCGACGATCGAGCTGGCCCGCTCGGTGACCGATCCCGCGCAGCACGAGCTGAACATGGTCTTCACCTTCGAGCACGTGAACCTCGACGTGCAGGAGGGTGGCGGCAAGTGGGACCTTGCGCCGCTGAAGCTGCCGCGGCTCAAGCAGAACCTCGCCGAGTGGCAGGTCGGGCTGGCCGGCGTCGGCTGGAACTCCCTCTACTGGGACAACCACGACCAGCCGCGGGCGGTCTCCCGCTTCGGCGACGACAGCCCCGAGCACCGGGTGAGCTCGGCCAAGACGCTGGCCACCGTGCAGCACCTGCACCAGGGGACTCCGTACGTCTACCAGGGTGAGGAGCTGGGGATGACCAACACCCAGTTCGTCGACATCAGCTCGTTCGCCGACATCGAGTCGGTCAACTACTACGCCGAGGCGATCGGCCTCGGCCTGCAGGCCGAGACGGTGCTCAGCTCGCTGGCGGTACGCAGCCGGGACAACGCGCGGACGCCGGTGCAGTGGGACGACACCTCCCACGCCGGCTTCACCCAGGGCATCCCCTGGCTGCCGGTCAACCCCAACTACGTCTTTGTGAACGCGGCCGCCGCGGTGGCCGACCCCGACTCGACGTTCCACCACTTCCGCCGGCTGATCGCGCTACGGCACGAGCTGCCGGTGATCGTGGACGGGCACTTCGAGCTGCTGCTGCCCGACCACGAGCAGATCTGGGCGCTGACCCGGACGCTGGGGGACCAGGTGCTGGTGATGGTGGCCAACTGCTCGTCCCAGCCCGCAACCGTGCCCCTGGGCTCGGTGCCCGACATCAGGGGCGCCCGCGAGCTGATCAGCACCCACGCCACGCCGGTCTCCGCGCAGCTGGCGCCGTGGGAGTCCCGCGTCCACCTGATCGGCTGACCCGGTGAGCCTCCCCCAGCGGCCGGGAGCGGCGGCCGACCCGCGGCTGCAGGCTGCGGTGGACGCGGTCGTCCCGGCCGACGACCTGCCGTCGGCCTCCGCCGTCGGCGTGGCGACCTTCCTCGCGTCCGAGGCGATCGACAGCGCCGGCTGGACGGCACGGATCGTCGCGGTGCTGGACCGTCTCGACGAGGCGGCGGCCGAGCAGGGCGGTCAGACCTTCGGGCTCCTCGACGCCCGCGAGCAGCAGCAGGTGATCGAGCGGCTGGCCGACGAGCCGGACGTCGGCTGGTTCCTGACCAGCGTGAACGCTGCCTACTACGCCGACCCGGCGTCCGGCGGGAACGACGGCCCGGCCGTCTGGGCGGCTCTGGGTTGGACGCCGCAGCCGCGCGGGGGCTGGCCCGACGTCGCCGTCCCGGCGTTGGACCGCAGTGCCGTCATCGGTCACGGACAGGTGCAGCCGCGCTACGACGCGGTGGTCATCGGCTCTGGCGCGGGCGGCGGGGTCGCGGCCGCCGAGCTCACGGCGGCCGGCCGTACGGTGCTGGTCGTCGAGCGCGGGGACTTCCCCGCCACCGCCCACCTGGCCGAGGACCACCTGCGCAACGCGCGGACCGACATCGGACTCGACCACCGGACGCTGGTGCCCTCTCGCGGCAACCCGCGCACGATCGAGGTCGGCGACCACGACGAGACGCTCTCGGCCTGGGACCCGCGCTGGGGCAGCAACGCCTACACCCTCGGCGGCGGTACCCGGGTCTACGGCGCCCAGGCCTGGCGCTTCGTCCCCGAGGACCTCGCGATGGCCAGCACGTACGGGGTGCCCGAGGGCAGCGCGCTGGCCGACTGGCCGATCAGCTACGCCGACCTCGAGCCCTTCTACAGCCGGGCCGAGGCCGAGATCGGCGTCTGCGGCACCACTGAAGGCGACTCGGCCCTGGCGCCGCGCTCGCAACCGTTCCCGATGCCCCCGATGCCCCTGACCCAGCCTGCCCGGCTGCTGGCCGAGGCCGCGGGACGGCTGGGGGTGTCCACCCTGCCCGTGCCGCTGGCGATCAACTCGGTCCCCTACGCCGGCCGGCCCGCCTGCGCCCGCTGCCGTCAGTGCGTCGGCTTCGCCTGCCCGGTGGAGGCCAAGAACGGATCGCACAACACCACCCTCGCCCGCGCGGCGGCCACCGGGCGACTGCACCTGCTGCTCGGGACCCGGGCCGAACGGCTGACCTTCGACGCGCGCGGGCGGGTCACCGGAGTCGTCCTGGTCGCGGAGGCGGACGGCCGGCCCTGGCGGAGCGAGGTGGCGGCCGACGACGTCGTGGTCTCCGCGGGCGCGGTGGAGTCGGCCCGCCTGCTGCTGACCAGCACCAGCGAGCAGGAGCCCCACGGCGCCGGTAACAACGCCGACCAGGTCGGCCGGCACCTGCAGGGCCACCTGTACGCCGGAGCGCTCGGCATCTTCGACGACCCCGTCAACGACTACGTCGGGCCGGGTCCGAGCATCGCCACCAACGACTTCCGGCACCACAACCGCGTGCCCGGCGGTGAGCTGGTGGGCGGCGGGATGATCGCCAACGAGTTCGTCCCGACGCCGACGAGCACCTACCTCTACCTCAGCGGAGCCGGGCTGCTGCCGCGGCACGGGTTGGCGGCCAAGCAGCGGATGCGCCACCTGATGCCGCGACTGCAGCGCGTCGTCGGCCCCGTCCAGGAGGTCACCTCGGCCGAGTCCCGCGTCCGGCTCGACCCGCGGGTCCGCGACAGCCTCGGCCTGCCCGTGGCCCGGCTCAGCGGCCGGCTGCACCCTGAGGATCACCGGACGGCGGCTTTTCTCGGCGAGCGGGCCGCCGAGTGGTTACGGGCTGCCGGTGCGTCAACCGTCATCGTCGCGGGCCGGCGCCCCGACGAGCTCGGCCCCAGCAGTGGTCAGCACCAGGCGGGCAGCTGCCGGATGGGCAGCGACCCGGCGCACTCGGTGACGGACCCGGACGGGCGCGTCTGGGGCCACGACAACCTGCGGGTCGTCGACGGGTCCCTGCACGTCACCAACGGCGGGGTGAACCCGGTGCTGACGATCTTCGCCAACGCGTACCGGGTGATGGCAGCCTGGTTGGGCCCGACGACCCCGTGAGAGGCTGACGCTGACCACCGGCCAGCGCGAACGAGAGGCGCCCACCATGACGAACGAGCCCGAGCCTGAGGCCGCGCAGCAGCTCGACCACTCCGAGAAGCTGATCGACGACGCCCGGAACGCCGCCCCCGCCGGGCTGCCGGACACCGCCGCCGATGACGACCTGGACACGCCGAGCACAGGTGCCGGCCTGCCCGCCGAGGAGCCCGTCACGCCGGGCCCGAACTAGCAGCTCCGCCTCGCCGGCGCGCAGGCAGCAAGGCCCCCACCGAGGGCTCGCTCCCTCGGTGGAGGCCCGCCGCCCCATCCCCTGTGCGCCATCCCCCGGTATCTGGGTCAGCTGCTCACCGACCAGCCGAAGCGCACCCCGGCTGACGCCACCCAGGATCGCGCCGGCACCTTCGCGCTGTCACTGAGCACATAGACCGAGCCGCCGGCTGCGTACGGGCTGGAGATGGTGAGCAGGTGCTCGGTCCGGCCGCTGATCGCGCTGACGCTGAGCCCGAACTGGTGGTCGGCACCCACCGCGCCGGCCGTACCGGGTGCGTCCTCGGTGAGGGCCGGCTGGAACCGCAACGGCAGTGTGCCGTCCACCTGGACGGGCTGGACGGCCCCCGCGTCGGCCACCTTGGCGAGGTCCTCGCCCGGGAGGCCGACCAGCAGGGTCCTCCCGTGGTGACCGAAGGCCAGCGAGGCCCCGAAACGGTCCCCGGCCTCGTTGGCGCCGGGCACCGTGGGAGTGGCCTGGCTGAAGACGGTGCGCGGACGCATCTGTTCACCCACGTTGTCCAGCAGGGTGACCGTGCCTGTGTCCTCGCTGGTACCGGCGTCCTCGCCGGGACTGCCGATGGCGAGCACGGCTCTCGCCGTGGTGGTCGGTGGGTCAAGGGCGACGCTGGCGCCGAACGCGTCTCCGGTCTCGGGGGTGCCGGTGATGCCTCGGGTGGCTTGGGTGAGCAGCACGGCCGCCTCGTACTTCTCCTGCAGGACGGTCACCGAGCCGGCGCCGGCGCGGCCCGAGACCGTGTCGCCGGGCGCTCCGATCACCAGCGTCTGCCCGCTCTCGGTGCCGGAGACCTCGGGCAGGTTCATCACGCCGACGGCCAGCGAGCTCCCGAACCGGTCGCCGGACTGCGGCGTCCCGGGCAGCCGGACCGCGCCGAGAGGTCCGCGGCGTCCTTGCCGCAGCTCCGCCAGGCCGATCGGGCCGTCCTCGTCCAGCTCGAACACGTTGACCGCGCCGACGTCATACACAGCACCCGCGTCCTCACCGGGAGCTCCGACGACCAGCCGCTGCCGGTCCTCCTGGTTCGTGCCGGTGATGGCCACCGCGCTGCCGAAGGCGTCGGCCTCTTCCGGCGTGCCGTTCGCGTCGGCCTGGGTGAGAGGGACGACGTCCAGGGCGGGGGTCCCCTCGGAGTCAGGCAGGTCGCTGATCAGGTACGCCGTCCCCGCACCGTCGATGTCGGCGACGTCGACGCCGGGGGCTCCGACGAGGAGCACCGCGCAGCCGGCGGGGTTGCCCGTCGGCGCCAGGGCCACGTCGAAGCCGAAGTGGTCGCCGGTCACCGGGCGCTCCCCGAACGTGGCTCGGGTGATCACCTCGCGGCGGCCCTCACCGACCCGGCCGTCGGCGTCGCCCAGCAGGAGGATGACCGCGCCCGCTTCGTGGACGCCGCCGACGGTGGCACCAGGGTCGCCGACCGCCGCGTCGTCGTAGCCGTCCCCGTTGAAGTCGCTGACGCTCGTGGTGGGGCAGCCGCCCGGCGCCGCTGCCGCGGCTGAGGGCAGGAGGCACAGGCACGCGGATGCCGCCAGCCCTCCGACGGCGGGGAGGAGGACGAGATGTCGGGCTGTGATCATGGTGGCTCTCCTTTGAGCGGGATGATGTGAGAACTACGCCCCGGCACCGACGCAGGTTGCGTCCCCGTTGGGCGAAAAGTTCTTCGGGATCGGACGCAACCAGCGCCGGGCGTTGTGCGTACACCTCTCGACGAGGAGAGGAGGCTGGTCGCGATGGATGTGACTTCCGCCGTGCGCAGGCGTGCTTGACGTGACGTGGGACCGACCAGCCCCCGCCGCCGTGGTGCCGCGCGCCTTCGGGCGTTCCGGCCTTGACGAGCGAGCGTTCGACGACCTCTACACCACCTCCTACCGCCGTCTGGTGGGCCAGATCTACGCCATGTGCGGCGACTTGGCGGAGGCCCAGGACTGCGTCCAGGAGGCCTTCGTCCGGGCGTGGACCAAGCGTTCGACGCTCGACGCCGAGCAGTCGCCCGAGGCCTGGGTGCGGACCGTGGCCTCCCGGCTCGCGATCAGTCGCTGGCGGCGGGCCCAGAAGGCGCTCCGACCGGTCGACCGGTCCAACGACAAGCCCTCGCCCTCCGAGCCGAACGAGCTGCGGGTCGCCTTGAACCGAGCCTTGCAACAGCTACCCGCCGCGCAGCGCCGCGCGATCGTCCTGCACCACCTGTGCGACCTGTCGGTCGCCGAGATCGCGTTGGAGACCTGTGCGCCGACCGGAACCGTCAAGGCGCGGTTGTCCCGCGGCCGGGCGGCGCTGGGCGCGCTGCTGAGTGACCGGATTCCCGAGGAGCCCCACCATGCCTGAGCTGGACCCGCTCGACGCCCGCCTGAAGGCGCTTGCCGAGGACGCGGAGGACCGGACGGCAGTGGCTGTCGACAGTTCAGGCATCCGCCGCCTGGCCGGGCGCCGGCAGCAACGTCGCGTCACCGGTCTCCTGATGGCGGCCGCGGTCGTCCTCGTGGTGGGGGCGAGCGCCGCCGTGGCCAGCAGCGGTGACTCCACCCCAGCGCCGGTTCAGTCGCCGAGCGTCACCGCGACCCCCAGCCCGGCTGAGAGCGCAACCGGCTCGACGGCCAGCAGCTCCTCCGAGGGACCGGCTGGCCGGCTGCCGGAGCCCTTGCCCGACCGGACGGTTCTGCCGGCACCTCCTACGGCCGGCGGCTCGGCCAGCGTCTCGACCACCCCGTCGGCCGACCCGTCGACGCCGACTCCCACTCCGTCTCCGAGCGAAAGCCCGGGGCCGACGCCGTCGGCCAGCGCGACCGTCATCTCCAGCGATGAACCGGACGCACCTGGGCCTGGCACCAGTGCTCCCCAGCCCGGACCGGGGGCGCCGAGTGAGGGCGCGTCGTCCAGCTAGCCCGTCCGAGGACGCTGGTCAGGACGTTTCGAGCCGGCTGTGGGTCAGAGCCCTGGTCAGTTGATCGCGCGGGCAGAGACGACCTCGCCCTCGATCTCGGGAGCCTTTGCCGCCGCGTTGCCCCGCTGGACCGCAGCCTTGATCTCGGCCACCGTCGTGGTGGCGTTGGCGATGGTGCGCTCGGGGCCCTTGACCTTCTTGACCAGGGTCAGCCCGATCAGCCCGAGGACGGCCGCGATGACCAGTAACACGACTCCTACGATCAAGAACGCGAGCCACTCGCTCAGCCCGAGGGCGACCAGCCCGAAGGCTGCGGCGAAATAGAGGATCGAGAGGGCGCAGATCCCGAAGTAGCCGGCGGCGCCGAACATCCCGGCACCGATGCCGGCGTTCTTCGCGGCAGGCACCAGCTCGGCCTTGGCCAGCTGGATCTCGTCTCGGACGAGCAGCTTGACGTCGTCGGTGATGCTCTTGACGATGTCACCCACACCTTGATCAGCCACGGTGGCTCCTTCCCTCGCGGGAAGCCTAGCGGGTGCCTTCTGCAGGACCGGCCGGCCGGGTTTTGACGCGGCCGGCGGAGCCAGATCGCGGGCGGGGCCCGGGCGTCTCAGTAGCGCAGCAGCAGGTAGGGGGTAGCCACGGCCAGCGTGACCAGCGCGACCACCGAGCCGTACCGGCTGAACTCCCAGAACGAGATCGGGTGTCCGTTGCGCCGCGCGATCCCCGTGATCACCACGTTGGCGCTGGCCCCGATGGCCGTAGCGTTGCCCCCGAGGTCCGCACCCAGCAGCAGCGCCCACCACAAGCCCTGCCGGCCGGCGAGCGGACCCGTGTCGACGAGCTGCTGGACCACCGGGGCCATGGTCGCCACGTAGGGGATGTTGTCGACCACGGCCGACAGCAGAGCCGAGCCCCACAGCAGCAGCATCATGGCCCGCTCCGGGCTGTCGCCGGTCGCGCTCACCAGGCCACTCGCCAGGTGGTCGATCCCGCCGGTCTTGACCAGGGCACCCACCAGGATGAAGAGCCCTGCGAAGAAGAGCAACGTCTCCCACTCGATCTCGGCCAGGTAGGTGGCCGGGGTGACCCCGCTGATCGTCACCAGCACGCCGGCGCCGAGCAGGGCCACCACCGAGGGCTCGAGGTGCAGG
This sequence comes from uncultured Actinomycetota bacterium, assembly GCA_963727215.1. Classification (GTDB taxonomy): domain Bacteria; phylum Actinomycetota; class Actinomycetes; order Propionibacteriales; family Propionibacteriaceae; genus Microlunatus. Next base: position 40,070 of record CAVSFR010000003.1, read on the forward strand.
ACGCTGTGCAGGGTGAAGGCGGCCAGCACCAGCCCCAGGACCACCAGGCTCTTGACCAGCAGCCGCCGGTCCTTGATCGCCTCACGCTCGTCGAGCTCCATCACCTCCGCGACCTGTTCCGGGTCAGCGGTGAAGTCGCGGCGGAAGAGGACGCGTGACAGCGCGACGAAGACGACCAGCATCACCACAACGATCGGCGCGAGGTTCACGAGGAAGTCGTTGAAGGTGAGTCCCGATCGGCTCGCCACGATCAGGTTCGGGGGGTCGCCGACCAGGGTCGCCGTACCGCCGATGTTGGAGGCGAGCGCCTCGGCGATGAGAAAGGGCACGGGCCGAACGCCGATCCGTTCGCACACCAGCAGCGTGACCGGGGCGATCAGCAGGACGGTGGTGACGTTGTCGAGCCCGGCTGAGGCTACGGCCGTGATCAGGCAGAGCAGCGTCATCACCCGGAAGGGACGGCCCCGAGCCTTCTTGGCCGCCCAGATCGCCGCGTACTCGAAGACCCCGGTCTGCCGCAGCACCCCGACGATCACCATCATCCCGAACAGGAGGAAGACGACGTTCCAGTCGATGCCGGTCTCGGTGGAGAAGAAGGCGTCGTCCGGTCCCACCACCCCCACGGCGAGAACGACGCCGGCGCCGGCCAGGGCCGCCACGACGCGGTTGACCTTCTCGGTGGCGATCAGGACGTAGACGACGACGAAGACGACGACCGTCAACCACATCAATCGAGTGACCCGCAGACCAGCTCGAGGAGGTGCGAGGCCGTGACGACCCCGATGATCCTGCCGTCCTGGACGACGGCGCACAGCGGGCTGCGGAGCCTGGCCATCATCGCCGCCAGCTCCAGCACCGTGTCGTCGGCCTGCAGCACTGGCAGCTCCTGCGGACGGTCGGGCAGCAGATCTCCGACGGTCGCGGCTCTCAGCCGCTCGCTGATCTTGTCGGCGGCCCGCTCGCCCACCACCCGGGCCAGCGACGGGTCGCGCTGCACGTAGTCCGGCACCATGAAGCGGACCACCTGAGAGGCGGGAAGGACAGCCTTGGGCCGGCCGTCGACGTCGGTGACGACCAGACCGGGGAGCCGGTCCTTGGCCAGTAGTCTCGCGGCCTCCAGGGCCGAGGCCCCGACGCCGAGCACCGGGTACGGTTCAGCGATCTCTCCAGCGTGCACGGGAGTCAATCTAGTCACGTCTGAGAGAGTTGGTTGTGTCCCTCGTCCTGGTCTTCGGCTTGGCTCTGCTGGTCTCGGTGCTGGTGTCGGGGGTAGCAGCCCGGACCGTCCTGTCGACCTCCCTGGTGTTCCTTGTCGCTGGTGCTGCGGTGGGAGCGGGTGGTCTCGGGGTGGTGAACCTGACTCCGGACAGCCCGATCGTGGGCGGGCTGGCCGACCTGGCCCTGTTCACCGTGCTCTTCGTCGACGGCGGTGCGCTGCGATCCCTGCGGGGGGAGGGCTCATGGCGGCAGCCCGCACGTGCCCTGGGGCTGGGCATGCCGCTGGCCTTTGGCGGTGTCGCGCTGCTGGCGCACTACGCCGCGGGGTTCGACTGGGTGACGGCGATGCTGGTCGGGGCCGTCCTCGCCCCGACCGACCCGGTGTTCGCCTCGGCGATCATCGGACGCTCCGACGTCCCGGCGCGGTTGCGACGCCTGCTGAGCGTCGAAAGCGGTCTCAACGACGGACTGGCCCTCCCGGTCGTGCTCATCTTGGTCTCGGCGGCCGGCCGAGGGGGTTCTGAGCACGTCGGGCTGGGCGAAGTGGCCCTGGAGCTGTTGGGTGGCATCGTCATCGGGCTCGCGCTGCCGACGCTCGTCCAGCTGGTGCTGCGGGTTCCCGGTCTCGGGGCGGAGCCGAAGCTGCAGCCGCTCGGTCCGCTCGCCGTCGGCATCCTGCTGTACGCGGTCGCGCACCTCACCGGCGCCAACGCCTACCTGGCCGCCTTCGCCGGCGGCGCTGCCATCGCCCAGCTGAACCCGGCCGCCCAGGAGGCGTTCGGCCATCTGGGTGAGCAGCTGGCCGAGCTGGCCAAGTTCGCCGCGCTCCTGGTCTTCGGGGCTCTGATCACGCCGACCCTGCTGTCGAGCATCGGCTGGGGCGGTTGGGTGGTGGCCGTCCTGTCGTTGGTGCTGGTCCGGCCCTTGTCCCTCATCCTCTCGCTCAGCGGAGGCAGCGGTCTGGAGCGCAAGGAGCTGTATGCCGCCGCCTGGTTCGGCCCCAAAGGCTTCGCCTCGGTGGTCTACGGGCTGCTGGTCCTGCACTCCGGCATCCCGCAGGCCCAACAGGTCTACGAGCTGGTAGCGGTGTGCATCGGGCTCAGCATCGTGGCGCACTCGAGCACGGACGTACCAGTCGCGCGGCTGTTCGACGTCGAGAGGATGGCCGGACTTCCTGGAGACAGCCTCGAGTCTGATCCGGGCGCAGGCCGCCCCCACGGTAGTCCGCCCTGACCGGCCGGCTCCGGCCGCGACGTCACCTCGGCTGAGCCGTGTCGTAGACGTCGGGGGTGCCGTCGGCGTCGGAGTCGAGCTCCTCTGCGGTGCAGAGCCGTCGGTACGTCCGGTTGCGCAGCCGCAGGATGACCGCGGCGATCGCGGCCGCGATCAGCGAGCCGACGAGAACGCCGACCTTCACCTGGTCGTCGCGTTCACTGTCGGCCCCGTAGGCGAGCTCGCCGATGAGCAGTGCAACGGTGAAGCCGATACCGGCCAGGATGGCGAGGCCGGCCACGTCCAGCCAACGGAGCTCATCGTCCAACGTGGCCTTCGTGAAGCGGGCCATCAGGTAGGTGAAGCCGAAGATGCCCACGGCCTTGCCCACGACCAGCCCGAGAACGATGCCGAGGGCGACGGAGTCGGTCAGCGAGTCGACCAGTCCGGACAGACCGCCGACGGCGACGCCCGCGGCGAAGAACGCGAAGACGGGAACGGCAAAGCCTGCGGAGATGGGTCGGAGCCGGTGCTCGAAGTGCTCAGCCAGACCCGGGCCGGCGTCAGGACCGCCAGCCGCCTGGCTGCGGATGACCGGCACCGTGAAGGCCAGCAGGACGCCGGCGACGGTGGCGTGCACGCCGGAGGCGTGGATCAGCGCCCACGTCAGGGCGGCCAGGGGAAGCAGCAGCCACCACGACCGCACCCGGCGCTGCACCAGCAGACCGAAGAGCGCGAGCGGTACCAGCGCCAGCAGGAGGAACAGTGCGTGCAGGTCGCGGGTGTAGAAGAGCGCGATGATCGTGATCGCCAGCAGGTCGTCGACCACGGCGAGGGTGAGGAGAAAGGTACGCAACCCGGTCGGCAGATGGGTGCTGACGACGGCCAGCACAGCGAGCGCAAACGCGATGTCGGTTGCCGTCGGGATCGCCCAGCCCTGCAGGGCACCGCCACCGGCGCGCAGGTTGACCAGCGCGAACACCATCGCCGGCACGGCCATGCCGCCCACGGCCGCGACCACCGGCAGAGCAGCCCGGCGGGGATCGCGCAGGTCCCCGGCAACGAACTCCCGCTTCAGCTCGAGGCCGGCGACGAAGAAGAAGATGGCGAGCAGGCCGTCCGCTGCCCAGGCACCGAGCGAGAGGTCCAGGTGCAGCGCCTCCGGACCGATCGTCAGGTCGCGTAGACGTGTGTAGGCCTCGGCCCAGGGTGAGTTCGCCCAGACCAAGGCGATGACGGTGGCGACCAGTAGCAGCGCGCCACCGACCGTCTCGCTGCGCAGCACCCCCGCGATGCGGGAGGCCTCCGCCCAGGAGCCGCGGCCGAAGAGGGAACTGGTCCCGGGGGGTGTCTCGGTGGTCATGAAGTCCTCGTGGGGTCGACGGTGTGATCACCGACCAGACTTCCCGGCACACCTGTCCGGCATGGCCGGACGCCTCAGACTACCCGAGAGCCGCCGGCTCAGTCCTGCGAAGCGGCGGGGCCGCTGTCGAGGTTGTCCTTGATCAGGTCCATCACCGACGAGTCGGTCAGCGTGGTCACGTCGCCCAGCTCGCGGTTCTCGGCGATGTCGCGAAGGAGCCGGCGCATGATCTTGCCGGACCGGGTCTTCGGCAGCTCCTGCACGACCATGATCTGGCGTGGGCGGGCGATCGCGCCGATCTGCTTGGCCACGTGGGCCCGCAGCTCCTGCACCACGTCCGGGCCGCCGTCGCCGGCCTCCGAGCGCAGAATCACGAACGCGACGATCGCCTGCCCGGTGGTCGGATCGCTCGCTCCGACCACGGCCGCCTCCGCCACCTTGGGATGCGAGACCAGGGCCGACTCGATCTCGGTCGTCGACATCCGGTGCCCCGACACGTTCATCACGTCGTCCACCCGGCCGAGGAACCAGATGTCCCCGTCGTCGTCCTTCTTCGCCCCGTCCCCGGCGAAGTACATGCCCGGGAACCGGGACCAGTAGGTGTCGACGTAGCGCTGGTCGTCCCCCCAGATCGTGCGCAGCATCGCCGGCCACGGCTTGGTGATCGTGAGGTAGCCGCCCGAACCGTTCGCCACCGGCTGGGCCTCGTCGTTGACGACCTCGACCGAGATGCCCGGTACGGCCGCCATCGCCGCGCCCGGCTTGCCCTCGGTGACCCCCGGCATGGGCGAGATCATGTGCATCCCGGTCTCGGTCTGCCACCACGTGTCCACCACCGGGGTACGGTCGCCGCCGATGTGCGTGCGGTACCAGATGTAGGCCTCGGGATTGATCGGCTCGCCCACCGAGCCCAGGATGCGCAGCGAGGAGAGGTCGAACTCGGCCGGGATCTCCTTGCCCCACTTCATGAACGTCCGGATCGCCGTCGGCGCGCAGTAGAGGATCGTCACCCCGTACTTCTGGATCAGCTCCCACCAGCGTCCCTTGTGCGGGGTGTCCGGCGTGCCCTCGTACATGACACTGGTGGCGCCGTTGACCAGCGGACCGTAGACCAGGTACGAGTGCCCGGTCACCCAGCCGATGTCGGCCGCGGTCCAGAAGACGTCGGTCTCGGGCTTGAGGTCGAAAGTGGCCCAGTGGGTCCAGGAGGTGCCGACCAGGTAGCCGGCGGTCGTGTGCAGGATCCCCTTCGGCTTACCGGTGCTGCCCGAGGTGTACATGATGTAGAGCGGGTGCTCGGCCGGGAAGTACTCCAGCTCGTGCTCGGTCGCCTGGGCGCCGACGAGCTCGTGCCACCACAGGTCGCGACCCTCCTGCATCGCCGTCTCCTGCTTCGTCCGCTGGACGACCAGGACGTGGCGCACGCTCGGGCAGGACTCCAGTGCGGCATCCACGGCCGGCTTGAGCGCCGAGGTCGAGCCCTTGCGGTAGCCCCCGTCGGCTGTGATCACCACCTCGACCCCGCAGTCGGTGATCCGCGAGGCGAGCGCATCGGCCGAGAAGCCGCCGAAGATGACGGTGTGCGGCGCGCCGATCCGCGCGCACGCCAACATCGCGGTGACGGCCTCGGGGATCATCGGCAGGTAGATCGCCACCCGGTCGCCGGCCTTGACGCCCAGCGAGACCAGGGCGTTCGCCGCCTGGCGGACCTCGGCGGCCAGCTCGGCGTAGGTGATGGTCCTGGTGTCGCCGGGCTCGCCCTCGAAGTAGTAGGCCACCCGGTCACCGCGCCCGGCGTCGACGTGACGGTCCAGACAGTTGTACGCGGCGTTCAGGGTGCCGTCGGCGTACCAGGTGGCGAACGGCGCGTTGCTCCAGTCGACCCCCTGGGTGGGCTCGGTGTCCCAGCTGAGCCGGCTCGCCTGACGCAGCCAGAAGGCTGATGGGTCCGCGGCCGCCTCCGCGTACGTCTCGGCGGTCACGTTGGCCTCGGCTACCAGCTCCGCGGGCGGGGCGAAGCGTCGCTCCTCGTGCGCCAGGTTGGACAGGGCCTCTTCGCTCACGCTGGTCCTCCTCGACGATGGTGTCGCGACGGGCATCGCCCACCGCTGCTCAGGCTACCGACGCCCTGGCTGCGGCTCAGTGACCGCCCGCCTTCTCCGCTCCCGCCCCGGTGAGAGAGCGCACCGACAGCTCGTCGTAGCGGCGCTCGGACTCGGGGTCCTTGCTGAGGAGGGTGCCCACGATGCCGCAGAGGAACCCGAACGGGATCGAGACCAGCCCCGGGTTGCGCAGCGGGAACCAGGCGAAGTCCATCCCCGGCGCCAACGACGTCGGTGTGCCGGAGCCGACCGGGGAGAAGATCACCAGGATGACTGCCGCGGCGAGGCCGCCGTAGATGCTGAAGGTGGCGCCCATCGTGTTGAAGCGCCGCCAGAACAAGTTGAACAGCAGCGCAGGGAGGTTGGCCGAAGCCGCCACGGCGAAGGCCAGCGCCACCAGGAACGCGATGTTCAGCCGCTGCGCGGGGATGGCCAACGCGATCGCCACGGCCCCGATGGCGAAAGCGGCGATCCGGACGACGATCATCTCGCTGCGTTCGCTCGCCTTGCCCTTCTTGACCACGTTGGCGTACAGGTCGTGGGCTACCGACGACGCCGAGGTGAGCGTCAGCCCGGCCACCACCGCCAGGATGGTGGCAAAGGCGACCGCGGAGATCAGGGCCAGCAGCACCGAGCCGCCCAGCGTCCCCTCACCGCCGCCGACGGCCTGGGCCAGCAGCGGCGAGGCCGCGTTGCCCGAGCTGGTGGCGATCTGGCTGGTCTTGCTGGTGTCGACCAGCGCGGCTGCGCCGAAGCCGAGCACCAGGGTCATCAGGTAGAAGCCGCCGATCAGACCGATCGCCCAGAGCACCGACTTGCGGGCCGCGTGGGCGGTCGGGGTGGTGTAGAAGCGGATCAGGATGTGCGGTAGGCCGGCCGTGCCCAGCACCAGGGCCAGGCCCAGGGACAGGAAGTCAAACTTGCCGACCAGGTCCTTGCCGTAGAGCTGGCCCGGCTGCAGGAACGCAGCGCCCTTGCCGGACTTCTCGGCCGCTGCCCCGAGCAGCTCGGAGAGGTTGAAGTGGAACTTGGCCAGCACGAGCACGGTGATCAGCAGGGTGCCGATCATCAGCAGCACGGCCTTGACGATCTGCACCCAGGTGGTGCCCTTCATGCCGCCGAAGGTCACGTAGATGACCATCAGGATGCCCACGCCGACGATCACGAGGTTCTTCACGCTGGGGTCGCTGACGCCGAGCAGCAGGCCGACGAGGCTGCCCGCCCCCACCATCTGCGCCAGCAGGTAGAAGATCGAGACCACGATCGTCGAGGACGCGGCCGCCGAGCGCACCGGCGTCTGCCGCATCCGGTAGGCCAGCTGGTCGGCCATCGTGTAGCGGCCCGAGTTGCGGAGCAGCTCAGCGACCAGCAGCAGAGCGACCAGCCAGGCCACGAGGAAGCCGATGGAGTAGAGGAAGCCGTCGTAGCCGTAGAGGGCGATCGAGCCCGAGATGCCCAGGAACGAGGCTGCGGACATGTAGTCGCCGCCGATGGCCAGGCCGTTCTGGAAGCCGGAGAACGACCGGCCGCCGGCGTAGTAGTCGGCGGCGGTCTTGTTCTGCCGGGAGGCCCAGAAGGTGATCCCGAGCGTCACCGCGACGACGGCCAGGAACAGCCCGATGGTCAGGCCCCGGTTGTCACTCGCGGCGAGCGGGGTCAGCAGAAGGGTCATCGGCCGGTCCCGTGCTCGTACTGGTCACGAAGTCGGGTGGCCAGCGGGTCGAGGGCGGAGCGGGCGTGGCGGGAGTAGAGGAAGGCGATGACGAACGTCGACACGAACTGCAGCAGCCCGAAGACCACCGCGACGTTGATGTTCCCAATCACCTGGGTGTCGAGGAACCCACGGGCCCAGTTGTTGCAGATGACGTAGGTGATGTACCAGGCCATGAAGGCCAGGGTGGCCGGGAAGGCGAACCGCGTGTAGCGGCGCTTCAGCTCGGCGAAGTCCGGGTCGGCGGCGATCGCGGCGTAGGCGTCGTCGGAGGTGGTGTGCGACCTTTGCTCGGCGGCCTCGGGTCGGGGCGTGCTCTCCGTCATTGGAGCCTCCACAGGTAGTCCTTGATCCGCACCCTAACCCCGACCGCCGACATCGCGGCGTCGGTGCGACCAGGTGGCGGCCCAGAGGTGTCAGAGGCGGATCTCCAGAGCGTCCGCGTCCTCTGCGAGCACGAGCTCGGTGTGGTCGACCTGCGCTCGCCAGCAGGCAGCCTGGAAGGGCAGCAGCAGCGGCTCCGGAGGTCGGGCCGAGGTGTCGTAGAGGTGACCGACCTCGACCAGCAGCGCGTTCCTGGTGTCCTCGGGCAGCCCCGCCGCCCACGGCTGGCGCTGCACCATCGTCAGCAGCCCTCCGCGGGTGATGGGCACCCAGTTGCGGAAGGTCCGCCGTTCGAGGCCGACGAAGTACGGGCTCTCGGCGACCGCGTCGACGGCCTGCTGACCGAAGTCACCAGACATCGCGTGCGGGTCGGCGGAGCGCATCATGGCCGTCAGCCGACGCACCCAGGGCACGGTGTCGTCGCGGGTGTTGTACGCCACGGCGAGGTGGCCGCCCGGCCGCAGCACGCGGGCGATCTCGGTCAGGGCCAGCCCTGGCGCGAAGCGGTGCAGCGTCTGGGACGAGGTGACCACGTCGAAGTGGCAGGAGAGGAAGGGCATCGCCTCGACCTGGCCCACCACGTGCAGCCTGGTCCCCAGGAGTCCCGGCAGCTCGGCCACCCGCGCCAGGTCGCGGTCGAGTCCGAACACCTCGTGGCCGGCGTCGGTCAGCATGGCCGCGAAGCTGCCCCGACCCGTGCCGACGTCGAGCACCCGGGCGCGCTGATCGCCGACCATCCAGGTGGCCGCGGTGGCCGGGTAAGGCGCACGGCGCGGCTCTTTCATGGGGGAGACTCTAGGACGTGAGCGTGGATGCCCTCGCCGATCTGGCCCGGCTGGAGGGCGTGCCGTCGGCGGTAGCGACGGCGATCGACTCGGTGGACGCGGTGCTGCGGGACCGTGGGTTCCGCACGCTAGGTCCTGAGGTGGTGGCGGGCGCCCTGCTGACCGGGGCTCGGGGCAGCGCGCGGCTGACCGACGAGCCCGACCTCTGGCTGCCGGGGGCCGTCCGGCTCTCCGCCGAGCTGACCGAGCTGGCCGGGGTCGTGCGGTCCGCACCGGCCCAGGCCCTGGCGCGGGCGCACGTGCTGCTTGCTCGCGGGCTGGTGCCCGACGACGAGCTGGGGCGCCTCCGGGCCGGACCGGAGATCGCGGCGCGAATGGCGGGTCTGACCGGGTTGCTGACGGCTGCCGCCGGCGGTTCTGCGCTCGTCCTCGCCGCGGTCGTGCACGCCGAGCTGGCGACGGTGGCCCCGTTCGGCTCGGCCGACGCGCTGGTGGCCCGGGCCGCTGAGCACCTGGTGCTGATCTCCGCCGGCGTCGACCCGCGCGGTGCGGTTCCCGTCGAGGCCGGTCACGCGGCGGATCCCGGCGCCTACCGGGCGGCTCTGGACTCTTACGCCGGTGGAGGGCTTGGCGGCGTCCGTAGCTGGCTGGTGCACTGCGCGACCGCGGTCAGCCGTGGGGCCGAGCTGCTGGGCGCGTCGCTGCAGGGCTGATGGTATTTCGGAGGGGTATGGCGACGTGGATTGGCACGGCGCCCGTCGGGCGGACGCCGTGCCGTGCTCGCGTCATCGAGCGACCAAGCGTGCCGTTTCTCCAAGTTGGCCAGGTGAACCTGGTCGCAACTGCCCTCAGGGATGGGTGATCGCCGCGTGGGTACTCGTGTCGAGCCAGTCGACCTCTGCTTGCGGCTCCCGCCTGACCTGATCATCGACCAAGCCTGACGGATTGAGCTGGTGCTTGCTTTGCTCGGCTGCTTCCTGGGGTCAGTTCTACCTCCCGTTTCCCTGCGTGGGAAGGGCTTTCGCGAGACGAATCAGGTATGACAGGACAAGGTGGTCCGGCGACAGCTTGATCAACTTCGGAGCCCGACCTTGATCAACTTCCACCTGTCGTCATGATCATCTTCATCCCGTCCATGCGCGTTCGGGACCGGCTCCGTGCCGGCGACCGGCGGCCGCTCGCCGCCCGACCGTCGTCCACAGGCTCTGACGTGCGTCCGACTTCTCCACAGCTTCGCCCGAGCACTCGTCGCCACCGGCCGGCCCGCCCAGACTGACGGCATGGATCTCCAGCCCGACGCGTCGCCGGTCGTCGTCGTCACCCGCGACCCCGAGCTGCTGGACCGGGTGCTCTCGGTGACCGCCGCTCTCGACGTGGAGCCGGAGGTCGTCCCCGACGCCGGGGCGCTGCGGGGCCGGTGGGCCGGGGCCCCGCTCGTGCTGATGGGGGTGGACCAGGCGGCCGCGGTGGCGTCGCTGGTGCTGCCGCGGCGGACCAACCTCTACCTGCTCGGTGAGGACAAGGCGCTTGAGGACGCCGTGGCGTGGTCCGCGCGGCTCGGGGCAGCCGTCCTCACCCTGCCCAGCGGCGCCGACGCCCTGGCTGCGGCGGTCGCGGCCACCGACGGCCACCGTGGCGACCGCGGGCGGGTGGTCTGCCTGGTCGGTGGCTCGGGGGGTGTCGGCACCTCGACCTGCGCCACCGGGCTCGCGGTCACCGCCGCCGGGTCGGGCTGGCGGGTGGCCCTCGTCGACGCCGACGAGCGCAGCGGTGGTCTGGATCTGCTGCTCGGGGCCGAGCAGACAGCCGGCTGGCGCTGGCCGAGGTTGGCCGGAGCGCGCGGACACCTGGGCGACCTTCGCGGGCAGCTCCCGGTCGCCGCGGGTGTCGACGTGCTGGCCATGGCGCGCGGCCCCGAGCCGGCGGGGCCGCTACCGGCCGACCAGCTCGCGGCGGTGCTGCTCTCGCTGCAACGCAGCCACCAGCTGGTGGTCGTCGACCTGCCGCGGCGGTTGACCGGAGCGACCCGGCAGGTGCTGCGGACGGCCGACCTGACCCTGCTGCTGGTCCGGGCGGACCTGCGTGGGGTGGCCGCAGCGCGCGAGGTCGCGCACGAGCTGGCGCCGGCCTGCGGGCCCTTGGCCGTCCTGGTCCGTGAGGGGCGGCTGCGCGGGCTCGACGCCCAGGCGGCGGCCGCTGCGGTTGACCTGCCGCTGATCGGCGTTGTCCCTTCCGACGATGCGCTGGTCCTGGCGGCCGAGCGCGGCGACCCGCCGGCCAGGGTCGGACGCAGCAGCCTGGCCAAGCTGTGCCGGCGCGTGCTGGCCGAGCTCGAGCCGACCGGAGCCGTCGCGTGAGCAGCCATGCGCTCGAGGCGAGCCTCGGTCCCGACGTCACCGAGCTCGAACCGCTCCGGACCCGGCTCGTCGCGCTTGGTCGGTCCCACACGCCGTCCGACGTGGCCGAGGCGATGCGGGCCGAAGGCCGGGTCGTCACCGACTCCGCCCTGGTCGCGACGGTCGAGGCGCTGCGCCGCCACAGCGTCGGCGCGGGACCGTTGGAGCCACTGCTGCGGCAGGCCGGGGTCACCGACGTGCTGGTCAACGGCCCCGACCAGGTGTTCGTCGACCGCGGGCGCGGGCTCGAGCTCACCGGCGTCCGGTTCGGCTCTGACGCCGAGGTACGGGGGCTGGCTCAGCGGCTGGCCGCCTCGGTCGGTCGCCGGCTCGACGACGCTGCTCCCTTCGTGGACGCCCGGTTGGCCGACGGCTGCCGCGTGCACGCGGTGCTCGGAACGGTGGCGGGCCCTGGCACCTGCCTGTCGCTGCGCGTCCCCGCGGCGCGGACGTTCAGCCTCGCCGACTTCGTCAGCTCGGGATCGCTGAGCGAGCGCGCGGCTGCGCTGCTCGACCGGCTGGTGGCGGCCAAGCTCGCCTTCCTGGTCAGCGGCGGGACGGGCTCGGGGAAGACGACCCTGCTGGCGGCGCTGCTGGCGCTGGTGCCCGAGCAGGAACGCATCCTGGTCGTCGAGGACTCCCGCGAGCTGGCGCCCCGCCATCCGCACGTGATCGGGTTGGCAGGCCGGCCGCCGAACGCCGAGGGGGCCGGAGCCGTCACCCTGACCGATCTGGTCCGCCAGTCGCTGCGGATGCGGCCCGACCGGCTGGTGGTCGGTGAGGTCCGCGGCGGCGAGATCGTCGACCTGTTGATGGCCATGAACACCGGTCACGAGGGCGGCTGCGGGACCGTCCACGCCAACTCGGCCGAGGACGTGCCCGCCCGGCTTGAGGCTCTCGGCTCGCTCGGCGGCCTCGGCCGAGCGGCGCTGCACGCCCAGATCGGCGCGGCCCTGCACGCCGTGATCCACATCGAACGCGAGGAGACGGGCCGGCGTCGGGTGGCGGGGGTGCACGTCGTCGTGACCGACCCCGCCTCGGGGTTGACGCGCACAGAGTCGGCGGTGGCGTTCGGGGTGGACGGGCGGATCCGCCTGGATCGCGGGGCCGAGCGGCTGGAGAGGCTGCTGGACCGGTGACCGGGCTGGCTGTGCTGCTGGCCGTCGTGGCGGTACTGCTGGCGGTACGCGGGCCCGTCGGCGCCGGGTTGCAGCGCCTACCCGCCCGCCAACCGGAGTCCGGGACGCCTCGTCGCCGGCGGCGGGGCGCCCCGCTGGTGGTGAGCGGTGCCGTGGCCGCACTGGCGCTGGCCGGGTCGCTGGGTGGCCTCCAGGGGGTGGCCTTCTGCGTCGCGGGCCTGTCGATGGCCGGGACGGTGACCCGCCTGGCCCGGTTACGGGCCCGAAGAGTCAGGGCCGAGCGGGCCCGGCTCGCCGTGGCCGAGGCTGCCTCGGTGCTGGCCGCGAACCTGCGCGTCGGCCTGGTGCCGGCCCAGGCACTCGAGGTGGCGGCGGTCACCTGCCCGGTGCTCGAGGAGGGTCGGATCACCATGAGCCTAGGTGGCGACCTCCCGGCGCTGTGGCACCGACGGGCAGCAGCTGAGGGCTGTGAGGGACTGCGTGAGCTCGCGCGGGCGTGGCAGGTCTCGGCCGCCTCGGGAGCCTCGCTGACGGGAACCCTCGAGGAGGTGGCCGCGGGCCTGGCGGCGGACCAGTCTCTGCGCTCGGTGGTCGGCAGCGAGCTGGCCGCCCCGAGGGCCACCGGAAAGCTGATGGCGGCCCTGCCGGCCCTGGGTCTCGGGATGGGCTACCTGATCGGCGGGAAGCCGCTGGCGTGGCTGGCGGGCGGCCCCGCCGGCTGGGCGTGCCTGGTCGTCGGCGTGGGGCTGGCCTGCGCCGGAGTGTTGTGGATCGAGAACCTGGCGCGGCAGGCGGCCGCGCAGGCCTGAGGCCAGGAGGCGGCAACAAGTGAACAGACATCCTCTGCTTCGGCAGCGACGTAGGACGTACCTGCGGTGACCGGCCACATCGTCCTGGCCGCTGGTCTGGCCGTGCTCGCGGTCCTGCTGGTCCTCCGGGAACCGGCGGCGCGGTTGCGGATTGTCGTACGGCCCCCTGTCCGCAGTGGCGAACCGGGCCGGCTGAGCCGGCTGCTGGCCGGTCGACCGGGCGCACCCGCGCTCCGGCGGCGTTTCTGGCTGAGCCTGGCCGCTGCCGGGGCACTCTGCTTCGTGTTGAGCGGCGGCGTCATCCAGCTCGGCGCCTGGGTGTGGATCGCCTGGCCGCTGCTGACCCTCGCGGGCATGACAGCGCTGGGCTGGCTCGAACCGCTGGCGGTCCGGCGCCGGCAGCAGCACCTGGTCCTGGAGGTCCCGCAGGCGCTGGACCTGATGGCCGCCTGCCTGGCGGTGGGGACGCCTCCCCGAGCGGCGTGCGCGGCCGTCGCCGGCGCGTTCGCCGGACCGGTCGCCGACGACCTCCAGCCGGTGCTTCGCGCGGTCGAGCTCGGCGTGCCCGACCGAGAGGCGTGGATGGCCCTGGCCGGTCATCCGCAGCTCGGGCCGGCCGCGGTCGACCTCGCCCGGTCGGTCGAGTCAGGCACCCAGATGGTGGAGGCGTTGCGGGACCATGCCCGGGTGGCGCGCGAGCTTCGCCGCTCGGCCCTGCAGCAGGTGGCTCGCAGCGTCGGCGTGCGGAGCGTGCTGCCGCTGATGGTCTGCTTCATCCCGGCCTTCCTGCTGCTCGGGGTGGTGCCGACCGTCGTGTCGGCCGTCCTGCAGGCCTTCCCCTGAGCCGCGGTTGTCCACAGCGTCGCCGTGTCGTCCCGCTCTCCACAGGCCGTCGGGTGAACCGCACGAACGGGGTCGGCGTCCGGAGACTCTCGCTGCAGCCAGCTCGGCTGCTGCACCCCGCGGGTGCCGACGAAGGAGGACGACATGCAGGAAACGATCGACGCGACGGGCAGCCGGCTGGTTCCCGTGGTGCAGGACGCACCGGCGCAGAAGGGTCTGTCGCAGGAGGTTCTGGCGCAGGAGGGTCTGGACGAGTCAGCCATGGCGGCGCGTTCGACCCGGCGGCTCGCGCTCAGCGAGCGCGGGATGGTGAGCGCGGAGTGGGCCGTCGGCATCATTGCGGCCATCGCGATCGCCGGCGTGCTGCTCTCGGTGGTGACCAACGGGGCGGTGGAGGAGGCGATCCTGGGGTTCATCCTCCAGGTCATCAGGTCGTTCGCCGGCGGCCTCCGCTAAGCCGGAGCCGGAGTCGAGAGGGTCGTCGTGAGGCGGTTCCGCAAGGACCACCGCGGGGCGCGCGGGATGGTGACGGCCGAGCTGGCCGTCGCCATCCTGGCGGCGTTCAGCCTCTTCCTGCTGCTCTGCTGGGGACTGGTCCTGATCGGCATGCAGCTCCGCTGCATCGACGCGGCCGCCGCGGTGGCGCGCCAGGAGGCCCGGGCCGACACCGCAGGGTCTGCGAGCGCGCGACGCGCTGCCCCCCAGGGAGCTGTGGTCCGGGTCGACCGGCAGCCCGGGCGGGTGCAGGTGAGGGTCACCCTGAGAGCCCGTCCCTTCCTTCGGGGGCTGCCGGTGGTGCCGCTGCACGCTGAAGCCGTGGTCGTGCCCGAGCCGGGAGCGACCCGATGATGCTCCGGGGCTGCGAGCTCACACGGAGGCCGACGAGCCGGGGCCAACGCGGCAGCGCCTCGGTGCTGCTGGCAGGGGTGATGGGGGTTGTGGTGCTGCTCGGCTACACCCTGATGGTGCTCGCGGGATATGCGGTGGCCTACCGGCGGGCCCGGACGGTTGCCGACCTCGTGGCGCTGAGTGCTGCGGCCGCGTTCGAAGTCGGGGCGGACGCCTGCGGGCAGGCGAAGAGGTCAGCCTCAAGCAACGGTGCGGGTCTGGTCAGCTGCGAGCGGGTGGGTGACCAGGTCGGCTTCGTGGTGACCGTCCGGGTTTCCATCGCCACCCCCGGCCAGGTCAGCGGCCTTCCCCGACAGGTCCGGGCCGAGGCCCACGCGGGGCCGGTCGAGTGAGGCGCAGACGGTGCCGAGCCGCTTGCTCAGTCCTGATCCTCGGTGTCCTGCGACGGCTCGGTCGGGTCGGTGGCTGCTGGTTGGTTCTCGGCTGGTGGCTCGCCGACTGCGGGCGCTGGGGCGGGGCGCACGATCTTGATGGTCGCGATGCCGGCTTCGAGGTCGATCCCGAGCGGGGCGCCCCCGCCGTGGGTGGGTTTGGAGACGAGCATGTGTCCTCGGTCCCTCTCTTCTCGTTGGTGCCGCATACCGGTCTGGAAGATCTCGAACAGGCTCCCCCTGCGGTGACCCGCCCCGACAACGAGGCGGTGAGAGAGACCTTGCCGCCAGTATGGCCCGGCGAGCCGCCGGTCAGGTCGAGACGAGCGAGAGGATGGCGACCGCCGCCTGCTTGTCCAGCCCGCGTCGGGGTTCGCCGCAGTCGGCGCTCACGATGCAGGCGGGGCAGCCCGCCTCGCAGGCGCAGGTCGCCACCCGGTCGCGCGCCGCCGCCAGCCACGCCTCCGCGGCGCCGAACGCTTGAGCGGCGGCACCCGGCCCGGCCGGCTGCTGGTCGTAGAAGTACAGCGTCGGACCGAGACGCCCGCCAGCGTCGTGGTCGCCCGCCACCGCGGAGGGGATGTCACCGGACGTGGAGTGGCCGCGGACGTCCCAACGGTCGCAGCTGGCGAAGGCAGGCAGCAGGCCGAGCGCGACGTGCTCGGCGGCATGGACGCCCGCCGCGACCTGCTGCAGGGACAGCTCGGCGTCGATGTCGTCGAGATCGACGGCCAGCCACACGGCTGTGGTCTGCAGCCGATGCTCCGGCAGCTCCAGGGGTGTCTGGTCCCAGACCGTCCCGAGCAGCTCGTCGCGCCGGAGGTAGCCGGTCACCTGGGTGGTCACCGCAATCTGGCCGAGGTGCAGCCGCCCCCGGCCGACGGGGCGGTGACGCAGATCCTGCAGGACGGTCACCTCCGTGCGCACGCGCGGCTGCGTGACGTAGCCGGGGTGGGCCGGCCGCACCAACGCCTCGGAGGACTCGAGGTCGAGCTCTTCGCACAGGTAGGTCTCGCCTCGGTGCAGGTAGACCGCGCCGGGGTGGACCGTACGGTCGGCGGCCGCCGGGTCGACGTGGCCGAGGATCCGGCCGGTGCCGATCTCGATGATCTCCACGGTCCCGTCCCGGGATCCGCGGAGGTCGATCAGGTCGACCGCCCGTTCGGGGCGCGTCCAGTACCAGCCGTCGGGGCGCTGCCGGAGGCTGCCACCGGCCGCCAGCCGACGGAGCAGCACGGGCGTCGCCGGACCGAAGTAGCCGGCGTCGGCTTCGGTGACCGGCAGCTCCTGGGCGGCGGCAGCCAGTTGGGGTGCCAGCAGCTGCGGGTGCTCGGGGTGCAGCACGGTCGGTTCGACCGGGGCGTCCAGCAGAGCGTCCGGGTGGGCCAGCAGGTAGGCGTCCAGCGGATGGGTGCGGCCGACCATCGTCACCGATGCCGGCTGCCCGCGCCGGCCGGCGCGACCGGCCTGCTGCCAGAAGGCCGACCGGGTTCCCGGGAAGCCGGAGAGGATCACGGCGTCGAGCCCGGCGATGTCCACGCCGAGCTCGAGGGCGTTCGTGGCTGCCACCCCCCGCAGCCGGCCCTCCTGCAGGTCCCGCTCGAGCCGACGGCGGTCCTCGGCGAGGTAGCCGCCCCGGTACGCCGCCACAGCCGGCCGCTCCGACAGCGGCTGCTCCGAGCACGGGGAGGCCCGACCGGCCGCGGCGGTCGGTGCAGTCTCGAGCTGCCGTCGGGCCCGTAGCGCCACCAGCTCCGCGCCCCGACGGGAGGGGACGAAGGCGATGGTCTGGGCTCCGGCGCGGACCGAGCGCGCCAACAGGTCGGCGGTCGCGTCGTCGGCGTCGCCGGCAGGCTGCCAGAGCGTGAGCTCGACCGGTCCGCGCGCCGAGCGGTCCACCTCGACGGCCGTGACCGCGTTCACCTCGACCCCCAGCAGGGCAGCGGTGCTGGCCGCCGCCCCGGTCGAGGTGGCCGAGGCGGTCACGAAGGTGGGCTCCGCCCCGTACCAGGCCGCGATCCGCCGTAGGCGGCGAAGGACCAGGGCGACCTGGGCGCCGAAGACGCCCCGGTAGCGGTGGGCCTCGTCGACGACCACGAAGCGCAGTGCGGCGAGGAAGCGGGCCCAGCGGGCGTGGCCGGGCAGCAACGACAGGTGCAGCAGGTCCGGGTTGGTGAAGACGTACGCGGCCTGGTCGCGGGCCCAGTCGCGTAGGGCCAGGTCGGTGTCGCCGTCCACGGCCGCCACCGGCCAGCCGGGCAGCTGCAGCGCGGCGCACGCCCGCAGCTGGTCGTGGGCGAGGGCCTTGGTCGGCGAGAGGTAGAGGGCGGTGTGCTCCCGTCCGCCGAGCCGCCATGCCGCCGTCCCGGTCGGCGCGGCCCGCACCGGGCCGGCCGGGTCCAGCCCGCCGTACGTGCTGGCCAGGACCGGCATCAGGTAGCCGAGGCTCTTGCCGGACGCCGTACCCGTGGCCAGCGCGACGTGCCGTCCCTGCCAGGCCGCGTCGGCGGCCTCGACCTGGTGGAGCCACGGCTTCGTGATCCCGGTCTGCTGCAGCGCCGCGACCACGGGGTCGGGCAGCCACTCCGGCCACGGTGCTCGCTCTCCTTCCCGGGCGGCGAGCTGGCGGACGTGGCGTACGCCGGCCTCCTGCTGCCGATCCGACCCGCTCTGCACCTGGCCAGCCTGTCACGGCTAGGCGGCGCCGGGCCGAGCATCGACCCGACGCGCTGGCCGCTCGGGACTCAGCGTGAGCGGACCAGTAGTGCATGTGGTTAGACTCGCCCGGACATTCCCGCCCGAAAACACAGCAACGCAGTTCAGGAGGACGTTATATGTCCGCACTTCCAGTTCCTTTGGAAGTCACCGCCATCCCGGTTTCGGGAGGCAATCTCACGCTAGTCGTCATCGTCCTCGCTGTTGCGTTGCTGGCGCTCGTCATGGCTTTCATCTTTCGGCGCGAGGTGCTCGCCGCGAGCGACGGCACCGAGAAGATGAAAGAGATTGCCCTCGGTGTCCAAGAGGGGGCGAGCGCCTTCCTGGGTCGGCAGTTCCGCACCCTCGCGGTCTTTGCCATCCTGGCCTTCTTCCTGCTGCTGGCCCTGCCCGCCCGCGGGAGCGACGACTTCGGTGAGTGGACCCTGCGGATCGGTCGGTCGCTCGCCTTCCTGGCCGGCGCGGGGTTCTCGGCTCTGATCGGCTACCTCGGGATGTGGCTGGCCGTCCGGGCGAACGTGCGCGTCGCCGCCGCCGCCCGTGACGCAGGGCGCGACCCGGCGATGAAGATCGCCTTCCGGACCGGCGCGCACGTCGGGATGTCCACTGTCGGGCTCGGGTTGGGTGGAGCGGCCATCGTGGTCCTCATCTTCCGCAGCGACGCGCCGGTGATCCTCGAGGGCTTCGGCTTCGGCGCGGCCATGCTCGCCATGTTCATGCGTGTCGGCGGTGGCATCTTCACCAAGGCCGCCGACGTGGGCGCCGACCTGGTGGGCAAGGTCGAGCAGGGCATTCCCGAGGACGACCCCCGCAACGCCGCGACCATCGCGGACAACGTGGGCGACAACGTCGGTGACTGTGCCGGCATGGCGGCCGACCTGTTCGAGTCCTACGCGGTGACCCTGGTCGCCTCGCTGATCCTGGGCAAGGCCGCGTTCGGCGAGGCCGGGCTGGTCTTCCCACTGATCGTCCCGGCCATCGGCGTCCTGACCGCCATCATCGGCATCTACCTCACCCGGCCGCGGCCGAGCGAGGGCGGGCTGAAGACCATCAACCGCGCGTTCTACCTGTCGGCCGCTATCTCGGCCGTGCTCTGCGCGGTCGCCGCCTTCGCCTACCTGCCGTCGTCGTTCGCTGCCCTGAACGTGCCGGGAGCCGCCGCGTTCACCGGCCCGATCGACGACCCGAGGATCGTGGCCATCGGCGCCGTCATCATCGGCATCGTGCTGGCCGTCGTCATCTTGTCGCTGACCGGCTACTACACCGGCACCGAGGACAAGCCTGTCCAGGACGTGGCCCGGACCTCTCTCACCGGCGCGGCCACCGTGGTCCTGTCCGGCATCTCGGTCGGTTTGGAGTCGGCGGTCTACACCGCCATCGTGATCGCGGCGGCCGTCTACGGGGCGTTCCTGCTGGGCGGCTCTGGCGTGGTGGCCCTGTTCGCCATCGCGCTCGCCGGCTGTGGTCTGCTCACCACCGTCGGTGTGATCGTGGCCATGGACACGTTCGGCCCGGTCTCCGACAACGCGCAGGGCATCGCGGAGATGTCGGGTGACGTGCACGGCGAGGGCGCCCAGATCCTCACCGAGCTCGACGCGGTCGGCAACACGACCAAGGCCATCACCAAGGGCATCGCCATCTCCACCGCGGTACTCGCCGCGACGGCGCTGTTCGGCTCCTACACCGACGCCATCCGTGACGTGCTGGCCGACCGCTACGCCCAGTTCACCAGCGAGGCCGTGGTCTTCGCCCCGCAGACGCTGGTGGGCCTGATCCTCGGTGCGGCCGTCGTGTTCCTGTTCTCGGGGCTCGCCATCAGCGCCGTCGGCCGCGCGGCCGGTGCCGTCGTGTTCGAGGTGCGCCGCCAGTTCCGTGAGATCCCCGGGATCATGGAGGGCACCGGCAAGCCGGAGTACGGCAAGGTCGTCGACATCGTGACCAAGGACTCGCTGCGCGAGCTGGCGACGCCGGGCCTGCTGGCGATCTTCGCCCCGGTTGCCGTCGGCTTCGGCCTAGGAGCGTCCGCGCTGGCGGGCTACCTCGGTGGGGCCATTGCCTCCGGCACCTTGATGGCGGTGTTCCTGGCCAACTCCGGTGGTGCCTGGGACAACGCCAAGAAGCTCGTCGAGGACGGCATCTACGGCGGCAAGGGCTCCTCCGCCCACGAGGCCACCGTCATCGGCGACACCGTCGGTGACCCGTTCAAGGACACCGCCGGCCCGGCCATCAACCCGCTGATCAAGGTGATGAACCTGGTCGCCGTGCTGATCGCGCCCGCGGTCGTCGCCATGTCCCCGCTCAGCGACGACCCGAGCGCCTGGCGATACCTGATCGCCCTGGCGGCACTGGCCATCATCGTGACCGCAGTGGCCATCAGCTCGCGTCGCAACGTGGCGATCGCCGACACCCCGGGTGCCGAGGCCGCTGCGCCCGAGACCGGGGTCGGTGAGGCCGTCGAGGGGACGCCGGTGGCCGCAGAGCGGGAGCACACGCTCTGACCGTCCGCCCCTGAGCCTCAGCTGTCATCCAGCCGAGGCTGTCCACAGATCGTGCCCGCTCGGCCCCGGACCACGCTCGTCGGTCCGGGGCCGATGGCACACTGGACGGCAATGTCTGAGACCTACGGCCGCCCGCCCGCTGACGCTCCTGACCACCCCGAGCCGGACCCGGAGCTGGCGGGCTACCCGGCTCCGGGCCAGCCGTCAGCCAGCTATCCGGCCGTCAGCTACGCGCCCGCCCCACCGACCGCTCCGTACGGCTGGTCCCCGCCCCTGCGGCCGCCCGCGCTGCCGACGGAACCGCAGCGCTACCCGCAGCTCCTCCGGGGACCGCGTCGCCGCTGGTGGAAGCCGCTGCTGACGCTGGTGCTGGCCCTGGGCATGTACGTGGTGGGCAGCTTCCTGGCCGTGGTCCCGCCGGTGGTGGCCGGTCTGGCCACCGGCCAGCCGAACCTCGGTCGCTACATCCTCCAGACCCTCATCAGCACCGACAACCTCGGCCCGGTCGGGTTCATCTCCCTCAACCTGTCGCTGATCCTGCTGATCCCGACGACCACGCTGTCGATCTGGGTCGTCTACGGCGTCCGGCCGCGATTCGTCGCCTCGGTCACCGGGGGGATCCGCTGGTCGTGGCTGCTGCGCTGCGTCGTGGTGGTGCTGCCGATCTGGTTGCTCTCCGTCGGCCTGTCGGTGCTGACGGACCCGCCCGAGCCGGGCCGACCCGCCCACTGGGTCGCGCTGCTGCTGATCATGGTGGTGCTGACCCCGCTGCAGGCGGCGGGGGAGGAGTACTTCTTCCGGGGCTTCGTCCTGCTCAACGTCGGCACGTGGTTCGCCAGGCCGGTGGTCGGCCTGGTCGTCGGGACCATCGTGTCCACCGTCCTGTTCTCCGCCGCTCACGGCAGCCCCGACATCTGGGTGCTGGGCAGCATCGGATGCCTGGCGGTGGCCAGCTGCCTCGCCGCCTGGTGGACCGGTGGGCTCGAGGCGGGGATCGCGATCCACGCCACCAACAACGTGTTCGTCTTCATCGTGAGCATCGGGATCGGCGGCTGGCAGACCGCCTTCGTCGGCGCCGGCACCAAGGGAACGCCGCTCGAGTTCGGCATCACGCTGCTCGTGCACGCGGTGGCCCTGGCCCTCATCTGCTGGCAGGCCAAGCGGTCACGGTTGCCCTACCGCTCGCGTCCCGCCGAGCTGCCGACCGCGCCGCTTGCGCTGTGGCATCCCGTCGCCGCGGGCGACGTCAGCCGCTGACCCCCGACTGCTCCTGCCGTCCGTCCCGCATCGAGGAGGACCCCAGGTTGCCCGTCCCCGCGCGGTCGTGGCCGCGCGATGAGCAGCCACGCTCAGGCAGGCGCCTCGGGCATGCCGGTCGGGTCCGCGAGGGCCCACCGCAGGGTTGCGAGCGCTGAGCGCACCACCGGCCGGACGATCAGCCGGTCGGTCGCGGGCAACGTCGGCAGCAGCAGCGTCGTCCGCACCCAGGGTGGCAGCAACGAGACCGCGCCGGCGGCCAGCGCGGCGTAACCGAGCTTGGCTGGTCCGGCGAGCGGTGGCTCCCGCAGCAGGAAGCGCGCGACGTCGCGGGCAGCGGGCGAGGAGCCGAGCTCCGGTCGGTACGCCGCCAGCAGCTCCTGGTTCTGGGCCCAGGTCTGCGGCGGGTCCACCACGCCGAGGCGCTCGGCCACCGCCCCGGACTGGGCCACGTAGCTGTCCACCTCGGCCTCGCTCAGCCTCCGGTCACCGAAGGCCTGGTACGCGGAGACGAAGCTGTCCACCTCGGCGACGTGCACCCAGCCGAGCAGGTGCGGGTCGTCGGCCCGGTACGGCTCGCCGGTCGACGTCGTCCCCGTCACCCGGCCGTGGATGGCGCGCACGATCCGGATGCTGCGCTCGGCGTCCTCGATCGTCCCGTACGTGGTGGTGGCGAGATAGGTGCTGGTGCGTTGCAGGCGGCCCCACGGGTCGCTGCGAAAGCCCGAGTGCTCGGTGACGCCGAGCATCGCCACCGGGTGCAGCGACTGCAGCAGCAGGGCGCGGATACCGCCGATGAACATGGCGGCGTCGGCGTGGACCCGCCAGATGGGGTCGCTCTCCCCGAACCAGCGCTCACCCTCGGCGAACCAGATCTTCTCGTGGGTGTCGGCGAAGGTGTCACCGCCGATCTTGTCCCGCACCGTGGCCGCGAGCCCGGCGCGCGACCGGCTGATCAGCGAACGGGGACCGAGCCGACGGGCATCCAGGAGGCTGGCGAGCACGTCGCGGATCGTACGCTGAGCAGACAAGCGGGCCGCTCGACGAGGAGTGTGATGGGCACGTACGCGGAGACCTACCGGCGGAGCCTGGACGACCCGGACGGGTTCTGGGCTGAGCAGGCGCGCGCGATCGACTGGTTCCGGCGGCCGACCACGATCCTCGACCCCGACGGCGGCCCGACCGGCCGTTGGTTCTCCGACGGCCTGCTCAACACCTGCTACAACGCGCTCGACCGGCACGTGATCCGCGGTCGCGCCGACGAGCCGGCGCTGATCTTCCACTCCGCCTACACCGGCACCCGCCGCAGCTACAGCTACGCCGAGCTGCTCGAGCGGGTGGCGCAGCTGGGCGGCGCCCTCCGCGAGCTCGGCGTGGGCCGCGGCGACCGGGTCGTGATCTACCTGCCGATGATCCCCGAGGCCGTGTTCGCCATGCTCGCCTGCGCCCGGATCGGCGCCGTGCACTCCGTGGTCTTCGGCGGTTTCGCGCCCGCGGAGCTCGCGGCGCGGATCGAGGACGCCGAGCCGAAGGTGGTCATCACCGCCTCCTGCGGCCTCGAGCCCGGCCGGGTGGTGGAGTACCTGCCGCTGCTGAACGCGGCCCTGGCCCGCTCCGCCCACCAGCCCGACTACTGCCTGGTGCTCCAGCGCGAGCAGGCCCGGGCCGAGCTGAAGCCCGGGCGGGACCTCGACCTCGCTGCGTTGATGCGGCCGGGACAGTTCCCGCCGGCCGAGTGCGCTCAGGTCGCGGCGACCGATCCGCTCTACATCCTCTACACCTCGGGCACCACGGGAAAGCCGAAAGGCATCGTCCGCGACAACGGCGGGCACGCGGTGGCGCTCAGCTACTCCATGCGCGCCGTCTACGACATCGGGCCCGGCGAGGTGATGTTCACCGCCAGCGACGTCGGCTGGGTGGTCGGGCACTCCTACATCGTCTACGCGCCGCTGCTGGTCGGGGCGACCACCGTGCTGTACGAGGGCAAGCCGGTCGGCACCCCGGACGCCGCGGCGTTCTGGCGGGTGGTCGCCGAGCACCGGGTGAAGGCGCTGTTCACCGCACCCACCGCGTTGCGGGCCATCCGCAAGGTGGACCCGGCGGGTGAGCTGATCGGGCGGTACGACCTCAGCAGCCTGCAGACGCTGTTCCTGGCCGGCGAGCGGCTCGACCCGGAGACGTTCCGCTGGGCGGGCGAGCGGCTCGGCGTGCCGGTGGTCGACCACTGGTGGCAGACCGAGACGGGCTGGCCGATTGCGGCGAACCCGCGCGGTCTCGAGCCGCTGCCGCTGATCGCCGGTTCGCCGTCGGTCCCGGTCCCGGGCTACGACGTCCAGGTGCTCGGGCCCGACTCCGCCGAGCTGCCTGCGGGCCGCGAAGGAGCGATCTGCCTGAAGCTGCCGCTGCCGCCGGGAACCCTGCGCGGGGTGTGGGGCGACGACGACCGCTTCCGGCGCAGCTACCTGCAGACCCACCCCGGCTACTACCTCAGCGGCGACGGCGGCTACGTCGACGCCGACGGCTACCTCTTCGTGATGGGCCGGACCGACGACGTGATCAACGTGGCCGGCCACCGGCTCTCCACCGGCTCGATGGAGGCGGTGCTCGCCTCCCATCCGGCCGTCGCGGAGTGTGCCGTGATCGGTGTCGCCGACGAGCTGAAGGGCCAGGTGCCCCGCGGGCTGGTGGTCCTCAAGGAAGGCGTGGCCACCGACCCCGATCAGGTCGTCACCGAGCTGGTCGCCCTGGTCCGGGCCGAGATCGGGCCGGTGGCCGCGCTTCGTCGAGTCGACGTCGTCGCGGCGCTGCCTAAGACCCGCTCCGGCAAGGTGCTGCGCCGAACGATGCGGGAGATCGCCGACGGCCGGCCCGGCACCGTCCCCTCGACCATCGAGGACCCGGCCGTGGTCGACGCGCTCCGGCCGGTGCTGCGCGCCGCCGGGCCCTGAGCCCTGCCGTGGTCCGCGCGCGCCCTGACCGGCTCGGGCGGCCGTCGAGGGCTGGCAGCATGAGCCTGTGCCCACCCTGACCACTGCCCAGGCCGCCGACCTGCGCGCCGCGTTCACCGAGCACCACTACGACGTCGACGCGGTGGTGGACCGGATCGGTCCAGCCGCGCACGCGGCGCTCGGCCGCAACAGCACGGTTGCCGGCGTCCGGGCGCTGGGTGAGGAGCGCGACCCGCTGGCGGTGCTGACCCGGCTCTGGTTGTTGCAGCAGCCGGTCCCGGCGGACGCCCTCGAGGCTGCCTTGCCCGGCCTCGTCGACCCCCTGACCGCCGCGGGCGTCCTCAGCCGAGGGGGACAGGAGATCAGGGCCGAGATCGACGTCCGCCCGTACGCCAGCGACGACGGCGCGAGCGGCTGGGTGGTCTCAGACCTCTCCCCGAACCTCGACACCGAGACTCAGCCGTTGCGTCCGGACTTCGTCCTCGGTGTCTCGTCGGCCTCCACGACGCTGGCCCAGCTGACCCTGCGCCGACCGGTCGGCCGTGCCCTCGACCTCGGTACCGGCTGCGGCGTGCAGAGCCTGCACCTGGCCCGACACGCCGAGGAGATCGTGGCCACCGACCTCAACCCACGCGCCCTCGAGCTGGCCCGGCTGACCCTCCTCATCAACGACCTCGACGTCGACCTGCGCCTGGGCAGCCTGTACGAGCCGGTGGCCGGCGAGCGCTTCGACCTCATCACCACCAACCCGCCGTACGTGATGTCGCCGCCGCGCACCGACGCGGACCGCCTCGCCTACCGAGAGGGCTCCTGGACCTCCGACGGCCTGGTGGAGCGGGTGGTCCGCGACGGCGCCGGCCACCTGAACGAGGGCGGCACCTGTCAGGTCCTGGCCAACTGGGCCCACGTCCGCGGCCAGGACTGGACGGACCGGATCGGCGGCTGGCTCGCGGACACGGGCTGCGACGCCCACGTGGTCCAGCGCGAGGTGCTGGACCCGCACGCCTACGCCGAGCTCTGGCTGGCCGACGCGGGCCTGGCCGGCTCGTCGGACTACCGCCGCTGCTACGTCGAGTGGCTCGACTACTTCGACGCGCTGGGCATCGAGGCCGTCGGGATGGGCTGGCTGGCCCTGCACCGGGCCGGCCGGGCCGAGCCGTGGGTGCGGATCGAGGACTGGCCGTACGGGGTCGAGCAGCCGATCGCGCCCGCGCTGGCTGCCGAGCTGACCGCGGTGGACCGCGAGCGGGCGATGAGTGAGGAGGTCCTGCTGGCGCGCTGCTGGCGACTGGCCGCGGACGTGCTCGAGGAGACCAGCGGTCTGCCCGGCGCGGCCGATCCCCAGCACCTGGTGCTGCGTCAGCAGCGGGGGTTCCGCCGGGCCATCGAGCCCGGCACCGCGTTCGCCGGGGTGCTGGGCGCCTGCGACGGCGACCTGCCGCTCGGCCGGCTGATCGCCACCGTGGCCGGCCTGCTGGAGGTCGACGCCGACCAGCTGACGGCGGAAATACTGCCGCGCGTCCGCGTGGCGGTGGTCGACGGTTTCCTGTCCTGAGGGTGTCCGCGTGCGCCGAAGGGGTGGACGGCGGTCGTAGAGTGAGCGCGCCGAGCCCCCGAACGGAGGCGACGGCGCACCGATCCCCGCGGGAACGCCTGCGAGGACGGTCGCGTTCGGCCGGTAGAGCCAGGAGACAGGAACCAGCGTGGCAGGCAAAGCAGGTGGCAAGCGGCTCGTGATCGTGGAGTCGCCCACCAAGGTGAAGACGATCGCGGGCTACCTCGGCGACGGTTACATCGTCGAGTCCAGCCGCGGCCACGTCCGCGACCTGCCGACCGGTGCCGCCGAGGTGCCGGCCAAGTACAAGGGTGAGAAGTGGGCCCGCACGGGCATCGACGTGGACCACGGCTTCGAGCCGATCTACGTCGTCAGTCCCGACAAGCGCGCCACGATGCGCACCCTCAAGGACGCGCTGGCCGGGTCGGACGAGCTGCTGCTGGCCACCGATGACGACCGCGAGGGCGAGGCCATCGCCTGGCACCTGCTGCAGGAGCTGAAGCCCAAGGTCCCCGTCCGCCGGATGGTGTTCCGCGAGATCACGAAACAGGCCATCGCCGAGGCGGTCGCCAACCCTCGCGAGCTCGACACCGACAAGGTCGACGCCCAGGAGACCCGACGGATCCTCGACCGGCTGTACGGCTACGAGGTCTCGCCGGTGCTGTGGAAGAAGGTGATGCCGCGGCTGTCCGCCGGCCGCGTGCAGTCCGTCGCCACCCGCCTCGTCGTCGACCGTGAACGGGAGCGGATCGCCTTCCGCTCCGCCTCGTACTGGGACCTCGACGCCGTCCTCGACGCCGGCGCCCCGGCTGACCCGCCGCTCTTCCCCGCCCGGTTGACCCACGTCGGCGAGCGCCGCGTGGCCCAGGGCCGCGACTTCGACAGCCGCGGCGCGCTCGGCACGAAGCCGGGGGAGCAGCTGGTCCACCTCGACGAGACCACCGCCCAGGCGTTGGCGACCGGCCTGCGTCTCGCCAGCTACGCCGTGCAGAGCGTCGAGTCCAAGCCGTACACCCGCAAGCCGTACGCCCCGTTCCGGACCACCACGATGCAGCAGGAGGCGGGCCGCAAGCTCGGCTTCACCGCCCAGCGCGCGATGTCGGTGGCCCAGGACCTCTACGAGGGCGGGTTCATCACCTACATGCGTACGGACTCCTCAGTGCTGTCCGAGACCGCGATCACGGCGGCCCGCAACCAGGTCCGCCAGCTGTTCGGCGCGAGCTACCTGCCGGACAAGCCGCGGCTCTACGCGAGCAAGGTAAAGGGTGCCCAAGAGGCTCACGAGGCGATCCGGCCCGCCGGCGACACCTTCCAGACCCCGGCACAGACGCGGCTGACCGGCGACCAGTTCCGGCTCTACGAGCTGATCTGGATGCGGACCGTCGCCTCGCAGATGAAGGACGCCGAGGGGCAGTCGATCACCGTCCGGATCGCCGCCACCCCGGCGACGGGCTCCGGGGACGCCGAGCCCTGCACGTTCGTCGCCTCGGGCCGCACGATCACCTTCTACGGCTTCCTCAAGGCCTACGTCGAGTCCCACGACGACGACTCGGCCTCCGACGACGCGCAGACGCGGCTGCCCCAGCTGACCCAGGGCCAGTCCCTGCGGCCGGACAGCGTCACCGCCTCGGGCCACGAGACCCGCCCCCCGGCCCGCTACACCGAGCCGTCGCTGGTGGCCAAGCTCGAGGAGCTGGAGATCGGCCGGCCGTCGACCTACGCCTCGATCATCCGCACCATCACCTCGCGTGACTACGTGTTCAAGAAGGGGTCGGCCCTGGTGCCGACCTGGCTGGCCTTCGCGGTCACCCGGCTGCTCGAGGAACACTTCCCCAAGCTGGTGGACTACAAGTTCACGGCCGAGATGGAGCAGGTCCTCGACCAGATCGCGGAGGGCCACGCGGCTCGGCTGGGCGTGCTCACCGACTTCTACTTCGGCTCGCCCGAGGGTGGCCCGGACCACGAGGGGCTGCAGCGGCTGGTCTCCGAGCTCGGTGACATCGACGCCCGCAAGCTCTCCACCTTCTCGGTCGGTGACCTCGAGACCGACAGCAACGGCATCGTGGTCCGGGTCGGCCGCTACGGCACCTACGTCGAGGACGCCGAAGGCCGCCGCGCGAACGTCGACGACGAGCTGCCGCCGGACGAGCTCTCGGTGGAGCTGGCGCTGGAGCTGCTCAGCAAGCCGATGGGCGAGGAGCGCGAGCTGGGCGTCGACCCCGAGAGCGGCAACACGATCGTCGCGCGGAACGGCCGCTTCGGCCCGTACGTCACCGAGCAGCTGCCCGAGGACGCGCCCAAGAACGCGAAGGCCCGGACGGGTTCGCTGTTCGCCTCGATGAGCGTGGACACGGTGACCCTGGAGCAGGCGCTGGAGCTGATGAGCCTGCCGCGCGTCGTCGGGCTGGACGGCGACGGCGTCGAGATCACCGCACAGAACGGCCGCTACGGCCCGTACCTGAAGAAGGGCACGGACTCACGGTCGCTGACCGCTGAGGACCAGATCTTCGCCATCACCTTGGACGAGGCGCTCGCGATCTACGCCCAGCCCAAGCAGCGGGGACGGGCTGCAGCCAAGCCGCCGCTCAAGGAGCTGGGTCCGGACCCGGTCTCGGGCTCACCGATGGTGATCAAGGACGGCCGCTTCGGGGCTTACGTGACCGACGGCGAGTTCAACGCCACGCTGCGCCGCGACGACGAGATCGAGACCATCACCCCCGAGCGTGCCGCGGAGCTGCTGGCGGAGAAGCGGGCCAAGGGCCCGGCGCCGAAGAAGCGGGCACCGGCCAAGAAGGCACCGGCGCGCAAGACCACGGCCACGAAGAAGGCTCCGGCGAAGAAGACCACCGCCGCCAAGAAGGCCACGGCGAAGAAGGCAGCGTCGGCGGAAGCCGGCGCGCGCTGAGGCTGGCCGGGCCCGGTCGGGGTGTGTGCCAGGCTGAGCCCGTGCCTGGGGAAGTGTCGTGACCGAACGTCGGGGGAGTTCCGCCGTGCCCGTCTGGCCGGCGACGCTCGGCACGGACGAGCGGTCACCGGCTGAGCGGGGAGCCCCGCTCGTCCCGACGCCGGCGCCCTACCGGCGGGTGCGCCCGCCGGGCCAACGGCTCTACGACATGCCGTACAGCGCGGTCGAGCCGCGGCTGGTCAACCCCGCGGTCGGGGTGCGCAACCTGGTCACCCGGGTGGGCCACAACGCCGCGTACGAGATCGACGTCACCCTGCTCGACGCTCCTGACCACCGGCTGATCCGCTCCGGCGTGCTGCTGGCGCACCGGGTCCTCGACGGCCGCGGTGAGTGGTACCTGACGGCGCCCGACTGGCAGCCTCTGCTGCCCAAGGACCGGATCGAGCTGATGGGCCACGCGGACCTGCCCGAGGAGCTCGCGGACCTGATCCGGCCGCTTCGCCGACGAGCAGCGCTCGGTCCCGTCGCGGCGCTGCGTTGCGATCGCCGCGAGTTCGCGCTGCGCGGCGACGACGGTGCGACGGTGGCCCTGCTGCGCGACGACAGGGTGACGGTGCGGCGCGGTGGCCTGACCACCGCCCGGTACCGCGAGGTGATGCTGACCCCGATCGGGCCCGGACTGACCGACGAGCAGACCGCCTGGCTGGACCGGGCGCTCGTGGGTGCCGGCGCCACCGAGGTCTCCCGGCTCCCCCGGCTGGTCACGCGGCTCGGTGCCCCGGCGACCAGCCCGAGCGACGTCGGCGAGCCCGGGCCGTTCGATCCCGAAGGCACGTTCCGCCGGTTCGCCGGCCAGCTCGTGGGGCTGCGGCTGCGCCGGATGGTGGAGGCGGACCTGGCCGTCCGCGGCGGCGACCTCCGGGCCACCGAGCGGCTCGTCGACCAGGCGCGGCTGCTGCAGACCGAGCTGCAGGGGATCGGCGTGGTCTTCGAGGCCGAGTGGCTGGACGACCTCGCCGACGAGCTGGTCTGGCTGCTGCCCGGCGGCCAGGCGCCGGTCGCGGAGCAGATCGCGCGCCGTATCCGCGGTGAGCGCTACCTGACGCTGCTCGACCGGCTCGTCGCCGCGGCCCGTGCGCCCAAGCTCGGGGACGCCAGCCTCGGCAGCGCGGCGGTCGTCGCCGAACAGCTGCTGCAGGCCGCCCTCGAGCGGCTCCAGACCACGGTCGAGGCCGCGATGGCGGCCGCAGGGGCGACCGGCTGGGACGACGTACCGCCCGCGGTCGCTCTGGTGGACGCCGCGGCGGCGGTGACGGTCCACGTCCGGCCCGAGTCGGCTGCGGCGGTCAGCAAGCGGCTCGCCAAGCCCCGGCGCCTGCTCGCCCGGGCCGTTCGGGCGAGGCTCACCGACGACGGCATCGCCGGGCTGACGCCGGAGCAGGCGTTCGCGGCCGGCCGCGCGTACGAGCAGTCCCTGGAGCAGACGCGGCAGGCCCGAGCCGCATTCGTCACCGCCTGGACCAAGGCGCGCAGGAAGCTGGCCGGGTGAGCCCGGCAGCGGCTGGGTCGGCCGGGGTGTTCGTCGTGTTCGAGGGCGGGGACGGGGTGGGCAAGACCACTCAGGTGGATCGGCTGTGCCGCCGGCTCGGGACGACCGGTCGCGAGGTCGTCCGTACGTTCGAGCCCGGGGACTCACCGGCCGGGGCCCGGATCCGGGCCCTGGTGCTCGACCCGGCGACCGGTGACCTGGACCCGCGCGCCGAGGCCCTCCTCTACGCCGCCGACAAGGCGCAGCACCTGCACGCCGTGGTGCGGCCCGCGCTGGCCCGCGGCGCGGTGGTGGTCTGCGACCGCTACGTCGACTCGATGCTGGCCTACCAGGGTGCCGGTCGGGTGCTGGCCCCGGCCGAGCTCGAGCAGGTGGCGCGCTGGGCCACCCGGGACCTGCGTCCAGACGTCACGGTTTTGCTGGACGTCGACCCTCGGGAGGCCGTCCAGGTCAAGGCCGACCTCGATCGCGTCGAAGCCGCCGGACTGACCTTTCACGAGCGGGCCCGGACGCACTTCCTCGAGCTCGCCGGACGTGACCCCGACCACTACCTGGTGCTCGCCGCCCGCCGCGACCGCTACGAGATCGAGGAGCAGATCTGGCACCGCGTACAGCCGTTGCTGTCGGCGGCCGCAGGCGACCAGTAGTGTCCCCGGGCTCGGGCAGACTTACGCCATGACCAGCGCCACCGCTCCGCCCGCGGGCGATGTCGGCCCCGGCCTCGCTCCTGGGGTCTGGGCGGACCTCGTCGGCCAGGACGCGGCCGTGGCCACGCTGCGTCGCGCGGTGGCTGGAGAGCCGCACGCCATGAGCCACGCCTGGCTGGTCACCGGACCGCCTGGATCTGGCCGCTCCAACGCGGCGCGCGCTTTTGCGGCGGCGCTGCAGTGCCCCGACGGTGGCTGCGGGGTCTGTGCGGAGTGCCGGACCGCGCTCTCCGGCGCCCATCCCGACGTCACCCTCGTCCGCACCGAGATGCTGTCCATCGGTGTGGACGAGGTACGCGACCTGGTGCGACGGGCGGCCATGAGTCCCACCCACCGGCGACGCCAGGTGATCGTGGTCGAGGACGCCGACCGGGTGACCGAGCGCGGCGCCGACGCCCTGCTCAAGAGCATCGAGGAGCCCGCGCCGCTCACCGTCTGGGTGCTCTGCGCGCCGATGCCGGATGACGTCGTGGTGACGATCCGTTCTCGCTGCCGCAGCCTGGTGCTGCAGACGCCCAGCACAGCCGCCGTCGCGACCCTGCTCCAGCAGCGGGACGGGGTCGAGCCCGAGCTGGCCGCCTACGTGGCCCGGGTGGCGCAGGGTCATGTCGGTCGTGCCCGCGCGCTCGCCCGAGACGAAGGGGCTCGGCAGCGGCGTCGACAGATCCTGCAGATCCCGGCCGAGCTGCACGACCTCGGGGCCTGCCTGAGTGCGGCGGCGGCGCTCGTCGACGCCTGCGCTGCCGAGGCGACGGCCGCAACCGCGACGGTGGACGCGAGGGAGCGAGGGGCCCTGGAAGAAGCCCTCGGATTCGGTACCCGCGGCGCCCGGCCGCGGCAGGCGCAAGCGGCGATGAAAGAGCTCGACGAGCAACAGAAAGCGCGAGCCAAACGCTTTCAACGCGACGCTATCGACCGCGCGCTCACCGAGTTGACGGGCTTTTACCGCGACGTTCTCAGTGTGCAGACCCGCTCCGGTGCGCCGTTGGTGAACATGGATCTGGAACCGTCGGTGAAAGTGCTCGCCCGACGGGCCTCACCGGAGGCCACGTTGCGGCGGATTGATGCGCTGCTGGGCTGCCGGACCGCGCTGGAGGGCAACGTCGCCCCGCTCCTCGCGGTCGAGTCCACCCTGATCTCGCTGGTCGAAGGCTGACCACAGGACCCACCCAGGTCGAAGTTTCACCAAATCTGCAGTAACGTTACTTCTGGTTGTCGGAGGGTACGAACCCCCGAGCGTTCTCTCCGACAACTCCCACTCCTGATCAAGCGAAACCCCCGGTGCTCGTGCCCCGGGGGTTTTGCTTGTTCGCCTCAGGAAGCGGCTGGCAATGGCCGAGGAATGGCGGAGAAGCAATCCGTCGTTGCCCCCGGCTTGACGCCGAGAAAGGCGTCGCGAGAGCACGGAACGGCCTTCGGATCGAGTGGTCAACGTCACGCGCGAGGGGCGATCCGGCACTTGCGCTGGCCCGACTCCTCCGTCTACCTTGGTTCCGGTCCGTGACCGATTCGTGATCTAGGCGTGTCGCGAGCGTGACCTGGTAAGACCTGACCGTGCTCGGGGCACAGGTCGGGACGCGGGTCCGTCACGTCGAGCTTCGCTGGACGGACTCCTTGGTCGAGAGAGTCTCGGGCGCAGCGAAGGTGGAGGAACCATCGGATCCCTGGCCACAGGGCTCCTGGGGTAAAGCGGATTCCTGGAGAGATCTCAGGGGTTCACCGGGCACCTGACCGCCCGCACCCGTCAGCTCACTTCACAGACGTCAGTCAGGAAAGGTGCTGGCGTTGTCGACGTCATCTACGCGCACGTCCCGCGTTCTCGGAACACTTGTTCGCCGCCTCATCGGCGTCGTCGCCGCCGTCGCCCTCGCGGTGGGGATCAGTGCGGCCGGGGCCGCTCCCGCGAGCGCAACGGTCTGGGACAAGGTCGCCAAGTGTGAGAGCGGCGGCAACTGGAAGATCAACACCGGCAACGGCTACTACGGCGGCTTGCAGTTCGCCTCCCGCACGTGGAGGGGCTTCGGCGGTGGTAAGTACGCCTCGAGGGCCAACCGTGCGAGCAAGTCCGAGCAGATCGCGATCGCCCGACGGGTCCTCGCCGGCCAGGGCGCCGGCGCCTGGGCCAGCTGCGGCCGACGCGCGCACCTGACCAAGCACAACGGCAAGGCCAACAGGCACGCCACGCCGTCGACGAACCCGGGGGCCAAGAAGAAGGTCGCCAAGAAGGCTCCGAAGACGAGCTGGACCAAGAAAGCCATTGCCGGCTCGAAGCACCACAGCGGCACTGCCCGCGTCCGCCGCGGCGACACCCTCTCCTCCATCGCTCACCGGTACTCGGTCTCGGGCGGATGGCAGGGCCTGTGGAAGCTGAACAAGAAGAGCGTCTCGAACCCGAACCGGATCAAGGTCGGCCAGGTTCTGAAGACCGCCTAGACGTCACACGGCGCGGGTGGGTTCCTGCCCCCCAGTCAGCCCACCCGTGGAAGCCCGGCAGACCCGCATCTGCCGGGCTTCCGCTCTTCCTATGACCACTAGTCTGGGCCGATGGCCCGTGTGATGGCAGTCTCGTTCGAGCGCTACGGGCGGCTCTACTACCTTGACCCGGGCACGCGTGACTACCGCGTGGGCGATCGGGTACTGGTCCCGACCGAGGCTGGGCCCGAGGTCGCCGAGTGCGTGTGGGCTCCCGAGTGGGTCCAGGACGAGGGGTTCTCCGGGCTGCCCCAGTGCGCCGGCCCGGCGGACTCGGCCGATCTCGAGCGCGACGCCGCGAACCGCCGCCGCCGGGCGCAGGCCAAGCTCGTGGCCAAGCAGCTGGTCCGCCAGCACGAGCTACCGATGAAGGTCGTCGGCGTGGACTACGTCGACTCCGGCGAGAGCTACGACGAGCTGACCGTCATCTACTTCACGGCCCCGCACCGGGTCGACTTCCGGGTCCTGGTGGGCGAGCTGGCGCGGGCCCTGCGGACCCGGATCGACCTGCGGCAGGTGGGCTCTCGCGACGGCGCGCGGCTGACGGGCGGCTTGGGCAGCTGCGGCAGGGACCTCTGCTGCGCCACGTTCCTCAAGGACTTCGAGCCGGTGAGCCTGCGGATGGCCAAGGCCCAGGACCTGCCGCCCAACCCGATGAAGATCTCGGGCGCCTGCGGTCGGCTGATGTGCTGCCTCAAGTATGAGCACCCGCTCTACGCCGAGTTCGCCGCGCAGGCACCGGCCGTGGGGGCGAAGGTGAGCACCGAGGGGGGTGAGGGCGTCGTGGTGGGCCACTCCGTCCCAGCCGATGCGGTGCTGGTCCGGATGAACGCCACCGGCGCGGTCTCCAGCTGTTCCCGCGCCGGGGTCTGCGGCTCCCGTGAGGTCTTCGCCACCCGGACGGAGCCCGTCCCCGAGGGTGGCCGAGCCGACGCCGAGGCGGTCGCAGCGCCGCAGCGGAAGCCCCGGCACCGCCGGAAGACCTGAGAACCGCGGCCGGCTGAGGCTGTCGGCGCCGCCACGTACGCTCGTTGCATGCCCGCCGGGTCCCGACGTCGCCGGCTGGTCGCCGTCATTGTGCTGCTCGTCGTCGGCCTCGTCGCCTGTACGCCGTCTCGGCCGGCTCCGGCACCGGCGACGCCTGCGGCCACCCCGACCGTGGTGCCCCCTCTGGCAGCCGACGGACGTCCGGTGCAGCCCGTCCCCGATGTCCGGCCCGCCGGGTTCACCGACCCGCCGCCCGGGACGGGGCTGGAGCGGTACCAGCGCCAGGAGCTCCGCTGGCAGACCTGCGCGAAGGGTGTGACCTGCGCATCCGTCCTCGCTCCGCTGGACTACGCCGATCCCGACGGGACGGCCATCACCTTGGCGCTGGCCAAACGCGTGGCCACGGCTCCGGAGCGGCTGGGCACGTTGTTCGTCAACCCCGGCGGACCGGGGGGTTCGGGTCGCGGGTACGCCGCCGGATTCAACGCCCAGGGCCTCGAGCGCTACGACGTGGTGGGCTGGGACCCGCGCGGGGTCGGGGCCTCGACACCGGTCAGCTGTTTCGGGTCGAGCGACCTGGACCGCTACTTCTCCGTCGACCTCTCACCCGACGACGCCGCGGAGAAGCAGCGGCTGCGCGCGGAGAACTACGCCTTCGGCGTCTCCTGCCTCGCTCGCTCCGGTCGGCTGCTGCAGCACATCTCCACCGCCGAGACGGTGCAGGACCTCGACCTGCTCCGAGGTCTGGTGGGCGACCCGATGCTGCACTACTTCGGCGCTTCCTACGGCACCCAGATCGGCGCGCTCTACGCGCAGACCTACCCCGAGAAGGTCGGCCACCTGGTGCTCGACGGTGCCGTGGACATCTCCGGCAACAAGATCAGCCAGATCGAGGGGTTCGAACGCGCGCTGACCCACTTCGCCGCCTGGGCGGCCACCGACGCCAAGGGCTCGCACCCGCTCGGCACCAGCGAGGGCGAGGTCCTGGGCCGTGTACGCGACCTGCTGACCAGCCTGGACAGCGGTCCGTTGACGGTGGACGGACGGCAGCTCAGCCAGGCCCAGGGGGTTCAGGGAGTGATCAACTCGCTCTACCAGCGGGGCGACTGGCCGGTGCTGCTCAAGGCCCTGGCCGCGGTGAAGGAGAACGACGGCCACGACCTGCTCGCGCTGGCCGACGCGGGCAACTACCGCAACAGCAACGGCTCCTACGGCCAGATCGTGTACTCCTTCCCGGCGATCCGCTGCCGGGACAGCCAGGACACCAGCGTCGCCAACGCCGAGCGCGAGGCTCAGCGGGCCAACAGGCTGGCCCCGCTGCTCGGCCCGCTGACGGGCCCGGACCTCGTC
This sequence comes from uncultured Actinomycetota bacterium, assembly GCA_963727215.1. Classification (GTDB taxonomy): domain Bacteria; phylum Actinomycetota; class Actinomycetes; order Propionibacteriales; family Propionibacteriaceae; genus Microlunatus. The sequence continues at coordinate 76,255 of CAVSFR010000003.1, forward strand.
TGCGCGCTCTGGCCCGTGGCCCCCGCGCCCAAGGAGCCCCCCATCACCGCGGCCGGCGCCAGGCCGATCGTGGTGGTGGGTACGACCGGCGACCCCGCAACCCCGTACGAGAATGCGGTGGGGATGGCCAAGCAGCTGCGCTCAGGGGTCCTGATCACCCTCGAGGGTGAGGGTCACACCGGCTACGGCCAGAGCAGCTGCGTCCGCGGCCTCGTCGACGCCTACCTCGTCCAGGACCAGGTCCCGCCCGACGGCGTCCGCTGCACCTCCTGACCCCGGGTCGGTGACTCAGGTCGGCTGGTCCATCGAGCCCGAGGGGCCGCCGATTCCCGCCGAGCCGCCGGGAGGAGCGCCCGTCGGAAGGCCGTCGGGCCCGCCTGTCGGCGCACCGTAGCCGGCGGACGTTCTGATGCGGGACCCGTCGTTGTTGGTGGCGGTGAAGGCGTAGGTCGCGCCCCCGCCGGCCGCCAGTCCAAGGGTGACCAGGGTCGCGCCGGCCAGCCAGCGCCGGGAACGCCAGGCGGTCGGGCTCTTGGTGGCGGCACCGGCGTCGGGCGTCGGACTGGTCTCGTCCGGGATGGGCGTGTGCTCGTCGGTCATGGTCGTGTCTCGTTCCTGGGCATTGGCGGGAGGCTGGGTGCGCCATCCCGGGCCCCGTCGAGCCCGGGATGCGCACAGACCAAGACCACCGGAGCCGGCTGTCCGTAGCAACGACGAGGGCTGTGAGCAGCCTGCGAGCCCGCTCCCCGGCCGCTTCGACTGGAGCCGCACCGGTCGATATAGTGGGCGACCGTGCCTCGCGGCCCAGCCGCGGTGTACCCGCCGCCTTAGCTCAGATGGCAGAGCAACGCACTCGTAATGCGTAGGTCCGGGGTTCGATTCCCCGAGGCGGCTCCAGCATCGGCCTCATCGCAGGCCCCCGTGAGGATGAGCTGGCCCCGTCCACTCGGTCTCGTCTGGGTTGAGTGGATCGCCGAACGGCCGCGTGCACCCGTCCAAGGTCATCGCCGAGGGAGACGGCGGTGTGCCGCAGCCCGTGCGGAGTGAGGTCATCGAGGTCGACATCGAGGTGTGGATGCGAGAGCACGAGCTGCGCGGGTCGACGGTGATGGGGGGCCCGCCCCTGCTGGTCGAGCACCCGGCGTTCCGGAACCTCTTTTAGCCCGCCCCCATCGTGCGGCAGGACGGGCAGCGGGTGAACCGCAAGCTCTTAGTGGGCAGCCGAGCCCGCCGCTGGCTGCCCGGCAGGACCAGGTACCTCCCGCTTTCCCGCGGCCATCAGCACCAGGAGGAACGCCAGGGCCGCCGCGACAGCCTGCAGCGCCAAGAACTGGGTTGCGGTCGTAGGTCCGACGGCGGTGTAGATGTGGTGCAAGGAGGCGAGTGCCACGAGCAGCACCAGCGGCACTGCCGACCGCCGGCTCAGCACCGTCTGCGAGGAGCGGAAGGCCGCGCCGAGGCAGAGCACCAGGGGGAGGAAACCCAGGGCGCTGAGACGGGGTTCGTTACCGGAAAAGCCTGGGAACGTGGGGCCGATCACCAGAGGCTGCCCGACGATGGCCGCGGAGACGAGTGCGCACAGGTAGACCTCGACGGGAATCGGCTGGCGACGCCGGAAGTGGATCACCATGAGCGCCACCAGCATGCTGAGGACCAGGAGCAGGGGGGCCGCGACCCGGAGGACGTGGTCACCCAGAACCGCCGCCGTGGCGGGGAGCTCACGGATCAGCGGGAGCACCGTGTCTTCCGGCAGCTGCGGTGAGAACTCTGCCGTGAACGGTCTGGTGAGCCGGGCGACCGCGGCCAGGGCGGCGAAGGGGAGGGCCACGGTGACGAGCGCGGTGACGAGCCGCCACCACCCGCCGGCTCGGCCGCGGCCGTCGATCAGGAGCCAGACCGCAAGGACCGGTGCGACCACGACGGTCGTCTGGCGGGCCAGCACCGCGACGGCCACTCCGGCGACGAGGGTGCTGGACCGCCGCGAGATGGTGCCCAGGAGGGCGAGGGCGAGCCCGAGCTGGAAGACGACGTCCGACAGGTATCCCGGCACGAGGGCGTAGTAGCGGAGCGCATAGGGGTTGAGAACCGCCAGCGCCAGGCAGAGACGCAGGGCCCACCCCGTGACGCCCAACCGGATCAGGCAGAGTCGCGCGGTCAGCGCGAAGGCGGCCATGGCCACCAGGCAGGCGATCCGGTACGTCAGCTCGACCGAGACTCCGGCGAGGTTGGCGACCGTCCCCACGGACCAGTGGATCGCGAACCTGGCGGTGTAGGCCGAGCCGACTTGGCCCTGGGGCAGGCCGGGTGCCGCCTTCGACATGAGCTCGTACTGGAAGACGTCCTGCCCCCCGGTCGCGGCGATACCGTTGCGCCAGCTGAGCCAACGCGTCGTGAGCACGAAGAAGACCGCGATCGCTGCGAGCCAGATGTGCCGCTCCGGTTCGACCAGCCGGCTCCAGGTCCATGAGCGGGTGCGGCGGCCCGCACGACGTGCTGCCGGCCGACCAGCAGCCGGTACCCCTGACCCGGACCGAGCCGGCGACAGCGGTGGTCGACCAGCAGGAACCGGGGGCGGGCCGGATGAGGACGACAGCGGTCGCGGTGGTGGCACGAGGGGCTCCCTGGTCAGCCCCCCGACCGGCTACGTCAGTCTGGTTCGGACCCCCGTGGCCCTTCCGAACGCTCCGTCATGGTAGCGCCCCAGCAGCGTCTGTCGCAGGACGTCGACGAGGGACGTGCACGAGAGCCACCTCGGCGGCTGCCCCATCAGGTCCCCGGGGGCAGGAGCGCGTCCATCGCGTAGATCGCCAGGTAGCCGATCGAGGCGAGCAGTCCGAGCAGCAGTGCGGCGATGGACCGTCCGGCGCCGGTCGAGGCCTTCCGGTTGCGGTAGCCCAGCATGGCGCCGGCAGCACCCAGCAGGAGGGACTGACCCGACCAGAAGGTCGGCAGGAGCAGCGCGATGGCAGCGATCGACAGGACAAGTCCTGCCACACTCGGAACCGGCTTGGCGAGCTCCCGTGGCAGCAGGTAGCCGTAGACCGCCCCGAGGGCCACCACGATCAGGGCCATCACAATCGCGATCTCTCCCCGGTGACTGGCACCGTAGATCGTGAGCGCGGTGGTGACGATGAGGACGGCGATGGCCAGCACGGCCACCGAGCGACGGTCCCGTGGCCTGGCGTCGGTCTCCGTGTTCGTGACGGCTGGTGCCTGATGACTCATGGGGGCTCCTCGGGTCTGGGTTTGGCGGTGAGCGACGATCTGTCGCCTGACGGCCCGAGTCTGGACGTACGGCACCGGCTGTCGCGTCGCGCTGCAGGACGACTGCCCTGTTCGCTCGTCCGGATGACTGGGTCTCGTGCCTGCGAGTGATTCCCGCTGCGGTCGATCGGCCCTACGGTGGGCAGGTGTCGAGATCGCGGCAGCTCCTGGGTCGCTACGGTGACCTGGCGCTGGCGGTCCTGTTCGCCCTGTGGATGACGGCCGACCTGCTGTCGCGCCCAGACGGTCGTCAGCTGCCGGCCGTCGTCAGCGGGCTGGTCGCCACCCTGCCGCTGGTGCAGCGACGCCGTAGCCCGCTGGTGTCGTTCCTCCTGGTCCTGGGCGGGTTGGTGGGTCTGGGCCGGGTCGTGCCGGCGACCTACGACGCCTCCGCGCCGTTCCTCGCCGTGTCGGTCTTCACCCTGGTCAGCTTGGGTGCCCACGCCACTGGGCAGCAGTTCTGGGGCGCGGTCCCGGCGGTCGGCGCGAGCATCGTGCTCGCGGCGCTCGGCGACGGGTCCGCGTTCTCTGCCGGCACCGTGATGTTCTTCCTGGCTTTCATCGGTACCCCGTGGGCCGGGGGCGTAGTCCTCCGTCTCTACCGCGAGCGCCAGGCCGCCGAAGGCACCCGGACCGCTGCGCTCCTCACCGAGCAGGCCGCAGCGAACGAGCATGCCGCCGAGCAGGAGCGGGCCCAGATCGCGCGGGACCTGCACGACGTCGTGTCGCACGCCATGGCGGTGACGCTGATGCAGGCACGCGGCGGCCGACGGATGCTCACCAGGGACCTCGGGGCCGCCCGTACCGCCTTCGACGCGATCGAACGGACCAACGAACAGGCGCTCGGGGACATGAGACGGATGCTGAACCTGCTCCGGCAGGCCGATGACAAGGCACTGTCCCCACCCGCGCCCTCGCCGTCGCTGCAGCGGCTGGCTCAGCTGGCCGTGGACGTGCGGGCGGCCGGGGTCCCGGTCGAGCTCCTGGTCCGGGGTGACATCGGGCAGGTGCCGCCCGGGGTCGACCTCTCGGCGTACCGGGTCATCCAGGAGGCGCTCACCAACGTCATCAAGCACGCAGGCCCGGCCTCGGTGGCAGTCGAGGTCGAGTGCGGCCCCGACGAGGTGCGGCTGGTGGTCTCCGACGACGGCATGGGCACGGGCCCCGCCCACGCCGTCGGGTACGGGCTCGCCGGGATCCGGGAGCGGGTGGCGGTGCTGGGCGGAGAGGTCCGAGCGGGGCCCGGCCCGATACGGGGCTTCGTGGTCCGCGCGACCCTGCCATACCAGGTCGCCTCGTGATCCGGGTGGTGATCGCAGACGACCAGGCCCTGGTCCGCTCGGGCCTCAAGATGATCTTGTCCACCGAGCCCGGGATCGAGGTGGTCGGCGAGGCCGAAAACGGCCTGGCAGTCCTGGACGTCGTTGCCCGCACCCGACCAGACGTCGTCATCGTGGACGTCCGGATGCCCGAGATGGACGGCATCACCGCCACCCGCGCGCTCACCGGCGCCGAGGGCGGGCCAAAGGTCCTCGTCCTCACGACCTTCGATGTCGACGACGTCGTCTACGACGCCCTGTGTGCCGGCGCCAGCGGGTTCCTGCTCAAGGACGCGTCCGAGGAGCGGTTGGTCAACGCCATCCGGATCGTTGCCGATGGGAGCTCGATCTTTGCGCCGGCAGCAACGCGACGGCTGGTCGAGGAGTTCACCGGCCGACAGCCCGTGCTCGACCCCGGTGCCGTCACCGACCTGACGCCTCGCGAGCTCGAGGTCCTCGCCGCACTGGCCAGGGGTCTGAGCAACACCGAGATCGCGGCCCACCTCTTCGTCACCGAGAACACGGTGAAGACCCACGTCGCGCGCATCCTGCTCAAGCTGCAGCTGCGCGACCGTGTCCAGGCCGTCGTCTGGGCGTACCAGCACCGGATCGCCTGAGCGGGCCGGTTCGGAGGCGGCGTGGCCTGGGTGTCGCTGGTCGGGGTGACGATCCGGCTGCCCTGTCTCCGGTCCCCAGTCCGGTCCAACTTCTACCAGGCGGTCGACGACTGACGGGTACCGCCGGACGGCTCAGGGCAGGTTCGGCAGGATGGCCTGGTCGACCATGAACAGCTGGCTCTCGGTGCTGGGAGGCGTCTCGGACGGCCGGGTGGAGATGGCGACCACGAGGTCGCGGGCCGGCACCACGACGACGAGCTGGCCGAAGTACCCGACAGCGCTGAACGCGTCCTCGGTCGCCAGCGGGGTGACCCACCACAGGTATCCGTAGTCGAAGCCGTTCAGGTCGCCGGCCTGGGAACGCGTCGCCTCGGCGACGAAGGCCTCGTCCAGAATGCGGCGCCCCTCGTAGACGCCGCGGTTGCGGTACAGCTCGCCGAGCTTCACCAGGTCGCGGGCGGTCAGCTTCAGCCCGAACGAGCCGCAGTAGGTGCCGTCAGGGTCCTGCAGCCAGGAGAAGGCACGGACCTGCACCACCTCCGGGCTGTCCACGTCGCCGATCAGGCCGGCATAGGCAGGCCGCGTCTGGATGCCGAGCGGTCCGAACAAGACCTGCCGCGCGTAGTCCAGCGTGCTCTGGCCGCTGACCTCGGTGATCACGGCGGACAGCAGGTGGGGCCCGCCGTCCTGGTACTCGAAGCCGCTGCCGGGCTCGGCTTGCGGACCCTGCTCGAGCAGCTGGCGAACGATCGGCCTGCTGTCGTCGATCCGGCCGAGCTGGTTCGCGGTGTATCCCGCGGTCTGGGTCAGGAGCTGCCGTACGGTGATGTCCTCGGTACGTCGGTCCATCGTCGACCGGTAGCGGGGCAACAGGTCGCCGAGCCGGGCGTCGAGGCTGGGAAGCAGGCCCTCGCGCAACGCCGCACCGACCAGGGTGGCGATGACGCTCTTGGTCACCGACCGCACCTCGACGCGGTCCTCGGCGGCGCTGCTGTAGTAGCGCTCCGCGACCAGCCGTCCCCCTTGGCTGACCAGGACCGCCCGGGTGTTGTCGTCGTCGATGGAGCCCTCGGCCAGCCAACGGTCGACCGCGGCGCCGACATCGGCGGCCGCGCTGCTCGTCGTCGCCGCCGGCTCGGGTGAGCGTGTGGGGGCGGAGCAACCCAGCACCAGGACGACCAGGCATACCGTCACGAGCGCGCGGCGGCTCATGACCCATCGTCCACGCGTCGTCGCCATCGGTTACTCCTCAGCAGCACCGGGCTGCACCTTCAGGGTCGCGCTTGGCGGGTCCGGCGGCAAGGGGCTGAAGGGCGAACCGGGACCGCGGCTCACCGAGGCGGCAGTCGGGTCGCGCTCAGGTCGACGACTGACGGCGGAACTCGCTCGGCGTCATCCCCAGGTGCGCTTGGAACTGCCGGTTGAAGTTGGACAGGTTGGAGTAGCCCACCTTCTGGCAGACCGTCGCCACCGGCAGGGTGCTCTGCTTGAGCAGCTTGCACGCGTGCGCTAGCCGCAGCTTGCGCACCGTCTCGGTGAAGGTCTGCCCGCTGACCCGTTTGAAGTACCGCGAGAAAGCGGACTCAGACATCCCTATCAGAGCAGCGGCGTCGGAGAGCCTGATCTCGCCGACGAGGTTGTCGACCACGTACCCGAAGACCCGGTCGACGGCATTGGCTGCCTGCACGTCATGGACCGGCGGCAGCCACGCCTTGGCCAAGGTCTGCTGCTCAGCGACGGGCGCCGAGCTCAAGACGGCGAGAAGACCGAAGATGTGCCGGAGCCGTTGCGGCCCCGTTGACTCTCCGATCATCCGCAGCTCGAGTGCCCCGGCGAGTGCCGTGGCTCCACTGAACTCGACCCCGCGCGCCGATCGGGCCAGCAACGGGTCGAGATCGCCCAGCTCCGGCATCAGCGCGGCGCAGTCCTGTACCCACTGCGGGTGGAACTGGAAGACCACGTCGCGGTCGGGGATGCGCTGGCCGGGCTTGAGGTCGCTGATCCACTGGTGCGGCACGTTGGAGCCGACCAGCGTGAGCTGACCGGCGGAGAACAGGTCGATCCGGTCGCCGATGATGTAGCGCCCGGTGCCCGAGGTGATCAGGTGGATCTCGTACTCGGGGTGGTAGTTCCACCGCGAGTAGGGGCTGGGCACTCCGTGGCGGTGCCAGCGGGCGGACAGCCGAGGATCGGCGGGGACAAGCTCCCGGGCGGCTGCCGTGGCGGACAACTTCTCGGCCAAGATCGCCGTATCGAGGACTTCCGACCCTGACATGTCTGTTCGCCCCCCGCCGACAACGTTGCCGCCAACAAAAAAGTATCACTATTGAGCAGGACATAGGCTAGTGCTGTGGTGCAGGTCTCACTACGCTCACTCCTGAGGCCGATCGGCGTCGCCAGTCATCGAAGACGAAGGCGGAGTAACTTCATTGTCCAACCTGAGCGCCGTTCTTCTGGGCTCGCACCACCTGGTGATCGAGGACCGAAGCACGCCCACGCCCGCCCCTGGCCAGGTGCTGGTGCAGATCCGTGCGGTTGGCATCTGCGGTTCGGACGTGCACTACTACGACCACGGACGGATCGGCGACTACGTGGTCGAGGCACCGATGGTGGTCGGCCACGAGGCGGCGGGCCGGATCGTCGGCGTGGGGGAGCGCGTCGACCCTTCGCGCGTGGGTGAGCTGGTCGCTCTGGAGCCCGGTCTACCATGCCGCTCCTGCCACCAGTGCTTGGCTGGTCGATACAACCTGTGCCCGCTCGTCTCCTTCTTCGCCACCCCGCCAGTCGACGGGGCCATCAGCCAGTTCGTCGTGCTCGACGCCGCTTTCGCCCACCGCGCGCCCGACGGGCTGACTCCCGAAGAGGCAGCCATGGCCGAGCCGGTCTCGGTCGGCATCTGGGCCGCCCGCAAGGCTGGCATCGCTCCAGGCGACAAGGTGTTGGTCACCGGCGCGGGTCCGATCGGCCTGCTGTCCGCTCAGGTCGCTCGACACTTCGGCGCTGACCAGGTCACCATCACCGACGTCAGTGACTTCCGACTGCAAGTGGCCCACGAGCTCGGGCTCAAAGCCCAGCCTGCCGGCCAGCAGCTGACCGAGGAGTACGACGTTCTGATCGAGTGTTCGGGAGCTGCCGTCGCCCTCAGCACCGCGATGCGCGCCGTCGCCCGAGCGGGGCGGGTCGTGCTCGTCGGGATGGGGGCTGACGAGGTGTCGATCAGCGTGCCATTGATCCAGAGCCGCGAGATCACCCTGACCGGAACGTTCCGCTACGCCAACACCTACCCGCTGGCGCTCCACCTCATCGCCTCCGGTGCTGTCCGGCTCGGTCCCGTCATCACGCACCATTTCGACCTGACCGACACAGAAGGCGCTCTCACCCTGGCGCGGCGGGAGCCCCGCTCGTTGAAGGCTGTCATCCTCGTCGAGCCACCCCCCGCAGCGCGGTCCTGACGCACCGCTGACTGCGGCCGGACGAGAAACCGGCCGCACCCTGATCCGCTCCACCAGCCTGGCCTCGCCGGGCAAGGCAACGAAGCCCCAACCAAGGAGAAACTACATGGGCAACATCCACAAGACCCGACGCGTTGCTGTCGGGGCGATCGTCGCGCTAAGCGTGACCTCACTGGTCGCGTGCAGCGGCGCTGGCGGCGGCGGCGGCGCCGGCGGCGGGGGAGGTGGCGGCGCGGACAACTCGATCAACGTGCTGATGGTGAACAACTCGCAGATGCTCGATCTTCAGAAGAACATCGACGACTTCACCAGCGCTTCGGGTATCAAGGTGAACTTCACCGTCAAGGAGGAGGGCGAGATGCGCAGTCTCGCGTCGCAGGACTTCGCCAACCAGGCCGGGCAGTTCGACGTGGCCACCCTGTCCAACTTCGAGATCCCGTTCTACTCCAAGAACGGCTGGCTGCACTCGATGGACGACATCCAGGCCTACAAGGACGACAAAGAGTTCAACCAGGCCGACATCTTCCCCTCGATGACCAACTCGTTGAAGGGTCCGGACGGAAAGCTCTACGGCGAACCGTTCTACGGCGAGTCCTCGTTCTTGATGTATCGCAAGGACCTTGCCGCCAAGGCTGGCGTGGAGATGCCGACCAACCCGACCTGGGACGAGGTGGCGGCGGCGGCCGCGAAGCTCGACACCGGGGACACCAAGGGCATCTGCCTGCGCGGCAAGCCGGGCTGGGGCGACATCTTCGCGCCGTTGACCACCGTGGTGAACACCTTCGGCGGCACGTGGTTCGAGAAGGACTGGACGGCCAAGGTCAACGCTCCCGAGTTCAAGGCGGCCGTGACCTTCTACACCGACCTCATCAAGGAGCACGGAGAGAGCGGTGCGGCGCAGGCCAGCTTCAACCAGTGCCTCTCGGCGATGCAGCAGGGCAAGGTCGCCATGTGGTACGACGCCACCTCGGGCGCCGGCAAGCTCGAGGCTGACGACTCGCCCATCAAGGGCAAGGTCGGCTACGTCCAGGCTCCGGTCAAGGAAACCAAGTCCTCCGGCTGGCTCTACGCCTGGTCGTGGGCCATCGAGAAGAAGAGCACGAAGCAGGAGAACGCTTGGAAGTTCGTCTCCTGGGCCTCTTCCCAGAAGTACGAGGAGCTCGCCGGCGCTAAGCAGGGTTGGGCCAATGTCCCGGCCGGCAAGCGCGCCTCGACCTACGAGAACGCCGACTACACCAAGGTGGCCGGTGCGTTCGCCGCGCCCACGCTCGAAGCGATCAAGAACGCCGACCCGACCAATCCCGGCGTCCAGCCGCGACCGACCGTCGGCATCCAGTTCGTTGACGTGCCTGAGTTCACCGATGTCGGCCAGAAGGTGTCGGAGGACGTGTCGGCGGTGATCGCCGGCAAGAAGACAGTCGACGAAGCTCTCGACGCTGGCCAGGCCTACGCCGAGCAGAAAATCACCAAGGTGTACCAGAACAAGTAGTTCTCGGTCCGCCTGCGGAGGCGGCCGGGCGCTCACGCACCCGGCCGCCCCCGCCCTGCTCGTTCCCTCGACCCTCCTCGCCTCAGAAAGGCAACGGCATGGCCACCGCAACCACAGCGCCGATCGCCCGACCGACTAAGGCAGCACCCAGGAAGAAGGCCAAGCCTCCCCAGGCGCCCTTCCGTGATCGTTGGCTGAACAAGAAGGGGTGGTCCAAGCGGGCTCCTCTGTTACCGGCGTTCATCTTCGTCTTCCTGCTGACCCAGCTGCCCTTCCTGATCACCATCGTCATCTCCCTGCTCAACTGGAAGGCCACGCGTCCCGACCTGTTCGGCTTCGCCTGGTTCGCCAACTTCGCCACCGTCTTCACCGACCCGAGCATCCGGTCCCAGCTCGTCTTCACCCTCGTCCTCACGGTGACCGTGGTCCTGGTGTCGCTGTTGCTCGGTCTGGGGATCGCCTTGCTCCTGAACCGGAGCTTCTTCGGCCGCGGGGCGGTGCGCACCATGATGATCGCCCCGTTCCTGATCGTTCCTGTCGCGGCCGCTCAGCTCTTCCGCTACCTGATGTTCGACGTCAACTCCGGGCTGTTCAACGGTCTGCTGACCCTGGTCAACGGTCCTCAGGTCGACTGGCTGACCCAGTTCCCCCGGTTGGCGGTGGAGTTCGAGCTGATCTGGCAGTGGACGCCGTTCATGACCCTGATCCTGCTCGCCGGCCTGCAATCCCGGCCCGGAGACATCATGGAGGCGGCATCGGTCGACGGTGCCACCGGTGTGCAGACGTTCGCGCACATCACGTTGCCGCACATGCGCCGCTACCTCGAGCTGGCCGGTCTGCTGGGAGCGGTCTACATCATCCAGCAGTTCGACACGATCTACGTGTTCGGCGGTATCGGACTCGGCGCGGCGAACTTGCCCTACGGGGTCTTCAACACGCTGCAGAACGCCAACGACTACGGCCTCGCCTCGGCTCAGGGCGTGATCGTCGTCATCGGCTCGATCATCCTGGCCACCCTCGTCCTGCGCAACCTGTCCAGCCTGTTCGAAGAGGAGACCCGGTGACCACCGCACTGGCGCCCAGCCCGACAAAGCTCACCAACCAGCGACGCGCCTCGAACGCTCGGGCGCGCCAGCACGGATCCCGCATCGGCAGCCTCTTCGCCGGCGTCGGCGCGTGGATCATCGGGTTGCTGTTCATCTCCCCGATCGTCTGGATGCTCCTGACGAGCCTGCACAGCGAACAGGACGCGGCGAGCAACACGCCGCGGTTCTTCGCACCCCTGACCTTCGACAACTACACCAACTTCTTCGCCGGCGGCCAGGCGATCTACCCGATTCTCAACTCGGTGATCGCGTCGTTCACGTCGACCGTGCTGGTCATCCTGCTGGCCATACCGGCCGCATACGCCTTGTCGGTCCGTCCGATCGAGAAGTGGACAGACGTGATGTTCTTCTTCCTGACCACGAAGATGCTGCCCCTGGTCGCGGGAATCCTGCCGATCTACCTCATCGCCAAGAACCTGAACCTGCTGGACAACATCAACCTGCTGGTCGTGCTGTACACCTCGATGAACCTGCCGATCGCCATCTGGATGATGCGATCGTTCCTCGCCGACATTCCCGTCGAGCTGTTCGAGGCAGCGGCCATCGATGGGGCGGGTCTCATCACCACCCTGCGGGCAGTGATCGTGCCGATCATCTCTCCCGGTATCGCCGCCACCGCGTTGATCTGCTTCATCTTCTCCTGGAACGAGCTGTTCCTGGCCAACCGGCTCGCCTCAGGCGTCGTGGCCCGGACCGCGCCGGTCTACCTCGGCAGCTTCATCACCGGTGAGGGCCTCTTCGCCGCCAAGCTCGCCGCAGCAGCCGTCATCGTCTCCCTGCCGGTGCTGATCGCCGGCTTCGCCGCCCAGGACAAGCTGGTGCAGGGACTGTCGCTCGGTGCCGTGAAGTAGCCAAGGCCGGCGGACCGCCGACCGGCCACCGGGTCATCCCGGCGGCCGGTCGTAGGGTTTGGTTGGTGGCCCCCGCGCTGATCCTCGTCACCGGCCCAGCCGGGTCGGGTAAGACGACCTTGGCGCACGCGCTGGCGGCGGCGGTGGGCTGCCCGGCGTTGTGCCGGGACGAGATCAAAGAGGGGATGGTGGCCTCCCACCCGGGCTTCGTCCCGGCGACGAGCGACCCGCTGACTCTGCGGACGTACGAGCTGTTCTTCGAGACGATCGAGCTCTTCTTGAAGGCGGAGGTGACGTTGGTCGCCGAGGCCGCGTTCCAGCACACGCTGTGGTGGCGCGGGCTGGAGCCGCTGACCGGACTCGCCAAGCTCAGGGTCCTCCGGTGCCAGGTGTCGAAGGAGGTCGCCCGCCAGCGGATGCAGACCCGGCTGGCCCGGACGACGACGCGGGCCGCGCACGCCGACGGCGCGCACCTGGCCGCTGCTGCGTCCTTCGACGCGATCCATCTGGACGCCCCCACCCTGGATGTCGACACGGGTGACGGTTGGCGCCCCGACCTCCGCGAGATCGTGACCTTCTGCCGGGCTTGAGGATCAGCTCTCCTCGCCCGCCAGCAGCAGGTAGAGCGAGCGGCGGGCCTGCTTGAGCACGGCCGCGGCCTGCTCGACCTGCTCCGCGCTCCCCGTGGCCGACACCTGACGGGCGGCGGCGTGCAGTGCCTGCAGCGACTCCCGCAGGTCCGGGCCCGAGCTGTGCCCGGCGAGCTCGGCGAACGGGTCGCCCCAGCTGGTGCGCTGCTCCTCGACCAGGGTGGTGCCGGGCTCGGTCAAGGTGACGAGCTTGCGCCCGCCCTCGGCCTCGGTCCGCACCAGCCCCTCGTCCTCCAGCTGGGCGATGGTCGGGTAGACCGCGCCGGGGCTGGGACGCCAGGCCCCGTTCGTGCGCTCGGCCATCGCCTCCATCAGCTGGTAGCCGTGCATCGGCTGCTCGGCCAGCAGCAGCAGGGTCGCGATCCGGACGTCGCCGCGTCGGGCGCGACCTCGGGACCCGTCCGGCCCCCGGCGCCCCCGGCGCTCGGGGTGCGGTCCGAAGCCCCGCTCGAAGCCCGGCCCGAAGGCGGACTCGAAGCCAGGTCCGCGACCTTCACCGCGCCCGCCCCGTGGTCCGCGCTCTGGGGCGCGACCCTCACGCGGTCCTCGACCGCGCCGGCCCTCAGGGCCGTCATGCCCGAAGGCGTCCTCCGACGAGGGCCCACGACCCTCGAAGCGATGTCCGCGCCGGTGGCGCGGTTCTGGGTTGAAGTTGCTGTGGTTCATGAAGGGTTCCTTTCTAGTAGCAACGTTGCAGTCAAGATATATCGTTAAATATCACGATGCAAGTCGGTACTGGGGTGAGCCGACCGAGCCAGCGGTGGGCGACCGGCTGCATGGACGCGCTAGGAGGGCTACCTTCGAGGGGTGCAACAGCCCAGCGACGTCGGCCGCCGCAAGCGGCGGTCCAGTCGCGCCGTGATCGCCGGGGTCGTCGAGATGGCCGTCGCCATGGTGCTGAGCACGATCGAGGTCGCACCGCCGTTGGTGACGACGATCGGCTGGCTGGTCGGCTTCGTCCTGGTCCTGTACGGCGTGCACGTGGGCTGGCTGGTCTTCTACGACCGGGAGCCCGAGGGTCCGTCCAGCTGACGCTAGCCGCGCGGCGGCCTGGTCGGCTGAGGCGAACGAGCTGGGCCAGATGGTCCGGCCGGCCCGCCGACGTCGTGGATCTGGTCGGCGAAGCGCTGCAGCAGGCGGCCGAAGCGGTCGACGTCGGTGGCGTCCCAGCCGGCCAGCTGCTCGCTCAGCCAGCTCAACCTGGCCGCAGCGGCCCGTTGCTGCAGGGCGGCGCCGGCCGTGGTCAGGCCCAGCGCCGTCCGGCGGCCCGAGTGGACGGAGGGCCGACGGACGAGCAGCCCAGCGTGCTCGGCGGCGTCGACCAGCCTGCTGGCGGTCGAGGGTGCGACGTCGGCCAACGTCACGACATCGGAGACGTTGGCCTCTGCTCCTGACGCCGTACGACGGGCGCACGCCTCGACCACCAGCAGGCTGGACAGCTCGACCGGGGTGACGCCGTCGTGGACCATCCGGTGCCGCGAGGCGGCCCACAGCCGCCGCAGCCGCAGCAGGGCGTCGTCGACGGCGGCCACGCCGAGGCGGGTCTCCTCCGTTGTCATATGTGTACTGTACACATATGAATCCTCCGCTCCTCGTCACCGGCGCCACCGGGACCGTGGGTCGACTACTGGTCGATGCCTTGGTGGCCGCCGGGGTCGAGGTCGGCGCCGCATCTCGGCACCCGGGCCCGGCTTCCGGTCCACCGGTCATCCCGGTCCACCTCGACTTCAGCGACCCCGCCACTTACGACGCCGCCTTCGCCGGCGTCGAGACGATGTTCCTGGTCCGACCACCCGCCCTGGCCCGGCCGCAGCACGACCTGTTCCCGGCGCTCACCGCCGCGATCGGTCAGGGACTGCGTCACGTGGTGTTCCTGTCTGTCCAGGGCGTGGAGCGGCTGCGGGTGGTGCCGCACGCCCGCATCGAGGAGTGGCTGCGGACATCCGGTCTGAGCTGGACCTTCCTGCGGGCCTCCTTCTTCGACCAGAACCTCATCACGGTGCACAGCCAGCAGATCCGGGAGCACGACGAGCTGATCATGCCGGCAGGGCGCGGCAGGACCGCGTTCGTGGACGCGTACGACCTCGCGGCCGTAGCCGCCCAGGCCATGCTCGACCCAACGGCGGCCGCCGGACAGGCATGGACGCTGACCGGCTCTGAGGCGCTGACCTACGGCGAGGTGGCCGGCATCATGACTGCCGTCCTCGGCCGTCCGATCCGGTACGCCCAACCCGGTTTGGTCCGGTATGCGCTGCGGGCCCGGCGCGAGCTCGCGATGCCGCTCGGCCTGGTGGGTATGACCTCCGCGGTCTACACCACCGCCCGGCTCGGCCTGGCCGCCGGTCTGACCGGCGAGGTCGCCCGCCTGCTCGGCCGGCCACCGACCACCCTGACCGAGTTCGTCCGGCGTGAGCACCTGGCCTTCGAGCGGACGGGTACCTGATCACTGTCACCCCTCTCGGAGCCAAGGCGGCCTGACGGCCGCCGCGGCCGCGCGCTCAGCGCAAAGCGGCGCCGATCACTCGCCGCATCGTGCCCGAGAAGATCTCCTCCTGGCCCTGCACCGGCGGCGGCAGGTGGCCGTTGACCTCCAGCTGGATGGCCCCGTGCAGGGAGGAGTAGCAGTCGATCGCCACTGCGAGCGCCACCGGCGGCAGCGGCGTCGAGAGCGTGCTGCTCCAACGAGCGAAGCTGGTGCGGGCGTCCGGGGACAGGCCGGGCTCCAGCCGCTCGAGGTCGACGGCCCCGGCGGCCACCAGGTCGACCATCATGTCCAGCATCACGCCCGAGGACCGCAACGAGGCGGCCGAGGTGGCCTCGGTGCCCTGGTAGCCGCCGACGGGCGTCCCGAAGATGAGTCGGTAACGGCGCGGGTCCAGCACCGCCCACCGCCGGTACGCCGCGGCGACCCAGACGAAAACCCCGCCTGGATCGTCGAGGGGCACGTTGGTTCTCGCCTCGGCGTAGGCCGTGGCCAGGGTACGGGTGAGGTCGTCGAAGGCGTCCACGATCAGGGCGGTGAGCAGGTCGTCGCGGCTGGCAAAGTAGCGGTAGAGGGCCGACGGGGCCATCCCCAGCCGCCGGGCCACAGAACGCAGGGAGCAGTCCAGGGACTCGGACTCCTTGATGTCCGCCCAGGCCGCGTCCTTGATCTCCGTCACCGTGGCGAGCCGCCGGTCGGTGCGCCGGGTGGCCGCAGGTGCGCTCATGAACTTGACGTTAACAGTGTTCTCGTCGTGAACACTATTGACACGGGGACGTCGTCCGAGAACACTGTTCACATCACGATCGCCGTTCAGAGGAGTACCAATGACCACGTCCGTCCTGGTTCGAGCCGAGCTGGCCCGGCGCCCCTGGCTGGGCAGCAGGCGAGTCCGCGTGCTGCTCTTGGTCGCGGCCCTCAGCGCCGCCGCCCTGGTCGTGGCGGTCGTCGGTACGGCGGCCGACGACCGCATGATCACGGGGGCCCCCGCCTGGCTGAAGCCGGCCAAGTTCGCCATCTCGATCACGCTCTACTGCGCCACCGTGGCCTGGATGCTGAGCCTGGTGCCGGGGCGTCCTCGGCTGGTCCGGGCGGTCGCCTGGGTGACCGCGCTGGCCCTGGCGGCGGAGATGGTGCTGATCATCACCCAGGTGGCACGGGGTACGACGAGCCACTTCAACACTGCCACGGCCTTCGACAGCTTGCTCTTCAGCGCCATGGGCGGCCTGGTGGCCATGGTGTTCTTCGCCGCGGTGGTCGCCGGCGCCCTGCTGGCCCGGCAGCGAAGCCTGCCGCCGGTGCTCGGCGCCGGGATCCGGGGCGGGGTCGCGGTGGCGGTCCTCGGCATGGCCGCTGCGATCCTGATGCTCCTCAACCGACCGGACGGCGGCTCCGGCGCACACACGGTCGGGGCACCGGACGGCGGCCCGGGGCTGCCCCTGACCGGCTGGAGCACTGCTCACGGCGACCTGCGGGTGGCGCACTTCGTCGGCCTGCACGCCCTGCAGGCGTTGCCGCTGCTGGCCTGGCTGCTGCAGCGGTACGCGACCCGGCTCAGCCAGCTGGCCCAGGTCCGGCTCGTCCGGTTGGCCACCGTCGCGGCGGCCGGCCTGGTGGTGCTGCTCGCCGTCCAGGCCGAGCGGGGCCTGCCGCTGCTGGCACCGGACGCGACAGTGGTCACCGCGGCGCTGGCCGGGTTGGCCCTGACCGGCGGCCTCGCCGTCCTGGTCGTGGCCCGCGACGCAGGCCGGGTCCGCGGATGAGCGCCTCCGGCACCCGGCAGGTCTGCTACGCGGTCGCGGCCGTCGGCGGGGGCGTGGCCACCTGGTTCTTCAACCTCCGCTACGACGGTTCGGTCAACTATTTCTCGGCCTGGTTCGCCAACGATGCCTCGTCCTCGGCCGCGGTCGACCTGCTGGTGGTCGCGGCGGTGATGACCGTCTTCGTCTTCGCTGAGTCCCGCCGGCTGGGGATGCGGGGACTCGTACCGATCCTTTTCCTCCTCACCGGGCTGCTGATCGCGATGGCCTTCGCCGTTCCCGCCTTCCTGCTCTACCGCGAGCGTCGGCTGAGGGGTACGGGAGCGCCGTCCCGGGCATAATCCGTCCCATGACCTTCCGTCGGGACCGGGTGCTCTTCGGCGCCGCCTACTACGCCGAGTACCAGCCGAGCCCCCGGCTCGAGACCGACCTGGACCTGATGGCGGCCGCGCACTTCTCCGTCATCCGGGTCGGTGAGTCGGTGTGGTCCACCTGGGAGCCCGAGGACGGCGTTTTCGACCTGGACTGGCTGCAACCGGTCCTCGACGGCGCCCACGAGCGGGGGATCGCGGTCCTGCTGGGCACCCCGACCTACGCCGTACCGCCGTGGCTGGTCCGCCGTTACCCCGAGATCGCCGGTGAGGTCGCGACCGGTCAGCGGATGGGCTGGGGTGCGCGGCAGGAGGTCGACTACACCCATGCCGCCTTCCGCTTCCACGCCGAGCGCGTGTCGCGCCGGATCTTCGAGCGCTACGCCGGCCACGAGTCGGTGATCGGCTTCCAGGTCGACAACGAGCCCGGTCTGCTGGCCTTCCACAACGAGGGGGTCTTCCAGCGGTTCGTCGACGAGCTGCGGCACCAGTACGGGACCGTCGAGGCCCTCAACGAGGCGTGGGGGCTCGTCTACTGGTCGCACCGCCTCTCGACCTGGGCCGACCTGTGGCGCCCCGACGGCAACGCCCAGCCCCAGTACGACCTGGCCTGGCGCAGCTTCCAGGCGCGGCTCACCACGGAGTTCATCGCCTGGCAGGCCGGCATCGCCCGCGAGTACGCGCGACCGGACCAGATCGTCACCACCTGTATCGCCTACGACCGGCCGGGCGTCGACGACGTCGGCCTGACCCGGGCGCTCGACGTGACCGCGGGCAACCCCTACTACGCGATGCAGGACGACCTCGCGCTTCCCTCCACCAGCGAGCGGACGCAGGGCTGGGCCACCAGCGGGGCCTGGAGCCTGATCGCCAGCGCGGACCGGATGCGGGCCTCGAAGCAGGCGCCGTTCCTGGTCACCGAGACCAACGCCGGGGCCATCGGCGGCTCGGCCACCAACCTGCCGGCCTGGGACGGGCAGTGGCGGCAGGCGGCGTGGGCGTTCGTGGCCCGGGGCGCGGAGATGGTCGAGTACTGGCACTGGCACACCACGCACTTCGGCACCGAGACCTACTGGATCGGCATCCTGCCGCACGACCAGCAGCCCGGCCGCGTCTACGCCGAGCTGGCCGGCCTGGGCGCCGAGCTGGCCGCGCTCGGCCCGCTGCTGACAGACCTGCAGCCGGACGCCCATCTCGGCATCCTCTACTCCGCCCGCTCCAAGTGGGCGATGGCCGGGCAGCCGCCCTTCCCGGCCTCCGGCCACCACGATCCCGTCGCCGACGTGGATCCGCGGTCGTACCAGAGCCTGGTCGACGCCTTCTCCCGCGGTGCCTTCGAGGCCGGGCTCTCAACCAGGGTGCTGCACGACGAGCAGCTGGCCGAGCTCGACCCGGCCGCGCTGGCGACGACGTTGCCGGTGCTGGTCGTGCCGGGCCTGCTGGTGGCCGACGACGACCTGCTCGACCGGCTCCGCGCCTACGCGGCGGCCGGCGGCCACCTGGTGCTGGGCATCCGGACCGGTTACGGGGACCTCGAGGGGCGGGCCCGGCTGGAGCCCAAGCCGGCGCGACTGGCCGATGCGGCCGGTGCCGGCTACCAGGAGTTCTCCAACCTGCAAGATCCGGTACCCGTACACGGAACCGAGGGCGGCCTCCCGGTGAGTCCGGACAGCCGGGCCACCCGGTGGGTCGACCTGCTGCAGAGCACCGGGGCCGAGACCGTGCTCAGCTACGAGCACCCCCAGTTCGGGCGCTACCCCGCCATCACCACCATCGCGCATGGGCAGGGAAGGATCACCACCGTCGGCACGGTGCCGAACCCCGCTCTGGCTCGTGACCTCGCGGCCTGGCTGGTGCCCGACCCCCGGCCGGCCTGGGGTGCCCTGCCCCCGCCGGTCACGGTGATGGGCGCCCGGACCCGCGACGGAGCCCGGCTGCACGTCGTGCACAACTGGGGCTGGGAGCCACAGCAGGTGAGCGTCCCGGCCGGTGCCCAGGACGCCCGCGACCCCGATCGCGACCTCGCCGCCGGTCTGGAGCTCGCTCCCTGGGACGTTCAGATCCTGATCACCGCCGGCTGAGGAAGACACGGCGTCCGTACCGCTCGCTGCTCGTGGAACCCTTCGGCCTTGTCCCTGGGACGACGTGACCTAGGGTGGCAGGAGTGCATCCCGCCCGTTGGGGTGCTGACGCTGCCTCCTGGTGCCGATGCTTTCGCGGCCCACGACGCCCCGTCCCCGAGCCGATCTGGCTCCAGGTACACAAGGAGAACCCATGAGCACCGTCCACGCCTACGCTGCGCCCAGCGCCAGCGAGCCGCTCGTCCCCACCACCATCGAGCGCCGCGACGTCGGCCCGCGCGAGGTGCTGATCGAGATCAAGTACGCCGGCATCTGCCACTCCGACATCCACACCGCCCGCGGTGAGTGGGGTCCGGTCACCTACCCGATCGTCGTCGGCCACGAGATCGCCGGCATCGTCGCCGAGGTGGGGTCCGAGGTCGACCGCCACAGCCTCGGTGACCGCGTCGGCGTCGGCTGCCTGGTCGACTCCTGCCGCGAGTGCGAGAGCTGCCTGCAGGGTCTCGAGCAGTACTGCCTGAACGGGAACATCGGCACCTACGGCGGCGTCGGCCGCGACGGCAAGCCGACCGCCGGTGGCTACTCCACCCACATCGTGGTCGACCAGGACTTCGTCCTGCGCATCCCCGAGGGCGTCGAGCTCGACGCAGCCGCGCCGCTGCTGTGCGCCGGCATCACGCTGTACTCCCCGCTGAACCACTGGAACGCGGGCCCGGGCAAGAAGGTCGCCATCATCGGCCTCGGGGGGCTCGGCCACATGGGCGTCAAGATCGCCAACGCCATGGGCGCCGACGTCACCGTGCTCAGCCAGTCGCTGAAGAAGCAGGAGGACGGGCTGCGTCTGGGGGCCAAGGACTACTACGCCACCAGCGACCCGGACACCTTCACTGCTCTCAAGGGCAGCTTCGACCTGATCGTCAACACCGTCTCGGCCAACCTCGACCTCGACGCCTACATGGGTTTGCTGAAGGTCGACGGCACGCTGGTCGAGGTCGGCGCGCCCGAGCACCCGATGTCGGTCAAGGCCTTCTCGCTGCTGCCCGGTCGTCGTAGCCTCGCCGGCTCCAGCATCGGCGGCATCCCCGAGACCCAGGAGATGCTCGACTTCTGCGCCGAGCACGGCCTGGGCGCCGAGATCGAGGTCATCGGCGCCGACAAGATCAACGAGGCCTGGGACCGGGTCGTCGCCAGCGACGTCCGCTACCGCTTCGTGATCGACACCGCCACCCTGGCCTGACCGCTCCCCGAGTTGTCAGAACTGAGTTGTCTCATAGGACAACCCAGTTCTGACAAGTCGGCGCGGGCCGGGGTGGCAAGCGCTACCGGCCGGCCAGGGACCGGCTGCGCTGCTGCTGACCCATCTCGCCGTACGGGTAGTCGCCGACGTGCGGGTCGGACGCGGCGTCGAGGCGCGCGACCTCCTCGACGTCCAGGTGCAGGTCGGCGGCGGCGAGGTTGGTCTCGAGCTGCTCGAGGGTCCGGGCCCCGAGGATGGTGGAGGTGACGCTGGGACGGTCGGTGACCCAGGCCAGCGCGACCTCGGCCATCGACACCCCACGTTGCTCGGCTACCTGCTGGACGGCGTCGACGACGTCCCAGGTCCGCTCGGTGCCGCGGCGCTCCCAGGCCTCCATCCCGCGCTCCGGGTTCTCACCGAGACGGGTCCCGCCGGTGGGGCGCTGGTCGCGGGAGTACTTGCCGGACAGCCAGCCGCCGCCCAGCGGGCTCCAGGGCAGCAGCCCCATTCCGGCGTCGAGGGCGGCGGGCACGATCTCCCACTCGATCTCGCGCACGATCAGGCTGTACTGGGGCTGCAGCGTGACCGGCGGCGCGAGGTTCAGCGCGGCGGCCAGGTGGACGGCCTTGGTCAGCTGCCAGCCGGTGAAGTTCGACAGCCCGTAGTACCCGATCTTGCCGGCCCGGATGAAGCCGTCGAGCGTCCGCAGCGTCTCCTCCAACGGCGTCCAGGGGTCGAAGGCGTGCACCTGGTAGAGGTCGACCGCGTCGACGCCGAGCCGGCGCAGCGAGGCGTCGAGGGCCCGGGTCAGATGCCGGGTGGTGAGGCCCGAGCCGTTCGGCCGGTCGTCGGTGGGGAAACGGCCCTTGGTCGCGAGCACCACGCCCTCGGTGACGTCGGCGGGCCGGGCCGCGAGCCAACGTCCGATGATCTCCTCCGAGATCCCGGCGGAATAGACGTCGGCGGTGTCGACCAGCGTGCCGCCGGCCTCCACGAAGCGGTCCAGCTGAGCGTGCGAGCCGGCTTCGTCGGTCTCGGCGCCGAAGGTCATGGTGCCCAGGCAGAGGGTGGAGACGGCGCAGCCACTGCGCCCCAGAGTTCGGTAGTCCATCCCCCGTGTCTACCCCCTCAAGGACGGGCGCTGCGCCGGGGGGGCCAGCAGCCGGACCAGTCCGGCCAGGCCGACGACGGCCAGCAACCCCCAACCAGGGCGCCGACACCCACGAGGACGGCCACCAAGGGCCGTACGCGCGGGGGCGGCCCGGTCGCGGGCCGAGCGTGCGCTCGGCAAGGACGGGCATGGCGGTTCAGCTGATGGCGGCAACGACCGCCCGGTGATCGGCGGCGCGAGCGATACTCACCTGATGAGGTTCGTGAGCACGCTGGAGCTGGGCGGCAAGACCGCGACGGGTCTCGAGGTCCCGGCGGAGGTGGTCGAGGGGCTCGGCGCGGGGAAGCGGCCGAAGGTCAACGTGAGGATCAACGACTACCGCTACCGCAGCAGCATCGCCGTGATGGGCGGCCGGTTCCTGCTGCCGGTCAGCGCTGAGGTGCGCGCGGCGACCGGTGTGGTCGCCGGCGACGAGGTGAGCGTCGAGGTCGAGATCGACGACGCCCCGCGCGAGGTGGCCGTGCCCGACGACCTGGCTGCGGCGTTGGCCGGAGAGACCGGTGCGGCGGCAGCGTTCGCCGCGCTGTCCTACAGCCAGCAGCGTCAACACGTGCTGGCCGTCGAGGGCGCAAAGGCTGTGGACACCCGGGCCCGCCGGGTGGCGAAGGTGGTCCAGACGCTCCTCGGCTCCGCGTAGCCTCGCCCGCATGAGCTCGCGACCGGCGCACGTGGGCCTGGCCCTGGTGCTGGCGGTCGTCCTCGGCGGGACAGGTCCGTCGGCCTCGGCCGTCCGGACCAGCGTGATCGGTCTGGACTCCGAGGCCGTCGGTGTGGGTGCGGACGGGCTGGTGCGGCCTGTGACCGGTCCGGGGCAGCTGCTGCCGGGCAGCCGGGTCCTGGCCGGTACCTCCGACAGCAGCCACGAGCTGGTCGACGAGCAGGCCTGGCTGGCGGCGGGGACCGTGCCGCGGGTGGCCGAGCTCGGCGACAGCACGATGGTCCGGGACGCGTTGCTGGACCTGCGGACCCTCGGCCTGCCCGGCGGTGTGCCGGTCGCCGGCTGGCACCCGGCCTACCGCTACGTCTGGCCCCGGGACGCTGCGCTGGCCGCCGCCGCGCTGGCCCGCACCGGACACCTTTCCGAGGCCGAGGCCGTCCTCGACTTCCTGCAGCGGGTGCAGCCTTCGGCCGGGGTGTTCGCCGCTCGCTACCGGCCAGACGGTGGCGCGGTCCCGGACGACCGGGCTCCGCAGCTGGACGGTGTGGGCTGGGCACTGTGGGCGATGGCGACCGTGGCTGAGGAGGTGCCCAGGTCGCAGCGGGCATCCTTCGTCGACCGCTACCGCTCGCTCCTCGACCGGTCGAGCGCGGCGGCGCTGGCCGCGGTGCACACCCCCGACGGTCTGCCCAGGCCGTCCTCGGACTACTGGGAACGTCGTGAGACGCGGCTGACCCTGTCGACCGCAGCCCTGGTCCGGGCGGGGCTGCAGGCCGCCGGCCCGCTCTACGCGTCACAGGTCGACGCGGCCGCGCGGACCCAGGGTCGGCTGACGGCGGCTGCCGCTGACCGGCTGGGCTCCTCGATCACCACGGGCTTCGCCGCGGACGGCTATCCCCGGTACCGCGGTGGCTCCGCCCGCTCGACCGACCTGGGCCCGGCGTTCCTGCTGCCGCCCTTCGCCGACGGCGCCGACCTGGCGGTGCTGGCGGCCTGGCGCCGAGGCGGCACCGGGATGCTCCGGCCGGCCGGCGGCCTCGCCCCCGGTGGGTCCTGGCCGGACGACGGTGTCAGCTGGACCACCGCGACCTCCAGCTACGCCCTGACCGCGGCCGCTGTGGGCGACTGGCGGACCGCCGTGAGCTGGCTCAGCTGGCTCGACACCCATCGGACGGCGGCCGGCTCGGTACCCGAGAAGGTGCTGTCGGACGGTTCTCCCGCCTCGGTCGCCCCGCTCGCCTGGGCCGCTGCCGCGGTGGTCCTCGCCGCGGCCGACCTCGAGGACACGGCTCGCTGAGGTGTTGACTCCGGCCTGCCGGTCAGGCTGTGGTCAGCCGCTCGGTGGTCTGTCCCGTCACGGTGGACACCGCCAGGCCCCAGCCGGCCGCGATGTCGTTCCGGCTGCTCGGCTCGTGTCGCGCAGGTGGCGAAGAATCCGTAGCAGGTTGCCGTGGCGCCGGTCGTCGGTGCACGCCGCAGCATCGGCGACGGTGGGCCGCAGCAGAATCGTTCCTCTCACCGTCTGCCTCAGCTCCGGGGCTGCAACCGGAGCTCGTCCAGGCGCAGAAGTGTTGGCGCGCCCCGGCTAGGGTTGTTCGACGCCGAAGACTGACGAGAGGCAGGTGCGAGATCGACCGGTACCAGTACCTGCTGCTGATGGCCGGCTGCCTCGTGGTCACGCTGCCCCTGGAGCTCGTCCTCCGCGCCCGGGTCTACCGCCGGCTGCCGTCGCTGCTCTGGGCGCTGGTGCCCGTCGTGCTGGTCTTCTCCGTCTGGGATATCGGCGGCATCCTGCGCCAGCACTGGACGTATAACCCGCGATACGTCACCGGCCTCGACCTGGTGCTCGGGATGCCGGTGGAGGAGCTGACCTTCTTCGTCGTCATCCCCGTCTGCGGGTTGCTCACCTACGAGGCCGTCGGGCAGGTGCTGGCTCGGGCTCGCAACCGTGCCGGCCGGGGCTCCGAACGGCGCGCCCGTGCTTGAGTCGCGTCCGTTCCTCGGCATCCCCGAGTACACCTTTCTGACCGTCCTGGCTGTCGTCGGGGTGGTGGTGCTGGAGCTCGTATGGTGCCGGACGGGAGTCTTCCGGACGGCGCAGTACTGGATCACGATGGCGATCGTGTTCATGTTCCAGGTCCCGGTGGACGGCTGGCTGACCAAGCTGCGCGACCCGGTGGTCATCTACAACGAGCGCCAGATGAGCGGCCTGCGGCTGCCCTGGGACATCCCGGTCGAGGACTTCGGCTTCGGCTTCGCCATGGTGACGCTCGCGATCGTGCTGTGGCGCCGCCGGCTGGACCGGACCGGCGGGTCGGGGGAGTCCCGGCAGACTTTGCCTTACGGTGCGGGGAACGCCTCGGACCAGCCGGAGCAGGAAGAGGCGAGGGTACGACCATGATCACCACCGAGGAGCTCCCGGAGGCCTTCGACGAGGCCGCGCCGAACTACGACTCGATGGTGGCCCGCAACCCGGGCTACCACGCACATCTCGCTTCCGCCGCGGACGCGCTGCTCTCCGCCCTGCCGACCGGACCGGCGGCTCGGCTGGTCGACCTCGGCTGCGGCTCCGGTGCCTCCACCCGCGCGCTGCTCGCGGCCGCGGACCGTGGCGGTCGCCCGGTGGAGATCACCGGCGTCGACGCCTCCCGCGGCATGCTCGACGAGGCGGCGGCCAAGACGTGGCCGACCGGCGTCCGGTTCGAGCACGGGCTGGCCCAGGAGCTGGGCGCACGGGCCGATGACTGGGGCCTGTCGGATGCGGACGGGACTCCGAGCGGGGTCGACGGCGTGCTGGCGGCGTACCTGTTCCGCAACGTCACCCAGCGCGACGAGGTGCTCCAGGACGTGCACCGGCTCCTCGTCCCGGGCGGGGTGCTGGTGGTGCAGGAGTACTCGGTCGCGCAATCGCGCGTCGCCGACCTGGTCTGGTCACTGGTCTGCTGGCTGGTCGTGATCCCGATGAGCTGGCTGACCTCGCGCCAGACCCGCCTCTACCGCTACCTGTGGCACAGCGTCCGCGGCTTCGACGCCGTCCAGGTCTTCGTCGACCGGCTCTACCGGGCCGGCTACGTCGACGTGGAGGTGCGGACCGCGCCCGGCTGGCAACGCGGCATCCTGCACACGTTCCGAGCCCGGAAGCCGGTGACCTGATGGCCGACGTCCGCGACTGGCAGCCTGGGCGCGACCCACGCGCCGCTCGGCACCCGGGTGCAGCGGGCGCCCGACGCAGTGACGGCCGCTCGCCGGTGCTCATCGCCGGTGGCGGCATCGCCGGACTCGCCGCGGCCACCGGCCTGGCCGAGCGCGGCGTCCCGGTGACGCTCGTCGAGGCGCAGCCTCAGCTCGGCGGACGGGTGCGTGCCTGGCCTGTCCAGCACGGCGGCGCTGCGGCTCAGGCGGGGCGGATGACGATGAGCCGGGGGTTCCACGCGTTCTTCCGGCAGTACTACAACCTGCGCGCGCTGCTGCGGCGCACCGATCCGGGCCTGGACCGGCTGATGCCGCTCGAGGACTACCCGCTGGTGCTGGCGGGCGGTCACCGCGACTCCTTCGCGAGCCTGCCGCGGACGCCGCCGCTGTCTGTCGCCACCTTCGTGGCCCAGAGCCCGTCCTTCACCCTCGCCGACCTGGCCCGGGTGGACATCCCGACGGCCCTCGAGCTGCTGGACGTCGACTTCCCGGCCACCTTCTCCCGCTACGACGGCGAGAGCGCGGCCGACTTCTTGGACCGGCTGCGCTTTCCCGACGGGGCCCGGCACCTGGCTCTCGAGGTGTTCGCGCGCAGCTTCTTCGCCCACCCGTCTGAGTTCGCGGCCGGTGAGCTGGTGGCGATGTTCCACAGCTACTTCACCGGCTCTGCCGAGGGGCTGCTCTTCGACGTCCCGCGCGACGACTACGACACCGCTCTCTGGGCTCCGCTCGGCCGCTATCTGTACGGGCTCGGGGTGCAGGTGCGGACGTCCGAGACGGTGGAATGGGTGGCCGATGGTCCCGACGGGCAGCTGAGGGCGGGCCTCGGCTCGGGCGAGCAGCAGTCCTATGCCGCCGTGGTGGTGGCTACCGACCCCTGGACGACCCGACGGTTGGTGGCGGGCTCCGGGCTGGTGGAGGGCACCGACGCCGACCGCGTCGCCGCCACCCGCAATGCGCCGCCGTTCGCCGTCTGGCGGCTCTGGCTGGACCGGCGGGCGGCCCCGGAGCGGTCACCGTTCCTCGGTACGAGCGGCTACGGCCCGCTGGACAACGTCTCCCTGCTCGAACGCTTCGAGGACGGCGCCCGGCGCTGGTCCGAGGCCACCGGCGGTTCGGTCGTGGAGCTGCACGCCTACGCCCTGAGCAAGGAGGCGGACCCGCACGAGGTACAGGCCGAGCTGCTGGGCCAGCTGCACGTCCTCTATCCCGAGCTGAGCGACGCGGCGATCACCGCCGACGAGTGGCTGCTCAGCGAGGACTGCCCGCTCGCCGGTACGGCGCCCTGGCAGCTGCGCCCCGAGGTCACCACCAGCGACCCCCGCCTGGTCCTGGCCGGCGACGGCATCCGCTGCGACTACCCCGTCGCCCTGATGGAGCGGGCCGCCACCACCGGCCTCCTCGCTGCGAACGCCCTGCTTGCCCGCGAGGGCGTCGCCGGCCACGACCTCTGGACCGTCCCGATGCGCAGCCGGCACCCCGTCGCCGGCCGCGTCCGCCGGCTGCTCGCCGGCTGAGGCTGCCGGAGCCGCTCCCGGACCGCGACGCACCCCGTACGCGACCCCGGCGTCCCCTGCTGGGGGCGCCTCGCCTGCGTCCGGGGTGCCTCGAGCCCCGACCGCCGGTACGCCGTGGTGCTGCAGCCGGACCAGTCGAGCCTGAGGACGTGGATCAGTGGATCCGGACGGGGCGCACCTGGTGAGCCAGCAGGGCGAGCCCGGTGCCGGCCGCCCACATCGCCAGACCGAGGACGCCGAGGATCGCCCCGCGTACTGCGAAGGTGGGCGGCAGGAAGCGTGCGTGCTGCAGGATCAGCCGCGGCAGGGCGGCGACCGGGCCGGCGGCGCCCAGCAGCCCGTACGGCAAGCCCAGGGCCACCAGCCAGCGGGTCGTCGAGCGCAGCTCGTGGCGTTGTTCCCAGCGCTCGCGCCACGGCCGGGCGGCCACCGGCAGCAGCACCGAGATCAGGTTGCCGACCCCCAGCCAGGTCAGGATCGGCAGCAGCACCCCGGGCAGGGTGAGGGTCAGCCGGTAGTCGGCCTCGTGGGTGATCGTGATGACCGCGGTTGCGAACAGCGTCGGCAGGCCGACGATCAGCAGCAGCGTGAGGTTCTTGACCAGCAGGATCCGGCGCAGCGGCACGTGCTGCGCCAGGCCGGTCCCGACCCGGGCGGCGTCCGCGCCGAGCACGTTGGTGGTGGTGACGTCGGCGAGGATCCAGACGGCGAAGTACGAGCCGACCAGGATGGCCCAGTCGCGGTGCGGCTGGCCCGACAGCGGCCAGACCACCAGCCACAGCAGCGAGAGCACGAGGTTGAACGCGACCCCGTTCAGCCAGAACCACGGTGGCCGGAAGAACCACACCACCTCGTGCAGCACCTGGGTGCCCAGAGCGCCTTCTCGGGTCAGCGGCGGTGTCTCCACCGCCACCGCGGCGGACCCGTCAGCCCGGGTCACCGCGTCGCCGCAACTCGTACCGCCGTTCGGCGTAGTCCAGGTCGTCCACCCACAGCTGACGGGCGGTGCGCTTGATCATCGGCCGCAGCACGGGGGCCAGCCACCGCGCCGCAGCGAAGCCCGGGCGGTCGGAGTAGGCGATGGTCGCCTCGGTGATCATGGTCAGCGGACGCCCCTCGGCGTCGGGGCCCAAGGGGGTCGCGTGGGTCTCCACCACGCTGCCGGCGCCCTCGCCCTCGGTGATCCGCATGACGATGGTGCGCGTGTCCGGGCAGCTGAACTCGGCCCGGACCGGGACGCCCCAGGTGCGGCTCAGCCGGAACGTGACGTCGACGACCATCACGTGCTCGTCGCTCGCCGCGTCGTCCACGACCAGGTGACTGAAGGCGTACGGGTGGAACCAGGACCCGTGCCAGGGGTCGAGCCGGTTGGCGATGACATCTGGTGGCTCGCAGATCCCAGGCTGGGCGATCACCGCGCTGACCGAGCCGACCTGCGGCGGCCGCGGCGGCAGTGCCGGGCGGTCCGTCGGCTCCTCGCCGGCGGTGGGCAACTGGATCCAGACCAGCACGCCGTCGTCGTAGGCGCGGTAGGGGCTCCAGCCGGGCTGGGGTGCGTCGTCGAACGAGAGCCCGTGCCAACGGCAGTACATGGTGCCCCCGATCACGGGGCAGCGGTCCATCAGCGCGCCGAGGTGGGGGCAGGCGCCGGGTCCGGCGACCAGCGTCCCTTCGGCGTCGCGCCACAGCACGACCTCGCGACCGGCGATCGTCCGGGCGACCGACTCCCGACGCCCGACGTCCCCGCTCGCCCCGGCGACGAACCAGCCACCGGAGTTCTGGGCCTGCGACACCGCGAGCGCCGCGGCGATCCGGCGCGGCTTGGCCAGTCGCCAGGTGGACAGCATCCGGTCCTCGTGCGGCTGCGGCACCCGTGAGATCGGGATCCGGGAGCGGACGGCCGCCGGCATCGGCAACCCCGGGAGCAGGGAGTGCTCGGCCGCTTCCTGGCCCGTCGCCTGCCGGGACGCGCGGTCAGCGGGCGTCCGAAGCGACATGGTCGGCGTTCCTCTCGATCTCGGGTCCCGCGGTGGCTGGGGCTCCGGTGCGCGAGGGTCCCGCCACCATGATGCGAGCGGCCGTGGCGGCCTTGCGCCAGGTCGGCACCCGGACGCGGCTGCTGAAGACGTCGTAGTCCGCGGCCTCGATCCGGTCGAGGATCCGGGCGTAGAGCACCCGGGCGGCGCCGACGCAGCGGGCGGAGCGCCCCGGCAGCAGGGCGATCCCGGTGTCAGCCAGCCGGTACAGCTCGCGGTTGCGCTCGATCTCGAACGCCAGGAAGGCTTTCCACTGCGGCGTGCTCGACCGGGAGGTGATGTCCACGCCGAACCGGCGCAGGTCCTCCTGCGGCACGTAGACCCGGCCTCGGTCAAGGTCCTCGTCGACGTCGCGGAGGAAGTTGGTCAGCTGGAAGGCCAGGCCCAGCGCGCGGGCCGGTTCGTACGCCATCGGACTGGTCGGCTCGAGCACCGGCAGCATCATCTCGCCGATGACGGCGGCCGATCCCTCCATGTAGCCGCAGAGGTCGTCCCAGGTCTCGTACGACGTGGTCGTGAGGTCCATGGCCATCGCCGAGAAGAAGCGGTCGAAGCACTCCGGTGCGATGTCGCACTCGACCACGGTGGTCACCACCGCTGCCATCACGGGGTCGTCGCCCCGGTACCCCCCGGCCCGCTGCTCGGTCAGGGCGGTCCGGAACCGATTTGCGAACGCCTCGAGCGCAGCTGCCGTCTCAGCCGTGTCGCCCCGGTCGATCACGGCCTGGTCGTCCACGATGTCATCGGCCAACCGGCAGAGCGCGTAGACGGCGTAGACGTGCTTGCGGCGGGCGCGAGGCAGCAGGGCCGCACCCCAGTAGTAGGTCGTGCCGTACTGCCAGGTCAGCTTGCCGCACTGCCGGTACCCCTCGCGGAGCATCCGGTCGGCGCCCGAACGGACGCGGCTCACCGCTTTCGATCCGGCAGGTACGCCGCCACCCGCTGGGCGGCGAGCTTGCCCGAGATCAGCACCATCGGCACGCCCACGCCTGGCACGGTCCCGGAACCGGCGAAGAACATGCCGGGCAGTCGCTTCTCCACGTTGGGTGGGCGGAAGGGGCCGGTCTGCGGAAACGTGTGGGCCAGCGCGAAGGGCGTGCCCGCGGCCATGCCCTGGCGCTGCCACTCCACCGGGTCGACCAGCTCCTCGGCCAAGATCTCGTCCGGGTAGCCGTTCTCGGTCAGGAAACCGTGCAGCCGGTCGCGCATGGCCGGTGCCTCCTGCGCCCAGTCGATCTTGCCGCCGGACAGGTTGGGCACCGGTTCGAGCACGAAGAGCGACGAGCAGCCCTCAGGCGCAGCCTCAGGTGCGTCCAGTGAGGCGACGGTGACCATTCGCGAGGGGTCGGGCATCAGCTCGCCCCGGTCGAGCAGGTGCTCGAAGGCGGTGTTCCACTCGTGCCCGAAGTGGATGTTGTGGTGCGCCACCGGAGGCTCCGGCACCCCACGGACGCCGACGTGCCAGACCACTGCGGACGGGGAGTAGTCGCCCTTGCCCGGACGCGCGGCCCGCGGGGCCTTGAAGTCCGGCAGTAGCTGCTCGTACGCCACCGGGGTGTCCAGGGTGCAGACCACCGCGTCCGACGCGACGACGCCACCGCCGGCCAGCCGGACGCCGGCCACCCTCCCGGTGGGGGAGCGCAGCACCGACTCGACGGACTCGCCGTACTGGAACTGCACGCCGGCCTTCTCCGCTGCCTGGGCCAGCGCTAGCGGCACGGCGTGCATCCCGCCCTCCGGGAAGAAGACGCCCTCGATGCTGTCCATGTAGGTGATGACGGCGTAGATGGCCAGGGCCTTCTCCGGGGCCAGGCCCGCGTACATCGCCTGGAAGCTGAACAGCCGGTGCAGGCGCGGGTCGCGGAAGTGCGAGCGGACAGCGGGGCCGAGCTTTCGGAAGGCACCCAGCTGGACCAGCTTGGCGGCGGCGAGAGGGTTCTTGAACAGCCCCAGCGCAGAGTCGAAGTTGGTGTCGATGAAGTTCGGCATCTCGACCACGTAGAGCTTGCGCAGCCACTCGACGAAACCCTCGAAGGCGGCGGCGTCGACGCTGCCGCAGGTGTCGGCAATCTCCTGCCGCATAGCCTCGCGGTCCCCGCGCACCATGATGGTGCTGCCGTCGGCGTAGACCGCCCGGTACGCCGGGTCGAGCCGCTTCAGCGGTCCGAGCGCTGACAGGTCGCTGCCCACCGCGCGCAGCACGTCGGCGATCAGGTCGGGCATGGTCAGCACGCTGGGCCCGGTGTCGAAGGTGAAACCGTCGCGGTGGAGCAGGCCCGAGCGCCCGCCCGGGATGTCCTCACGCTCGACGACGGTGACCTCGTAGCCCTGACCGGCGAGGTGGCAGGCGGTCGACAGCCCGGCCAGCCCGGCACCGATGACGACGACGTCGTTCACGGTCGGCGACCAAGGAGTCGAGTCGTCCGGGGGTCGAGGGGCATCAGCTGGTTCTTCTCTCCGAGAGGGCGGCCGTCGCGGCTCGGCAGGCCGGGCTCACCGGTCCCGCCAGGCTATCCGATGGGCCATCTGGGTCAGTCCGGCTGCGCCCTGGGGATCCAGACCGGCGCCGTCAAGCAGCGCGACGGCGGTGTGCACGTGATCGCTGATCCGTGACTCCACCGCGTCCACGACCCCGCTCGCCCGGAGCGCGTCCTGCAGGAAGGCCACGTCAGCCGGGCTGAGCTCGGGGGTAC
The DNA here is from genome assembly GCA_963727215.1 of uncultured Actinomycetota bacterium. GTDB lineage: Bacteria > Actinomycetota > Actinomycetes > Propionibacteriales > Propionibacteriaceae > Microlunatus. The sequence continues at coordinate 108,201 of CAVSFR010000003.1, forward strand.
CCACCCGTTCCAGCACCTCCCGCGCCGGACCCTGCAGCAGTTCCTGGGCCAGGGCGAGGATGACGGTCGGCTTGCCCGAGAGCAGGTCGTCGCCGGCGGGCTTGCCCGTCCGCGCCGGGTCACCCCAGACCCCGAGCAGGTCGTCGCGGAGCGCGAACGCCTCCCCGACCTCCGCACCGTACGCGGCCAGCAGCTCACATGTCGCGCCGTCGGCCTGAGCGGCCGTAGCGCCGAGCTGCAACGGCCGCCACACGGTGTAGCAGCCCGACTTCATCTGCGCGACCTGGCGAGCGTGCTCCAGGTCGCGACGGCCGGCCGCGCTGCCGATCACGTCCCGGCTCTGGCCCCGGACCAGCTCGATCACCAGCACCCGCCAGATCCGGCGGAGCGCGGCGGGCAGCGGGGCCACCAGATGGTCGGCCTCGGCGTGCGCGAGGTCACCGACGAGAACGGCGATGCTCTCCCCGAACCGGTTGGCGCTGCCCTGGCCCCCGCTGAGCAGGTGCAGCTGGGAGGCAAGCGTGTGCACCGATGGCTGGCCCCGGCGCGAGGTCGACTCATCCATCACGTCGTCGTGGATCAGGGCGAAGATGTGCAGCAGCTCGAGTGCGGTCGCCACCTCGAGCAGGTCATCGAAGCCTCGTTGGTCTCGGCGGCCACCGGCCACCACCCAGCCCCAGAACGCCATGCTGGGACGGATTCGCTTACCACCGACGCCGGTCAGGCTGCGGACGAGCTCGGGCAGGTCGTGGCTGTCCAGGATGTCGACCGAGGCATCGCTACCCGTGGGCGCGACCTCCTCGCACCAGATCTGCTGGAGATCGGCCACGACCTCGGCCAGCCGGCCGTCGACGAGGGCGAGGAACTCCTCGTTCAGCTCGCGCGCCTGCCGCGTGGGCAGGGCTGCCACGCTCGGTCGGAGTCGGCGGACCACGTGGCCCGCCGCGGAGGACTGGCTCATCGCCGGCACCCGGTCAGCGCGCAGTCGGCCGGGCTGCAGCCAGCTCGGTCACCTGGAGCACCGACCACGGGCTGAAGACGTAGGGCGTCGCCGCCACCGAGCTCACGATGTCCTGCCATGTCCCCCACTTCCAGTCCATCACCTCAGCGGGATTCGCGAGCGGGCCCGCGTCCGGATGCACCGGGCGCGCACAGAACACCGGGCAGACCTCGTTCTCCATCACCCCGCTGGCGTCGATGGCGGTGTAGGCGAAGTCGGGCAGGACGCAGGTCAGGTCGGTCAGCTCCATCCCCAGCTCCTGTCCCACCCGACGCCGGACGGCGTCCTCGAGCTGCTCGCCTGGCTGGGGATGGCCGCAGCAGGTGTTGGTCCACACGCCTGGCCAGGTCCGCTTGCCGAGCGCGCGACGCGTCAGCAGCAGCCGGTCGTCGGCGTCGAACAGGTAGAGCGAGAAGGCCAGGTGCAGGGGGGTGCTGGTGCTGTGCACCTCCGACTTGAGGCTCGTCCCGACGGGCTCTCGGGAAGGACCCAGCAGCACCACCGACTCTTCCATCACCGGCATCGACGGCCTCCTGTGCCGTGAGGTCCCGTGCGTTCGCCGCTCTGTCTTCCGTGCTCGTCCACCGCATCACTCTACTGACGCCCACCGGCCCTCGGCTCCAGCCGACGTCGGCCCGCCGAGGGGCAGCGGAACACCGAGGCGATCGCCACCGACTCGGTCCCCTCACTCGAGGTAGGACCCGTGCGAGCCGTTCGCCAGTCGGATCCCCACCAGCTTCGCGCGGGTGAGATCTGCGAAGCTGGCGTCCAGCTCGAGCCGGGCCAGGGTGGCCGGCGGGTAACCGCCGCTGACGGCGGCGCGGGCGCTCGGCGAGGAGCCCCCGTGTTCAGCGGCTCGGTGGACCACCTCCGGTACCGCGGGAGCGTGACCGACGACCAGGACAACCGCCCCCGCTACCGCAGCCGCCAGCTCGAGCACCTGGTCTGCGCCAGCCTGGTAGAGCTCGGGCACGCGCTCGACCGGGGCGGTGAGCTCCAGCCGAGCGAGCGTCTCCCGGGTCCGGACCGCGGGCGAGCAGAGCACCCGGTCGACCACCCACCCCCGCTCCCGGAAGAACGCCTTGACCCCGTCGGCCTCCGCTCGTCCCGCGGGGCTCAGTCGGCGGTCGGCGTCGCGGTGGCCGGATCGGTACGGTTCGGCCGTGGCGTGCCGCAGGAGCAGCAGCGTGCGGGTGCTCGTCACAGGGGGCAGGGTACGACCCTCCCGCCGGCCTGGGCGTTCTCCGCCCTACACTGCGGACGCATGGCCCAGTTCGACCTGCCGCTCGCTGAGCTCGAGTCCTATCGGCCGCAGGTAGCGGAGCCCGACGACTTCGACGCCTTCTGGTCGGCCACCTTCGCGGAGGCCCGCGACTTCGACCTGGCTCTCACGGCGGAGCCGGTGCCGAACCGTCTCGCGCTGATCGACACCTACGACGTGACCTTCGCAGGTTTCGGGGGCAGCCCCGTGCGCGCTTGGCTGCACGTGCCCGCCGGAGCTGACGGACCGCTGCCCACGGTCGTGCAGTACCACGGCTACTCCTGGGGTCGCGGCTTCCCGCACAGCCACACCCTCTGGGCGCAGGCCGGATACGCCCACCTCGTCCTGGACACCCGCGGTCAGGGCTGGGCCGTGGGCGGCGGGAGCGCGACCGCCGACCGTGCAGCCGCGGCCGGCCTCAACCACTCGCCGGGCTTCATGACGGCCGGCATCACCGACCCCAGCACCTACTACTACCGACGGGTGTACGTCGACGCCGTCCGGCTGCTCGACGCGGCGCAGGCCCTCGAGCTGGTCGACGAGCAGCGGGTGGTGGTCACCGGAGCGAGCCAGGGTGGCGGGCTGGCGATTGCCGCCGCCGGCCTTGCCCCCATGGCTGGGATCAGCCTTCGGGGCGCGGCTCCCGACGTGCCGTTCCTCTGCCACTTCGAGCGGGCGCTCGAGCTGTCGACCACCCGGCCCTACACCGAGATCGTGGAGTACCTGGCCGGTTGGCGGCACCACGCCGACGCCGTGTACCGGACGCTGTCCTACGTGGACGGGGTCAACCTGGCCCGCCGGGCGGAGGTGCCGGCCCTCTTCTCGGTCGCCCTGATGGACCAGGTCTGCCCACCCTCGACGGTCTACGCCGCTTTCAACCACTGGGGCGCCCGGGCAGCAGCCCAGCAACCAACGAGTGAGATCCGCGTCTACCCGCACAACGGGCACGAGGGGGGCGCCGACTACCAGCTCGACGTCCAGCTGGACTGGTTCGCCGAGCTCTTCAGCGCCTGAGCATCCGCCCGACCGCAACAGCGCGCAAGGCGCCGCGACAACTGCTACCTGTGTCTTTCAGGTTCGGGGGGGCTGAGGGTTCCTCAGGTGACTATGGTGGTGCTTGTTGCAATGACGCCACAGCCAAGGAGCACCACTCGTGACTGCTGAGACCATCCCTTCCCTGCCGCTCGAGCGGCGCACCCTGCTGAAGGGCCTCGCCGTCAGCGCGCTCGCCCTCGGCGGCGGATCCGTGCTGAGCGCTTGCACCGGCGCCAAGCAGCCCGCGCCCGGCGCCTCGGCCTCGGTGTCGAAGACCACTACTCTTGGCTCCTCCGGCTCCGACGCGGCGCCCAAGAAGGCCATCGCGGCCATGGTCGCGGCCTTCCAGGCCAAGTCCGGCGCCACGGTGAAGATCAACACCGTCCCGCACAACGACTTCCAGAACAACATCAACAGCTACCTGCAGGGCAGCCCGGACGACGCCTTCACCTGGTTCGCCGGCTACCGGGCCCGCTACTACGCCGCGAAGGGTCTGGTCGCGCCGCTCGACGACGTGTGGTCCACCATCGGAGCCAACTTCCCTGACAGCATCGCCAAGGCCTCGACCGGCGACGACGGCAAGAAGTACTTCGTGCCGATCTACAACTACCCGTGGGGCTTCTTCTACCGCAAGAGCGTGTGGGAGGCCAAGGGCTACAGCGAGCCGGCCACCTTCGACGAGCTGAAGACGCTGTGCGAGAAGATGAAGGCCGACGGCCTGATCCCGATCGCCTTCGCCGACAAGGACGGCTGGCCCGCGATGGGCACGTTCGACTACCTCAACATGAGGCTCAACGGCTACCAGTTCCACGTCGACCTCTGTGCCCACAAGGAGAGCTGGGACCAGCAGAAGGTCAAGGACGTCTTCGACAACTGGAAGTCCATCCTGCCGTACCACGACCCGGCCGCCCTGGGTGCGACCTGGCAGGAGGCCGCGACCACGCTCGGCAACAAGAAGTCGGGCATGTACCTGCTGGGCTCGTTCGTCACCCAGCAGTTCAGCGACAAGGCCACGCTGGCCGACATCGACTTCTTCCCCTTCCCCGAGATGGCCGCCGAGGGCCGCGACGCCGTCGAGGCGCCGATCGACGGCTACATGCTGAGCAAGAAGGGGGGCGACAACCAGGCCGCCAAGGACCTGCTCGCCTTCATCGGCTCCGCCGAGGGCGGGGACGCCTACTACGCCAGCGACCCGTCCAACCTGCCGGTGGCCAAGGGTGCGGACCTGTCGAAGCTGACCCCGCTGAACAAGAAGTGCGCCGACGTGATCGCCGCCGGCAAGTCGATCAGCCAGTTCTTCGACCGGGACGCGCTTCCCGCCATGGCCAACAACGTGATGATCCCCGCTCTGCAGGGCTTCGTGAAGAGCGGCACGATCGACACCGCGAACCTGGAGAAGCAGGCCAAGTCGCTCTACGCGAGCCAGTAGGCCTCGATGGCCGTCTCGACTCCTACGGTCACTCCCACCGGGTCTTCCGCCGCCACTGCGGTGCGCGCGCGGAAGGCCCGCCGGGGGCATCTGCTCACGCCCGCGGACAAGGTCGTCCTGGGCGTCATGGTGGCGATCCCCACGCTGATCCAGGCGCTGTTGATCTGGATCCCGATGCTGCTGTCGGTCGCGCTGTCGTTCGCGCGCTGGAACGGGCTGGCGCTCTCCGACATCAAGTCCGCCGGTCGGGCCAACTACGACTTCGTGCTGAACGACTACCCGCCGTTCTGGCCGGCCGTCCAGCACAACATCATCTGGCTGCTCTTCCTCGGCGTCATCGGTACCCCGCTCGGACTCTTCCTGGCCGTGCTGCTCGACCAGAACATCCGCGGGAGCCGCCTGTACCAGAGCATCTTCTTCGTCCCGGTGATGCTGTCCCTGCCCCTGGTGGGGATCGTCTGGCAGCTGATGTACGCGCGCAACGAAGGCTTCATCAACAACCTGATCGGCACGGCGGGCACGCCGGGCGCAGTCGACTGGTTCGGCGACTCGAGCGTCAACCTGTGGGCCGCGCTGGTCGCCGCCACCTGGCGGCACGCAGGCTATGTCATGGTGCTCTACCTCGCGGGCCTCAAGGGCGTCGATCCGGCGCTGCGCGAGGCAGCCGCGATCGACGGCGCGTCGGCGGTGCAGACGTTCGTGCGGGTGGTCTTCCCGGCGATGCGCCCGATCAACATCGTCGTCGTGGTGATCACGATCATCGAGGCCCTACGGGCGTTCGACATCGTCTACATCATCAACAAGGGCACCAACGGCCTGGAGCTCATCTCGGCGCTGGTGGTGCAGAACCTCGTGGGGGAGGGCCAGGTGATCGGCGTCGGCTCCGCGCTCGCCGTGATGTTGCTGGTCGTCTCCCTGGTGCCGATCACGATCTATCTGTCCCGAACCTTCAGCAAGGACGCGTGACCGACGATGACCACCACGCTGACTCCTCAGTCCCGGGTCGAGGACCCCCTTCCCCCGACCCGCACAGGCACGCTGGGCCGCCCGCACTACGGCACGCACATCTTCCTTCTGGTGATGTCGCTGGTCTGGCTCGTCCCGCTGGTCTGGACGCTGTTCACCTCGCTACGGCCCAAGGCCGACACCGACACGTACGGCTACTTCAGCTTCGGCGGCCGGTTCAACTTCGAGAACTACGTCAACGCCTGGGAACAGGCGGGTCTGGCCAAGTACTTCGTCAACTCGGTGATCATCACCGTGCCGACGGTGCTGCTGACGCTGATCTTCGCCTCGATGATGGCCTTCGCGGTCAGCCGGTTCACGTGGAAGTTCAACGTGACCCTGCTGATCATGTTCACGGCGGGCAACCTGCTGCCCCCGCAGGTCCTGGCGGCACCGCTGTTCGCCATGTTCAAGTTCATCCCGCTGCCGCTGTCGGTCAGTGACTCCGGGAACTTCTTGAACACCTACTACTCGGTGATCCTGGTCAACACCGCGTTCCAGATCGGCTTCTGCACCTTCGTGCTCTCCAACTACATGAAGGCGCTGCCCGCCGAGCTGACCGAGGCCGCCCTGGTCGACGGGGCGGGTGTGTTCAAGCAGTACACGGCCATCATCATGCCCTTGTGCCGGCCGGCTCTGGCCGCGCTCGGGACGCTCGAAGTCATCTTCATCTACAACGACTTCTTCTGGCCCTTGCTGTTCATCCAGAGCGGCGACCGGCTGCCCGTGACCACCGGCATCAAGAACCTGCAGGGCCAGTTCTTCTCCGACTACAACCTCATCGCCGCTGGGGCGGTCTTCACCATCATCCCCACCCTGGTGATCTACATCGTCCTGCAGAAGCAGTTCGTGGCCGGCCTGACCCTCGGCGCCAGCAAGGGCTGACCCGATCGGCGGGCCCGACAGGCTCAGGGAGCGAGGGTGGCCGGCTTCACCGCGATGAGCACGTCGCGGTGGATGGAGGAGTCGACGCGGTGCCCGAACTGGCGGTACGGGCCTGCGTCGAGCGGCTGGAGACCGGCCTGCTCGGCCAGGCCGACCAGCCGCTCGCGGGTCAGGCCGAGGGTGTTCCACGACACCCCGAGAGCCCCGCCCGACTTGAGCTGGCCGGCCCAGACCCCCAAGGACTCCCCCAGCAGGCCGGCGGCCGAGCGGTCGCGCTTGGTGGCGGTCTCCTGGCTGCCGTGCACGATCCCGTACGGGGCGTCGACCACGACCGCGTCGAAGCGTCGCCGGCCGTGCAGCGCCGCGGACTGCCGGGTGTCGCCGGAGAACACGGTCAGGCTCTGCGGCCGCGACGCGCCCTCGGGCGTGACCGTCACGTCGAGCCGCCGGCCGAGGCTCTTGCCCTCGCGCCGGACGGGGCTCATGTCGGCCGAGTGCTTGAGCCGCTTGCGCCGCAGGTAGGTACGCAGGAACGCGGCGTACGCCTCGACCGCCTTGAGGTCGGACTCCACCCCGGCGGCGTCGTGGCCGAGCACCAGTGCCGTGCTCAGCGTGGTGCCGCGCCCGCACATCGGGTCCAGCACGGTGACCGGGCCGGACGCGTCGCGCGTCGCCGAGGCGAGGGTGACGTTGAGCAGCAACCGGGTGAACTGCTCGTTGGTCTTGCCCGGGTACTTCGGGATGGTGACCAGGTCGTCGTCGAAGCGGTCCGGCCGCACCAGCGGCACCGGAGTCAGCCGGCCCTCGTCGCGGCGGAACAGCGCGTACGCGCCGGACAGCCGACCGAGGGCGGCTTCGGTCCGCTCGTCCAGCTCGGCCAGCTCCAGGGACAGGTAGCCGACCCCGGCCAGCCGGATCGGCTGCACCGACGCTTCCCCCCCGAGCAGGATCGCCAGCTCCGCCGCCACGAGCACGTCGGCGGCACCGGCGTAGACGCGGTTGCTCGAGGGTGCGAGCAGCACCAGGTGGTCAGCCACGGCGGGATCGCGGTCGGGGAGCGGTCGGCACGGGCCTCATCGTAGTGAGCCCACCGCGCTACCGTGAGCCGTGACCGTGGCCGAGCGACCCGTCCACCTGCGGGGGCGCAGCGTCGGGCTGGTCTTCGTCGGCGGCGCCCTCGGTACCGGGGCGCGGTACGGGCTGAGCCGTCTGGTCCCACCGCTGGCCGGGGTGCCGGTGGCCACCCTGCTCATCAACGTCGTCGGCGCCCTCGTCCTGGGGTTGCTGCTCGGGCGGCTGGCTCGGGCCGGGTCCGACGAGGGGTGGCGTCGTGACCTGCGGCTCGGGGCAGGCACCGGGGTGCTGGGTGGGTTCACCACCTACAGCGCCCTCGCCACCGACACCGCGTCGCTGCTGGCGGCCGGACATCCGGCCCCCGCCGTGGGCTACGCGGTCGGCACCTTGGTGCTCGGGCTGCTGGCCGCCGCGGCCGGCAGCCGTTACGCGGGCCGCCCCGGAGAGGGCGCCCGATGATGGTGTTGTGGGTCGCGCTCGCGGGCGGCGCGGGAGCCGTGACCCGGCTCGTCCTCGACGGGGCGCTGAAGGCCTGGACGGGCGCGCGCTACCCGGTCGGCACCCTCGTGGTCAACCTGAGTGGGTCGTTGCTGCTGGGGCTGGTCGTCGGGCTGGCGGGAACGGGGCTGCCCGGATCGGCGCGGCTGGTCCTGGGCGCCGGTTTTCTGGGCGGCTACACGACCTTCAGCACGGCGGCGGTCGAGACGGTACGGCTGGCGGGTGAGCGGCGAGGGCTGGCGGCCGCAGCCCACGGGCTCGGCATGCTGCTGGGCGGGGTCGCGCTCGCGGCGCTGGGTCTCGCGCTCGGCCTGGCCCTCGCCGGCTGACCCGAGCAGACTGGCGAGATGAGCGACGGGCGCGAGCGGAGCTACTACGAGCCCAACCGGCGAGGTGGGTCATGACCGAGCGGCTGACCCGGTTCGCCTCCGAAGGGCTGGTCTTCGACGTCGTCGACTCCGGTCCGCTCGACGGACCGGTGGTGATCGCCTTGCACGGGTTCCCGCAGACGTCGGCGGCCTGGGCCGCCGTCACGCCGGTGCTGACCGAGGCCGGCTACCGCGTGCTCGCTCCCGACCAACGCGGCTACTCACCGGGCGCCCGGCCGCAGGCTGTCTCCTCCTACACCCTCGACCACCTGTGCACCGACGTGCTGGCCCTGGCCGACGCCGCCGGGGCGGAACGCTTCTCGCTGGTCGGCCACGACTGGGGTGCGATCGTCTCCTGGACGCTGGCCGGCTCCTCCCCTGACCGGGTCCGGACGCTGACGGCGGTCTCCGTACCTCACCCGGCCGCCTTCGCCCGCTCCTTCGTCGGCACCCAGCTGCTGCGGTCGTGGTACATGGCCGCCTTCCAGGTACCAGGGCTGCCCGAGCGCGTGCTGCGGGCCCGAGGCGGGCGCCGGCTGCGGTCCTTCCTGGTGCGTAGCGGAGCGCCGGACCCCGAGTCCGCCGTCCGGCTCTTCGCCGACCCGCGGGCGGCGACCGCGGCCCTCAACTGGTACCGCGCACTCCGGCTGCCGTCCTCGGTCGAGGCTGGTCTGACCCGCGTGCCGACGCTCTTCGTCTGGAGCGACGGTGACACCGCTCTCGGCCGACGCGGGGCCGAGGGCACCGAGCGCTTCGTCCGCGCGCCGTACCGGTTCGTCGTCCTCCAGGGGGTCTCGCACTGGGTGCCCGAGGAGTGTCCGGAGGAGCTCGGCGAGCTGGTGGTCGACCACCTGCTGGCCCACGACGGCTGACCGTAGGCGCGACTTGAGCTCGGGCCGCAGTCCTGCCATCAGCACGCTGGTCGATGTGGAGTGCTTCTCTACGATGAGGCCGAGGTGACTGTGCCACTCCGGCTCCAGGCACTGCTGGATCGAGGCGTGGACGCCGCCCGGCCGGCCCTGAGAAGCGACCCCTCAACGAGCTTCTCGGCCCGATCCGGGGCCGCCGATCGCGTTGAGGGGTCGATTCTCAGGGGGAGGCGGAGCTCAGCTCGTCCTGCTCGCTCCTCCATGAAGGAGCCGCGGCCCTCGACGAAGCACCAGTTCGGGAAGGACTCGCCGAGGACCTCCTCGAGCAGGGCGATGTCGTCCAGGCAGTCCTGCAGCAGGGCGGTCCGCTGCTCGGGCCCCGGGCTCGGTCGCTGCGCGGGGCCGCCGTGCCGCGCGCTCGTCCCCGCCTTCTGTGCACCGATGATGATGACGTCGGGTCGAGATGTCCTCGGAATCATGCCGGATACCAGGGGACGACTGCGGCGGCCCATCGGCGTCTCGTCGGCCGTGGCGCTCTACGCTCTCGGCATGCACCGGATCCTGCTGCGCGAGGTGATCGTCGACGTGCCCTCGACCGACCTGGAACGAGTGGCGGCCTTCTGGTCGGGGGCGCTCGGTACCACGGCGCGCCAGACTTCGGAGGCGGAGTTCTGGTCCCTGCCCGACGCCGCGGCCCTGCCGTACGTCGGCCTGCAGGACATCGGGACGGGCCCGGCCCGCTACCACCTCGACATCGAGAGTGACGACGTCGAGGCCGAGGTGGCGCGGCTGGTCGCGCTCGGGGCCACCGAGGTCAGCCGACAGCGCGCCTGGGTCGTGCTCGCGGACCCGGCCGGACTGCTGCTCTGCGTCTTGCCGCCCGAGAGCGACGAGTTCACCGAGCGTGCCCGTCCGGTGGAGTAGCCCGGGTCAGTGGCCTTCGGTCTTGGCCCGCTCGAAGCTGGCGACGACCTCGGCCACGGCTTCGTCGACATCGGCCCAGGTGGCGCCCTCGACAGACTTGCCGGGCTCGAGGTCTTTGTAGACGGTGAAGAAGTGCTCGATCTCGAGCAGGAGGTACTCCCGGACGTCCTTGATGCTGCGCAGGTGGTTGCGGCGGTGGTCCGACGCGGGCACGCACAGGACCTTGTCGTCGCCGCCGGCCTCGTCGGTCATCTTGAACATCGCGATCGCGCGGCACTTGATCAGGCAGCCGGGGAAGGTGGGCTCGGAGACCAGCACGAGGGCGTCCAACGGGTCGCCGTCCTGGCCGAGCGTCCCCTCGATGAAGCCGTAGTCGGCCGGGTAGGTGGTCGAGGTGAAGAGGGTGCGGTCCAACCGGATCCGGCCGGACTCGTGGTCGACCTCGTACTTGTTCTTCTGACCCTTCGGGATCTCCACGGTGACGTCGAACGTCATGCCACCGAAGGGCAAGGAATCCTTCTCACGGTTCGGTGCGGTCACGCAGCCTCCTTAGGATGAGTCCGGCGCAGACAGCTGCGCGAACGACGTCACCCTATCGGCCTGAGGAGTGAGACGGTCTGTCCGGTCCCCGCAGGGTCGCGCTCGCCCTGGTAGCGATGCTCGTCGTGGCCGGGGTCCTGGTGGGTGGGGTGACCGGCTTCTTCTCCAGCACCGCCGAACGGGGTCTCTACGCCTCGGGCCTGTGGACGCGGGGCGGCGCCTCGACCGTGAGCCCGGGCACGTTCGACCAGCCGGCGACCCCCAGCAGCCCGACCACGCCGTCGGCCCCTTCGTCGGGTCGGCCGAACACGGACCTGCCCTCACCGGTGCTGCCCGCCGCGAGCGCCGCCCGGGTGCCGTCGGCGGCCAAGGTCGCCGCGCGGGTGCGGGCCGTCGAGGCGCCGGGCATGGGTGGCTCCTACAGCGGCGAGGTCGCCGACCTCGCCACGGGCAGGGTGCTGTTCGCCCACCGAGCGTCCACCCCGTACATCCCGGCCTCGACCATGAAGCTGCTGACCACCACTGCCGCGCTCTCCCTGCTCGGTCCCGAGCACGAGTTCAACACCACCGTGGTGCGGGCCAGCACGCGCCGGATCGTCCTCGTCGGGGGCGGCGACCCCTATCTGGTGACCAGGGCTGACAGCGTGCACCCGGGGCGGGCCTCGCTCAGCGAGCTGGCCAAGGCGACGGCGGCCGACCTCCGGCGTACGGGCGGTGAAAAGGTCAGCCTGCGCTACGACGCGTCCCTCTTCTCCGGACCGGCGTGGAACCGCCAGTGGCCTGACACCTACGCCGACCAGGTCACCCCCGTGTCGGCGCTCTGGGTGGACGAGGGCCGGACGGCCGGCGGATCGCCGGGCCCGCGGGTGAGCGACCCGGCGCTCGACGCGGCCACGACCTTCGCGAAGCTGCTGAAGAAGCGGGGCGTCACGGTCACGTCGGTGTCGGCAGGCAGAGCGTCGACGTCGGCGAAGCGGGTCGCGCAGGTTCGTTCGGCCCCACTGGAGCAGATTGTCCAGCAGCTGCTGCTGGCCAGTGACAACGACGCCGCCGAGGTGCTCCTGCGGCAGGTCGCGCTGGCCTCGGACCGCAAGGGCACCTCGGCCGACGGCGTCCGGGCCGTCCGCGCCCGGCTGTCCAAGCTAGACGTCTGGGACGCCGCCGCCCGGATCGTCGACGGCAGCGGGCTGGCCCGGCAGACCAAGGTGCCGGCCGACCTCCTCGTCGACGTGCTCCGGGCAGCGGCCAGCCCGAAGCACCCCGAGCTGCGCGGGGTGCTGACGGGGCTGCCGGTCGCCGGCGTCGAGGGCAGCCTGCGGATCCGCTACGGCGACGACGACACCAGCGCCGGCCGCGGCGTCGTCCGGGCCAAGACCGGCACCCTGTCGCAGGTGCACGCGCTCGCCGGCTACCTGCGGACGGCCGACGGCAGCCAGCTCGCCTTCGCCTTCGTGGTCAACAACGCCGACAACGACTACCTCGCGCAGGTCTGGCTCGACCGCGTCGGCGCTGCCCTGAGCCGCTGTGGGTGCTGAGCCGCTGCGGCTGCTGACTGCAGCCGTGGACGCGGCATACAGTCGAGGCATGACGTCGTCTGAGTCGGCCCCCAGCGGACCCGCCATGGTCGACTGGGAGGTCGCGCGCAGCACCGCCAACCGCCTGGTCAAGCGGGGTCCCGAGATCTCTCGGTCGGGCGCCGTCGAGGCCGTCGCCTCACTCCGTGAGGCCGCCGTCCGGGCCGAGGCCTACGTCGTCGACGTGACCGGACTGCCGGTGCCGAGCGCTACGGCTCCCGTCCTCGTCGTCGACCGGCCGGGCTGGATCTCGGCCAACCTCGACGCGTTCCGTTCGGTGATCGCACCCCTGGAGGAGAGGGCCGCCGCCAAGCTCAAGCCGGGTGCCGGTGGCACCGGCTTCGGGGCCCAGGTGAGCGGGGCCGAGGTCGGGCTGCTGCTCAGCTACCTGGCCCCCAAGGTGCTCGGCCAGTTCGACCCCTTCTACCCCGGTGCTGCAGGAGCGCCGGGCGGACGCCTGCTGCTGATGGCGCCCAACATCGTGGCAGCCGAGCGCGAGCTCGGGGTCGACCCGGCCGACTTCAGGCTGTGGGTCTGCCTGCACGAGGAGACCCACCGGGTCCAGTTCACCGCCGTCCCCTGGCTGCGGGAGCACCTGAACGACCAGATCGCGTCGGTCGTCGCCGGGGCCGAGCTCGACGCGGCCGCGCTGGCGCAGCTGCTGGGCGACGGAGCCAGGAGGCTGCTGCAGGCCCTGCGCAGCGGTGAGGAGCTCTCCATCATCGACCTGGTCCAGACGCCCCAGCAGCGGGAGACGGTCGACCGGATCACCGCCGTGATGTCCCTGCTGGAAGGCCACGCTGACGTGGTCATGGACAGCGTCGGGCCCTCGGTGGTACCCACGGTCGCCGAGATCCGGCGCCGGTTCACCGTCCGGCGCCAGGGCCAGGGCTTCGACAAGGTGATCCGGCGGCTGCTCGGCCTGGACGCCAAGATGCGCCAGTACCGCGACGGGGCCCGCTTCTGCCGCGCGGTGATCGAGGAGGTCGGTATGGCCGGCCTCAACGAGGTCTGGTCATCGCCGGAGACCCTGCCCACCCGCGAGGAGATCGCGCAGCCGGAGCGCTGGCTCGCCCGCGTCCCCGCTGCGGCCTGAGCCGCGCGCGTGGCCCGTCGCGCGCTCGGTCCAGCGACGCTGCAGGTCGTTCAGGCGGTGGCGACCGCACTCGGTGAGGGTGACGGGGTCCTGCTGACGGCCTGCTCCGGCGGGCCGGACTCCCTGGCGCTGGCCTACGGCGCCCAGCACGCCGCCACCCGCCTCGGGCTCGAGCACGCCGTGGTGGTGGTCGACCACGGGTTGCAGCCGGGCTCGGCCGAGGTGGCTGCGCGGGCCGCGGCCGCCGTGGCCGGCCTGGGCGTCACCGACGTACGCCGGGTCGCCGTCCGCGTCGACCCGGACGACCGAGCTGGCCCCGAGGCGGCGGCCCGCCGTAGCCGCTACGCCGCCCTCGACGCTGAGGCCGGCGACGCCGCGACCGTGCTGCTCGGCCACACCCGGGACGACCAGGCCGAGACCGTGCTGCTGGGACTCGCCCGCGGTTCGGGCAGTCGGTCGCTCGCCGCGATGGCGCCGCGGACCGGCCGCTACCTGCGCCCGCTGCTCGGGCTCGACCGCTCGGTGACCGTCCAGACCTGCGCCGAGCTCGGGCTGGAGCCATGGCGCGACCCGCACAACGACGACCCGGCGTACGCCCGGGTCCGGGTCCGTGCGCGGGTGCTGCCCGTGCTCGAGGCGGAGCTCGGGCCGGGTGTGGCCGCAGCGCTCGCTCGGACGGCCGAGCTGGCCCGCGACGACGCCGACCTGCTGGACGCGCTGGCCCTCGACGCCGACCCGGGCACCGACACCCTCGGGTGCGCCGAGCTCGACGCGCTGCCGCCGGCCCTGCGTCGCCGCGTGCTCCGTCGCTGGCTGCTGCGGCAGGGGAGCGAGGACCTGCAGCTCGACCACGTCGTCGCCGTGGAGGCGCTCGTCCGGCACTGGCGCGGCCAACGCGCGGTGCCGGTGCCGCGGGGCAGAGTGACCCGCCGCGAAGGGCGACTCCTGTGGCAGGCTGTCGCCCGTGGATGACACCGAGCTGTCCGGCGACCTCACCCGTGTGCTGTTCAGCAAGGAAGAGGTAGCGAGGCGGATCGGCGAGCTGGCCCTCGACATCGACCGCGACTACGCCGGCGAGGACCTGCTGCTGGTCGGCGTGCTCAACGGCGCGGTGATGGTGATGGCCGACCTGTCCCGCGCCCTGACCATCCACTGCCGGATGGACTGGATGGCGGTCTCCTCCTACGGCTCGGGCACCCAGTCCTCGGGCGTCGTGCGCATCCTCAAAGACCTCAGCACCGACATCACCGGCGTCCACGTCCTCGTGGTCGAGGACATCATCGACACGGGTCTGACCCTGTCCTACCTGGTCAGCAACCTGCTCTCGCGGAGCCCTGCCAGCCTCAAGATCATGACCGCGTTCCGCAAGCCCGAGGCCGCCCAGAACAGCGTCGAAGTCGCCTACGTCGGCTTCGACATCCCCAACGAGTTCGTGGTCGGCTACGGCCTGGACTACAACGGCCGCTACCGCAACCTCACCTCGGTCGGCACCTTGGCGCCGCACGTCTACAGCTAAGACCGACCCAGCCCGATTCGCGCGAGCGGGAGAACGCGGGAACTCACTTCCGCCGAGAGCGAAAGGGTCGCACGACGGGGCTCAGGTTGCGCTTCACCGCTAGCCTTGAGCGTTAGAGGGCCGAGATGTGCCCCCGACTCCTAGGCAGGTCATGAACTTCAAACGCGTACTGCGTAACCCGCTTCTCTGGATCCTGCTGGCCGTGATCGCCATCGGTGGTCTGATCAACGCCAGCGGGTCGCTGAGCGGCGGGTACCGCGACGTGCCCACCAGCCAGGTCGTCTCGGTCATCAACGACACCGTCCCGCTCAAAGAGGTCGAGCTGATCGACGGTGAGCAGGAGATCCGCGTCACCCAGGCCGACGGCACCAAGCTCAAGGCCGTCTGGGTGGGGAACCAGAGCGAGGCCCTCATCGAGCGCCTGAACCAGCGGGTGGCCGACAAGACGCTGGAGACCTGGCAGGGCACCAACCCGACGCCGGGGTTCTTCTCCTCTCTTCTCGGCACGCTGATCCCGTTCATCATCATCGGTGTTCTCTTCTTCTTCCTGCTGAACTCCGTGCAGGGCGGCGGCAGCCGGGTGATGCAGTTCGGCAAGTCCAAGGCGAAGGTGGCCAACAAGGACACCCCCAAGACGACCTTCGGTGACGTGGCCGGCTGCGAGGAGGCCATCGAGGAGCTCGAGGAGATCAAGGAGTTCCTGGCCGAGCCGGCGAAGTTCCAGTCGGTCGGGGCCAAGATCCCGAAGGGCGTGCTCCTCTACGGCCCTCCCGGTACCGGTAAGACCCTGCTTGCCCGCGCGGTCGCCGGTGAGGCCGGCGTCCCCTTCTTCTCCATCTCCGGCTCCGACTTCGTCGAGATGTTCGTCGGCGTGGGTGCGAGCCGGGTCCGCGACCTGTTCGAGCAGGCCAAGGAGAACGCCCCGGCCATCGTCTTCATCGACGAGATCGACGCTGTCGGTCGTCACCGCGGCGCGGGCATGGGCGGCGGGCACGACGAGCGCGAGCAGACGCTGAACCAGCTGCTGGTGGAGATGGACGGCTTCGACGTCCGCGGCGGCGTCATCCTGATCGCGGCCACCAACCGGCCCGACGTGCTCGACCCGGCGCTGCTGCGCCCGGGCCGCTTCGACCGCCAGATCGCCGTCGAGGCTCCCGACATGAAGGGCCGTCTCGCGATCCTCAAGGTGCACTCCGAGGGCAAGCCCGTCGCACCCGAGGTCGACCTCGGTGCGGTCGCCCGCCGGACGCCCGGATTCACCGGCGCCGACCTGGCCAACGTCTTGAACGAGGCCGCGTTGCTCACCGCGCGCCAGAACGCCCGCGTCATCACCAACGAGTACATGGACGAGGCGATCGACCGGGTCATCGCCGGGCCGCAGAAGCGCAGCCGGCTGATGAACGAGAAGGAAAAGCTCATCACCGCCTACCACGAAGGCGGTCACGCCCTGGTAGCCGCAGCACTGCCGGGTACCGACCCCGTCCAGAAGGTCACGATCCTGCCGCGCGGCCGTGCCCTCGGCTACACGATGGTGCTGCCCGAGAACGACAAGTACTCCAACACCCGCGCCGAGCTGCTCGACCAGCTGGCCTACATGATGGGCGGCCGCGCAGCCGAGGAGCTGGTCTTCCACGACCCGACCACGGGCGCCAGCAACGACATCGAGAAGGCCACCAACGTGGCCCGGGCCATGGTCACGCAGTACGGCATGACCGACCGCATCGGCGCGATCAAGCTGGGTTCGGGGGAGTCCGAGCCCTTCATGGGTCGCGACATGGGCCACGGCCGCGAGTACTCCGAGGAGGTGGCGGCGGTGGTCGACGAGGAGGTCTCGAAGCTGATCAGCAATGCGCACCAGGAGGCCTTCGACATCCTGACGGCCAACCGGGACGTCCTCGACGACCTGGTCCGGGCCCTGTTCGAGCGCGAGACGCTGGACCGGGCCGCGGTGGCCGAGGTGTTCCAGCCGCTGCGGCTGTGGCCCAAGCGTCCGGCCTGGACCGGCTCCGACTCGCGCGTGCCGTCCACGGTGCCGCCGGTGATGCCGCCGGCCTCGCTGAACGGCCATGGAGCCAACGGCCAGCTCACCCCCGGAAGCAACGGGCACGGCAGCAACGGAAACAGTGGCCACGGCAGCAGCGGGCAGCCCGTCCCCGTCGCGGGCCACGGCGGTCCGGGCGTCGAGCTCCCGCCGGGTGGGGCGCCGCTGCCGCCGGGACATACCGGCATCCCGCCGCAGCTCCCCGGTCCGAGCGGTGACGGCCAGCCGCCTCGGGGCCCCGACTTCCGTTGAGCAGGACGACCGAGCCGAACGCGGAGCCAGCCGGGCCCGTACCGCCGGTCGAGGCTGGCGGGTCGCCCGTCTTCGACCACGACCGGGTAGCAGCTGCGGTGCGCGAGATCCTGATCGGGATCGGCGAGGATCCTGACCGCGACGGCCTGGTGCAGACTCCGCAGCGGGTGGCACGGGCGTACGCCGAGATGTTCGCCGGCCTGCGCCAGGACCCTGCGACGGTGCTGGCCACCCGATTCGACCTCGGCCACGACGAGCTGGTCCTGGTCAAGGACATCGAGGTCTGGAGCTGCTGCGAGCACCACCTGGTGCCGTTCACCGGGGTCGCCCACGTCGGCTACATCCCGTCGGCCGGTGGGGGGATCACCGGCCTCAGCAAGCTCGCCCGTCTGGTCGACGTCTACGCCAAGCGGCCCCAGGTGCAGGAGCGGCTCACCACGCAGGTCGCCGACGCGCTCGAGCAGCTCCTGCAGCCGCGCGGGGTGATCGTGGTGTTCGAGTGCGAGCACCTCTGCATGACCATGCGGGGCGTCCGCAAGCCCGGTTCGAAGACGGTCACCAGCGCCGTCCGTGGGCTGCTCCGCAACGCCGCCACCCGGGCTGAGGCCATGACCCTGATGAAGAGCTGACGGCTGATCGTAAGCCTGAGGGCCACCCTGCTGCCTGACGGACGCCGGCCCGTCGTCGACGCGGTCGCGGGGGTGCTCGGTCGTGCTCGGGGCGCAGTCGGAGCCGGCGGCCGACAGAGGCCGGCGATCCGCCACTAGGGTGACCGCGTGAGCGCGTCGGCGGTGGTGCGCGGGCTGCCCCCGCTCGACCGGACCCGGGTGATGGGCGTGGTCAACGTCACCCCGGACTCGTTCTCCGACGGCGGCCGCTGGTTCGACCCGGACGCGGCGATCGGTCACGGCCTGGCCCTGTTGGCCGAGGGTGCGGACATCCTCGACGTGGGTGGGGAGTCCACCCGACCTGGCGCCGAGCGGCCCGACACCGCCGAGGAGCTCCGGCGGGTGCTGCCCGTGGTGAAGGCCCTGGCGGCAGCGGGGGCCGTGGTGAGCGTCGACACCATGCGCGCCGAGGTCGCGGCGGAGGCCGTGGCGGTAGGCGCCCGGCTGGTCAACGACGTCTCGGGCGGTCTCGCCGAAGCCAAGATGCTGAGCGCGGTGGCCGGTCTCGGGGTCGCGTACGTGTGCATGCACTGGCGTGGTCACTCGACCGTGATGGAGCAGCGGGCCGACTACATCGACGTGGTCACCGACGTGGTCCGGGAGCTGCAGGAGCGGGTCGAACGGGCCTCCGCCGCCGGTGTGGAACGCGACCAGCTGGTCCTGGACGCGGGCTTCGGCTTCGCCAAGAACGGGGAGCACAACTGGACCCTGCTGCGGCGGTTGGATGAGCTCGACGGGCTGGGAGTGCCTCAGCTCGTCGGGGTCTCACGCAAGCGCTTCCTCGGTTCCCTGCTGGCCGACGCCGACGGGCGGCC
This sequence comes from uncultured Actinomycetota bacterium, assembly GCA_963727215.1. Classification (GTDB taxonomy): domain Bacteria; phylum Actinomycetota; class Actinomycetes; order Propionibacteriales; family Propionibacteriaceae; genus Microlunatus. The sequence goes on from CAVSFR010000003.1 coordinate 127,051, forward strand.
ACGACCTCCGGTGGAGCGCGACGACGCGACGACCGCCCTCACCACCCTGTTGGCCTGGCGGGGTGTCTGGGGCGTCCGGGTGCACTCGGTCCGGGCCAGCCGCGATGCCGTCGCGGTGGTGCAGCGGCTGCAGGACCGTTCCTTGGACTGACGCCTCGACGTCATGGTGTCACCACGTTGGTCCGATATCGTCTCGCCGGAGGAGGTGGGGATGACCAGAGATCAGATCGCGCTACGAGGACTCGTCGGCTTCGGACGGCACGGAGTCTTCGACTTCGAGCGCGAGCAGGGACAGCAGTTCGTCGTCGACGTCGTCTGCCACCTCGACCTCGCCCCCGCCGCGACCACCGACGACCTCTCGCTGACCGTCGACTACGGGGCCCTCGGGGCCGACGTGGTCGCCGACATCGAGCGGGACCCGCTACAGCTGATCGAGGCGCTCGCCCACCGGGTGGCGCAGACCTGTCTGCGCCGACCTGCTGTGGAGAGCGTCGACGTCACCGTGCACAAGCCCGGCGCCCCCATGCCGGTTGGTTTCGCCGACGTCGCCGTCAGCCTGACAAGGAGCAAGCATGACCAGTCCTAACCCGTACGCGATCGACACCGACACCCTCAGCGGCATGAAGCCGCTGCGCAAGGTGGTCTACTCGATCGGGTCGAACCTCGGCGACCGGCTGAGCCACCTGCAGGGCGCGGTCGACGCGTTGAGCGACACCCCGGACGTGATCGTCGTGGACGTCTCCTCGGTGTACGAGACCGAGCCGGTCGGCGGCCCGGAGGACAGCCCCGCCTTCTTGAACCTGGTGCTGGTCGCCGAGACGACCCTGGAGCCCCGGACGCTGCTCGAACGAGCCCAGGCGATCGAGGACGCCTTCGGCCGGGACCGCAGCGGCGGCCATTGGGCTCCCCGCACCCTCGACGTCGACCTCATCATGGTGGGCAAGGTCGAGCTCGACCAGCCCGACTTGAAGCTCCCGCACCCGATGGCCGGTGAGCGGGGCTTCGTCCTGGTGCCCTGGGCCGAGATCGACGGCCGCGGCACCCTGCCCGGGGTGGGCACCGTCAGCGAGCTGGTCGGGCAGGTCGACACCTCCGGCGTCACGCTCCGCGAGGACCTCACCATCGAGAGCGACTGACGTCCTTGCCCGAACAGCCCGGCGGTAGTGTCACGCTGACCCCGGCCCGAGCCCTCGTGGTGGCCGCCCTCTTCGGCGGTCTGGCCGGCTGGCTGATCGTGGTGGTGACCAACGCCTTCGGCGGGGTGCCGCCGCGGATCCCCTGGTCGGCGCCGATCGGCCTCGCCGTGTTCGCCGCCCTCGTGGGTGTGCTGGCCTGGTCCACCCATCAGCGGATCCAGGTCCGGCGCGAACGGATGGAGCCTTCCCGGGCGGTGGCGTTCCTGGTGCTCGGCAAGGCGTCGGCCCTCGCTGGTGCGCTCGTCGCCGGTGGGTACCTCGGCTTCGCCCTCCCTTTCCTCACCAACCTCGACGCCACCTCCCCGCGTGAGCGCGCGATCCGCTCGGCGGTGGCGATCGTCGCCGGTCTCGCCCTGTGCATCGCGGGTCTGCGGCTGGAGCGGGCGTGCAAGGTGCCGGGCGTTGACGAGGACGACGACGCGCCTGCTCCGACGCGTTGAGGCCCGCGCGCCGTTCCCGCTCCCGCGCCCGCCGCGCACTAGCCTGACCGCGTGACTGCCTCTGCTGCTCCCGCTGCTCTCGCTCCCTCGCGGCGTCGACCCGCCCGGTCCGCCCGGCCGTCACGCCTGCGCCGGGCCGCCGAGGCGGTGCTCCTGGCCGGCACCGTGCTCGCCGTGGCTGCGGCCTTCGGGCCCGCGTGGGCGGCGCGGGTCGGCGTCGGTATCGCGGTCGCGGCGGCCGTGCTGGCCTGCGTCTTCGCCTGGCGGGAGCTGTTCGCCGCCGAGCGGACGCACGCTCGCACCATGCTGGCGGCCTCGCAGCGCCACGGAGCCCAGCTCCGCACTGAACGCACCCACAACGCCTCGGTCGTCGAGACGCTGACCAGCCGTGTCCGCGAGGTGGCCGGGGTGGTCGAGGGTCAGCGGGTGACGATCGCCGCCCTACGACACGAGGTCTTCGCGCTGGAGGGCGACCGGACCACGCTCCGCGGTCAGCTCCAGCAGCGGGACAAGGTGATCTCCTGGTTGCGCAGCACGGTCCGCTCCCAGGACGCCGAGCTCACCAGCCTGCGGGCCCGGCTGGAGGCCGAGGAGGACGAGCGGGCGGCCGCCGAGGTGCACCGGCTGCCCCGTCGGCTGCGGGCCGAGTTCGCCGCCGTCGAGCAGACCGACGTGACCGAGCTGCCCACCTTCGCCTCCGTCTTGCCCAACTACGAGGTCGACCGCCAGCTGGCCTGAGGTTCGCCCCTGATGGTCGATGACGACGAGGACCGCCCGCTGACCGGCATGCGACGCGCGCCCGGAACCGCCCTAACGGTCGACGTCGCCGATGACGTAACCGATGGAGGCCAGCGCGGCTTCGAGTGCAGCGACGGGAACCCCCACCAGCACCGACTCCAGCGCCGCGACGTTGCTGAACGACGGCGTCCGCAGCTTGAAGCGCCACGGCGTCTTCTCCCCGCGTGAGACCACCCAGAAGCCGGCCAGCCCGAGCGGTGCTTCCAGCGCGACGTAGCCCTCCCCCTCGGGCAGCTTGACCACCTTGCCCAGGGGCACCTCGACCGGGCCGCTCAGCCGCGTCAGCCGCGTGGCGCAGGCCTGCACCAACCGCGCGCTCTGGCCGAGCTCGTGGGTCAGCGTCTGGAACCGGGCGGCCGCATCCGCCGTCGTCCTGCCGCTCGGGGTGATCAGGTCGGCGAGCTCGTCGTAGGCCAGTCCGGGGGTGCTCGTCCGCACGTCGAGGCTGATACCGCTCGCGCGCGCAGCCGGGCCACTCACCCCGTACCCGGCCGCCACCTCGCGGCTCAGTACCGCCACGCCATCCAGTGCGGGTCCTGCGGCCGTGACGGCGTCCGCCAGCTTCTGCGCGAGCGCAGCCACCTCGATCATCAGCGCGTCCTGGGCGCGTAGCCAGCCGGCATCCGCGTCGGCGGCGAGCCCGCCGATCCGCGCCACCATCGGGTGGACCCGGTTGCCACTGAGCTGCAGGGTCTGCTCCCGCAGCGCCTCCCGCAGGGCCCGGAACTCCACCGGCGGGCTGCTCCGGTCGGCGACGAAGCCCAGCTGGCCCAGGTGGCTCAGGATCCGGGTGTGCTCAGCCAGCAGCGTTCGTAGCCAACGGGCACGACCAGGTACCTCCAGTCCCAGCAGGTGCTCGCAGACCATCGCCACTCCCAGCTCACCGAAGAACGGCGCCTGCCAGTCGTGCCGGTCGGCCAGCATCCCGATCTGGCGGTAGTCGCGCACCTCGAACAGCTTCTCCGCGCCGCGATGCATAGCGCCGACCTGCACGTTGGCGGCGGTGATGACGGAATCCTCGGTCCACAGCGCCAGCTCGAGCAGGCCGGCTGAGCTCGGGTGGTCGGCCCCCAGGTCGAGCAGGACGGTCCCCGCCGGTGGGTCGGCCGCGGCATCAGGCAGCATTCCCAGGCCCAGGGAGCCGACCAGGACCCGGAGCGGTGCGTGCACCGGCTCAGGCTGTCACACGCCCTGCGCACGCGACTGTTGCAGCAGCCACCAGTGACTGCCCCAGCCGCGCCGGTCGAGCAGCGCGGCCCGTCGGCTGCGCGTGGCGAGGGCCTCGAGTGGGTCACCGGCAGTCGTCGGCGGCAGCAGCTCAGCCAGCACCTCGTGCTGCTGTCGTCGCCAGAGCGTGCGGGCGCCGGCTCGCTCGCCCGCCTCAGCGAGGGCGTCGACCGCCACAGCGGCGGTGAGATTGGCGTCGCGGTCGGGTTCGGCGCGAGCGGGCCGGCCGGCCCGGAAGCCCGCCAGTGAGCCAGCCGGGGGTCGGCTGGAGCGTTCGTGCCCGTAGTCGACGGCGAGAACCAGGCCGCCGGCAGGCCTCAACGCCGAGACCAGCCATCCCCAGGCGACGTCGCGGGTACGGCCTACCTCGACCTGCGCTCCGCGAGGCCACCACCGGTCGACCCACTCCTGGTCGTCCGCGGACAGCGGCGCACCTGGCGACCGGTCCGACCGCAGCTCCCGGTGCCCCTCGGGGCTCGGTACGGCGACGCGGCACGGCACGTCGTCGAGCCACTCGGTCGCGAGCAGGAGCGCCGGTGCGCGCAGACCGGACAGCAGCTGCTCCACTCCTCCGGTCGACCAGCCGGCCCGGTGCACGTCCCAGCAGTCCTCGACCCAGCTCACCTCGGCGGCCAACCCGGGCGGACGTGGCCGTAGGTCCACGCCGACGAGGTCGAGGGCGCTCTCCGTGGCGGCGAGGGCGCCCAGCAGGTTCCCATCACCGGCGCCCACGTCGACCACGACCTGAATCTCTGGAAAAGGGGTCAGCAGGACGCCCACCGCCTCGGCGAGCTCGGGGCCCGCTGTCGCGGAAGTCGCGAAGTGGTCGCCCGGTCGTGAACGCTGCCAGAAGCCACCCTCGCCGTAGGCCGCTCGCGTCCACGCCCGGACCAACGTGTCGACGTCTCGGTCCATGCTCCCATCGTGCCGCTCAGGTCAATCACAGATAATCCGATGTGCTTTTCCGGTTGTCCGGCAATTCCTCACGAGCCCGCCCTCGGTTTTGTCGGCAAAAGTGTTTGTTCTGGGGTAGCGTTGTCCCCGCAACGGCGAATGCTTCAGAGGCGGAGGAAGAATGGCGCAACGAGTACAGATCATCCTGGAAGACGATTACGACGGCGGAACGGCCGACGAGACCGTCTCATTCGCGCTCGACGGTGTCGAGTACGAAATCGACCTCTCCGAGGCGAATGCCTCGACGCTGCGCGACGAGCTCGCGCCTTGGCTGGGCCACGCCCGTAAGACTGGCGGTCGCCGCCGCCGTGCGGCCGCGGCTGGTGCGCCCAAGGGCTCCGGCACGTCGAGCACGAGCGAGATCCGCGCCTGGGCGCTCTCGAACGGTTACGAGGTCAGCAGCAGGGGCCGCGTCTCGGCCGAGGTCCGCGAGGCCTACGAGCAGGCGCACGCCTGAGTCGGTCGCTGGCGAAGGCCCGAGCCGGTGCCCCGAGCGCGCGGTTGCGCTCTAGGCGAACGGGCTCGAGCCGCCTCGGTGCCAGGTGTCACCGTTTCTCCCTGCTCGGAGCGGAATCTTGTCGCTCCCAGCAGGGTTACTCCTCCTGTTGGGCCGCCGTTGCCTCGTCGAAACGCAGGCGTGCTTCACTCGATCCCGGGTTCGGGGTCTGGCGGCCTACTACAGTGAACAGCGACGGTGTCGGTCCCACCACGAGGGCGAGGGCCGCGTCGCAGGCGAGGAGCAAACACCATGTTCGAGCGTTTTACCGATCGAGCCCGTCGTGTCGTGGTGCTGGCACAAGAAGAAGCTCGCATGCTCAACCACAACTACATCGGCACCGAACACATCTTGCTGGGTCTGATCCACGAGGGTGAAGGCGTTGCGGCCAAGGCGTTGGAGTCGCTCGGCATTTCCCTTGAAGCGGTTCGGCAGAAGGTCGAGGAGATCATCGGCCACGGCCAGCAGTCTCCCAGTGGACACATCCCCTTCACCCCGCGCGCGAAGAAAGTTCTCGAGCTCAGCCTTCGCGAGGCGCTGCAGATCAACCATTCCTACATCGGCACCGAGCACATCCTGCTCGGCTTGATCCGTGAGGGTGAAGGTGTTGCGGCCCAGGTATTGGTGAAGCTCGGCGCCGACCTGAACCGGGTCCGCAACCAGGTCCTGCAATTGCTCAGCGGGTTCCAGGGCAAGGAAGCGGCCACCTCTGGTGCACCGGAGACGGGCAACACCCCGTCCTCGTCCATGGTGCTCGACCAGTTCGGTCGTAACCTCACCCAGGCGGCCCGCGAGAACAAGCTCGACCCGGTCATCGGGCGCGAGAAAGAGATCGAGCGCGTGATGACCGTGCTCTCCCGGCGGACCAAGAACAACCCGGTGCTGATCGGTGAGCCCGGCGTCGGCAAGACGGCTGTCGTCGAGGGCCTGTCCCAGGCCATCGTCCGCGGTGACGTTCCGGAGACGCTGCGCGACAAGCAGATCTACACCCTCGACCTCGGTGCCCTCGTGGCCGGCAGCCGTTACCGCGGTGACTTCGAGGAGCGGCTCAAGAAGGTGCTGAAGGAGATCAAGACCCGCGGTGACGTGGTGCTCTTCATCGACGAGATCCACACCCTGGTGGGCGCCGGTGCCGCCGAGGGCGCGATCGACGCGGCCAGCATCCTGAAGCCGATGCTCGCCCGCGGTGAGCTCCAGACCATCGGTGCGACCACGCTCGACGAGTACCGCAAGTACGTCGAGAAGGACGCAGCCCTCGAGCGTCGGTTCCAGCCCATCCAGGTGGCCGAGCCGACGATCGCGCACACGATCGACATCCTGCGCGGGCTGCGGGACCGCTACGAGGCCCACCACCGGATCACCATCACCGACCAGGCGCTGGTGGCGGCGGCGCAGATGGCCGACCGCTACATCTCCGACCGGTTCCTGCCGGACAAGGCGATCGACCTGATCGACGAGGCTGGCGCCCGGCTACGGATCCGCCGGATGACCGCCCCGCCGGACCTGCGGGAGTTCGACGAGAAGGTGGCGGCCGTCCGGCTGGAGAAGGAAGCCGCCATCGACGCGCAGGACTTCGAGCGCGCCGCGGGTCTGCGTGACGACGAGAAGAAGCTGCTCACGGCTCGGGCCGAGCGCGAGGCGCAGTGGAAGTCCGGCGACCTCGACGTGGTGGCCGAGGTGGACGAGGAGATCATCGCCGAGGTGCTGTCGGCCAGCACGGGCATCCCGGTCTTCAAGCTCACCGAGGAGGAGTCGGCCCGCCTGCTCAACATGGAGGAGGAGCTCGGCAAGCGTTACATCGGTCAGTACGACGCTGTTCGCGCCCTGTCTCGCTCGATCCGGCGTACCCGCGCCGGCCTCAAGGACCCGCGGCGTCCCAGCGGATCGTTCATCTTCGCCGGTCCGTCCGGCGTCGGCAAGACCGAGCTGACCAAGGCGCTGACCGAGTTCTTGTTCGGCGACCAGGACGCGCTGATCCAGCTCGACATGAGCGAGTACTCCGAGAAGCACACCGCCTCGCGGCTGTTCGGCTCGCCTCCCGGCTACGTCGGGTACGAGGAGGGCGGCCAGCTCACCGAGAAGGTGCGGCGCAAGCCGTTCAGCGTGGTGCTGTTCGACGAGGTCGAGAAGGCACACCCGGACATCTTCAACTCGCTGCTGCAGATCCTGGACGAGGGCCGCCTGACCGATGCCCAGGGCCGAGTGGTCGACTTCAAGAACACCGTCATCGTGATGACCACGAACCTGGGCACGCGCGACATCGCCAAGAGCGTGTCGCTCGGCTTCAGCGGCGCGGGCAACGGTGGGGGCTCGTACGAGAAGATGAAGGCCAAGGTTGCGGACGAGCTCAAGCAGCACTTCCGGCCCGAGTTCCTCAACCGTGTTGACGAGATCGTGGTGTTCCGCCAGCTGAGCCAGGAGGACATCGAGCGGATCGTCGACTTGATGGTGGCGCAGATCGAGCTGCGGCTGAAGGACCGGGACATGGGCATCGAGCTCACTCCGGCCGCGAAGACGCTGATCGCTCAGCGTGGCTTCGACCCGACGCTCGGTGCTCGGCCCCTGCGTCGAGCGCTGCAGCGCGACATCGAGGACACCCTGGCGGAGAAGATCCTGTTCTCCGAGCTGCACGCCGGCCAGATCGTGGTCGTCGACGTGGCCGACCCGGGTTCGGAAGAGCCGTTCACCTTCACCGGTAACGACCGCTCGGCTGCTCCGGATGTCCCGCCGGTGGAGTTCGGCGGCATCATCGAAGGCTTCAGCGAGGGAATCGAGCCGACCAGCAACGACTGATCGGCTTGCCGCCTGACCACGGGCGCGATCGCGACGGACTGTCCGTCACGATCGCGCCCGTGGTGCGTGCGGGCGGCCGCCGGGCCGCACCGGATCTAGTCTCTCGATGCCGACACCCGACCGCGGCAGCCTGCCGTGAGGGGTCCGTGACCTTGAGTCCGGCCACGGACGGCGTGACCGGGAACGCCTGAGCCCGCCCGGGTCTCGTCCGGCGGGAGGTGTCCGGCGCCGGGTCGCAGATGCGGCAGGGTGGGGTGGTGCGTCTCGACCGGATCCCGGCCGTCTGGCTGGTGGTCGGCGGCATCGTCTCCGTGCAGTTCGGCGCCGCGATCGCCAAGCAGCTCTTCGGGGTGATCCCACCCACCAGCATGGTCTGGCTGCGGCTGGTGACGTCGGCCCTGGTCTTCCTGGCCGTGGCGCGGCCCCGGCTGAGGGGTCACTCCAGTGTGGACTGGGTCGTGGCCCTCGCCTTCGGGGTCAGTCTGATGACGATGAACTGGGCGATCTACCAGTCGTTCGCCCGCATCCCGCTGGGCATCGCGGTGACGATCGAGTTCCTGGGACCACTGCTGGTGGCGGTGCTGGGCTCGCGCCGCCCTCGGGACTTCCTGTGGGTGGCACTCGCGGCGGTCGGAGTCGGGCTGCTCGGCTTCTCCCGTACCCGGCTCGACCCGGTCGGGGTGCTGTTCGCCCTGGTCGCCGGCCTCGGCTGGGCCTGCTACATCCTGCTCAGCGCCCGGACCGGGCGCCGCTGGCCCGGGATCTCGGGCCTGGCCGTGGCCAGTCTGGTGGGCGCGGTCGTGCTCGCGCCCCCGGCGGTGCTCGAGGCCGGTCGAGCCCTGCTGGCAGCCGCAGATCCTCCTGCTCGGGGTCGCGGTGGGGCTGCTCAGCTCGGTCGTGCCGTACAGCCTGGAGCTGACCGCGCTCAGGCGCATCCCGCCGCGTGTCTTCGGCATCCTGATGAGCCTCGAGCCGGCTGTCGCCGCACTCGCGGCGCTGCTGCTGCTGGCCGAGCTGCTGAGCCCGCTCCAGTGGCTGGCGCTGGCCTGCGTCGTCGTGGCCAGTGTCGGGTCCGCGCGGGCGTCGCGCGAGCCCGGAACGCCGTCCTCGGTCTAGCGACTCGGGGCTCTAGTGGCCTGGCAGGGCGACGCGACCGTCGGGGGCGACCACGGCGAGACCGTCGCTCAGGAGGCTGGCGAGCGACCGTTCCCGCTGGACGGGGTCAGTCCAGGCCAACGCCAGCTCGGCGGCCGTCACGGGCTGGTCGCTGCCACGCAGCACCGCCAGCAGGGCACCGCGGCACTGCCGGTCGGTGCCCGTCCAGGACTGACCGCGTCGGGGCGGGCCGTCGTACGCGGGGTAGCCGCCCGCCCGCCAGGCGCACTGGTCCTGGACGGGGCAGTCGGCGCACCGCGGCGTCCGGGCCACGCAGACGAGGGCGCCGAGCTCCATCGCCGCCACCGCCCAGCGGGCGGCCCGGGCCGGGGCCGTCGGCACGAAGGCCTCAGCCGCCGCCAGCTCGCTCACGGTCGGTGCGGGGCCGGGCTGGGCGAGGCCGGCGTCGATCCTGGTCAGTACCCGGCGCACGTTCGTGTCGAGCACGAGCTCGCGGCGGCCGTGCGCGAAGCTGGCGATCGCGGCGGCGGTGTAGGAACCGACACCGGGCAGGGTGAGCAGGTCGTCGGTGTCCGCAGGGACCTCGCCGTCGAAGCGCTCGGTGATGGCGACCGCCGCCGCATGCAGCCGCAGCGCCCGTCGCGGGTACCCCAGCCGGCCCCAGGCACGGACCGCTTCCCCGGACGGGGCGTCGGCCAGCGCCGCGGGGGAGGGCCAGCGGTCGACCCAGGTCTGCCAGGGCCCGCGGACACGCTCGACCGGCGTCTGCTGCAGCATGAACTCACTCACCATCACCTGCCACGGCGTCGCCTCCGGCCGGCGCCAAGGCAGGTCGCGCGCGTGCTCGCCGTACCAGTGGAGCACCCGACGGACGACGGTGCGGCGCCTCGCGGCGGGGTCGGCGATCACGGCCGCCACCGTACCTGCGGCGGCCTCCTCCGGTACGGCGTGGCAGCCCCGAGCGGACCTGCCGGCTCTCTACGCTCGGCCCATGAGCGGTGTGCTGCACCCGGTTGGACCCGAGCCCGAGCAGACGTACTGGATCCGGCGCGCCGTGGTCCTCGGGACCGCGGTGCTGCTGCTGGTCCTGCTGGTGGCTCTGATCTCGAACGCGATGAGCACGGGGTCGGCCTCGGCCGCCGCTCCACCCCCGCTGGTCCCGGCCGGCGCTCCGACGAGCGCGTCGCCCACGCCCAGCCTGTCGGCCACGCCCACGGCCGCGACCTCGAGCTCCACCCGGGCCAAGGCCCCCACCAAGCCCAAGGTCGACGCCTCTCCGTCGGCGAAGAAGACTGCGACGAAGCCCGCCGCTCCCGTAGCCTGCGCCCCCGCCCAGCTGCGGACCACGCTGACCGGAAAGCAGCGGCTCAAGCCGAAGCAGCGGGTGGCCCTGCGGCTCTCGCTGATCAACGGGACCGGCGCCACCTGCGTCGTCAAGGTCACCCCCGCCAACTTCGCGCTCACCATCTACTCGGGGCGCGACCGGATCTATAGCACGTCCGACTGCGCCACCGCGGTCAAGCCCCTGACCAAGAAGGTCGCCGACGAGGCTGCCGTCGCGTGGTCGATGACCTGGAACGGCCGGCGTTCGGCCAAGAGCTGCCACAACCGCCCGGAGATCCCGCGGGCGGGCACCTACACCGCGACGGCGAAGCTCGACGGCGCGAAGCCGGTGACGATGCGGATCATCATCAAGGGCTGACCGTCCCGTCGGAGGGGAGCAGAGAAAGGTCAGCCCAGCCGGTCGCTGTAGGCGGCCTCGGCGAGCCGCAGCAGCCCGTCGCGGATGATCCGGCCGCGGCTCTCACCCACTCCGTCCACCGCCTGCAGCTCGATGATGCTGGCGGCGAAGAGGGCCTGCAAGGACCCGAAGTGCTCGATCAGACGGGGCGCCAGCCCGGGTGGTAGTCGGTTGATCTGCGCCACCTGGCGGTACCCACGGGCCGACACCCGGGTGTCCAGGTGGTCAGAACCGAGGAAGCCGATGGCGCGGGCGACCACCACCGGGTTCAACAGCTCGCTCAGGTCCAGCGGAGCCAGCCCCGGGAACCCGAACTCGGAGTCGCCGCCGGGCCGGTAGTCACGCTCCAGCAGCTCACGCAGGTCGTCCAGCCCCGCGCTGAGCTCGTAGAGCTGCAGCGCGAGCAGCCGGCCGTCGCTGCCGAGCTCGACGACGTAGCCGTCCAGCTCGGCGTTCAGCCGTCGCACCATCTCCAACCGCTGGGCGACGAGCACGACGTCGGCCACGGTGACCTGGTCCTGCACCTCCAGCGACGACAGCCGTGCGGTGACCTCGGTGACCCTGACCCGGTAGCGCTCCAGGGTCTGCAGCGCCTGGTTGGCCCGCGACAGGATCTGGTCGGACTGCTCGAAGACGTGCCGGGACGAGTCGAGGAAGAGTGAGATCGTCGACATCGAGGCCGACACGGAGACCACCGGGAGCCCGGACTGACGCGCGACCCGGTCCGCCGTCCGGTGCCGGGTCCCCGTCTCCACGGTCGCGATCGACGCGTCGGGCATCAGCTGGACACCGGCGCTGACGATCCGCATCGGGTCGGCCTCGAGGATGATGGCGCCGTCCATCTTGGCCAGCTCGCGCAGGGCCGTAGCGCTGTAGGGAACGTTCAGGGCGAAGCCGCCGGTGGAGATGTCGTTCACCACCGGGTTGCGGCCCAGGACCACCAGGGCACCGGTCCGGCCACGGAGAATCCGCTCGAACCCCTCCCGCAACGGCGTGCCCGGCGCCATCCGAGCCAGGTGGTCGAGGAGCCGAGGCCGTTGTTCTGTCGCTGCCATACCGCCCCCCTCGCCGAACGGCCATCTTATGCCTGGTGCTCGTCAGCCTCGGTCGTCGCCGGCGCCCCTGCCCTCGCCGACGCGTTGCGGCAGCAACCCGACGGCGTCGAGCGCCTGGTGCAACGTGCTCGCGGTGTGCACGAGCATGCCGTTCCGCACGGTCATCCCACGGGCCCCGGGCGCGGTCTCGGCGGGCACCACGGCCTCGGTGAAGCCCAGCCGCGCGGCCTCGGCCAGGCGGCGGTCCGTCCCCGGTACCTGCCGCAGCTCGCCGGCCAGCCCGACCTCGCCGATGGCCACCAGCTTGGCGGCAACGGCGGTGCCGGACGCGGCCGAGGCGATCGCCACCGCCGCGGCGAGGTCGGCTGAGGGGTCGGCCACCTTGGCCCCGCCCACCGTCGACACGTAGACGTCGCGGTCGTAGAGCCTGATCCGGCAGCGTCGCTCCAGCACCGCCAAGACCATGGCCAGCCGGCCGGAGTCGACACCGTGCATGGTCCGCCGCGCCTGCGGCAGGGGGGAGGGGGCCACCAGGGCCTGCAGCTCGGCCAGCAACGGCCTGCGGCCCTCCATCGTGACGGCTACGCAGGTGCCCGGCACCGGCTCGGCGTGCCGCGAGGTGAACAGGCCGGAAGGGTCGGGGACCTCGACGATCCCGTGCTCACCCATCTCGAAGCAGCCGACCTCGTCCGCCGGCCCGAAGCGGTTCTTGGTCGCGCGGACCATCCGGAAGCCGGAGTGCCGGTCGCCCTCGAAGGCCAGCACGACGTCCACCAGGTGCTCCAGCAGCCGTGGCCCGGCGATGGCGCCGTCCTTGGTCACGTGGCCCACGATGATCACGGCCATCCCGCGACGCTTCGCCACCCGGACCAGGGCCCCGGTCACCTCACGCACCTGGGTGACCCCGCCGGGCGAGCCGTCCGCCTCGGCCGTGCCGATCGTCTGGACGGAGTCGAGCACCATCAGTGACGGTGCCACCTCCTCGATGTGGCCCAGGATCGTGCCGAGGTCGTTCTCCGCCGCCAGGTAGAGCTCGTCGGCCAGCGCGTCGGTCCGCCCGGCCCTCAGCCGCACCTGGGCCGCGGACTCCTCACCCGTCACGTAGAGCGTCCGCCGGCCGGCCTTGGCCCAGCGGGCGGCAACCTCGAGCAGGAGGGTCGACTTGCCGACGCCGGGCTCACCGGCCAGCAGCAGCACCGCGCCGGGCACGACGCCCGCCCCGAGCACCCGGTCCAGCTCGCCGACGCCGGTCAGGGCCCGGGCCGCAGCCTCCGCGCTCACCTGGGCGATGGGAACGGCCTTGCTGACGGGCACCGAGGACTTGACCGCGGCGAGCTTCGGGGCGCCGACCTCGACCACGCTGCCCCACGTCTGGCACTCGCCGCAGCGGCCCACCCACTTGCCCGAAGCCCAGCCGCACTCGGTGCAGGTGTAGCCGGGTCGGGTCGCGGTCTTGGCCATGGTCGAAACGCTATTCGAGCGCACTGACAATTCCGTCGCGACGGGCCGCGACCGCGTCTCAGCCGCGGAGCAGCCCGTCGGCGACGTCGAGCACGAGGGCGTTGGCGGCCGGCTCGCCGACCGTGATCCGGATCCCGTCGGCGGGGTGACCGGCAGCGTACGGGCGGACGACGACGCCGCCCGCCTCGAAGGCCGCCGCCCACTCGGCGGTACGCGGGCCCGCAGGCAGCCAGACGAAGTTGCCCTGCGCGTCCGGCACGTCGAAGCCCCGCGCGACCAGCCCGGCGCGCATCGCATCGCGGGCCACGACCAGCTCGGCGACCCGTTCCAGCAGGGCGTCCTCGGCCTCGAGACTGGCCACGACCGCCGCCTGCGCGGGCACCGACAGCCCGAACGGCAACGAGACCGCGCGGACGGCAGCCGCGAGGACGGGGTCGGCGACGCAGTAGCCGACGCGGAAGCCCGCCAGCCCGTACGCCTTGGAAAAGGTGCGCAGCACCACGACGTTGGGCCGGCCGGCCATCAGCTCGAGCCCGCGTACCGCCGTCGGGTCGGTGACGAACTCGACGTAGGCCTCGTCCACCATCACCAGCACGTCCTCGGGCACGCGGTCGAGGAAGCGGAGCACCTCCTCGTGCGCGACGGCCGGGCCGGTGGGGTTGTTGGGCGTGCACAGCATCACCACCCGGGTGGCGGGCGTGATGGCCGCGGCGATGGCGTCCAGGTCGTGCACGGCGCCGGGGCCGAGCGGCACCAGCACCGAGGTGGCGCCGGTGATCTGAACGGCGATCGGGTACGCCTCGAAGCTCCGCCAGGCGTAGACGACCTCGTCACCGGGCTCGCAGACCGCGGCCAACAGGTGGTAGAGCACCGCCACCGAGCCGGTCCCGAAGGCGAGCGACTCCGGCGGTACGCCGAGGCGGGCCGACAGGGCTGCCGTCACCTCGGCGTTGGCCATGTCGGGGTAGCGGTTCATCCGCTCGACGGCCAGTGCGGTCGCGGCGAGCACACCGGGCAGCGGAGCGTAGGGGTTCTCGTTGCTGGACAGCTTGTACGCGGTCGCCAGGCCCGTCGCGATGCCCGGCCGGCCGGGCTGGTACGCGGGGAGCGACGCGACGGCGGGACGGATGCGGACAGGCATGCCGCCCACTATCGCAACTCTGCGCGCCGCAGGGGCAGGTGGTCCCTCCGCTTCCGCCCAAAGCCCGATCTCAGAGGCGGACCTCGCCCCGCGGGGTGCTGAACACCGCCGCACTGAGTCCGGGCTGGCCGTTCGGCGCGATCCAGTCGATGTCGACGTCGTGCAGGATCGTGTCCGAGCGGCCGCCGAGCCAGTCGTCGACGCGCTCGCGGTCACCGGCGATCTCGATCTTGAGCAGCTCGACGTCCCGGCCGCCGTTCGACGGGTGGATCGCGGTGTCGCTCAGCCAGTGCACGAAGTAGGGCAGCTGCGGGTCCGACTGCAGGCCCTTCACCCCCAGCTGCTGCCACATCAGCTTGGTGCCGTCGGCGAGGTAGCGGTGACCCTCCACCGCGGCGCGACCGAGACGCTCCTCGACCGGTCCCAGGTCGTCGACCCCGACGACCCAGCCCAGCCAGCCACCACCGTCGGCCGAGCGCGCCCGGACGGCCTGACCGAAGGGTGCCTTGTCGGCGGCCGGGTGGTCGAGCACCTCGACGAGCTCGAGGTACTGACCGTCGGTGAGGGGCAGGATCTTGTTCCGGGTGCCGAAGCGCGGGTGGAAGCCGCCCTCGCGGAACTCCGTGCCCAGCAGGTCACCGAGCCGTCGCGCGGTGGCCTCGAGGCCCTCCGGGCCCGCGGCGAAGGACAGGTGATCCAAATGCATGTGCGCCATTGTCACCCCCAGCCGGCCGGGCTATGAATCCGCCCCCGGCCGCGCGGTCGGGTCCGCGGGGTGTCGCAGCAGCTTGCTGCCGCCTGCGGTGAAGTCCGCGCACATGCTCGCGAGCACCTCGTAGCCAGCCGGCCCCATCAACGCGACGAGCTCGGCGGCGTTGGCCTCGTAGACCGGCCGCAGCCCGTGGTGGGCCTCGGTGTTGGAGCTGCAGTACCAGTCGAGGTCGGCGCCTCCGGGCCCCCAACCGTCACGTCCGTACTCCCCGATGCTCACCTGCGTACGGGTCGAGGAGTCCGCCGCGGTGACGGTGCGGAACTGCCGGCGCAACGGCAGCTGCCAGCAGACGTCGGGCTTGGTCTCCAGTGGTTCCCGGCCCTGCTGCAGCGCCAGCAGGTGCAGCGCGCAGCCCGGACCGGCCGCGAAGTCCGGCCGGTTCAAGAAGATGCAGGCCCCGTCGACGAGCCGGGTCTTGCGGCCCGGTTCCTCGTCCTCGGGGACATGGGCCGGGTCCTCTACCTCCACCCAGCCGCCCACCCGGTCGGAGCCGAGGTGCTGCCAGGTCGTCGCGTCCAGCTGCCGGACGGCGCCGGCCACCCGCTGCTCGTCCTCGTCGTCGGCGAAGTGCGCACCGAGGGTGCAGCAGCCGTCGTCGGGCCGGTCGGCGTAGATGCCCCGGCAGCCCTGGCCGAAAGTGCAGCTCCAGCGCGAGGTCAGCCAGGTCAGGTCGCAGCGGAAGACCTGCTCAGGATCGGCCGGGTCGTCGAACTCGACGAAGGCGCGGGGAAAGCCGATCAGCACTTCGGGCACCCGCCGAGAATAGGCACCTGCCGCCCCCCGCGGCACCCCGTCGGGGGTGGCAGCCCGTTCGCCGTTCTCGCGGCGAGCTGGCGGCTAGGCTTGGCCGGTGCCCTTCGAGCAGACCGGAGCCGCGCCTGGTCCCGCCGAGGCCGGCGGCGACCTGACCCCCGGCCCGGCCGTGAAGGTCGGGCTCTCCACCTCCTCGGTCTACCCCGAGTCGACCGCCAGCGGTTTCGAGCTGGCCCGGCGCCTGGGCTACGACGGTGTCGAGCTGATGGTCGGCATCGACCCGGTCGCCGCTGACATCGACGCCGTGGAGAAGCTGCGGGACTACCACGGCGTCCCCGTGCTCGCGGTGCACGCGCCGTGCCTGCTGATCACCCAGCGGGTCTGGGGGACCGACCCGTGGGCCAAGCTCGAACGCTCCGCCGAGGCAGCCCGTCGGCTGGGCGCCGACGTCGTCGTGGTGCATCCGCCTTTCCGCTGGCAGCGCGACTATGCCCGGGGCTTCGTCGCCGGCGTCCGTCGGCTCACCGAAAGCACCGGCGTCCACTTCTGCGTCGAGAACATGTACCCGTGGCGGACCCCGGCCGGTGAGCTGAAGGCCTACGTCCCTGGCTGGGACCCCTCCGACCTCGACTACGGCGACCTCACTCTCGATCTCAGCCACGCCTCGACCGCCGGGCAGCAGTCGATCGACCTGGTGCGTTCCTGGGGGAGTCGGCTGCGTCACGTCCACCTCACCGACGGCAGCGGTTCGGTCGTCGACGAGCACCTGGTGCCGGGGCGCGGCGACCAGCAGGCCGCCGCTGTGCTCACCCAGCTGACCCGCCAGGGCTACGCCGGACACGTGGTGCTCGAGATCAACTCGCGCCGCAACCCGACTCGCGCCAGCCGCGAGGAGGACTTGGCCGTCTCGCTCGCCTTCATGCGGCAGCACCTGGCCGCCGCGCCCCTCTGAACCCCTCGCTGAGCTGCCGTCCAGCCGTGCGGCTGAGTGGTGATCCCCGAACCAACGGAGATGACCGCTAGCGGTTCAAGAACGAGGCGGCGGCCTCAGCGAAGCGTTCCGGTTCACTCCACATCCAGCCGGGACCGCAGCCGGGTACGCGCACCGCGGCCGCGTCGGGCAGGGCTCGGGCCAGCCGCCGGCTCGCGCGGGCGTTGAGGTGGTCGTGCTCCCCGTAGAGCACCTGGGTGGGCGGTTCGACCAAGGGGGACAGCGGGGCGTAGTCGGGCGTCCGCACCTGGTCCAGGACCTCGGCCGCCTGGCGTCGACCGCCGGGCAGCACCTGCAGGGCCCGGGCGGGCAACGCGCCGACCACCGCGTGGTGCACCGACCGGATCGCCGGCGACATCGGCCGGGCGCCGGTGCAGAGCACCAGCCCTCTCACCCGCCGCGGGTGGGTCGCCGCCACCTGGAGGGCGACCATCGCACCGAGTGAGATCCCGCAGAGCACGGCCTCGTCCGCACCACTGGCCGAGACCGCGGCCAGGACGGCCAGCGCGGGCCGGCTCAGGTCAGCCGGATGCCCCGCACTGAGCTGCAGCTCCGGCGCCAGCACGGGTCCGAACCGCTCGAGAGCCGTGCGCACGGCCAGGACGCCGGCGGCCGGGGCGAGCGGACCGGTCAGCAGGACCAGCGGAACTTCCTGGGCGCTCACCGGGCCAGGGTAGGGGCGAGGAGTCCCTCGCGACTAGAGTCGGCGCACCGCGAACCGAAGGAGAACTGGTGCTTCGTCAGGCTCTGCTGGGCGTCTCCCGCAGCTCCTCGATCAAAGCGCTCACCGTCCGGGCACCGCTCACGCGGTCCGTCGTGGAGCGCTTCGTGGCGGGCGAGCAGATCGATCAGGCAGTAGCCGCGACGCAGAAGCTGGTGGACGCCGGCCTGGCCGTCACGATCGACCACCTGGGGGAGGACACCACCGAGCGAGGACAGGCGGACGCGGTCGCGGGTGAGTACCAGACGCTGCTCGGCGCGCTCGCGGAAAGGGGCTTGACCAGCCGGGCCGAGGTGTCGGTCAAGCTGTCGGCCCTCGGGCTGCTGCTCGGGGCCGACGGAGCGGAGGTCGCACAGGCGAATGCGGAGCAGATCTGCCACGCCGCCCGCAACGCGGGCACCACGGTGACCCTGGACATGGAGGACCACACCCTGACCGACGCCACGCTGGGGATCCTCCGTGAGCTGCGCCGCGACTTCCCCGACACCGGCGCCGTTCTCCAGGCCTACCTGCACCGGACCGAGGCCGACTGCCGCGACCTGGCCACCGCCGGTTCCCGGGTCCGGCTGTGCAAGGGCGCCTACGCCGAGCCCGCCAGCGTCGCCTACACCGACCAGCACGACGTGGACCGCTCCTACGTCCGCTGCATGAAGGTGCTGATCGCCGGCGACGGCTACCCGATGCTGGCCACCCACGACCCCCGGCTGGTCGAGATCGGCCGGCACCTCGTCCGCGACCACCGCCGGCAGCCCGACAGCTACGAGTTCCAGATGCTCTACGGCATCCGGCCCGCCGAGCAGCTACGGCTGGCCGGGCTCGGCTACCAGGTCCGGGTCTACCTGCCCTACGGGGGCGACTGGTACGGCTACCTCGTCCGCCGGCTCGCCGAACGCCCCGCCAACCTCACCTTCTTCGCCCGCAGCCTGCTCAGCCGTAGCTGAACCCGCCGTTCAGAGCCAGCTGACGTGGGGCGCGACGAGTGCGTAGCCGACGAAGGCGGCGACGTCGAGCAGGGTGTGTGCGACGACCAGCGGGCCGACCCGCTTCCAGCGCAGGTAGACCAGACCGAAGATCACGCCCATGATCAAGTTCCCGGCGAACCCGCCGAAGCCCTGGTAGAGGTGGTACGACCCGCGGATCGCCGCGCTCACGCCGATGATCATCCAGACCCGCCAGCCCAGCTGGCGGAAGCGGGTGAAGAGGAAGCCGATCATGATCACCTCTTCCAGGGCGGCGTTCTGGAAGGCCGACAAGATCAACACCGGGATCGTCCACCAGACGTCGGTCAGCCCCGAAGCCTGCACCTGGGTGTTGAGGCCGAGCTCGCGGGCACCGAGGTAGAGGCCGAGTCCCGGGATGCCGATCCCGGCTGCCAGCACCACGCCGGCAGTCAGGTCGAAGCGGGGACGGCGCAGGTCGAACCCGATCCTCGTGGCCGCGGGCCGGTCGGTGAGGTTCAGCAGGTAGAGGGCCAGCAGCACCGGCACCAGCGCGAAGACGATGCCCGTCAGCTGGTACGCGAGGTCGAGCCAGGGGCGGTCGGGGGTGGCCGAGGCGTTGAGAGTCGACGTCTGCGCTGACAGCGGGGCCGGGCGGGTCAGCCGGTCGATGATCTGCAGCACCGAGTAGATCGCCGAGCGGCCGAGCGAGAGCGCGAGCAGCAGGACGATCTCCAGCCCGATCCGGGGACGGTCGAGCAGGGCCATGGGTGCCGTCGCCGCCGGATCAGTCACGCGCCCATCCTGCCCTGGGCTGCGCAACGGCAGGGACGATCGGCGAAGCCCGACCCGCACGCGAGGCCCAATGGTCCCTCACCTCTCATCCTCGCGCTCGGAAGGATGAGAGGCGAGAGACCACTAGGCTGGGCGCCATGCGTGTTGGGATCTTTGGAGCCACCGGCCAGGTCGGTGGGGTGATGCGGACCCTGCTGGCGGAGCGGAACTTCCCGGTCAGCGAGCTGCGGTTCTTCGCCTCTGCTCGTTCGGCGGGGCGCCGGCTGCCGTGGGGCGAGGCTGAGATCGAGGTGGAGGACACCGAGCTGGCCGACTTCACCGGCCTCGACCTCGCCCTGTTCTCCAACGGCAAGTCCGCCTCGAAGGCGACCGCGCCCAAGGTCGCCGCAGCCGGCGCCGTGGTGATCGACAACTCCTCCGCGTGGCGGATGGACCCCGACGTGCCGCTGGTCGTCGCCGAGGTCAACCCCGAGGACGCGCTGCACCCGGCGAAGGGGATCATCGCCAACCCCAACTGCACGACCATGGCTGCGATGCCCGTGCTGGCGCCGCTGCACCGCGAGGCCGGTCTGGTCCGGCTCCAGGTGGCCACCTACCAGGCCGTCTCGGGCTCGGGCGGCGTCGGCGTCGCCGAGCTGGACGGACAGTTCCGCGCTGTCGGGGACCGCGCCGCCGGGCTGGCCTTCGACGGCCGCGCCGTCGAGCTGCCCGCGCCGAACACCTACGTCAAGCCGATCGCCTTCAACGTGCTGCCGCTGGCCGGTTCGATCGTGGACGACGGGTCGGCGGAGACCGACGAGGAGCAGAAGCTCCGCAACGAGTCCCGCAAGATCCTGCACATCCCTGACCTGCTGGTCGCGGGCACCTGCGTCCGCGTCCCGGTGTTCACCGGGCACTCGCTGGCCGTGCACGCCGAGTTCGCCGCGGACCTGAGCCCGGAGCGGGCGACCGAGCTGCTCGCCGCAGCGCCGGGCGTCGAGCTGATGGCTGTCCCGACCCCGCTCGATGCCGCCGGCCGCGACCCGAGCTACGTGGGCCGGATCCGCGCGGACCAGTCGGCGCCCGCGGGCAAGGGCCTCGTGCTCTTCATCTCCAACGACAACCTGCGCAAGGGCGCGGCGCTGAACGCGGTGCAGATCGCCGAGCTGCTGGGCAGTCGCCTCGTCGCGGGGCGACAGGGGTAGCACGATGGCGCTCACCCCCCCGACCGATCAGACCCTCCCGACCCTGGCCGTGCTGGGTGCCGGGGTGATGGGCGAGACCGTGCTCTCCGGTCTGCTGCGGGCGGGTTGGACGGCCGACCGCATCGTCGCCACCGACCGGCGGCCGGACCGCCAGCACGAGCTGACCGAGCGCTACGGCATCACCATGCTGGACAACGTCCCCGCCGCCAGCTGGGCCGCCACCGTCGTCGTGGTGGTCAAGCCGCAGGACATGACGGACCTGCTCGCCGAGATCTCCGACGCCCTGACCCCGACCAGCCTCGTGGTCTCCCTGGCCGCCGGGGTCGACCTGGCCACCATCGAGGCCTCGTTGCCGGCCGGAATCGCCGTCGTCCGCGTGATGGCGAACACGCCGGCCCAGGTCGACGAGGGGATGGCCGTGATCTCCGGCGGGACGCACGCCACCGAGGACCACCTGCAGCGCGTGACGGAGATCCTCTCGGCCACGGGCCGGGTGGTCACCTTGCCCGAGCGCTACCTGGACGCGGTCACCGCGCTCTCGGGCTCTGGTCCGGCGTACCTGTTCTTCGTGGTCGAGGCGATGATCGAGGCCGGCGTGCACCTGGGGCTGCCGCGCGACACCGCCACTGAGCTGGTCGTCCAGACCATGCTGGGCTCGGCCAAGCTGCTGCGCGAGACCGGCGAGCACCCGACCGTGCTGCGTGAGCGCGTCACCAGCCCGGGCGGAACCACAGCGGCTGCGGTCCGCCAGCTCGAGGACCACAAGGTCCGGGCTGCCTTCCTCGGTGCGATCGAGGCGGCTCGCGACCGCAGCCGCGACCTGGCGGCAGCCTCGCGCCGACCGCCGGTTCCGGTGACTCCCCGGGGGGCGTCTTCGTGAAGGGACGGCTGGTCTACTCCGACGAGCTGAGCCGCTACGACTTCGGCAGCGACCACCCGATGGCCCCCGGCCGGGTCAAGAACACCATCTCCCTGGCCCGCCAGCTCGGCGTGCTGGACCGGATGGACGTCGTCCCGCCGCCCGAGATCGATCTGGACCTGCTCCGACGGGTGCACGCCGACGACTACATCGAGGCGGTCCAGCGCGGCGAGGCCAACGTCGAGTTCGGGCTGGGTACGACGGACAACCCGGTGTTCCCCGGCATGCACGAGATCTCGGCCCAGGTGGCCATGGCCACGGTGGAGGCGGCCCGCAGCGTGTGGGCAGGCGAGGCGCGCCGGGCGAGCAACATCAGCGGCGGGCTGCACCACGCCATGCCGCGCTCCACCAGCGGCTTCTGCATCTACAACGACCTCGCCGTGGCCATCCAGTGGCTGCTCGACGCCGGCGTGCCGCGGGTGGCCTACGTCGACGTCGACGTCCACCACGGCGACGGCGTGCAGGCGATCTTCTACGACGACCCCCGGGTGATGACGGTCAGCCTCCACGAGACGCCCGCCTGTCTCTTCCCAGGCACAGGCTTCCCGGAGGAGATCGGCGGTCCGGGCGCCGAAGGGACGGCGGTGAACGTTGCGCTGCCGCCGGGCACCAACGACGCGGGCTGGCTGCGCGCCTTCGACGCTGTCGTGCCGGACGTCCTCCGGGCCTTCGCGCCGACGGTGCTGGTCACCCAGCACGGCTGTGACTCCCACGAGCACGACCCGCTGGCCGATCTCGAGCTCTCCCTCGACGGACAGCGCGCGTCGTACCTGGCACTGGCGCTGCTGGCCGATGAGCTGTGCGAGGGACGTTGGGTCTCCACCGGAGGGGGCGGGTACGCGCTGCTGCACGTGGTCCCACGGGCCTGGACCCACCTGCTGGGCATCGTCAGCGGTGAGCCCGTGCCGCCGGAGACCCCGACGCCGCAGGCGTGGCGTGACGAGGTCGGGGAGTGGGCTCCGACCTCCATGAGCGACCAGGCCGACGTGTCGTTCACCCGGTTCTCCGACGGGGTCACTCCCGAGAGCCGGGTGGACCAGGCCATTCTCGCCACCCGCCGCGCGGTGTACCCCGAGCTCGGCCTCGACCCTGGCATCTGAGCAAGCGCGGCGTAGTGTGCGTTGCCGGACGGTGATCGTCAACCACCGATGCGGCGTGTCTTCCTGTGAACGCGAACTGGCGCTATCGCAAACGCCCCTCTTACCACTACTCTCACTGCTGTACCGCGCCCAGCGACCGGGGGGGCTGCCGATGAGATGGGGTTCGCATGACCGAGAAGTCCACGCCTGACGGCGTAACCCCGATCGGCGAGGCCTCGACCGGCTCGACCGCGCCAGGCCGTAGCCCGAAGGGGCAGGGCTTGGCGGGCGTCACCTTCCTCACCGTCGCGGAGGTCGCTGCCTTGATGCGCGTCTCCAAGATGAGCGTCTACCGGTTGATCCACGCCGGCGAGCTGGAGGCCGTCCGCTTCGGTCGCAGCTTCCGCGTCCCCGAGGCTGCCGTCAACGCCTACCTGCGAGACGCGTTCTACGAGACCGGCTGAGCCCAGCCTTCGGCCGCCCGCGGCCCGTCACCTCACACCTCTTCGGCCGACGTCGCCCCTCCTCGCGCAGGGGTGAAGTCGGCCGTCGGGGGGCAAAGTGGCCGTAGAAAGGGACTGGGGCCGCCGGTGGCTCAGGCCTGCGGCCGCTCGATCACGAATCCGAGCTGGTGCGCGCCCGGCCAGAGGGCGTACTGAGGCAGGACGTCGGGGCCACACGCCCGTGAACCCACGCCGTGCACGGCGGCGTCCAGGAACAGGTACGTGTGGTCGCTCGACGGCAGCTCGTACGGGTGGCCGGCGGCCGCGACCTGCTGCGGCGTGTGCCGGGAGAGGCTGAAGCCCGGCCGGTGGCCGTCGACCGTGGCGAGCGTCCGGAGCCGGAGCCGTTCGACGCCGGCCTCGAGTACCAGCAACGAGCGCAGCTCCGGCCGGTGACCGGTCTCCTGCGGTCGCGAGTAGGTCACGTTCAGCTGGTCCAGCCCGGCCGAGAACCGGCCGACCCGCGAAGCGCCGGCCGCATCGGGATAGGCCTCGTCAGGCCCCGTACCGAACCAGTCGGCCTGGTCCAGACCGGCGGGCAGGTCGAGCCGGACACCGACGCGAGGCCAGGTGCAGTCCCAGCCGGCCGTCGGCACCAGGTCGACGAAACAGGCGAGCCCGTCGTCCAACACCTGCCAGCGGTACGTCACGTCGACGAAGAGGCCGCTGTTGGCCGCGCTCACCCGGACGAGGCTGACCACCTCGTCCGTGCCGGACCTGAGCTCCACCTGCCGGTGCACCAAGCGGTCCAGTCCGTGGTCGTGCCAACGCTGCGCCGAGGACGGAGCGGGAGCGCCCGCCCCGTACGGGCTCGACTCGGGCGCGACGTCCTCGTAGGAGCCGAAGCCGCCGGCGCGGTCGTTGTCGGTCGGCGCGCGCCAGAGCTCGAGGCGGGGTCCGTCCACGGTCATCCCGTGCAGCGACCGCAACCGGCCGGACCCGGCGTCGAAGGTCGCCGGGCCGAGCTCGAGCACAGTGCCCACCGCCGGGCTGACGTTTGCGCTGTGCCCCGGCCGGGGCAGGGTCACCACCGAGGGGGCGGCAGGCAGGGCCCACTGGTGGCGCGCGACCACGAAGCCGGCCGGCGCCCAGGACTGTTCCGTGACCAGCTCGGCGCGTACCTCCAGCCAGGTCTCCGCGCCCGCTTGCGCCGGCAGCGGGCCGTCGGGCAGGTCCAGCACCGCGCTCTCTCCGGGAGCCAGGTCCGGCACGGTCAGCTGCTGGTCAGACGGTTCTCCGTGCTCGTCCAGCCACGAGACGACGAAGCGCAGGTGGTCCGTGCCCACGGTGTGCGCATGGTTCCGCACGGTCAGCTCGCCGCCGTCCAGCGCGAACCGGACCGGCGCGTGCACGGCCGCGAAGTCTGCCACCGCAGGGGTGGGGGAGTCGTCCGGCAACAGCATGCCGTCCATCACGAAGTTGCCGTCGTGCACGACCTCGTCGAAGTCGCCGCCGTACCCGTAGTACGGGGTGCCGTCGGACGCGTGGGTGAGCAGGCCGTGGTCGCGCCACTCCCAGACGAAGCCGCCGTGCAGCCGCGGATACTGCTCGGCCAGCGCCTCGTACTCCGCGATCGCGCCCGGTCCGTTGCCCATGGCGTGCACGTACTCGCACATCAGGAAGGGTTTGGTCCGCACCCGAGCCGCCTCGGCCGGCGAGTCGGCGTACTTGAGGGCGCCGGTCTGGCGCCCGATCGACTCCACCTCTACCAGGCTGGGGTACATCCGGGAGTAGATGTCGGTGTAGGCGCACGTGTAGTCGCCCTCGTAGTGCACGGGCCGCCCCGGGTCCCGGCGGCGCACCCACTGCGCGTTCGCCGCCAGGTTGCGTCCGGTCCCGGCCTCGTTGCCGAGGGACCAGATGACGACGCACGGGTGGTTCTTGTCGCGCTCGACCGTTCGCTCGATCCGGTCGGCGTAGACCGAGGCCCACCGGGGGTCGTCGCCGGGGTTGTCGACCCAGCCGAGGTGCTCGAACCCGTGGGTCTCGATGTCGCACTCGTCGATCACCCAGAAGCCCAGCTCGTCGGCCAGGTCGAGGACGCGCGGGTGCGGCGGGTAGTGGCTGGTGCGGATGGCGTTGACGTTGGCGCGCTTCATGGTGACCATGTCCGCGCGGGCGTGCGCCTCGTCGAACACGCGACCCCGGACCGGGTGCGTCTCGTGCCGGTTGACGCCCCGGAAGCGCACCGGTGCGCCGTTGACGGTGAAGAGGTCGCCGACGATCTGGACGTGGCGGAAGCCCAGACGCACGCTGACTCGCTCGCCCGCGCTGGCGACCTCGGCGGCGTACAGCCGCGGGGTCTCCGCGCTCCAGGGCTCGACCGGGCCGACGTCGGCCCCGTCGGAACCAGCCCGAGCCAGTGCGTCAGCGTCGGCGTAGGTCTGGGAGAAGCCGAGCTCGGGGATGGAGACCGTCACCGGGTAGGCGGCCGGCTCCGCCCGGAGCAGCGGCTGCAGGGTGCCGCGGCCGTCCGGGCCGAGGTCGGTCCGCAGCCACACGTCCTCCAGGGAACCGGCAGGACGGCCCAGGAGGGTGACGTCGCGGAAGATGCCCGGCAGCCACCACTGGTCCTGGTCCTCGACGTAGCTCATCGACGACCACTGGTGGACGCGGACGACGAGCTCGTTGCTGCCCGGCTGCAGGGCCGCGGTGACGTCGAACTCCTGGACCAGCCGGCTGCCCTTGCCGATGCCGACCTCGACCCCGTTCAACCAGACCCGGTAGACCGACTCGACCCCGTCGAAGCGCAGCAGCACCGCTCGACCTCCCAGCCCGGGTGGTCGAACGTGCGTCGGTGGTCGGCGGTCGGGTTCTCGTCCGGAACCCAGGGCGGGTCGATCGGGAACGGGAACTGGACGTTGGTGTAGATCGGACGACCGCGGCCAGCCTCGGCCGGCAGGGCGCCGTCCGACCCGAGCACCCAGTGCGAGGGCACGGTGATCGTCTCCCAGCCTTCGGCGTCCCCTGCGGCTGGTTCGCCGAGCCCGCGGTGCGACGCATGCAGCCGGAACTGCCACTCCCCGTTCAGGCTCAGCTCCGGGGCGTCGCTCGACAGCCAGGCCCGCACGGGGCTACGGGAGCCGGAGCCCGGGCTGTGGTCCTCGACGTAGGCGTGGTCATCGGCGTTGTTGGTCACGAGATCAGACGGTAGTGCCCCCCTCCGACAACGCGTAGCCCGGCACGGGAGGGGCTGCGAGTTCGCGCGGCTCGCCTCCCGGCAGGTAGCATGCCGTAGTTGTCCGGCCTCCGAGCCGGGAGTCCGAGTAGCAGTCCGTGGTCCGCCGTGCCGAGTCCGATCCGGTGGGGCACGGGCATCGAGAGGTTGTACATCGTGGGTTCGGTTATCAAGAAGCGCCGCAAGCGGATGGCGAAGAAGAAGCACCGCAAGCTGCTCAAGCGCACCCGCATCCAGCGTCGCCGCGCCGGCAAGTAGTAGTCGCGGATCGAAGCCCCGGTGACCAGGTCACCGGGGCTTCCGCTGCTTGGGCGGGCCGCCGCTCCTCCGTGCCGAAGGCCGAGGCACCCCGGACGCTGTCCGGGCACCCCCTGCTGTGGGTGCCCCGCTCGTCCCCGGGGTGCCTCGAGCCGTCCGAGTGCCGCTAGAGGCACAGGGTCAGCGTGAGAGCCAGCGGCGGACCAGCCGGCGCAGTGCGACGCCGACGGCCCAGACGCCGCCGGCACTACCCGCGGCTCCGGCACCCAGCAGGCCGGCCCTGGCAGCGCGCCGTCCACGGCGGTAGTCGCGCACCTGCCAGCCGTTCTCGGTCGCGAGGCGCTTCAGCCGCCGGTCCGGGTTGATCACCGAGGGTCGCCCGACCGCCGAGAGCATCGGCAGGTCGTTGTAGGAGTCGGAGTAGGCGAAGCAACGACTCAGGTCGAGACCCTCGCGCTCGGCCAAGGCGCGGATGGCCTCGGCCTTGGCCGGGCCGTGCAGCAGCTCACCACGTAGCCGGCCGGTGTAGACGCCGTCCACGTGCTCGGCGGTGGTGCCCAGCGCCCCGTTCATCCCGAGCCGCGCAGCGATGATCCCGGCCACCTCGACCGGGGCCGCCGTCACCAGCCAGGCTTGCTGGCCCACGTCGAGGTGGGACTGGGCGATCGCCCGGGTGCCGGGCCAGATCCGGCGGGAGATCGACTCCTCGTAGACCTCGGCGCCGATCTCCTCGAGCTCGGTGACGGTATGGCCCTCGATGAAGGAGAGGGTGGCGCGCCGCGCGTCCTCGATGTGGTGGGGGTTCTCGCGGCCGGCGATCCGGAAGTAGGCCTGCAGCCACAGGGCCTTCACGATGACCCGGACGGGGAAGAAGTCGCGCTTGTACAGCCCCTTGGCCAGGTGGAACAGGGAGGCGCCCTTGATCATCGTGTTGTCGAGGTCGAAGAACGCGGCCGCTCGGGCGTCGGGCTCGACCAGGGGAAGCGGGGCGCCGCGACGACCCCGACCCGAGCGTTTGACCTCGACGGCCGAGGCGCCCACTGACCCGAGCGGGCGCGGCTCCACCAGCGGATCGGTCACCCGGTCACACTAGTCCGAACATCACCACCAGCCCTGGGACCAGGGGGGTGGGCGCCCCTGCGCACCGCGATCGCGACCAGCCGGGCCTGGCCACGCTGTGCCAGAATCACCAGGTGCACAACGACGGCCCGACGCCGGTGAACCTGGCTGACCTCGTCGTGACCGTTGCCCGTCGAACCCCGGGGGCCGTGGCGCTCGTCGCGCCAGGCAGCCCGCGGCGCGAGCTCAGCTGGGCCGAGCTCGATGCGCGCGTCGACCAGGTCGCCGCCGGCCTGACGGCAGCCGGTCTGCTCGCCGGCGCCAGGCTCGCTCTGCTGGGCGCCAACTCGATCGCGTTCGTGGTCGGCTACCTCGCTGCCCTGCGCACGGGGATCGTCGTGGTCCCGCTCAACCCGCAGTCCACCCGTTCCGAGCTCGAGGCGCTGCTCGCCGACAGCGGCGCCCGGGTACTGCTCGCCGCTCCCGACCTGAGGCCGGACCCGCTGCCGGGGGTCCGGGTGCTGCCGCTGACCGACGACGGGCTGGCTGGGCTGGCCGGCACCAGCTTGCCGGTGAGCTCGCCGCGGGACGCCGAGAGCCTGGCCGTCCTGCTCTACACCGCCGGCACCTCCGGCCGGCCGAAGGCGGCGATGCTGACCCACCGGGCCCTGCTCAGCCATGTCGAGCACCTGCACGCGCTCGGGCTGCTCACCCCGGCGTCCACCGTGCTCGCCAGCCTGCCCCTCTTCCACGTCTTCGGCCTCAACGCGGTGCTGGGCAGCTGGCTGCGCTCCGGCGGCCGGCTCGTTGTCGTCGACACCCCCGCCTGGCCCGAGGGTGGTGAGCTCTCGACGCTGCTGCGCGAGGAGCGCGTCACCAACCTGCCGCTCGCCCCGCCCACGCTGCACCGGCTGCTGGCCGAGGACGGGCTGGAGGAGGGTGTCGCGACCATGGAGACGGTCGTCTCCGGGGCGGCGCCGCTGCCGGAGGAGCTGGCGGCGGCGTTCACGGCCCGGACTGGTCTCGAGGTGGCCCAGGGCTACGGGCTGACCGAGGCGGCGCCAGGGGTCTCGGCCACGATCGGCGGCTCGCGCCGCGGACAGGGGCACGTCGGCCGCGCCCTGCCCGGCGTCGAGATCCGCATCGGCGACGGCAGCGAGCCGAGCGAGCCGGCGGAGATCTCCATCCGCGGCGACAACCTTTTCTCCGGCTACTGGCCGGACGGGTCGGGCGGCCCCGACGCCGAGGGCTGGTTCGCCACGGGCGACATCGGCTACCTGGAGGACGGCGAGCTCTTCCTCGTCGACCGGGCCCGCGAGCTCGTGATCGTCAACGGTTTCAACGTCTATCCCGCGGAGGTCGAGCAGGTGATCGACGAGCTGCCCGAGGTGGCGGCGGCGGCGGTCGTGGGCCGCCCGGACCAGCGCACGGGGGAGCAGGTCGTGGCGTTCGTCGTGCCCGACCCGTCGACGACCGGTCCAGCCCTCACCGAGCTGGTGAAGGCGCACTGCGAGCAGCGGCTGGCTCGCTTCAAGCGGCCGACGGTGCTCCGGGTGGTCCCCGAGCTACCGCGTGGCGCCACCGGCAAGGTACGCAAGGGTCTGCTGCGCGAGCTGGCCGGCAGCGCGGACAGCGCCCGATGAGCGCCCCCCGATGAGCGCCGCCACCGCTGGTCCGGCGCGGGTGCTCGTGCTGACCCGCCCCGGCTGCCACCTCTGCGAGCAGGCCGTCGAGATCGTCGCCCAGGTCTGCGCCCAGACCGGCACCGGCTTCACCACCAAGGACATCACCGGTGATCCCGAGCTGCTGCGCCGCTACACCGACGAGGTCCCGGTCACCTTCGTCGACGGGAAGCAGCACGACTTCTGGCGGGTCGACCCGGCCCGGCTGCGCGCTGCCCTCGCCTGATTCCAGCTCGGAGTTTTGCAGGCACTTCGTCCGGCTCTGTAATGTTGGGTCGTTAGTCCCCCGACCGAGTACCGACCACCTGCCGACCAGACCCAGGAGACGTGTGTCCGCCGAGACGCTGGGCCAGGCGCACGCGGCCGCAGCTCCGGACCCCGGCCTTGCTCTCGGACCGCCAGCGGCGGTCGCGAAGGGCATCCCGGAGGCCACCATCGCCCGGCTGCCGGTCTACCTGCGGGTGCTCAACGCTCTGGACGGCCTCGACACCGTCAGCAGCGGCACCCTGGCCGAGGCTGCGGGCGTCAGCCCGGCCCAGCTACGCAAGGACCTCTCCGCGCTCGGCTCCTACGGCACCCGGGGTGTCGGCTACGACGTCTCCTACCTTCGGGTCCAGATCGGCCGCGTCGTCGGCTCGACGCACGAGTGGCCGGTCGTCGTGGTCGGCATCGGCAACCTCGGCACGGCGTTGGCCAACTACTCCGGCTTCTACTCCCGCGGTTTCCGTGTGGTGGGGCTGGTGGACCCCTCGCCCGCCCTGGTGGGGTCGAGGATCCACGGGGTGACCATCACCGAACTGACCGAGCTCGAGCGGGTCGTCGCCGAGACCGGTGCGGTGATCGGCGTCATCGCCACTCCAGCCGAGGCGGCGCAGGCCGTAGCCGACCGGCTGGTGGCGGCCGGAGTGACCAGCATCCTCAACTTCGCCGCGAGCGTGCTCGCGGTGCCCGACGGCGTGCACGTGCGCAAGGTCGATCTCGGCCAGGAGCTGCAGATCCTCGCCTACCACGAGCACCGGCGCAGCGCCGCGCCTGCCGCAGACCAGGCGAGCGTCCTGGTCGCCCCCGAGAGCAAGGAACACGTGTCCAGGTGAGCATTCTGGTGGTGAGCGTGTCGCACCGCTCCACGAGCGTCGGCATGCTGTCGCGGCTGGCGATGGACGCCGTGACCGCGGGCACGCTGGCCGAGCAGCTGGTGTCCTCGGACCACATCGACGAGGCCGTCGTGCTCTCGACCTGCAACCGGACCGAGCTCTACACCTCGGTCTCGCGCTTCCACGGCGGCCTGGACGACACTGTGCTCGCGCTGGCCGACCTTGCCGGGCTGAGTGTCGATGAGCTGCGGACGCTCTGCGCGGTCTACTTCGACGAGGGGGCGGTCGCGCACACCTTCTCGGTGGCGTCCGGCCTGGACTCCGTCGTGGTCGGTGAGAGCCAGATCCTCGGCCAGGTCCGTGCGGCCCTGACCCTCAGCCAGAGCCAGGGAACCGTCGGCACGGTGCTCAACTCCTTGTTCCAGCAGGCGCTGCGGGTCGCCAAGCGGGTGCAGACCGAGACCGCCATCGGCTCGGCCGGCCGCTCCCTGGTCAGTGCCGCGTACGCACTGCTGTGCGCCGAGCGAGGCGAGCTGCAGGGTCGGCGGGTGCTGGTCGTCGGCGCGGGGGCCATGGCCGGACTCGCGGCACGAACGGCGGCGGCGGCCGGTGCCTCCGTGACCTGCGCCAACCGGACGCTCGAGCGGGCGGCCCGGCTGGCGGCAGCCGTGGGCGGTCGGGCCATCAGCCTGGACGCGCTCGACGCCGAGCTCGTCGCCACGGACATCCTCGTCACCTGCACGGGGGCGCGGTCGATGACCATCGGAGCCGACCAGCTGGCCGGCACGCCCGTCACCGGCGTCGTCGACCTCGCCTTGCCGCCCGACGTCTCCGAGGACGTACACAGCCTCGGCATCAGCCTGGTCAACCTCGACCGGCTGGCCGCCGGCCGCGACGAGGAGGGCTCCGACGCTGACGCCGTCGCAGCGGCCCGGGCACTCGTCCGCGGCGAGGTAGGCGACTTCGTCGGCCTGCGCCGGGCCGCCCAGGTGGCCCCGACCGTTGTCGCCCTGCGCTCGATGGCCTCGGAGGTCGTGGCGGCTGAGATGAGCCGGCTGATGGGCCGGCTGCCCTCGCTCGACGCGCGCGAGCGCCAGGAGGTCCAGCGCAGTGTCCGCCGCGTCGTGGACAAGCTGCTGCACACGCCGACGGTGCGCGTGCAGGAGCTGTCGGACGACCCCGACGCGGTCGACTACGCCGCCGCGCTGCGCGAGCTGTTCGCGCTCGACCCGCAGAGCGTGGCCGCGGTGATGTCCGCGGAGGTGCCCGCCCCGTGAGCTCCGCCCCGAAGCCTCTGGTGCTCCGGCTGGGGGCGCGGACCTCGCCACTGGCTCGGGCCCAGGTCGAGGCGGTGGCGGCAGTGCTCGCGGCCCGCGGGATCGCCACCCGCTACGTGGGCGTGACGACCCGCGGTGACGTCGACCAGCGGCTGCTGACCGAGATCGGCGGCACCGGGATCTTCGCCGGCGCTGTTCGTGACGCGCTGCGTCGCGGCGAGATCGACGTCGCCGTGCACTCGCTGAAGGACCTGCCCACCGCGCCGGACGAGGACCTCGAGGTGGTGGCGGTCCCGCTCCGCGAGGACACGCGCGACGTGCTGATCGGCCGACGGCTGGACGACCTCGATGACGGCGCCAGCATCGGCACCGGCGCCCCCCGCCGCGCTCTGCAGCTCCAGGAGTGGGCGTCAGCTCAGCGGCGGCACCTCCAGCTGGTGCCCGTCCGCGGCAACGTCGACACCCGGCTGGACCTGGTCCGGCGCGGGGCCCTGGACGCTGTCGTCCTCGCTGCCGCCGGGCTGCGTCGGCTCGGTCACCTCGGTGCGGACGAGGACGGGGCTGACCTGGACAGGGCCTCACCTGTCGTGGTGCGAGGCCTGACTGCGGAGGTGCTGGGTCTCGACCTGATGCTGCCGGCGCCCGGACAAGGGGCGTTGGCGCTGGAGATCTCGCGGTCGGCCGATCCTGCCGTCCGCGCGGAGGTGAGGGCGCTCGACCACGCAGCGAGCCACGACGCGGTCCTGGTGGAGCGTGGCTTCCTGGCCCGGCTCGAAGCCGGTTGCACCGCGCCGGTGGGTGCGCGCGCCGTTGTCAAGTCGGTCCGTGGTACAAGCCTCGATTTGACTCTGACCGCGGTAATTGGGAGAACTTTGGTGAGCAACCTGTCGGAGCCCACCTCAGCTGGTCCCGCCATCCGCCTCGAGGTCCAGGGTATTTCAGCCGATCCCCGGGATTTCGGGTCAAGGCACGCAGCCGGGGTACTGAGCAGGCTGCAGTCCTTCGAGTGACCCGCTCCCAGGTGCCACTGCCGGCACCGGACAACAGAACGCGAGACGTCAGTGAGCTCATCTTCGGTGCACCAGCCCCGGACCCCCGCCTCTCCCTCGGCCGCGCGCGGACGCGTCATCTTCGTCGGGACCGGTCCCGGAGACCCTGACCTGCTCACCCTTGGCGCCATCGCGGCCCTCGCCGACGCCAGTGCCGTCATCCTGGACAGCGCTCGTCAGAACGAGATTCTCTCCCACCCCGCCATCACGCTGGCGGAGGGGGCGGAGGTCGCGGTCCTCGGCGCTGCCGACACCGGCCGTCCGCTCTCGGCCTCGGCCCGGGCCAAGATCGTGCTGAGGCACGCGGCGGCCGGCTCCCGCGTCGTGCGTCTGGTCACCGGCGACCCGTTCCTGGACAACGCTGTGGCCGATGAGGCCGCCGCCTGCGTCCGCGGCGGCATCGACTTCGAGGTCGTTCCCGGCGTCTCCAGCCTCACCGCGGTCCCGGAGTACGCCGGCATCGACCTGATCCATGCCGGCGGTGTCCAGTTCGCCTCGGTCACCGACGGCAAGTTCAGCAAGGCCAACACCGGCCAGTGGGGCAGCGCGGCCACGATCGTGATCAGCACGCTGGTCTCGATGGTGGGCGGGATGGTCGACGCGGCGCTCGCAGCCGGCCGCTCGGGCAGCGACCACGTCATCGTCACGCTGCACGGCGGCAGCACCGAACAGATCACCCTGCCGACCACCCTCGACGGGCTGGTCGAGGCTGTGGCCTCGGTCAAGGCGCCCGGGCTGGACCCGCTGCACGTGATCGTCGGAGCGGCGGCCGAGCAGCGGCGCGAGCTCAGCTGGTACGAGACGAAGCCGCTCTTCGGCTGGCGGGTGCTGGTGCCCCGGACGAAGGACCAGGCCGGCCCGATGGTGGCCCGGCTGCGGACCTACGGCGCGCACAGCGAAGAGGTGCCGACCATCTCCGTGGAGCCGCCGCGCAGCCCGCTGCAGATGGACAAGGCCCTGCGCGGGCTGGTCGAGGGCCGCTACGAGTGGGTCGTGCTGACCTCGGTCAACGCGGTCAAGGCGCTCCGCGAGAAGTTCGACGAGTACGGGCTCGACGCTCGCGCCTTCTCCGGCCTCAAGGTGGCTGCCGTGGGTCAGGTGACCGCGGGTGCGCTGAAGGCCTGGGGCATCGAGGCCGACCTGGTCCCCAGCGGTGAACAGTCCGCTGCCGGCCTCGCCGCCGAGTTCCCGCCCTTCGACGAGGTTCTCGACCCGATCAACCGCGTCTTCCTGCCCCGGGCCGACATCGCGACCGAGACGCTGACGGCCGGGCTGACCAGCCTCGGCTGGGAGGTCGAGGACGTCACCGCCTACCGGACCGTCCGGGCCACCCCGCCGCCCGCCCCGGTGCGCGAGGCGATCAAGTCCGGCAAGTTCGACGCCGTCGTCTTCACCTCCTCCTCGACCGTCCGCAACCTGGTCGGCATCGCCGGCAAGCCGCACACCTCGACGATCATCGCCGCGATCGGCCCGGCCACGGCCAAGACCTGCGAGGAGCACGGACTGCGGGTCGACGTCGTCGCCCACAAGCCGTCGGTCGTCGACCTCGCCGACTCCCTCGCCAGCTTTGCCGCCGAGCGTCGTGACGGCTTCCTCGCCGAAGGTGAGCCCGTCCTCAAGCCGTCACAGCGGCGTACGTCACCCCGTCGACGGGTTTGATTGTCCGAACCCGGCGCTAAGTTGGGGAGGTCATGAGCTCACCTTCGCCGTCCTCTCCCGCACCCCGGGTCCAGCGCCCCAGACGACTGCGCACGACTCCGGTGATGCGTGCCATGGTGGCCGAGACGAGCGTCCAGCCGCGTCAGCTGATCCTGCCGGCGTTCGTGGCCGAGGGTCTGGCTGAGCCGCGGCCGATCTCGTCGATGCCCGGCGTCGTCCAGCACACCATGGACACGCTGCGGAAGGCGGCGGTCAGCGCCGCCCAGGCCGGGCTGGCGGGCATCATGCTCTTCGGTGTCCCCGAGGACAAGGACGCCCGGGGCAGTGGCGCCACCGATCCGGACGGCATCCTCACCGCAGCGATCCGTGCCGTCCGGGCGGAGGTCGGCGACGACCTGCTGGTGATGTCCGACGTCTGCCTGGACGAGTTCACCGACCACGGCCACTGCGGGGTGCTCACCGCCGCGGGCACGGTCGACAACGACGCCACGGTCGAGATCTACGCCGAGATGGCCGTGCTGCACGCTGAGGCCGGCGCGCACGTGGTGGCCCCCAGCGGGATGATGGACGGCCAGGTCGGTGCGATCCGGAGCGCCCTGGACGCCGCCGGGGCGCAGGACACGACCATCATGGCCTACGCCGCGAAGTACACCTCCGCGTTCTACGGCCCCTTCCGGGAGGCCGTCGGCTCGTCGCTGACGGGCAACCGGAAGACCTACCAGCAAGACGGTGCGAACGTCCGCGAGGCGCTGCGCGAGGTCGCTCTCGACCTCGCTGAGGGCGCCGACATCGTGATGGTGAAGCCGGCCCTGGCCTACCTGGACGTCATCCGTGCCGTCCGCGAGGCTGTCGACGTGCCGGTGGCTGCCTACAACATCTCCGGTGAGTACGCCATGGTCGAGGCCGCCGCCGCGAACGGCTGGATCAGCCGCGAGCCGGCGATCGAGGAGACCCTGACCTCCATCCGCCGGGCCGGCGCGGACATCGTGCTCACCTACTGGGCCCAGGAGTGGGCCGAGCGCTACCAGGAAGCCCGTCGATGACCACCAGCCTCCGCAGCACCGCCACCGACACCCGCTCCGCGGAGCTGTTCGCGCGCGCCCAGACCGTCACGCCGGGCGGGGTGAACTCACCTGTCCGCGCGTTCCTGTCCGTGGGCGGGACGCCGCGCTTCATCGCCCGGGCCTCGGGCCCCTACCTCTACGACGCCGACGGCAACGAGCTCGTCGACCTGATCTGCTCCTGGGGCCCGATGCTGCTGGGCCACGCCCACCCCGAGGTGATCGGTGCGGTGGCCGAGGCCGCCTCGCGGGGCACCTCGTACGGAGCGCCGACCACCGCCGAGGTCGAGCTGGCCTCGGAGATCATCGACCGGACGCCGGTCGAGCAGGTACGACTGGTCAACTCCGGCACCGAGGCCACCATGTCGGTGCTCCGGTTGGCCCGTGGCATCACCGGCCGCGACAAGATCATCAAGTTCGCCGGTTGCTACCACGGCCACGTCGACGCGTTGCTCGCCGCCGCCGGTTCGGGTGTGGCCACCCTGGCCGCGGGCGACGGTTCCTCCTTCACAGGGCACGGCGCCCAGCCCGGCTCGCCTGGCGTCACCGCAGCCACCACCGCCGACACCATTGTGCTGTCCTACAACGACCGGGCCGCCGTCCGTGAGGCGTTCGCCACCTACGGCAACCAGATCGCCTGCCTGGTCACCGAGGCCGCGGCCGGCAACATGGGGGTCGTGCCGCCTGGGGTCGAGGACGGCGTCGGCTTCAACGCCTTCCTGGCCGAGATCTGCGCCGAGCACGGTGCCCTCTTCGTCTCCGACGAGGTGATGACCGGCTTCCGACTGACGCGGTCTGGCCAGTACGGACTCGACGGCGTGGTGCCGGACCTGATGACCTTCGGCAAGGTGATGGGTGGCGGATTCCCGGCCGCAGCCTTCGGCGGTCGGGCCGAGCTGATGCAGCACCTCGCTCCGATCGGCGGGGTCTACCAGGCGGGCACGCTCTCGGGCAATCCCGTCGCGGCCACGGCCGGCGTGACCACGCTTCGACTGGCTTCCGACGAGGTGTACGCGCACGTCGACCGCGCGTCGGAGCGGCTGCAGGCGGAGGTCACCGCTGCGCTGAGCACAGCCGGCGTGCCGCACGTCGTCCAGCACGCCGGGAACCTCTTCAGCGTGTTCTTCGTGCCTGAAGGCGTGAGCTCCGTGCCGGACTACGCGACGGCCCAGACCCAATCGACCGCGGCGTACCGGGCCTTCTTCCACAGCATGCTCGAGTCAGGTGTCTACCTGCCGCCCAGTGCCTTCGAGGGCTGGTTCCTCTCGGCCGCGCATGACGACGCCGCGCTCGACCGCGTGGTCAGCGCGCTGCCCGCCGCGGCTGCGGCCGCCGCGAGAGGATGACCCGGTGACCGAGAACGCAGCAGGCCCTGCCACCGGCTCCGGGGCCGACGCCCTCGGGTCCACCGGCACCAGGACCGTCGTCCACCTGGTCCGCCACGGTGAGGTCGACAACCCCACGGGCCTGCTGTACGGCCGGCTGCCGGACTACCACCTCTCCGACCTGGGGCGCGCGATGGCGTTGCGGGTGGCCGAGGACCTGGCCGGCCGCGACATCGTGCACCTGGCGTGCTCACCGCTGGAGCGCGCGCAGGAGACGATGGCGCCGCTGGCCGAGCGGCTGGGTCTGCCGGTGACCACCGACGAGCGCGTGATCGAGGCCGGCAACCAGCTGCAGGGTCGGAAGGTCACTCTCGGGGCCATCCTCCGCAACCCGGAGATCTGGTGGCTGTTCCGCAACGCGACGACCCCGAGCTGGGGAGAGCCGTACCGGGAGATCGTGGCCCGGATGCGGCTCGCTCTGCGGGACGCGGCGAGCGCTGCCGCCGGTCACGAGGCCGTCGTCGTCTCCCATCAGCTGCCCGTGTGGATGGCTCGCTGTGACGCCGAGGGGCGACGCCTGGTCCACGACCCGCGCAGGCGCGAGTGCCGGCTGGCCAGTGTCACCTCGTTCACCTACACCGACGGCCGGCTCAGCTCGGTCGGCTACCGCGAGCCCGCCGCCGCCCTGTACGCGGGCCCTCGCCCGACCACGTTCGTCGCAGGCTCCTGACGTGAGACGCCTGACCCGGCTGACCGGGGCTGTCGCCGCGACGCTGCTGGTCGTCGCGTTGTCCGGCTGCACCTCCGGGAAGGCCGCGAACCAGACGGGCTACGTGGGCTCCGCGCAGAACCTGACCCGGATCGCACCGGCAGACCGGAAGCCCGTGCCGGCGATCTCCGGCACCTCGCTCGACGGCAAGCCCATCGACACCTCCGACTACGCGGGCAAGGTCGTGGTCATCAATGTCTGGGGCGCGTGGTGCAACCCGTGCCGGGAGGAGATGCCGGGGCTGCAGAAGGCGAGCGTCGAGCTGGCCGAGACCGCTCAGGTCGTCGGGATCAACACCCGCGACTACGACCCGGCGAACGCACGCGCCTTCGTCCGGGCGCAGCAGGTTACCTACCCCAGCATCTACAACCCGTCTGGCGACCTGCTGCTGCAGTTCTCCGGCCTGCTCCCACCCAGCGCGATCCCCTCGACCCTGATCATCGACGCCGAGGGTCGGCTCGCCGCCCGGGTGCTGGGCTCGATCTCCGAGATCACGCTGGTGGACATGGTCGACGACGTGGCGGCCGGCACGTGACTCCGCTGGACCTCAGCACCTGGGCCTCGGCAGCCGCAGGCGGCTCGATGGCCCTGGCCGTGCCGGTGGCCCTGCTGGCCGGGCTGGTCTCCTTCTTCTCTCCCTGCGTGGTTCCGTTGCTACCGGGTTACCTCTCCTACGCGACCGGGCTCGGCGCCGCCGAGGTGCTCGAGGGCACCCGGCGGCGCGGTCGGATGCTGGCCGGCACCTCGCTCTTCGTGCTGGGCATCGCCGTGGTCTTCGTGGCCACCGGCACGGTGATCGGCAGCCTCGGTTCGGTGTTGCTGCGCTACGCCGACCCGATCAGCCGGGTGCTCGGCGTGGTCATCATCGGGCTCGGGCTGGTCTTCGCCGGCGTGCTGAAGCTGGGTCAGCGCGAGCTCCGGCTCTCCCGGGTACCGGCTGCGGGCGTCGCCGCCGCGCCGCTCCTCGGCATCGTCTTCGCGCTGGGTTGGACCCCGTGCATCGGGCCGACACTCGGCGTCGTCCTCAGCCTGGCCTACAACGAGGGGACGGCCTTGCGTGGCGCGCTGTTGGCCTTCGTCTTCGCGCTGGGGCTCGGCATCCCGTTCGTGGTGGCCGGTCTCGCGTACGCCCGGATGGCGCGGGTCGTCGGGGTCCTGCGCCGCCACCAGGTGGCGTTGCTGCGCGTCGGCGGCGTGGCGATGGTCGTCGTCGGCCTGCTGCTGGTGACTGGTCTCTGGACCGGCGTGACCGCCTACCTGCGCTCCTTCGCCCCGTTCATCCCCGTGATCTGAGGCTCCAGATGACCACGACCGACCTACGCCCGCCCGAGACCGGGGCGGCCGGCCCACCGCCGCCCGGGTCGGGCAGCCTGCCCACGCTGGGCTGGCGCGGCGGGGCGCGCTTCGTCTGGACCCAGCTCACGTCGATGCGGACGGCGTTGGTGCTGCTGTTCGCCCTCGCCCTGGCCGCCATCCCGGGCTCGCTCGTCCCACAGCGGAACGTCTCGCCGGTCCGGGTCTCAGAATTCATGGCGGCGCACCCCACGCTGGGCCCGCTCTACGACCGGCTCGGCGTCTTCCACGTCTACACCTCGCCCTGGTTCTCCGCGATCTACCTGCTGCTCTTCCTTTCCCTGATCGGCTGCATCGTGCCGCGGGTGGGCGTCTACGCCCGGGCGCTGCGCAGCCGACCGCCCCGGACGCCGCGCCACCTCGGGCGGCTGCCGGCCTTCAGCAGCTCAGCTGTGGCCTCGACGGACTCCGCGGCGGTGCTCGAGCAGGCTGCCGCCAGCCTGCGTCGACAGCACTACCGGGTCGACCTCAGGGAGGACTCGGTGGCCGCCGAGCGCGGCTACCTGCGCGAGGCCGGCAACCTGGTCTTCCACGTCAGTCTGCTGTTCGTGCTGCTCGGGGTGGCCATCGGCAGCCTGTACGGGTTCCGGGGCAGCAGCGTGGTGGTGGTGGGTCAGGGGTTCGCCAACACCGTGCCCCAGTACGACGACCTGTCGGCGGGTGCGGCCTTCTCCGACGCCAAGCTCGACCCGTTCAGCCTGGTCGTGAAGAGCTTCGACGTCCAGTTCGAGACGGGCGCCGTGCAGCGCGGGGCCGCCCGGCTGTTCGAGGCCGAGATCGAGGAGACCGACGCCCCGGGCGCGACGCCGGTGACCAAGACGCTCGAGGTCAACCACCCGCTGAACATCAACGGCACCACCGTCCACCTGATCGGTCACGGGTACGCCCCTCGGGTGACCATCACCGACGGTGACGGCAACGTCTCCTTCTCCGGCCCTGTCGTCTTCCTGCCCCAGGACGGCAACTTCACCTCGGCTGGTGCCATCAAGGCGCCGGACGCCCGGCCGGAGCGGGTGGCGTTCGAGGGCTTCTTCCTGCCCACCGCGGTGGGTGACGGCAAGAGTGCACCCACCTCGGGCTTCCCGGACGCCTACAACCCGGCCCTCTTCCTGAACGGTTGGTACGGCCCGCCCAAGGTCGAGACCGGTGAGGCGGAGAACGTCTACTCCCTGGACACCAGGGGCCTGACGCAGATGAAGGACGCGAAGGGCACGCCGTTGCGCTTCGCTCTGCGGACGGGGGAGACCGTGACCCTGCCGGACGGGCTCGGCACCTTGAAGATGGACGGCTGGGACCGCTGGGTCAAGCTGCAGGTCGGTGACGCTCCCGGGGTGCCCATCTCGCTCGTCGCCCTCGCCTTCGGCGTGTTCGGGTTGTGCCTCTCGCTCTTCGTCCGCCCGCGTCGGATCTGGGTGCGGACCCGTTCTACCGATGGCGGGCCTATGGTGGTCGAGGTCGGC
Source organism: uncultured Actinomycetota bacterium (assembly GCA_963727215.1). Classification (GTDB taxonomy): domain Bacteria; phylum Actinomycetota; class Actinomycetes; order Propionibacteriales; family Propionibacteriaceae; genus Microlunatus. Next base: position 167,348 of record CAVSFR010000003.1, read on the forward strand.
GGCCTGGACCGCGCCGACGCGCGCGGCGGACTCACCGAGGACGTCGCCGAGCTCGCCGCGGAGCTGTCCGGGTCCGGTGTCACAGCAGCGTCCGCATCCGGCCAGGACGACGTGGGCGAACCATCTCCAGACCCCCGAACCGGTAGCAGCAGGACAGACCGCAGCCAGAGAGCAGACCGATGAGATACGAGTACCTGTCGAACGCCGTGTTCGTGACGTCGGTCGTGGTCTACGCCTTCGCGATGTTCGCCCACGCCGCCGAGTGGGCAGCCGCCCGCAGCGTCGGTGCCGTGGCCGAGCCGGAGCGCCGCGAGCTGGCCGGGGTGGGTGCCCGGGGAGAGGCCGTCTACGACGCGGTCGACGCTCCTCGGTCCCGAGCAGCGACGCAGGCGTCCACCGCCGAGCCTGCTGCCGGCGAGACCTCCCACCGGGTCGAGGCGTTCGGGCGGATGGGCGTCGCGCTGACGATCATCGGGTTCGCCCTCAGTGCGGGCGGGGTGCTGCTGCGGGGACTGGCTGCCGGCCGGGCTCCCTGGGGCAACATGTTCGAGTTCACGACGACAGCGATGGTCTTCGTCGTAGCGGTCTACCTGATCATGGTCTGGCGCTCGGGCCTGCGCTGGCTCGGCCTGCCGGTGACGCTGCTGGCCGCGGTGGGCAACGGGCTCGCTGTCACCGTCTTCTACGTGGCGGTCGCCCCGCTCGTCCCCGCCCTGCACTCGGTCTGGTTCCTGATCCACATCGTGGCGGCCGCCATCTCGGGTGCGGCGTTCAACGTGGGCGGGCTGATGTCGATCCTCTATCTGCTCAAGAAGCGGGCAGAGGACCGCGGCACGGTCAAGGGCTACCTCGCCCTGCTGCCGACCTCGCGCCGGATCGACCTGATCACCTACCGCTTCCACGCCTTCGGCTTCCCGCTATGGACCTTCACGGTCGCTGCCGGCGCCATCTGGGCCGAGTTCGCGTGGGGTCGCTACTGGGGCTGGGACCCCAAGGAGACGTGGGCGCTCGTCACCTGGGTCATCTACGCCTGCTATCTGCACGCCCGCTCGACGGCCGGCTGGCGCGGCAGTAGGGCCGCGGTGGTCGCCATCGTGGGTCTCGCGTCGTTCTGGTTCAACTTCGTCGGCATCAACCTGCTCGTCTCGGGCCTGCACTCCTACGCCGGCGTCTGACCCTCAAGGACTGCACGTTCTCGGGTGCGCCGGCTGGCTCGGCTGCCGGTCCTCCCGGCACAGCACGATCACCGGCAGGTCGTAGCAGGCGATCGGGAGGGCGGCGTCGCGCTGGGCGTAGGACAGGTGTCCACCACGACCGCACCGGTGCCCCAGAGAATCCGGGCCTGTGCTGGGGTGAGCCTTTGGAGGCGCCCCCGGGCCGATTCCAGCACTTCGTGGATGGTCTTGCGACCGGTGCGGGTCGTGGTGGCTGGCGGGACGAGGATGCTCACCAATTCACCCAGCCAGTTGTGACCAGATGAACGATAGCAGCGAGCCTTGAAGTTCGTACTCCTGCATCTCGCTCCATGACGGGGCGTAGACATGGAGGCTGACGGCTGGTAAAAAGCCGCCGTTTGTGACCTGGTGGATGCGGCCGTGCAGGTAGCCGGTCAGTCGGCCGGATTCTCCTGCGGCTCGGTCCGCAGGCCGCCCCGCCGTCCCACCGCCCAGACCAGGAGGGCGACGGCGCTGGCCGCGGCGCCGGCGGTGGTGACGGCGGTCCAGCCGCCCGCGGACCACAGCACCGTGGCGGCCGCAGAGCCGATCGCGCCGCCGATGAAGTTGTTGGTCACGAAGGCGGTGTTGAGCCTGCTGCGTGCCTCGTGCGAGACCGCGAACATCCGGGTCTGGTTGAGGATGTTCACGCCCTGGATGGCCACGTCCAGCAGCAGGATGGCCACGATGATCAGTATCACCGAGCGCCCACCCACCAGCGCGACGGCGAAGGCGACCAGCGCCAGGGCCCAGCCCACACCGGTAGCGGGGATGGACCAGCCGCGGTCGTGCAGGCGGCCGGCGCGCTGCGCAGCGATGGCGCCGGCGAGGCCGACCAGCCCGAAGACGCCGATCACCGAGACGGGGTAAGAGAACGGTGGGCCGCTGAGCAGGAAGGTCAGGGAGGTCCAGAACATCGTGAAGACCCCGAACGAGATCCCCGCCAGGACGAGCGTCCAGCGGACGGCGCGCTCCTTGATCACCACGGCGCCCACCGAGGCGATGAGCTTGGGGTACGCCAGCAGTGTCTTGGGGGCGAGCGGGGGGACGGCTCGGTAGAGCAGGACAGCGAGAGCGACGTCGACCACCGCAGCGACGAGGTAGATGGCGCGCCAGCCCGCGACGTCGGCCACCAGGCCGCTGAGCGTGCGCGAGACCAGGATGCCGGTCAGGATGCCGGAGGCCACCGTGCCGACCACCTGGCCGCGGGAGGCGTCGTCGGCCAGGTCGCCGGCGAGGGGGGTGAGGATCTGGCCGCCCACCGTGGTCAGCCCGAGCAGGGTGATCGCTGCGAGGAGCAGGTCCATGGTCGGGGCCAGCGCGCACAGGGCGAGCGCGACCACCGCCGACAGCATCATCACCAGCAGCAGGCGTCGGCGGTTGGTGACGTCGCCGAGCGGCACCACGAGCAAGATGCCCGCGGCGTACCCGAGCTGGGTGGCGGTCACCAGCCAGCCGGCCGCGGCCGTGGAGGAGCCCAGCTCCGCAGCAATCGTGTCCAGGAGCGGCTGCGACCAGTAGAGGTTCCCGACCGCAGCCCCACCGGCCACCGCGAAGAGGAAGGTCAGGGCGCGGGTCATCCGCGGCTGGGGGCGGGCTGCGACGTCGTTCACTGCTGGCCTCGAGCTTCGTCGGGTCGGATTGGTTGGTCTCTGCCATCCAACCCGACGGTCTCGGCGAGCCGAGCACCAGACGGCAGGACGAGTGGTGCTACGATAACTTGAAGCTTCAAATACCAGTGATCCTCGGGAGATCCTCATGGCCATCCAGCGGCTCAACCACGCCGTCCTCTTCATCTCCGACCTCGCCCGCTCGGTGGGGTTCTACACCTCGGTGATGGGCTTCACCGTGGTCAACGAGATCGCCGGACAGGCAGCCTTCCTACGGGCGCCGGACTCGACGAACGACCACGACCTCGGCCTGTTCGCGATGGGAGCGCAGACCCCGCCCAGCACTGCGGGCCGCTCCACCGTCGGCCTCTACCACCTGGCCTGGGAGGTCAGCACCCTCGGCGACCTCGAGGTGCTCCAGCACACGCTGGCGGCAGCCGGTGCGCTGACCGGGCTCTCCGACCACGGCACCACGAAGTCCCTGTACGGGCGCGACCCGGACGGCCTTGAGTTCGAGGTGGTCTGGCTCGTCCCCGCGCACCTGTTGACCGAGGGCACCTCCATGACCACCCGGCCCCTGGACCTGGCGCGGGAGATGGACCACTACGGTCGCGAGACCCGCAGCGGGCTCGGCATCAGCGTCCCGCTCGGGGTCCAGGTCTGAGTCGGCCGCCCGTCCGCCGCGGCCCCTCCTGGCACGATGGTCAGGTGCAGCACTTCGACCTCGCCATCATCGGTTCGGGCTCCGGCAACAGCATCGTCGACGAGCGGTTCGCCGGCACCCGCGTCGCCCTCATCGACAAGGGTGTCTTCGGCGGGACCTGCCTGAACGTCGGCTGCATCCCGACCAAGATGTTCGTGCACCCGGCGGACCTGGCCTACAGCCCGGGGCACGCGCGTCGGCTCGGCGTCGACCTCGAGCTGGCGGCTGTCCACTGGGGTGAGATCCGGGACCGGATCTTCGGCCGGATCGACCCCATCTCCGCCGGCGGCCTCGAGTGGCGTCGCGGCAACGAGAACGTGACCGTCTACCAGGAGGCGGCCCGCTTCGTGGGCGAGCACACGCTGCAGCTGGGGGCTGAGACGATCTCCGCCGACCGGTTTGTCGTAGCAGCGGGCAGCCGACCCGTGCTGCCCGACCTCCCCGGCCTGGACGCGGTGCCGTTCCACACCTCGGACACCGTGATGCGGCTGCCGGAGCTGCCGCGGTCGGTCCTGATCGTCGGTGGCGGTTACATCGCCGCCGAGTTCTCCCACATCTTCGCCTCCTACGGCAGCCGGGTGACGGTGGTCAATCGGGGTCCGAGGATGCTCAAGGTCGAGGACGACGACGTCTCAGCCCGCTTCACCGAGCTGATCGCGGAGCGGATCGACCTGCGGACCGGTGCCGAGGTCCGCGGGCTGCGGGTCGCCGAGACCGGGGGCGGGGTGACGGCCACCGTCTCCGATGCGACGGGGGAGCACGAGCTGACCGTCGACGTGCTGCTGATCGCCACAGGCCGTCGCCCGAACGGCGACACCCTGAACCTCACCGCCGCGGGCGTGGAGCTCGACGACCAGGGCTACGTGGTCGTCGACGCGCACCAGCGGACGACGGCATCGCACATCTTCGCGCTCGGCGACGTCTCCTCGCACCACCAGCTCAAGCACGTGGCCAACCATGAGGCCCGGGTGGTGCAGCACAACCTGCTGCACCCCGACGCACTGATCGAGAGCGACCACCGGTTCGTGCCGCACGCCGTCTTTTCCTCCCCTCAGGTCGCCGCTGTCGGGCTGACCGAGCGGGAAGCTCGCGAGCAGGATCTCGACTACACCGTGGCCCAGCAGGCGTACGGGGACGTGGCCTACGGCTGGGCCATGGAGGACAGCGGGCACTTCGTGAAGCTGGTGGGCGACCGCGCGTCTGGACAGCTGTTGGGCGCGCACCTGATCGGTCCGGAGGCCTCGTCGTTGATCCAGCCGTTGATCCAGGCGATGAGCTTCGGCCAGACCGCGGCGGAGGTGGCCCAGGGCCAGTACTGGATTCACCCCGCCATGGCCGAGGTGATCGAGAACGCGCTGCTCTCGCTGCAGTGACGGGCGGCTGGAGAATCCTTCCGCAGCAAGCCCGGTCTCGTTCCCGCACAAGCGCCAAGCCGGGACCTGACTGGCTCCGTATCACCAGCTCGCGCACGTACCGGCCTTCACCGAAACCAGGTCAGCTCCGCTGGCCGACCAGCTTCCAGGCGGCAGGCAGCAGTCCCGCGGCAACGGCGATCTTGAGGGCGTCGCCGATCAGGAAGGGCGCGACGCCCAGCAGCAGTGCTCGGCCCAGCGGTAGGCCCGTGGCCAGCATCAGACCGGGGACGCCGACGGCGTAGATGGCGAGGTTCCCGAGCACCATGACGCCGGCGGTCCGCAGGACGTGCCGGTCAGCGCCCCGTTCGGCCAGGCGGCCGACGATCCAGGCCGCCAGGACGAAGCCGACCGCGTAGCCGAAGGAGGAGAACGCCCAGCCGCTGTGGTGAGCGGTGAACCAGGGCACCCCAGCCGCGCCGAGCAGCACGTAGAGCGCCATCGACGCCACCCCACGACGGCTCCCCAGGGCGGCGACCACCAGCAGGACGGCGAGGGTCGACAACGAGAGCGGCACGGGAGTGAAGGGCAGCGGGATCGTGACCTGCGCGGCGAGCCCGACCAGCCCCGCGCCGCCTGCGACGAGAGCCACGCTGCGGGCAACGCCGCCCGGAAGCACGTCCGCCAGGGTCCGTGGACTTACGCTGATGCTCGACATGGGGCCTCCCGCAGGTGTGTCCCGGACGCGCAGGTGCACCGGGAACGCGTGTGCCCAACCTTAAGGCGCTCGGGTGCGGCGCGGCCAACGGGCCGCTCGGCGTGGACGCCCTCCTCCGAGGAGGTCAGCAGTTGGACACCCCTGCAGCACGCCGGGCGCGTCGCAAGCCCCGGACGCGGGCTCTCGTCTCCGATCTGCCGCTACGACTCGCGGTGCCGTTACTGGCCGGGGTGCTCCTCTGCCTCGCGGCCTGCACCGCCTCCGGCGGCACTCCCGCTGGGTCCGACCCGACGGGCCCCACCCGGTCGACCAGCGGGGGAGGGCCGAGCTCGACCAGCCCCTCCGGCTCCGAGACCCCCAGCCCCTCCCCGGCAACGACCAGGCCGTCCGCCTCGGGGACCCCCGGACCCACGTCGCCGGCCCCCCTGCCCTCGACCGACTGCACGGCTCTGGTGGCCGAGCTGAGCCTGGCGCAGCGGGTGGGGCAGCTGCTGATGGTCTCGGTCAGCTCGGCCGGCCTGACCTCGTCCCGGGCCGCGGTGATCCGCCGGACGCACGCGGGCAGCGTGCTGCTGCTGGGCAACTCCAAGGCAGGCTCCGCCGCCATCGGCCGGCTCGTGGTCGACGTACGGCATGCCGCCGACCGCCCCCGCGGGGTGAAGGTGCTGCTCGCGGCCGACCAGGAAGGCGGTCTCGTCCAGCGGCTCGCGGGCCGAGGGTTCACCGACATCCCGTCGGCGGTGCGGCAGGCCCAGCTGTCGGACGCCGAGCTCACCGCCCAGGCCACGACCTGGGGCAAGGAGCTGGGCCGAGCCGGGATCGACGTCAACCTGGCTCCCGTCGCGGACGTGGTTCCGCGTGACCTCGTCACCGTCAACCAGCCGGTCGCCCAGCTGCGGCGCGGGTACGGCGCCTCGCCGGCGCTGGTGGCGCGCAAGGTCGCGGCCTTCACCCGGGGGATGGACCAGGCGGGCATCGCCACCTCGGTCAAGCACTTCCCGGGGCTCGGCCAGGTCCGCGGCAACACCGACACCGAGCCTCGCGTCGTCGACAGCGTCACGAACCGGACGAGCACCTCGCTGCGGGGGTTTGCGGCCGCGGTCGACGCCGGGGTCGACATGGTGATGGCCTCCTCCGCCACCTACACCAGGATCGACCCCGACCAGCAGGCGGCGTTCTCCCCGACGGTGGTCGACGGCATGATCCGCGGCGACCTGGGCTTCGACGGGGTGGTGATCTCAGACGACCTGGCCGCGCGGGGCGTGAGCAACGTGCCCGGTGCCCAGCGCGCGGTGCGCTTCGTCCAGGCCGGCGGAGACCTGGTGATCGTCGCTGACCCCGCGCTGGCCGCCGAGATGGCCAAGGAGCTGGTGGCCAGGGCCAAGAGCGACCCGGACTTCGCCGCCCGGATCGACCAGAGCGCCGCTCGGGTGCTCACGCTCAAGGACCGTCGAGGCCTGGTCGGCTGCTGATTGCAGTCGGCGGCGGCCAGGGCCGGCGACTACTCGGTGACCTTCAGCTGAGCCAGCGCGGCCCGGGCCGGGGCCAGGAGCTCCGGCTTGGTGTCGGGGATCGAGGCGTAGTACAGCCCGGACCGGGCACCGGCCGACACGATGGCCACGATCAGGCGCTCGCCCTTGGCGTTGAGCTTCGGGATGTCGAAGTGCAGCTTGGACTCCACGATCCAGCCGTCATGGCCGTCGATGGTGGCCTTCTGGTCCACGACGACGTCACTGGTCACCGCGGCGTTGCCGTAGAAGGTGCCGAGGATGCACTTGACGACGATCTTCGACCCGTCCTCGGGGGAGAAGAAGCCGTCACCGGCCTGCAGTTCGGCCACCAGGATCGACGCGACCCAGCTGTGGCCATTGCCGTCGTAGTTGTCCTGGTCGGTCACCGACTGCACGCGGACGTCGGTGCCGAACGGGACCCGGTCGTCGTCGGTCTGCGGCGTGCCCCAAGGGCTGCCGAGCTCGGGGTAGGAGACGGGACCGCCGTGCACCTGGCCGTCGTTGGGGTCCGAACCCGGCTCGATGCTCTGCTTCTTGGGCTGCGGGCAGAGGTTCGGGCTGCTCCCACCGCCCGGCGGCACGGTCGAGGTGCCGAGTCCGGTGGTCGCCCGGACCGCGAGCACCGCGATCACCACGATGACGAGGACGAGAGCGCCCCCGGCCAGCCACCAGCCCCACGGGGTACGACGCTGCGGCCGCTGCTGGTAGGTGGCGTACGCCGACCCGTAGCCCTGAGGTCGGGTGCTGCTGTAGCTCTGGTTCGCGTAGCCCGAGGTCGCGGCCGGGCCGCCGAACGGTTGCCCGGCGGACGCGCTGGGGTTGACCAGGCCGAGGCTGGGCGCGGGCGCCGCGGGGTTCGGCGACGTCGCCGCCGACCAGGCCTTGCCGTCCCAGTAGCGGTACAGGTCGTCGCCGCCACCCGGATCGGGATACCACCCAGCCTGCGCGCTCACGCCGGCGAGTCTATGTCGCTGCCAGGTTGCGGCCAGGGGATCGTCGGACCTCCTAGCCAATCCACAGGTACAAGGACCGGGGGCCGGCAGGCGGGGCGTCGCGCTCAGGCATCAGGCCACCCCGGCCTCCTGCTGCCCGACCGTTCGCGGTGGTCGCCGTGAGAGTGGCCCGGCCTGAGTGGAGACCCGTGCGCAGGCTCACCATCTTCGGTCTGGCCGTTGCCGGCAGCGGGGCAACGTGCTCGGCGGCGCGTCGGACGGGCCCTCCTCAGCTCGTGCCGAGGTCCTTCCATGCCTGGTACCCGCCGACGAGATCAGTCGCCTGGCCCAGCCCGAGCCCCTGCAGGGTCGCTGCGGCGAGGCTGGAGCTGTACCCCTCGTTGCAGACGACGATGATGCGCCGATCCGCGCCTATCTCCTGGATACGGTGCGGACTGCTCGGAGCGAGCCGCCACTCCAGCACGTTGCGGTCGATGACCACCGCCCCGGGAAGCGTCCCGTCGCGGTGTCGCTGTTCGGCGGGCCGGGTGTCGACGACGAGGGCTCCGCGGGCGAGCTCGGTTGCGAGGTCGGCCGGTTCCACTCGGTCGAGGCCACGGCGCACAGCGGCGAGCAGGGCGTCGAGGTCCACGTGGTGCATGTTCCCACCACCTCCTGCAGCGGCGCAGCCGAGGTCAGAAGTCCTCGGTCAGCCGAAGCGGCCGGTGATGTAGTCCTCGGTCGCCTTCTCCGACGGGTTGGAGAAGATCTTCTCCGTCGAGCCGATCTCGATCAGCCGGCCGGGCTTGCCCTGGGCAGCCAGGTTGAAGAACGCGGTCTGGTCGCTGACCCGGGCGGCCTGCTGCATGTTGTGGGTCACGATGACCACGGTGTACTGCTCCTTGAGCTCACCGATCAGGTCCTCGATCGCCAGCGTCGAGATCGGGTCCAGGGCCGAGCACGGCTCGTCCATCAGGATCACCTGCGGCTCGACGGCGATGGCCCGGGCGATGCACAGCCGCTGCTGCTGGCCGCCGGACAGCCCGATGCCGGCCCGGCCCAGCCGGTCCTTGACCTCGTTCCACAGGTTGGCTGCCACCAGCGAGCGTTCCACGGCCTCGGTGAGCACCTTCTTGTTCTTGACCCCGTTCAGCCGCAGGCCCGACGCGACGTTGTCGAAGATCGACATCGACGGGAACGGGTTGGGCCGCTGGAAGACCATGCCGACCACGCGGCGAACGGCCACCGGGTCGACGCCTGGGCCGTAGAGGTCGGTGCCGTCGAGGGTGATGCTGCCCTTCACGTGGGCGCCGGGGATCACCTCGTGCATCCGGTTCAGGGTGCGCAGGAAGGTCGACTTGCCACAGCCGGACGGGCCGATGAAGGCGGTCACCGTACGGGGCTCGACCGTCATCGACACCTCCTGGACGGCGTGGAAGCCGCCGTAGTAGATGTCGACGTCGCGAACGTCGATGCGCTTGGCCATCTGTTACTTCTCCTTAAGTTTGCTGGCGCGGGCGATCACCCGGGCGAGCAGGTTGAGCAGCATGACCAGGAGGATCAGGGTGAGCGCGGCGGCCCAGACGCGCTCATAGCCGGGCAGCGCCGGCGCCTGGTCCCGGCCGGCGTTGATCATGGTGGGCAGGGCGCCCATGGTGGCGGTCAACGGGGAGAAGTTGATCCCCACGGCGTACGAGACCAGGATCAGCAGCGGCGCGGTCTCGCCCATCACGCGGGCCAGACCCAGGACGACGCCGGTCGAGATGCCTCCGAAGGCGGTCGGGATGACGACCTTCAGGATCGTCTTCCAGCGCGGCACTCCCAGGGCGTAGGACGCCTCCCGCAGCGAGTCCGGGACCAGCTTGAGCATCTCCTCGGTCGAGCGCAGCACCACGGGCAGCATCAGCAGCACCAGCGCGCACGACACGGCGATGACCGACCGGCCGAAACCGAAGACGGTGATGAACAGGGCGTAGATGAAGAGCGCGGCGACGATCGAGGGGATGCCGCTGAGGATGTCGACGGTGAAGCTGACCACCCGCGCCACCTTGGTCCCGCGCGCGTACTCGATCAGGAAGATCGCGCCGAGGACACCGAGCGGTACGGCGATCAGGGCGCAGATCAGGCCGATCTCGAGCGTGCCGACGATGGCGTGGTAGGCGCCGCCGCCCTCGCGCCGTGGGGTGACCCCGCGCTGGCTCTGCAGCCACCAGCCGGAGGTCAGCACCAGCCGGTAGCCCTTGCTGATCACGGTGTACAGCACCCAGACCAGCGGGATGATCGCCAGCACGGCGGCCAGGGTGACGTAAACCCAGGCGGCTGAGTTGGTGAGGGTCCGGATCCCGCTCGGCCGGCGGAACGAGAGCTGCTCGGTGTCCTTCACAGCGCTGCTCATGCTTCTCCTCTGCCTGGGGGGACGACCCCCCCGATCTCCCCCGAAGGGCTCATTTGGCGTTCCCTCGGTCGGCGATCATCCGGGCCAGTGCGTTCACCAGGAAGGTGACCACGAAGAGCACCAGGCCGGCCGCGATGAAGGCGCCGGTCTTGGACGGGGTGTCGAACTCGGAGGCGTTGTTGGCGATCTTGCTGGCGAACGTCTCACCGCCGGCGAAGATCGACGGCGAGAAGGGGGCGCCGGCCGACGGGGTGCTGAGGATGATCAGCACCGCGACCGTCTCGCCGAGGGCGCGGCCGAGGCCGAGCATGGAGGCGCTGATCACACCCGAGCGCCCGTACGGCATCACAGCCGTACGGATCATCTCCCAGCGGGTCGCCCCCAGGGCGTAGGCGGCCTCGACGTGGTCGCGCGGGGTCTGGGCGAAGACGTCGCGGGAGATGGCGGTGACGATCGGCAGGATCATGATGGCCAGCACCACCGAGGCCACGAAGACCGAGTTCTTCGGCTGCGCGCCGGTTGCGGCGAACAGCGGGATGAAGCCGAGGTGCTCTGAGATCCAGACCCCGGCCGGGTTCAGGAACGGACCGAGCACGGTGAGGCCCCAGAGCCCGAAGATGATCGAGGGGACCGCGGCCAGCAGGTCCACCATGAACGAGAGCGGACCCGAGAGCCGGCGCGGTGAGTACTGGGTGAGGAAGAGCGCCACCCCGACCGCGACGGGTACGGCCAGCACCATGGCGATGATCGAGGACAGCACGGTGGTCCAGAGCAGCCCGGCGATGCCGAAGCGCAGCTCCGTGCCAGCCACCACCCAGCTGCGGGAGGTGAGGAAGTTGTCATTGTTCTGCAGCAGCGCGGGCAGCGCGAGCGCCAGCAGGAAGACCCCGACGAAGAGCACGAGGGCGACAATCGCCACTCCGGAGCCTCCGGCCAGGGCCCCGAACACTCGGTCACCCGTCCGGCTGATGCTGGCCAGCTTGACCCCCGAGCCGCGCTCGGGGACCAGCTCGCGGCCCCGGGGCTCCGGAGCGGTGACCTTGACCCGAGGCACTGGTGTGGCGGTCTCGGGCTCCTCGTGCAGCACGACTGGGGAGACCGCTGGGTCCCGGCCGGGATCGGGGCCCGGCCGGCGATCCGGGTCCAGCGTGTCAGCCGTGCCGGTCTCGGTGGCGGACATCACCCTCCTGGGTGGTGGGAAACGGTGGAGCTCGGGCCCCTCCCGCCGGTGACCGGCGGGAGGAGACCACGAGCTCCTAGTGTGCGGCGATCAGGAGATGGCGTCGACTGACGCCTTCACCTTGGTCAGCAGCTCGGCGGGCAGCGGCGCGTAACCGAGGTCCTCCAGACCCTTCTGGGTCGTGTCGGAGGCGAAGTAGGACAGGAAGTCCTTGACGATCGCCGTCTTGTCGGCGGCCAGGCCCTTGCTGCAGACGACCTCGTAGGTGACCAGCAGCGCCGGGTAGGCCCCGGACTCGGTGCCCGAGTACTTCAGGCCGAGGCTGAGGTCGTTGCCCTGGCCCTTGACCGTGGCTCCGGCGACAGCCTTGCCCACGGACTCACCGCTGAGCTCGACCGCACCCTTGCCGCTGTCCACTGCGGCCATCTTCAGGTTGTTGTCCTTGGCGTAGCTCCACTCGACGTAGGAGATGGAGTTCTTGGTGCCCGTGACGCCCTCGGCCACGCCCGAGGACTTGTTCTTGCCCTCGCCGGTACCCGACCAGGCCTTGGCCGGCTCGTCCTTCCAGGCGCCGTTTCCGGCGGCCTGCAGGAACTTGGTCGTGTTCTCGGTCGTGCCGGACTCGTCGGAGCGGAAGAAGACCGTGATCGGGTCGCTCGGCAGGGTGACGCCGTCGTTCAGCTTGGCGATCTTGGGGTCGTTCCAGGTCTTGATGCTGCCGTTGAAGATCTCGGACAGGACCTCGGCGTTGAGCGTCAGCTTGTCGACGCCGTCGATGTTGTAGACGAACGCGATCGGTCCGACGACCATCGGCAGGTTCCAGGCCGGGTTGCCCTGGCAGCGCTCCTTGGCCTTGTCGGCCTCGACGACGCCGTCCACGGCTTCGGTCTTGAGCGCGGAGTCGGAGCCGGCGAAGTCCACCAGGCCGTTGTAGAACGACTTGATGCCCGCGCCGGAGCCGGTCGGGTTGTACTCGATCTCGGCCTTGTTGTCGCAGTCGGTGTTGTAGTTGGAGATCACCTCGGCGATGGCGTTGGCCTGGGCGCTCGAGCCCTCGAGGCTGAGCTTGCCGGTGGGGCAGGCGAGCCCCGACGTGCTGGTGGAGCCGCCGGTGGACGAGGAGGTCTCGCCCCCGGGGGCAGCGGGCGATGCGGGGTCGGAGCCGCAAGCGGCGAGGCTGAGCGTGCCGAGGGCGAGCACGGCCGCAAGCTGGACGACCCGCGAGGTCACGATCGGCTTCGCGGAAGCCTGGTGCATGGTCATGCGTGTCCTTCACAGACGAGAGGGGCCGTAGCCCCTATGGATGTCCCGGCGATACCACACCGCCAGTGCGCGGCAGAGTCACCCCTCCCGATGGCCGAAACGTAGCGAGGTGAGTTGTCCGGACGGGCCGTAGCAGGTGAACGCCGGGTGAACTATTGAAGAGACAACCGACGGCGCCCAAGACGGGCCGATCCCCTCGCGACACGTTCGCGAGGGGATCGGTCTGCCGTTCGGGAAGCGGTCTAGCGCTGAGGCAGCTCCTCCGGCAGCCGGAGTGCCGAGGCGATCGTGTAGTGCAGGTCGGTCTGGTCGGTCAGGCCGACCACGTTCGCAGCCTTGGGGCCGTAGCCCGCGATCCGGACCTGGGTGCCGGTGTGCTCCTGAGAGCTGCCGGCGGGCGCCGTGCCGTACGACAGCGTCATCGGGGCGTTGTCGTGGGTGAGCAGGGTCGTCGTCAGACCGGGGGTGTTGGTCCCCGTCTCGACGATCTGGCTGGTGTGGCCGTGGTCGGCGGTCACGAAGACCGACGTGTTGCCGTCCGCCTTCGCGAAGTCGAGCGCGACCCGCACCGCACGGTCGAAGGCGACGACCTCACCGATCTGACCGCAGGCGTTCGCGGCGTGGTCCTGCTTGTCGATGCTGGCACCCTCGACCTGCAGGAAGAAGCCCCTCCGGTTCTGCAGCAGGTCGATCGAGGAGCGCGTCATGTCGTCGAGCTGCGGCTGGGCGGCTGGCAGCCCGGGGTTGGGGGTGCAGCGGACGGCTTCCTGGGTGGCACCCGTCGGCGTCGCGGCGGGACCGGCCCACTGCACCGGCAGGTTGCCGGGAGCGAACAGGCCGAGGACGGGCTTGCGCTGGTTGGCCTGGCTCACCGACTCCAGACCGTTGGCGTCGGTGATGACCTGGTAGCCCTCGGCCTCCGCCTGCTGGTACAGGGTCTTGCCCTGGTACTTGCCGGCCGTCACCGTCTCGGCGAAGGTCTTGGAGCCGCCGCCCATGGTGATGTCGGCGCGAGTGCCCAGCAGCTGCTCGGTGATCGAGCCGCGACCGCCGTTCTCCAGCGCGTTCTCCGGGCAGGTCGCCGCGGTCGCGACCGGTCCGTAGCAGGAGCGGGACGAGACGTGGGAGCCCTCCACGGCCGGCGTCGCGTCCTGGATCTCCGAGGTCGTGATGTTGCCGGTCTTCAGGCCCTTGGCCTTGGCCAGCTCCAGCAGCGTGGGCTGCGCCTTGCCGTGGACGTCGACGGAGATGGCTCCGTTGTAGGTCTTGGTGCCCGTGGCCCAGCCCGAGCCGCTGGCGGCGGAGTCGGTGACGTAGTCGGGGAGCCCGTCCTTGGTGATGGCGAAGGTGGTGTACTGCCCGGTCAGCGGCAGGGCGTCGATGCCGGGGAAACGGCCGTCGGCGCCGAACTCGTAGTTGCGTGCGGAGGTGATCTCGGAGTCACCCATCCCGTCACCGATCAGCAGGATCACGTTCTTGGCGTGACCGCGGTCGACGGCCTTGGCCACCTTGCGCGACTGGTCGCCGTGGTTGCGCGTCGCGCCCCCCGGCAGGGTCAGGTCGGTGCCGCCGTAGCCCGCGTAGGCGACGCCTGCCGACAGCGTGAGGCCGCCGACGGCCAGCAGAGCGGCAGCCCGGCGTCCGGTCGACCGGAGAGGAAACTTCATCAGAACCCCGTTCGTTGTGCCTTCCCGCCGAATGCGGGGACCCGGGCATCGAAACCCGGCCAGGTGAACGCTGAGCGCCCTGTGCGTGACCGGGAGCAGACGCCTCACGGGCCATCGCGTGGTCAGACCTCCGAGGCTCAGAACCCCTGAGAGCCTGACAGGTGGCGATGGGCCGAGTCAGGCCTGGGGGCGGTGCCGCTCGAGGGCGTGCACCTCGCCGTCGCTGGTCAGGTGCGCCACCAGGAACTCCCCGGTCACCAGCGACGTCGGGGCCATCTCCAGAGCTTCCAGCACGTGCGGCAGCACCGGGCGATGGACGCAGACCACGGTCGGGACCTGGTCGGCGACCGTCTGCCGGCGGATCCGGGTGAGCAGCCGGGCGACACCCGAGGCGTCGTGGCTGCCCTCCTCCTCGGTCAGCTGCCCGTGCGTCTCCACCCGCAGCTCGCGGCTGTGCGCGTACGGCATCACCGTGCTGACGCACCGGGCGGAGCTGGAGGAGACCAGTCGCTGCACCCCGTAGGCGGCGAGCATCGGGATCAGCAGCCGGGCCTGGCGGCGCCCCCGGGAGTTGATCGGCCGAGCCGGGTCCTGGCGAGACCAGTCTTTGCGGTCCATCGCCTTGGCGTGGCGCAGGATGACCAGCGGTGTGGTCACCGGCTGCTCCATCAGCTGGCGGACCAGGAACCTGTCGTGCTCGAAGTCCAGCCGGCTCAGGGCCGCCTTGAGGGGCAGCCAGGAGACCACGTCGACCTCGGCGTCCGGCGCACGCCGGGTGGCCGAGACGACCGAGGCAGCCCAGTAGTCGACCCGCTTGAGCCCGGCCTTGCCGGCCTCGTAGGTGATCTGGTCGAGCGGCGTACCGAGCCGGATCGCCACCCCCGTCTCCTCCAGCACCTCGCGCACCGCGCAGGCGGGGAGCGACTCACCGGCCTCGAGCTTGCCCTTCGGCAGGCTCCAGTCGTCGTAGCGCTTGCGATGCACCAGGACCACCTCGAGCCCGCGGGTGGCGTGCTCGCGCGTGACCACCGCGCCGCCGGCCAGGATGGGCTTGAGCTTGGTCAGCGCGGGCCGCTCCAGCTCCTTCAGCGGCATGCCGAGCCCACGTCGTCCACCTCGAGCGCCATCACGTCGCGGGACCCTGATGCGCTCACGTCGTTCGACTCTGATGCGATCACTTGGTTCGACCTGACGACTCGCTCACTTCGCTCGACGCCTGCTCTTCACGTTGATCAGGTGCTCCTGCATGTCGATTAGCGGCTGGCGGTCCTGCCCCTCGGTGAACTGCGTCCAGCCGCCGTCGGGCTGCAGCTTCCAGGAGGCCGTGTCCTTGCGGAACGCGAAGTCGAAGAGCTCGCCGATCTCGGCCACGTGCACCGGGTTGGTGATCGAAGCCAGCACCTCCACCCGCCGGTCGAGGTTGCGGTGCATCAGGTCCGCCGAGCCGATGCCCACGCTGGGGCTGCCGCCGTTGGCGAACCAGAACAGCCGGCTGTGCTCGAGGAAGCGGCCGAGGATGCTGCGGACGCGGATGTTCTCGCTCAGCCCGGGCACGCCGGGCCGGATCGTGCAGATGCCTCGCACCCACAGGTCGACGGGCACCCCGGCCTGGGAGGCGCGGTAGAGCGCGTCCGAGATCGCCTCGTCGACAAGGGAGTTGACCTTGATCTTGATGGCGGCCGGGCGGCCGGCGCGATGGTGCTCCACCTCGGTCTCGATCCGGGCGAGCAGCCCGGTTCGGATCCCGTGCGGGGCGACGAGCATCCGCTTGTACGACGTCTCCTGGCTCATCCCGGACAGGTGGTTGAACAGCCGGCCCACGTCCTCGGTGATCACCGGGTTGGCCGTCAGCAGACCCATGTCCTCATACAGCCGGGCCGTCTTGGGGTTGTAGTTGCCGGTGCCGATGTGGACGTAGCGGCGTAGCCCCTCGGGCTCGTCGCGCACCACCATCGAGAGCTTGCAGTGCGTCTTCAGCCCCACCAGCCCGTAGACGACGTGGCAGCCGTGCCGCTCGAGCCGTCGGGCCCAGGCGATGTTTGCCTGCTCGTCGAAGCGCGCCTTGATCTCCACCAGGGCCAGCACCTGCTTGCCGGCTTCCGCCGCCTCGATCAGGGCGTCGACGATGGGGGAGTCGCCCGAGGTGCGGTAGAGCGTCTGCTTGATCGCCAGCACCTGCGGGTCGTCCGCGGCCTGCTCGACGAAGCGCTGCACGCTCGTGGCGAAGGAGTCGTACGGGTGGTGCAGCAGCACGTCGCGCTGCTTGAGCGCGGCAAACATGTCCGCCGGCTTGGCCGTCTCCACCTCCGACAGGTGCGGGTGGGTGGAGGGGAGGAAGGTCGGGTACTTCAGCTCGGCCCGGTCGATGTCGGTGATCGCGAACAGCCCGCGCAGGTCGAGCGGGCCCGGGACCTTGAACACCTCCTTCTCGGCGATGTCCAGCTCACCGACGAGCAGCTCGAGCATCTTGGGGTCGATGTCGTCCTCGACCTCCAGCCGGACGGGCGGCCGACCCACCTTGCGGCGCAGCAGCTCCTTCTCCAGGGCCAGCAGCAGGTTCTCGGCGTCGTCCTCCTCGACCTCGACGTCTTCGTTGCGGGTGACCCGGAACGTGTGGTGCTGAACGACCTGCATGCCCGAGAACAGCTGGTCCAGGTGCTGGGCGATGACGTCCTCGAGCGCGACGAACCGGCCCTCGGACAGCGGCAGGAACCGCGACAGCACGCTGGGCACCTTGACGCGGGCGAACTGCCGGACGCCGGTCTCGGGGTTCTTCACCAGGACGGCCAGGTTGATGCTGAGGCCGGAGATGTAGGGGAACGGGTGCGAGGGGTCGACGGCGAGCGGAGTGAGGACGGGGAAGATCCGCTCCGCGAACAGCTCGTCCATCCGGACCCGCTCGTCGTCGGTCAGCTGCTCCCAGCGCAGGATCTCGATCCCGGCCGTGGCCATCTCGGGCCGGACCTCCTCGCTGAAGATGCGCGCCTGCTCGGCCACGAGCTCACGGGTACGGCCGAGGATCGCGGCATGCACGTCGCGGGGCATCATGCCGCTCAGGGTGGGCACCGCGACGCCGGCCGCGATCCGGCGCTTCAGGCCGGCGACCCGGACCATGTAGAACTCGTCCAGGTTGCTGGCGAAGATGGCCAGGAACTTGGCCCGCTCGAGAACCGGGACGCGCGGGTCGTCCTTCGCCAGGTCGAGCACCCGGTTGTTGAAGGCCAGCCAGGAGAGCTCGCGGTCGAGGAACCTGTCGGCCGGCAGCTCGGCGTCCTCACCCTCGCCCTGGTCAGCCGGTGCGGCGGCGAGCCCGTTCGCCGTCGCGCGGGGGGCGAGGGCGGCCACGTCGACTGCTTCCATCCGAGCTCCTGATGTCGTCGTGAGGGCGTGCGTGGCCGGCTCACGGTCGGGCATACATCACATCACGGCCGGCGGTCGCGAAGCCACGCCCCCGGTAGAGCGCGACGGCCCGCTCGTGGTCGCCCTCGACGTAGAGCTCGACCTCGGTCATGCCCGCGTCGCGCAGGTGCAGCAGGCCCAGGTCGAGCAGCGCGCCACCGAGGCCGCCCCCGCCCGCGTCGGGGTCGACACCGAGGACGTACACCTCACCGAGGGTGTCGGAGTGCCGCTTGGTCCAGTGGCTGCCGACCAGCCGGCCGTCCCGTTCGGCCAGCAGGAAGCCCGCTGGGTCGAACCACGGCTCGGCCATCCGTTCGGCGAGGTCCTCCCGTGTCACAGCGCCCTGCTCGGGGTGCGAGGCGAAGGCGCGCGCGTTGACTGCCAGCCAGGCCTGCTCGTCCTGGCCGCGGACGAAGGACCGGACGGTGAGGCCCTCGGGCAGCCGGGGTACGCGCAGGTCGCCGTCCAGCGACCGGGTCATCACCAGCAGCTCGCGGGATGGCGCCAGCCCCGCGGCCGCGGCCAGCCCCCGCGCGGCAGCGGTGTCGCCCACCGCCCAGACCTGCAGCGGGGTCGGCGCCAGCTCGAGCAGGCACCCCAGCAGCGCCCGGCCCACCTCCCGGCGGCGCTGGGCGGGGTCCACGACGAGCTGCCCGGTGCTGCTTGGATGGCCGGTGTCGAGT
Source organism: uncultured Actinomycetota bacterium (assembly GCA_963727215.1). Lineage (GTDB taxonomy): Bacteria > Actinomycetota > Actinomycetes > Propionibacteriales > Propionibacteriaceae > Microlunatus. The sequence continues at coordinate 185,975 of CAVSFR010000003.1, forward strand.
TGGGCGTAGCCGCGGAGCGGGCCGGGCGTACCCGCGGGAGGCAGGGCCAGCACGTGCCGGACGCTCGCCGTCGGGTGCTCCAGGTGCAGCAGCCCGGCCTCGTTCACCCCCACCGCCCCATCGACCGTGGCCGCTCGGTCCAGCAGCTTGCGCACCGCCTCGACTTGCGCGGGGTCGAGCTTTGGAGCTGCCAGCGTGCGCACGGGGGAGGCCATCTGTCGACCCTAGACTGATCCGGGGCAGGCAGCGGTAGCGCGGTGCACCAGCGGTGCGGGAGGGACGGACATGCGCGACGAGGAGTACCCGGCCGACCAGATCGGTGCCTACGGGGAGAGTGAGCAGCCCGCCATCGCCTCTCGGATGCGCCCGCACCTACGGCTGGCCGAGGTGGGCACGGGCGTCGGCGCGCTTGCCACGGTGGCCGCCGCCGTCGCGATCGCCCTCTTCCCCCGCTTCACGGCCGAGGCGACCGGGATCTCCTGGGGGGTGCTGGCCCTGGTCTGCGCGCTGCTGATGACCGGGATCTGCGTCGTCCAGCTGCTGGCTTGGCGTCAAGCCATGGACTGGTGGCTCGGCCGGCGACCGGCTCCGCCAGCCCGGCTGACCCGACTCTCCTGGTGGTTGCACGTGGGCTCGTACCTGGTGGCCCTGGTGGCCCTGTACGCCGGCATCTCGGGGAGCGCGGCTGCCGGCTGGTCCGCGGTCGCCGCGACCCTGCTGACGGTGTCCCTCCTGCTGGTCCTGATCGCCCAGGTGCTGGGCGCCGTCCAGTACGTCCGCCCGAGCGGGCCGCCTGGGACGGTTCCCACACACATGCGCCGGCTGCTGGCTCGCGAGCGAGCTCGCCAGGCCGCCGCCGCGGCCATCGTCGAGCGGGACGGGCCCGGTCCCCGCTGAGGTGAGTGACAGCGTGAAGCCGCAGGCCGCGGGCCGCGACGACGCGGCACGAGGCTTCACGATCCGCCCGGCACCTCCTGTTCACCGGGCGGTCACCGTGGGGTACCGCCGGAGCGATAGAACTGGAGGGTGGCTGACAAGGTGGACATCGACCTCCGCAAGCAGCTCGCGTGGCTGAAGGAGCGCTACGGGGCTGACGACTTCACCGTCGAGGAGCTGGACGACGACGACCCGATCCTGCGCTCGGTGGACGGCACCATCGTCGACACCTGGCGCGAGGGCTACCCCTACGAGGAGCGGCTGGCCACCGAGACCTACGAGCGTGAGAAGCGCCTGCTGCAGATCGAGCTGCTGAAGATGCAGCGGTGGATCAAGGCCACCGGCGGGCGGCAGGTGCTCGCGTTCGAGGGCCGTGACGCCGCCGGCAAGGGTGGCACGATCAAGCGCTTCACCGAGCACCTCAACCCGCGTAACGCCCACGTCGTCGCGCTCGAGAAGCCAACCGACTACGAGTCGCGCCAGTGGTACTTCCAGCGCTACATCGCCCACCTGCCCGCCCGTGGTGAGATCTCGCTGTTCGACCGTTCCTGGTACACCAGGGCGGGGGTCGAACGGGTGATGGGCTTCTGCTCCGACGCCGACTACGTCCAGTTCCTGCGGCAGGCGCCGGCATTCGAGAACCTGCTGGTCGAGGAGGGCTTCGACCTGGTCAAGTTCTGGTTCTCGGTCTCCAAGAGCGAGCAGAGCACCCGGTTCCTGATCCGTCAGATCGACCCGGTGCGGCAGTGGAAGCTCTCGCCGATCGACATCGCCTCGCTGGACAAGTGGGACGTCTACACCACGGCCAAGGAGGACATGTTCGCCCACACCGACACCGACAGCGCGCCGTGGACGGTGGTCAAGAGCAACGACAAGAAGCGCGCCCGGCTCGAGGCGATGCGTTACGTGCTCTACCGCGTGGACTACGAGGGCAAGGACGCCGAAGTGGTGGGCGTGCCCGACCCGCTCATCGTCGGCCGGGCCTCCGACGTGTACGAGATTGGCGAGCACCGGGCCGGCGAGGTGGCGGCGCTGGTGGGCAGCCCGCTGCGCTGAGCGATGGTTCGCCCCTGCCGACCGGAGTCAGGACGAGCTGACGCGCGAGCTTTCCTCGGCCGGCGCCACAAAGCGGTAGCCGACATTGCGGACGGTGCCGATGACCGACTCGTACTCCGGTCCGAGCTTGGCGCGCAGTCGCCGCACGTGGACGTCCACCGTGCGGGTGCCGCCGTAGTAGTCGTAGCCCCAGACGTCGCTGAGGAGCTGCTGGCGGCTGAACACCCGCCCCGGGTGCTGGGCCAGGTACTTGAGCAGCTCGAACTCGGTGTAGGTGAGGTCGAGCTGGTTGCCGTTGAGCTTCGCGGAGTAGCCGGCCTCGTCGATGATGATGTTGCCGGACTGGATCAGCGGGTCGGTCGCGGAGCTGACCGCCGGCGTCATGGCCAGCCGCAGCCGGACGTCCACCTCGGCCGGGCCGGCGGTGGCCAGCAGCAGGTCGTCGAAGCCCCAGTCCGAGGACAGCGCGGCCAGGCCGCCCTCGCTGACGATGACCAGCAGCGGCGACTCCTTGCCCGTGGTCTCGATCAGCCGGCACAGCGAACGGGCGCCGACCAGGTCGCGGCGCGCGTCCAGCAGGATCACGTCCGCGGCCGGAGCGTCCAGCAGCGCGGTGGCCTCGGCCTGAGCGACCTTGACCTGGTGCGGCAGCAGCTCCAGGGCGGGCAGGATCTCCGACGACGCGTGGGTGTCGTTGGTGAGCAGCAGCAAAGTCGCCATCTCGGGCCTCCTCATAGGGGGTCTAATCGATGCGGGGATGGTGGTGCTGAGCCGTACGTCCGGCCAGGACGACTCTGTGGGTCTGGCCGGGGCGGCGCTGCGGGGCCGGGCTGACTACATAGCCGAGACTACTGCAATGTCGATCGTTCACTTTCACTACTGGGCCGGCGCCAAGGCCGCCGCAGGGACGGCCACGGAGGCGGTCGAGGCCGAGACTGTGCGGGCCGCCCTGGTCGAGGTCGGCGCACGCAACAGCCATCTGCGCCGGGTGCTGGCCGCCTGCACCGTGCTCCTGGACGGGCGGGCAGCGCGCGAGGCGGACCTGGACCGGGTTCTGACGTGTGAGGTCCGGGTCGAGCTGCTGCCGCCGTTCGCCGGCGGATCCGGTCCCTGACCGGCCACCGACCACGGCGGGTCGCACCGCCTCGTGTGGTTAACGTCACTCAGCGTTTGCTCAGCATTCGGACAACGTTGTCACCTGGGGAGTTGCGGCGTCCGCGGATCAGTTAAGTGCGGCCATCCAGGCAACGGCCGAACGAGCGTTGCGGCGTCGCTGCTCGTAGCGAGCACCGAGCAGGAGCAGCAAAAGCCCGACCGAGCCGAAGGACAGCCAGCGGGGCAGGCCCACTGCCCACGGCGCCAGCTGGGACACCGCGACCAACGCCAGGGCAAGGCCGCCGATGATGACGGGCGCTTGTCGACCGCGGGCGACCCCGAGCAGCACGACGGCCGCGCCGACGGCGAGCACCAGCAGCGGCCGGGTCAACCCGGCGTCGTCGATGCTCGCGACCGCCGAGGGCAGCAGGCCGATGCTCAGCGTGGAGCCGAGGGTGAGCCAGGACGAGGCGTGCGGTTCCCGCCGCCACCGGACCAGGCCGACGACGCCGAGCATCACGGCCAGCGGCAGCGTGTACGCCTCGACGGTGTCGATCTCGCGGTCGAGCAGCAGCGTCCACACCGAGGCCGAGCACAGCACCGCGCCCAGGACTGCGAGCCAGCCGCGTCGCGGCAGCAGAGCGACGACGGCCGAGGTGAGGCCCGCGGTCGCCAGGGTCGCCGCGGCCAGCGGTGCGGGGGAGTCGGCGAGCGCTGAGACACCGAGAGCGGCGACCCACGCGACGCCCCAGGCCCCGGCGAGGACCGCCTCCTCAGCCCGGTCGCGACGGACGGCCACCAGCGCAGCGGCCAGTACGGCGAGGGCCAGCAGGGCGACCACGGTGGGCGCGACGCCGGAGGGCCCGGCCAGCTGGGCCGCCGCGGCCAGGACGAGCAGGGCGGCGTAGCCGAGACCGGCCAGGTGCAGCCAGCCGCCGCGCCGGGCGAGCAGGGCAGCCGCGCCAGCGGTGGCCAGCAGGGCGCCGGCTAGCGTCCAGCCGAGCGGCGAGCGCTCGAGCCGAGAGCCGTCGAGGTAGGACGTCCCGGCGACCAGCAGTGCCGCGCCGGCGAGCAGGTGCAGGCCGAGCAGGACCACCCCGACCGGTCCGGCGGTGAGCGGTCGACGGACGACGGCAGCGGCTGCCGCGACCCCGGCCGCCGCCAGCGCCACGGCGGCCGTCGTGGTCCCCGACCCGTCCGCCCGCCAGGCCACCGTGGTGACCGTGTTCACCGCGGCGACCAGTGCGAGGTAGCCCCATCCTGAGAACCGCGCCCGGCTGAGGCCGTCGGGCAGGCCGGACCAGGCGACCACTGCGGCCGACGCCACCAACGAGATCGCGGCCGCCAGGACGCCCGGACCCCACAGCGGCTCCTCCAGCGTCGTGCTCCCTGCGACCAGCCAGGTCGCCAGCAGGTAGCCGGCTGCGGTGACCAGCAGGGACATCCGGACGAGCCGACGCGCCCCCAAGGCCCTGGCGAGCAGCGTCGCGGCCGTGCTGGCGAGCAGGAAGACCAGGGCCACAGTCACGCCGGACGGCTCGGCCGCCACCACGCCGAGCAGCGGGACCGCCGCTCCGGCGAGGACTCCCGCGAGCGCGAAGCTGACGAGGGACGGTCGTCGCCACGCGACCGCGGCACATCCCGCGGCGAGCAGGGCCGAGCAGGCCGTGGCGTACCAGGTCGCGTCCACCGCGCGTAGGCCGGCGAGGTCCAGGGTGTGGGCGGCCGCGAGGTCGACCACGGCCAGGCCGACGGCCACGGCGGCGAGCGTCTCGGCGGTCGCGGTCAGCCCTCGGCTCGACAGGGTGAGGCTGGCCGCTCCCGCCGCCAGGGTCAGCATGGCCATCACCGCCACCTGGCCGGCCACGCCGAGGGCCGACCAGGCGACCGCGAGGAAGACCACCGCGGCGGTCACCACCAGCAGGGCACCTGCTCGCGAGCAGCACCTGCTGCCCGCTCCAGGAGCGTCGTTGACCGGGTGCGGCCGTCGGCGGGGCAACGAGCGGGGCATCGGTGGGCGGGTGCCGGCGGAGCCAGTCGACCAGGTCGCGGCGGTGGCGCTGCAGCACGAGTAGCTGCTGGTCGGTCTGCCAGAGCTCGGCCGCCGCCGGACCGGTCAGCCCCAGGCCGCAGCCCGGGCAGAGTCGCGCCCCCGGTGCGAGGGGGCGGCAGCAGGCCGGACAGCCCAGTCCGGACGCGGCAGGCGGGGGTGAGGTCGGCGACGAGTTCATACCCCTACGGTGCTCGACGGGTCGGCTGGGCGCGTCCGTCCGGGGTATCGCACCGCTCCCCCCGCAGGTGGAACTCTCGTGGGCGTTGCCGGCAGGAAGGTCAGGTACGGCTGTCTCGCCTATTGGACAGCCGTCTCACCACATGGGACATCTTCCGACGGAGTCAGTCGCTCGCCGTACGGTGGCTTCATGACCACCGACAGGGTGTGGGCGTTGTCGCTCACCCGCCGCCGCGCCGTGGACCACGGGCGCATGCGGTCGTCGTTGTGTCGACTCCCCCGTCGGTAGGGCGTCCGCTCGCTCGTGCTCGGCCTCGGCCGGCACCACGTCCCCACCACCACCGCTCCCGGACGGCGCGATCTCGCGTGCCGTGAGCGTCCACGCAACAGCCCAGCCCACGCAACAGGAGTGATTCGCAGATGAGCAGGTCAGAGGTTCTCGTCGACGCCGACTGGGTCGCCGAGCACAGCAGTGACGACAACGTGGTCCTGGTGGAGGTGGACGAGGACACCTCGGCCTACGACGGGGGGCACATCGCCGGTGCGGTGAAGGTGGACTGGAAGTCCGACCTGCAGGACCCGGTCCGCAGGGACTTCATCAACAAGACCCAGTTCGAGGCGCTGCTCGCCGAGCGCGGCATCAGCAACGACGATGTCGTGGTCCTCTACGGCGGCAACAACAACTGGTTCGCGGCCTACGCCTACTGGTACTTCAAGCTCTACGGTCATCGTGACGTCCGGCTGCTGGACGGTGGACGCAAGAAGTGGGAGCTCGACGCCCGCCCGCTGAGTACCGAGAAGGTCACGCGCCCGTTGGCGAGCTACACCGCCTCCGAGCCGAACACCGACATCCGCGCCTTCCGCGACGAGGTCGTGGCGGCCATCGGCAGCAAGTCCCTGGTGGACGTCCGTAGCCCTGACGAGTACGCCGGCCGGCTGCTCGCCCCAGCCCACCTGCCCCAGGAGCAGTCCCAGCGCGGCGGTCACGTGCCCACCGCGGTGAACGTGCCCTGGAGCAAGGCGGCCAACGACGACGGCACGTTCAAGTCCGACGACGAGCTGAAGAAGATCTACAGCGAGGCCGGCGTCAACTGGGACGGCGAGATCATCGCCTACTGCCGGATCGGTGAGCGCAGCGCGCACACCTGGTTCGTGCTGCAGGAGCTGCTCGGCCAGACGAACGTCAAGAACTACGACGGCTCGTGGACCGAGTACGGCTCGCTGGTCGGCGTCCCCGTGGCTGTCGGCGACGAGCCCGGCCAGGCCTGACCTTTTCACCCCCCTGCCCCACCCCTAGGAGAACCACATGTGCGGAGCAACGACCGGCGGCCTCAGCGTCGCGGGCATCGACACCACGAAGGAAGCGGTCATCCAGGGCCGGGTGCTGCGAGCAGGGGCTCCGGTCCCGAACGCCTACGTCCGGCTGCTCGACGCCAGCGGCGAGTTCACCGCCGAGGTCCCGACCTCGGCCACCGGCCACTTCCGGTTCTTCGCCGGCGACGGCAACTGGACGCTGCGCACGCTCGCGCCCGGGGCCAAGCTCGACCGCGTCGTCCGCGCTGCCCGGGGCAGCGTGGCCGACGTCGAGGTCGAGCTCGAAGCCGCCTGACGCCGTTCCCTGAGTTCGTCGGGGGCGTGTGTCCACGTCCTCGACGAGCTCGGGAGTCGCTGCACCTCTTCCACAGGGCCCTCAGCTGTCGAGGATGAGCGTGACCGGCCCGTCGTTGGTGAGGCTCACGGCCATGTCGGCCCCGAAGACGCCGGTGGCGACCTCAGCCCCCAGGGCGCGCAGTGTGTCGACGAAGGCCTGGACGAGCGGCTCGCTCATCGGACGCGGCGCCGCGGCGTTCCACGACGGCCGCCGGCCCTTGCGGGTGTCGGCGTAGAGGGTGAACTGGCTGACGACCAGCAGCGGAGCGCCGAGCTGGGCGCAGGACTGCTCGTCGGTGAGGATCCGCAGTGTAAAGACCTTCTCGGCCAGCCGGGCGGCGTCCTCCACAGCGTCATCATGGGTGACCCCCACCAGCACCAGCAGACCCGCACGAGCGATCTCGCCGACCACCTCGCCCGCCACCGTCACGCGAGCCTCGCTCACCCGTTGCACCACCAGCCGCACGTCGATCCCCCTCCGCCACTGAGCTCGCTCGACCCCACCGTCTCACTCCGGGTCCCGCGTACAGTGTGAGCACAGGATCAGCCGGGTACGTTTGCCCGCAGACGCAGCGGTCCCGCCGGTGCAGCGAACTTCCGATCGGGGCCCGATGACTGTCGACACGCTCGCTTTTCCCTCCCGCCGACCCGCGGCTCACCTCAACGGCTTCAGCGAGCTGCTGCGCCAGGCCAAGGACGCAGGCCTGATGCGTAGGACCTACGGCTACTACTGGACGCGTTTCGCGGCCGCAGCCGTCGCGCTGGGCTCGGTGTTCACCGGTGTCGTGCTGCTGGGGGACAGCTGGCTGCAGCTGCTGCTGGCGGCCGTCCTCGGCCTGATCCTGGCCCAGCTCGGCTTCCTCGGCCACGAGGCGTCGCACCGTCAGATCTTCCGCTCCGCCGCCTGGAACGACTGGAGCGGCCGGGTGCTCTCGGCCTTCTTCGCCGGCATCAGCCACGGCTGGTGGATGAACAAGCACAGCCGCCACCACGCGAACCCGAACAAGCTCGACTCCGACCCCGACATCCGCAGTGGCGCGGTTGCGTTCAGCGACGAGGCCGCAGCCGCCCGCAAGGGAATCGGGGCGCGGCTGGTCCGTGGCCAGGGCTGGTTCTTCCTGCCGCTGCTGACCCTCGAGGGTCTCAGCCTGCACGTCTCGTCCTTCCGGCACCTGCTGGCCCGTCGGCCGGTCAAGCACCGCTACACCGAGCTCACCTTCATGCTCGTGCGCTTCATCGGCTACCTCGCTGTTCTCTTCTGGCTGCTGCCGCCCGGGATGGCCTTCGCCTTCGTCGGCGTCCAGGTCGGGGTCTTCGGCTTTCTGCTGGGCGGGGCGTTCGCGCCCAACCACATCGCGATGCCGCTGGTGCCCCGCGAGGTCAAGGTGGACTTCCTGCGCCGCCAGGTGCTGATGTCGCGCAACATCACCGGTGGCCCGGTCGTCCGCTTCCTGATGGGCGGCCTCGACCTCCAGATCGAGCACCACCTGTTCCCGGGCATGGCCCGGCCGTACCTGCGTCAGGCGAGCGAGCTGGTCCGTCGCCATTGCGCCGAGAACGACATCGTCTACACCGAGACCACGCTGGTGCAGTCCTACGGCCAGATCCTGCGCTACCTGAACGACGTGGGCCTCGGGGCCCGGCGCGGCACCTTCACCTGCCCGATGGTCGCCGAACTGCGGCTCTAGCCCCGGGTCAGCCGAGCCGCAGGTCCGGCATCTGCAGCTCGCTGCCGACCGGCAGCCCCAGCGCTGCCGTGAGGTCGCCGACGCCGGGCCACAGCGCCGTCGTCTGGGCCCGCGGGTCGTCGCTGTTGCGGGGTCGGCCGAGCCGGGCCAACGCGGGTACGGTCATCGAGGTCACCGGGGCATCGTCGGGTAGCCCGGCGCGGGCGCGGGCGATCCGCACCGCATCGCGCAGCCCACCGAGCTCGTCGACCAGGCCGACGGCCATGGCGTCGCGGCCCGTCCACACCCGGCCGCGCGCCACGGCGTCGATCTCGGCCACGCTGCGGCCCCGGCCGGTGGCGACCTTGGCCACGAAGTCGTCGTAGATCGCGTCCACTCCGGCGGCGAAGCGGTCCCTCTCGGCCTCGGAGAACGGGCGGCGCGAGGAGAACATCCGGGAGCGCGCGCCCTGCTCGACGGCGTCGGTGGTGAGCCCGATCCGGTCCAGCAGGTCGCGGACCACCAGCTTGCCGCCGAACACGCCGATCGAGCCGGTGAGCGTGGCGGGCAGGGCCACGATGACGTCGGCCGGGCAGGCGATGTAGTAGCCGCCGGACGCCGCCAGGGCTCCCATCGAGACGACCACGGGCCGTCCCGACTCACGGATGCGGCACACCTCGCGCCAGATGGTGTCGGACGCGACTGCGGAGCCACCGGGGGAGTCGACGTGCAGGACGACTGCGCGGACGTGGTCGTCGGCCAGCGCTGCCCGGAGCTCCGCGCTGACGGAGTCGCTGCCCAGCTGGCGACCCATCGGGCCCCGCCGGGTCCGGCCACCGCCGATGCTTCCGCGCGCCTGCACCAGCGCGACCCGTCCTCGCCTCGGCTGCGGCAGGCTCGGCTTCCGACGGGGCGACCAGCGGTCGGCGAACAGCAGCTCGGCGTCCTCACCGACGCGGTCGCGAAGGGCCGCATGCACCTGGTCGCGGTAGCCGAGCTCGTCCACCAGGCCGCTGCGCTGTGCTTCGACGGCCGTCCGGGGGCCTGTGTCCACCAGCTCGCGGACCCGTTCCGCCGTCAGGCCCCGGCCCGCGGCGATACGCTCGACGGCCTCGGCCTGCACCGAGGCGGTCAGGGCTTCCAGCGCCTCGCGGTGGGCGTCGGTGTAGCTGGTCTCGGTCAACGTGTTGACGGCGTTCTTGTACTCGCGGCGCTGCTCGAACTCGGGCTGGATCCCGAGCCGGTCCAGCACCCCGCGGACGAAGGTGGTCTCGGTCGCCACCCCCAGCAGCCCGAGCCCGCCGCCTGGCTGCAGCCAGATCTGGTCGAAGGCGGTGGCCAGCACGTAGGCGGACGTGTCCCCGGACTCACCGAAGCTCTCCGCGAAGGCGACCGTCGGGAGGCCGCTCTCGGCGAAGGCCCGGACGCCGAGCCGCAACTCCTGCATCGCCGCCCAGGGCAGCGAGCCGCCGACACGGGCGACCAGCCCGACCACCCGGGGGTCTCCCGCCGCCTCATGCAGTGCCCGCAGGGTGGGGCGGAGCTGACGGTGGCCGCGGTTGCGCAACCGGGCCAGTGGGTCGCCGGCGTCCGGGTCGACCGGCAGCTCGGTGAGGTCCAGCTCGAGGATCAGGGGCGGACGGTGACCGGGGAGAGCGGGCATGCGTCCACGGTAGGCGGCCCGCACCAGGTCATCGCGCCCACCGGCCCGGGTCCTCGGGGACAGCTGGGCGACCGTCTCAGCCTCGACCGACCTCAGACCCGGCCGGCCAACCGGCCGGCGGCCCGGAGGTAGACCTCGGGATCGGTCGGGTCGTTGTCCACGCGGGGGCGCGAAGGAGGGCGTCCCCGGACCGGCCGGTAGTGCCCGAGCGTCGTGGTCAGCACCCCCTCGCCGCGGGTCAGACCCGGCAGCCGCAGCCGTAGCTCGTGCACGGCGGTGGCCGGCACGTCCCCGGCCAGGGTGACGACCTCGTCCGTGTAGCCCGTCTCCAGGGGGACGGCGTCGAGCTGCGCGAGCGCGCCCAGCACCGCGCCCTGGGTGTCCTGCGGTCCTTCGAGCACGAAGCGGTGCACTGGCTCGCAGACCTGGGTGCCGGCCCGCAGCAGCGCGGTCGTCAGCACCCACGGGGTCAGGTAGCGGAAGTCAGCCGCCGTGCTGGACATCGCCTTGTCGAACGTCGCGTGGGCGTGGCTCTGCCGGGGGTAGTAGCCCGAGTGGGTGATCCACACGTTGCAGTCCGGCACCTCCCAGCCGTACGGGCCGCAGTCCAGCGTCTGCCGCACCGCGTCCTCGACGGCGGTGAAGAAGGCGGCCGGCATCGCGCCTCGCTCGACCTCGAGCCCGAACGAGACGCCACCGCCCACCGGCGCCGGCGCCACTCGGAGCCCGACCGTGGCCAGGAACGGGTTGCTCGGGGTGGCGATCACCTCCATGGCGGCCCCCCTGCCGACGACCCGCTCGACGCACAGCACGGTCGACGGCCCGAAGCTGACCGCAACGTCGTAGTCGCTCTCGAGGAGGCTGCCGAGCACCTCCTTCTGCACCTCGCCGTAGAGCGAGACGGCGATCTCGCCGCGGCGGTCGTCCTGCCGCACCGAGATCAGCGGGTCCCGCTCGGCGAGCTGGGTGAGTCCGGCTCGCAGCGCGCCTCGCCGCGTCGGGTCGACGGGCTCGACGACCGTCTCCAGTGACGGCCGCGAGAACTGTGCCGCCGGCTGCGGCCAGGCCGCCGGGTCACCGAGCACGTCCCCGACGCGGGCGCGGTCCAGGCCGCGGACCCGGGCGATCCGGCCAGCGTCCAGGACGTCGGTCCGCTCGGAGCCGCCCGGCGCGAACACCCGTAGGGCGGTGACGCGTTCGGGCCGGCCGTATCCGAGGTCGAGCCGGTCCCGGACGTGGACGCGACCGGCGCGCAGCAGCAGGCAGCTGAGCTTCTCTCCGTCAGCACCGCGCTCGACGGTGAAGACCAGGCCGGACGCGGGCGCCGCCAGATTGGGCGTGCGGGCGGGCAGCAGCCGGGGGAGCGCCGCGAGCAGCTCGGGCACGCCGACACCGGTGATCGCGGACCCGGCCAGCACGGGGTGGACGGCACCGGTCTGGCTGTGCCGTTCGAGCCGGCGCATCAGCTCCTCAGGCGGCAGCCGGACCTCGTCGGCGTAGGCGGCCAGCACCTCGTCGTCGACCTCGGCCAGCCGTTCGGTGAGGGCAGCCGCGAGGGCCGGCTCGTCGGGCTCCCGGCGGTGCACGGAGGCGTTCCGCGTACCTGGCTGGTGCACCTCCTGCAGCGCGACCACCGACGGGCTGAGCCGGCGGGCGACGGCGGCCAGCGTCCGCTCAGGGTCGGCGGCGCTGCGGTCCACCTTGTTCAGGAAGAGGAGCGTCGGGATGCCCAATCGGCGCAGGGCCCGGTAGAGGACGACCGTCTGGGCCTGGACGCCCTCCACGGCCGAGACCACCAGGACAGCGCCGTCGAGCACCGCGAGGGCGCGCTCCACCTCGGCGATGAAGTCGGCGTGGCCGGGGGTGTCGAGCAGGTTCACGATGACGTCGTCCACGGCGAACGTGGCGACGGCCGAGCGGATGGTGATGCCGCGCTGACGCTCGAGCGCCATGGTGTCGGTCTGGGTGCTGCCGGCGTCGACGCTGCCGGGTGCGTCCACGACGCCTGCGGCGTGCAGCAGGCGTTCGGTCAGTGAGGTCTTACCGGCGTCGACATGGGCGAGGATGCCGAGGTTGAGGGTGCGCAAGGGCCAACACGTCCTTATTCGAGAGGAACTCGGGCAGGGTGGTGCTGGCTGCTCGCACGGAGGCTCCTTCGAACAAGACGTTGGTGAGGCGATCAGATCATGCGGTCTCGAGGTCGTGCCACCGGTTTTCCTGGGGTTTCGACTGGTCGCGGAAGGTCAGCCGGGCGGGAGGCCGAGCTGTGCGGCCAGCTCGTCGGCACTGAGGTCGCCGGGGGCCAGACCCGTCGTCGCGGCTTGCCGGGCGAGGATGGCCAGCCGTGCGTTGACGGGCGCCGTCTGGCCGGTGCGGTGGGCGATCTGGACGATCTCGCCGTTGAGGAAGTCGGTCTCGATATTGCCGGTCCCGCGCCGCAGCGACTGCCAGGTCGAGCCACCGACGTCGTCGGGCACGCCCGGGACGTGCGTCATGGTGAAGCCGGCTGACCGGGCAGCGCGCTCGTCCTCGTCGCCGGTGTAGCTGATCTGGGCGCCGTCCAGCACGCTGCGCGCCTCCGCCTCGGCGCGCTCCACCAGCGGGGCGGTGTCGCCGTTGGTGTGCACCAGGGCCTGGAAGACGTTGCCGAGGTTGCTGATCAGCTTGCGGTACTTCCAGGCCATCACGTCCTCGGGACGCGGGACGTCGTAGTCGGCGGCGGTCCAGTCGGCCACCACCTGGTGCAGCAGCCGCCGGTCCGTCTCGTCGGTCTGCGCAGGCACCCGGCCGACGTGCAGCATCCCTGACGGGGAGCTGGCCCGCAGGATGACCTCGCCCGGGACCAGGTGCACGGCGGGCATCCAGACGCAGACGCCGTAGACCCGCCGGAAGTAGCGCAGCGCCATCGACTCGCTGGCCACCCCGTTCAGGGCCATCAGGACCGGTAGCCGCTCCCCGGCCGTACCGCCGCCGGCGACAGGTGCGTCGGCCCAGCTGACCAGGGCGTCCCCCGCCTGCTGGGTCTTGGTGGCGACGACCAGCACGTCGCCGGCCCGCAGCTCGATCTCGTCGGGCCCGCCGATGGCGTGGACTCTCACTGTCAGGTCCTCCGTCGGCGTCCGGAGCCGCAACCCGTCCCGTCGGAGCGCCTGCAGGTGTTCACCGCGGGCGACGAGCACGGCTTCGAGGCCCGCGTGGGCCAGCCGGCCCCCGAGCGCTCCGCCGATCGCTCCGGCCCCGATCACGATGTAGCGCGTCACGCCGTCACGCTAGTGGTCATCTCCGTCAGCTCGTCGGGACCCAGGGGTGGTGGCTGTTCCCGGAGCCCGGAGCCCGGAGCCCGGAGCCCCGTTCCTCGAGCCTGGGGGAAGCGCGGCACAGTTACCTCTATGAAGTTGCGGCTGACCGTGCGCGACCTGGAGCCCACGGACCTGACCGGGCTGGACTGGTCGGGAGGGGCTGAGCACCAGCGCGCGCTGGCCGAGGCGCTGCAGCGGAGCTACGAGGGCACCCTGGCCGTGCTGGTGATCGCCCTGGCCAACGGCCGCCTGGCCGCCGTCGGCGCCGTCAGCTTCCCGCCGGACGACGACTTCGGCGTGCTCACCATGCTCAGCGTCCACGAGCACCTTCAGTCCCTCGGTCTGGGCACCCGGCTGGTGCTGGCGCTGGAGAAACGGATCCGCAGGCAGGGCCGGACGCGGTCCCAGCTGGCCGTCGAGCACGACAACCCGCGGGCCGCCGCCTGGTACCGGCGGCTGGGCTATCGAGAGGTCGGGTCCCGGGTGGAGAGCTGGCCGGTCGCCGGCGGCCAGACGTACGTGACCGTCAGTACCGTCCTCGAGCGGGACCTGCGCGTGGCTGAGCCGCAGCCGAAGGGCCATTAGAGTAGGTCCGTGGCGTTCGAGATCTCCTCCGACCTGCACCCCCGGCTGATGCCGATCGCGTGGCTGATCGGCCGCTGGGAGGGTTCGGGCAAGGGCACCTATCCCGGCATCCCCGACTTCAAGTTCGGCCAGCAGGTCGACTTCGCCAGCAACGGCGGTGACTACCTGCACTACCTCTCCCAGACCTTCGAGGTCGACGAGGACGGACGCGCCGTCCGGCCGCTCACCATGGAGACCGGCTTCTGGCGGCCCCAGGCCGACGGCAGCGTCGAGGTCGTCATGTCGCACCCCGAGGGCTACACCGAGATCTGGTACGGCAAGGTCACCGGCGCGCAGATCGAGCTCACCACCGACGCCGTGGTCCGCACCGTCTCCGCCGAGGACTACGCCGCCGGTCGCCGGCTCTACGGGAACGTGGAGGGCGAGCTGCTCTGGACGCTCGACAAGGCGGCGAACGGTCAGCCGCTGCAGTCCTACCTCTGGGCCCGACTGGTTCGGGCCTGACCCAGCCGAGGGCCGAGCGGGAAGAAACGCTCGCCGAGAAGCGCTGACCCTGCCATGAGCTTTCCGACCGCGATCGTGGCCGAGTCAGGTGTGGACGCGGGCGTTCCCTGGCACTACGGCGACCCGATGCGCGAGCAGCGCCTCTTCGAGTCCGGCGCGGCCGTGACGGACCTCTCCCACCGCGGTGTCGTCACCGTCACGGGACCGGACCGGCTGACCTGGCTGCACTCCCTCACCACCCAGCACCTCACCGCGTTGGCTCCTGGCGTAGGGGTCACCACCCTGGTGCTGTCCCCGCAGGGTCACCTCGAGCACGTGCTCTACGGGGTCGACGACGGCACCACCTTCTGGGCCCACACCGAGCCGGGTGCCGCACCGGCGCTGGCCGGTTGGCTGGACCGGATGCGCTTCATGATGCGAGTCGAGGTCGCCGACCGTTCGGCTGAGACCGCCGTGGTGTGGCAGCTCGGCGGTGATGAGGTGTCCTGGCCGGTACGCGACGGCCTCGACTCCCTGGGCGGCCGCGAGCTCTTCGTACCACGCGCCGAGCTGGGCACCGCTCTCGGCCTCGCGCCGCGGGCCGGCACCTGGGCGCTCGAGGCGCGCCGGATCGAGGCCGGCGTTCCCCGGGTCGGGCTGGACACCGACCACCGCACCATCCCGAACGAGGTCGGCCTGCTCGGCGTCGCCGTGCACCTGGACAAGGGCTGCTACCGCGGCCAGGAGACGGTCGCCCGGGTGCACACGCTCGGTCGCCCGCCGCGCCGGCTCGTCCGGCTGCTGCTCGACGGCAGCGTCGACTCCCTGCCCACCCCCGGTGCGGCGCTGGAGCTCGACGGCCGGGCGGTCGGCTTCGTCGGCGGCTCAGCCCGTCACCACGAGCTCGGCCCCGTCGCGCTCGCCCTGGTCAAGCGCAATGTCGACGCCGCCGCCACCCTGCTGGTCGACGGGATCGCCGCCAACCAGGAGGTCCTGGTGGACCCGGAGGTCGGCCTGCACGTCCGCCCCCGCCTTTCCGCCACCTGAGCCGTTCGCACGACCCGGTGCTCAGAGGCCGACCAGGGCTTCGTGAGCGGGACGGATCTCGCCGACGCGTGCGCCGTGGCCGAGGACGGGGGCGCTGACCTGCTCGTCGAGGGTCGGGTGGTCATAGCCCAGCCGCTGCAACACGGCGGCCATCAGGACGGCGCAGGCACGGGCGCTTCCGTCGCTGATCTTGAGCGCGACGCCGCGGCCGTCGGGCAGCCCGACGGCGTAGACCGCTTCGGCGCCGGCCTTGCCCACCAGCCCGGGAATGGCTCGGTGCAGGTACAGCTCGTCTCGGGTGGTGCCGGAGGTGTACTCCGGGTTGGCGCGGATGGCGTCGGCCACCTGCCGCTCCTCGCCGTCGGTGGCTGCGGCCAGCGACCCGAACGCCCGGGCCAGCCCGTACAGCGAGATTGCGAACAGCGGAGCGCCGCAGCCGTCGACCGCGAGGTTGCCGGCCTGCTCACCGGCCAGGTCGTCGATGGTCTGCAGGATGGCCAGCTGGGTCTTCGAGTCCGGGTCCCGGTAGGCCGCGAGGTCCCCGCCCATCGCCACGGTGGTGGCCAGCATGCCCGCGTGCTTGCCGGAGCAGTTCATGTAGATCGGCGCCTTGGCCCCGCCGGAGCGGATGGCCGCCTCGCGGGCGGCCTCGTCGAGCGGCCAGTCGGGCGGCGTCTGCAGCGCCGACTCGTCGAGCCCCGCTCCGGCCAGGATCGCCCGCACCCCGTCGAGGTGGATGGGCTCACCGGAGTGCGAGGCGCAGACCAGGGCGAGCAGCGCCCCCTTCTCAGGTGATGCGTCCAGCGGCAGACCGGCCCGCAGCATCCCGACCGCCTGCAGGGGCTTGCTCGAGCTGCGGGGGTACATCGGGGCGAACTCAGCCCCCACCGAGCTGAGCAGTGCACCGTCTGGTCCGGTCACCGCAACCCGGCCCCGGTGGACGCTCTCGACGAAGCCGCTGCGGACGACCTCGACGACGATGGGGTCGCTCTCCTCAGGCCTGGTCACGCAGGAAATCTAGCCTCGATCGCCGGCCGCGCGAACCGGCTCCGCCGAGGGCGAACAATTGCCTGCTCATTTGTCCGTACAACGACCTAATCGGCTCTACGCTTCTCCGGTGGACTGGAACGGGGATGGCGCCGCCGGGAACGGCCGTGGAGTGCGCTGGGACGACTACGAGGCCGCGCTGTTTGACCTCGACGGGGTGCTGACACCAACGGCTGAGGTGCACATGCGTGCCTGGCGAGATCTGTTCGTGGACTTCCTGACCACGCGCGGACTGACCGATGACCCCTATACCGAGCAGGACTACTTCGACCACATCGACGGCAAGCCGCGCTACGACGGCGTCCGATCGTTCCTCGCCTCCCGCGGCGTGCCGCTGGCCGAGGGCGACCCGTCCGACGGTCCCGAGCGGCAGACGGTCTGCGGGCTCGGCAACCGCAAGAACGCCTTCTTCGCCGCCGCGCTCGCCGCCGAGGGCGTCCTCCCCTATCCCGGCTCGGTCGCCCTGCTGGACTACCTGGCCGCGGGCGACACCAAGGTCGCTGTCGTCTCCTCCTCCCGCAACGCCCCAGCCGTGCTCAAGGCGGCCGGGTTGGCCGAGCGGTTCGAGCTGGTCGTCGACGGCACGGTCGCCTCGCGAGAGGGGCTGCCTGGCAAGCCGTCCGGTGCCACCTACGTCTTCGCCGCCGAGCAGCTGGGTGTGCCGGTCGAGCGGGCCGTGGTCTTCGAGGACGCGCTCTCCGGCGTCGAGGCCGGGCGGGACGGTGGCTTTGGGCTGGTGGTCGGGGTGGACCGTGGCGTCGGCGCCGACCGGTTGAGGTCGGCTGGCGCTGACATCGTTGTCGAGGATCTCGCCGAGCTCGTCGGCGACCCCACGGCCACCGAGGGGCCGCGGTCGTGATCGGCTCCGGCGGGGACGACCCGATCCGTTCGCAGGACCCGCTGGACCGCGGGCGCTTCCCGGTCGATGAGTGGCGTCTGACCGAGGTCCAGTACAGCTCCGCCGACCTGGGCGTCACCGAGACCCTGTTCGCGGTGGGCAACGGCTACCTCGGGATGCGCGGCAACGTCGAGGAGGGCCGCGAGGCCCACGCCCACGGCACGTTCATCAACGGCTTCCATGAGACCTGGCCGATCCGGCACGCCGAAGAGGCCTTCGGCTTCGCCCGCGTCGGCCAGACGATCGTGAACGTTCCCGACAACAAGACTATGAAGCTCTACGTCGACGACGAGCCGATGCTGCTGTCGGTGGCCGACCTGGAGTCCTACGAGCGCTCGCTGGACTTCGGCGATGGCGTGCTGAAACGTGACATCGTCTGGCGGACACCGGGCGGCAAGCGGGTCCGCGTCACCTCCACCCGGATGGTCTCCTTCACCAACCGCCACCTGGCGATCATGACCATCGAGGTCACGATGCTGGACGACGAGGCGCCGGTGGTGGTCTCCAGCCAGACGCTGAACCGTCAGGACGGCCGCGACGAGTACCACGTCCGTGCCGCCGCTATGGGGACCGGGATGGACCCACGCAAGGCCGAGGCGTTCGAGACCCGCGTGCTGGAGCCGCAGCAGCACTGGTGCACCGACAACCGGATCAACCTGGGCTACCGCTGCGCGAACTCCGGGATGACGCTCGCCGTCGGGGTGGACCACGCCATCGAGACCGACAACGAGTACACCGCCCACATCAGCGCCGACGACGACACCGGCAAGATGGTGTACCGGGTGGCCGCCAAGCCCGGACAGCCGATCAAGATCATCAAGACCGTTTCGTACCACACCTCCCGCGGCGTACCGGTGCGAGAGCTGGTGGACCGGACCCGACGCACGCTGGACCGGGTGCTGAACGGTGGCATCGAGGTCGAGTACGCGGCGCAGCGACGCTGGCTCGACGCCTACTGGGCACGTACCGATGTGGTGATCGACGGCCAGCCCGCCCTGCAGCAGGCCATCCGCTGGAACCTCTTCCAGATCGCCCAGGCGACCGCTCGCGCGGAGCAGTCCGGCGTACCGGCCAAGGGCGTGACCGGCTCGGGGTATGGGGGCCACTACTTCTGGGACACCGAGATCTACGTCCTGCCGTTCCTCACCTACACCTCGCCGAAGATGGCCCGCAGCGCCCTGCGCTTCCGCTACAACATGCTGGACGCCGCTCGCCGGCGCGCCCAGGACCTGGCTCAGAGCGGTGCCCTCTTCCCCTGGCGCACGGTCAACGGTGAGGAGGCTTCGGCCTACTACGCTGCCGGCACCGCGCAGTACCACATCGACGCCGACATCTCCTACGCGCTCTGCAAGTACGTCGTGGCCACGGGCGACGAGGACTTCATGTGGCGCGAGGGCATCGACATCCTGGTCGAGACCGCACGGATGTGGGCCGATCTCGGCTTCTGGCGCGAGAACGGCGACGGCTCGCGCAGCTTCCACATCCACGGCGTGACCGGCCCTGACGAGTACACCACCGTGGTGAACGACAACCTGTTCACCAACGTGATGGCCCGCTTCAACCTCGAGAAGGCCGCCTGGACGGTCAACCACATGAAGACCGACATGCCGGAGGCGTACCGGCGGGTGGTCGCACGGCTCGACATCCATCCGACCGAGCTCAAGGAGTGGGTCACGGCCGCGCAGTCCATGGCCATCCCGTACGACGCGGTCACCCGGATCAACCCCCAGGACGCGCAGTTCCTCGACCGTGAGGTCTGGGACCTCAAGCACACGCCCGAGGACAAGCGGCCGCTGATGCTGCACTACCACCCGCTGGTGATCTACCGCTTCCAGGTGCTCAAGCAGGCGGACGTGGTGCTGGCCCTCTTCCTGCAGGGCGACCACTTCTCGCTGGACCAGAAGCGGGCCGACTTCCAGTACTACGACCCGATCACCACCGGTGACTCGACGCTGTCGGGCGTCGTCCAGTCGATCATCGCCGCCGAGGTCGGCTACCGCGACCTCGCGCTGCGGTACTTCCACAGCTCGCTGTTCGTCGACCTCGCCGACCTGCACGGCAACGCCACCGACGGGGTGCACGTCGCCTCGACCGGAGGGGTGTGGAACGCCCTGGTCTACGGCTTCGGCGGGATGCGCGACTACGACGGTGTGATCACCTTCGACCCCAGGCTGCCCGAGAGCTGGTCCGCGCTGCACTTCCGCCTCACGCTGCACGGGACGCAGATCTTGGTCGACCTGACGGCAGAGGAGATGACGTTCACGGTCCTCCAAGCCGGCCCGACGCCGGTCGAGGTCTCGGTGCAGGGCCGGCGGGTGCGGCTGATCTCCGGTCCGCCGGTCGTGGTGGTGCTGAACGGCCAGGGACCGCTGATCGAGGGGCGCCTCGCCCTCCAGACCGGTGAACGCCGACCAGACGGCTCCCTGATCACCGCCTCGGTCCCGCAGGCCACGACCCCCCGGCGGTTGCGCGCGGTCTAGATCTGCTCGCGCTCGGTCAGTCCCTGAGAACCCTGCCTTCCTTCTCGCTCTCAGGACGGAAAGCGTGTCGTGCTCGCAGGCAACCCTGGCTGAGCCCCGAGAGTGCTAGCCAGGGCTTGCATCCGCTTGCAACAGCAAGCACCATGGGGACATGGCACGTCTGCGAGCAGCTCACCTGGGAGACCAGCTCAACTCCCTCGGTGAGTTCATCGCGGCCCAGCGTCGCAGCGCGGAGCTCTCGCTGCGCCAGCTGGCCGAGCAGACCGGGATCTCCAACCCGTACCTGAGCCAGATCGAACGCGGACTCCGCAAGCCCTCGGCCGAGGTCCTGCAGCAGCTGTCCAAAGCGCTGCGGGTCTCGGCGGAGACCTTGTACGTCCGTGCCGGCATCCTCGACCCCGAGGACCACCCCAGCACGACCGTGGAGATGGCCGTCCTGGCCGACTCCGTGATCAGCGAGCGTCAAAAGCGCGTGCTGATCGAGATCTACAGCTCGTTCGTGCACGAGAACGAGCGCAACGCGGCCGACCTGGCCGCTGCGGCTGAGCCGGCCCCACCCACAGCTGCTCCCACCACCTGAAACCCGCCCAGGAGGCATCATGACCACCACGCCTGACCCGACCAACCACGACGAGTCCACCCCGTACGACACCACCCCCCACGACTCCACCCCTGACGCAGCCCCGGCCCCCGAGACCGTGGCCGACCACACCCCGGTCGACCCCGCCCTCACCACCCCGGAGACCGACCCCGTGCTCGGCGAGGTTCCGCTGGTCGATGCCGCGCCCGAGCCGGAGCCGGCCCCCTCGCTCTCCGAGACCGCGGCTGCGATGCGCGAGGCGGACCTCAAGGTCTTCTACGCGTTCGCCGGCTTCACCGAGCTGGCCGTCGGCGCCGTCCGGCACACCGTGACCGACACTCAGCGCTGGGCGAACACCCGGCTGGCCGAGCTGCGGTTCCGCCGCGAGGAGCTGGCCAAGCAGGCCGAGCACGTGCGCAAGATCCAGGGCGAGCAGGTGCGCAAGATCGCCGAGAACCTGCCCGAGGACGTCAAAGCGGTGCCCGAGGTGGCCAAGGGACGCGTGACCGAGCTGCAGGAGCAGGCCAGCAGCACCTACACCGACCTGGCCAGCCGCGGTCAGCGTGTCCTGAGCGGCGTCCGCAGCGACGTCACCGGCCGGATCGACCCCGCCTTCGACAAGATCCAGGAGCGGATCGACGCGGCCCGTCAGCTGATCAAGAGCCGCGCTGCGGCAGTCGCGGCTGCGGCCCCGGCCCCCGCCCCGACGGCGGCTCCGACCGTTGCCGAAGAGGTCGTCCCCGAGACGCTCGTCGCCGACAGCCTGCTGGTCGAGGACACGGCGTCGGAGCCGCTCGAGCCGGTCGACGAGGTCATCATCAGCCCCGCCGGGCACGGCGACGAGGTGCCGCCGGTCTTCGACGCGCCGGCGACCGACCGTCAGGTCTGACGCAGCAGTTGGAGACACCACCACGTGAGCGGTCCTGACGCGTCATCGCGTCAGGACCGCTTACGTAGTGGCCCCGGAAGCTGTGGGGTCAGGCGTTCTTGGCGCGCGAGCGGGTGCGAGAGCGCTCGTTGGCCGAGAGCACGACCTTGCGAATCCGGACTGCGGCCGGGGTGACCTCGATGCACTCGTCGCCGCGGCAGAACTCCAGGGCCTGCTCCATGCTCATGTTCTTCGCCGGGATCAGCCGCTCGAGCTCGTCGCCGGTGGCGGAGCGGACGTTGGTGAGCTTCTTCTCGCGGGTGATGTTCACGTCCATGTCGTCGGAGCGGGCGTTCTCGCCGACGATCATGCCCTCGTACACCTCGGTGGTCGGCGGGACGAAGAGCGTGCCCCGTTCCTGCAGGCTGAACGACGCGTAGGCGGTGACCGCACCGGTGCGGTCGGCGACCAGGGACCCGTTCGGGCGGGTGCGCAGGTCACCGTGCCAGGGCTCGTAGGCCTCGAACACGTGGTGCATCATGCCGGTGCCGCGCGTCTCGGTGAGGAACTCGGTCCGGAAGCCGATCAGGCCGCGGGCCGGCACCAGGTACTCCATCCGGACCCAGCCGGTGCCGTGGTTGATCATCTGCTCGAGGCGGCCGCGGCGCAGGCCCATCAGCTGGGTGACCACGCCGACGAAGTCCTCGGGAGCGTCGATGGTGAGGCGTTCGACAGGCTCGTGCACCTTGCCGTCGATCTCGCGGGTGACGACCTGGGGCTTGCCCACCGTCAGCTCGAAGCCCTCGCGGCGCATCATCTCGACCAGGATGGCCAGCTGCAGCTCGCCGCGGCCCTGGACCTCCCAGGTGTCGGGACGCTCGGTGGGGTTGACCTTGATGGACACGTTGCCGATCAGCTCGGCGTCCAGCCGGTTCTTGACCAGCCGGGCCGTCAGCAGCTTGCCGGACTTGCCCGCCAGCGGGGAGGTGTTGATGCCGATGGTCATCGAGATCGAGGGCTGGTCGACTGTGATCAGCGGCAGCGGTTTGGGGTTCGCCGGGTCCGACAGTGTCTCGCCGATGGTGATGTCGGGGATGCCGGCGATGGCCACGATGTCCCCGGGCCGGGCGAGGTCGGCGGGAACGCGGTCCAGGGCCTCGGTGATGAGCATCTCGGAGAGCTTGATGTTCTGGATGGTGCCGTCCTGCTTGCACCAAGCCACGACCTGGTTACGGCGCATCTCGCCGGCGAAGACGCGGCAGAGCGCGAGCCGTCCGAGGTAGGGCGAGGCGTCGAGGTTGGTGACGTGAGCCTGCAGGACCGCGCCCTCCTCGTACTCGGGGGCGGGGACGCTGCCGAGGATGGTCGCGAAGAGCGGGCCGAGGTTCTCCTCGTCCGGCATCTCGCCGTTGGCGGGAGCGTTCAGCGAGGCGCGCCCGGCCTTGGCCGAGGCGTAGACGACCGGGAAGTTGAGCACGTCGGTGTCGGCGTCGTCGAGCAGGTCCAGGAAGAGCTCGTAGGTCTCCTCGACGACCTCGGCGATCCGGGCGTCGGGCCGGTCGACCTTGTTGACCACCACGATGATCGGCAGGTTCTTGGCCAGCGCCTTGCGCAGCACGAAGCGGGTCTGCGGCAGCGGGCCCTCAGACGCGTCGACCAGCAGCACCACGCCGTCGACCATCTCGAGCCCCCGCTCGACCTCGCCACCGAAGTCCGCGTGGCCCGGGGTGTCGATGATGTTGATGATGACGTTCGAGCCGTCGGGTGCGTGGTGCAGCACGGCGGTGTTCTTCGCGAGGATCGTGATGCCCTTCTCGCGCTCGAGGTCCATCGAGTCCATCACGCGGTTGTTGACGTCCTGGTTGGCGCGGAAGGCGCCGGACTGCCACAGCATGGCGTCGACCAGAGTGGTCTTGCCGTGGTCGACGTGAGCCACGATGGCGACGTTGCGCAGATCTGAGCGAGTAGGCATGCGTGGGAACTTCCTGACAGGTAGATGAGGTCGCGGTCGCAGCGGCGACGCAGGCAACTCGACCCATCTTACCGGCGCGGCGTGCCGGAGCCCGAATCCTCGGGCTCCGGCCGCCTCTGTCAGGCCGACAACCGGCCGCGGGTGAGGAGTCGGAGCCCCACCACGAAGGTGGGGAGGTAGCAGACCAGACCGGCCACGCCGCCGAGGACGATCCCCAGGGCGTTGCCACCGATCAGCTGGTCGCTCGCGCCCCCGACCCAGCCCATCACCAGGTAGGGGAGGATCATGGGCAGCGCGGACAGCGGCACGAGCCACCAGGAGATGACCCCGGCGCGGGCCAGGCCGGCGTAGAGCAGCACCGGCAGCAGGATCACCAGCTTGCCGCTCTGCCACCAGAACATCGACAGGGCGTCGCCGTGCACCATCATCGCCTCGGCGACCCGCACGGCGTCCGGCATGGCGAGGTTGTTGCCGAGGGCGTCCAGGAAATAGTCGTTCAGCATCAACGCCGACATCTGCGCGGCAGTGGCAGCGCCGAGCAGCCCGCCGAGCAGGGTGAGCAGCCGGCCCTTCCGCCCGCGGACAAGGGTCATCGAGACCACCAGACCGAAGGCCGTGGTCAGCCAGCCGTAGTGCAGCAGGCTGGCGGACGCGCTGGTGAGGAAGGGGTCGCGAGCCAGCGACTCGATGTAGTCGCCCATCGCCCGGCTCGCCTGGGGCGGCGAGGACAGCTCGCCGGCGATGATGAGCAGTGGGGTGAGCAGCATCGCGGCACCGCCGATCAGGCTGAGGGGCTTGCGCAGGCCGGCGGCGAACAGACCTGCGTCGTTCGTCTCGACGGCTCCGGCGTCGGTCGGTGTGGGTGTGGGGACGGTGGTGGTCATGGCGACTCCTCAGGTGTCGACCTCTGGCTGAGGTCGTGGACGTGATGGCGAGAACGCTAGGAATCCGGACGGGATGGGCGGATCCGTCGCCGAGCCCGTCCGTGGTGCGATCGCCGGGCGCCCGGCAGCCCGCCGTTCGTTCGCCGGGAGGAGTCCGCCGGCGGCCAGCTCATCCCCGGAGAGGATGCGGGGTGGCGCGGCCGTGCGTAGCGTGACGCCATGTCCACCGTCGCCCGGTCACGACTGGTCTACCCCACCAGCCGCCGCGGTTGGCTCGCCCTGGCCGGGGTCTCGGTGCTGCTGACCGTCTCGATGATCATGGAGAACGCCACGTTCCCGAACGGAGCGGTCACCGGCGCGGTCATGATCATGATCGGCTGGGCCGTGGCCGCCTGCCTGGTCTCCTACCCGGTGCCGCTGCTCGGCCTGGTGCTCGCGGTGGGGCTGGGCGTGATCAACATGGTCGTCCCAGGGATGCCGCACGGTGGCGGTACCCAGCTGATCATCTTGATGTTCCTGGTCGGTTTCCTGGCCTTCCGGCTGCCCGGGCGCTGGAGCTTCGGCGCCTGGCTGGTCACCGCGGTCAGCGTCGGCGTCGGCTCGGGCGTGGCGGGCGGGGGTCCGTTCGAGGTGCTGTTCTACCTGTTGTTCCTCGTCCCGGCGTGGACCGTCGGTTTCCTGCTCCAGCGGGAGCGGCGGCGGTCGGCTGAGCTGTCCCGGCTGGCGGCCGAGCTGGCCGCCGAGCGGGAGCTGCGCACCCAGACCGCGATCAGTGCCGAGCGGACGCGGATCGCCCGCGAGCTGCACGACGCGGTCGCCCACAGCGTCAGCGTGATGACCCTGCAGGTGGGGGTCGTGCGCCGTCGGCTGGACGGCTTGACCGCCGAGCAGGACACGCTCCGCCAGGCCGAGCAGCTGGGCCGGCAGTCGGTGGACGAGCTACGCCGGATCGTCGGACTGGTCCGGCCGGACGGCCCCAGCCTGGCTCCGGTGCCGTCGCTGGCCCAGGTGGACGAGCTGGTGCAGCAGGTCCGGCTGGCGGGCGCCCGCGTGGCTCTCGAGCGCGCGGGCACGCTGCCGGACCTCGGGTCGGCGCTCGACGTGTCGGCGTACCGCATCGTCCAGGAGGCGCTCACGAACGCGATCAGGCACGCCCCGAACGCCGCGGTCACCGTCCGGCTCGAGGCTGGTCCCCGCCAGCTGGTGGTCCTCGTCCGCGACGACGGTCCGGCCGTGGGCAGCGTGACGCCGGGCAACGGGCTGACCGGGATGGCCGAACGGGTGGCGATGTTCGGGGGCAGCCTGGCCTACGGCCCGGCGGCTGGGCGCGGGTTCGAGGTCACGGCGGTGCTGCCGGTGCGGTCGCGGGTCGAGGAGCCGGCACGATGAGCCGGACCCGGGTGGTGCTGGTGGACGACGAGGCGATGGTCCGCGCGGGACTGCGGCTGCTGATCTCCAGCGAGGACGACCTCGAGGTGGTCGGCGAGGCCGCCGACGGTCTGGACGGCGTCGCCGTGGCCACCCGGCTCAAGCCCGACGTGGTGCTGATGGACGTCCGGATGCCGCGACTGTCGGGCCTGGCCGCCGCCGAACGGGTGATCGCGGCGGTGCCGGTCGCCCGGGTGCTGATGCTGACCACCTTCGACGAGGACGAGGTCGTCGACGCCGCGCTGCGCCACGGGGTGGCCGGCTTCCTGCTCAAGAGCTCCCCGCCGGAGGACCTGGTGGACGCCATCCGGCACGCCCGGGCCGGTCAGGGCTCGCTCGACCCGGCCGTGGTGCCCGGGGTGATCGCCCGGCTCGCGGCCACGCCGGCTGCTCCGGTCCGCGCGCCCGAGCTGGACCTGCTGACCGCCCGCGAGACCGACGTGCTGCGCCTGGTGGGGCTGGGCCACAGCAACGCCGAGATCGCCGCCGAGCTGTTCCTGGGCGAGACCACGGTCAAGACCCACCTGGGCCGGGTGCTGGACAAGCTGGGGCTGCGGGACCGGCCCCGGGCCATCGCGTTCGCGTACAGCAGCGGTCTGGTCCCGCCCGGTGAGGCCCGCCGTACCTGACGCGCGTCCGCTCGCACCTGCGGTGGCACGGGGCCACGGCCCGTACGCTGGGAACCGGGCAACAGGACGGAGACGCGGGTGGCAGGCGGTACGGACTGGTTCCGGGAGTCGTTCCGGACCGAGTACGACAAGCAGTCCGCGGCGATCGGACGCTTCAACCTGGCGATCTTCGGCAAGACCGGGGTGGGCAAGTCGACCCTGATCAACGCGATCTTCGGCGAGCAGGTGGCGAGGACGGGCATCGGCGAGCCGGTGACCCGCGGCAGCCGGCTCTATGTCGACAAGGTCGGCCACCTCGGCATCGTGGACACCCAGGGCCTCGAGGTCGGCAAGGACAACAAGGAGATCCTCTCCGAGCTGTCCAAGGCGATGAAGGAGATGCGCAGGCTGCCGCTCTCTGAGCAGCTGCACGTGGCGTGGTACTGCGTCCGTGGGATGGACCGCCGGTTCGAGGAGGCGGAGGCCGACTTCATCCGTCGGCTCGACGACATCGGCCTGCAGGTCGTGCTGGTGCTGACCCAGGTGCCGGTCCGCGACGGGCAGTTCCACCCGGACGCGGTCGAGCTGGCGCGGGTCATCGCCGCCCAGCGGCTGCCGCTCGCGGGCGGCCGCCCGTTCATGGTCAACGCCCTTGCGGATCCGTTCTCCGGGGCACCGGCGCACGGGTTGAAAGATGTCCTCGATGCCACCTTTCAGGTTGCGCCCGACGGCGTCGCCGAAGCTCTCACCGCCGCCCAGCAGATCGACACGGCTCGGAAGGCCCGGCAGGCGCAGGCCTACATAGCCGCCGCCGCGACCACCGCGGCCGGGGCGGCGTTCATCCCGATCCCGTTCTCCGACGCGGCCACGCTGGTGCCGATCCAGCTGGGCATGATGGCCAAGATCGCGCAGCTCTACACCATCAAGTTCGACCGGGCGGCGCTGATGGCGATCGCCTCCACCACGGCGGCCACCTCGGCCGGACGCGCCACCTTTGCCGGGTTGCTGAAGATGGTGCCCGGGGCCGGTTCGGTGGCGGGCGGCGTGGTGGGGGCCGGCGTCGCGTCCACCTTCACCTACGCCATGGGCCAGGCCTGGCTGAGCGTCTGCCAGCGCGTCGTCCGCGGCAAGCTCGGCGGCGTCGGCAAGGCTTTGGACAACGAGGTGATCCGCGAGGCCTTCGTGGACGAGTTCAAGTCCCGGCTCAAGATCCGACGCGGCGACAAGCAGTCCGCCTGACGTCCTCCTGCCGGCACCTAGGCACCCGAACCTCTACTCTCCTCGGGTGAGCATCCCCGATGTCGCACCGTTGCTCGAAGGCGAGCCGGTCCACGACCGGGTCGTCTTCGAGACCCGGCTGCAGCGCTACTGGCCCGACCTGCTCAGCGCCCTCGAGGGGGCCTACCCCGACCAGGCGCCGGAGATGGGCCGCCGGCTGGTGCTGATCGCCGCCGAGAACTTCCGGCAGCGCCCCGCCGACCTGCGCCTGCTGGACCTGCGACGCCACGCGGACCCGCAGTGGTTCTCGCGGCCGGAGATGATGGGCTACGCGACGTACGCGGACCTGTTCGGCGGCACCCTGCGCGGGGTCGGGGAGAAGGTCGACTACCTCGCCGACCTCGGCGTCACCTACCTCCACCTGCTGCCTCTGCTCAAGCCCCGGCCCGGCCCCAACGACGGCGGCTACGCCGTGATGGACTACCGCGCCGTCCGCGACGACCTCGGCACCATCGACGACCTGCGAGACCTGGCGACCGTGCTGCGAAACAAGGGGATCTCGCTCACCCTCGACCTGGTGCTCAACCACGTCGCCGCCGAGCACGAGTGGGCGAAGGCCGCGCGGCACGGCGACGCGTACTTCCGCGGCTTCTTCCACATGTTTGCCGACCGCACCCTGCCGGACGCGTACGAGGCCACGCTGCCCGAGGTGTTCCCGGACTTCGCCCCGGGCAACTTCACCTATGACGACGACTCGCACTCCTGGGTGTGGACGACGTTCAACACCTGGCAGTGGGACCTCAACTGGCACAACCCGGACGTGGTCTATGAGTTCGCCGACCTGATCTGCTGGTTGGCCAACCTCGGTGTGGAGTGCCTGCGGCTGGACGCCATCGCGTTCCTCTTCAAGCGGATGGGCACCAACTGCCAGAACCAGCCCGAGGTGCACGCCATCACCCAGGTCCTGCGTACGGTAGCCCGGATCGCCGCCCCGGCGCTGGTCTTCAAGGCCGAGGCGATCGTCGGGCCGGCCGACCTCGCCCCCTACCTGGGGGTGGGCAAGCACGCCGGCAAGGTCAGCGACATGGCCTACCAGAACTCGCTGATGGTGCAGATCTGGTCGGCGCTGGCCGCGAAGGACACGCGGCTCTTCTGCGCCGCGCTCCACCGGTTCCCGGCCAAGCCGCCGACGACGGTCTGGGACACCTACCTGCGCTGCCACGACGACATCGGTTGGGCGATCGACGACGCCGACGCTGCCTCGGTGGGCCTGAACGGCTTCGAGCACCGGCACTTCCTGGCCGACTACTACGCCGGGCTCTACCCGATGAGCGACGCCCGCGGCCTGGTCTTCCAGGAGAACCTGGAGACCGGTGACCGGCGGATCAGCGGGACGGCCGCGTCGCTGCTCGGCATCGAGGCCGCGCTGAGCCGCGGGGACGCTGCGCACCTGGACCTGGCGGTCGAGCGGCTGCTGCTGGCGCACCACATCATGCTCGGCTTCGGCGGCCTGCCCCTGCTGTGGATGGGTGACGAGCTGGCGCTGCGCAACGACTACCACTTCCTCGACGTGCCCGAGCACGCCGACGACAACCGCTGGGTGCACCGGCCGCGGATGTCGTGGGAGACCGCGGCCCGCCGGCACGAGCCCAACACGTTGGAGCACCGGGTCTGGCACGGCCTGCGCCACGCCATCGCCGTCCGCGCCACCTTGCCCGCGCTCGACGCCGCCGTCGAGACGGTGATCGCCGATCCGGTCAACCCGGCAGTGCTGGTCTTCGTCCGCCGAGCCCCGACCCAGACCATGGTGGGCATCTACAACGTCACCGACCGCGAGCAGTCCCTGCCCCGCTGGGTCGTCCCCGTCGGCAACTGGGCCTGGGACGCCCTGACCGAACAGACCCCGTTGACCGACGGTCCGCTCCTGGTCGCGCCCTACCAGACCCGCTGGTTCCTGCAACCTGTCTGAGGCCGACTTGTCAGAGCTGAGTTGTCCTATGGGACAACTCAGTTCTGACAAGTCGGCTCAGAGCTCGAGGCGGGACAAGAAGGCTTCGGTGCGGGGCTCTCGCGGGTGGTCGAAGAGCTGGGCCGGTGGGCCCTGCTCGAGGACGCGGCCGCCGTGCAGGAAGCAGACGGTGTCGGCGACGGAACGGGCGAAGGCCATCTCGTGGGTCGCCAGCACCATGGTCATCCCGTCGCGGCGCAGGTCGCGCAGCAGCGAGAGGACCTCATAGACCAGCTCGGGGTCGAGCGCGGAGGTGACCTCGTCCAGCAGCATCAGGACGGGGGAGTTGACCAGGGCGCGGGCGATGGCCGCGCGCTGCTGCTGACCGCCCGACAGCTCGTCGGGCTTCGCGCCGGCCTTGGCCGCCAAGCCGACCCGCTCGAGCATCTCCATCGCCTGCTGACGGGCCTCGTCCCGCGGCCGCCGGTGGACGCGGACGGGCGCCAGCGTCACGTTCTCGAGCACGCTCAGGTGGGGGAACAGGTTGAACGCCTGGAAGACGATCCCCACCCGCGCCCGGACGGCGTCGACGTCGACCCGCGGGTCGCTGATGTCGCGCCCCTCCAGCAGGATCTGGCCGTCGTCGACGGTCTCCAGCAGGTTGAGACAGCGCAGCAGCGTCGACTTGCCCGAACCCGAGCCGCCGATCAGCACCACGCACTGGCCCGCCTCGACCTCGAGGTCCAGCCCGTCGAGCACCAGCTGGTCACCGAACGACTTCCGCAGCCCGCGGGCCTCGAGCAGAGCCTGTCCTGAGCCGGTCGAGCGACTCATGTCGTTGCTCCCGCCACGCCGTACCAGCCCTGTCGCCGCGCGACGTGGTCGGTGACCCGCGTCAGCGGGATGGTCAGGGCGACGAAGAGCAGCCCGGCCACCACGTACGGGGTGAAGTTGAAGTCGGTCGCCGTCTCGATCTGGGCCGACCGGATCGCGTCCACGACGCCGAGGACCGCGATCAGTCCTGAGTCCTTCTGCAGGCTGACCAGGTCGTTCAGCAGCGGCGGGACCACCCGACGGACGGCCTGGGGGAGTACGACGAACCGCATCGACTGCGCGTAGGAGAGTCCGAGCGATCGTGCGGCGGCGCGTTGCGAGGGGTGCACCGACTCGATGCCGGCGCGGAAGACCTCGGCCACGTACGCGGAGTAGGTGAGCACCAGGGCGGCGCCACCCCAGACGAGTGGGTCGCTCGGGACGCCGCGCAGCCGGAGCGCCGGGACGCCGAAGCCGAGCAGGAAGATCACCAGCAGCAGCGGCAGCCCGCGGAAGATGTCGGTGTAGGCGGCCACGGCGATCCGGATGGGGAAGAAGACCGGTCCGCGCAGCGTCCGCAGCACGGCCAGGCTCAGCCCCACGACCAGGATGAGCACCCCGCACACCAGCATCACGCGGATGTTCAGCCACAGCCCGCGGGCGACCGCGGGCAACGCCGACCAGGCGCGAGCAGGGGAGAAGAACGTCTCCTGGACCCGCGGCCAGCCTGGGGTGGCGGTGATCCCGACGACCAGAGCGACCAGGATCAGCAGGCTGCTGACCGCGGCGATCGCGCTCGAACGGTTCGAGCGTCGCCGGCGGTAGGCCAGCCGCTGCTGCTGCAGCTCCGAGGGCTGCCAGCCCGCGGAGCCCGCCGCTGCCGTCACTGCAGCAGCGGCGCGCCGCCGGCGTTGGACAGGTACTGCCCCTCGATCTTCTTCAGGGTGCCGTCCGCCTTGAGTGCATCGACCGCGGAGGAGACGCAGCCGGTCAGCGCGCTGCCCTTCCCGAGCACGAAGCCGAACGAGTCGGCAGCACCCGAGCCAGGCGGCAGCTGCCCGATGATCTTCCCTTCGTCCAGCTGAGCGGCTGCCATGTAGAACGCGGTGGGCAGGTCGACGACGATGCCGTCGATCTGGCCGTTCTTGAGCGCTTGCACCGCGAGGTCGTTGGTGTCGTACGGGGCGGGCTTCGCCTCCGGCTGGATCTGGTCGGTGATCGCGGTGTAGGACGTGGTGCCGACCTGCGCGCCAAGCTTGGCGCTCTTCAGCGCGGCCAGCGTCGTCGCGCCGGCGATGGGCGAGCTCTTGTCGGTGACCACGGCCTGGGCCACGTCGTAGTAGCCGGAGGAGAAGTCGACGGCCTTGCGGCGGGGCTCGGTGATCGAGACCTGGTTGACGTCGACGTCGAACTTCTTCGCACCCGGCGCGTAGGCGTTGGTGAACGGGACCGTGATCCAGGTGACGTCGCTACGCGCGAAGCCGAGCTGCTCGGCGACGGCATAGGTGACCGCCGACTCGTAGCCCTTGCCGTTGGTCGGGTCGTTGTCGGAGAACCAGGGCTCGTAGGCCGGCTTGTCCGTGCCCACGGTGAACGTTCCCGGCGTGACCAGGCTCAGCGTGTCCTTGCTGCAGCTCGCCGCGCTGGCGGGGCCGCTGGCGGCCGGAGCCGGGGTGGCGTCCTCAGGAGCGCAGCCGGCGGCGATGAGAGCCAGCGCGCCGACCGAGAAGACGGACGTCCAGACGCGGACGGAGCGGGTGAGTGTGAGCGGCAACGGAGCTCCTGAGACCAGCGACGACCGGCGACGGCCGAGGAGGGTGGGTGTTCGGGCAACCCTAGTTGCGACGCTGGCGACGCGCGCCCGACGTGTTGCGTGTCGAGACTCCGCCGGACCCACCGTCGGTCCAACCACTCCGCGCGGTCCGCATTCTGACCCTGGATGCGGTCGGAGGTTGAAGCCCGTCGCCGGGATCACACTGTTCCTGACGCACGGCGGAGCCCGGGCCAGACCGGTACGCTCCACGCGTGAGCGGCGACGCCGGGGACGTGGTGCGGGCCGTGCTGTCGAAGCTCGACCTGCCCTGGTCGGAGCGTCGGCCGGGAGTGTTCTCCGTCTCGCTGCCGGGGACGGCCAAGCTGGTCACCGAGTGCGCGCTCGAGGTGGGCCGTTACAGCCTGGGCATCCGCGCCTTCGTCGTGCGTCGGCCGGACGAGAACCACGCCGCGGTCTACCGCTGGCTGCTCGAACGCAACCTCAAGCTGCACACCGTCTGTTTCAGCCTGGACGCGCTCGGCGACGTCTATCTCACCGGCAGCCTGCCTCTGGAGGCGGTGACGGCGGCTGCCCTCGACCAGGTCCTGGGTACGGTGGCCGACACCGCCGATACCTCGTTCAACCCGGTGCTCGAGCTCGGCTTCGCGACCAGCATCGCTCGGGAGTGGGCGTGGCGGCGGTCCCGCGGCGAGTCCACCGCCAACCTCGCCGCTTTCGGCCATCTCGCGCCACCAGAGGCAACTGGCTCGTGAATCGCCCCGATGTCGGATCAGTCCGATAGGTTCGGCGACCTGACCGGCTCGCTGGGGGCCGCCGGTGTCGGCGGGGCAAGGGTCCGCGTCGCCGAGTAAGGGGACTGACCGTGCGAGAGTCGCCGGCAAGATCAGAAGGTTCTCAGATGCCGCTCCAGCGCTGCTCCCTCCGCGTGCTCGTCGTGAGCTTGGCTCTCGCCCTGCTCAGTCTCGGCGTGGTCACCGTCCCGGCTTCGGCGAAGCTGACGGCCTACGACGTGACCAGCGCGCGGGAGCGCAAGCGGGTCGACACCGTCCCCACTCCGGCGCTGCACTGGTACGACTGCGACGGCAACTTCCGCTGCACCACGGTGCGGCTCCCGCTGGACTACGACGCACCGCAGGGCCCGCAGGTCGAGATCGCCCTGCGCAAGCTGCCGGCCAAGCAGCCGTCTCGTCGGTTGGGCACGCTCTTCGTGAACCCTGGGGGCCCCGGGGTGTCCGGGACCGACTTCGTGCTGGACGCGCCCGCGTTCCTCACCCCCGGCCTGCTGAGCCGCTTCGACCTCGTCGGCTTCGACCCGCGGGGCGTCGGGGCCAGCGACGCGGTCCGCTGCTTCGCCGGCCCCGCCGAGCAGGCGCCCGTCCTGACCACCCTGACCACCGTGCCGTTCCCGTACGGGCTGAAGGCCCAGCAGACCTACATGAAGGCCGAGACCGCCCTCGGCCGCGGCTGCTCGAGCACGGGAGCGCCACTGGCGGTGTCCATGTCCACCGCCCAGGTGGCCCGCGACCTCGACGTGCTGCGTCGCGCGGTCGGTGACCAACGGCTCAGCTACCTCGGCTTCTCCTACGGCAGCTACCTCGGCCAGGTCTACGCCAACCTCTTCCCTGACCGGGTCCGGGCGCTGGCCCTGGACGGCGTGCTCGACCCGGTGGGCTGGGCCGGCACTGCAGCCACGGAGAACCTGCCGATCGAGGCGCGGATCCACGCGGCCGAGGGGGCGGCGAAGGCGCTGCGCACGGCCCTGGTCCGCTGCGACAAGGTAGGTCCGGACCTCTGCAGCTTCGCCGACGGCGACCCGGTGAAGAACTTCGCTCTCGTGGCGCGCCGGCTCAAGGCGCATCCGATCGTGCTCGTCGACCCGGACAGCGACGAGCGCGCGACCTTCGGCTACCCCGACCTGGTCTCGAACGTGCTGAGCGCGCTCTACTACACCGACGGCCCTGAGGTTCTCACGAACCTGCTGGCCACGCTGCTGGTCACGACCGCGCCCGAGGGCCGCGTCGCTGCCGGTCAGCGACGGAGGTCGGCTGGGCAGGTGGCCGGGGTGGTGCAGGAGATCGCGTCGCGGACCGAGGGCCGACGGCCGGGGCTGGCCTTTCCCTACGACAACTCCTTCGAGGCTCAGGCCGCGGTGGCCTGCACCGACTCGCTCAACCCGGCGCACCTGGACTCCTACCGCCAGGCGGGGGTGGCGGCAGACCGCCGAGCTCCCTACTTCGGCCGCCTCTGGACCTGGAGCCTCGGCTCGTGCGCGGACGACTCGTACAGCGGCCGCGACGAGGACGCCTATCGCGGCTCGTTCACCCGTCGCCCCTTCCAACCGCTGCTGTTCGTCGGCAGCTACTGGGACCCGGCCACCAACTTCACCGGTGCCCAGCACGGGTCCGCCCTGTCTCCCGGCTCCCGCCTGCTCGCCTCCGACAGCTGGGGCCACACCTCCTACGGGACCTCGACCTGCGTCACCGCCGCGATCGACGGCTACCTGGTCGGGCTGAAGCTGCCCGCGGCAAGCAAGGTCTGCGTCGGCGACGATCAGCCCTTCGCAGATGGCTGACCCCCGCCCTCGGTTTCCGACCGGCAGCTAGCCGTCGAGCCGCGCCGCGACGTCAGCAGGGAAGCCGCCGGTCGCGACCGGTCCCCAGCGCGTCGGCGTCACCCGGATCAGCGACTTGTCCTGCAGTCGCATGGCGGCTCGGTACTCGTTCCAGTCGGGGTGCTCGCCGGAGATGCAGCGGAAGTAGTCGACCAGCGCGTCCTCGGCCTCGGGCATGTGCAGCACCTCGGCATCGCCGTCGACCTGCACCCAGGGCCCGTCGAAGTCGTCGCTGAGCACGCAGATCGAGACGTGGGGCTCGCGCTCGGCGTTGCGGACCTTGGCCCGTCCCGGGTAGGAGGAGATGACGATCCGGCCCTCCTGGTCCACCCCGCCGGAGACTGGCGAGAGCTGCGGTCGCCCGTCCGCTCGGGTGGTAGCGAGCAGCAGGTGGTGCCGAGGCCGGACGAAGTCCAGCAGCGCGGCGAGCTCGACGGGCGTGGCGGTCGCGATGGTCCTGGCCATGCCGCGAGGGTACGCCGGAGGCGCCTCGCCGCTCACCGCAGACCGAACGCTGCGCGTAGGCGGTGTCCGAAGAAGCTGGCGTGGACAGGTGGCTCTCGTGCCCTCCGTCCCTCTACCCGTGCACCCGGTGCACCTTGTGCTGCGCGGCCTGGGCCCGCGGCCGGACGGTGAGCCGGTCGATGTTGACGTGGTGCGGCCGGCCGGCCACCCAGGCGACGCAGTCGGCGACGTCATCAGCGGTCAACGGAGCGGCGACGCCTTCGTAGACCTTGGCGGCCCGGTCGGGGTCGCCGCCGAAGCGGTTCAGCGCGAACTCGTCGGTGCGCACCATGCCGGGGCAGATCTCGGCGATCCGGACGTCGGTGTCCCACAGCTCGAGCCGCATCGCGCCGGCCATCGCGCGCTCGGCGGCCTTGGCGCCGCAGTAGCCGGCGCCACCCTCGTAGGCCAGGTCGGCGGCTGTGGAGCTCATGAAGATGATCTGCCCGCTCGCCCGGACCAGCGCGGGCAGCACGGCCTTCGTGACCGCGGCGGCGCCGAGGACGTTGACCGCGTACATGGTCTGCCAGGCGTCGAGGTCGGCCTCGGCCACGGACTCCATGCCCACGGCCAGCCCGGCGTTGTTCACCAGCAGGTCCAAGGACGGACCGATCGCCGCCGCCAGGGCGGCTACCTGCTGGGCGTCGGTGACGTCGCAGGCGACGGCGACTCCGTCGATCTCGGCGGCGAGGGCATCGATGCGGTCTTGCCGGCGGGCCGCGCAGACGACCCGGAAACCGTCGGCCGCCAGTCGCCGCGCACTGGCCGCGCCGATCCCGCTACTCGCTCCTGTCACGAGGGCGAGCGGACGGCCGGAGGCTGTGGGCGCAGAGGTCATGCCGCCATTCTCCCTGCAGCCGTGACCCGCCTCCGCTGCGGCTGGCACCCAGGTGCACCCTGAAGCGGAGCGGACGCCGTCGCCGAGGACCTCCTCGACCAGACCCGCTCGCCGATACTGGCCGGCCAGGTCAGCACCGAGGATCTCCAGGTTCTTGTCGCCCGCGGCACTCTGCGCCGTGGCGACGGCTCCTGCGAGGTCGCCGTTCCGGGTACCGAACTCATCGGTGAGCGCGAGGCCGCGCACCACTAGGCTCTCGCCCATGACCTCCACCCTGATCCTGCTGCGGCACGGCGAGAGCGCCTGGAACGCGAAGAACCTGTTCACCGGCTGGGTCGACGTCGACCTGAACGAGAAGGGTGAGCGGGAGGCGAGGCGGGGCGGCGAGCTGATCGCGGAGGCAGGGCTGCTGCCCGACGTGCTGCACACCTCGCTGCTGCGCCGGGCCATCCGGACCTCCCAGCTGGCTCTGGACACCGCGGACCGGCTCTGGATCCCGACTCGGCGCTCGTGGCGGCTGAACGAACGGCACTACGGCGCGCTGCAGGGCAAGGACAAGGCGGCGACGCTCGCGGAGTTCGGCGAGGAGCAGTTCATGACGTGGCGCCGTTCCTATGACGTGCCGCCGCCCCCGATCGACGACGCGGACGAGTTCGCGAACTTCAACGACCCGCGCTACGCGGCACTGCCGCCTGACGCCCGGCCGCGGACGGAGTGTCTCAAGGACGTGCTGCTGCGGGCGCTGCCCTACTGGTACGACGCGATCGTGCCCGACCTGCTGGCCGGCAAGACCACCTTGGTGGCCGCCCACGGCAACTCGCTGCGAGCGATCGTCAAGCACCTCGACCGGATCAGCGACGCCGACGTGGTGGGCCTGAACATCCCGACCGGGATCCCGCTGCTCTACGAGCTCGACGACGACCTGACCCCCGTCACGCCGGGCGGCCACTACCTCGACCCGGAGGCAGCTGCGGCGTCCATCGAGGCGGTCAAGAACCAGGGCAAGAAGTAGGGACGTCGTTCCCCCTCAGCTCCAACGTATAGAGCATCAGCGGGCTTGCGGCAAGACCCCTGCAGTGCCCCAGAATCACCTCCGAGTTCGGAGGAGGCGCTGATGTTCGACGTGATCGTGGCCGGAGGCGGGCCGACCGGCATGATGTTGGCGGCCGAGCTGCGGCTGCACGGTGTGGACGTGCTCGTGCTGGAGCGGTTGACGGCGTCGCCCGGCCGTGGCGGCGGGCTCGGGCTGCACGTGCGCAGCCTCGAGGTGATGGACCAGCGCGGGCTGCTCGGGGAGCTGCTGGCACACGGCCAGCAGTACCCGTTGGGCGGGTTCGCCGGGATCGTGCGACCCGCTCCCCGTGGGCTGGACACCGGCCATCCCTACCTCCTCGGCGTGGCCCAGACCGTCACCGAGCGGGTAGTGGCCGAGCAGGCCGAGCGGCTCGGGGCCCACGTCCGACGCGGCGCCGAGCTGGTCGGGCTGGCCCAGGATGCTGACGGCGTGACCGTCGAGCTGGCTGACGGCACGACCCTGCGCTCGCGCTACCTCGTGGGCTGCGACGGCGGCCGCAGCACGGTACGTCGGCTGTCGGGCGTCGACTTCCCGGGTGAGCCGGCCCGCAACGAGTGGCTGATCGCCGAGGTCGAGGTCGCGATCGCGCCGGAGACCCTGACCGCGGCGGTGGCCGAGGTCCGCAAGACCCAGCTGGGCTTCGGAGCGGGGCCGGTGGGGGACGGGCTGTACCGGGTCGTCGTCCCTGCGGACAGCGTGGCCGAGGACCGGACGGTCCCACCCACCCTCGCCGAGCTCGAGCAGCGACTGCGGTTCTTCACCGGGATCGACGTGGGCGTGCACTCGCCGCGGTGGCTCTCCCGCTTCAACGATGCGACCCGGCTGGCCGAGCGCTACCGCGTCGGACCGGTGCTGCTGGCCGGCGACGCGGCGCACGTCCACCCGCCGACCGGTGGTCAGGGGCTCAACCTCGGCCTGCAGGACGCGTTCAACCTCGGCTGGAAGCTCGCCGCGGAGGTCGCCGGCTGGGCTCCTCCGGGCCTGCTCGACAGCTACCAGAGCGAACGCCATCCTGTCGCCGCCGACGTCTTGACCCTCAGCCGCGCCCAGGCCGAGCTGCTCTCCACCGAGCCCGGACCCCAGGCCGTACGGCGTCTGCTGTCGGAGCTGATGAACCTCGACGAGGTCAACCGCTACCTGGTCGAACGGGTCAGCGCCATCGACATCCGTTACGACGTCGGCGACGCCCACCCCCTGCTCGGCCGCCGCCTCCGCGACATCGAGCTGGGACGGGGCCGCCTCTACGCCCTGATGCACGCAGGCCGCGGCCTGCTGCTCGACCAGACCGGGCAGCTGTCGGTGGACGGGTGGTCGGACCGCATCGACCACGTCATCGACACCAGCGAGGAGCTGGAAGTGCCAGCGCTGCTGCTACGCCCCGACGGCCACATCGCCTGGGTCGGCGACGACCAGCAAGACTTGGAGGACCGGGTGCCCCGATGGTTCGGCCAACCCACCGGACGCAGCTGAGGCGTCTTTGCCCTAGCCGCGCCGAGGGCGCGCCCCCGTCGTAAGAAGGAGCGGATGAACAGGCTTCACCGTTCATCCGAGACGACGACGACGGGGGGCTAGAGCGCCCGAGCGTTCGAGCGGAGCGAGAACAGAATTTCCGAGTTCCAGAGTTACGGCTGGGGCCAGAAGTCGTCTTCCGGAAACTCGCCGGTGACGACGTAGATGATGCGGCGTGCCATCGAGGCGGCGTGGTCGGCGATCCGCTCGTAGTAACGGCCGAGCAGGGCGACGTCGACGGCGGCCTCGACGCCGAAGCTCCAGTCGTCGCTCAGGAGCAGCCGGAACTGGGTCCGACGCAGCTCGTCCATCTCCTCGTCGCGCGACCGCAGCTCCTGGGCGTTCTGGATGTTGCGGTCGTTGAGGGTCTGGCCGGCGGTGACGACCATCTTCTCGGCGACGTCGCCCATCCGGACGAAGTTGGCGCGCAGGCTGTCGGGGACGGCGATCTCGGGGTAGCGCAGCCGGGCGATCTTGGCCACGTGCGCGGCCAGGTCACCCATCCGCTCGAGCTCGGTGACCATCCGCAGGGTGGCGACCAGGGTCCGCAGCTCGCCGGCCACCGGAGCCTGCCGGGCGAGCAGGGAGAAGGCGCGCGCCTCGACCTCGCTCTGCTTGTGGTCGAGCTTCTCGTCGTCGGTGATGACCTGCTCGGCGAGATGGATGTCGGCCTCGAGCAGAGCGGTGGTGCTGCTGCGGACCGCGGACGACACGGCCTGCGACATCTGCACGAGGTCGGCCAGGATGTCGTCGATCTGTTCGCGGTAGGAGTCCCGCATGGGTCAATCCCCTCTATGACTGGAGTGGCCCCAACCCTATGCCCGACCACTACAAGCAGCGGCCCACTCGGTGAACGGCGGGTGAACAGGTCCCGAACGCTGCGCGGACCCTGCCGAGGTCCGACCTGAACGCCGTCGGACCACTCGTCGACGCCCTTACTATTCCGATGTGAACACGATGCTTGCGGCCGCCCTGGGGTTGGTCGTCGGCGTCGTGGTCGGACTGCTGGTTGCGCGCCGGTCCGGTCGGGAGCGCGCCGAGGTGCTGGAGCCCTTTGACGCTCCCGAGCCGGTCGTACCGCAGGGGGTCTCGGAGCTGCTGGCCATCCTGCCGTCCTCCGGGGTGGTCGTCGGTCCGCACGACGAGGTCCTGGAGGCCACCACGACCGCCCGAAACCTCGGCCTCGCCCGGGGCAGCCGGGTCGCGCTGCTCGAGCTGCTGGAACTGGTGCGGGCCGTACGCCGGGACCGGATGATCCGGACGGTGGAGCTGCAGGTCTCCCGCGGGCCGCGCGCAGCCTCGACGTACCTGACAGCGCGGGTCGCTCCGCTCGAGGGTGGCCAGGTGCTGATCCTCGCCGACGACCAGACCTCCGCCCGACGCATCGAGCAGACCCGCCGCGACTTCGTGGCCAACGTCAGCCACGAGCTGAAGACTCCGATCGGCGCGATCTCGCTGCTGGCGGAGGCGGTGGAGGACGCTGCCGACGACCCGGTCGCGGTCCGCCGCTTTGCCGGTCGGATGGGGGTGGAGTCGGCCCGGCTGATCGACCTCGTCGCCCAGATCATCGAGCTCTCGCGGCTGCAGGCGGACGACCCGCTCGCCGACCCCGAGGAGGTCGACGTCGACGACGTGCTCTCCGAGGCCGTCGACCGGTGCCGGGTGGACGCGGAAGGGCACGGCGTCTCGCTGGCCGTAGCCGGAACTCATGGCACCCGAGTGCTCGGGAGCGCGCGCCAGCTCAGCGTCGCCGTGGGGAACCTGGTGGAGAACGCCGTCGTCTACTCCGACCCGGGGGCGCGGGTTGTCGTCGCCGCCCACGTGCAGGCGATGAGCGACGACGACTACGTCGAGATCACCGTCTCCGACAACGGCATCGGAATCGCCGCGGACGAGCAGGGGCGGATCTTCGAGCGGTTCTACCGGGTCGACTACGCCCGCAGCCGGGCCAACGGCGGCACCGGCCTGGGCTTGGCGATCGTCAAGCACATTGCGGCGACCCACGGCGGGGACGTGTCGGTGTGGAGCCGACCCGGCGCCGGCTCGACGTTCACGATCAAGATCCCGGCTCACCTGCAGCCCGCAGGAGCGGCGGCGCCGGAGGGCGAGCGCGGATCCCGGGTGTCGGCGCTGCCCAGCGCCGACCGGGCTGAGGAGGCGGAGGTGCGATGACGCGGGTACTGGTGGTCGAGGACGAGGAGTCCTACCGCGAGACGTTGGGCTACATGCTGCGCAAGGAGGGCTTCGACGTCGTCGAGGCCGCCGACGGAGCGACCGGCCTGTCCGAGTACGACCGGACGGGCGCCGACATCGTGTTGCTCGACCTGATGATGCCCGGGTTGCCCGGGACGGAGGTGTGCCGGCAGCTGCGGCTCCGCGGCTCGGTGCCGGTGATCATGCTCACCGCTCGAGACTCCGAGATCGACAAGGTCGTGGGTCTGGAGCTGGGGGCCGACGACTACGTCACCAAGCCGTTCAGCCACCGCGAGCTGGTGGCCAGGATCCGCGCCGTGCTGCGGCGCGGCCAGGACG
The DNA here is from genome assembly GCA_963727215.1 of uncultured Actinomycetota bacterium. Classification (GTDB taxonomy): domain Bacteria; phylum Actinomycetota; class Actinomycetes; order Propionibacteriales; family Propionibacteriaceae; genus Microlunatus. The sequence goes on from CAVSFR010000003.1 coordinate 227,273, forward strand.
TCGAGCTGGTGCCCGACGTCGTGGAGTCGTCCGGGGTGCGGATGGACGTCGAGCGGCACGAGGTGTCCGTCGACGGCACCAGGGTCAAGCTCGCGCTCAAGGAGTTCGAGCTGTTGGAGATGCTGCTCCGCAACGCCGGTCGGGTGATGACCCGCGGCCAGCTGATCGACCGCATCTGGGGCGCCGACTACGTGGGCGACACCAAGACGCTGGACGTCCACGTCAAGCGCCTGCGCAGCAAGCTCGAGGCCGACCCGGCCAACCCGCGCTACCTCATCACGGTCCGAGGACTCGGCTACAAGTTCGAGGGCTGACCGCCGCTCGGTGCGGGCTGCGGTCGAGGTGGTCGCCGCGGAGATGCTCGCCGTCCGGAGTCCCGTCGAACCCGGGATAAGGTGAGCCGCGTGACCGGCGACATCACCGTCTTCTCTGGTTCGGCCCATCACGAGTTTGCAGAGGAGATGTGCTCGATCCTCGGAGTCGAGCTGTCGCATTCGCGCACCACGAGGTTCAGCAACGACTGCCTGCAGGTGCAGCTGCGGGCCAACTGCCGCCAGCGTGACGTCTACATCGTGCAGCCGTTGGTCCCCCCGGTGCAGGAGAACCTGTTCGAGCTGCTGCTGATGATGGACGCGGCCCGGGGCGCCTCGGCCGCCCACATCACCGCGGTCATCCCGCACTTCGCGTACGCCCGCTCGGACAAGAAGGATGCCCCCCGGATCGCCATCGGGGCCAGGCTCGTCGCGGACATGCTGGCCACCGCCGGCGCCACCCGGGTGCTGACCATGGCCTTGCACGCGCCCCAGGTGCACGGGTTCTTCTCCGTCCCGGTCGACCACCTCAGCGCAGTGCTCGAGCTGGCGGCCCACTTCCGCCGCCAGGACCTGAGCAACACCGTCGTGGTCTCCCCAGACCTCGGTAACGCCAAGGTGGCGGCCGAGTTCGCCCGTAACCTGGGCCTGCCGGTGGCCGCGGGGTCCAAGCAGCGCCAGTCCGACGACTCCGTGGTGATCGACCGGATCGTCGGTGACGTCCAGGGCCGCAACGTCATCGTGCTGGACGACGAGATCGCCACCGCCGGCTCGATCGTGGAGCTGCTGCGGGTGCTGCGGAACGAGGGAGCGAAGCAGATCTCCATCGCCTGCACCCACGGGCTCTTCACCGGGCAGGCGATCGAACGGCTCAAGCAGGAGCCCGACATCGCCGAGATCGTCACCACGAACACCGTGCCCCTGCCCCCGGAGAAGCAGCTGCCGAACATCGTCACCCGCTCCGTCGCCCCGCTCTTCGCCGAGGCCGTGCACCGGATCCACGCCGGTGAGTCGGTCAGCAGCCTGTTCAGCGACCGCGAGACCTACGGCTGACCGCTCGCCTGCTGCTCAGCCAGACGCCCACCCTGCCCCCGCATTCCGTCCCCGTACGGGTGCGCCGTCCACTTCGCCCCTCGAAGGCGGTCGCGGCGCCTCCGGCAAGGGCTGCGAGGTCGGCCGTCACGGCGCGAAGTGACCGCCCAGGCTGGGCCTGGGGTGTGGAGGAAGGGGGCCAGACGCCAGGAGTAGGGGAGGGGTTGGGCGGCGGGACCGCCGATGTCAGGTCGGGGTGGGCTGGGGAGTGGGGCTGGCCGAGGTGCCGGGGGTGATCTGGGACCACGGCGGGATGGTGCCGTCGACGACCGGGCAGTTGAGGGTGACCGGGCCGGCCTTGGCGAAGGTCATGGTGACGCTCGCACTCAGGCCCGCGACCAGATCGGGCGCCGTCACGGTCAGGGGGGCCTGGTTGGTGAGCACGATGAGGTTGCCGCCACCCAGCTGCAGGGGCGCCGCCGGGGCGGTCGACACCGCGGGCGCCGCCGACCCGTCGACCTTCGTCGGGGTGACCGACACCGAGGTGAGCTGGTCGTCCGCGTTGCCGATGAGGCTGGCCGAGACGATGCCCTCGCCCTCGGCCCGGCTGATGATCACCAGGTTGCGGATCTTCAGCGTGCCGCCGTCGCCGATGTCGGCGTTGGTTCCGTCTGAGGGGGTGTACGGCGCGTTGGTCGCCGCGTTGAAGCCGCAGCCTGCCAGTACGACGGTCAGCCCCATCGACAGCAGCAACGCGGCCGCGATCTGACGCAACCGGCGTCCTGCCCATCCTGCGCGACGCAACTCATGGAACACGAGGTCGACTCCTGCCCTGCCCGGGGTGCACCCTGGATGGATGACCTCTCTGGTTGACACTGCACCGCAGCCTAGCGAGTCGTGAGCCGCGATCCTCCGGGGCTCGCCCCGAGGCTGCCGCCACCTGGGCCCAGCACACAGGTGACGCACATTCGTCGCTGGTTTGTCAAGGTCGTCTTCCTCGATTACCGGCCTCTGACTAGCGCAGACGCTCCGGAACCGATCCTGAGAGCGTGCTAAACTGGAGGCCGCGAAAGGGGTACCGGAGAATATGACCTTTACAGTCGGTGAGACGGTCGTCTACCCAAATCATGGGGCCGCCGTGATCGAAGACATCGAAACTCGTCAGATCAAGGGCGAGGACAGGCTCTACCTGGTACTACGGATTGTCGGTCAGACCGACCTCGTCGTCCGGGTCCCAGCCTGCAACCTCGACCTCGTCGGCGTCCGTGACGTCGTGGACGCGGACGGACTGGAGCGCGTGTTCGGCGTGCTGCGGGCCCCACACACCGAGGAACCGACCAACTGGTCTCGGCGGTACAAGGCAAACCTCGAGAAGCTGCACTCGGGCAACGTCATGAAGGTGGCGGAGGTCGTCCGTGACCTGTGGCGCCGTGAGCGTGAGCGTGGCCTTTCTGCAGGTGAGAAGCGCATGCTCGCCAAGGCCCGTCAGATCCTCGTCTCCGAGCTCGCTCTGGCCGAGCGCGTCGAGGAGGACAAGGCGGAGATCCTGCTCGACGAGGTGCTGGCCTCCTAAGGTCTTCACTCCTCCGCCTCCGGCCATGGACATCCGTACCGGTATCGGCGTCGACGTGCACAAACTGGTTCCCGGCCGCCCCATGTGGGTGGCCGGGATCTGTTTCTCCACCGAGACGCTCGGCCCCGAAGGACACTCAGACGGCGACGTCGTCGCCCATGCAGTCTGCGACGCGATGCTCAGCGCCGCCGGCCTGGGTGATCTCGGCAGCAACTACGGCACCTCCGACCCGCGCTGGGCAGGCGCGCCTGGGATCGAGTTCCTCGTGGAGACGGCCTCGCGGGTCAGGGCTGCGGGCTTCACGATCAGCTCCGTCGCCGTGCAGCTGGTGGGCAACCGGCCGAAGCTCGGACCGCGCCGGCTCGAGGCCGAGCAGGTCCTCACGGAGGCGGTCGGGGCGCCCGTGGCGGTGGCCGGGACCACCACCGACGGGCTCGGCCTCACCGGCCGGGGCGAGGGCATCGCCGCCATCGCCACCGCGCTGGTGACCCGGTAGGCCACCGTCCTTGCTGCTGTCAGTTGATGATGGATCCGGGCAGGTACTGCCCGTACTTCTCCATCTTTTTCGCTACTGAGCCGAAGTCGAGTTGCAGCGTGCTACCGAACTTGCCGAGGGCTGCGAGGTCTTGCCGGTTCAGCGCACGGAAGAACAGGACGCTTGTACCTGCACCGCCCTTCCAGTTGGCCGCCACGTCGAGCACGGCAGCACCGCCGGTGCACTTGCTCCAGATCGTGAACTCACCGACCATGTCTGGCCCGTCCAGTACGCCGTGCTCGCGGACGGCGCAGGACGCCGCTCGTCGCTGCTCACGGGAGGCGAGAATGCGCGCCGGGTCCTCGGTGTAAGGAGCGACCCCGAGAAAGACGCCGGGGGTGACCCAATCGGCGTAGAGGCCGTCGACGTGGGTCGAGGCGATGGCGGCGGCGCCGATCCTGCGGTCCTGGTCGTCGAGCCACGAGGTCGTCTCCCGGTCCGACCACGTCACGGGCGCCAGAAAGGACACGCGGCCGTCGTCCGCGCTGATGCTCCGGTATTCGTACGGGCTGGCCGATTCGGGAAGCTGCGTCAGAAGGTGAGCCTGGACCTCGGCGGCGAGACTGGAAAAGCCGTCGACCGTAACGGCGGCGGGAGGGCTGGAGCTGCCTACCGACGGGGGACCTTCCGATCGCTCAGCCGGATTGTCCGGCAGGACCGCGGCGACAACGACGGCGAGGACGGCCGCTAGACCGGCCAGCAGTGTGCCGATCCCGGCGGCGCTCGTGGCCCAGTGGGCCTTTGCGCCGGTCTCCTCGTGGCCCGGGGCTGACTTTCTGCTCCGCGGCGACGGAGTGAGCTGCCGTAGTGACCTGCTCATGTCGCGGTCCTTGCCCTCAGTCATCGCCCGCCGACAAGGCGGCTTCTGGCAGCGGCCCGGGCGAGCCGTCGGGACGACGCTACTGCACCCGGCCGGAGCCGGACCAGCATGGAGAGCGTCTGCGCCGATGAGCGTGGCCGACCGCTTCCCGGCTGACAAGGGCTGCGGTCAGCGCACCAGCGACGACTTGGCCGCGAAGGTGTTGCAGGAGCCCACGGCGCTGGTGCCCAGGCCGGTGGTGCCCCAGTACTGCCGGTTGCGTCCGAGACCGTGGTTGCCCTCGACGTTCGCCCTGCCGCTGAGGGTGTCGTCGCCGACGGCGTTGTAGACGCTGAGGATCCCGTCGAGATCGGACTGGTCGACCCCGAGTGACTGTGAGGTCGCCCGGATGAACATCCCGGACAGGCAGTCGGCCTGGGTCTCCAGCCGGCGCGAGTAGTCGAGCTGGGTGGGCTCGTCGTCGCTCTGCTGGCTCAGTGCGGCCTCGGCGATCAGGATGCCCGTGCGCCCCTGCAGGGCGTGGCCGAACTCGTGCGCCAGCACGATGTCAGCCGCCCACTTGTTTCTCGCGACGACCGGGACGGCGTTGTCGAGCTGGTTGCTGTAGTAGACCTGCTGGTCGGCGCCGCAGTAGAAGGCGTTGACCCCGCTCTTGCCGCACCTGGTGGTGATCTCGTCGCTGTAGATGGTGACCGACGGCCGGACGATCTGGTCGCCGGCACCGGTCACGGGCGGCTCCCAGACCCGTACCAGGCAGGCCATCAGCTCCTCGAAGTGCGCTTTCAGCCTCGTGTCGCTGGCCGTGTCGACGTTGATCTGGTCCTGCTCGCAGCGGACCGGGATCGGCGCGGTCTGGGTGTAGAACGGGTTCTTTGTCAGCAACGCCTCGGCCTCCTCGTAGGTCTCCGGCTGTGGCAGCGCCGGAGGTGTCGAGTCCGGCGGGGGTACCTGGTAGTCGTCGTTCTGGTAGGCGCCACCCGAGGACGAGGAGGACGAGGAGGACGAGGTCGAGACCATGTTCGACAGCACCGTGCCGAGCAGGAGCAGCAGCCCGAGCACCATCCCGGCCCGGACGAGCAGGCCGAGGCAGCTGCGACGACGGCGTGGCGGTCGACCGTAGGGGAGCGTGCGGATGGCCGGGGCGCCGTACCCGAAGCCGTACGGCTGCCGTCCCTGCTGGGCCGGTGGGGCACCCCAGCCGCTGAATCCGCCCCGGGGCTGTGCTCGGTACGGGTTGCCCTGGGGTTGCCGGCCCCACGGGGAAGAGGCGCCGGTCTGGTTGCCCCATGGCTGCTGGCTCACCCGGCAACGATAACGGCGCACCGGTGCGTCCCGCGGGTGCGGTGCACGACCGGCGCACGGTGGCCGGCGACGACATCGTTGGGTCAGGAGCGGTATGGCCGGTCGGGATGGGAGGCTGTCCCCGTGCGTCTTCTCCTTCACGCTGGTTCCCCCCGCCGGCGGCTCGCCGCGTTGCTGCTCGCCTGCACGGCTGCGGCTACCCTGACCGCGGGGCCCTTGGCCCTGCCCGCGGCAGCCGCTGCTACTGCCTCAGCCGTCACCGCCGAAGGCAACCTGGGCAAGAACGGCGTGCTCAAGGTGCAGGAGACGGTCACGTTCTCCGGCGGTGCTCCGGCGCAGCTGACCCAGCGGTTCGAGACGCGCCAGGACCTGGTGGCCAACCGCCAGTACGTGCAGACGCTCTCGGCGGTCACCGCCACCGCCGGCGGGGCTGCGGTCACGCCCACCCTGAGCACCGACAAGCGCTTCACCACCATCACCGTGCCGACGAACGGCGCGGCTGAGGTCGTGCTCGGCTACAGCGTCACCGGGGCAACGGTCAGCCTCGAGAACGGCGAGACCGCGCTGCGCTGGGCGATGCTGCAGGGCCTCGACGCCTCGGTGCAGACCTTCAGCTCCACGGTCCAGATCCCCGGCGGCTTCACCTACGTCCGCTGCACCGCCGGCGCGCCCAACTCCGCCACCCCCTGTCGTGCGGCCGCCGCCGGCAGCGAGGGCAACCAGGTGCCGACGTTCACCGACGGGCCGCGCGGGCCCGGTGAGGTCGTGGTGGTCGACATCGGCTTCCCGGCCGGTGCCGTCATCGCCACCGAGGTCATCGACCACCGGTGGACCTTCGAGCGCGCGTTCTCGGCCGCGCCGCTGCCGCTGGCCCTCGCGCTCGGCCTGCTGGTGCTCGGCGGGCTCGGTTTGCTGCTGGCGCACCGTCGCCGGGGCCGCGACGTCCAGGCCGACGGCCAGATCAGCCGGGTTGCGGAGTTCACGCCGACCGGCGCCGGCCAGTCGGAGTTCCGGGTGGTCGACGACATCCGCCCCGGTCACGTGGGCACCGTCGGCGACGAGCGGGTCGACCCCATCGACATCACGGCCACCCTGGTGGATCTCGCGGTCCGGGGGCACCTGCGGATCACCGAGCTGCCGCGCGCCAGCGACTTCGCCCCCGCCGACTGGGAGCTGACCCGGATCTCCGGCGCTGACCCGAGACGCCCGTTCGAGCAGGCGCTGCTGGACGGCATCGCGCCCGAGGGCGGCCACGTCCGGGTGTCCGAGCTCGGCAACCGCGTGCGCACCTCCATCGGGGGCGTCCAGGACCTGCTCTACGACGAGATGGTCCAGCTCGGCTGGTACGAGCGCCGCCCCGACGCCACCCGTAGCCGCTTCACCCGCCTCGCGCTCCTCGGTCTCGTCGCGGCGGTCGTCGTCACCGTGCTGCTGGCGGCCTTCACCACGTTCGGCCTGGTCGGGTTGGCGCTGGTCGTGCTCGCCCTCGGCCTGGTGTTCGTGGCCCAGGAGATGCCGTCCCGGACGGCGAAGGGGTCCGCTCTGCTCACCGGCCTCGGCGCGCTGCGGTCGGACCTGCTGAGCCACGCCACCAACGAGATGCCACCGGGACGGGAGCTGGAGGAGATCTCTTCGCTGCTGCCGTACGCGATCGTGCTGGGCGGCAGCGAGCGTTGGCTCGACGCGATCGTGGCCAGCGACAGCGACGCCGATCCCGACTCCACCGACCTCTCCTGGTACCACGGCCCGGCGAACTGGCACCTGCGCGACCTGCCGGACTCGCTGCGCAACTTCATCACCAGCGTGTCCGGGACCCTCTTCTCCCGCTGACCTCAGCCTGCAGTCAGGACTGGGTGGGGCGGTCCCGGCCCGTCAGCGCCACCGAGACCTCCCACAGCCGCTCGGCTGCCGCCTGGTCGCGAGCCCCGCGCGACGGGGTCTCCACGACCGGATGGCCGGCGGCGAGGTACCGGGGGCCGAAGTACTCCCCGCCCTCCGCTGCCGGGTCCGTAGCGGCACGCAGCATGGGCAGCGCGCCCGTCGCAGCCGGTTGGGTGAGCGTCGGCATGAACGCGCTCGAGAGCCGGTTGGTGATGCTGGTGCCCTCGTTGCCGAGGTCGGTGCGGCTCAGACCGGGATGGGCCGCGAGCGCCGTGGTGCCCGAGCGGGCAGCGGCCAGCCGGCGCTGCAGCGCGGCGGTGAAGAGCAGGTTGGCCAGCTTGCTCTGGAAGTAGGCACTCCAGCGCCCGTAGTGCCGGTCGCCCATCAGGTCGTCGAACTGCATCCGGCCGGCGCGGTGCCCGAGGCTGGACATGGTGACCACGCGTGAGCCCGGTGTGCGTTCGAGCAGGGGGAGCAGCTGCGTGGTCAGGGCGAAGTGTCCGAGGTGGTTCACTCCCAGCTGGGTCTCGAAACCGTCGGCCGTACGGGAACGGTCCACCGCCATCAGCCCGGCGTTGTTGAGCAGCAGGTCCAGCCGGTCGTGCCGGGCCAGGGTCGTGGTCGCGAAGGCCGCGACGCTGGTGAGGTCGGCCAGGTCCAGCTGCCCGACGCTCACCTGTGCCCCGACCACCTCGGCGCGGATGTCCGCGGCCGCCTGCTCGGCTCGTCCGGGGTTGCGGCAGGCCAGCACGACGGAAGCGCCCGCGCGAGCCAGCCCGAGCGCCACCTGCCGGCCGAGCCCGGCGTTGCCGCCGGTCACGATGGCGGTGCGGCCCGTCTGGTCGGGAACGGTCCAGGTCATGGCCGGCCGTGATCTGCGTCGAAGTCCATGCCGCCCATGATGACCGAGCGCGCCCAAGCGCTGCTGCGTCGGGCGCTGTGGAGGTGGGTACGGTCGAGACATGCGCCGCCGCTGGCTGTTCGGGGACCAGCTCGGTCCCGCCTTTCTCGACGCCCCGGACCAGCCGGTCCTGATGATCGAGGCGCATGCGGTGCTCCGCCGTCGCCCCTTCCACCGGCAGAAGGCGCACCTGGTCCTGTCGGCCATGCGCCATCGCGCGGCCGAGCTGGGGGACCGCTGCACGTACCTGGTCACCGAGACCTACCGCGAGGGCCTGGCCCAGGTCGACGAGCCGTTGAGCGTCTGTCAGCCGACGTCGTGGAACGCGGTGCACCTCGTCGACCGGTTGGCCGGTGAGCGCGACCTCGAGCGGCTGCCCGCCCGCGGCTACGCGACCCCGCGCGCCGACTTCACCGCCTGGGCCGACGCCCGCGGCGGCAAGCGGCTGCTGATGGAGGACTTCTACCGCGACTCGCGGCGGCGGCTGGACATCTTGATGGAGCAGGGCGAGCCGGTCCAGGGCCGATGGAACTTCGACGCCGAGAACCGCGAGCCGCCGCCCCGGACGGAGACCCTGGGACTGCCCGAGCCGTCCTGGCCGGTCGAGGACGACATCGACGCCGAGGTCCGCGACGACCTGGACCGCCTCGAGCGCGAGGGCGTGCGCTTCGTCGGTGAGGACGGGCCGCGCACCTTCGCCGCGACCCGGACCGAGGCCCTCAACGCCTTGGACGACTTCGTCACGCACCGGCTGCCCATCTTCGGTCGCTACGAGGACGCGGTGCTGCGCGAGGACCGGTGGATGGCCCACTCGATGCTCTCGGCGCCCCTCAACCTGGGCCTGCTCGACCCGATGGAGGAGGTCGACGCCGCGGTGGAGGCCTACCGGAACGGCGACGCCCCGATCGCCGCGGTCGAGGGCTTCGTCCGCCAGGTGATCGGCTGGCGGGACTACATCTGGCACCTCTACTGGTACCTGGGCGAGGACTACCGGGCCGCGAACGAGCTCCGCGCCGAGGTCGACGTACCCGACTGGTTCACCGACCTCGACCCCGCGGGGACCGATGCCGCCTGCCTGAAGTGGGCGCTCGCCTCGGTCCGCGAGGTCGGCTGGGCGCACCACATCCCGCGGCTGATGGTGCTCAGCAACTACGCGATGCAGCGCGGCTGGAACCCGCAGCAGATGACCGACTGGTTCCACCGCTCGTTCGTCGACGGCTACGACTGGGTGATGGTGCCCAACGTCATCGGTATGTCCGAGCACGCCGACGGCGGGATCCTCGCCACCAAGCCGTACGTCGGTGGCGGCAACTACGTCAACAAGATGACCAACCTCTGCGGCAGCTGCGTCTACGACCCGAAGCAGCGTCGTGGCGAGAAGGCCTGCCCGTTCACCGTCGGCTACTGGCTCTTTCTCAACCGGCACCGCGAACGGTTCGCCAAGAATTTCCGGATGGGTCAGATGGTCCGGGGGCTCGATCGGCTCGCCGACCTCGACGAGCTGGTGGCCGAGCACCCCGAGCTGAGCTGAGTTGAGCTGGGCCGGGCTCGAGGGCGCAGTGGTCGGGCCTCGAAGGGTCGAGGAGCCGTCGTTCAGGCGTCGATGCTGACCGGGCGTCACGCCCATCGCGTCGGCCGCGGTCCGGACGGCCGCCACGGTACGCACGTTCGCCTCCAGCGCGTCGGCGGCGAGGGAGCCGCGGGCCGAGCGGGGAGTGCGGCACCAACCCGATGCCGAGCTCGCGCAGCAGGGGCAGGATCTTGCGACTACGGACGCGCCAGGACCCGGCACGCTCCCTCGGTTGGCGGGAGCGAGCCGGGTCCGGGCGTCGGTGGGCTGCCCCGTTACCGGGTGCCGAAGACCTCCAGCTCAGTCAGGTCGGCGAACACGCAACCGTTGTAGGCGCCCTCGGGGCAGTTGGTGGCGAAGTCCGGTACCTGCGGGGACTGGATGGTGAAGCGGACGTAGGCCACCCCGGTGGCGGCCGCAGCCGACACCTCGTTGAGGCGGCCGCGGTCTTCGGCGGTGAAGGTGCCCGCCGCCGCCTGGGTCCAGGTCGTGCCGTTGGGTGAGGTGTCGATCCGGTACTGACCGGTCGAGGAGCTTCCGGCGTCACCACAGGTGTTCGACGGGTCGACTCCGAACGAGGACAGGGTGATGGCCGCGGGCAGGTGGACCACGATGGACTTCGGGATCATCACGTTCGTCGGGGTTCCGTCGTCGTCGCCGGTCGTGCTGCCCCAGCCCCGGCCCTGGCTGAGGTCGATGGCGCCGTCCGGACCGCAGAAGGGAGAGTAGTCCGGACCGTTGAAGGACGTGACCTCAGCGCCTCCGCTCGAGGCGGCCCAGTCCCGACGGGGCCGGAAGGTGGCTGTCGTCGCGCCCCGCTTGACGGTTACCGGCTGCGTCAAGACCTCATAGCCCGGACCGATGACGGCAACCTTGGCGTAGGTACCGACGGGCAGCCTGGCGAACGAGTAGCGGCCGGAAGCGTCGGTGGTCCGACGCAGCGAGCCACCGGCGAAACCGGCGTCGTGCCCGGTGATCGCCACCACGGCGCCGGCTACAGGCTGCCCGGTGAGCCCGTTCAGGACGCGGCCGGTGAGGGAGCCCTTCGGCGCTCCCTTGGCTGGCGCCTTCGAGAAGTCCTCGGCCGGTTGGGTGTCGCCCGAGCCGAGCGAGCCGGCGAAGAAGCCCAGGCCGCGGTGCGCGAAGACCCCCCAGATCGTGCTGAGATGCTTGCCGCCGTAGACGGCACGGTCGGCCTGCAGGATGGAGTTGCGCATGTCGAGGAAGCTGGGGTCGGCAGGCGACAGCTCCATCGCCCGGGTGACCACCATCCCCGTCGTGGTGTGGCCCAGCTTGGCGCGCAGGTCCCACAGCGTCTGTCCCCAGATCTCCCCGGACCTGTGCACTTCCGCGCCGCCGTCAAAGCTAGAGAAGTCACCGTAGGTGTAGCCGCCGGTGGCGCCTGACCCCTGGGTGCATCTGCTCGAGGTGGTCGTCACGGGGCAGTCGATGCCCATGGTGCGAATGGTCGTGCCAGCCTCGACGTACTTTCCCGCGAGGACGTCGCCAGACGCCTTGGTGTCCCTCTCGAGCCCTCGTGTGACCAGGCGGTCCAGCGCGTAGTAGTCGCTCCACGCCTCACCCAGGGAACCTGCCTGGATGCTGTTCAGGGTCGAGTTGCCTGTCGCGTCGACCACCAGCCGGTTGGACAGTCCGTGGGTGTACTCGTGGAAGATGACGCTGGCGTCGAACGAGGACGAGGTCGGCAGGGAGCTGTCCTCCTCGTTGGTCGCGCCCGGCGCGTGGAAGAGGTACATCTGCATCGTGGGCGCGATGCCGTCGGGGGGCGTACTCATGTTGGCGTTGTCGATGTGGTTGACGTCGGGCAGGCCGACCGTGTTGCCTTGGTCGTCAAGTGCGGTGTTGGCGCCGTCCAGGGCGTTGAGCTGCACGGCGTCGCCGTCCCGGGTGTCGAAGTTCCCGGCAGCAGGGGTGAAGCCGAACGGGCTCTTCACCAGGTAGTTGTGGAACATGCTGTTCTGGAAGAAGCCCTGGGTGACGTCGGCTGGGCCGTTCGTCACCCAGGAGCCGGCCTTGGTCGGATCCCAGGTGCAGACGAGGGTGGGGGAACAGAGCGAGTTGACGTCGTTGAACGAGGTCAGCTTGTACTGAGCGCTGCCGCTCGCCGAGCCGGGCACGGGCACGAGCTCGTCGGCGCCGGCGGCGTTGTCGTCGTTGACGTCGGCGAAGGCGTTGACGTAGTAGCCGCTCAGCGTGGCCGCGTTCGGTGAGATCAGCTTGCCCCTGACCAGGTCGTACGCCTGCTGCTTCCCGCCGACCGCTGCGCCCGGGTAGTTGTTGTAGACCAGGGCCAGTCCCTTGCGCGCGGACGTCGCGGCCTGGCTCGAGGGCGCTGTCTTCTGGGCGCCGGCCGCGCGAGCGATGGTCGTGGTACCGGGGGCCACCGGCTCGGGTGCGGGGGTGCGCTCGTTGTCGACCGTGTCATGGCGGTAGAGCACGCTGCCGTTGGCTGCGTCGATCACGTGCTGGTAGCTGAGGGTGCCGCCCGCCTGGACGTAGGTGGACCAGCCGAGCCGCAGCCGGCCCGCGGCGTAGAACCAGACGAGCTGGGCGCGGTCGGCGTTGCTCCAGGTGACGACCCGGTTGCCCTTGGCCTTCGGGGCGCCGGTCTTCGCCACGCTGCCCCCCACGTCAGCCGCCGCCCTCGTACGGGCCTGGGTGGCGCTCATCGAGGGTCGGGTGCCGGCCGCGTCGGCCAGGTCGGCCAGGCCCGAGATCGGGGAGCCCTGGATCGAGATCAGCTCGCCGCGCTTGGTGACGTTGCCCTTGAGCCCGTTGCCGAAGACGGTGACGCCGTCGACGGTCTGGCTCCAGGAGATGTGGGAGATCCCCGCAATGTCGACGTAGCGCCGGGTGAGGACGAAGGTGTCCAGGTCGGCGGGCTTGAGACCGAACGCGGCCAGGTGCGCCTTCACGTAGTTCAGCACGACGGTCTCCGCCGACTTCTTCGACGGCTTGCTGAGGAAGTTGTCCAGCCGGCCCACCATCCGTGGCGTGCCGGTCGACGGGTCGGTCTGCTGCACTCCCTGGACGCCGAGCTGCGCGTCCAGCTTCTGACTGGCGGCACGACGATTGGCGGTCACCTTCTGCTCGGCCCGCAGCTGCTGCTTGGTCGACAGGTTGCGCGCGTCGAAGTCGCCCTTGCGCTCCCGCTGGCTGCTGCTCTGGCTGTGGTCACCCGGACCGGTCCGGCCCAGGGGCTGAGCAGCCGTCCGCGGCACTCCCACCAGGGTCAGCGCGGCGACAGTACCGATGACTGCCGCGCTGGTGACTGCGCGGCGGGCTCGGCGGTGAGGTTGGGGCACGGGGATCTCCTTCGCAGCGGCCACCGCCTGGTGCCCGCAGAGGCAACCTAAGCGTCGGCGTCGCCCCCGTACAGAGGGGGGTGCATAACGATCAATCTGTGAGAAGCCTGGGTCTGCGCTGTGGGCTACTCAGGAGTCGCCTGGCCGTAGCTCGGATCGGGCACCGATCAGCGTTGGGTGCGCTCGTAGTCCTCGATCGCCCGGCGCATCTGGGCCACCGCAGCCTCGACGTCGTCGCTGTCGCGGACCGGGTCGGGGCGGGGGACCGCGAGGTTCCAAGAACCCAGCCACGCGTAGGCCGTCAAGGCCAAGACGCTGAGGGCGAACAGGATCAGCACGATCGTCGTGACCGTCGTGGGTGCCATGGCGCCTGCCCGACTGAAGAGAGGTTTCGGCGATCGTACCCGGCCGTGTGGGTTAGAGCTGCAGTCCCGGGTAGAGCGGGAAGTCCGCCAGCAGCTCAGCGCAGGCGGCCCGCGTACGGTCGGCCACCCCGTCGGCCGTGACGTACTTGGCCTTGCCCGGCTGGCCGTTGGAGGCCGTCACCGGCGTGGTCTGCTTCAGCACGTCGACGGCCAGCGCGGCCACCTGGTCGAACTCGTCCGCGCCGAAGCCGCGGGTGGTCAGAGCCGGTGTGCCGAGGCGGACGCCGGAGGTGTACCAGGCGCCGTTCGGGTCGCTCGGTACGGCGTTGCGGTTGGTCACGATGCCGGCGTCGAGCAGGGCGGACTCGGCCTGACGGCCGGTCAGCCCGTACGCGGAGACGTCCAGCAGCACGAGGTGGTTGTCGGTGCCGCCAGTGACCAGCTTCGCGCCGCGACTCAGGAAGCCTTCCGCCAGCGACTTCGCGTTGTCGGCCACAGCCTGGGCGTAGGTCTGGAACTCAGTCGTCCGGGCCTCGGCCAGGGCGACGGCCTTGGCGGCCATCACGTGGCCCATGGGCCCGCCGAGAACCATCGGGCAGCCGCGGTCGACGGAGTCGGCGTACTCCTTGGTGGCCAGCACGAGACCGCCACGGGGGCCGCGGAGGGACTTGTGGGTGGTGGTGGTGACCAGGTCGGCGTAGGGGACCGGGTCCTCCTCGCCGGTGAACACCTTGCCGGCCACCAGGCCGGCGAAGTGCGCCATGTCGACCATGAAGGTCGCGCCCACCTCGTCGGCGATCTCGCGCATCCGCGCGAAGTTGACCCGGCGTGGGTAGGCGGAGTAGCCGGCGATCAGCACCAGCGGCTTGAACTCCCTGGCTGTCGCGCGCAGGAGGTCGTAGTCGATCCTCTGGGTCTGGGGGTCGGTGCCGTAGGAGCGCTGGTGGAACATCTTGCCGGAGATGTTCGGCCGGAAGCCGTGCGTGAGGTGGCCGCCGGCGTCCAGCGACATGCCCAGCGCGCGCTGGTTGCCGAACTTGTGCCGCAGCGTCTCCCACTGCTCCTCGGTCAGGTCGTTGATGCCCTTGACCCCGAGCTCGGCCAGCTCGGGCAGCTCGACCCGGTTGGCCAGGATCGCCCAGAAGGCGACGAGGTTGGCGTCGATGCCCGAGTGTGGCTGGACGTACGCGTACTCGGCGCCGAAGAGCTCGCGCGCGTGCTCGGCGGCGACCGCCTCGACGGTGTCGATGTTCTGGCAGGCCGCGTAGAAGCGGTGCCCGACGGTGCCCTCGGCGTACTTGTCCGAAAGCCAGGTCCCCATAGTCAGCAGCACCGCGGGGGAGGCGTAGTTCTCCGACGCGATCAGCTTGAGCGAACTGCGCTGGTCGGCCAGCTCCTGCCGCGTCGCGTCGGCGATCCGGGGCTCGACCGACTCGATCACGCTGAGCGCGGAGCGGTAGGCCTGTGAGGCGGTGGCCGCGTAGTCGAGGGCAGCGGGGGTCTCGGTGGTGAGCGTCACGGGCCCAATCTACCGGCCGAGCGACGACGGCTGGTCAGCCGCGGTGGCGCGAGATCTCGTAGAGGGCGATGCCGGTGGCTACGCCCGCGTTCAGCGACTCGACCGTAGCCGTGATCGGGATCGAGGCCATCACGTCGCAGGCCTCGCGGACCAGGCGGGACAGCCCGTCGCCCTCGCTGCCCACCACGAGGACGAGCGGCCCGGACGCCTGGGGCAGGTCGGCGATGTCGGTGTCGGCCTCGCCGTCCAGCCCGACAAGGGTGAAGCCGGCGTTCTTGAACGCCCGCAACGACCGGTTGAGGTTGGTCGCCCGCGCGATCGGCAGCCGGGCCGCCGCACCGGCCGAGGTCTTCCACGCGGCGGCGGTCATGCCGGCGGACCGACGCTCGGGGATCAGCACGCCGTTGGCCCCGAAGGCCGCGGCCGAGCGGACGACCGCACCCAGGTTGCGCGGGTCGGTGATGGAGTCCAGCGCCACCACCAGCGGCTCTCCCTCGGCCGTCAGGGCGGCGGCCAGCAGGTCGTCGGGGTGCGCGTAGGTGAACTCGGGCAGCTGCAGGGCCACGCCCTGGTGGATGGCGCCGCCGGTCATCTTGTCCAGCTGGTCACGCGTCACCTCGAGCAGCGGCGTCCGCGTGTCAGCGGCGAGCTTGAGGATGTCGCGCAGCCGGTCGTCGCGCTCCGCGCCCTCGGACACGTACGCGGTCTTGATCGGGATGCCGGCCTGGATGGCCTCGAGGACGGGGTTGCGGCCGGCGACCCACTCCGGTCCGGTTCCTGGGCGGCCGGTGCGCTGCGCGGGTCCACCGCGCTCGTTCCGTCCGCGGGCGGCTGCCGCAGCCGCAGACTTCGGGGACACGTACGCCTTGTGGTACGGCCGGTCCTCGGCCTTCGGGGTGGCCCCGCGGCCCTCGAGGCCGCGGCGGACGCGACCGCCCGAGCCGGCGGTGTTGCCCTTGCCCTTGCGACGGATGGCGCCCTTGCGCTGGCTGTTTCCGGGCATGTCTAGCCTACTTTCGGTTTGCTGCTGAGCGACCAGCGAGCGCCTCGAGGGGTGTCCTCGAGGGTGATGCCGAGGCCCGCGAGGGTGTCGCGGACGGCGTCGGCGGCGGCGTAGTCCTTGCGCTTTCTCGCAGCGGAGCGCTGCTCGAGCAGGGCGGTCATGAGCCCGTCGACCACAGGCCTGTAGTCCTTGCCGGCGACGCGTTGCCGTTGCCAGACCGGGTCGTCCGCGTCGAGGCCGAGCACCCGGAGCATCGCTCGGACGCGGCCCAGGTGGGTGGCGAGCGCGGTGAGGTCGTTCGCGTCGGCGGCGCTGTTCCCCAGGCGCACCTCGTCGTAGAGGACGGCCACGGCAGCCGGGGTGGAGAGGTCGTCGTCCATCGCGGCGGCGAAGGCCTCGGGCAGCTCCGCCTCGCCCGCCTGCGGGACGAGCTCACCGGCCCGCTCGACGAACCCGTCGATCCGGGCCAGGGCGGCCGTCGCTTCGGCGAGGGAGTCGTCGGAGAACTCGATGGCCGAACGGTAGTGCGGCTGGGCCAGGTAGAAGCGGACGGCGCGCGCCGGGTAGGTCTGGGTGACCTCGGAGACCAGGGCCCCGTTGCCGAGGGACTTGCTCATCTTCTCCCCGGCCGCGGTCACCCAGGCGTTGTGCATCCAGTAGTGCGCGAACTTCTGGCCGGCGGCGGTGGACTGGGCGAGCTCGTTCTCGTGGTGCGGGAAGCGCAGGTCGATGCCACCGCCGTGGATGTCGAACTCGTCGCCGAGGTACTTGCCGGCCATCGCCGAGCACTCCAGGTGCCAGCCGGGACGGCCCCGGCCCCACGGCGTCCACCAGGACGCCGTCTCCGGCTCGCCGACCTTGCGCCCCTTCCACAGGGCGAAGTCGCGCGGGTCCCGCTTGCCGCGCGGGTCGGCGTCGGCGGCGGGCTCCATGTCCTCGATCCGCTGACCCGACAACGACCCGTACGCCGGCCACGAGGCGACATCGAAGTAGACGTCGCCAGAGTCGTCCGTCGCCTCGTAGGCGTGGTTGCGCTCGATCAGCACCTTGATGAGCTCGATCATCTCGGGTATGTGTCCGGTGGCGCGGGGCTCGTAGGTGGGCGGTTCGCAGCCCAGCGCGGCGTACGCGTCGTGCAGCTCACGCTCGAACCGGTACGCGTGGGCGAACCACGGCACGCCCGCCTCGGCCGACTTGGCCAGGATCTTGTCGTCGATGTCGGTCACGTTGGCGACGACCGTCACGGCGTACCCACGGTGCCGCAACCAGCGCCGCAGCACGTCGAAGACCACCTCCTTGCGGATGTGGCCGACGTGCGGCGCAGACTGAACGGTGAGCCCGCAGTGGTAGATGGAGACCTGCCCGGGCACGACGGGTACGAAGTCGCGGACGCCGCGGGTCGCGGTGTCGTAGAGCCGGAGAGTCACCGCGGCAGCCTACCGGTCTGCCGGCCGGTGGCCCCCCGCTGCTGCTGTCGGTTCGGCGGTCTGGCGATGATGGCGAGGGTGTCCCCCCTCTTGGGGGCGTCTTGGGGGTTCACTCACTGACGTAGCCTCGCGAAGGTTCCGAGCGTCAGTGGCGCCGCCAGGAACACCCGAACGTCAGTGTGACGCCTACGAACCCCCCACATGCGAAGGCTCTCATGGTCAGCAGTATCAGAGTTACCGTCGTGCTTGCCGCTACCGCGGGCCTGGCGGCCGCCTTCGTGGTGACCGCTCCCGCCCAAGCAGACACGACCAAAACTGCTTCCTGCGTGGACGGCGGGGGCACGACCTGGACCGCTCACTCCATCTGGGGCAACGACTACACCGCCGGCGGCGTCCCTTTCGCCAGGAATCGAGTAGCCGGGTTCACTTCCTCGTCGCTCACCGCTACCACCGTTGACTATGCCATCCGCACGTACAACGCTGACGGGAAGCTTGTGCAGGTGATGGGCGAGCGTGACCGAGCGTTCGACTTCGCCATCGGGTCCCGTTTCCTCGATAGGAATCCCGCCAACCCCCCCTCCTCCCCGGGAAAGGCAAAAGTCGTCATCAGCGTGGGCGACGGCAACGACGGGTCCGGCAACTGTCTCATCACCTTCAGGCAGCCGGGCGCGACGCCGACACCGGCGAAAGCAAGGGTCACGAAGATCCTCACCATCGTGGAGGAGAACAAGACCGCGGAGCAGATGAAGACGCAGATGCCCTATACCTACGGGCTGGCCAGCCGCTACGCGATCAGTGACGATTTCAAGGCCCTCACGTACCATTCGTTGCCGAACTACCTGGCGATCGCCGGCGGAGACACGTTCGGGGTCGACAACGACCACGAGCCGCCCGGTAACACACAGACTGCCCCCAGCGTCTTCGGTCAAGCCCTGTCCACGGGGAAGACCGCAAAGACCTACGCAGAGTCGATGCCGTCGAACTGTGCGACGTCAGGCGATGCCGACAAGGGTTACGCCGCCAAGCACAACCCCTGGGTCTACTTTCTCAAGGAACGCGCCGAGTGCGCGAAATACGACGTACCAGCGGGAGGCGCTCAAACGGGAGCCTTCATGACCGATGCGAAGAACAACGATCTGCCCAACGTCGGCATGCTGATACCCAACACGTGCAACGATGCACACGACACCGGTCTGGGTTGCAATCTCGCCACCGCAGACGAGTGGCTGAGCAAGCGCCTACCGGCGGTGCTGGCCTCTGACGACTTCACTTCCGGTCGTCTGATGATCGTCGTGACCGCCGACGAGGACGACGGAAGCGACGGCAACCGCGTCTTCACGGCGTTCATCCAGGCCGGACTGCGCGACCAGCACCGAACTCCGAAGGCGCCTCTGACGCACTACAGCCTCTCCAAGCTGTACTCAGAGGTGACGTGCACCAGACCGCTGCGGCATGCGGCCAACGCGCGCTCCATCCTCCCCCTGCTGGGGCTCAGCACGCCTTGCCCCTGATCTCAGCAGAGATCCGTGCAACCCGGCTCTGGAGATCAGGCCTCGAACGTCACCAGGCGGCGCATCACCTCGACGCCCTCGCGGAGCGCCTTGAGGTCTCGGCGGGAGAGCTGGGAGAGGTAGGGCTCGACGCCGGTACCGAGGGATTCGCGCAGCATGCCGAGCTCCTCCAGCCCGCGCGCGTTCAGGGCGATCATCCAGGCGCGAGCGTCCCGCGGGTCGGCCGAACGGTCGACCAGCCCCGCTGCCTCGAGCCGTTTGACGTGGTTGGTGATCGTGGGCTGGGAGCAGCGTTCCGCAACCGCCAGCTCGCTGATCCGCGTCGGGCCCTTGTCGTGCAGTCGGGCGAGGATGCGCCCGGCGGCCAGGCTGAGCGTGACCGCCTTGGTGTGCGGGGCCCAGCGCACGATCCTGGCCGAGGCCGAGATGAGGTCCTCGCCCAGGGCGTGCAGGTCATCGTCCATCCCGAGAGCGTAGTGCTCCGGCCGCCTCGTCGGCACTCGTCCGCCGAGCCTGGCGGCGATGTCAGCCTTTGGCCGCCTTGGCCCGTAGGGCGCCGATGTCGAGGTAGGCGTTGCCGGGCAGGGGGTCGGCCTCCTCCTCGCCATCCTCCCAGGGGTCGTACGGCTTCTCGGTCTCGTCGTCCGCGTAGCCCTGCGACGGGTCGTACGGGTTCTGCAGCTGGCCCATCGACTCCAGTGACAGCGAGACCTGCTCGTCCGGCAGGTCCTGCAGGACGGTCGTCATGTAGTTCTGCGCCGCCTCGTTGACCGCGATCTCGCGGCCGGCCTTCTCGCTCATGAACCAGCGGTGCTCGAGCACCTCGTGGTAGAGCTCGGCGGGCTCGAGCTTCTTGCGGAACTCGGCCGGGACGGAGTTGACGACCGGCTCGAAGCGGTCGTTCAGCCACTGGTGGGCCACGATCGACTCGTCGGCGCCCTGCTGGTCGGTCCGCGCCCGGTAGTAGTCGAGGTCGTTGAGCAACCGGCGCGCCTGGTTCTCCTCGGTGTCCAGCCCGGTCAGCCGCAGCAGCCGCCGGGAATGGTGACCGGCGTCGACGACCTTGGGCTGGATCCGGATCGTCGAGCCGGCGAAGTCGGTGGTGATGTCCAGCTCGGCCACGTCGAAGCCGAGGGCGTTCAGCCGGCGGACCCGGCTCTCGATCCGGTGCATCTCGCTGCCGTCGAACTCCTCCACCCCCGTCAGCTCGGCCCACAGCTCGCGGTAGCGGTTCTCGATGGTCTCGACCAGGGTCAGCGGGTCCAGGGCCTCGTCCAGCATGCCGCCGGCCTCGAGGTCGCAGAACTCTCCGAAGAGGTTCACCCGCGCGATCGACAGGTCGTGCTCACGCTGACCGTCGCTGAGCTGGTCGTGCAGCTCGCCGGTCTCGGCGTCCACGAGGTAGGCCGCGAACGAGCCGGCGTCGCGGCGGAACAGCGTGTTCGACAGCGACACGTCCCCCCACAGGAAGCCGATCAGGTGCAGCCGGGCCAGCAGCACCACCATCGCGTCGACGAGCCGGTTGACTGTGTCCTGGCGAACCCCGCGACTGAACAGCGAGCGGTAGGGAAGGGAGAACTGCAGGTGCTTGGTGATCAGGATCGGGTCGAGCGGCTCCCCGGTGGGGGCGATCCGGGTGGTGACCACGCCGACTGCCTCGACCGAGGGGGTGTCGAGCCGGGTGAGGTCGCGCAGCAGGCGGTACTCGTGCCGGGCCAGGTGCTCCAGCACCTCCTTGGCCGCGTAGATGTCGGAGCCCACGCGGACGAACCGCACCACGTGCCGGGAGATGCCGCGAGGCAGCGCCACCAGCCGCTCCTCCGGCCAGTCCGCCAGCGGGGTCTCCCACGGCAGCGTGATCAGGCGGGTGTCCGGACGCGCCGACAGGAACCTGGGCATGAGGTCATCCTCGCAGGCCCCTGAAAGGCGACCCCAAGACGGCCGATTTCGGCCCGTCGAGCACCGATTCGGCCATCTGGCGGTCGCTTCTCAGGGCCGGCCCTCGTACAGTGCCGTCGTGCTGGCCGAGGCGGAGTGGCAGGAGCGACGCGCCGCCCACGAGACGCGGGTGGACGGCTGGCTGCTCGGCGTCGCGGACCGCCGTCGCCGCGGGGTCGTGCACCCGGTCCAGGACTTCCTCTTCGAGTACTACAGCTTTCGGCCCGCCGAGCTGCGCCGGTGGCACCCGGGAGCCGGCGTGGTCCTCGGCGGGGACGCGGCGCGCGAGATGCTCGGCCGCCGGCACTACGTCGAGGTCGCCGGCGGGGTGGGGCTGGACGTCGACGCGGTGCTGGCCGCCCGGTCGAGGACCGTGCTGTGGGCGCGGCAGCTGCTGGCGGCGACCGCCTCACGTCCGGGCTGGTTCGGGTGCTTCGGGCTGCACGAGTGGGCGATGGTCTACCGGCTGCCCGCGGCCGAGCGGCGGCACCCGGAAGTCCCGCTGCGGCTCGGCGACGGCGAGCTGGCGGCGGTGGTCGAGGAGCGCGGCGTGCGCTGCGGTCACTTCGACGCGTTTCGCTTCTTCGCTCCCGCAGCCCGCCCCTGGAACGTGTTGCAGCCGACCCGGGAGGACCAGCCCGGGCTGGAGCAGCCGGGCTGTCTGCACACGAACATGGACCTCTACAAGTACGCGTACAAGCTCAGTCCGCTGGTGCCCTCCGAACTCGTCGCCGACGCCTTCGCGCTGGCGCGGGAGATCCGTGAGCTTGACATGCGCGCCAGTCCGTACGACCTGAGCGCCCTGGGTTACGAGGCCGTCCCGGTCGAGACGGCCGAGGGTCGGGCGACGTACGCCACGGCCCAGCGGGACTTCGCCGCTCGGGCAGCCCCTGTCCGCCAAGCCCTGCTGGACGTCCTCGACGGTCTCATCCTCAGCTAGGACGCGGGCCGCACCATCCGGTACTGCGTGCGGAAGAACCAGGACGCGCCGCAGGTCATCTCATCGCCGTCGGCCACGAAGCCGTGGCGACGGTAGAAGCGGTCGGCCCGAGCGTTGCCGTGCAGGATCCACAGGTACGTCGCGTCGCCGGTCAGCGCGACCTCCAGCAGCTGTCGGCCGAGGCCCGTGCCGTGGGTCCGGGCACGGCTGTAGAGGTGGTTGAGCTGGTAGGGCACGGTGGTTGGCGGTGCGTCGAGCGCGGCCTCCCAGTCCTGGGTGCCCGGTGCGGAGTTGACGATCCCGACCACCTCGCCGGTGGCGTCGCGGGCCAGCCAGGACGAGGTGGCGCCGCCGCGGCTCAGCTCCTCGCGCAGTCGTCGGGCCTTCTCCGGCGCCTCCGCGCGGTGCAGCTCGGCGAACTCCGGCGGCATGAGGCGTGAGTAGGTCTCAGCCAGGCAGTCGACGTGGCAGGCCACGTACTCCGCCGCGTCGTCGGGGCTGGCCGGCTCGATCAGCCAGGGTGCGTGCAGGTCCGCCATGGTGGTAACGCTGCCACGCATACGATCGGGCGGTGAGCAGTGGCGATGGTTGGACGACCTGTGCCCTCGGGCACCGCCACTGGGGGCTGTTCGGCGCGGCGGGACTGCTGCTGCGGACGCCGGCGGACGAGGCCGAGGCGGTGGGCCTGCAGCTGCGCGCCGACCGCAGCCACCACGGCGGCACCTGGGGGATCCTCGGCGGCGCCCGGCACGAGGACGAGACGGCAGTTCAGGCGGCGCTCCGCGAGGCCGGCGAGGAGGCGACCGTCGAGCCCGAACGGATCCGCATCGAGGCCGGCTACGTGGACGACCACGGCGGCTGGGCGTACACGACCGTCGTCGCCTCGGCTTCCTCGGTGATGCCGCTGGCGCCACGCAACTGGGAGAGCGACGCCGTCGCCTGGATACCGCTGGCCGACGTCGACGCCCTGGAGCTGCACCCGGGCTTCGCCTCCACCTGGCCGCTGCTGCGCGACGTCGGCCCGGCACCGGTGGTCGTGGTCGACGCGGCGAACGTGGTCGGCAGCCGCCCCGACGGCTGGTGGCGCGACCGGGCCGGCGCCGCCGAACGGCTGCGTGACCAGCTGGCCGCTGCGGCCGCCGACGGCGTCAGGGGCCTGGTCCCGACGTACCTGCCCGACCTGCGCAGCTTCCCCGCCTTCGTAATGGTCGTCGAGGGGGCAGCCCGGAACGTGGCGACGGTCCCGGGAGTCGAGGTGCTGGCCGCGCCGGGTTCCGGCGACGACGCGATCGTGACCGCCGTCGCGGAGCGCAGGTCCGGTGGGCGGCCGGTCCGGGTGGTGACCGCCGACCGCGAGCTGCGTCGGCGCGTCGAGGCCCTGGACGCCGAGGTCCTCGGGCCACGGACGCTGCTCGACCTGCTCTGAGCTCGCGTCCTTCGACACGCACCGACGCCGGTAACGCAACAGGCCCCCGGCGTCGCCGGGGGCCTGCTGATGCTGCGTCGAGCTGAGAGTCTCAGGAGAGACGGTCACCGGTCTTGGTCGAGAACACGTGGAAGTGCTCCGGGTCCGCGGCCAGCCGGATGCTCGAACCCCGGGCCGGCGGGCGCCGGGACGAGATGCGGGCGGTGATCTGCTGAGCGGTGAGGCGGGCGTCCTCGTCCAGTCCCGACAGGGTGCCGTACAGGAACGCGTCGGCGCCGAGCTCTTCGAGCACGGCCACGTCCAGGCCGATGCCCTCGCCGGTGTCGGAGATCGACAGGTTCTCCGGCCGGATGCCCAGGGTCAGCTTGTCCTCACCGGCCGCCTTGGCCAGCCACTCACGCGGCACCGGCACGGTGTAGTCGCCGACCTTGATGCCGCCGTCGACGACGGTGCCCTCGATCAGGTTCATGGCCGGCGAGCCGATGAAGCCGGCCACGAACAGGTTCTTCGGGGTGTCGTACAGGCGCAGCGGGCTGTCGACCTGCTGCAGGATGCCGTCCTTCATGACCGCGACGCGGTCCCCCATCGTCATGGCCTCGACCTGGTCGTGGGTCACGTAGACGGTGGTGACCCCGAGCCGGGTCTGCAGTGCGGCGATCTGGGTACGGGTGGAGACCCGCAGCTTGGCGTCCAGGTTCGACAGCGGCTCGTCCATCAGGAAGACCTGGGGCGAACGCACGATCGCACGACCCATGGCGACGCGCTGACGCTGGCCACCGGAGAGTGCCTTGGGCTTGCGGTTGAGGAAGTCCTCCAGGCCCAGCAGCTTGGCGGCCTCGGAGACCCGCTGCTGACGCTCGGTCTTGGAGACACCGGCCATCTTCAGCGCGAACCCCATGTTGTCGCCCACGGTCATGTGGGGGTACAGGGCGTAGTTCTGGAACACCATCGCGATGTCGCGGTCCTTGGGCGGCAGGTCGGTGACGTCACGGTCGCCGATGTGGATGGCGCCCGCGTTCACCTCCTCCAGGCCGGCGAGCATGCGGAGCGAGGTGGACTTGCCGCAACCCGAAGGTCCGACGAGGACCATGAACTCGCCATCTCCGATGTCGAGGTTGAGCTTGTCCACGGAGGGGTGATCCGCCCCCGGGTAGACCCGAGTTGCTTCATCGAATGAGACTGTGGCCACGCCACACTTCCTTTCCACGGGCAGGTACGTGCCCGACGATCCGTAGTGGAAATAACTGCCTGAGTGTCGCATGTCACAAGACGGGTAGCAATACAGGGCCAGGGGTGTCGGCCACCCGCTCGGACCGGAGCGCGAGCTCGGGCGGGTGCTGCCGACTACGCTGGCCCGCGTGACCTCGACCCCCGACGGCGGTGGGACGCCCGACGCCGCCAGCCCACGTCGCCAGACCCGCCAGCGTCGTGCGGTGGACGAGATCCTGGCCGAGCTGGCCGAGTTCCGTACGGCCCAGCAGATCCACGAGGAGCTGCGAACCCGAGGCGGCAACGTCGGGCTGACCACTGTCTACCGGCGGCTGCAGGTGCTGACCGAGGCCGGGACGCTCGACGCCATCCGGGTCGCGGACGGCGAGACCGCCTACCGACGCTGCTCCGACGGCCACCACCACCACCTGGTCTGCCGGGTCTGCGGCCGAGCCGTCGAGGTGTCCGGCCCCGCGGTGGAGAGCTGGGCCGAGGGCATCGCCCGGCAGAACGGCTTTCGCGAGGTCAGTCACGACCTCGAGATCTTCGGTACCTGCTCGTTCTGCTGATGGTTGCTGTCCGGTGGGGCGCGACCCCTCCTGGGCTCGCCTGAATTGATATCGGGAACCATTGTCATTAGTGTCGTGGTCGGAGGATCCGCTGGGTTCCCCTGACGCGGCGACAGGACGACCATGCGACGAGCACTGCTCCGGCCGGGACTGGTCGCGACGGTGCTCAGTGCGACGTTGCTGCTGGCTGGATGCGCCTCGAGTGCGCCCGAGGGCGGCGGGCCGGCCGGTTCCACGAGCGGCGGCAAGATCGCTGTGGTGACCTCGACCAACGTCTACGGCAACATCGCCGAGGTGGTCGGCGGCAACGCGGTGGCGGTGACGTCGATCGTCTCCGATCCCGCGCAGGACCCGCACTCCTACCAGGCCAGCACCAAGATCGCGCTGCAGCTGTCCAAGGCCCAGCTGGTGATCGAGAACGGTGGCGGCTACGACGACTTCGTCGACACGATGCTCAAGGCGGGCAAGGGATCGCCGGTCGTCCTGAACGCGGTTGCGATCTCGGGGCTGCAGGCACCCGCAGGGGGAGAGCTCAACGAGCACATCTGGTACAGCCTCCCCAGCGTCGCGAAGATCGCCGATCAGGTCGCGACCGAGCTGGGCCGGATCGACCCGGCTCGCAGCGACGAGTTCCGCAGCAACGCCGAGACCTTCGACGACCAGCTCGACGTCCTCGTCGCCGCCGAGGCGAAGCTCAAGGACGCTCACGCCGGTGAAGGGCTGGGGATCACCGAGCCGGTGCCGCTCTACCTGACCGAGGCGGCCGGTCTCATCAACCTCACCCCGCCGGCGTTCAGCAAGGCGGTGGAGGAGGGCGAGGACGTGTCCGTCGCCGTCCTGGAGCAGACCCTCAGTCTTTACCGTGACGGCAAGGTCGCCGTGCTCGTCGACAACGAGCAGACCAGCGGACCGGTCACCGACCAGGTCATCGCGGCGGCGAAGCAGGCCGGCGTCCCGGTCGTGCCCGTCACCGAGACGCTGCCCCAGGGCCAGACGTACCTGAGCTGGATGCAGGACAACCTGACCCGCCTCGGCCGGGCGCTCGAGCAGTGACGCCGCCCGCCGTCGAGCTGAGCGGCGCCCAGCTCGCCTACGACGACCGGACCCTGTGGTCCGGCCTCGACCTCACGGTCCTGCCGGGTCAGTTCGTCTCCGTCCTCGGGCCGAACGGCTCGGGCAAGACCAGCCTGCTCAAGGTGCTGCTCGGGCTCACCGACCTCACCGCCGGGACTGCGCAGGTGGCGGGGGAGCCGGTCCGCAAGGGCAACCGTCGGGTCGGCTACATCTCCCAGCACAGCGGCTTCGACTGGGACCTGCCGATGCGGGGCCGCGACCTGGTGGGCCTCGGCCTCGACGGCCACCACTGGGGCGTGCTGTCGGTGAACCGGAAGCGCCGGGCGCGGATCGAGCAGCTCCTCGACGACGTGGGCGCAAGCGCCTACGGCAACCGGCGGATCGGGCAGCTCTCCGGCGGGGAGCAGCAGCGGCTGCGGGTGGCGCAGGCGTTGGCCACCGACCCGGACGTCCTGCTCTGCGACGAACCCCTGGTCTCCCTCGACCTGCACCATCAACGCAGCGTGGTCGAGCTGCTGGACCGGCGACGCCGCGAGCACGACACGGCCGTGGTCTTCGTCACCCACGAGATCAACCCGGTGCTCGCCGTGACCGACCTCGTCCTCTACGTCATCGACGGCACCTTCCGGGTCGGTACGCCGGACGAGGTGATGACCACCGCGGTGCTCTCGGAGCTCTACGGCTCCCACGTGGAGGTCATCCGGCGCGCCGACCGGATCATCGTGGTCGGCGCCGAGGACATGCACCACAGCCACCACGACGAGACCGAGCCGCGGTTGCCGAAGGGTCGGGCGCGGTGATGGAGCTGCTCACCCACATCTCGTGGCACGACATCATCAACTTCGACAACTACGCCGAGCTGCTGCCGCTGGTCCGTAACTCCGTCATCGCCGGGATCTTCCTCGGTGTGGTGGGCGGGGTGATCGGGGTGGTGGTGATGACGCGTGACCTGCCGTTCGCCGTCCACGGCATCAGCGAGCTGTCCTTCGCCGGCGCGTCCGGGGCCTTGCTGCTGGGCGCCAGCGTCACCGGCGGCGCGTTCGTCGGCTCGGTGCTCGCGTCGCTGCTGATCGGTCTGCTGGGGATGCGGGCCCGTGACCGCAACTCGATCATCGGGGTGCTGATGCCGTTCGGGCTCGGCCTCGGCATCCTCTTCCTCTCGCTCTACCAGGGGCGGGCGGCCAACAAGTTCGGGCTGCTGACCGGGCAGATCGTGGCCATCGACGACACCGGTCTGCGCACCCTGGTCATCACCTCGGTCGCCGTGCTGGCGGTACTGGCCGTGGTCTGGCGACCGCTGAT
Source organism: uncultured Actinomycetota bacterium (assembly GCA_963727215.1). Lineage (GTDB taxonomy): Bacteria > Actinomycetota > Actinomycetes > Propionibacteriales > Propionibacteriaceae > Microlunatus. The sequence goes on from CAVSFR010000003.1 coordinate 254,807, forward strand.
GTTCGCCAGCATCGACCCGGTGATGGCGCAGGCTCGGGGCGTCCCCACCCGCTTCCTCGGGCTGCTGTTCATGTTGCTGCTCGGCTGCACCGTGGCGATCTCGGTGCAGGTGGTCGGGGCGCTGCTGATCCTGGCCCTGCTGGTCACCCCAGCCGCGGCGGCGATGCGGGTCAGCGCCTCCCCGGTGCTCGTGCCACTGCTGGCGGTCGGCTTCGCCCTGACCGCCGTCGTCGGCGGCATCCTCGTCTCCCTCGGCACCAGCATCCCGATCAGCCCCTACGTCACCACGATCTCGTTCGCGATCTACCTCAGCTGCCGCATCGTCGGCGGCGGTCGGCGGCTCGCCGGCCGCTGAGGCCGCACCCTCAGACCAGCTGAAGCAGCTGGCTGCCGTCGTCGTAAGGGAAGTCGTCGACGGTGGCGGTCACCTCGAGACCGCTCAGCTGGACCCCGCCACCCAGGTTGGTCAGGAAGGCCGTGTCGGCCGCGTCCCGGCCGGTGGCCACCCGTAGCAGGCTCTGCCGGGGCGCCAGGTGGGTGGCGTCGACGACATACCAGGCGCCGCTGACGTAGGCCTCGCAGACCGCGTGGTACTCCATCGGGCTGAGCCCCGGCGCGAAGACGGCAGCCATCCGGGCCGGTACGTTCAGCGCCCGGAGCAGGGCGATCGACAGGTGCGCGAAGTCACGGCAGACGCCCTGACGGCCGAGGAGCGTACGGACCGCGCCGTCGGTGGGCAGGCTCGAGCCGGCGGCGTAGGCCAGCTTGTCCGCCACCCAGTCCCCGACCGCGGCCAGCAACTTCTCCTCCTGCAGCCCCGCGAACTCGCTGGCCGCTGTGGGCCCGAGGGTGTCGGACTCGCAGTAGCGGCTGGGTCGCAGGTAGGTGATCAGGTCCAGCTCGTCCACGGCCGGTATCGCGAGCTGCCCGTCCACCACGGCCCGGTAGTCGAAGCTGACCAGCCGGGCCGAGGTCTGGAGGACGTGCAGCCGGGTCCCGTTCGCGTCCACGATCTCCTGGGGCTCGACCACCTCCCCGTCGGCGACGATCGAGAGCAGCTCGCTCTCGAACGGGGCTCCGGCGGCCACCGCGACGCTGTAGACCAGCTTCGCCGGCCCGGAGAGAGTGAGATCGAGGTGAGAGGTGACCGTGCGCTTCATGCCGACCAGTTTTTCACGCGGCGGCTGCTCCCCGGTTCCAGCGAGGTCACGATGGACCCAGGGGGGCGGGGGGTCACTTCACCCCCGTGGAGGCGCAAAGTGACCATGGGGGTCGGGAGGGTCAGCACTCGACGATGTTGACCGCCAGGCCGCCGCGCGAGGTCTCCTTGTACTTGACCTTCATGTCGGCGCCGGTCTCCATCATCGTCTTGATGACCTTGTCGAGGCTGACGGTGTGCCGGCCGTCGCCGCGCATGGCGAGCCGGGCGGCGGTGATGGCCTTGACCGAGCCGACGGCGTTGCGTTCGATGCACGGGATCTGGACCAGGCCGCCGACCGGGTCGCAGGTCAGCCCGAGGTGGTGCTCCATCCCGATCTCCGCGGCGTTCTCCACCTGCTCGACGGTGCCGCCCAGGATCTCGGTGAGCGCGGCGGCGGCCATCGAGCACGCGGTGCCGACCTCGCCCTGGCAGCCGACCTCGGCGCCGGAGATCGAAGCCGTCTGCTGGTAGACCGCGCCGATCGCCCCGGCCACCAGCAGGAAGCGGACGATCGTGTCGTCGTCGGAGTGGGGCACGAACCGGACGACGTAGTGCAGGACGGCCGGGATGATGCCGGCAGCGCCGTTGGTGGGGGCGGTCACGACCCGGCCACCGGAGGCGTTCTCCTCGTTCACCGCCAGCGCCCACAGGCTGACCCAGTCCAGGGCGGCCAGCGGGTCGACCGGCTCCGGCACCGCGAGCGGGTCCGCGTCGGCCGAACGGTCAGCCTCGCCGACCAGCCGGTCGTACAGCTCGGCTGCCCGCCGGCGGACCTTCAGCCCGCCGGGCAGGACGCCGTGGGCTTCGCTGCCGGCCCGGACGCAGCCGGCCATCACCGCCCAGATCTCGAGCAGGCCCGTCCGGACGTCCGCCTCGGGCCGACGCGCGCACTCGTTCGCCAGCATCAGGCCGCTGATCGAGAGCCCGGAGTCGTGGCAGAGCTGCAGCAGCTCGCCGGCGGTCCGGAACGGGTACGGCACGGGCGTCGGGTCGGGCAGCAGGGTTGGTTGGCCCGAGCCGTCGTCGTCCAGGACGAAGCCCCCGCCGATGGAGTAGTAGGTGCGCGTACTCAGGACGTGGTCGCCGACGTAGGCGGTGCACGTCATCCCGTTGGGGTGGAAGGGCAGCGCGCGGCGCCGGTGCAGCACCAGGTCGAGGTCGGGGTCGAAGGCGATCTCGTGGCTGCCGTTGACCCGCAGCCTGCCCGTGCGGCGGATCTCGGCCGACCGTAGCCGGGCCGTCGTGGTGTCGACCGTCTCCGGGTCCTCGCCCTCCAGCCCCCAGAGCACGGCGTCGTAGCTGCCGTGGCCGTGCCCCGTCGCCCCGAGGGAGCCGAAGAGCTGGGAACACACCCGCGTCGTCCGGTCCAGCAGGCCCTCGTCGGCCAGGGAGGTGACGAAGCGTCCAGCGGCCCGCATCGGGCCGACGGTGTGGGAGCTGGAGGGACCGATGCCGATGCTGAAGAGGTCGAACACGCTCACCGTCACCCGCCACAGTGTCCTCCCTCTCAGCCGCGCGCGGGGACGGGAGGTGGTGGTGGTTTCGCGTCCTGCGCTCGCCGACTCAGCCCAGCCTCGGCAGCTCGCCGTCGGCGGTATCGAGCATCCGGTCCACCTTCAGGGCTGGGATCGGTCGGGACCAGAGGTAGCCCTGGCCGTAGTGGCAGCCGAGCTCGTGGGCGATGACCCCCTGCTCGACCGTCTCGACGCCCTCCATGGTGACCTTGAGACCGAGCTCGCCGGCGGCGTGAGCCATCGCCCGGACGATGGTGTCGTCCACATGGCGGCCGAGCTCGGCGGCGAACGAACGGTCGATCTTGATGCCGTCCAGCGGGAACGACAGCAGCTCCTGCAACGCCGCCCAGCCGGAGCCGAAGTCGTCGAACCAGACCTCGAATCCGGCGGCCCGTGCGCGGGTGATCCGCTCGACGTTGAGGCCCGGACCGGCCGGACGGGCGGTCTCGGTCAGCTCGAGCGTGACCGCCGAGGGCTCGACGCCGGCTCGCGCCACCTGGGCCTTGACGACGTCCACCCAGTCACCGGAGTCGAGGTGCCGGCCGGACAGGTTGACGCTCAGCCGCAGGGTCGGGTGCTGCCGCCGCCACCGGGCCAGGTCGGCCAACGCCTGGCCGATCACCGCCCGGTCGAGGTCGATGATCAGGTGCGACCGTTCGGCGAGGGGGATGAACATGGCCGGGTCGTCCAGCGAGCCGGATCGGTGCTCCCAACGCGCCAGCGCCTCGATCGCGATCACCTGGCCGGTCGCCAGGTCGACGATCGGCTGGTACCACGGCACGATCTCGCCCTGACCGATGGCCTGCACCAAGGCGGGTGCCCCGCGCTCGCTGGGGGCCTCGAGCTCGTTGGCCCGGCGGGTCAGGTCGAGCTGGTCGGCTGCGACCGCCGCGAAGTCGCCGAGCAGCTCCACGTCGGCGCCGTCGAACGGGCGCGGGTTCGGTGAGGTCAGGTAGAGGACGCCGACGACCACGTGGGCCGGGCCGGTGATCGGCACGCCGAGGAACGCTCCCGTGGCGTCACTCCCGGCCAGCGCCGGCTCGTCGGAGGTGCTGAGGTCCGCCACGACCAGGGACTGGGCCCGGGTGGCCACCAGCTCGCTGAGGGCCTCGGCCACCCTGTCCGGTTCGGTCTGGGACCGGGTGCTGGCCAGCACGCCCTGCAGGTGGCCGTCGACGAGCGCGAACGTGGCCTCCTCGACGTCGAGGGCGCGGGCGGCCAGGGCCGCGATCCGGTAGGCCGGACCAGCGGTCGCCTTGCGCTCCTGTGCGGCGGGGGGACCGTTCACCGGGTCAGTGTCGCACCCATCGCGCCGTCCGGACGCCTGGTGTCGCGGATCAGGTGGGTGGCGGTGTGCCCTCCAGCCCACGATGCCGATCCAGACCGGCCAGCAGCGTCGTCACGGTCGCCGGCTCTCGACCCACGACGCCCGAACGTCAACGCGAGTGCGGCATGAAGTCGACGCCCTCGTCGTTCAACCCGAACCGGACGACGAAGGACTCGGTGCCCTGAAGAGTTCGGCCTGATAGGCGTGGACTTCGAGCATCGCGCGGAGGTGATGGAGCACCACCTGGCGGTCCCCGCTACGAGGCTGCAGGAGTCGATGAGCTCGTTATCGGCTTCATGGACCGGGACCGCGGCACACTTCCCGCCCTCGGCGCGATGGTCGAGCCGCTTCGCCGGTTCTGGGCCGAGGTACTGGCTGCGTACAAAGACGGCACGAGCTGAAGGCACTGCTCCGGGCTCCATGAAGCGTTGATGCGTCTTCCCTACGCGGTTTCAGCGCCAGCGCGGACCAGCGATCCAGCGATCCACGTGCTGTTGGGGGAAGCGTCGCACCGGAGAGCTCCGAGCGCGGTGTGAGGGGCTGCTGAGCCGCGACGGCCGAGCCTGCGTCGTCAACGGCCGAACGGGGTATGGAGCACAGTGCCGCGTGCACGTCCTGACGGCGACGCGCCCTAGCCCCGCAGCTGGCTGTCGCCTGGCCGGTCAGAGGGGACCCCCCCTCGGCGCAGCAACACCTTTAAGATCTTTGCCAGCCCGACCAGGGATCCACCGATCTCTGCGACCTCGTGTCGACGGGCTCACCGCCTCAAGGAGACTCATGACTGAGAACACCAGCGCTGCCGAAGCGCCCGCCGACGCCACCCCCGTCGACGCGGCGGCAGCACCTTCCGAAGCCGCGCCCGCCGCGCCCGCCGCTACGCCGGCGCCCGAGGCCCCGCAGACGAGCATGGCTGCCCCGCGCGGGCTCAGCTACGCCGTGGACATCGTGTTCTGCGTCGACGTGACCGGCAGCATGACGCCGATCCTCGACGCGGTGAAGGCGAACGCGCTGGGCTTCTACGACGACGTGCAGGCCAACCTGACGGAGAAGGGCAAGAACGTCGCCCAGCTGCGGGTCAGGGTGATCGCCTTCCGTGACTTCGTGGCCGACGGCGCCGCAGCGCTCGAGGAGTCCCCCTTCTACACGTTGCCCGCCGAGCGCGGCGGCTTCTCGGAGTTCGTGAACGGCCTCATCGCCCAGGGCGGCGGAGACGCACCGGAGTCGGGCCTCGAGGCCGTTGCCCTGGCCATCAACTCCCCCTGGACCAGCACCGGGGACCGCCGTCGTCAGGTCATCGTGGTCTGGACCGACCAGCCGGCTCACCCGCTGGACCCGGCCGTCGTGCCCGCGGACCTGTCCTCGCGGGTACCGGCCGACTTCAGCGCCCTCACCGACGTCTGGGAGGACGAGCAGGGCCTGATGGGTTCGAGCTCGAAGCGGCTCATCCTCTTCGCCCCCGACGGTCCCGGCTGGAGCGACATCTCCGCGGTCTGGGAGAACGTCGTGCACAACCCCTCGCAGGCCGGTGGCGGCCTCTCCGAGGTCGACTACGGCACCATCATCGACTCGATCGGCAACTCGGTGTGACCGAGACTCGTCGTAGCCCCGGCGTGGACGTCGCTGCGCCGGGGCCCACCGTCTCGTTCGGCTTCAACCTGGGGAAGATCGCCGGCCACGGCGAGGACTCCGACCCGATCCTGCGCGACGGTCCCGACCTCGGGCTGCTGGCGGTCTTCGACGGCATGGGCGGCGCCGGCGGCACGGTTTATGAGACCGAGAACGGTTCGCACAGCGGTGCCTACCTGGCTTCGCGGATCGCTCGCGATGTCGTCGAGCAACGCATGCTCAACCTGCTCGTGCCGGACTGGAACCTGAAGGGTGAGCAGGCCGCGGCCGACCTGCAGCGTTCGGTCCAGGGTGCGCTGCAGGATCGCCTGGCTGAGCTGAAAGCGCCCAAGAGCGGGTTGCGGTCACGACTGCTGCGGGCGCTGCCGACCACGATGGCGATGCTGGCTCTGCAGCGCACCCAGCGCGGTCGCTCCCGCTGGCTCTGTCACGCGTTCTGGGCAGGGGACTCCCGCGCCTACGTGTTCGAGCCGGGGGGTGCGCGTCAGCTGACCACCGACGACCTGCGCGAGCCGAGCGACGCCATGGCCAACCTGCGACGCGACTCCGTGGTCAGCAATGCCATGTCGGCCGACACCGAGTTCCACGTCAACTACCGTCGGGTCGAGCTCGAGGCGCCGTTCCTGCTGGTGTCCGCCACCGACGGCTGCTTCGGCTACCTCCCGTCGCCGATGCACTTCGAACATCTGGTGCTGAGCGCGCTGGTCACCGCACGGAGTGTCACCGGCTGGTCGCAGACCATCCAGGAGCGCGTGGCCGCGGTCACCGGTGATGACGCCGCCATGTCGGTGATGGCCGTAGGCGCCGACCTCGGGGAGCTTCAGAGGCTCTACGCCGGCCGGGTGGACGAGCTCGAGAGTGAGTTCACGACCCCGATGGACGATCTGGCCCAAGCCGTCCAGCAGGCGGAGCAGGAGCTGCAGGTGCTCCGTCAGCGCCAGCTCGACGACACGCACCAGCTGTGGGTCCGCTACCAGCCTGGCTACGAGCGGTACCTGCACGCCGCTCCCGAGCCGGAGCCCGAAGCGGATCGCGCGGCTGACCAACCGGTAGCCGAGTCCTCGAGCGCGTCGAGCGACGGGGCTGCCGAGGTTGTCGGCGCAGACAGTTCCGGCCCTGAGTCGGAGCAGGACGGGGCAACGGCATGAAGGCCGGCGACATCGTCAACGGGTACCGGATCCTCGAGGACTTCAAGGTCGTCGGGGCGGGACTCAGCAAGTGGACCTACGCCGAGCGCGATGGCCGACAGTTCTTCATCAAGGAGTTCCTCAGCCCCACGTACCCGGACGACGACGCGCCCGGCAGCGATAAGACCAAGGCCAAGAAGCGCGCTCGGTGCGCCACCTTCGAGGCCCAGCACCGAGGCATGCAGAAGGCGCTGGCGCCGCTGTCGACCTACGGCGGCAACCTGATCGTGACGCTCGACTTCTTCCGGTGGGGCGCGAAGTACTACAAGATCACCGAGAAGGTCGACGCCGAGGACCTCGGTCCGGCTGGGATCGCAGGGCTGGAGCTGCGGTTGCAGCTGGTGCTGATGAAGTCCGTCGCCCACAGCCTGAAAATCCTCCACGACCTACGGATCGTGCACGGCGACCTGAAGCCCAGCAACATCCTCGTCAAGCGCACCGAGCTCGGCTACACCAGCAAGCTGATCGACTTCGACAGCTCCTACATCGCCGGCAACCCGCCGCCGTTCGAGGAGATCGTCGGCACCATCAACTACTACTCGCCGGAGCTGCTCGGCTACATCCAGGACGTCGGCGTCCAGCCGGCGCAGCTGGGGGTTGCCTCCGACATCTTTGCCCTCGGGCTCATCTACACCGAGTTCCTCACCGGCGCCGTCCCGCCGTTCGACGCCGCCACGTACCACGAGGCCGCGGTCGCCGTCAGCAGCGGCGAGGTCCTCCGCATCCCGAGAGCCGGGATCGTGCCGGCCCTCGCTGACCTCGTCGACGCCATGCTCCTCGCCGACTCGAGCCAGCGACCCACCATCGGACAGGTCCACACCACGCTGATGGGGATCCGGCTGCCGAGCGAGACCCCGGCGCCGACGACGCTGACCGCGAGGTCGACCCGCTCCGCGCCTGCACCCCGCGCGGCGGCCAAGCCTGCCGCAGCGCCGTCGGGCGCGCTGCGCGGCAAGGGCCTCAAGATCACCACCGCCAGCTCCCCGCCGGCTTCGGCCGAGGCCGACCCGTCCGAGAGCAAGCCGAGTCAGGGTCTGGTCGGAAAGCTCGTGGGCAAGCTGACAGGGCGGCCGCCCCGATGAACCCGTTGGGCCCCGTGTGGCGCTGCCGTGTGTGCGAAGGCGTCAACCGCAACGGCCGGATCTGCTCCACCTGCGGAGCGGAGGTGCCGATCAGCGAACCGCTGCGCGCAGCGGTACGCACCGTCAGACCGAGCAGCACGCGCCCGGCCAGCCCGCCGCCCGTGCCGCCCGATCCCACCCGCAGGGAGCTGCGCGAGCAGCCGATCCCGGAGGAGATCTACCCCGTCGACTCCGACGACCGGCTCGACTTTCACAACGGCTTCGACATCCGTCCGATGCCGGGTGGCTGCATGATCATCTCGCGCTAGCCGTTCCCGGGACCGAAGGGCGCCTCCGTTGCAGGCGGGGAGCCAGGCAGACCGAGACGAGTCAGTCGAACGGCCAGGTCGCTTGCTGGAGCCCCGTCACCACGAAGAGCGCGCCGCCCAGCGCTGTGTTCAGGAGGGGGAAGCGGCGGTAGAGGGCGAACAGCTGCCTCGGCCCCCGGCAGCGCAGCGACAGGACGATCATCGTGAGGTAGGCCAGCCCGCCCACGAGGGCGAAGACCCCGACCGAGGGGAACGCCAGCAACGCGGCCACCGCGTAGGCCACCCCGCACAGCAGCAGGGTCCTCACCCGGCCGAAGAGGGTGGCCACCGTCGCCACGTCGGCCGCCCGGTCGGCGGCGATGTCGGGTACCGCGGAGTAGGCGTGCATGGCCATGCACCAGAGCAGGGCTGCGCCCAGCACCGGTAGCGGCGGCTGGGCCCCGCTCACGGTGGCGTAGGCGGCCAGGCCGGGGGCCACGTAGAGGATGTTGAAGGCCGCGTCCACCACGGGACGGCCCTTCGCGCGCAGCGGGGGCATCGAGTAGCCGACGCCGGTGACCACGAACAGCAACATCCAGGGCCAGGCGTGCGGCAGGAACGGGATGAGGGCGAGGAAGGGCAGGTTCAGCACGAGGATGGCGATGATCAGACTGCGACGCTGGCTCGCGTGCAGCAGGCTCTCGTAGTCGCGCTTCTTGGGGTTCAGCCGGTCCGTCTCCACGTCGAACAGATCGTTGACCCCGTAGATCAGCAGGTTGCCCGGCAGCGTCAGGTAGAGGCCGAGCAGCCAGACCTCGACAGGCGGGCGCAGCGAAGTCGCTGCCAGCGCCACCATGAAGGGCCCGAGCAGGTACATCCAGAAGCGGGGCCGAGACACCCGGAGGAGGTGGCGCATCGTTCGCCAGACTAGATGGGTGGACAAAGCGCTCCAGCGGCATCGCTGGCTCCTGACCGCCGTTTTGGTGGCTGCGGCCGGGGGGCTGGTCCGGGCGCCGCTGCAACCGAGGTACTGGTGGGTCTCGGCCTTGGCGATCCTGCTGTTCTCCGCGCCGGTGATCCTCGGCGCGATCGCCTGGCTGGGTCTGCGGCGAGGCGTCGCCCTGCTGCTCGGGCTGGGGCTCTACGCCCTGGTGTTCGAGTCGGTCGCGATCGCCACCGGGGTGCCGTACGGCCGGTTCAGCTACAGCGGGCTGCTGGGCCCGCCCCTGTTCGGCCTCGCTCCGCCGACGGTCCTGCTGGCCTGGACCCCGCTGCTCCTCGGGGCCCTGGCGACGACCCGCACGGCCTGGCAGGCCGTCGTGGTGGTGGTCGTGGCGGACCTCGTCCTCGACCCGGCCGCGGTGAGCCTGGGGTTCTGGAGCTGGGAGCAGCCCGGCTGGTACTACGGCGTCCCGCTGGTCAACTTCGCGGGCTGGGTGGTGTCCGGCGGCATCGCGGTGCTGGCGCTGCGCCGCCTGCCGCGGCCGCTGCCCGGGCTGTTCGCGCGCAACCTCTGGCTGGTGCTGGTGTTCTGGACCGCGGTCAACGCCTGGAGCGGCCAGTGGGGGGCGGTGCTCGTCGGCCTCGTCGTGGTCGCTGCTTTGGCTCGGGGCTATCGTCGCGCCCTATGAGCACGGCACTGGTCATCGGCGGTGGCATCGGGGGGCTGGGCAGCGCCGCCCTGCTGGGCAAGCACGGTTACGAGGTGACGGTGCTGGAGAAGAACGAGCTGCTCGGCGGCCGCGCCAACTACTTCGAGGCCGACGGCTTCCGCTTCGACATGGGTCCGTCCTGGTACCTGATGCCCGACGTCTTCGAGCACTTCTTCGCCCTGCTCGGCGAGCGCGTCGAGGACCACCTGGACCTGCAGCGGCTCGACCCGTCGTACCGGATCGCCTTCCGGGGCTCGGACCTGGACGTCGACATGTACTCCGACCTGAGCCGGGACGTCGACACGTTCGAACGGCTGGAGCCCGGTAGTGGCCAGGCCCTGCGGGACTACCTGGACAGCTCCAAGGAGCAGTACGGGATCGCGATCGAGCAGTTCATGTACCGCAACCACGACAGCTTCTTCGACTTCATCGATCGCAAGACCGCGATGCAGGGCCGGGCGCTGCACGTCTTCGAGAACATGCACGCCTACATCAGCCGCAGCTTCTCCAGCGACGCGGTGCAGAAGATCCTCGAGTACCAGCTGGTCTTCCTGGGCTCGTCGCCCTACAACACCCCAGCGCTCTACAACATCATGAGCCACATCGACTTCAACATGGGCGTGTTCTATCCCCAGGGCGGCATCTACTCGATCATCCGCGCGCTGGCGGCGATCGGTGCGAAGCACGGCGTCAGGTACCGGACCGAAGCGCCCGTGGCGCAGATCCTCACCGAGGGCGGACGGGCGGCGGGCGTCCGGCTGGCGTCGGGGGAGGAGCTCCGCGCCGACCTGGTGATCTCCAACGCCGACATGGCCCACACCGAGACCGAGCTGCTGCCCAAGGAGGCGCGGACCTACCCGGCCCGCTACTGGGCCAAGAAGACGCTCGCGCCGAGCGCCTTCATCCTCTACCTCGGGCTGGAGGGGCGGGTGCCCAGCCTGACCCACCACAACCTGGCGTTCGGGCAGGACTGGAAGCGGGGCTTCGGGCAGATCTTCGACTCACCCGCCTGGCCGGACGACCCCTCCTACTACGTCTGCGCCCCCAGCAGGACCGACCCCACGGCGGCCCCCGAAGGGCACGAGAACCTGTTCGTCCTGGTGCCGGTGGCCCCCAGCCTGGCCATGACCGACGCCGACATCGCCACCTACCGTCGTCGGACCCTGGACCTGCTGGCGAACGGACTTCGACGTCCCCGACCTGGAGCAGCGGATCGTCTTCGAGCGTACGTACACCTCGCGGGACTTCACCGCCGACTACCACGCCTACGGCGGCTCAGCGCTCGGCCTCGCCCACACGATGAAGCAGACGGCCTTCCGGCCCAACAACGTCAGCAAGAAGCTGCCGAACCTCTTTTACGTCGGGGCCAGCACCAACCCGGGGATCGGCATGCCGATCTGCCTGATCTCGGCCGAGCTGGCCTACAAGCGCATCATCGGCGACCGGAGCAGCGGGCCGCTGCCGGTCTGACGTGCAGCCCCGCTAGCGGGCCTCAGGCGCTGAGGCGGTTCAGCAGGCTCTTGGCGCGCAGTAGGGCCGGCTGGCGGGTGCTCATCGGGACGGTCCACAGATCGTGGCCCGCCAGGCCCCAACCGCCCAGCAGCTGGTTGGCCGCCAAGAAGCCGGTAGTCGCCGCGCGTTCCATCAGGGCCACCGGGAAGTCGCACCGGATGCCGTCGCCGGCGAGCACGACCCGCGGGTCGGGCGTCGACACCTCGGGGCGGCGGAGCCACGGGCCGGTGCCGACCAGCGGGCAGTCGTCCTCCACGAGCCACTCATCGGCCAGCACCTGGGCCTCGGCGGTCTCGGGGTAGACGCGGGCCAGCTCGGCCCGCAGGGTGCGCCGCACCTGCTCCTCGTCGCCGTCCTCGTCCTGCAGGGCGTAGGCATGCACCTCCACCACGGAGGCGTCGTGCTCGTCAGACCAGCGTCGGGCACCGCCTTCGAAGCGCTCGAGCACCGTGATGTTGTCCATCGGGCCGTAACCGCTGGTCCCCAGGAAGGCGGGCCGGTCCGCGTTCACCCGCCGGTCCAGCCAGAGCCGCCACACCGCGAACCGCGGGGCGTTGCTGGTCTCGGCGATCCGGCTGCGCCAGTCCTCGTCGCCCAGACCGGTCGCGGCCTCGACCAGCCGGCGGGTGGTGCGCAGGTCGGTGGCCAGGACGACGCGGTCGCCGACCAGTCGTCCTCCGTCGGTCACCACCTCGGCCTGCTCGCCCGCGAGCTCGAAGCTTTGCACGCTCTCACCGGTGCGGACCTCGACGCCCAGCCGCTCCAGGTAGCGCCCCAGGGGAGCCCAGAACACGGTGTCGTAGTCGTCGACCGGGACGTCGAACAGCAGGCCCTCGGACGAGCCGAGGAAGTAGCTGTGGAACATCCCCACCAGCTCGCCGGCCGAGAACTCGTCCGGCGCGGCGAAGAAGCTGCGGGCGAAGACCTCCAGGGCCAGGTGGCGGGCCGCGTCAGGAAAGCCCAGCCGGTCGAGGAACGCTGCCGCGCTCTCCCCGTCGTGCGCCGAGAAGGTCTCGGGGAAGTCGACGTCGAGCAGCTCCCAGATGGCCTTGTTGTCGATGTTGGCCAGGTCTGCGGCCCGGAAGCTGGGGCTCTGCGCGACGAACGCCGCCATGTTGAGCGGCGGGGTCCGGGGCACGTTCCCGAAGGAGTCGCGATGGCCGCCGGCGAGCACCAGCGGGTAGTCCGCGACCGCGGTCAGCCGCGACAGCGCGGGGTCGACCCGGCGAAGCAGGGCACGGAGGTTGTAGTACTGCCGGAAGAACGCGTGGAACCCACGGCTCATGGTCACCGGGGCGTCGGAGGCCCCGGCTCCGTCGTGGTCGACCGGCCAGGAGCGGACGCGACCGCCCAGCTGGGCCTCCCGCTCGACCAGGGTGACCCGAACGCCACGCTCGGCCAAGGCGGCAGCGGCGGCGATCCCTGCGATGCCTCCGCCCAGCACGAGCACGGTCGGTTGGGGCGTGGCGGGGGAGGGGCGTGAGGCGCCGGGGGCGCCAGGGTGGTGGACGGCCTTGCTGTCGCGCCCAGGGAGCCAGGTCTGCGTCACCGGGCGACCGGCGACTGGCCGGGGGTGGACGCTGAGCTCGACATCAGGCGCTAGCTCCTTGGTTGACGGTGAGGATCGGAACGCGATTGCACTATAGCCAGCGTCCCCACAGGGGGGCCGGGTCAGCAATCCCACTCCGCATCGCCCCTCGGGGCCGGATGGCGCGTGGCGTGTCCGCTCGTCAGGGTCGGGGGTCGAGGAACGCCGCGAGGAGCTCGGTGGGTGCGGGCACCAGCCACGGGGACCCGGTCCACGGGTTGCCGTCGAGGGTCTCGGCGTACCCGCACGTCGCGCAGGACAGCACGACGCTCCCGGTTGAGGGGTCGAGCAGCGGTCTTGGGCTCTCGGCATCGCAGCGGCCGCAGGTCAGCACGGTTTCGATGGTGACGAGGTCCCAGATCAGCTCGGCCACCGCCGCGACCGCACGAGCTGCCGTGCTCGGCTGGATGCGGTTCACGCGGGCGACGAAGTGGTCACGGTCGAGGTAGGAACGAGCCACGGGATAGCGGGAGAGGTCGAGGTCGAGGAAGAAGGGACCAAGCTCGTAGCGGGTGACGAGCTCGCTCGGGATGCGCGGGAGCTGCCCCCGCAGCCAGGTCTGGAACGTGTCCGCTACGACGTCGGGTGGCCCCGCCGGCCAGTCGGCGACAGCCGTCGTGAGGTTGCGCCACAGCGCAGCGACGGTCACGGCTTGGGCACCGGGTAGCAGGTGATGAGATTCCCTGCTGCGTCCGTCTGCACCCGCATCCAGGTGGTCGATGAGCCACCCGCGCCCTGCCGGATGGTTCCGAGAGCCTGACCGGCACCGAGCTCGCCCGCCACGTCCACGGTCCGAATGTAGGACACGCTCGCTCCGGTGCCGATAGGCCGGGCCTGGGAACCGACCACGGTCGGGCTCTGCAGCAGCGCCTTCACCCGACCCGGGGGCTGGGTGAACTGGGACTGGGAGTTGCCACCGCCGAAGTGGCCAGCCTGGACGTGGTCCCAGCCGGCCTGCGCCGGGTTCCCGTTGCCCTTCAGTGGGGTGAAACGGGTCGGCCCGTTCGCCACGTTGATCCGGGACTGCACGCGCCCGGGAACCGCGGTCGGGCCGGCCCCGGGTGGCCCGCCACCTCCGGTGGGTGCACCGGCGCCGCCCCCGCCGCCGCCTCCCGCGGCCGCAGGGGTCCGGACGGGGGCCGTAGCCGCCCTGATGCCGAGGGTCGCGGCGCTCTGGATGAAGGAGGCAGCGTCCTGGATCGCCTGCTGCTGGGCCGCGAGAACGGTCGCGTGGTCGACGATCGCGGCGTCGTCCTTCACCGTCGCCTTGGCGGCCGCGTCGAGCGCCATGTAGCGGTCGAGACTGCCGTAGGCCTGGTAACCGCTGGCCGCGAGGCCAACGCCGGCCGCAAGGAAGAAGGTGGCCGTACCCGCCGTCGCGAACTCCGCCACCACGAAGGCGGCGGCCGCTGCCGTGGTCAGCCCCAGCCTGATCCAGAACTGACGGGTCTCGTGGTCGGCCAGGTCGTTCTTGGCCACCTGGCGGTAGAAGGACTGCTTCCAGTCCGTGCCGGACGCGCCAGCCGACGACCCGTTGAACAGGGCGGCGTGCAGGGGCAGCATGTCGCGGTAGTCCGGGTCGTTGCCGGCGATCTTGGGTCGGGCCTTGGCGATGTTGTCGAGCACGGTGCGTAGCGACTCGCCGATGAGTACCCGCGCGGCGGCCGGGGTCGCCACGGCCAGCATCGACGTCTTGTCGATCGTTGCCCCGGGCTCGCTCTGGGCGATCGTCGCGTAGATGGAGGGGTAGGTGTTGGCCGTGGTGGTGATCGCGTCGGCCACCGGCTTCCAGACCGCATGCACCTTGTTCCAGTCGCGGAGCTTGTCGGCAGCGTTGTCGTCGAGGTTGCGGTCGGGCTGCTGCTCGGGATCGAAGGTCAGCGGCCGCCAGTGGGGCAGCCCGTCGTCGGGCAGCTCGAGGAAGTCGCCTACCCGGAGGTTGCGAAGCCCCCGCTCCTTGGCGCGTGCGTCCCGGACCAGCCGCGCCATCTCCTGCACCTCCGCCAGCTTCTGGTCGGCCGCGGCGGAGGGGGCTTGTCCGACCCCGAGGGACTTGAGGTCGGCGTCGACGAACGCTTGGTTCTTGTCGAGATAGCTGAGGGCGAGGTGCTGGACATCGGACATGAACGCCGTCTGCGCCCGCTTGTAGGGCGCCAGCTTCTCGAGCTCTGCGCCCACGTCGATGCAGTGCTGCCACAGCACGATCTCGGGACCTGCCAGCTCGGGCATCCGGTCGCCGAAGCTGCGCCAGAGCGCCTCGATCTGGCCTTCGTCCCGCGGTCCGACCCAGCCCTGGTAGGCCAGGATCCGGATGAGCTTGAACTTCTCGTCCGAGGTGGCGACATTGACGTCATCGATCGCCTTGACGTCGGCCGGGTCCTTCGAGACGAGTGCGGCGTCGATCCGCTGGCGGTCGGTCTTGGTCTCGCCCCACCGCTGAAGGGTGAGCGGTTGTGAGCCATCCTGAGCTCGCCCCTGCTGCAGCAGGCTGACCACCGCCTGGTTACCCGCCGAGCGCTGGGCGGAGAGCATCGACCCCAGAACGGGGGCGGCCCGCGGGGTTCGGCGATCTTGCGCGGCACCGGGTTGAGAGAGGGCGCCGGGACCTGACCTCGCCCCTGCATCCCTGTCGTCCCGCGAGCGAGTCACCCTGCACCCCGATCCGTCGGTCGCAGCGTATCGACCGAAGGCGAGGATCTGAACGGTGCGGACGGAGCGGGCAGCCGATCGTGCCCTTTGGGGCCGCGCCGCCGTCGTGCGCCCCGCAGGTCGCCAGTGCCAGAGCCGCACCCCGGTGCCACGAGCCCAAGAGGGAGCTTCCTGCGATACGGGAAGAATGGCGGGCACTGAGCGGCCTGTTGCCACGACGCGGCTTGGGGCTGGGCGATCAGACCATCCGCGATGGCGCAGGCGGCGAGCACCTGCGGGACGGGTCTTCGCAGGGTTGGCTACGGTCACCGCGACGAGCGCTCCCGTTCGGCCGGCACCTGGGGGAGGCGATGACTGCATCACGAGGTGCAGGTAGAGCACGCGGGCTCTCTCGGTGTTCGAGGGCCTGTCGTTAGGCGGCAGCCAGGTCGGACAGTGGAGCTGGCGGTCGGACTCGAACCGACAACCGCCTGTTTACAAGATCGCACCTAGTGAGAGGCGTTATGATGTCCCTGTGGATGATGCCTCGCGCGGTGCGGTTGCTGTCAACGCTGCTGTCAAGATGGCCGCAACGATGCGGGTGTCATTGCCCCCATCACGCTCCGTCACGTTGATCTTTCGATGACCGGGTAGCACCGGCCCTGATTGGTTTTGGCGGGGCGGCGGCCTGCATCGCCATCGGTGACCCAGACCGGCGAGATGGTCGCCCTCATTGTCGAAGAAGCCATCGTCCGGCTCGCCAAGCGCTCAACCGTCGTCACAGAGGTCGACATGCAGTCGTAGCGACGGTCCCTCTTAGCGGCTAGCTGAAGCGCGACGGCGCGACCGCTGCGGCGTCAAGCAACGGAACAGCAAGCCGTCGCATCTGAGACAGTTCCTCGACGGGCTCGACGCTGTTCCGCTAGCCTCAGCGCACGCACCGTGCGTTCCTTGGGGAAGGAGCTCCGATGGGGCTTCGCAGGTGGTTCGTGGTCCTTGCCGTTGCGCTCGTTCTCGTTGGAGTCGGTGTAGACGCGCCAGCCCAAGCGGACGAGACAACCAACGGACCTGTCTTCACCGTCATGAACACGAGCGAGACACCACCAGACGGCGTGTGGTTTCGCAACAGCCCCCGCACCAGCGATACGGACCGTGTAACGGGCCACGGTGTGTACGCGGGTGAGCGGGTGCAGCTGCGCTGCTACGCCTGGGGCGATGCAGTCGGCGCCTTCAACAACACCCTGTGGTACAAAGTCCTGAACCTCACGCGGCCGACGAACGCCGGAGTCGCGAACTCTGGCTTCCTGAACGCCCACTACGTCGACGACGGGCTCGTGGCCAACCAGATTGATACTGGCGTCCCCGACTGCTCAGCAACTGCTGCCCCTCCGTCCCTCAGCCTCGCGCAGGGGCCGGTTGCCCCAAAGGGCTACCGCTACGCGATCACGCTGGACCACTTCGCTGCCAGCAGCACCGTCTCCATCACGTGCTACGACAGCGTTAGCCCCGGCGGCTTCTACACATTCAGCCTCAGCACCGACGGCTCAGGCCACGCCTCAACCGCGAGCTACTGCTACTCCGGCGATGGGCCCGACCACTGGGTGACGGCTGGAGGGGTTGAGTCCAACCACGTGAGTTGGGGAGCTTCGGCTGCAACTCGGACCGTCACCTTGGCACAAGGCACTGCGGCTCCCGTTGGTTACCGCTACGCCATCGCACTGGACCACTTCGCTGCCAGCAGCACCGTCTCCATCACGTGCTACGACAGCGTTAGCCCCGGCGGCTTCTACACATTCAGCCTCAGCACCGACGGCTCAGGCCACGCCTCAACCGCGAGCTACTGCTACTCCGGCGATGGCCCCGACCACTGGGTGACGGCTGGAGGGGTTGAGTCCAACCACGTGAGTTGGGAGCTTCGCCTGGCACTGGGGGTGGGGGTACAGGAGGAGGCGGCACGGGGGGCGGCGGGACTTCCCCTGGTGGCACCGGTTTCACTGCTTGCAATATTCGTCTACAGCGCACGGCAGGAGCTAGGGAGAAGCAACTCTCCGGCATGGCCACTGACTTGAACGCTGGCGCACGTGCTGCGGGCATCAAGTGCCAGACGCTTGCCCACATCATTTATCACGAGGGCGGCAACTACCTCTCGATCCGCAGGAGTGCGACGCAGCTGGCGGAGTTAAGTGGTGCAGGCACCTCTGTCGGGATCGGACAGATGAAGGTATCAACGGCTAAGTCGGTTGCTGTTCAGGTTTATCAAGATTGGGAGACAGCCTTCGACGAAGACATCGTGGTGCGCACCAACCTAATTTATGACCTCCCGTACGCAATCAGGTATGCCGCCGGATATGTTCGAGTTATGGATCAGGCGGGGAAGATTCTCAGGGGACTTCCAGCTCTTCATGTCGTACAGCTTGAATGTTAAAGGCGTCAAGGCTTGGAAGAATACCGGGTATAGCATGAATCGGGCCACTTTGTCGACTATTCCTGGATTGAACGTGAATGTCTTCATCAAGCGTAAGACGTTCTATGATCAGCTGTCAAGGCAAATCGGATAGAAACGCCAATCGCAGTTCCATGTCGGCGGTTGAATGGGACGAAGGTGGCGGTCGTTACTAGGCGTTGATGCTGGTGGTTGTTGAGATGGCCGAGCGCAACCTCTGCCTTATTGAGCTCGTCAGTCGAGGTCCGTCCGCTCATAACAACGGCTTCCTCAGGTCGTAGTTACTCAGGTAGTTGCTCAGTGACCACTCCGCTTGGGTAGGTGCCGCTGCTGGCGGGCTCGAGCGCTGCTGACTATCGCATGCGATCGTCCGAGCTCAATCGAGCAGCCTGACGAGCGAGCGTCCTGACGGCCGTGCGAGCGGAGCGGTTGGGCCGGGGTCGGGTGGGCGCAGGTCATACTTGCGTTGTGCAGATCATTAGTAGCGAGCAACATCGGGTCCTCGCGTTTGTCGCAACATGCAACCGTAACCATTACCAGCCATCGCAGGAAGAGGTTGAGGGTTGGCTCGCGTCCCCCCAGCCGAATGAAGCTCGTTACGAGACCCACGTGGTTGAGGCCAAGACGACTGCGCTAGGCCGGTCCTTCGTTACAGAGAATCTCACCAAGCCCTATGAGAATCTCTTCAAGGGCTTCATGGACAACTATCGGAAGCAATTGGCGGGGATCAACGCGGACTTGCTGGGCGCGGCCGCACGAAGTTTCGAGCAGGCGAACCGGCGTGCCGATGCAACAGTGCGAGTGAAGGTAGCTGACGCGGAAACCCCCGTTGAGCATGGCGTCCGCTTAGGCTGGATACGAGAGTCGGACTCGAGATCGCTACGGATTACGGCCTTGGGTGAAGCACTACTACAGAGTGCGGAGCGTGCGGACGACGAGGACACCAGTCTGGATGTTGTCGTCCTTGGCCGCGACGACGCACTGGCCTATCCAATGCTTGTCGCCCACTTGGCCGCGGCCGGTCCCGGGCTCTTCATTGATCCCTATCTTCGCATCGAGCAAGTGCACCAGCTTGTTCAGACCACTCAGCTCACTCGACTAATCGTTAGAGGCCACCGAGATTTCGGGCCGCAGCGAGCGGCTATAGCGGTTTACCTAGACAGCGGCAGCTTGGCGAGGCCTGTAGAGGTTCGATGCGCTGATGGATTGCATGACCGAGTCTTAATCGCCGACAGTGGCGAGGTCTCGACTATCGGCACGTCCATGAACAGAGTGGGCCGCGTCACGACCGTGATTACTCCGCTGCCTGCTGTAGCGGCGGCGGCCTTGCGTAGTGAGTACGAACGACGGCGGGATCGGAGCAACGCTAGTCGGCCCCACTGCCGCTGGCCAGGAAGGCGAGTCCGAAGAAGGGACCGAGAGAGCACCAGGTTCGGAGTAGCGGGCTCCCGCCTTGCGGCGCGGCCCGCAGCGAAGCGAGGACACGCGCCGCTGGCCGAGCGCAGCGAGGCCCTTGATCCAATAGAGCCAAATCGGCAAACGCTGCGTGAGGGCCTGGGGACGGCGCGTCTCGACTCTGGTTCTAGGCTCTGGGTGTGAGCAGGCTATCCGTCGAGGAGGCAGCACTCCGTGAGCCGCTGACTCGGTCACTGCGCCAGTTGCGGGACGAGTGGGGTCGATTCAACGAGGATCTGCAGCTGGCCACCGGCTACAGCTTGACGACGACGATCGAGGACGTCTTCTCGGTCCAGCGGCGCGTCTCCAAGCGCGCCGTCACGGCGGTGGCAGCTGCTCTTGGCGCCGACCCCGACGAGTGGGGTCGCCGCTACGAGGAGTTGGGACTGGAGCGTCATCGGGCGAGGCATCTGGCGGTGCGAGGTCGAGGGCTGCCCCAACGTCGTCCGCAGGAGTCCGTTCTGTAGGACCCATCAGCGGCACAAGCGCCTGTACCGCGACCCCGCAGCGGGTCGGTTCTCACCGAAGACGCACGCTGACACCTGTGCCGTCGAGGGCTGTGGGCGCCCGTACCGTGCTCGGGGCCTCTGCAAGTCGCACTACGACCGCCACCTCGAGGAAGCGCAGAAGGCGAGCCCCGACGACGTCCGAGGCCTAAACGCTCACCGAATATGGCTGGCCATGGCGACCCGGCGGCCGAAACGGCCGCACGAGGGTCCTCCTAGGCCCACGCCTTGAGAACCCCACTCCAGCATCGGCGAATCGAGGTGGGCGCCCACAACCCTCGACGCACCGTCTGTCAACGTGCGTCTTGGGGGAGAACCGGCCTGCGCACGTCAGTGGCCGACCCTCCGTTGCACGGCTCGGTTCCTCCGACCAACGTTGATGAGAGAGGCTCACTTCACAGGCGAGGTGAGCTTCTGTGTGTCGCACTGCAACTGCAGGCGGCGCCGGTCTGCACGCCCGCGCTGTCCCGGGCACAGCCCGGATCGCCCGACTACTTGCTTCAATCTGGTTCCTGGCGGTTGGCCGGCCAGGCCCGCTCGGAGAGTGCCGGGCCGCCAGCATGATCAACATGGAGCTCCGAACCATGGGAGCGCTGACCTCGCGCATGCAGCTCTGACTCGGCAGGCAAACCACCGTCCGGGGTCTAGGGGGTGGCGCCGTGCAGCCGCCTTGGGTGGGCTCCGACTCCGAGGGCGTGACAAATCGGCGTTTGACGATTTAGTTGCGCCAGGGCGTGGCGCGTGCTAGCTTAAGCGTCATCAGCGGAGTTACCAGCTCCCAAGTCGAGAGGGCCAGAGATGATCGAAGAAGCGGCAGGCTTGGTGGATGCCCCGGACTACCAGAACAAAGTGCCACTTCATGCGTTCAAGGGGACGCGGGGAGAGCGCACCGTGTACACGCTACGACCCACCATTGGTATCGCGTTAGACCTGCTCCCGAAGCCTGACCCTAACGTGCCATTCCCGAACAACCGTCCCCTTGTGGTCAAACATGCTCAAGGACTTTGGCGACTACTGGGAGAAGAACCCGGAGGCTTGGGGCTGTCCCGCCGGCCTGTTGAGCATTCGTGAGGATTTTCCTCCCGAGGACTTCGCGTTCGGTGCCAAGGGCAATGGCGTAAAAATCGGATTGCTCGGGGTGCCGCGAGACCTGGCCGACGTCAGCGAGATCCTTGATATGCAGCACCGAATTTACGGTTGGCACCTGAAAAGGGCCGACCTCAGCGAGCGGCTCCGAAAGGCACAGGACCGACTCAACGATGCTCGGAAGCTTAAGGACCCAGTACTGATCGGGCCGGCTGAGGCAACCGTGAAGTCGTTGAAGGCCACTATGTCTCGACTCCACTCCGAGACTATAACTGTTGAGATCATGGTTCTATCTGAGGACGAACATCGGACCTTGTTTGCGAAGATTGCGGACCAGGCCTTGGCCATCAATAAGTCGCAGATCGCCGACTATGATGCAACCCAGGTCATCAATCGTGTCGCTCGAACACTGTCTGAGAACCACCCGCTGCTGAACGGGCGCGTCGACTGGGTTCGGACGAATGTCGCACGGTTCGCCGAAGCAATCCCAACCTCATGTCGGGCGAGACACTCGTTAATATCGTTCGGCCTTTCGCGACCGGAAGTATCACAGGCCGGGTGACCGAAGCGCGAAACACTGAGCTCGAGAAAGAGGAGCACCAGCTCTATCTGCGAGTCACTCAGTTCTTTGACGTCATCGTCGCGGCCTTTCCTTCTCTGGGCGAGGTCATGAGCGGCACGTTGGCCCCGACGGAGGTGCGCTCCGACAGCCTACTTGGCTCACGCACGATCATGCGCGTCCTTGCGGCGGCCTACCACCGTCTGACGACGGATCAGGCCGGACGCAAAGTGGTTAAGCCAATCATGACTCGTAACGAAGTGCTTGCGTATTATAAGGATTTAGACCCTCTGATGTCTTTGCCACTATCACGGGACAATGCACTACTGTCCACTGGCGCATTCCCACCCGTACCGGAGGAAGCGGACGCAGACTTGCCTCGTGCTCCTTTGTCCCGACAGCAAGAACTGAAGGCCTTGGTCAACGCTATTGTGCGGTGGGCGACCGATGGTATTCCCGCCGAATCCCCGATCCGCCCCTCACAAACTAGTGCGTTGATTCAGCTGAAGCTGCCACCCGCCGTAGGTGAGTACACCCTGCTCCTTGCGCTATGTGAACGGAGAGTTGCATGAGCGATCCCCTTTTACTTACCCTAACACACTCTTGATGACGGAAGTGATTGGCCGCACTGGTCGACCGGCTTGGCCAGGACTGCGCTCCGCTGCAGTTCTTGCGCGAATTGACCCAGAACGCCATCGAGGCGATCGAGCGGACTCCGGAGGGTAGGGGTAACGTCACGTGGGACGTCGACTGGGATACGTATGCATTGACTGGCGCGTACAAGCTCTGTGTGATCGATACCGGCTGTGGCATGGAGGGCCAGGAGATGGCTCGTTACATCAATCAGCTCTCGTCGTCCGTTCACACTCAGAGTCACGAGGGAAACTTCGGGGTTGGGGCAAAGATCGCAGCGGCGACGCGAAATCACGCTGGTCTGATCTACTTGTCCTGGAAGGCCGGCAAGGGGTCCATGATCCACCTGTGGCGAGACCCAGCGTCGGGTGAATACGGACTTAGGCAGGTCCAACGACCGAACGGAACCTACGGCCACTGGGCGAGGGTCGAATATGTCGTTCGGACAACGATGCGACGCGGCTATCGGCGAGCACGGGACTAAAGTAGTCCTATTAGGCGGTGCGGCCGACGACAAACACGATAACAGCGCCAGTCGGCACCCCGAGCCCTTCACGGTGGGTCGGGCGTTACCTGAACACCCGCTACTTTCAGATTTTCCGACGGGGTAACGGTGAAAGCTCGTGAAGGTTGGGAGAACCCCCGATCCGATCGCGATCGGAACTCTGAACGATTCAGGGACAAGAGCATTATTTGAAGAACCACGCCCAGGATTCCGGGCAGGTTCGTCTGGACAATGCTATCGTGCACTGGTGGATTCTAAAGGATGAGCCGGCTCTCACCCAGAACTCGGGGTTCGTCGCTTCCTCAGGGCACGCTGCGGCTCTGCATCATGACGAATTATACGAATTGACTCTTGGTCGCTCAGGGGTGGGAAGACTCCGCAGTTCGGTGTGATCTTCGGCTACCAGCGGGTGGTGCTATACGTTGAGCCGCTGCCTCAGATTCGCTGAATTTGGATCAAACACAGCACGGACCCAATTGCTCATCAATCATCGAACCCTTGCCGTGGGCGGAATGGGCATCAGAGTTTTCAAAGTCCGAAAAATTCCCCGCCCCCATCAAGGCCCTGATGGAGGAGATCACTTCTGGTGCATCGTCGAACGATCACCGCAAGTGATCCGCGAGAGGCTGAACACGATCCGCAATTTTCAGATTCACCAGGTATCGTCAAACCCCCACTGGCGACAAGCTTGTATAGGGTGAGGCGCCGGGCGGCGAATCCAGGCAAAGCGAAGCGAATAGAACTGAGTCTGGGGGAAGGGCAGGGAGCCGAGGTGGCCGAGGAGGAAACATTTATGCACTGTTTCTCTCGGATGAAGGCGTCCGGGCGAAGAACTAGGCGGTGACGTTCAGCCCGAAGTTGCCTGGATCAGCGTCGAGGACGGCACTCGAAGTGCGGGGTTTCGGATGATAGGGCTCAACGTACCTGGAGCAAACCTACTACAGATCAATGGCGACTTCCGGGGATTCACGGATATCATCAATCGTTGGGCGTCCCTATATGGGGACGTCCCAGGCGCCCGAGGCGAGATCGTCGATGCTTCTCGCGAATGGTTGGCAAGCCCTTGTCGAAACAGTGCTCGGTGTCCAAGCACTCAAGGACAGTCCTCGTTGGACGATAGACGACGTTGCGAGATGCCTCTCAGAGGAGGCGCTTACTGCTGCCGTGATGCCGCGTTATCACATCGAATAGCAATCAAGCGTGCGCTTGGTTCCAGGTTGGGGACCTTGAAGGATCGGCTGGCATAGGGCAGGGCTGCAGCGAGTCGCAGGCTCGGGCCGGCGAGTGCAGTGCGTCCGCTCTATGAGTGACCATAAGGCCTCACAGAGATAATTGCCCACCGTTTGAATTTTTACAGCCCCGGCGCGACGCGGTAGGCAGCCAATCGGTGACAATGTTTGGGAGTATAGGGTTCCATGGCGAGAGAGTCGGTTGAGGGCAGCAGACGTCGAGGAGCTGCAGCCGAGGAGTTCGGCTAGGCGGCGCGTGCTGATGTAGTCTGCGCCTCGTTGCTGGGCGGCCTCAGCTAGGGCGTCGACTTCGACGAGGCTCTCCGGTGTTGGCGTCCGTGCTGTCTGCTTGCTGCGTGTGGCCGCTTTGGCTGCTTCGTAACGGAGCTCGGAGATGCCGGTGAGGTCGCGGACCACAGCCTCTGCATCGCCCGAGCGAATGAGTGTCGACAAGTTTGGTCGCCGGTATGAGGCCGGCGAGGGCCTCGAGGTCGACCGCAGCTAGGGCTGTTGTGGCGTCGGTAAGGGTCACTTGGTCGCCTGCGTCACGCACCTCGACGGTTCCACGTGCGCCGTCTACAGCGGCGGCGAGTAGTCCGGAGGCTTCGGACGGGTGCCATTGATAGACGGAACGGGCAGGGGCGAGGTCGGTGGGCTGCAAGACGCCCGAGCGGCGTAGCTCCGGCCCGGTCGAGGCGATCCAGCACTGTCGCAGCTGGGATCTCGCCGTCGAGCCCAGGAGCGGCGATGAGGAGTCGTGTTGGTAGTTCGCTCCGCATGCATGCGGCTAGGGCGAGTTGGTCGGCCAAGGGGCTGCGCAGCCCGGGATCGTGGCCGTCGGTGACGGCATCGCCGCCGACGTCGAGGGCGATGACTTGGTCGATGTTCAGGTGGGCGGCGGCAGCCTGGATCTGACGGGCCATGCCAACGGCGCCCTCAACGGGGTCGAGGAGAAGCAAGGTGGAGTTGGTGTCAGCTGCGATGCGGGGGAGTGATGATCCGGCAGGCGCTCGGAGCGTGGTGTTGGACACGACCTGGTGTACATCGGCCGCGGGGGTGCGGAGCCCTGCGAAGTCTTTGATCGAGCGGGGGCCGGGTAGCGGATCGATCATGAGCCGGTCCCAGGCGTAGGTCATGATCGGAGCCGGTCGGTGGAGACCGAGCAGCCGCTGGAGCGTTGTAGCGGTGATGGCGTCACCTCCGCCACCGACGGCCACGATGAGGGCTCGCACAAGTGGCACGCTACAAGGTCCCGCTCGCGCTTGTCCCCTATAGTGGCTAGTGGCATAGGACAGTGACGGCGGAGGTAGCGGACAGGGCATGCCCGAGATTCAGCAGGCGCTGCCGAAGTACGTCCAGATTGCCGCTCACATCCGTGATCAGATTGTCCGCGGTGACCTTCAGCCGGGTGACGAAGTGGCGTCCGAGCGAGAGCTCGCCGGCGAGCTGGAGCGTGGCTAGACCAACCGCCGCGCGTGCGCTTGAGGTCCTTCGCGTACAGGGCTTGGTGACGTCACGCCAGGGCGCCGGCACCTTCGTGAACGACGTGAATGCGGTACCGAGGGCCCGTGAGCGCTATGCACGTGCTGACGCCCCTGGCGGAATGTACGGGGCCGGCGAGTCCATCGAGTTCGTGGCTATCGACGTCGTCGCTGCTCCTGCTCCACGTCGCAGAGGCGCTGGAGCTGCCCAGCGGCGGCCAAGCCATCGTCGTACTGCGCTCCTCCGGGGACGGGAGCGGCGGCCGATCGAGTTGTCGACGTCCTGGTTCCGCCCTGAGCTCGCGGAGACCGCGCCGCGGCTGTTAAAACCGGAACGGCTGGTAGGCGGAACGGCCAAGTACTTGGCTGAGGTGACGGGCAGATCCACTGCGTACGCCCGCGACCAGGTGGCGGCGCGGCTTGCTCAACCCGAAGAGTGTCGACTGCTCGAGCTGCCGGATGTCGCTGCGGTGCTGGTCTACCGCTTGGTCGTATTTCCGCCGACGACCGTGC
>CAVSFR010000004.1:0-597348 GCA_963727215.1 uncultured Actinomycetota bacterium
TCGATAAAACGGCATCTGACCAGGTCAGATGCCGTTCGCCTCTCCCTGAGGGAGCGCGATCACCACAGGCTCGGTGCACCTCCGGTACACCGGCGCGAGAGCTGAGGTGCCCGCGAGGTTCACGGACGGCGTGGGTTCGGTGCCTCTTTTCAGGATCGACGATCCGTCGAAGGGCGCTCGTCTCACCCCGACCTCGCATCTGAAGATGCAGCGGTCCCGCGGGACCTTCCGAGGTCGGCCCCCACTTGGTCCGCGCCGACGAGGCCACCGAAGAGTTCACCTTGACCCAGGATGGGGACCAGGGTGCGCAGGGTGGCGGCGTCCCGCTGGTCCTCCACACCTTTCACGACGACGCGGAGCCCGAAGTTCTGCGCGCCGCGCACCATCAGCGTGAGCAGGTTCGTTGCTTCGGCTGAACCGGTGTCGAGGAGAGAGGCGTCGAGCTTGACTGCGTCGACCGGTAGCTTCCGTAGCCGACGCACGGAGCTGATGCCCGCCCCGAAGTGGTCGAGGCTGATGGTGGTGCCGCCGTCGCGCAGCCGCGACAAGGTGTCGAAAGCTCACGGCGTCGTCGAGGAAATGGAGGTCACTGATCTGCACGATGAGCTGCTGCGGTCTGATCCCGGCGGCCTCGGCAGCGCCGTGGACGTCCTGGATCAATCGGGCGCGCTTGGTGTGCCGGATCGAGACCCGGACAGCCACCTGACCGCAACGGTGCCCTTGACGCTGCCACTCTGCGACCTGTTCGGCGGCGCGGCGTAGGGCCCACGCGTCCAGGTCGAAGACCAGGTCGGACACCTCCGCAGCCTCGCGCAGCTGTGGCACCGGCACCAGGCCGACCCCCGGACGGTTCCAGTGCGCGACCGCCTCGTAGCCCACGGGCAGCCCGGTGCCGAGGTCGACGACCGGCTGGTAGAGCAACAGCAGCTGTTCCTCGGCCAGAGCGGTGCCCAGGCCTGCCACCAGATCGGTCTGGGCCTGCATCTCGCGCCGCAGACCTGCGTCGAAGACCTCGGTGCGACCCTTTCCGCGCTCTTTGGCGCGGTAGGCCGCTACGTCGGCCTCCACCAGCAGGGCGTCGGAGTCGGTCCCGCCATCCTGGCTGATCGCCACCCCGACGCTGGCTCCGACCTTCACCTGCTGTCCGTTGGTGAGCGGGATCGGCTTCGACACCTCCGCGATCAGCCGCTCCCCGACGCCCACCGCAGAGGCGGCGTCGACGACCGGCTCCAGGAGGACCACGAACTCATCCCCTCCCAGCCGACCCACAAGGTCACCGGCCCGCACCGCATCTTGCATCCGCAGGGCCAACGTGAAGAGGACCTCGTCTCCCGCGCGGTGGCCGAACGTGTCGTTGACGGTCTTGAAGCCGTCGAGGTCGACAAACAGCAGCCCGATCACTGCCCCGCTCCGCTGGGCGCGGCTGAGGCTTTCCCCGACGAGCTTGAGGGCCTGTGCCCGGTTGGGCAGCCCCGTCAGAGCATCGTGCGCCGCCTCGTGGGCCAGCGCCCGCTGGGCTCGTTCGCGGCGGGCGTCGGCGGCAACGAGCTTGCGGACCGCCAGGTTCATCCGTGCTACCACCAGCAGGAGCATCAGCACCGAGGCGATGACAACGGCCCAGACGTCCAGCGGCAGGCCGAGGGCGTGTTCGACGGCCAGGGTGCTGGGCGCGACCAGTACGGCCAGCACCGTGGCCACCTGACGCCGGCCGCTCAGGTGCGGCGCCAGATCCATGGTCGGTGCGGAAAGCTCCTGCATGGACGGGTGCAGCCCTGCGGACCCCACCAAGAGGTAGGACAGCATCCAGATGAAGTCGATGGCGGCGGTGCTGCCGAAGCTGAACTGGCCGAGAGCGGCAGCTGTCGTGTCCGCGACCATGACGAGTGCGATCGCCATGCAGAGCAGCCGCAGTGCCCCCGTTCGGGTTCCAGGGGTGATCGCCAGAGCAACAAGCATGGCGATCGCCGCGAGGTCGAGCAGCGGGTAGGCCGCCCCCACGACAGCGGCGAGCCAGGAGTCGCGGGACTCCATGATGATCGGCTTGGCCAGCAGCACCCAACACAGCAGGTACAGCCCGACGACCATCGTCAGGCTGTCGAGGATCCCCTCGAGGTCACGCCTTGGTCGGCGGCCGCGGGTGAGCAGGTACAGGCTCAGCCCGAGCAGAGGGTAGCCGGCCAGGTAGGGGATGTCCGCGACGGTCGGAAAGGCCTCGGTCGGGGCGAAGGTCGCGCGGAGGCCGGCGACGAGGTCAGCAATGGTCCACAGCGCCTGGCTGCCGGAGAGGGCCAACCAGGCGCTCCGGCGGACCGGCTGGTGCATGCGCACGCCGAGCAGGATGCCCCCGACAGCGGCGATCCCGCTGGCGACGTAGACCAGATCTCGCGCCAGTCCCTGCGGCGCGACCTGGTAGCCGACGAGGAGGGGGGCGCCGAACAGCAGGAGCAGCCACCAGGCGTGCCGCCGGGGTCCCCGACGCGGCGTCGGCGCGACAGCAGGGATCGTCGGGATGGGTGTCGACTCAGCCATGGCGGCGGACGAGGACGCGAATGGCTGATGCGGCGGTGGGACCGTGCTGGTCGGCGACCGCCGGACTATCCCGGGGATGCGTGCCAACCGCTCCCTTCGAGGTGTGGTGCAGCCACGATGGCAGGGCCCGGCTGGTCGCCCGGTCTCCGGGTAACACCGGCCGCGAGACCCCGTGCCGCGTGTCTCCCCGCTGCGGCCGCTTCCCTGGCTGGCGCCGGAGATGCAGCACACCGGCGGCGGCTGCGGTCGGCGTGATCACCTCAACCGGGGTGCCGATTCCCAACAGCGTGATGAGAGGAAGATCGAGCAGCGAGCTGCGCCTCGAACGCCACCACGAGCAGCGCTGGGACGAGGTCGCTACCGCCCGCCGGTAGCAAGCCCTTCGCGCCGGGACGGGCGCCTGGGCAACATCCACGAGAGTCCTCCGAAAGCCGACCCCCAAGACTGCTGCAAAAAGGCTAGCGCAGGTCCAGAGCTTCGGACCGCCACGAAGGGCTGGCCGCTCTTCTGCGGGCGGCGACCTCAGACCTCAACGGGCGTCCGGACGAGTCCGACCCGGGCAGATCCGCTTTAGCCGCACCCCCGCCGGCTGCCGGGGTGCGGTGCGACAATCACCCAGTGATTCGTCCCCCGGCTTCCACACTTCCCTGTAGCGCGCCCACCGGCGGCAAGTTCGGCCCCGTCGAACACCCAACTCGGGACCGCAGACCGGCTTGTCGTGGCTGAGACGCCGACCAGTCCTGAGCCGACCCCTGCCTGGCGGACGCATGCCCGGCACGGGCCGGCCTACCGGATCGTCGCCCTGGCCGCTCAGGCGCTCGAGGTCGCCGATGCCACTCTCGCGCTGGTGGACGGGCCCCTGCAGGGGGTGCTGGCGACCACCGGGCGAGCGGGGAACGAGGACGGGCAGGTGAACAGGCTCAGCCAGATCGTGGCCAGGACGGGACGCCCGCTGGCGGTGCCCGACCGAGCGCACTACCCCGATCTCCCCATGGCAGCCGAGGATGCAGCAGGCGCCTTTCTCGGCGTGCCGTTGCTCGACCGGCAGAACAAAGTCGTCGGCGTCCTCTACCTCACCCATCCGCATCCCCGGGCTTTTGGCGAGCGCGAGCTGCAGCTGCTGGCCGACTTCGCTGCCGTCACCGCCGACCACCTCGAGCTCACTCGGCTGCCGAACGAACGAGACGATCGGGGCGGGCGGGGGGTCGTCGCTCTGGCCCGCGCGATCAGCCGGGGCGAGATCGTTCCCTGGTACCAGCCGATCGTCGACCTGAGAACCGGCCGGCTGGTCGCGGTCGAGGCACTCGCACGTTGGGAACACCCAGACGGCGGCCTGGAGCAACCAGCGGCCTTCATCCCGCTGGCGGAGCGGAGCAACCTGATCGTCGACCTGGACCGGATGGTCATTCAGCAAGCCCTCCGTGACCTTGGCCGGTGGCTGGTTCCACATCCGCAGCTCCGGCTGAGCGTGAACCTGTCCGGTCGCCACCTGGACCTCGGCGACTGGGGTCACGTGGTGAAGGAGCTGACCAGCTCGGCCGGTATCGCCGCCGCCGCGGTCTCACTGGAGCTGACCGAGACGCTCCGGCCCACCGAGCCTCCTGACCTGGACAGCATCGCGGACCTGCGTTCCGCCGGATTCCAGGTGTGGTTCGACGACTTCGGCTCCGGCTGGGCGGCGCTGCAGGAGCTGCTGACCTTCCCGCTCGATGGCCTCAAGATTGACCGACTCTTCGCCACCGAGCTCGGTCAGCACGTCGACGACACCATCGTCAAGGCCATCGCCACGGCCGGGAACGAGCTCGGGCTGCGGGTGATCATCGAAGGCGTCGAGACCTGCGAGCAAGCTGATATCGCCGCGGCGCTCGGCTGCCACTACGGCCAGGGCTATCTGTGGTCGAGGCCGGTGCCGGCCGAGCGTCTCGAGGCGCTGCTCACGACCGCAGACGGGCACCTGCCCCGCCTGCCGTTCAGCGGGTAGTACCGCAGCGG
Organism: uncultured Actinomycetota bacterium; assembly: GCA_963727215.1. Lineage (GTDB taxonomy): Bacteria > Actinomycetota > Actinomycetes > Propionibacteriales > Propionibacteriaceae > Microlunatus. The sequence goes on from CAVSFR010000004.1 coordinate 4,522, forward strand.
GTCCGCTGAACGGCGTCCTCGGCTTTCGCGACACCGCCCAGGATCTGGGACACCGGTCCCTAGGTGCCCCGCCGAGCCTCCCACAGCTGGGTAACGCAGCCAGCAAGCGCAGGATCGGGTCACGCTCACAGGAGGCTCGTCGTAGCCTTCCTCCTCATGACGTTCTTCGACACTGAACGACAGCGAAGGGCAGCCGCCGAGGATGCTGCTGGATCACGGCCTGAAAGCGGCAGCGCGGGTTCGAGTCCCGTTGCGAGCCGATGAGCACTGAGCCCGACCGGACGCTTCTGCGACCGGGCGTGGAGCTGGTGATCGCCGGCACCGTGGGTCGTGGACGGGCGCCGACCCAGTACTACGCCGGTGTCGGCAACCGGTTCTGGGAGCTCTTGCACGGCAGCGGGCTGGTGCCCGAACAGCTCGGACCAGACGACGCGGAGCGGCTGCCCGCCCTTGGGATCGGTCTGACCGATCTCGTGATCGAACGTGTCGAGCGGGCCGGTCACGAACCGGAGATGGTGGTCCACCGTCCCCCCTTCGACCGCGCGGTGAGCGACGTCGAGCCCCGCGCGGTGGCGTTCGTCAGCAAGACGGCGGCCAGCTGGTACGCCCGCGGCGCGGGCGAGCGGCTGCCCCGGGCCTACGGCGAGCTGGGCTGGACCGTCGTCGGACGTCCGGCCTTCGTGCTGCCGGGCCCTTCCGGGGCCAACAACGGCATGCCGCTGCAGCTGCGGATGGCGCTGTGGACCGACCTCGCCGACTTCGTGGACCAGCTGGCGTCCTGACGGCCGAGCCGAAGCCTCAAAGCCGACCGGTCGGGCTGTCACGGGCGTCGATCTCCGGCTGGGACGGTCCCTCGGGCAGCAGCCCGACGCGGTCGAGCTCCTCGGCCAGCCCTGCGCCATCCGCGGCGTGGAGCCACGGGACTGCGGATGCCTCGGCCACCGGACGGACGCGGGCGCTGCCCCCGGCGAGCACGGCCTCGCCCGGCGTGAGCTGGCGAATGCAGACGGCGAGGACCTGCTCGGGGTGCTCGTTGAGGAACTCGCCGTAGATCGTCGGGTCGTGCTGCCCGTCGTCGCCGAAGAGCAGCCACTTGACGTCGGGGAACTCACTCGCCAACCGCTGGAGATTGAGGCGCTTGTGCTCCTGGCCGCTGCGGAACCACCGGTCCGCCGTCGGGCCCCAGTCGGTCAGCAGCAGCGGGCCGGGCGGGTAGAGGTTGCGGGAGAGGAAGCGCGTGAGGGTGGGAGCGACGTTCCAGGCCCCTGTCGACAGGTAGACCACGGGCAGGCCCGGGAACTGGCCGGTCAGTCGTTCGTAGAGCACCGGCATCCCGGGGGTGGTCGAGCGGGCGTGCTCGTTGACCACGAAGGTGTGCCAGGCGGCGAGCAGCGGCCGGGGGAGGGCGGTGATCATCACCGTGTCGTCGATGTCGGACACCAGGCCGACGCGGGTCTCGGGACCGACGACGAAGACCTCCGACGTCACCGGCTCGGAGCCTTCGGAGCTGAGGCTGATCTCGTGCCAGCCCGGGCTGAGCTCTACCGGGAGCACGACGTCGACGATGCCGCTGCTGTCGGCGCGGACCTCGTGCGAGTGCTCGTCCACCACGACGGTGACCCGGGCGTCTTCGACGGGGACGCTGGTGAAGCTGCGCCAACCGCGAGCGCCCGTCGGCTCGACGTCGGGCTGCTGGTCGTCGCGGGTCAGCAGCACCCGCGCCAGCAGCCGGATCCACGAGGTGGAGCCGTAGCCGGTGTAGGGGATGACGGTGGCCGTGCAGCCTGCTCGTCGCGCTCGCTTCGCCCGCCAGCGCAGCACGGCCAGGTCGACCCTCGCGGCGCGGTGCATGGGCGACTCCTGCTGGGGCTCCGCCGTCATAGCGTCAACCTAACGGTCCCGGCTCGCCCGCCGTCACTCGGCGCCGCTGCGGCGTAGGACCTCGCTCAGACGTTCGGCGGCGGCGATGACGGCCGGGGCGTGCAGCCGGCCGGGTTGGCGGGAGAGCCGTTCGATCGGGCCGGAGACGCTGACCGCGGCGATCACCTTGCCCGACGGAGAGCGCACCGGCGCCGACACCGAGGCGACGCCCGGCTCGCGCTCACCGACAGAGTGGGCCCAGCCGCGGCGGCGGACTGCGGCAAGGGCGACCGCGGAGTAACGGCTGCCGCGCAGGCCGCGCTGCATCCGGTCCGGTTCCTCCCAGGCCAGCAGGACCTGGGCCGCGGACCCGGCGGTCATCGTCAGCTGGGTGCCGACCGGGACGCTGTCACGCAGTCCGGACATCCGCTCGGCCGTGGCGACGCAGACGCGGTAGTCACCCTGCCGACGGAACATCTGGGCGGACTCGCCGGTGATGTCGCGCAGCCGGGCCAGCACGGGGCCGGCCGTAGCCAGCAGCCGGTCCTCGCCGGCGGCGGACGCGAGCTCGCCGAGCCGGGGCCCGAGGATGAAGCGGCCCTGCAGGTCGCGGCTGACCAGACGATGGTGCTCGAGCGCGACGGCGAGCCGGTGCGCGGTCGGGCGGGCGAGCCCGGTCGCGGCCACGAGGCCGGCCAGCGTGGTGGGTCCGGTCTCCAGCGCGCCAAGCACCAGGGCGGCTTTGTCCAGCACGCCGACCCCGCTAGAGTTGTCCATGCCTTGATACTGCCGTCTCGGATGCTGAAACTCAAGTGGCTCCGACGGCGGGGCGGGAGCAACAGTGAGAGCGCCGAAACCCGTAGTGGACGCAGGCGCTGGGTGCCGACGGAGGAGAATCATGGGTACGGCCAAAACGTTGAGCGAGAAGGTCTGGGACGCGCACGTGGTGCGGGCGGCCGAGGGCGAGCCGGACCTGCTCTACATCGACCTGCACCTCGTGCACGAGGTCACCAGCCCCCAGGCCTTCGACGGTCTCCGCCAGGCCGGCCGGCCGGTGCGCCGGCCCGACCTCACGCTGGCCACCGAGGACCACAACACCCCGACGCTGAACATCGACCAGCCGATCGCCGACCCCGTGTCGCGGACGCAGGTCGACACGCTGCGGCAGAACGTGGCCGAGTTCGGCGTGCCGATCTACAGCCTCGGCTCCGCCGACCAGGGCGTCGTGCACATCATCGGCCCGTGGCTCGGCCTGACCCAGCCCGGCATGACGGTGGTCTGCGGCGACTCCCACACCTCGACCCACGGCGCGTTCGGCGCGCTGGCTTTCGGCATCGGCACGTCCGAGGTCGAGCACGTGCTGGCCACCCAGACGCTCACCCAGGCCAAGCCGAAGACGATGGCCGTCAACATCAACGGCGAGCTGCCGCCCGGCGTCACCGCCAAGGACGTCGTCCTCGCGCTGATCGCGAAGGTCGGCACCGGTGGTGGGCAGGGGTACGTGGTGGAGTACCGCGGCTCGACCATCGAGGACCTGTCGATGGAGGGACGCCTCACCATCTGCAACATGAGCATCGAGTGGGGGGCGAAGGCCGGCATGATCGCGCCGGACGAGAAGACCTTCGCCTACCTGAAGGGCCGCCGGCACGCGCCGGTCGACGCCGACTGGGACGCCGCCCTCGAGTACTGGACGACGCTCAGGACCGACCCCGACGCCGTCTTCGACGCCGAGGTCGACCTGGACGCCACCCAACTGAGTCCGTTTGTCACCTGGGGCACCAACCCCGGCCAGGGCGTCCCGCTGGGGGCGTGCGTCCCCGACCCGGAGACCTTCTCCGAGGAGGCAGACCGGACCGCGGCGAGCAAGGCGCTGGAGTACATGGGTCTCACCGCCGGGCAGCCGATGCGTCAGATCCCGGTGGACACCGTCTTCCTGGGCTCCTGCACCAACGGCCGGATCGAGGACCTCCGCGCCGCCGCGGCCGTGATCGAGGGCCGCCACGTGGCCGAGCACGTCCGGATGCTGGTGGTCCCGGGCTCGGCCCGGGTCCGCCTGCAGGCCGAGGACGAGGGCCTGGACATCATCTTCAAGGAGGCGGGGGCCGAGTGGCGCGCCGCCGGCTGCTCGATGTGCCTGGGGATGAACCCCGACCAGCTCGCCCCTGGTGAGCGGGCGGCGTCCACGTCGAACCGGAACTTCGAGGGCCGTCAGGGTAAGGGCGGGCGTACCCACCTGGTCTCACCGCCGGTCGCCGCCGCCACCGCCGTGATCGGCACCCTGAGTGCCCCCGCCGACCTGCAGGAGGTCTGAGATGGACGCCTTCACCACCCACACCGGGACCGCGCTGCCGCTGCGTCGCAGCAACGTCGACACCGACCAGATCATCCCCGCCGTCTACCTCAAGCGAGTGACCAAGACCGGCTTCGAGGACGGGCTGTTCGCCGCGTGGCGCAACGACCCGGCGTTCGTGCTCAACCAGCCGCAGTACGCCGGCGCGACGATCCTGGTGCCGGGGCCGGACTTCGGCACCGGTTCCTCCCGCGAGCACGCGGTCTGGGCGTTGCAGAACTACGGCTTCAAGGTCGTCATCGGCGCTCGGTTCGGTGACATCTTCCGCGGCAACTCGGGCAAGGCGGGCCTGCTGGTCGCGCTCGTCGACCAGAAGATCGTCGAGGAGCTCTGGGACTACATCGAGGCCCACCCCGCGGCTCCGATCACGGTGGACCTGGAGCAGCGGCTGATCACCGCCGAGGGTTTCTCGACGCCGTTCGAGATCGACGACTACACGCGGTGGCGGCTGCTGGAGGGTCTCGACGACATCGGGCTGACGCTGCGCCAAGCCGACTTGGTCGCGTCGTACGAGCAGGCCCGTCCCTCGTACAAGCCCGTCACCCAGCTCCCCGTGGCACAGAATCAGGAGCAGTCGGCATGAACAAGTCCGAGCTCGTCGAAGCCCTCGCCGCCCACTACGACGGCAGCCGCGCGGACGCGACCCGCGCGCTGAACGCCTTCGTCCACACGATCAGCTCGGCCACCGCGGCCGGCGAGCGGGTCGCGATCACCGGCTTCGGTGTGTTCGAGCGCGTCGAGCGGCCGGCCCGTACGGTCCGCAACCCCCGGACCGGCGAGCGGTTGGACGTCGCCGCCACGGCGGTGCCGCGATTCCGCGCCGGGACCGAGCTCAAGGCCTACGTCTCCGGTCAGCGTCTCGTACCTGAGCTGGCCGCGGGCCCGGCAGCCCGTCGTCCGAGCGCACCGGCGGTTGCTGCTGAGCCGGCCCAGAAGGCCGACGACAAGCCGAAGAGCAAGAAGGCCACGAGCGGCGACAAGGCCAAGAAGGCCAAGAAGGCCACGAAGCCCGCCAAGTCGAAGGGCAAGTCCGACACGAAGGCCCCCGCCAAGAAGAGCAAGGGCAAGAAGAAGTAGCTCACAGCCAGGCGGACAGCACCACGCCGTCCGCCTGGACGGCGTGCAGCCGCTGGCCCGATCGCAAGGGCTGCAGCCCGTCGGCCAGAGCCTCCGCCGGCAGCCAGACCCGGTGGCCGGTCGCCGCCACAGCCTGGGCTCGACCATGATCATCGGTGTGCTGGGTGGTCGTGATCACTGTGTACGCAGCCATCCGGTGCGTCCGCGGGTCGACGAGTGCCTTCGTGGCGCGACCCAGCCCGAGGGTCACGGCCGGACCAAGATCACATTCGTCGTCCACGTCCTGCCGGGCGTCCGGGACGGCGCGGGCCAGCGTCTGGGTCAGCGGCCGAGCGCCCGAGGACGCGTGGGCCGCGGCGGACGGTCCGGAGAAGCGCGGGTCCAGCGGCACCCCTCGAGCCACCAGCATCGTGGTGCCGATCCCCGACGCGTCGGCGAGAAAGCTACGACCGCTCGGGAGTGCGGCCGCGAGCACCACCCGGACCGAAGCAGCTCGCAGCGCGGGCAGGTCCCCGACGCAGGCGAGCACGTCAGCGTGCCCGGCCTCGTTCAGCAGGGCCGCTCCCCGCACCAGAGCTTCGTTGAGCCCCTGCGCGCCAGCATCACCGACGACCTGAGCGCGGACGCCGGCCCTGGCGAGCCGGCTGGCCAGCGCGGGCTGGTCGCTCACCACCAGCACCGTCGGCACTGCCGCGCTCAGGGCCAGGAGGGTGTCGACAGCCATCGTCCAGGCGAGCCGCCGGCGCAGGGGATCGGGGAGCGTGCCCAGCCGGGACTTGGCGTAGGCGACCGGCTTCAGGGCGACCAGCGCGGCGGCGTCCCTGCCCGGCGCGTCCATGATCACCGAATGCTGTCACGTCCGCCGGGCCGGTGATCCCCTAGGGTGAGGCGCGCTCGTGGAACCATGGGCGGCCGGCCACGGTGGAAGCGCAGCGGAGGAGGACGACATGGCCAGAACGGCCCACGCGCCCTCGACGCAGCTGCGGCTGAGCCAGGCCAACGCCGAGCCGGGCGAGCGGGCGATCTTCTGGACCGTCCAGCTGCTGCACTCAGTCGCACGGCCCCTCACCCATCGGGACTGGCGGCATCAGGAGCGGCTGCCGAAGACCGGTGGCGTGATCGTCGTGGCCAACCACATCTCAAACGTCGACCCCATCGCGCTCGGGCAGTACGTCGCCTTCTCCGGGCGTTGGCCACGCTTCCTGGCCAAGATCTCCCTGTTCCGCTTCCCGGTGGTGGGAGCGGTGGTGCGGGCCTGTGGCCAGATCCCGGTGCAGCGCCACTCCGCCGCGGCCAAGGACGCCTTGTCGGCCGCGGTGACGGCGGTCGAGGCTGGTAAGGCGGTGGTGATCTACCCGGAGGGCACGATCACCGGCGATCCCGACCTGTGGCCGATGCGCGGCCACACCGGTGCGGCGCGGATCGCCCTCCAGACCACCGCGCCTGTCGTGCCGATCGGTCAGTGGGGAGCGCAGGACATCCTCTACGGCAACCACCTGGGCATCCCGCGGCTGCTGCCCCGCAAGACCTTCCGGCTGCTGACGGGCGAGCCGGTGGAGCTGGACGATCTCCGCGGGGCTCCGCTGAGCGCGGCGGTGCTGGCGGAGGCGACGACGAGGATCATGGACGCCATCACGGCCCTGGTCGCCGAGCTGCGCCAGGAGCAGCCCCCGGCGGTCCGCTACGACCCACGGCCGCCGGCGGGGGTGGCCTCGTGAGCCGGGTCGCGGTGATGGGCGCCGGTTCCTGGGGAACGGCGTTCGCTCTCGTGCTCAGCGACGCCGGCAACGACGTGACGCTCTGGGCGCGACGGCCCGAGCTGGCGGCGGCCGTCAACGCCCGGCACCGCAACCCGGACTACTTCGCCGAGATCGCGCTGCCGGACTCGTTGACCGCGGTCAGCGACCCGCAGCAGGCGATGGCCGACACGGAGTTCGTAGTGCTGGCTGTGCCTTCCCAGTCTCTGCGGACCAACCTGAGTCACTGGCCGATCCCGGCGAGCGCCGTCGTGGTCAGCCTGGCCAAGGGCATCGAGCTCGACACCGGCCTGCGGATGAGCCAGGTGGTCTCCCAGGCCGGCGGCATCGCGCCGGAGCGGATCGCAGTGGTGACCGGGCCCAACCTGGCCCGAGAGATCGCCGAGCGCCAGCCGTCGGCGAGCGTCGTCGCGAGCACGTCGGAACAGACAGCGGCCGCGGTGCAGTCGGTCTGCCACACTCCCCGATTCCGGGCCTACACCAACCCCGACGTGATCGGCTGCGAGCTGGGCGGCGCCGCCAAGAACGTGATCGCCCTCGCCGTCGGGATGGCGGTCGGCCTCGGCTTCGGCGCGAACGCCACCGCCTCGGTGATCACCCGCGGTCTGGCCGAGATCACCCGGCTGGGCCAGGCGCTGGGCGCCGACCCGTACACCTTCTCGGGCCTCGCCGGGCTGGGCGACCTGGTTGCCACCTGCTCGTCCCCGCTGTCGCGCAACCGGACGTTCGGCGAGGAGCTGGGCCGTGGCCGTACGGTCGCCGAGATCAGAGCCTCCACCCGGCAGGTGGCCGAGGGAGTTGTCTCCTGCGCCTCGATCCAGGCCCTCGCTGCAGCCCACGACATCGAGATGCCGATCGTGGAGAACGTCGCCGCCGTGGTCGCCGGCGAGCTGACCCCGGCCGAGCTCATCACCACGCTGATGTCCCGCTCCGCCAAGCCCGAGCGCTACTGAGATCGGAAACGAAGGTGGCGAGTACCCCACCTTCGTTCACGCACTGAGGCCGATGAGGTCCGCCGGGCAGCGGGCACACCGCAGGAGCTCCCCTGACCAGCCCTGTTGCCGCAGGACGCTCCCGACCTGGAAGCCGACCAGGCAGGAGCGCTGCGCCACGTCCCCGAAGCCGTAGCGGAGGGTGCGCTCACCGTCGACGGTGGTGATGTTGTCGCGCCACATGTCACGGAAGCGACCCATCCCCTCGTGACCCAGGCGGCCGTCCAGCTCGACCACGAGGCGGTAGCGGCTGTACACCACGTCGCGACGGAACGACCGACTCGGATCCTGCCGGTCCGCTTCCGGCAACCCGTGGGGGCGTTCGACGTCGCGCAGGTAGCGCAGCTCCAGCGGCGTCTCGGCTCCGGTCGCCACGTCGACGAGCAGGTCGTTCAGCAGGGCGCGGTGCCGGAAGCGCTGCCGGCCACGCAGCGAGTACCGCAGCTGGGCAGGAGTGGTGCGGCGGGACTGCACCGCCCTGGTCGCCACGTCCACCGCCTCACCAGGCGACCCTTCGTCGCACAGGTCGAGCACGGTGTCCTCGACAGTGGTGCGCGGCGGCGAGCCTGGCGTCCGGCGGTCCCGCACACCAGGGCTCTCGCGCTGGAAGCGCCAGGGGTAGCGCGTCCGAGTGATCTGCTCGGCCGGCACGAGCACGGTGATGGGCCGCGGTGCCTCCTGGACCAGACCGTGCAGGTGGCCGGCAGCGCTGCCGCCGAGCCGAGCCTGCGAGCCGCCCAGCAGCACGCCGGCCCAAGCCTGCGCCGTCCAGTCCGGCTCGCCGGCCGCGGTCAGGTAGATCGACCGGTCCAGACGTTGCCAGTGCCCCTGCCGCACCAGCCTCGCGACTGACTCCTTGGGCAGGCCGTGTCCGGCGACCTGGGCCGTGGAGAGGACGCCACCCTGCAGCGCGGCGAGCGCCAGCAAGGAGGGCGACGGGTCCTGACGGGTGTGCATGAACCAACCCTGGCGGGAAAATGGCCCCCGGAACTGGTTGTCCACAGGGCTCCGTCCGGTCCTCACGACAAGCCGTAAACGAAGGTGTCCAGTACCCCTCCTTCGTTTACTGCTTGTCGTGGGGGAGGGCGTCGAGGGCTTGTTTCAGGTCCGACCAGAGGTCCTCGACGTGTTCGACACCGACCGACAGCCTGACCAGGCCCTCCGGGACGGTGGGGAGCTCGCCGGCCCAGCGGCGACGGCGTTCCAGCATCGACTCGACACCGCCCAGGCTCGTGGCGAACACCCACAGCCGGGTCGCCGCGACGAACGCGTCCGCCGTCGCCGCGTCGGCCAGGTCGATCGAGATGAGTGAGCCGAAGCCGGACATCGTCCGCGCCGCCCGCTCGTGACCGGGGTCCTCGGCCAGCCCCGGGAAGCGGACGCGCTGCACCGCGGGGTGGGCGGCGAGGCGTTCGGCCAGCACGGCGGCGTTCGCCTGGGCCTGGGCCAGCCGCAGCGGCAGGGTCCGCAGACCGCGGAGCGCGAGGTAGGCCTCCATGGTGCCCGGCGTCGCGCCGTGGGAGCGGCGGACCGCCTCGAGCGCCGCGAACGTCGCCGAGTCGGACTCCCGCACGACCAGGGCGCCGAGCAGTGCGTCGGAGTGGCCGGCGATGAACTTGGTCACCGCGTGCAGCACGATGTCGGCCCCGGAGGCCAGTGGCTGCTGCAGCAGGGGAGTGGCGAAGGTGTTGTCGACCACCAGCCGGACGCGTCCGGCCAGAGCGGCACCGATCGCCGGCAGGTCGGCCACCTCGATCATGGGGTTCGTCGGCGACTCGACCCAGACCAGGTCGGCCCCCTCGGCCGCGGCCAGCACGGCGTCGGTGTCGGCGATGTCGACCTTCAGCACCGACCAGCCGTTGCGGGCGCCCCGCTGGTCGATCGCCGCCGCCACCCCGAGGTAGCAGCTGTCGGGCAGGACGACCTTGCTGCCCGGCTCGACCAGGTCGAGCACCGCGTGCGCGGCCGCAATCCCAGAAGAGAAGGTCAGCGCCCGGCCGCCCTCCAGGGCGCCGATCCCGTCCTCCAGCGCCTGCCAGGTCGGGTTGCCGTAGCGGCCGTAGCCGAGCGAGCCGTCGGTGGTGTCCGCGCTGCCGACGTAGGTCGAGGCAAACGTCACCGGCGTGCTCAGCGGAGCGTCCACGACGGGAGCCGGCCGGCCGGCGGTGACCGCCAGCGTCTCGGGCCGCCAGGTCGGTACGTCAGGGGTGAGGGAGTCCGAGGTCATGCCCGTCAGTCTTGCGCGTCGGCCGTAGAGGCTCCGGCACCCCCGGTAAGGTTTCGAGCCGGAGCCGCACCCGCGGCCACCGGCACGGGCGTTGAACGAGGGGTGCGGATGAGCCACGAGCGCACCCGCGTCGCGGTCGTCTTCGGCGGCACCAGCAGCGAGCACGGGGTCTCGTGCCTGACGGCCGCCGGCGTGCTCGGCGCGCTCGACCCGGACCGCTACGAGGTGCTCGGCATCGGTATCACGCCAACAGGTCGCTGGGTGCTGGTCGAGCCTGCCGCCATGGCGCGGCTGCAGGTGAGCGACGGCCGCTTGCCCGAGCTGGGCGAGGACGCGGCGGACGCGGTGCTGCTGCGCGAGGGCGCCGTGACCGAGCTGGCCACCCGGGCCCAGACGGGCTCTGAGCGAGCCGCGCTGAGCGGGCTCGGCCGGCTCGACGTGGCCCTGGCCCTGCTGCACGGCCCGTTCGGTGAGGACGGCACCATCCAGGGGCTGTTCGAGATGATGGGCGTCCGCTACGTCGGCGCCGGCGTGCTGGCCAGCGCCGTCGGCATGGACAAGCAGGTGATGAAGCTCGTCCTCTCCGCGTCGGGTCTGCCGGTGGGTCCCTTCGTCTCCGTGCTGCCGGCGGCGTGGTCGCGCGACCGCGCTGCCTGCCTGGAGGCGGTCGCCGCGCTCGGACTACCGGTCTTCGTCAAGCCCGCTCGGGGTGGCTCCAGCCTCGGCATCACCAAGGTGGACCAGGCCGAGGACGTCGAGGCTGCCGTCGTCGCGGCGCAACGCTTCGACCCCAAGGTCATCGTCGAGCAGGGCTTCGTCGGGGCCCGGGAGCTGGAGTGCGGCGTGCTGGCCGACCTGGACGGTGGCCCGCCTGCGGCCAGCCAGGTGGCCGAGATCCGGGTGCACAGCGCGTCCGGCTTCTACGACTTCGAGGCCAAGTACCTGCCCGAGGAGCAGGTCGACCTGGACGTCCCGGCCGACATCCCCGCCGACCTCGCCGCCCGGGTCCAGGAGCTGGCCGTCCGCACCTTCGAGGCGATCGGCTGCGAAGGGCTGGCCCGGGTCGACGTCTTCGCCACCGCAGACGGGCACGTGGTGGTCAACGAGATCAACACGATGCCCGGGTTCACCGCGCACTCGATGTTCCCTCGGATGTGGGCGGCGAGCGGCCTGGACTACCCCGCCCTGCTCGACCGGCTCATCCAGCTCGCCCTGCAGCGGCCGCTCGGGCTCCGCTAGCCCGCTACTGGCAGGGGCGTTCGAGCGGGTCGTGGGCGGTGACCGCAGCGGCCATGTCCACCAGCGCGCCCGCCTCGGGCGCGTAGTCGCTGGGCACGCCGAGCTCGACGAACACCCGTCGGCCGATGGTGGTGTAGAGCATCCCGCCCTCGGCGGACTCGCCGAACCAGCCGACCCCGTCGACCTCGATGCACTCGCTGGTGGGTGTCAGCCCGGGCGGCGGTGCCACGCCGCAGCGCAGCGTGATGGGCGGGTCGCCCCAGGCTGCCGTCAGGCCCCCCGGCTCCGTCGGCCGGCGGGTGCCGTCCAGCACGTTCGCCGGCAGGTCCCCCAGCAGCGCGGCGCAGACCGTACGGCCCGCCTCGTCGGGAGTGGGGTCGGGCAGGGCGACCGTGCCGGAGCAACCGGTCAGCAGCAGCACGGCTCCGGCCGCCAGCAGACGCGGCCGGGGGAGGGCCAGGCTCAGAGGTGGACCACGTTGCAGGTCACGGTGCGGGTGATGCCCGGGACCTTCTGGACCCCGCGGGTGACCAGCTGGGCCAGTTCGTCGACGCTCGGCGCCTCCAGGGTCACGATCACGTCGTAGGGGCCGGTGACGTCCTCGGCCCCGGCCACGCCGGCGAGCTCGGCGATGGTCTGGGCCACCTGAGCGGACTTGCCCACCTCGGTCTGGACCAGGACGTAGGCCTTGACGACCATGTGTATCTCCGCTTCGTTGCTGTGTTCACTGGGTGGCTTGCGCTATCCGTACTGGGCGACGAGGCTGCCCGGATCACCGCGTACGCTCGCGGCGTGCGTCACGGTATCGCGTCCGCCTGCCTCAGGGCAGGTCTGAGCTGCGGGTGGGCCCGGTGAACCGGCCGCTGAGTGCGGCCGCCACCCTCGGCGAGATCGGTGAGCGGGCGGTGATCGAGGCCCTGACCGGCGACTTGTCGCCGGCCGCAGACGTGCTGTTGGGCCCAGGAGACGACGGCGCGGTGCTGGCGGTCGATGGCCCCGTGGTCACCTCGGTCGACGTGCTGGTGGAGAACGTGCACTTCAAGCTCGGCTGGTCCGACCCGGCAGACATCGGCCGCAAGGCGGTCGCGGTCAACGTGGCCGACCTCGAAGCGATGGGGGCGCGGGCCACCGGGATCGTCCTGGGCTTCTCGGCACCTCCGCAGGTCCAGCTGCGCTGGCTACGCGAGTTCGGCGCGGGGCTGCGGCAGGAGTGTGCGGCCGCCGGGGTCAGCCTGCTCGGCGGCGACGTGACCCGCTCCCGCGACATCACCCTCAGCGTCACCGTCCTCGGCGGGCTGGACGGCCGGTCGCCAGTTCGGCGCAGCGGCGCGCAGCCTGGCGACGTGGTCGCGCTGTGCGGGCGGACGGGTTGGGCGGCAGCCGGGCTGGCCGTGCTGCAGCGAGGCTTCCGGTCACCGCGCGCGGTTGTCGAGGCGCAGAAGGTGCCGCAGGTGCCCTACGGGGCCGGCGCCCAGGCTGCGATGGCTGGGGCGACCGCCATGATCGACGTCTCGGACGGACTGGTCGGCGACCTCGGCCACGTCGCCGCGGCCTCGGGCGTGGTGGTCGATCTGCGCCGGGGCGCCTTCGACGTCCCCGAGCCGCTGCAGGCGGTCGCAGCGGCGACCGGGGCCGACCCCTACGTGCTGCTGCTGACCGGGGGAGAGGACCACGCCCTCGCCGCGACCTTTCCCGGCGAGGCGGCGGTGCCCGAGGGCTGGCGCCTGGTGGGCGCGGTGTCGGCCCCGACCGAGCAGCAGCCTGTCGGCGTGCTCGTGGACGGCGCGGCCTGGACCACCGACGGCGGGTTCGACCACTTCAGGGTCCGCCCCTGACCGGCGTGGGGACCCCGTCCCACGGAGCCGATCGCGTAGCCTGCCCGCATGGCGACCCGCGCGTCTTCCCCACCGCGGCCTCGTAGCACTTCGGCGACCTCCGGGTCGCCTGCGAAGCCGCGGTCGTCCGGAAGCACCACCACCCGATCATCGACGCCTGCGCGCGCGCTCCAACCCAGGTCGGGGGGCTCGCGGTCCGGCAGCTCGCGGCCGCGGACCTCGACCCCCGCCCCGCGGCGGCCACCGACCCGGAGCGGCTCCTCCGCAGCCCGGCGGAACGCTCGTCGCCCCTCGGCGCTGCGCCAGCTGGGGCGTGGTCTGGGACGGGTCTGGCTCGGGCTCGCTCACCTGCTCGGCGCTGGCGCGAGGCGGATCGGCTCCGGGGCGCGCGACATCGACCCCGCCCTGCGCCGGGACGGCGTCGGCCTGTTCCTGATCGCCGCTGCGATCGTCGTCGCCGCGGAGTTCTGGTGGGGCATCCCCGGTCGGGTCGGCCACGTCATCCACATCGGCGTCGCCGGCGTGATCGGCACCCTGGCCTACGCGGCTCCGCTGCTGCTGCTGGTGATGGCGGTGCGGACCCTCCGCCATCCTGACCACAACGGCCCCGGCGGCCGTCAGGCCGTCGGCTGGAGCGCAGTGCTGCTCGGGTTCCTCGGCTTGGTCAACATCGCCCACGGCCTGCCACGTACCAACGCCCTGCCGCAGCTGCGCGAGGCCGGCGGCATCCTCGGCTACCTCTCCTCCTCGATGCTCAGCGACCTGCTGACCGTCTACGTGGCGGTCCCCCTGCTGGTGCTGCTCACCCTCTTCGGGGTGCTCGTGGTGGTCGGCATCCCGCTGCACGAGATCCCCGAGCGCGTCCGGGTGGTGCTGGACCGCTTCCGGCGGCCCGCTCCCGAGAACCAGGGTCAGGGCGGCGAGCAGCTGGAGTTCGGCGTCGACCAGCCCTACGACACCCCCGTGGTGGCGGAGCCGAAGCCCCGACGCCGCGGCGCCACCGCCGTCGTACCCACGGAGCCGGATCACGATGCCTCGGACGAAGCCGACCTTGAGGAGAACGACAGCGAGGAGAACGGCAGCAACCCGACCCGGCCCGTCCGCCGTCCCGTCACGGCGGGGCTCCCGGCCGGCGTCACCGTTCACGGCCTGCATGGCGACGAGGCCGACGACGAGCCCACCGAGCTCGAGGCACCACCGCACGGACCGATCCCGCAGCGGGCCGAGCAGCTGACGCTCTCGGGTGACGTCCAGTACCTGCTGCCCGACGCGGCGGCGCTCAAGCCCGGCAGCGTGCACAAGGCCCGTACCGAGGCGTCCGACGCGGTGGTGCACCGGCTGACCGAGGTGCTCGAGCAGTTCGAGATCGACGCCCGGGTCACCGGCTACAGCCGCGGCCCGACGGTCACCCGCTACGAGGTCGAGCTGGGCCCGGCGGTCAAGGTCGAGAAGGTGACGGCCCTGAGCAAGAACATCGCGTACGCGGTGGCCAGCGCCGACGTCCGGATCCTGTCCCCGATCCCAGGCAAGTCCGCGATCGGGATCGAGATCCCCAACCTGGACAAGGAGATCGTCTCGCTCGGCGACGTGCTCCGTTCCACCACCGCCCGCAACGACCACCATCCGATGACCGTCGGCCTGGGCAAGGACGTCGAGGGCGGCTTCGTGGTGGCCAACCTGGCCAAGACCCCCCACCTGCTGGTGGCCGGCGCCACCGGCTCAGGCAAGTCCAGCTTCATCAACTCCATGATCACCTCGGTGCTGATGCGCGCGACCCCGGACGAGGTCCGGATGCTGATGGTCGACCCCAAGCGGGTCGAGCTGACGGCGTACGAGGGCGTTCCGCACCTGGTCACGCCGATCATCACCAGCGCCAAGAAAGCCGCCGAGGCGCTGCAGTGGGTCGTGCGTGAGATGGATATGCGCTACGACGACCTGGCCCACTTCGGCTTCCGGCACATTGACGACTTCAACAAGGCCGTCCGGGCCGGGACCGTGAAGCCGCTACCCGAGTCCGAACGGGAGCTGACGCCGTACCCGTACCTGCTGGTGATCGTGGACGAGCTGGCCGACCTGATGATGGTCGCGCCCCGCGACGTCGAGGACTCGATCGTGCGCATCACGCAGCTGGCTCGCGCCGCCGGCATCCACCTGGTGCTGGCCACCCAGCGGCCCAGCACGGACGTGGTCACGGGCCTGATCAAGGCCAACGTGCCCAGCCGGCTGGCCTTCGCGACCTCGTCGATGACCGACTCCCGCGTCATCTTGGACCAGCCGGGCGCCGAGAAGCTGGTCGGCCAGGGCGACGGGCTGTTTCTGCCCATGGGCTCGAGCAAGCCGATCCGCATCCAGGGCGCCTGGGTGACCGAGAACGAGGTGCGGCAGGTCGTCGCGCACGTCACCGAGCAGCTGAAGCCGACCTACCGGCCGGACGTGACCGCGGTCGCCGAAGCCTCGACCAAGGTCGCCGAGGACATCGGGGACGACCTGGACCTCGTGGTGCAGGCGGCCGAGCTGATCGTCAACCTGCAGCTGGGCTCGACCTCCATGCTGCAGCGCAAGCTCCGGGTCGGATTCGCCAAGGCCGGGCGGCTGATGGACATCCTGGAGACGCGCGGTGTCGTGGGTCCGTCCGAGGGGTCCAAGCCGCGCGAGGTGCTGGTCAAGCCGGACGAGCTCGATGTCGTCCTGGACAACCTGCGTCTGGGCTGACGCCGACGTGCGCCTCGGTCCCGGCCCACCAGGCGTCGGCGTCCGATCGGTGAAAGCTCAGAGCGCCAGCCGGCGTGCCGTCGCCCGACCGGTGCCCGGCGGGCTGACCAGCAGGCTGCTGAAGGGGACCGGATCAGCGGTGCCGTCGGCCAGCACAGCCTGCTGCTCGCCCCAGACCTGAGCCGTCTCGGTCAGGACCGTCCGCAGCGTCTCGAGGTCGTCGGGGGCACCCCGTAGCAGTTGGTCGGCCTCGTCGAGCACCAGCAGGTAGCCCTCGGCCGGCAGCCAGCTGAGGTCGCTGAGGCAGTCGGCGAAGGCGTCCCAGTTCTCCCCGAAGTACGACGGGAACTGCAGCGCGGCCCCGGCCTCGGCGAAGAGGCCGCTGGCGTCGAGGCACCGACTGCCGCGGAGCCGGACGACCGCCCAGGTCGGGTGCGCGAGGCGCCAGGCCCGCAGCCGGCCGTCCAGCGTGCCGGTTGCCAGCTCGACCAGCGTCACCGCAGGGCGTCCCGCAGTGAACAGCGTGTGCTCTTCGAGGCTCTGGTCGTCCATGCCGCTCACCAGCCGCCCAGCTGGCCCACGTCGGTGATCCGGACGACCGCGGTGCCCTCGGCGTCGCTGGCCACGAGGTCGACCTCGGCGCTGATGCCCCAGTCGTGGTCGCCGGCCGGGTCGTCGAGGATCTGGCGGACGAGCCAGCGGTCCGGCTTCTCGGTGACCAGCAGCAGGGCCGGCCCCCGGGCGGCCGCGCCGGTCTGGATCGTCCCGTGCTCGGCGAAGTACGGCTCCAGGGTGGCCGCCCACTCGTCGGCGGAGTGGAACTCGCCGTCCAGCTCGCCCAGGTCCCACCAGCGTCGCCGCGCCATCAGCTCGACCCGGCGGAACAAGGCGTTGCGGACCAGCACGCGGAAGGCCCGGCGGTTGGCCGTGACCGGCGGCGTTCGGTCCTCGAGGCCGCTCGGCGCGGTCACCGCGACCTCAGCGCCCGGGTTGCGCAGCTGCTCCCACTCCTCGAGCAAGCTGGAGTCGACCTGGCGCACCAGCTCGCCCAGCCACGCGATCAGGTCGGTCACCGCCTCGGTCCGGGCCTCCTCGGGGACGGTCTGGCGCAGGGCGCGGTAGGCGTCGGCCAGGTAGCGCAGCACGATCCCCTCCGCGCGGGCGAGGCCGTAGAAGCTGACGTACTCGGTGAACGTCATCGCCCGCTCCGCCAGGTCCCGGGCCACCGACTTCGGCGACGGCGTGGTGTCCAGCACCCACGGGTGGGTCTGACCGTACGCGTCGTAGGCCACCCGCAGCAGCTCCGCCAGCGGCTGGGGATAGGTGATCTCCTCGAGCAGGACCATCCGCTCCTCGTACTCGATTCCCTCGGTCTTCATCTCCGCCACCGCTTCACCTCGGGCCTTGGAGCGCTGGGCGCTGAGGATCGGCCGCGGGTCGTCCAGGGTGGCCTCCAGCACCGACAGCACGTCCAGGGCGTAGTCGTCGGCCTCGCGGTCGAGCAGCTCCAGGCAGGCGAGCGCGAAGGGGGAGAGCGGCTGGTTGAGGGCGAACTCGGGTTGCAGGTCGACGGTCAGCCGCGCGGTCCGGCCCTGTCCGTCCGGCTCCGGCAGCTGCTCGACGATCCCCGAGTCGAGAAGCCCGCGGTAGATCTGCAGCGCCCGGTGGACGTGGCTTCGGCGTCGTCCGGCCGGCTCGTCGTTCGCGGTGAGCAGGTGGGCCATCGAGGCCCAGCAGTCGCCGGGTCGGTTGACCACGTTCAGCAGCATGGCGTGGCTGACCTTGAAGGAGGACTCGAGGGGCTCCGGCTCGGCCGAGACCAGCCGTTCGAAGGTGGGGAGGCCGTAGCCCACGGTGCCCTCGGGCGGCTTCTTGCGGACGACCTTCCGCCGCTTCTTCGGGTCGTCGCCCGCCTTGGCCATGGCTTTCTCGTTGGCCACGACGTGGTCCGGCGCCTGGATGATCACCGTGCCCGAGGCGTCGAAGCCGGCCCGCCCGGCCCGGCCGCCGATCTGGTGGAACTCGCGCGCGGTCAGCAGCCGCGGCTTCACCCCGTCGTACTTGCTCAGCGACGTCAGCAGCACCGTGCGGATCGGCACGTTGATGCCCACGCCCAAGGTGTCGGTGCCGCAGATGATCTTGAGCAGCCCCGCCTGGGCCAACAGCTCCACCAGCCGCCGGTACTTGGGCAGCATCCCGGCGTGATGCACGCCGATCCCGTTGCGGACCAGCCGGGACAGCACCTTGCCGAAGCCGGCGGTGAAGCGGAAGCCGCCGATCAGGTCCGCGATCTGGTCCTTCTCCTCTCGCGTCGTGACGCGCAGGCTGTTCAGGGCCTGCGCCTGCTCGATGGCGGCCGCGCGGCTGAAGTGGACGACGTAGATCGGGGCCTGGTGGGTGGCCAGCCGCTCCTCGATCGTCTCCAGCAGGGTGCTGGTGACGTACTCGTGGTGCAGCGGGACCGGCCGCTCGGTGGAGGTGACGGCGGTGGTCGGGCGACCCGTCCGCCGGGTCAGGTCGTCGACGAAGTGGCCGACGTCGCCCAGGGTCGCCGACATCAGCAGGAACTGCGCCCGGGGCAGCTCCAGCATCGGGACCTGCCACGCCCAGCCGCGCTCGGGGTCGGCGTAGTAGTGGAACTCATCCATCACCACCATGGCCACGTCGCTGGCGGCGCCCTCGCGCAGGGCGAGGTTGGCCAGGATCTCCGCGGTGCAGCAGATGATGGGGGCGCCCGCGTTGACGCTGGCGTCGCCGGTCATCATCCCGACCTGGTCGACCCCGAAGACCTCCACGGCGGCGAAGAACTTCTCCGAGACCAGGGCCTTGATCGGCGCGGTGTAGAAGGTCCGGCCGGAGCCGCTCGCCAGGGTGGCGAACTGCGCGGCCGTGGCCACCAGGCTCTTCCCCGACCCGGTGGGGGTGGAGAGGATGACGTTCGAGCCGGACACCAGCTCGATCACGGCCTCGCTCTGGGCCGGGTAGAGCTCCCAGCCGCGGTCGGCGGCCCAGCTGGAGAAGACTTCGAAGACGGCGTCGGGTCCGGGATCGGCGGGAACGAGGTCGGTGAGCAGCGGCATGGCCCCCCGATCGTCCCATCTCAGCGGCGTGGCGGCATGCTCGCCCGGTCAGCGCGGCAGGGCGTCCCGGGCCTCGAACCAGGTTTCGGGCTGGTCGAGGTCTGCCAGCCGCACGGCCCGCGCGGTCCTCAGCACCCGGGCGGTCCGGCGGCTGCGCTCGGCGCGGCCGCCGGGGCTCCCCGGCCCGTTGATCGCGGCGCAGACCGTGTGGCTCGCGGCGGGCCAGCACACGGTCGCGTCGTCCTCGTCGTCGGCCATCCGTCCGGCGCTGCCGCTGATGTCGACCCGCCGACCGGAGACGGCACCCGCGCTCATCTCGGCGATCACCCCGACGAACACGGAGTTGGGCGACTCCTCGTCCGCCCCCCGTGGGGCCACCAGGACGCCGCTGGTCCCGAGGTAGTCGAGGTAGCTGTGCACCTCGTCTTCGGGAGGCAGCCCACGCAGGTCGTAGGGGACCCGCAGCGGCACCGGCACGAACCGCACCTGCCTCGCCAGGTCCAGCAGGGTCTGGTCGTCGCCGTTGCCGTCGCACTGGGCCAGGGCGGACGTCCGCGACCCCACCGACCACCAGAGCCCGGCGTCGGTGAGCAGCGAGGACTCGACGAAGCGGGCCGGACGGTCGCCCAGCGCGGCCTTGCGCCCGACGGGGACCGCAATGCGCTTCGACGCCGTGGTCACGGTGACCGAGCAGGTGGAGTCCGGGTCGGTGGCCGCGACGATCCCCAGCACCTCCTCGCCCGCGGTCAGCTGGCGACCCTCGACCTTGTAGGTCCCTTGCGGAGCCAGCTGGGCCGTGGCGGTCCACTCGCCGTAAGCACGGACGTAGGGCTGCTCGCGCAGCAGCCCCGGCAGCACCGTCGCGGCGGTGACGAGCACAGCCGCGGTGATCCCGGCCGTGACGATCCAGAGGTGCCGTCGGCGCCGGCGCAGCGTGGCTCGCCCGACGGCCTCCCGGACGGCTCCGGCCGGGGGAGCCTCGGCCTTCCAGATCAGCTGCTCGATCTCGTACGGGGCGGCGCCCGTGGCGAGCTCCGCCTGCTCGAGCGCCCTCGTCACGGCTGCCGGCGAGCGGTCCGTCATCCGGGCGAGCTCGGCCAACGTCAGGTGCTCGCCGTGCCTGAGCACGAGCAGCGTGCGACCGAGCGCGTCCAGCCGGGCGAGCCGGACCTCGAGGTCGGGCGGGCTGTCGCCGGCGGGCAGGCCGGCGTCCGCGGCTTGGTCAGCGGTGGAGGAGAGCGGTGGTCGATGCAGGAGGCGCTGGACCAGCAGCGCCCGGCCGTCCTCCTGCCCCTCCTGGTCGGGACGCGTGGGTCGAGCGGCCAGCACGGCGACCTCCCCGAGCACCGCGGCGGCCCGGCCGGCGTCTCCGGTCAGGACGCGGGCCAGGCGTCCGAGCTCCTCGTCCTGCTCGACGGGCACGGCGTCACCTCCGCGGTCATCGTAGGCCTGGCCCTTCGTCACGAGCCCGCTCGTCGTCGGGCAGGGTTGCGCCGCCCGGCTCGGACCGGTATACCGGACTAAACCGGTTTAAAGACGAGCCGACAAGGGGTGCGCGTGCCGACTCGACGTCCGACGATCGCCGACGTGGCCTCGCGCGCCGGCGTCAGCAAAGGCCTCGTCTCGTTCGTGTTCAACGACCGGCCTGGCGTGGCGGCCCCGACCCGGGTCCGCATCATGGATGCCGCTCGTGACCTCGGCTGGCGCCCTCACGTGGGCGCTCGCTCCCTCGCCGCGCACCGCTCGTTCGCCCTCGGGCTCGTCGTCCGGCGGGACCTCGAGGTCCTCGCGGCCGACCCGTTCTTCCCCGCCTTCATGGCCGGAGCCGAGAGCGTGCTGGCCGCGCGCGACCACGTGCTGGTGCTGAGCCTGGTCCCCGACACCGACGCCGAGCTGCGGACCTACCGGACGCTGGCCGGCGACCGTCGGGTGGACGCGGTCTTCCTGACCGACCTGCGCGTGGCCGACCCGAGGCCGGCCCTGCTTGACGAGCTGGGCGTCGCTGGGGTCTGCCTGGGCCGACCCGAGGCGCCCGTCGCGCTGCCGGCGGTCGTCCTCGACGACGACGAGGGCACCCGCGCGTCCGTGGCCCACCTGGTCGCCCTCGGCCACGAACGGATCGGCTACGTGGCCGGGGACCCCGGGCTGGTGCACGGGCTGCGACGTCGGCAGTCCTTCGCAGCGGCGATGACCGCGTTCGGGCTGTCCGCCGAGGCGGTGGCCGACACCGACTTCTCCCCCGCAGCGGGCGCTGCCGCCACCGCTGAGCTGCTTGACCGCCGGCCCGCACCCACCGCGCTGGTCTACGCGAGCGACCCCATGGCTCTGGCCGGGATCGCCGTGCTGCAGCAGCGCGGCATCGGGGTACCTGCGGACGTGTCCGTGACCGGCTTCGACGGGACCGATCTGGGCCGGTTGCTCAACCCGCCGTTGACCACGGTCGTCTCCGACCCGCTGGCCTGGGGTCGGGCAGCCGCCGAGCTGGTGCTGCGGCTGCTCCGCGAGGGTGCGGCGCCCGACGTCGAGCTGCCCGCCGCGGAGCTGGTCCTGCGTCAGTCCACCGGGCCCGCGCCGCCCTGACCACCACCCACCAACCGACCCCTCGTCCCGCTCCCGTCCGCCTCTCGACCCCGACCTCTGACCACCAGGAGAACCCCGTGCACCGTCGCATCCGCGCCCTGCGCACCACCGCTGTCCTTGCCGCCATCGGCCTGTCCCTCGCTGCCTGCGGGGGAGGTGGTGGCGGTGGCGGCTCGGCCGACGCCGCGAAGAGCGCCAAGGGCCCCATCACCGTCTGGTACTCCAACAACGAGCAGGAGGTCGCCTGGGGCAAGGCGATGGTGAGTGCGTGGAACAGCGCCAACCCCGACCAGACCGTCACCGGTCAGGAGATCCCCGCCGGCAAGAGCAGCGAGGAGGTGATCGGTGCCGCCATCACGGCCGGCACTGCGCCGTGCCTGGTCTTCAACACCGCACCGTCGGCGGTCGGTCAGTTCCAGCGGCAGGGCGGCTTGGTCAACCTGGCGGACTTCCCCGACGGGGCGAGCTACATCAGCGAGCGCAGCGGGCCGGTCGCCGACCAGTACAAGGCGCCGGACGGCGGCTTCTACCAGATGCCGTGGAAGTCGAACCCGGTGATGATCTTCTACAACAAGACCCTGTTCAAGAAGGCGGGCCTCGACCCCGAGAAACCGGCGCTGTCCAGCTACGCCGACTTCCTGGCCGCGGCGAAGAAGATCAAGGACTCCGGGGCGGCCCCGTACGCGATCTACCCGGCCCCGACGAGCGAGTTCTTCCAGTCCCAGTTCGACTTCATGCCGCTCTACGCGGCTGCGACCGGAGGCAAGTCGCTGGTCACTGACGGCAAGGCCACCTTCGCCGACCAGCAGGGCGTCGACGTGGCCACCTTCTGGAAGACCCTCTACAGCGAGGGCTACGCGGGTAAGGAGACCTACCAGGGCGACTCGTTCGCCGACAAGAAGGCCGCCATGGCCATCGTCGGCCCGTGGGCGATCGCGGTCTACAAAGGCAAGGTGGACTGGGGTTCGGTGCCCGTCCCCACCAAGGACGGCGTCGCGGCGGACCAGACCTACACCTTCTCCGACGCCAAGAACGTGGGCCTGTTCTCCGCTTGCAAGAACCAGGGCACGGCGTGGGAGCTGCTCAAGTTCGCCACCAGCGCCGACCAGGACAAGGCGCTACTGACCAAGACCGGGCAGATGCCGCTGCGCAAGGACCTGCCGGCCACCTACGCGGACTACTTCGCCAAGAACCCCTCGTACCAGCAGTTCGGCAGCCAGGCCGCCCGGACCGTCGAGGTGCCGGCCGGCCCGCACACCGTCGAGATGCTGCAGGACGTGCGTGACGCCTGGACCAAGTCCGTGATCACCGGCGACGGTGACGTCGCGGCAGCACTGCAGGGTGCGGCGGACAAGGTCACCACGCTGGCCGGCGAGAAGTAGCGGTGGCCACCCTCGTCCCCGCCCGGGCCGGCGCCGCCAGCGCCGGTCCGGGGCCGGGCCGGACCCGGTCGGCCTGCCGCCGGCCGCGGGCTGCTCGGCCGGCATCCGCTGGGCCTGCTGCTGAGCGCGCCGTACCTGGTCTTCGTTCTCGTGGTCTTCGCCTACCCGCTCGTCTTCGCCGGGTACATGTCGTTCCACGACTACTTCTTCACTGCTCCCGGCGTCACGGTGGACCGGCCCTTCACCGGCCTGGAGAACTACCGGACGCTGGTGGCCGACCCCGCCGTGCGCCGGTCGTTCCTCAACGTGGCGATCTTCCTGGTCATCAACGTGCCGCTGACCGTCGTGCTGTCGCTGGTGCTGGCCGCTCTGCTCAACCGGGTCGTCCGGCTGCGGACCTTCCTGCGGGTGGCCTACTACGTGCCGTACGTGACCGCCAGCGTCGCCGTCGTGGCCGTCTGGCTGTTCCTGTTCAGCGGCAGCGGCATCATCAACCGCCTGCTCGGCCCGCTGGCGCCCGACCCGACCTGGCTGATCAACTCCGGCTGGGCGATGCCCTCCATCGCGCTCTTCGTGACCTGGAAGCAGATGGGCTTCTACATCCTGCTCTACCTGGCGGCGCTGCAGAACGTGCCCGAGGAGCTCTACGAGTCGGCGGCCACCGATGGGGCCGGGAGGCTGCAGCAGTTCCGCAACGTCACGGTGCCCGGCGTCCGGCCGGCCACGGTGCTGGTGCTCCTGCTGGCCACGGTCACGGGCGCGAACCTGTTCACCGAGCCGTACCTGCTGACCGCCGGCGGCGGCCCGAACGGGGCCTCGAGCTCGCCGGTGTTCCTCATGTACCAAGAGGGCATCGAGCAGGGGAAGCCCGGCTACGCCGCGGCGATCGGCATGGTGCTGGTCGTCCTGACGCTCATCATCGCCCTGCTGCAGAACCGCTTCGCCGGGGAGCGTGCCTGATGTCGCGGGCTGCCGTCGCGCTGCGGGCTCTCGTGCTGGGGATCGGCGCTGTGCTGTTCCTGTTCCCCTTCTACTACATGGTGATCGGCTCGCTGCAGCTCGCGCCCGACCAGAGCGTCGCGGGCGCCTTCCCACACCCCGGCAACCTGACCGGAGCCAACTACGCGGCGATCAACAGCCGGATCGGCCTGCTGCAGGGCTTGATCAACTCCGGGATCTTCACCGGCGGTGTGATCATCTGCACGGTGGTCTTCGCCGTCCTGGTCGGCTACGCGCTCGCCGTCTTGGAGTGGCGGGGGCGGGGCGTGACCTTCGCGCTCGCCCTGCTGGTCCAGGTGGTGCCGTTCCAGCTGCTGATCATCCCGCTCTACGTGCTGATCGCCCGTAACTACGGGCTGGCCGACAACTACCTGGGGATGATCTTGCCGTTCGCGATCAACTCCACGGCTGTGATCATCTTCCGCCAGTACTTTCTCCAGGTGCCCAAGGAGCTCTTCGAGGCGGCTCGGATCGACGGCGCCGGCGAGGTGTCACTGCTGCTGCGGGTGGCGCTGCCGCTGGTCCGGCCGGCCCTGGTGACGGTGGTGCTGCTGACCTTCATCGGCCCGTGGAACGAGTTCCTGTGGCCGTTCCTGATCACGAAACGAGCGGACATGCAGCCGCTGGCGGTCTCGCTGGCCAACTACATCACCAACGTCGCCGCCACCGCGGCCAACCCGTTCGGGGCGGCGATGGCCGGTGCGGTCGTGCTGGCGGCACCGTTGGTGGTGCTGTTCGTGGTGTTCCAGCGGTACTTCATCTCCACCGACCTGGGCTCGGGGGTGAAGGGGTGACGTCGAGATCGGTACCGGCGGCAGAGTTCCCGTACCGGCTGACCCGGCTCGGGGTGGTGATGAGGCCCGAGCCCGGCAACCTGCTGGAGGTCGAGGGCGTCCTCAACCCCGGCAGCGGGCGGGACGCCGAAGGCCGGCTGTACCTGCTGCCACGGCTCGTCGCGGCGGGCAACGTCTCCCGGGTCGGCCTGGCCGCGGTGGTGCTCACCGACGGCGTGCCCACCGGCGTCGAGCGACTGGGCGTCGTGCTCGAGCCCGATCGCAGCTGGGAGAGCGGAGCTGGCCACGGCGGGGTCGAGGACCCCCGGGTCACCTGGGTCGAGGCCCTCGGCCTGCACGTGGCCACCTATGTCGCCTACGGCCCGCTGGGGCCGCGGACGGCGGTGGCCACCTCCACCGACCTGCGGCACTGGCAGCGGCACGGACCCGTGCTCTACGGCTACGACGACACGCTCGACGTCGACCTCAACCTCTACCCGAACAAGGACACCGCTTTCTTCCCCGACCCGGTGACCGCGCCGGACGGCACGCCGAGCCTCGCCGTGCTGCACCGCCCGATGTGGGACCTGGACGAGGTCGTGCCTGGCCAGGGCGACCGGCCGCCACCGGGGCTGCCGGACGACCGGGGCAGCATCTGGATGGCCTTCGTCCCGCTGGCCGAGGTCCGGCGCGACCTGTCGGCCCTGGTGCACTGGCGCCAGCACCGCCTGCTGGTTGTCCCCGAGCACCCGTTCGAAGCCCTCAAGATCGGCGGAGGACCGCCGCCGCGGCGCGTGCCCGAGGGCTGGCTGCTGCTGCACCACGGCGTCACGGGGGTCCTGGCGCGGGCCTTCGCGCAGCAGAAGAACGTGAACTACGCCGCCGGCGGGATCATCCTCGACGCCGAGCGGCCCTGGGAGGTCGTGCTGCGGACGTCGACCCCGTTGCTGGCTGCCGAGACGCCCGACGAGCGCGCCGGCATCGTGCCGAACGTCGTCTTCCCCACCGCGATCGAGGAGGTCGACGGCGTGGCCTACGTCTTCTACGGCATGGCCGACTCCGCGATCGGGGTGGCACGCCTCGACCGCACCGTTCCCTGAGCCGGTCGAAGGGCGCAACCCACCTACCCGGCACGAACCCCACGAGGAGCTCCGATGACGAAGCGCCGCTCGATCCGCCTGCTGCTCTCCCTCGCCACCACCGTCGCGCTGCTCGTCGGCCTGCTGACGGGTCTCACCCCGGCCAGTGCCGCACCGGCGGCGACAACGGCGACCGTGACCAACACGGCGCACCTGGACTTCCTGCTCGACACGGTCAGGCCGAAGGCCATCTCCGGGCACACCACCTACCGGCTGGCCGAGGAGCCGGACCTGAGGATGCTCTGGACCTACGCGGACGCCCGGGACGGCGGGACCTTCGCTCGGGTGGGAGGAGGGGAGAAGGACCCCGACACCGGCTACTACGCCCAAGGCGCCTACAACGCCGACGACGTCGCCCGGGCCGTGGTGGTCTACCTCCGGCACTGGACTCAGTTCGGCGACACCGCCAGCCGCGACAAGGCCTACGGCCTGCTCCGCGGCCTGACCTATCTGCAGACGGCGTCGGGTCCCGACCGGGGCAACGTGGTGCTCTGGATCCAGGCCGACGGCACACTGAACCCGAGCCCCAAGCCGGTCGAGCTGCCGCAGCCGTCGGACTCCGACGCCAGCTACTGGCTCGCCCGGACCCTGTGGGCACTGGGCGAGGGCTACGCCGCCTTCGCCGACACCGACCCGGCCTTCGCCCGCTTCCTGCAGGACCGGCTCCGGCTGTCGGTCGGTGCCGTACGCCGCGAGGCGCTGACCGAGTACGGCCGCTACGGCGTCAGCGACGGGAAACGGGTTCCCCGCTGGCTGATCGTCGACGGAGCCGACGCGACCGCCGAGGCCACCCTCGGTCTGTCCGCCTACCTGCGGGCCGCACCGCCGGACCCGACCACCCGCCGAGCCCTGAGCCAGCTGCTCGACGGCATCGCCACGATGGCCACCCCTCGGGGTACCTGGCCCTACGGCGCTGTGCTGCCCGGGACCGACTCCCGCTCGAGGTGGCACGCCTGGTCCTCGCAGATGGCCGGCGCCTTGGCGATGGGTGCCGAGACCCTCGACCGGCCGGCCTTGCTGAAGCCCGCGGTCACCGAGGCGGTGTCCTTCGACACCACCGTCATCGCGTCGGGCGGACCTGACAACGGCTGGTCCCCGACGCCGGTCGACCGCACCCAGATCGCCTACGGCATCGACTCGCGCACCCAGAACCTGCTCGCGACCGCAGAGGCGGCCGACCTGCCGGGCCTGGCGACGCTGGCCGCCATGGACGCGAGCTGGTTCTTCGGGGCCAACCGGGCCGGGGCCGCGATGTACGACCCGGCCACCGGGGTCACGTTCGACGGGCTCCAGCCCGACGGCACCGTCAACCGCAACAGCGGCGCCGAGAGCACCATCCACGGGCTGCTGACCATGCTGGCGCTGGACGCGCGTCCGGCGGTCCGGGCGCAGGCGGTGGGCTGGCGGACCCCGCCGAGCCACGACGGCCTGGTCAGCACCGAGGCGGAGTCGGCCCCGGTCACCACCGGGTCGGTGGAGACGCCCGCCTCGGCCTCGACCGATGAGTACCAGCTTGGTGGGGGCTCGTACCTGCGGCTCGACCGAGGTGAGCGCGCGCGGATCACCCTCGGCGCCGCCGACCAGCCGCGCGTGGCCGAGCCGGTGTCCCTGCTGCCCGCGAGCGGCGGGCCGGTGAGCCGTTGGTCCAGCCGCGGCCGGACCACGACCCTGACCACGCCGAAGCTGGCGTCCGGAGTCTCGCCGGTGCCGGGAGTGCTGCTGGCGCAGCGGCTGCCCATGCTGTTGCTGGCCGACGCGACCGGGGTACGGGTGCAGACCACCCGGGGCCGACTCGATCTCGACGCCGTGCTCACCCGCCCGCTGGTGTCGACCGCCGTCTACGGCAGTAGCGGCTCCACGACGGAGCTGCTCACCTCGATCGCGCCGAACCGGCTGCGGGTGACCACCAGCGCGGACGGGTCACGGACCACCCGACGCTACGACCGCCTCGGCCGCCTGGTGGCCCGGGATGTGCTGACGTCGGGTCAGCGGGCGACGGTCGAGCCGGGAGGCTTCACCCTCGTCAGCAGCTGAGGCATCGACGCCGAGGGGTCGTACGCATCGGTCATACTGGGTCCGCCATGCCTGCCTCTGCCGTACCTACCACGCCCCTTCGTCGCTCGGCGGCGGGTGAGCCCCTCTCGGTCCACCTCGTGACCCTGGGGTGTGCCCGCAACGAGGTCGACTCCGAGGAGCTGGCGGCCCGGCTCGAGGACGGCGGCTTCCGGTTGGTGTCTGACCCCGAAGCGGCGGACGCGGTGATGGTCAACACCTGCGGCTTCGTCGAGGCGGCCAAGAAGGACTCGGTCGACACCCTGCTCGCGGCGGCCGACCTGAAGGAGGGCGGGCGCCCGCAGGCCGTCGTCGCCGTCGGGTGCCTGGCCGAGCGGTACGGGGCCGACCTGGCCGAGTCGCTGCCCGAGACCGATGCCGTGCTCGGCTTCGACGACTACACCGACGTCGCCGACCGCCTCCAGTCCATCCTGAACGGCCACGCCCACGTCCCGCACGTCCCGCGCGACCGGCGCAAGCTGCTGCCCGTCTCGCCTACGGCTCGCCGGGCCGCGGTGGCCGGTCAGTCCGTGCCCGGGCACAGCTCGGTCTCGGCGACCGTGACGGCCGAGCTCCCGGCAGGGGTCGCGCCGGCCAGCGGACCCCGGCCCCTGCGCCGACGCCTCGACGGCGGGGCGACCGCGCCGCTGAAGATCGCCTCCGGGTGCGACCGACGGTGCACGTTCTGCGCCATCCCGGCCTTCCGCGGCGCGTACGTGTCCCGGACCCCCGACGACGTGCTCACCGAGGCCCGCTGGCTGGCTGACCAGGGCGTCCGTGAGCTGTTCCTGGTCAGCGAGAACACCTCCTCCTACGGCAAGGACCTCGGCGACATCCGGGCGCTGGAGACACTGCTGCCGCGGCTGTCGGCGGTCGACGGCCTGGACTGGATCCGCGTCTCCTACCTGCAGCCGGCCGAGGTCCGGCCAGGCCTGGTCGAGGCGATGACGAGCACCGACAAGGTCGTGCCCTACTTCGACCTCTCCTTCCAGCACGCGGCTCCTGCGGTGCTGCGGCGGATGCGTCGCTTCGGTGACCCGGACTCCTTCCTCGCCCTGATCGCCTCCATCCGGGCCCTCGCGCCGACCGCGGGCATCCGGAGCAACGTGATCGCCGGCTTCCCCGGTGAGACCGAGGCCGACGTGGCCGTGGTCGCCGACTTCCTCTCCGCCGCCGGGCTGGACGCGGTCGGGGTCTTCGGCTACTCCGACGAGGACGGCACGGAGGCGGCCGGCCTGGACGGTCAGCTGCCCGAGGACGTGGTCGAGGAGCGGCGGGTGCTGCTCACCGACCTGGTCGACGAGCTGGTCACCCAGCGGGCCGAGCAGCGGATCGGTGAGACGGTCCAGGTGCTGGTCGAGGAGGTCGGGATCGACGGCATCGTCGGCCGGGCCGCCCACCAGGGCCCCGACGTCGACGGATCGGTGCGGATCGAGGGCGACGTGGCCGAGCTGGCGGTCGGCGACCTCGTGACCGCCGGCGTCGTCGCGAGTGAGGGTGCTGACCTCGTCGCCGCCTACCGGGTGGGTGACGGCAGAAGTCCCGCGCCCCGGCAGGCGTCCCGTGGCTGAGGCCACCCGGCCCGCAGTCGAGCCGGAGACCAGCTCCTGGAACGTCCCGAACGCCCTGACCGCGCTCCGGATCGTGCTCGTCCCGGTCTTCGCCTGGATGCTGCTCGCCCACGCCGACGACCCCGGCTGGCGGGTAGCCAGCGCAGCGGTCTTCCTGGGCGCGATCCTGACCGACTCCCTGGACGGCTATCTCGCCCGGAAGTACCACCTGATCACCCGCTTCGGCAAGCTTGCCGACCCCATCGCCGACAAGGCGCTGACCGGCATGGCCTTCATCGGGCTGTCGGTCATCGGTGAGCTGTGGTGGTGGGTCACCATCGTGATCCTGGTCCGTGAGTGGGGTATCACCGTGATGCGCTTCGTGGTGCTGCGCTACGGCGTGATGGCCGCCGGACGCGGCGGCAAGCTCAAGACGGTGCTGCAGGCAGTGGCGCTGATGCTCTACCTGCTGCCGCTGCCCGGCTGGGGGCACGTGGTGGCCCAGGTCGTGATGGCGGCCGCCTTCGTCGTGACCGTGGTGACCGGGCTGGACTACGTCCGCGACGCGGTCCGGCTGCGCCGGACGGCCACGTCATAGCCGTGAGCAGCAGCGCCGCCGCGTCGGTGCTTGCCGAGCTGCGGCGGCGTGCGCAGACCCTGGCCACGGCCGAGTCGCTCACCGGCGGCATGATCGGCGCGCTGCTCACGGACGTCCCGGGGGCCTCGGCGGCCTACGTCGGCGGCGTGATCAGCTACGCGACCCGGCTGAAGGCGACCCTGGCCGAGGTCGATGAGACGACGCTGGCCGAGCTGGGACCGGTCGCCTCGCAGACGGCGGCGGAGATGGCCGCGGGGGTCGCAGGCCGCTGCCAGGCCGACTGGGGCCTGGCCGTGACCGGCGTCGCCGGCCCGGACGCCCAGGACGGCCACCCGGTCGGCCAGGTCTTCGTCGCGGTGGCACGGCTCGGCTCCGGGGAGCAGCAGGTGCGTGAGCTCCAGCTCTCGGGCACCCGGAGCGAGATCAGGCGTCAGACGGCCGAGGCTGCGCTGGAGCTGCTCGCGGAGGCCTTGGGAATGCCGACAGCCGTCGTTCGCGTTGGGGTTGAAACGCGAGACTGAGCGCGGTCTGCTCTGCCTTGTCGGACCGGGTGGGTACAGTTTGGTCATGGGTGAGGAGAGTCTGATGAAACCGGTGCTGGTGCGGGAGCTCATCGGCGAGTCCCTGCGTGAGGAGCGAGTGGCGCAGGCCCGGACCCTCCGTGAGGTCTCCAAAGCCGCCCGCGTCTCGCTCGGTTACCTTTCCGAGGTGGAGCGTGGCCAGAAGGAAGCGTCCAGCGAGCTGCTCGCCTCGATCTGCGGGGCCCTGGATCTGCCGCTGTCGGTGGTCCTGAACGTGGTCAGCGAGAAGATGGCGATGTACGAGCGCGTCACCACCCTCCCGACCGTCCGCGCCCTGACCCCGCAGGCCGCCGCCGCCTGACCCGGCCAGTCGCCTGACCGGGCCGTCCAGCTCTGGCCCTCCCCCCACCCTGAACGTCCACTTTGGACCCCGAAGGCCGTCTTGGCGCCTGCTCGCGAGGGTGTGAGGTCGGCCGTGGCGATCCAAAGTGGGGGACAGACGGCGTCCGGGATCACTAGCTGGTGTGGTGCCCAGGTCAGGAGCTCGGGCGCAGCCGCAGACCCTGCGGCGTCATCCGGAAGCCCGCGCTCTGCAGCGCGTCGCTGACCAGCGTCGAGCCGAAGACGTGGCCTCCGTCAGCCTTCTCCACGCTCAGCTTGCCCAGCAGTCCGCGCTGCACCGAGCCGGCCAGTGCCGCTGCGGCGGGGGACAGCAGCCGCGGGTCCTCGGTGAAGGAGAGCAACGTCTTGCCGCCCCGCTCCACGTAGAACACCAGCCCGCCGTCGACCAGCACGACGAGGGCGCCGGCCTTGCGACCGGGCCGGTGGCCCTCGCGCTCGGGCCAGGGCAGCGCCGCGCCGTACGGGTTGGCCGCGTCGCAGGCCGCGAGCACCAGGGCTTGCGGCACCTCCGGTTCGCGGGAGTGGCCACGCAACCTGTCGACGGCCCCGCTGAGGGCGAACTGAGCGGCGCCGAGACCCTCGATGAAGTAGCCGCGGCGGCACTGCCCCGTCTCCTCCAGGGAGCTCAACGCCCGGTACGCGGCGCCGAAGCCACCCTCGCCGTTCTCAGTCATCACACTGCCGCGGCTGACGACGCCGTAGCGGTCGAGCTGGGCGAAGACGTCGGCGGCCAGCCGGTCGGCGGGGGTGGAGCCGCTGCGCGCGATCAGCGACCAGCGGCCCGCGGTCGTCGGTGAGGCGACGCGGGGGGCGCGTCCCGGCCGGCCCAGACCGCCACCAGCCAATCGGGCGCGGTGCGTCCGCGCGGTGGGCCGGGTCGGCTTGCGGTGCGCCCCGCCACCGGACAGTGCTCGGATCGGGGCAAATGTGTCGCCGGTGACCATGCCGGACCAGACCAGGTCCCACAACGCACTGACCCACTCGGACCGGTCGCCGAAGGAGTCCCGCGGCACGAGGGCGTCGAAGAAGTACGCGCCGCCGCCGGCCAGCGCCTCCAGCAGCTCGCCGCTGTGCGCGTGTGCCGGCGCTGACCGGACGGGGTGCGGCTCGGCGCCTGCCACGTACCAGCGGACCCAGCCGTCGTGCTCACCGATGCCGCCGTCGCCGACCCAGAAGACCTCGCCGCTCGCGGTGAGCTCGTCGAGCATGGCCGGTCGGTAGTCGGCGACCCGGGCCGGGAGGACCACCGACTCGACGGCGCTCGCGGGCATCGCGTAACCGGACAGCTGCTCCAGAGCACCGAGCACGGCGTCCGTGCCGCGGCTCGACGAGCCCACCCCCTGCCACTCGGTCAGGAAGCGCGCGTAGGCAACCTGCTCGACCGGTTCGACCTCTCGTCGAAGCAGGGCCAGCGTCCGCCGCTTGACCAGGGCGAGCACCCGCCCGTGGCAGTACTGCCGGCGCTCTAGCCCGGCCGCGCCGTCCATCTCCACGAACGAACCGGCGACCACGGTGCCGGCGGCGACAAGGGCGTCGCACGCCTGCTCCACCACGGAGCGGCCAAGGCCGTACCGGGTGGCGACTGTGCCGGCGACGAAGGGCCCGTGGCTGCGCGCCCAGCGCAGCACCAGATCCTCGATCGGGTGGGCCGACGTCTCGCTGAAGCTCGCCGCCACCCCCGGTGGGACGGGAATGCCCAGGCCGTCCCGCAGCCGCGGCACGTCCTCGGCGACGGCGACCATCGGCACGCCGGCGATCCGGACCTCCACGATCCGCCGGTCGAGCAGCAGCTGCTGCACGGCAGGCTCGGGGTCGAGGTCGGGCGATGAGCGCAGCCGCAGCTCCGGTCGGCTGAACGGGCCCGCTGTCCGCACCAGGTCATAGAGCTGCTCGGTCGTCGTGGCCTGCCGCTCGGGGGTCAGACCCTGCAGGTCGGCCTCGCTGCTGGCGATCACCTCGGCGTCCAGCAGCTGCTTCAGCCCGTCCTTGCCGAGCAGCTCGGCCAGCAGGTTGGCGTCGAGCGAGAGGGCCGCCGCTCGCTTCTCGGCCAGGGGCACATCGCCCTCGTAGACGAAGGCGCCGACGTAGCCAAACAGCAGCGACTTGGCGAACGGTGACGGCTCGGTGGTCTCGACCTCGACCAGCCGGATGGCCCGGCTGGCGATCTGGCGCTGCACCTCCAGCAGCCCGTCCAGGTCGAACACGTCGGTCAGGCACTCGCGCATCGTCTCGAGCACGATCGGGAAGTCCGGGTACTGCGCGGCGACGGTGAGCAGCTGGGCGGCCCGCATCCGCTGCTGCCACAGCGGCGAGCGCGACTTCGGGTCGCGACGCGGCAGCAGCAGGGCGCGGGCTGCGCACTCGCGGAAGCGGGCCGCGAAGAGGGCGGAGCCGCCCACCTCCTCGGTGACCACGGACTCGACCAGCTCGGGGTCGCAGATGATGAGGTCCGCCGTCGGCGGCTCGGACTCGGTGTCGGGGATCCGCAGCACCATGCCGTCGTTGGTGGCCGTGGCCTGCACCTCGAGGCCGTAGCGCTGCCGGGCGGCTGCCTCGACGGCCAGCGCCCACGGGGTGAGCACGCCGGTGCCCAGGGCGGAGTGGACGCAGACCCGCCAGTCGCCCAGCTCGTCGCGGAAGCGCTCGAAGACGATGGTCTGGTCGGTCGGCAGCGCGCCCGTGGCGGCGGACTGCTCGGTCAGGTAGGACACCAGGTTGCGGGCCGCATACTCGTCCAGCCCGCTCTCCCGCAGCCGCGCGGTCGCCTTCGGCGCCGGCATCGTGCCCACCTCGCGGACGAAGCCACCGAAGGCCCGACCGAGCTCCAGCGGACGCCCGGGGGAGTCGCCCTTCCAGAACGGCAGCCGGCCGGGGACGCCGGGAGCCGGGGAGACCAGGACCTGGTCGTGGGTGATCTGCTCGACCCGCCAGCTGGTCGTGCCCAGGGTGAAGACGTCACCGACGCGGGTCTCGTAGACCATTTCCTCGTCCAGCTCGCCCACCCGGCGGCCGGGGGAGTGCTTGCCCGACGCATTGCCCTCGCCGACGATGAACACCCCGAACAGGCCGCGGTCCGGGATCGTGCCGCCGGAGGTGACGGCCAGCCGCTGGGCGCCCGGGCGAGCCGTCAGCAGGCCGGTGTCGCGCTGCCAGACCAGACGGGGCCGCAGCTCGGCGAAGTCCTCCGACGGGTAGCGCCCGCTCAACATGTCGAGCACCGCCTCGAACGCGCTGTACGGCAGGTCGCGGTAGGCGCCCGCCCGACGCACCAGTGCGTAGAGCTCGTCGACCTTGGTCTCCTGGCCGGAGACGATGGCGACGATCTGCTGCGCGAGCACGTCGAGCGGGTTGCGCAGCTCGGCCACCGCCTCGATCGCTCCGACACGCATCCGTTCGACCACGACGGAGGACTCGATCAGGTCGCCGCGGTGGTTGGGGAAGAAGACCCCGCGCGAGGTCGCACCCACCTGGTGGCCGGCCCGGCCCACCCGCTGCAGCCCGCTGGCCACCGACGGCGGCGCCTCGACCTGGACGACGACATCGACCGCGCCCATGTCGATCCCGAGCTCGAGGGAGGACGTGGCGACCACGCAGGGGAGGAGGCCGGACTTGAGGTCGGACTCGATCTGCGCCCGCTGCTCCTTGCTGACCGAGCCGTGGTGGGCGCGGGCGATCACCGGTGTGCCGGTGCCGTCGGATCGGGTGCCGTCGTGGCCTGAGGAGGACCCCGACTGGGCCATCACCTGGGCGGGTGGTCCGGCGACCGCGGGTCGGTCCTCGGGATCCTCACCCATCCGCTCGGCGTACAGCTCGTTCAGGTGGGAGGTCAGCCGCTCACCCAGGCGGCGCGAGTTGACGAAGACGATGGTCGAGCGGTGCGCGGTGATCAGGTCCAGGATCTTGTTCTCCACGTGCGGCCAGATCGAGGGCGCTCGGGTCGGCGCCCGCTCGTCCTCCAACGTGGCTGTCGGGCTCGAGGCGGACGCGCCCAGGTCGCTCATGTCCTCCACCGGCACCACGATCTGCAGGTCCCAGGACTTCTCCGCCGGTGGCGCGACGACCCGGACCGGGTGTGGCCCACCCAGGTACGCGGCCACCCGCTCCGGCGGCCGGACCGTGGCCGACAGCCCGATCCGCTGCAACGGGCGGTGCGGTGTCTCAGCGGTGGCCGACTCCGCGGTCAGGGCCTCCAGCCGCTCCAGCGACAGCGCCAGGTGTGCTCCTCGCTTGGTGCCGGCGAGGGCGTGCACCTCGTCGACGATGACCGTCCGGACCGAGCGCAGCACGTCGCGCGCGCTGGAGGTCAGCATCAGGAAGAGCGACTCGGGTGTGGTGATCAAGATGTCCGGCGGCCGGGTGGCGATCGCCCGGCGCTCGGCCGGGCTGGTGTCGCCCGAACGGACCCCGACGGTGACGTTCGGCGGGGTCTGGTCGAGGCGGAGCGCGGTCTGGGTGATGCCGGCCAGCGGCGCCCGGAGGTTGCGCTCGACGTCGACGGCCAGCGCCTTCAGCGGCGAGACGTAGAGCACGCGGCAGCGCTCCTTCGGCGGCGGCGGGGCGGACCTGGTCAGGTCGTCCAGCGCCCACAGGAATGCCGCCAGGGTCTTGCCCGATCCGGTGGGCGCGATGACCAGGGCGTTGTCGCCGGCCGCGACCGCCTGCCACGCGCCCCGCTGAGCCGCGGTCGGGCGCGCGAAGACCTCCCGGAACCACGTGGCTGTGGCGGGGGAGAAGACATCGAGCACGTCCTTCGGCACGCGTCCCATACTGCCTGGCACCTCCGACAGTTCTGGGCGGAGGAGCTCTCCTCGGGCCGGGTAGGCTGCTCGGCGCCCGAGCCGCCTCGAGTCCCGGGTGGGATCGACGAGGACGGGTGCGTGTGAAGGAGACCGAGCTCTGGCAGCGGTTGCAGCACCACCTGGGTGCGGGCTACCACCAAGTCTGGGCCGCCGAGTACAGCCTCTCCGACCTGCAGAACCGCACGGTGGTCCAGGCGATGGCCGACGGCGTCCCGGCCAAGACGGTCTGGCGCGCGGTCTGGTCGGCGCTGGAGCTGCCGCCCCGCGAGCGCTGAGGCCGCGCGAATGGCGCTGCCCGTCGTACTGCTAGGCCGCTCCAGCCGCGTCCAGCCGAGCGACCAGAGGTTCCCGGTGGCGATGATGCTGCCGGGTCAGCCGGGCACCCCGACCGGCGTCTTCCGCCCGTTCGACTTCGGCGCTGCCGCCACCGCGGCGATTGCGGATCGGCAGGCCGCACCCTTCGTCGCGGTCTTCCCGCCGATCATGATCGACCCTCCCCGCCACACCGAGGGCACCGACATCCCGGGCGGGCCGCAGGCCGAGACCTGGCTCGACACCGTCGTCCGCGTAGCCTGTCAAGCACTTGCGGGTGAGCCCGGCGGCGAAGCGGTGGTCGGCGATCGGCTGGAGCACCGGCGGCTTCTGCGCCGCCAAGCCGTCGCTGCGGCACCGGGACCGCTTCGGGGCCGTGGCGACGATCGTCCTGCCCCAGGGTGGTCACCACTACCGTGCCTACCGCGCGACCCTGCTCCAGGTCTTCAGCTGGCTGGCGACCAGCGCCGGGTTGTCGCCCACTCGCCGGACGCGGCCGGCTGCGGCGTGTCGAGATGTGCATCGAACAGGTGTTCGGTAAGTTGTCCACCGGGTCGGAGTGCGGTTCGGTTGTCCACAGCCGTTCGATGTCCCGCATGATTGTCAGTGCGCCTCCTTAGAGTCCCTGCACAGACCGAACGACACGAACGCCCGGACGGGTGAGGGAAGGACATGATGGCGACCAACGACCGCGAGAAAGCGCTGGAGACAGCACTCGCCCAGATCGACAAGCAGTACGGCAAGGGGTCGGTGATGCGGCTGGGTGATGAGGTCCGTGCTCCGCTCGAGGTCATCCCGACGGGTTCCATCGCCCTGGACGTAGCGCTCGGCATCGGTGGACTGCCGCGCGGTCGGGTGATCGAGATCTACGGCCCGGAGTCCAGCGGTAAGACGACGGTGGCGCTGCACGCGATCGCCAACGCCCAGGCCGCCGGAGGCATCTGCGCCTTCATCGACGCCGAGCACGCCCTCGACCCGGACTACGCCGCCAAGCTCGGGGTCGACACCGACTCGCTGCTGGTCAGTCAGCCCGACAACGGCGAGCAGGCGCTGGAAATCGCCGACATGCTCGTCCGCTCGGGCGCGATCGCGCTGATCGTCATCGACTCGGTGGCTGCGCTGACCCCGCGCGCCGAGATCGAGGGAGAGATGGGCGACAGCCATGTCGGCCTGCAGGCCAGGCTGATGAGCCAGGCGCTGCGCAAGATGACCGGTGCGCTGAGCAACTCCAACACCACGGCCATCTTCATCAACCAGTTGCGCGAGAAGATCGGCGTGATGTTCGGCTCGCC
This sequence comes from uncultured Actinomycetota bacterium, assembly GCA_963727215.1. GTDB lineage: Bacteria > Actinomycetota > Actinomycetes > Propionibacteriales > Propionibacteriaceae > Microlunatus. The sequence goes on from CAVSFR010000004.1 coordinate 42,050, forward strand.
CGAGACCACCACAGGCGGCAAGGCACTGAAGTTCTACGCCTCCATGCGGTTGGACATCCGCCGGATCGAGACGCTCAAGGACGGCCAGGAGATGGTCGGCAACCGGACCCGGGTCAAGGTGGTCAAGAACAAAGTCGCCCCACCGTTCAAGCAGGCCGAGTTCGATATTCTCTACGGTCAGGGAATCAGTCGTGAGGGCAGCCTGCTCGACCTCGGAGTTGACGCCGGCATCGTCCGGAAGGCAGGTGCTTGGTTCACCTACGACGCCGACCAGCTGGGCCAAGGTCGCGAAAATGCCCGAAGCTATCTGCGGGCCAACCCCGACCTCGCGGACGAGCTCGAGAAGAAGATCAAGGAAAAGCTGGGAATCGGGCCTCAGGTCGACGCCCCCGCCGGGGTCGACCTGGTGACGGGCGAGGTGGAGTTCTAGGCCTTGCCCGACACCGACGCGCCCGCAGCGGTGACCACCGCTGCGGGCGATGACCCCGTGGCCGCTGCTCGCGAGTGGTTGGCTCGAAACGGCGGCGTGGTAGTCGAGCCCTTGCAGCCAGAACGTTCCCCTCGCTCGACATCTGGACCTGAGGTCGAGCTTGATCAGGGCGTTGACCAGGCTTCCGGCTCCCGCCGTCCGAACAACAGGGCGGCGCCGCTCGACCCCGACGCCGACCCGGAGTCGGTCGCCCAGGCCATCGTCTTGCGCAAGCTGGCCGCCCAGGCTCGGACGCGGCAAGAGTTGGCCAAGGCTCTCGCCGCCCGTCAGGTGCCTGAGGACGTCGCCCAGAGTGTGCTCGAACGGTTCGAGGCGGTAGGACTGGTGGACGACAGCGCGTTCGCGCGGGACTGGGTCCAGTCACGGCAGCAGCGACGGCACCTGTCGAAGTCAGCCTTGCGACGGGAGCTCCAGACGAAAGGGGTCGACCGCGACGACATCGACGCCGCGGTCGCCCAGGTCGACGGTAGCGACGAGCTCACGGCAGCGCAGGCGTTGGCGGAGAAGAAGCTGCGGTCGGTGACCGGCCTCCCTCGTGAGGTGCAGTACCGACGGCTTGCCGGCGCGCTGGCTCGTCGGGGATTCAGCGGCAGCATCACAGCGGCCGTCCTCGGACCGCTCCTCCGTCCAGCGACCAGTGCTGACCAGCAGCCGTGAGGGAGGTCTCACGGCGAGTGCCACTACTGGCGATGCTTGACCCGGACATGCATCGACCATATTCTGCGAGGACGAGGTTTCACCGCTGCTCTTCTTGATATGTGAATGGTCAGCCGAAAGGTCGACCTATTATTTTTGCGTACTTCTGAACTTTGATCACCTGTTGTTTTGTTCACGTGGCGCGCGCCGGGCTGGGGGTCCCGCTCGCCTCAGGACTGATCCAGGGGTGATTTACTCAGCCTGAAGCCTCTTGAGTACACGCGGGAGCGTGTAGACGGGAGTGCGCGATGAGTTCAGGTCTTCTGGTGCTGTTGGTTGTCGTCGGGATCGTGGTCACCGCTGCTCTTGTCGCGGTGGTGGTGTTCCTGCTCCGCCGGCCGCCGCGGACGCTCGAGGCGCCGCCCCAGCAGATGGTCGAGCCGTCGAGCGGCAGCGAATCCCGTGTTCGCCCGGGCGGAGGCGGACGCACCTGAGGACGAGGATCTGGCAGCGCGGCGTGCCGACCTGGACGCCCGCCGGGCCGAGCTCGACACCACCGCCGATGAGCTGGCGGACCTGCGCCAGCGCAATGAGGCGGAGTACCGCGAGCTGCGGGGCAAGGCCGACGCTCTGATGGCCACGGCGCAGACGGCCAGGGCGGAGGCCGACGACGAGGCACGGGCCCGACGGGCTGAGCTCCGCGACCAGCGGACGGATCTGGAGCGTCGTGAGCAGCGGCTCTCCGACCGCGAGGAACGGCTGGACGCGGAGGTCGAGGCGCTCGCCGAGCGTGGGCGGCAGCTTGACGAGCTCCGGGCCCAGCTGAAGGCAGAGCATCAGGCTCTGGTCGAGGTCGAGAGTGAGCAGAAGCAGGTCCTCGAGCGGGTGGCCGGGCTGACGGCCGAGCAGGCGAAGGCCGAGCTGGTCGCCGCCGTCGAGCACGACGCCAAGCGGCAGGCGGTCCTGGTGGCCCGCGACATCGAGCGCCAGGCCGTGCGGGACGCTGAGGCCAAAGCTCGCTCGATCGTGGTCGGGGCCATCCAGCGGCTGGCGTCAGAGCAGACGTCGGAGTCCGTGGTCTCGGCGGTGCACCTGCCCGGGGACGACATGAAGGGCCGGATCATCGGCCGCGAGGGCCGCAACATCCGAGCCTTCGAGCAGGTGACCGGGGTCAACGTGATGATCGACGACACTCCGGAGTCGGTACTGCTGTCCAGCTTCGACCCGGTGCGCCGCGAGACGGCCCGGATGACCCTCGCCGAGCTGGTCAGGGACGGTCGGATCCACCCGCAGCGGATCGAGGAGGTGCACGAGCGCAGCAAGGGCCAGATCGAGCAGCAGTGCCTACGGGCCGCTGAGGACGCCATGGCCGAGGTGGGGATCACCGACCTGCACCCGGCCCTGGTGCCCATTCTGGGCACGCTGCGCTACCGCACCTCCTACGGCCAGAACGTGCTCAAGCACCTGATCGAGAGCGCCCACATCGCTGGCCTGATGGCGGCGGAGATGCAGCTCGACGTCGCCCAGTGCAAGCGGTCGGCCTTCCTGCACGACATCGGCAAGGCGCTCACCCACGAGGTCGAGGGCTCACACGCCATGATCGGCGGGGATCTCGCGCGCCGCTACGGCGAGCACCCCGACGTCGTGCACGCGATCGAGGCCCACCACAACGAGGTCGAGGTGCGGACCGTCGAGGCGGTGCTCACGCAGGCTGCCGATGCCATCAGCGGCAGCCGGCCGGGCGCCCGACGCGAGAGCATCGAAGCCTACGTGCAGCGGCTCGAACGGCTGGAGGAGATCGCCGGCGCCCGGGACGGCGTTGAGAAGGTCTTCGCCATGCAGGCCGGTCGCGAGCTGCGTGTGATGGTGATCCCGGAGGTGGTCGATGACATCGAGGCTCAGGTGCTGGCGCGCGACATCGCCAAGCAGATCGAGGAGGAGCTCACCTACCCCGGCCAGATCCGGGTGACCGTCGTGCGTGAGTCCCGAGCCACCGAGATGGCCCGCTGAGCCGCAGCGAGACGAGGTGAGGCGTCCGGCCAGCCGGTGGGGAGTGCTTGGTAGGTTCCGCGGGTGCCCTTCGACCCGCAGCAGATCCGTCCCGACTTCCCGGCCCTGACCGCCGGCCTGGCCCACTTCGACTCCCCGGGCGGCACCCAGACCCCGACCGCGGTTATCGAGGCGATGGCCGCCGCCTGGCGGTCGCCGATGGCCAACCGGGGCTACGGAAACCCGGCGCAACGCAACGCTGAAGCGGTCGTGGTCGGCGCCCGGGAGGCGGTGGCCGACCTCGTCGCCGGCCGTCCCGAGGGTGTGGTCTTCGGCCGCAGTGCCACCCAGCTGACGTTCGACTTCGCGCGAGCGATCGCCGCGACCTGGGCCCCGGGCGAGGAGGTCGTGGTCAGCAGGCTCGACCACGACGCGAATATCCGCCCCTGGCTGCTGGCGGCCGAGGCGCGCGGGGCGGTCGTCCGCTGGGTCGACTTCGACCCGAGCACGGCTGAGCTCGAGCCGGAGCGGGTGGCGGAGGCGCTGAACGAGCGGACGCGGCTGGTCGCGCTTACCGCCGCGAGCAACCTGTTGGGCACGATGCCCGACATCGCCGCGATGGCCGAGCTGGTGCATGCCGCCGGCGCTCAGCTGTGGGTCGACGGTGTCCACTACACCGCGCACGCCGTGGTCGACGTCGCCGCACTCGGCTGCGACTACTTCGTCTGCTCGCCGTACAAGTTTTTCGGTCCCCACCACGGCGCGCTGGTGGCCAACCCCGAGCTGCTGGTCGAGCTGCACCCCGACAAGCTGCTGCCCTCCAGCGACGCGGTCCCGGAACGGTTCGAGCTGGGGACGCTGCCGTACGAGATGCTCGCGGCCACGACGGCGGCGGTCGACTACCTCGCCGACATGGTGCCGGGCACGGGTAGCCGGCGCGAGCGCCTCCGGGATTCGCTGGCTGCGGTCGACCAGCACGAGGAGCGGTTGGTGGGCCGCATCGAGCAGGGTCTGGCCGAGGTGGGGGCCACCCTCTACAGCCGGGCCCAACGCCGCACCTCGACCCTGCTCTTCGACCTGCCTGGCGTTCAGGCGGCCGAGGTCGCAGAGCGGCTGGCCGCCGTCGGCGTGAACGCGCCCGCCGGACACTTCTACGCTCTCGAGGCCTCTAAGCACCTCGGTCTGGGCGACCGCGGCGCGGTCCGCGTCGGCCTCGCCCCGTACAACGACGACTCCGACGTCGACCGGCTGCTCGCCGGCCTCGGGGCCGGCTAGACCAGAGCCGCACCCGCGGGAGCGGTGGTCAGGTTCGCGTCCGCCGCGCCGGTCGGCGGGCCGCCCTTCGCCGAGCGTTGCAGTCGGCGCTGGACGAGGCGAGCGACGAGCGTCAGGCCGTAGTTGATGATGATGAACATCGCGGCCAGCACCAGGAACGCCGGGATCAGATTGCCGTAGTTCGTCGACAGGTTCTGGCCGCCGCGGATCAGCTCGGAGTAGTTGATGATGTAGCCGAGGGCCGTGTCCTTGAGGATGACCACCAGCTGGCTCAGCAGCGAGGGCAGCATCGCGGTCACCGCCTGGGGCAGCAGCACGGCGGTCATCGTCTGCATCGGCGTCAGCCCGACCGCCAACCCGGCTTCGCGTTGACCCTTGGGTAGGGAGAAGACGCCGGAACGGATGAGCTCGGCGATGACCGAGGAGTTGTAGAGGGTGAGGCCGGCCACCACACCGAAGAGCGAGGCGGCGTCGCCGGAGATGCCGATCACGAAGACGGCGATGTAGTAGGCGAAGATCATCATGACCAGCACCGGGACGGAGCGGAAGAGCTCCACGTAGGCGCCGCACAGGGCGCGGAGCACTCGCGACTGCGACAGCCGACCGACACCCAGCAGCAGCCCGACCGCGATCGACAGCACTACCGCGATGGCCGCGGCCTTGATGGTGTTGAGCAGGCCGGGCAGCAGATAGGCCGTCCAGGTCACCGGGTCCAAGAACGGGGCCCATTTCTCGCCGGAGAGCTGGTTGTCGTTGGGATTGGCCAGCCCACGGATGACCAGCACCAGCAGCCCGAGAAGGGCGAGGATCGCGATGACGCCGACGATCCGGTAGGTCAGTCGGGCCCGGGGGCCGGGAACGTCGAACAGGACGGCCTGCGTGCTCATCGCTGCACCACCAGTCGGCGGGAGAAGTAGGTGAAGAGCAGCCCGGTCGGCAGCGTGAGGAGGACGAAGCAGGCGGCCACCAGGATGAAGATCGGGTAGAGCAGGGACGGGCTGAACTCGATCATGTTGCGCATCTGGTACGCCAGCTCAGCCACGCCGATCGTGGCCACCACGGTGGTGTTCTTGGTCAGCGCGATCATGGTGTTGCCGATGGGGGCGATCGCCCCGCGGAAGGCCTGCGGCAGCACGACCTCCCGCAGCGTAGGCAGGAACCCGAGCCCGATCGAGCGCGCCGCCTCAGCCTGACCCTGCGGCACCGTGTTGATGCCGCTGCGGAGCGCCTCCGCGACGAAGGAGGCGTGGTAGACGACCAAAGCGATCACGCCGAAACGGAAGGTGTTGTCGGCGACCGAGGTGGGCGAGCTCGGGTCGGCGAGCTGGACCTGCAGTGTGTTGCCGATCCCGAACAGGCAGAAGAAGACGATCAGGGTCAGCGGCGTGTTGCGGATCAGCGTCACGTACGCGGTCCCGAAAGCCCGCAGCACCGCCACCGGCGAGACGCGGCAGACGGCGATGACGGTCCCCACGACCAAGGCCCCCACCGCCGAGAGCAGCGTGAGCTTGATGGTCATCCAGAACGCGCCGAGCACGTCGTACTCGGTGAGCAGGCGGGCAAAGGCGTCCACAGGTCAGGCGCAGGCGTCGGGCTTCGGCGGGTTGTTCGCCGTGTCGGGCTTGAAGCCGGAGGCGCCGACCGTGTCGTCCAGGGCCTTCTGCCAGGCGCCGTCGTCGATCATCTTCTGGATCGCGGTGTTCACCGAGGTGCACAGCGCGGTGTCGCCCTGCTTGATGCCGACCCCGTAGCGCTCGGTGCTGAAGGGCTTGCCCACCACCTTGAGCTTGCCCTGGTACTGCTTCTGCGAGGCGAAGCCCGCGAGGATGACGTTGTCGGTGGTGACGGCGTCGATGCTGCCGCTGTTGAGGGCCTGCACGCACTTGGAGTAGGTGTCGAACTCCTGCAGCTGCACCCCGGAGGCGTAGTTGTCCTTGATCTTCTGCGCCGACGTCGAGCCGGTGACCGAGCACAGCTTCTTGCCGTTAAGGGTCTCGGGGCTGGTGATGTCGGTGTTGTCGTTCTTGACCAGCAGGTCTTGGCCGGCCACGAAGTACGGTCCGGCGAAGGAGACCTTCTGCTTGCGCTCGTCGGTGATCGAGTAGGTCGCGAAGATCATCTTCACCTGCCCGCTCTGCAGCAGCGTCTCCCGCTGGGCCGACGGCGACTCCTTGAAGGTGACGTCGGTGTAGCCGAGCTCCTTGGCGACGTACCGGGCGACAGTCACGTCAAAGCCCTGGTAGTCCTGGCCGACCTGCTGCCCGAGACCGGGCTGGTCGAACTTGATCCCGATCGTGACCGGCCCGCCCGCTTCACCGCCACCACCCCCGCCGGCGTTGCTGGCCTTCTCGGCGTCCACGCAGGAGGCCATCGTGATGACGAGGACCGCGGCTAGGGCGGCGGTCCGGCAGGTGGTGCTGAGGTTCATGGGGTCCTCCGTGGTGTGGGCGCGCTGCTGGGTCAGTGGGTCAGGATCTTGCTGAGGAAGTCCCGGGCACGCGCGGACTGGGGCGCGGTGAAGAAGGACTCCGGTTCGGCCTCTTCGACGATCTGGCCGTCGGCCATGAAGACCACCCGGTGCGCGGCCTTGCGGGCGAAGCCCATCTCGTGGGTGACCACGATCATCGTCATGCCCTGGCGGGCGAGCGAGACCATCACGTCGAGGACCTCGTTGACCATCTCGGGGTCCAGGGCGGAGGTGGGCTCGTCGAAGAGGATGACCTTGGGCTCCATCGCCAGCGCCCGGGCGATGGCCACGCGCTGCTGCTGGCCCCCGGAAAGCTGGGCGGGGTACTTGTCGGCCTGAGACTCCACGCCGACCCGGACGAGCAGCTCCATCCCTCGCTGCCTGGCCTCGGCCGCGCTCTTGCGCCGCACCTTGGTCGGGCCGAGCGTCACGTTCTCGAGCACCGTCTTGTGCGCGAACAGGTTGAAGGACTGGAACACCATTCCGACATCAGCCCGCAGCCCGGCGAGTGCTCGTCCCTCCTCGGGCAGCAGCTGGTCATCGATGGCGATCGTGCCGGACTCGATCGTCTCAAGGCGGTTGATCGTGCGGCACAGCGTCGACTTGCCCGAGCCCGACGGCCCTAGCACGACGACGACCTCGCCGCGGCTGACGGTGAGGTTGATGTCCTTGAGGACGTGAAGGTCCCCGAAGTGCTTCTGGACGTCGGTGAGGACGACCAGGGGCGCGCCGGTCGTTCGCGGCGCGACCGCAGCGTGCTCCGGCTCGCTCGCCACCCTCGGCGCCGGCCCGTCGCCGACTGGCTCGGCAGGTGGCGCTCCCGACTGCGTCATGGCGACGAGGCTAGGGGAAGCAGCACAGGCAGGACGAATTCCGAAGATGAGTATCGGCTAAGTGTTATCGCAGGGAATGCGAGACTTCAGCGCCCGGTCGCACCTTGACAGCAAGTCCGCGAATGGAATCACGTGCCCGTCACACCCCAGCGTCCGGTGTAGCTCTTCCCGGGGGCGAGGACGATCATGCCCTCGTGGGTAGGCCCCTCGTTGAAGGCATCAGGGCCGCACGTCATCGGCTCCACGGCGATGGAGAGGTTGCGGTAGTTCTCGCCGGTGAAGATCTGGATCCAGGTCATCGAGGCGTCACCCCACAGCTCGGCCTGGCGCTCGCCGAGCCCGAGCCTGACGCGCCAACGGCCGTCCTCGTCACGCAGCAGGTCGGTGTAGGCGGTGTCCAGGTTCGTGGCGCCGAGCGGCTCCCCCAGACGCAGGTCCTCCGGCAGACCGTCGACGGGCGACACGCGTACGGGCAGCAGCCGGTCGTCCACCTCCAGGTAGGAGGCTGCGGGCACGGTGATCGACACGTCGTCGACGGCCTCCTCCCCGACGGTGAGGTAGGGGTGGCACGCGTAGCCGAACGGCACGTCAGTGTCGCCGATGTTCGTCGCCCGCACGGTCACCTGCAGTCCGCGGCCACTCACCTGGTGGGTGAGGTAGGCCTCGAGGATCCCGGGCCAGCCGGGCTCGGGGTAGACGCGCACTCGCTGGGTGAGGGCGTCGTCGGTCTGCTCGGTGACCGTCCACACCGCGTGCCGGGCGAGCCCGTGGATGGCGTTGTGCCGCTTGGGCTCGGTGAGGGAGAGCTGCTGGGCGGTGCCACCGAAGGTGTACTTACCGTCCCGGATCCGGTTCGGCCAGGGCAGCAGCTGCTGGCCGCGACCGCCCTCGATGACCTCGGTGGCCTCGAAGCCGCGGACGACGTGGCGGCCCCCGACGGTGTACGTGCGCAGGGTGGCGCCCACCTCCGTGACGACGGCGCGGTGCTCACCGCTGACGATCTCGTACTGCTCACCTGTGGGGTTGGTCACGAGCCAGGACTCTAGCCCGGGGCAGTCGGAGGTCGATGAGGGCCGGGTCCGACGATTAGGCTGGCTCCGCCATGTCGACCACCGCCTCCGTCCTCGAGGACCTGGCTGCCGCCTCTGTCGAGGCCGCGGCCAGGACCTACCAGATCCGTACCCACGGCTGCCAGATGAACGTCCACGACTCCGAACGGCTCGCGGGACTGCTCGATGCGGCCGGCTACCGGCCCGCGACGGCCGACGCTGCACCCGACGTCGTGGTCTTCAACACCTGCGCCGTCCGGGAAAATGCGGACAACAAACTGTACGGCACGTTGGGCCACCTGCGACCGACCAAGGACGCGGCGCCGGGCATGCAGATCGCCGTCGGTGGCTGCCTGGCCCAGAAGGACCGGAGCGAGATCGTCCGCCGGGCCCCGTGGGTCGACGTCGTCTTCGGCACCCACAACATCGGCTCGCTGCCCGTGCTGCTCGAGCGGGCGCGGGTGGAGCGTGAGGCTCAGGTCGAGATCGAGGAAGCGCTGCAGACCTTTCCGTCGAACCTGCCCACGCGTCGGGACTCCGCGTATGCGGCCTGGGTCTCGGTCAGCGTCGGCTGCAACAACACCTGCACGTTCTGCATCGTGCCGTCCCTGCGTGGTCGCGAGACTGACCGGCGACCCGGCGACGTCCTGGCCGAGATCGAGATGCTGGTGGCCGAGGGTGTCCAGGAGGTCACCCTGCTGGGCCAGAACGTGAACGCGTACGGCGTCGAGTTCGGCGACCGCGCCGCCTTCGCCAAGCTGCTGCGAGCCTGCGGACAGATCGAGGGGCTGGAGCGGGTCCGCTTCACCTCACCGCACCCCAAGGACTTCACCGACGACGTCATCGCGGCGATGGCCGAGACACCGAACGTGATGCCGCAGCTGCACATGCCGCTGCAGTCCGGCTCGGACGCGGTGCTCAAGGCGATGCGCCGCTCCTACCGCAGCGACCGCTACCTGGGGATCATCGACCGGGTCCGTGCCGCGATGCCGCACGCCGCGATCACCACCGACATCATCGTGGGCTTCCCCGGCGAGACCGAGGCCGACTTCCAGGCCACCCTTGACGTCGCGGCGGCCTCCCGCTTCGCGACCGCCTTCACCTTCCAGTACTCGATCCGAGCGGGCACGCCGGCCGCGACCATGCCTGACCAGGTCCCCAAGCCGGTGGTGCAGGAGCGCTACGAGCGACTGGTGGCCCTGCTCGACGAGGTTGCCCGGCTGGAGAACGCCGCCCTGGTGGGCACCGAGGTCGAGGTGATGTTCGCCGACGGTGAGGGGCGGAAGGACGCGGCCACTGCGCGGATGTCGGGCCGGGCCCGCGACAACCGGCTGGTGCACGTCGCCGTCCCCGAGGACCCCTCGCAGCGACCGCGGCCGGGGGACATCGCGCGGGCCACCGTCACCTACGCGGCCCCCCACCACCTGACGGCTGACGCCGGACTGACCGGCCTGCGGCGCACCCGGGGCGGCGACGCCTGGGAGGGTCGCAAGGTCACCGCGGCCCGTTCCGCTGTGGGCTTGGGACTGCCGACGGTCGGGGTGCCCGCTCCGCTCGGCCCCGCGGCTGCCTGCGCGACCGGCTGAGACCAGACCCTCGCCGGTCAGCGACCACCAGTCAGGCCGGCGGCTGGCCCTGCTGGCGCTGCTCGTCGAGGCGCTCCTTGGCCGCGGCCACGCCCTGGTCGATCTGCTCGCTGTGCTTGCCGTCCGTACGCTCGTCGACCAGGTTGCCCAGCTTGTCCAGCCCGGCGTCAACCTTGTCCGAGTGCGTGCTCAGTGCGTCCTTGGCCTTGTCGAAGATGCCCATCCGGCACCGTCCTCTCGTCGTGGTGGTGTCGTGAGGCCGAGGGCGTCCCCGGCCGACCTGCCCACCATGCCTTGCCGGCCAGCCCTGGACAACTACGCGACCATCAGGAGCATCGGGAAGACTGGTGTGGTGACCGTGGTGCTCGTGGGTGCGACCGCCGTGGGAAAGTCCGCCCTCGCCGTGCGGCTGGCCCAGCGGTACCGGGCGGCCGGTCAGCCGGCCGAGGTGGTCAACGCCGACTCGATGCTGGTCTATCGCGGCATGGACATCGGCACGGCCAAGCCGACCCTCGAGGAGCGCCAGGGCGTTCCTCACCACCTGCTCGACGTGCTCGACGTGCACGAGACGGCCACTGTCGCGCAGTTCCAGGCCATGGCCCGGGCCGCGATCGCCGACTGCCGGAGCCGCGGGGTCGTGCCGGTCGTGGTCGGCGGCTCTGCCCTCTACGTCCGCGCGGTGGTCGACGACTTCTCCTTCCCCGGTACCGACGCGGTCGTCAGGGGACGGCTCGAGCAAGAGCTGGCCGCCGTCGGGCCCACGGCGATGCACGCCTTGCTGACCGCGGCGGACCCGGCGTCGGCGGCCCTGATCGAGCCGGCCAACGGGCGGCGGATCGTCCGGGCGCTGGAGGTGGTGGAGCTGACCGGGGCGCCGTACCGGGCGACGCTGCCCGAGCATCGCTACCTGCTGCCGAACGTCGTGCAGGTGGGGCTCCGCATCGACCGGCCGACGATGGACCTGCGCATCCGGGCGCGGGTGGCGGCCATGTGGGAGGCCGGGTTCGTCGAGGAGGTGCGGCGGCTGGCCGCGATGCGTCCCGGGCTGCGCGAGGGCGTGACGGCTTCGCGGGCGCTGGGCTACCGGCAGCTGCTCGCACACCTCGACGGCGACCTCACCGAGGACGAGGCCCGTGAGCAGACCGTCCTGGGCACCCGCCGGTTCGCGCGGCGGCAGGGCGGATGGTTTCCCCGCGACCCCCGGATCGGCTGGCTGGACTGGGACCGGCCCGACCTCGTCGAGGCCGCGGCCGCCCTCGTCGGTTCGGCTGGTCGTGGGCTAGCCGGTCGTGGTCTGGGTCGGCCCGGCCCGATGGAAGACTGAGCGGCATGCGCAGATGGTCCTTCACCAAGGGGCACGGCACCCAGAACGACTTCGTCCTGCTGCTGGACCGGGAGTCGGTGATGGACGTCGGGCCGGCCGAGGTGCGCTACCTGTGCCACCGGCAGGCCGGGATCGGCGGCGACGGTTTGCTGCGCGCCGTGGCGGCCCGGCACATCCCCGAGTGGGAGGGCGACGGCTCGCTGTGGTTCATGGACTACCGCAACGCCGACGGCTCCGTCGCTGAGATGTGCGGCAACGGACTGCGGGTCTTCGCGAGGTTCCTGCTCGACTCCGACCTCGCCTCGGGACCCACACTCAGCATCGCAACCCGCACCGGCCTGCAGACTGCGACCGTGCTCCACGACGGCCGGATCAGGGTCTCGATGGGTCCGGTGTCGGTCGGGACCGAGGGTGCGGACGTCCCAGTGGCGACCGCGGACGGGCAGAGCTTCCGCGCCCTGCCGGCCGATGTGGGCAACCCGCACGCCGTGAGCTTCGTGGACGACCTCACCGCCCTCGACCTGCACCTGAGCCCGAGCTTCCCCGCTGAGGTGTTCCCCGCCGGGGTCAACCTCGAGTTCGTCCAGCAGCTCGGTCCGCGGCACCTGGCCATGCGGGTGCACGAGCGCGGGGTGGGCGAGACGCGGTCCTGCGGCACGGGCACGGTGGCTGCTGCGGCGGCCGCTCGCGCCCACGCCGCCGACACCACCGCGCTGCCCGTCACCTATCGTGTCGACGTGCCTGGGGGATCGGTCGAGGTCGAGCTCACCGACGACCAGGCCTTCCTGACCGGACCGGCGGTGCTCGTCGCCTACGGCCAGGTCACGGTGCCCGAGGAGGGGTCATGACTGTTCTGGATACGTTTTCGCTGGCCGGCAAGGTCTCGGTGGTGACGGGGGCGAACCGCGGCATCGGCCGTGCGCTCACCACAGCGTTGGCCGAGGCGGGCAGCGACGTGGTTCTGCTGGTCCGCGACGCCGCCGCCGGTGCAGAGGTGGTGGCCGAGGTCGAGGCGCTCGGCGTCCGGGCCGCGGTGGTGACCGCCGATGTGACCGACCTGGCCCAGGTCAACCAGGCGGCCGAGGACGCCGCGGCCGCGTTCGGCCGCGTCGACGTCCTGGTCAACAACGCCGGCACCTGCGTCCACCGGCCGGCGCTGGAGGTCAGCGCCGAGGAGTGGCAGACGGTCATGGACGTCAATGTGACGGGGGTCTGGAACTGCGCGCAGGCCTTCGGCCGGCTGATGGTGGCCCAGGGCAGCGGCACGATCGTCAACATCGGCTCGATCTCGGCGATGATCGTCAACCGACCCCAGCACCAGCCCGGCTACAACGCCTCGAAGGCGGCCGTGCACCAGCTGACCCGCTCGCTGGCGGCGGAGTGGGCGCCCTCGGGCGTCCGGGTGAATGCGCTGGCCCCGGGCTACATCAAGACGGAGATGGCCCCCGTCGACAACCCCGAGTTCCGGCGGAACTGGATCGAGGACGCCCCGATGCAGCGCTACGCGATGCCGGCCGAGCTCGGACCCAGCGTCGTCTTCCTCGCCTCGGCTGCCTCGTCCTTCATGACGGGTGAGGTACTCGTGATCGATGGTGGGTACACGCTGTTCTGAGCTCCGCACCCTGCGGACGCCGAGGGCGAAAAGGTCTCGCCGCCCTTGTTCGGCCGTGAGAGTCTGGAGGCAATATGACAGCTCCTGACCAGTCCGTACCCGCCCACGACGAGCGCGAGGACGAGCTGCTGATCGAGCGCCTGGATCCCCGCGAGCACCCCGAGTTCGCCCGTGGCACCACGTCCGCGGCACGGTCGTCGCCATCCGACTCCGAAGCCGGCAACGACGGCGACCAGCAGGATCTTGCCGACCGGATCTCGCTCCGCCGGGTGGCCGGCATGTCCACCGAGCTCACCGACATCACCGAGGTCGAGTACCGCCAGCTGCTGCTGGAGCGGGTGGTGCTGGTCAGCGTCTGGACCACGGGGACCCAGGTCGACGCCGAGAACTCCCTCGCCGAGCTCAAGCTGCTGGCCGAGACTGCCGGGTCCCAGATCCTCGAGGGGCTGATCCAGCGACGCGGCCGACCCGATCCCGCCACCTACATCGGCAGCGGCAAGGTCGAGGAGCTGCGCGAGGTCGTCGTAGCCACAGGAGCCGACACCGTGATCTGCGACGGCGAGCTCAGCCCCGCCCAGCTGCGCAACCTCGAGGACAAGATCAAGGTCAAGGTGATCGACCGGACGGCGCTGATCCTCGACATCTTCGCCCAGCACGCTCAGAGCGCCGAGGGCAAGGCGCAGGTCGAGATGGCCCAGCTCAACTACCTGAAGCAGCGGCTGCGCGGCTGGGGTGGCAACCTCTCCCGCCAGGCCGGTGGACGGGCCGCAGGTGGTGCGGGCATCGGCGGGCGCGGTCCGGGCGAGACCAAGATCGAGACCGACCGGCGGCGGATCAACAGCCGGATCGCCAAGCTCCGCCGCGAGCTGCGCGAGATGGACACCACCCGCCAGACCGAGCGCTCCGAGCGGCGCCGCAACGAGGTGCCCTCGGTCGCCATCGTCGGGTACACGAACGCCGGCAAGTCCAGCCTGCTCAACCGGCTGACCGACGCCGGGGTGCTCGTCGAGGACGCCCTCTTCGCCACCCTCGACCCGACCACTCGGCGCGCCGCCGTCCCCGACGGTCGCGTCTACACCCTGACCGACACGGTCGGATTCGTCCGGCATCTGCCGCACGACTTGATCGAGGCGTTCCGGTCCACCCTGGAGGAGTCCGCGCAGGCGGACCTGCTGCTGCACGTCGTGGACGCATCCGACCCCGATCCCGACGGGCAGATCCGCGCCGTGCGGACCGTCCTCGCCGACATCGGTGCCGGCGACGTGGCCGAGCAGATCGTGCTGAACAAGGCCGATCAAGCCGACCCGGCCGTGCTGACGGTGCTGCGCAACACCTACCGTGGCGCCGTCATCGTCTCGGCCCGGACCGGACAGGGACTCGATGACGTCCGGGCGGTCCTGGAAGCCAGGCTGCCTCGGCCCGAGATCGCGGTCCGGGTGCTGCTGCCTTACGACCGCGGTGACCTGCTGAACCGCATCCACCAGGCGGGGGAGATCACTTCCCTTGAGCACACCGGTGAGGGGACGCTCCTGTCCGCCCGGGTGCAGGCGTCGCTCGCCGGGGAGCTGGCGCCCTACGCCCTCGCGGCCAGCGGGAGCGGTAACGACTGAGACCGGAGCCGACTCCTGTCAAAGGCGCTGTCCACAGGCCGCGAGTCTGTCCGCCTCGTCCACAGCCCGGCCTCGACGGCGGGGCCGCGTCCGGCGGCGACGATAGAGTTCTGCAGTGAGTCCCGCTCCTTCCATCGCCAAGGCCGCCACCGGGCACCGCGAGGTGCTGGTGACGGCGGTCGAGGCCATCGGCGGGGCCGAGCGGCCCGGTCAGGTTGCGATGGCCGACGCCGTCGACGATGCGCTGACCAGTGGTCGGCACCTGCTGGTGCAGGCCGGCACCGGTACGGGCAAGTCCCTCGGCTACTTGGCGCCGATTCTGGTGCGGCTCGCCCGCAGCCGAGAACGCATCGTGGTGGCCACGGCCACGCTGGCTCTGCAGTCCCAGCTAGCCGACAACGACATCCCGGCCGCGCTGGACGCGGTCGAGGCCGTCACCGGGCGCCGTCCGAGCCACGCCATCCTCAAGGGACGCACCAATTACGCCTGCCTGCTGCGCGCGCGCGACGGCGGCACCGGCGATCAGAGCACGCTGATCTCAGCCGCCGACCTGCGCGAGACGATCGCCGGCTCGCCCCTCGCCACGCCCGAGTCGGCGTTGGGTGCTGAGGTGGTGGCGCTGCGGGAGTGGGTCGAGTCCGAGGCGTCCTCGGGTGGGCTGGCGGACCGCGACGGGGCTCCCTCGCACACCGAGCGTGGCTGGCAGCAGGTCTCCATCCCCGTCCGCGAGTGCCTCGGGGTGCAACGCTGTCCCTACGGCGACGCCTGCCTGGTCGAGAAGTCGCGCGAGGTCGCCCGGGCGTCCGACCTCGTGGTCACGAACCACGCGCTGCTGGCCATCAACGCGATGCACGGCGGGACGGCTCTGCCCGAGCACTCAGCGGTGGTGATCGACGAGGCGCACGAGCTTGTCGCGCGCGTCACCGGGGCCGCCTCCGCCGAGCTCAGCCCCCAGCAGGTGGAGCGGATTGCGCGCCGGGCGCTGACCTACCTCGACGACGACATCGGTCTGGAGCTGCTCGAGTCCGCGGACGCGCTGCGGACTGCTCTCGACGCGACGCCGCTGGAACGGGTGGAAGACCAGGACTCGGCCTTCGTCGCGGCCTGTGCAACCGTCCGCAACGCCGCCCGGACCGCGGTCAGCGCCCTCACGACCGGAGAGGACCGGCAGGATCCCGACCGCCGCCAGGCCGCCGCCGCCGTCAAGGAGGTGCTCGAAGTCGCCGAGCGGATGGCCGGGCTTGCCGCAACAGACGTCGTCTGGGTGCTCGAACGCGAGCGGTTCGGCCGTGAGGCGCGAGTAGCGCCGCTGACGGTGGCCGGGCTGATGCGTGCCAGCGTCTTCGGCGAGCACACCACGATCCTGACCTCCGCCACGCTGAAGCTCGGCGGTGACTTCGACCAGGTGGCCGGCAACCTCGGCCTGAAGGCGTCCGAGCGAGACGACACGACGCCGTCGGCCCCCGGGGACATCGCCGACCGTGGAGGTGAGGAGGTCCAGGCGGAGGTCCAGCGCTGGCGGGGTCTCGATGTGGGTTCGCCCTTCGACTACCGACGCCAGGGGATCTTGTACGTGGCACGGCACCTGCCGCAGCCCGGCCGCGACGGACTGTCGGGCGAGACGTTGGCCGAGATTGCCGAGCTCGTCTGGGCTGCGGGCGGCCGCACCCTGGGGTTGTTCTCCTCGCGCCGGGCGGCCGAAGCTGCTGCCGTCCACGTACGCAAGCAGCTGCCCAAGCTGACGGTGCTGTGCCAGGGCGACGCCCAGCTCTCCGAGCTCACCCGCCGGTTTGTGTCGGAGGAGGAGACGAGCCTGTTCGGCACGCTGTCGCTGTGGCAGGGAGTCGACGTCCCTGGCGTCACCTGCTCGCTGGTCATCATCGACCGCATTCCCTTTCCCCGTCCCGATGAGCCCTTGACCCAGGCCCGCCAGCGGGCCGTCGCAGACGCTGGCGGCAACGGCTTCATGGCCGTTGCCGCCACGCACGCCGCCCTGCTGCTGGCTCAAGGCTCGGGCCGGCTGATCCGTCGCACGACCGACCGCGGCGTCGTCGCGGTGCTCGACCCGCGGCTCGCCACTGCCCGGTACGGCAGCTACCTGCAGGCCTCCATGCCTCCCATGTGGCAGACGGGGGAGCGGGAGACCGTGATCCAGGCGCTTCGGCGGTTGTCCGGCCACGAATGAGCGGCCGGGCGGTCCCCGAGAGGCTCAGAGCTTGCGCAGGACGGCGACGACCTTGCCCAGGATTGAGGCGTGGTTGCCGTCGATCGGGTCGTAGGCCGGGTTGTGCGGGAGCAGCCAGACCTGACCCTCGGTGCGCTTGAAGGTCTTGACCGTTGCCTCGTTGTCGAGCAGAGCGGCAACGATGTCGCCGTTGTCGGCTGTCGGCTGCTGCCGGACCACGACCCAGTCGCGGTCGCAGATGGCCGCGTCGATCATCGAGTCGCCGCGCACCTCCAGCAGGAACATGGTGCCTTCGCCGATCAGCTGCCGCGGCAGGGCGAAGACGTCCTCGACCCGCTCCTCGGCCAGGATCGGGCCGCCGGCCGCGATCCGACCCAGCACCGGCACGTGGACCGGCGCCGGGTAGGCGTCACCCATGCCGGTCTGGTCGAGCTCGCGCTCGGCTGAAGCGCCCGGTCCGCTCTCAGCGACCGATCCGGCCTCGTCGGGGAGCAGCACCTCCAGGGCTCGCGGACGGTGCGGGTCGCGACGCAGGAAGCCCTTCTGCTCGAGGACCTTGAGCTGGTGGGCGACGCTGGAGGAGCTGGCCAGCCCGACGGACTCCGCCATCTCGCGGATGCTGGGCGGGTACCCGCGGGCTTCGACCGCGTGCTTGATCACCTCGAGGATGCGCCGTTGCCGCGGGGTCAGGCCGTAGCCGTCGGCCGGGCCGTCCGGCAGGGGGCGGACGCTGGCTGCCCCGGCGAGCTGGGCTTCGATCTCGGCCGCGCTGGGACGGCCTCGGCGCCGTGCGGGCGGCTTGACGGCGGCCTCGTCAGCGGCGGTGTCGGTGGGGTGGGAGTCGTCTCGGTCTGCCATGCGGCTGACACTAGAGATGGCCGCTGACAAATTCAAACACCTGTTCGAGGTGTGTCGCGCGTGCTGATGGGCGCGCGCCTGGGCCGATTGGCAGCCCACGGAACTGTCAGTGGGCCCTGGTTGGCTCGTGAGTATGAGCACAACGACACGACGCGGGCTTGCAGACGGCCCCCTGCTGAGGATCCCGCGGTCGAACACGCGTTCTGATGCCCTTGGCAATGGGCGCCGGATGCGGTACAAATCAAACGTGCGTTCTATCGAACGTGCGTTCGACCTCTCTCCAAGGAGCTCGGCCATGAACGTCAGCACCCTCGAAGCTCCCATGCGGGACCCACAGTCCGTTCTGGCGCGCCCCGATGGGCGAGGTCGACCGCAGCACCCTACTGCCCACTCCAGTACCGCCCGAGCCCGCACTGCCGATGTCCGCACCGCCCCGGCGCGGCCGGCCCGGCGCGAGGGGCGGGGCACCGGACCGTCCGCACGACCGCCGCGGCCGCTGGGCACCCCGGTCATCAAGGCTCCGCGGGGCGCCGGGCCTCGCTCGTGCGCCGCGGCGTCACCGGCGCCCTCGCGGGTGAGCGCTGCGAGCTCGTGGCGGTTGACGGACCGAGCGATCGCGCTCGTCGTCGTGACGGGGCTGGTGATCGTCACGGCCGCACTCGCCGTCGTCGGGCTGACAGCCGTGCGGGTGACCGGTGAGCGCTACCACGTCCCGGGCAGCTCGCCGGCGGTGTCCGCGCCGTACACCCCCTGAGTGGGCTGACGGCGGGGCAGAATAGTCGCCATGGATGCCGTCATGCCGCCGAGGCGCTCGTTCCGGGCCAGTCGCGGCCTGACCTATCTGGGTGGCTTCTTCGGCTACGGGGTGGCTCTCAGTGCCCTGTATGCGACTACGGGCATCGGGATGCCCTGCCCGTTTCGCATGGTCACCGGGTGGCAGTGTCCGCTGTGCGGGGGTACGCGCCTCGGTCGGTCGCTGTTAGAGGGTGACGTTGTCACTGCCTTCGTCGACAACCCCTTGGTCTTGGTGGGGCTCGCCGTGCTGACGGTGCTCGGGCTCCTCTGGACCGTCGAAGCCGCTGGTGGCCCCGCGGTCCGGCTGCCACGGGCCTGGGCCACCCGGACGCAGACTGTCCACCCGACGAGCTGGCTGCTGATCGGCCTCAGCATCTCCGTGGCGTTCGTCCTGGTTCGCAACCTGGTCTGAGCCACTGGCTCGTCGGTGCACCGACTCCTTTCCGGCTGACCGCGCCCGGCGTGGCGCTCGGGCTTCTCGGCGTGCACCGAAGCAGCCCGCAGAACGCGACACGCGCGGCAGGTTCACCTCTTGCCGACCCAGGATCGCGGACGTAGTCTCTCTACATCTAGTAGTTACAGGGGTGTCATTCATCCACAGGTAGTGGTTGGTTCCCCACAGTGATCCACAAGGTCGTCCACACGATCTCCACAGTTCTTTCCCCAGGGGTCCCTACGAGGGGGGCTACGGGGGTGCGACGAGGCAGCAGAGAGGAGCCGAGCAGTGCACTGTCCCTACTGCCGCCATCACGACTCCAAAGTGCTGGACTCCCGGACGGCCGAGGATGGTGGCAGCATCCGTCGGCGACGGCAGTGCCCCACCTGCGAGCGTCGCTTCACCACCGTCGAGCAGATGCAGCTGGTGGTGGTCAAGCGCAGCGGTGTCGTCGAGCCGTTCGCGCGGGACAAGGTGGTCAGCGGTGTCCGCAAGGCCTGCAAGGGCCGGCCGGTGACCGAGGACCAGCTCGCGCGTCTGGGCCAGCTCGTGGAGGACTCGCTGCGGGCGTCGGGCCAGCCGGAGGTGCCAGCCGACGAGGTCGGTGTGGCCATCCTGGGTCCGTTGCGCGACCTCGACCAGGTCGCCTACCTGCGTTTCGCCAGCGTCTACCGCCAGTTCCGCTCGGTCGACGACTTCGAGGCCGAGATCGCCCTGCTGCGGGTCGAGCAGGAGGTGACCGGCATCGAGCCCTTGATTCCCGACCCGATGGCCGACGGCAAGGTCACGACCTTCACCCCCCACCGGCTGAGCCCGGGCCGCAAGAGCCCGCCTTGACGCCGGGTCCCTAGACCCCGGGGCAGGGTTCGCGTGGCCGGGGAAGGTCGGCGTGAGCCCAGCCCCGGTTCCACCTCCTCACCGCACGCCGGCACCACAGCCGCAGAACCAGCGCAGTAGCCCAGACACCACTAGTAGCCCAGACAGCACCACGAGCTCGGGGGAAGTCCACCGACGATGTCCAGCGAGACCGCTGGGCAGCACCAGAAAGGCACCACATGACCGAGTTGGCCCGTTCGGGGAACGGACGTACCGAGACGCGCAAGGCAGGCCGGGGCAAGAACGCCGGCCTGACCATCGACCGCATCTTCACCACCGAGGGCGTCCACCCCTACGACGACGTCGTGTGGGAGCGGCGGGACGTCGTCCAGACGAACTGGAAGACCGGCGACGTCGTCTTCGAGCAGAAGGCGGTGGAGTTCCCGGACTTCTGGAGCGTCAACGCCTCGACGATCGTCACCACGAAGTACTTCCGTGGTGCCCTCGGCACGGCGGCGCGCGAGCAGGGGCTGCGGCAGCTGATCGACCGCGTCGTGCACACCTACCGGCGGGCGGGGGAGGAGCACGGCTACTTCGCCACCCCGGGCGACGCGGACGTCTTCGAGCACGAGATCACCTGGATGCTGCTGCACCAGTACTTCTCGTTCAACTCACCGGTCTGGTTCAACGTGGGCACGAAGTCGCCCCAGCAGGTCAGCGCCTGCTTCATCTTGAGCGTTGATGACTCGATGGACTCGATCCTGAACTGGTACCGCGAGGAGGGCTTCATCTTCAAAGGCGGTTCCGGCGCCGGCCTGAACCTGTCGCGGATCCGCTCATCCAAGGAGCTGCTGAGCTCGGGTGGCACCGCGTCGGGGCCGGTCTCCTTCATGCGCGGGGCGGACGCCAGCGCGGGCACCATCAAGTCCGGCGGGGCCACCCGTCGGGCCGCCAAGATGGTCGTCCTCGACGTGGACCACCCCGACATCGAGGAGTTCATCGAGACCAAGGCCAGCGAGGAGAACAAGATCCGCGCGCTGCGCGACGCCGGCTTCGACATGGACCTCGGCGGCAAGGACATCACCTCGGTCCAGTACCAGAACGCCAACAACTCAGTCCGGGTCAACGACGAGTTCATGCGGGCAGTGGAAGACGGCCGGCCCTTCGGGCTGCGCGCCCGTACCGACGGCTCGGTCATCGCGACCGTCGACGCTCGGGAGCTGTTCGGCAAGATCGCCCAGGCCGCCTGGGCGTGCGCCGACCCGGGCATCCAGTACGACGACACGATCAACGACTGGCACACCACGCCGGAGTCGGGCCGGATCACCGCGTCCAACCCGTGCTCGGAGTACATGAGCCTGGACAACTCCTCCTGCAACCTGGCCAGCCTCAACCTGCTGAAGTTCCTGACCGAGGACGACTCCTTCGACGCCGCGAGGTTCGAGCAGGCCGTCGAGCTGATCATCACCGCGATGGACATCTCGATCTGCTTCGCCGACTTCCCGACCGAGGCGATCGGGCAGACCACGCGGGACTACCGCCAGCTCGGCATCGGCTACGCCAACCTGGGCGCACTGCTGATGGCCACCGGCCATGGCTACGACTCCGAGGGTGGCCGTGCATTCGCCGCTGCGGTGACCTCGCTGATGACCGGTACCGCCTACCGTCGCTCGGCCGAGCTGGCGGGGATCGTCGGCCCGTACGCCGGCTATGCCCGCAACGCCGACGCCCACAAGCGCGTGATGCGCAAGCACCAGGCGGCGAACGACTCGCTGCGGACGGTGGGTTCGCTGGACACCCATGTGCAGCAGCGGGCCACCAGGGCGTGGGAGGGCGTGCTCAAGCTGGGCGAGGCCAACGGCTACCGCAACGCGCAGGCCTCCGTGCTCGCGCCGACCGGCACCATCGGCTTCATGATGGACTGCGACACGACCGGGATCGAGCCTGACTTCTCGCTGGTCAAGTTCAAGAAGCTCGTCGGCGGCGGGTCGATGCAGATCGTCAACCAGACGATCCCGCGGGCGCTGCGTCGGATGGGCTACACCGGGGAGACCGTCGAGGCGATCGTGGAGTTCATCGCCGAGCACGGGCACGTCATCGACGCGCCGGGGCTCAAGCCGGAGCACTACGAGGTCTTCGACACCGCCATGGGCGCTCGGTCGATCAAGCCGATGGGCCACGTCCGGATGATGGCGGCGGCCCAGCCGTTCCTGTCCGGCGCGATCTCCAAGACGGTCAACCTGCCCGAGAACGCGACGGTCCAGGAGATCGCCGACGTCTATGCCCAAGGTTGGAAGTTCGGCCTCAAGGCGCTCGCGGTCTACCGCGACAACTGCAAGGTCGGCCAGCCGCTCAGCGACGGCGGGAAGAAGAAGGAGGAGGCTCCGGTCGAGGCCGCCGAGCCCACCGTGGTGGAACGGGTGGTCTACAAGCCGACCCGGAAGCGGATGCCGAAAGCCCGCCCGAGCCTGACGCGGTCGTTCTCGGTCGGTGGAGCCGAGGGCTACATGATCGGGGGCTCCTACCCCGACGACGGTCTGGGCGAGGTCTTCCTCAAGCTCGGCAAGCAGGGCTCCACCCTGGCCGGGGTGATGGACGCCTTCTCGATCGCGGTGTCGGTCGGCCTGCAGTACGGCGTGCCGCTGGAGACCTTCGTGCAGAAGTTCACCAACCTGAAGTTCGAGCCGGCCGGCCTGACCGACGACTCCGACATCCGGATGGCGCAGTCGATCATGGACTACATCTTCCGTCGGCTGGCGCTGGACTACCTGACCTTCGAGGACCGGGCCGAGCTGGGCATCTACACCGCCACTGAGCGGGCTCGTCAGGTCGAGACCGGCTCCTACCTGCCGGAGGAGGACATCACCGAGGCCGAGTCGCTCAAGAACGACATGGGCGACAACGTCGACACCGACCTGCTGGACGAGCCTGAGGTGGCGAGCGCCAAGCCCGCCCCTGCTACGGCCCGGACGACGTCGGAGCTCTTCGAGTCCCTGACCGGGACCAGCGTCGACGCACCGCTCTGCCTGACCTGCGGGACGAAGATGCGCCCGAGCGGTTCGTGCTACGTCTGCGAGGGCTGCGGCTCGACCAGCGGCTGCAGCTGAGCGCACCGGCGGCGCCAGCACGGTGCCGTCGGTGACATGGCCCCGGAGAGCAGAGGTTCTCCGGGGCCTTCGTCGTCCCCCTGGTCAGTGGCACGACGCGAGCGGGAGGCTCACCGGCGCGGCCGAGGAGCCCTTGCGGCTACTGCAGTGGGAACGGTGGCGTGGCGGCGGCCGGGATGTCGCTCAGGGTCACCGACGCGACCCACTTCACCCACCAGAAGCCGCGACGACCGGGGGCGACAAGGCGTACCGGTGCGCCCTGCCCGGCATCGAGGGGCCGGCCCTCGAGCGCAGTGGCCAGGTAGAGCGCCGACGCCTCGGCCGGTGGGAAGCGGCGCGAGTAGCCCGTGACGCTTCGGACCTCGATGCTGCCCGCCGGCCCCAGCGCGGCCGGGTCCAACAGGGAGGTGAGGGGGACGCCGGTCCAGGTGGCATCGGCGTACCAGCCGCTGGTGCAGTCCAGCCGCGCCCAGACAGGGCCGGCGAGTGCCTCGAGATCGGCCCGAACCAGCGCTCGGCCGGCCACGACCACCCGGTGCGCGGCCGGGTCGAGGTCGGGGACGCGGTCGAACAGCCAGATCGTCGCCGGGATGTCGGCCGGCACTAACTGGTGCGAGCCGGTGCTCAGCCGGCTGGCCGCGGGGGAGCCGGCCACCCGCCCGGCCAGCTCGCCCGCACCGTAGGCCGCCCCGGCGCCCAGCGTGAACGCGCCGGTCACCAGCAGACGGCGACGCGAGAGGTCGCTGCGGCGGACGCTGACCGGCCAGTGCCGGATGGCGTGCACCACCAGGAGGAAGACGAGGGCGAGGGCGGCGCCGACGTGCACCTGGATCGGGCTCAGCTCGACGGCGAAGGGGACGCGCAGCAGGCCGTAGCCGGCGAACACCTCGACGAAGCCGGACACCAGGCAGGTCAAGACCAGGATCAGCAGCACCACGCTCGCCACCCGCAGCCGGCTGGCTCGCCAGATGATGGCGGTCTTCCACGGCACCAGCACGACCAGCCCGACGCCGACCAGCCCGTGAGTGATCCGGGCCGCTGTGGCCGGCACTGGCGTCCCTGCGGCGAAGAGCAGCCCGCCGCTCAGCAGCGCGCCGGCGAGCAGCAGCAGGATCGCCAGGTTGGTCCGGCGCCCGGCGCGTCGCAGGGACCGACGGAACCCGCGGCTCAGGGTGACGGCGGCCACGACCCCGGGGCGGCGCCGTACTGGCCGGGTGCCCCGCCGTACGGACCTCTGGCGGCCAGGGACGGGGGTGGCAGGATCACGTACGGGCGCAGGTCGGCGGCGTGCTGCAGCAGCACGCCCATCCGCTGGTTCAGGTCTCGCGGGGCTGTCCCGGCCAGCGCTCGCTGGTGCAGGAACCCGATCTCGGTCATCGTCTGCTGGTAGGCCCGCAGCGCCTGGGCGGCCGGCTTCCCGGCTTGGCGCCTGGCGTAGCCGCGCGAGGACATCCGGTCGGCCAGCCGGGCGACCCAGCGGATCTCCTCGCGGGTGTTCCAACCCAGCTGGGCGGTCTGCTCGAGTGCGGTGGTGAGCATCCGGCCCTCGCGGACGCGGGCCCAGATGGCCAGGGCGAGCACCATCGCCAGCAGCGGCAGCATCACCGCGGCGTAGGCCGTCAGGAACCCTCGAGCCCCCCAGAAGCTGCTGCCGTTCCAGATCCCGTGCAGCACGGCCGCGACGAGGTAGCCGGCCAGCGGCGCCGCCCACCGCAGGACGGGCTTGCGCGTCGAGGCGGCGATCCCGACGCCGATCCCGGTCGCGGAGGTGAACAGCGGGTGGGCGAAAGGGCTCATGATGCCGCGCAGGATGAAGGTCACCGTCAGGCCCTCGCTGCCGCCCGAGCTGAGCGCGGAGGAGTAGTAGAGGATGTCCTCGACGAAGGCGAAGCCGATGCCGACCAGACCGGCGTAGACGATCCCGTCCAGCAGCCCGTGCACCTGGTCGCGTCGTAGCAGCAGCACGGCGACCAGGAACAAGCCCTTGCCGAGCTCCTCGACCAGCGGCGCCAGCACGGCGGTGTCGATGAAGTCGCTGGTCCCGGGCAGGGAGAAGAGCAGCTGCTCGGCGATGAAGCTGAGGATGACCGCGACCACGGCCCCCCACCCGATGGCCGCCAACCGGTAGCGACCGGGCTCCGGCTCGTAACGGTCGAGCCAGAAGCAGACCGCGATCAGCAGCGGGAACGAGACGGCCGCCAGCAACGTGGTCACGGCAGCGCCCACTGGCCCACCGGTGAGAAAGATCAGCACCGCGATCAGCAGTGCCCCGACGCCGAGGACCGCCATCGCCACCCAGGTGAGCACGGACGTGCGCCGACGCAGCAGCATCGGCGGGACGACCCCGCCCGGGACTGCGGGCAGATAGGGCTGGCCGGTCATGCGCCCATGGGGGGTCGGGTGCTGGTCGGGGTGCGCGACATCGTCGTCCTTCGTTCGGTGTGGTCCCAGCCTAGGCAACGAAGGCGGTGGACCGGGCCGATGTCGGGTGTGCGCTAGGTTCGGTTCGCAGGAGGTAGTGGATGGACGACTTCGATCTCGACCGCAGCACCGCAGAGGCCTGGGCCGGCTTCCAGAACCGGCTCAGCGAGGTGATCTCGATGATGGACGACTCAGGCGACCTCACGATCAACGCCGAGTCCGAGGGTGACCCCGCCCCGTTCCTCCGCTTCAGCTCCCCCGGCCGGGACGTGGTCCGCTGCGAGGCGGCGAGCAACGCGAGCCTGGGATCCACCTATCGTCTGAATGGCGATCAGGTCGACGCGATGACCGCGATGGGCTGGCAGCAGCCCTCGACCGAGGGTCCCCGGCCGACCCCCAACTTCTGGGTGGAGGACACCCAGGACCAGTGCGACCGCGTGAGCGAGCTCGCCGTGGCCGCGCTGCGCGACGTCTTCGGTGTGCCGCACCCGGTCTTCCTCGCTCCGGACCAGCTGACCGAGGTACTCCGCGGCCCGACGCCGGGGGAGCCGGTCGCGGTGCCCGCTGTCCGCCAGGCGAGTCCACCGGACGCCCAGCGGCGGTTGGACGCGCTGGTCGACGCCGAGCTGACCGAGCTCTACGGGCACCCGCCCCTTCGGGACGGCGAGGGTGACGTGGCCATCCGGGTCGGGTCGACGATGATCTTCCTGCGCACCTCCGCCGACGGCCAGGAGGTGGTGGTGTTCGCCGCGGTCGTGCACGACATCGCCGGCCGTTCCCGGGCCGCCGAGGTGCTGAACGACCTCAACGTCGAGGCTCGCTGGGTCAAGTTCCAGCTGGTCCGCGACCGCGTCTTCGTCAGCCTGTCGGTGCTGGCCCGGCCGTTCGTGGCCGAGCACCTGCGGCAGGCCGTCCGGATCATGTCCCAGGTCGCCGACGGGATCGACGAGGAGCTCGCGGCCAAGCTCAACGGCCGCACGACCTTCAGCGAGCACGACGGCGCGTAGCGGGGGCTGGCTCCGCCGACGAGTGCGCTGACCTGTCCCGTGGTCCTGCTGCTGGCCGCGTGCTCCTCCAGCACGCCGAGCGCGGCCAGCACCGCCGGTCCCGCCGTGCCGACGCCCACCCCGACGGCGACCATCCCGACGCCGCCGGCCATCGGGTGATCGCCGACGCGCTGCTGGGGCAGAGTCGCGCGCACTAAACTCGTCGAGATGTCCAGCACGGCGGTACCCGAGAGCGCGCCGGAGACCCCTCGGCTCGACACCTCGCCGACCCCCGTCGATCCGGCCCCTCCCCAGATCACCTTCGACCCGGCGCTGCCCATCACCGCCTGGCACGATGAGATCGCGGCGACCATCCGGGACCACCAGGTCGTCGTCGTGGCCGGCGAGACCGGCTCGGGCAAGACCACCCAGCTGCCCAAGATCTGCCTGGAGCTCGGCCGCCGCTCCATCGGCCACACCCAGCCACGCCGGATCGCGGCCCGGACAGTGGCCGAGCGGATCGCGTCCGAGCTCTCCAGCGAGCTCGGCGACCTGGTGGGCTATCAGGTCCGCTTCACCCGGCTGGCCGGCCGTGCGACCCGGCTCAAGGTGATGACCGACGGCGTCCTGCTGGCCGAGATCGCGCACGACCGCGACCTACGCCGCTACGACACGATCATCATCGACGAGGCACACGAGCGCAGCCTGAACATCGACTTCCTGCTCGGCTACCTCAAGCAGCTGCTGGCCCGGCGCCCCGAGCTCAAGGTCATCGTCACCTCCGCCACCATCGACACCGACCGGTTCTCCGCCCACTTCGCCGGCCCGGACGGCGTCGGTGCGCCGATCATCGAGGTGTCGGGACGCACGTTTGCGGTCGAGCTCCGCTACCGGCCGCTGCTGGACCCCGACAGCGCGGGCGAGGTCGACCAGATCGCCGGCATCGTCGACGCCGTCAAGGAGCTGAGCGCGCTCGGCGACGGTGACATCCTGGTCTTCCTCTCCGGCGAGCGAGAGATCCGCGACACCGCCGAAGCCGTTGCCGGCGCGAACCTGCGCGGGACCGAGGTGCTGCCGCTGTATGCGCGGCTGTCGGCCGCCGAGCAGCACCGCGTCTTCCAGCCGCAGCGGTCCGAGGGCAAGGGAACCTCGAGGAACCGCCGCATCGTGCTGGCCACCAACGTCGCCGAGACCTCGCTGACCGTCCCCGGCATCCGCTACGTCGTCGACGCGGGCACGGCCCGGATCTCGCGCTACTCGGCGCGGACCAAGGTGCAGCGGCTGCCGATCGAGCCCATCTCCCAAGCCTCGGCCAACCAGCGGTCGGGCCGGTGCGGGCGCGTCGCCCCCGGCGTGGCGATCCGGCTCTACGACGAGGAGGACTTCGAGGCCCGTCCGGAGTTCACCGAGCCGGAGATCCTGCGGACCAACCTCGCCTCGGTGATCCTGCAGATGACCGCCGCCGACCTCGGCGACATCGCCGCGTTCCCCTTCGTGGAGCCGCCCGACAACACCCAGATCACCGATGGGCTCCGGCTGCTGGAGGAGCTGGGGGCCCTGGCCGACAGCCGCGCCAGGACCACCCCCCGACTCACCGAGGTGGGCCGTCGGCTGGCCGCCATCCCGGTCGACCCCCGAATGGGCCGGATGCTGCTCGCCGCCGCGGACCAGGGCTGCCTGCGCGAGATGCTCGTCATCGTCTCCGGGCTCTCGATCCAGGACCCCCGCGAGCGGCCCGCCGAGCACCGCGACGCCGCGGACGCGCTGCACCGCCGCTTCTGGGCGCCCGCGCCCGACCTCTCGGCCCCCGACAAGACCGACGCCGATGCCGGCCCTTCGACGAGCTCAGGGAACGTGGACCCCGACGGCAGCGACTTCGTCGCCCTCCTGCGGCTCTGGGACCACATCCGCGACCGCCAGCACGAGCTCTCGGGCAACGCCTTCCGTCGGCTGTGCCGCGACGAGTACCTCCACTTCCTCCGGATCCGGGAGTGGCAGGACCTGCACAGCCAGCTCAAGCAGATCAGCCGGGACCTGGGGCTGCACCGCAACACCGAGACGGCCGACCCCGGTCGGGTGCACACGGCCGCGCTCACCGGGCTGCTCTCCCACGTCGGGCTGGCCGAGGTCCGTGAGGACCCGAAGGGCGGCGGTCGCCGCCAGGGCCGGCCGGGCGCCCGGGAGTACCTGGGCGCGCGGGGCACCAGGTTCGCGATCAACCCCGGCTCCAGCGTCGCGCGCACCCAGCCGCCGCTGGTGATGGCGGCCGAGATCGTGGAGACCACCCGGCTCTGGGCTCGGACCGTCGCCGGTATCCGCGCCGAGCAGGTCGAAGAGGTTGCCGGGCACCTGCTCAAGCGCTCCTACTCCGAGCCGCACTGGTCCGCCCGTTCGGGCTCGGTGCTGGCGTACGAACAGGTCAGCCTGTACGGCGTCCCGATCATCGCCCGACGCCCGGTGTCGTACGGGCGCATCAACCCGGCCGAGGCGCGAGCCATCTTCCTGCGCTCGGCCCTGGTCGAGGGGCTGTGGCGTACCCGGCACCACTTCTACCGCGACAACCAGGCGTTGCGCGCCGAGGCCGAGGCGCTCGAGGAGCGGGCCCGGCGCCGCGACCTGGTGGTCGACGACGACACGATCTTCGGCTTCTACGACGCCCGCGTGCCGGCCGACGTCACCTCGGTCGCGCACTTCGACGCCTGGTGGAAGAAGGCTCGCCACGTCACGCCGGACCTGCTCACCCTGACCCTGGACGACCTGACCACGGCGTCCGCGGACCAGCTGGACTCCGAGGGCTTCCCGGACACCTGGACCGTGGCCGGCCGAGCCGGGACCGAGCACGAGCTCGAGGTGGAGTACGCGTTCGAGCCGGGCAGCGTGCGGGACGGCGTCACGGTCCGGGTGCCCGTGTCGGTGCTCAACCAGCTGGACCCGGCCCCGTTCACCTGGCAGGTTCCCGGGCTGCGCGCCGAGCTCGCGACCGAGCTGATCCGCTCCCTGCCCAAGGCCACCCGGCGCGCCTTCGTCCCTGCGCCAGAGTTCGCCGCGCGTGCCCTCGGCTGGCT
Organism: uncultured Actinomycetota bacterium; assembly: GCA_963727215.1. Classification (GTDB taxonomy): domain Bacteria; phylum Actinomycetota; class Actinomycetes; order Propionibacteriales; family Propionibacteriaceae; genus Microlunatus. Next base: position 71,590 of record CAVSFR010000004.1, read on the forward strand.
GCAGCAGCATCCAGGGTCCTCCGACGAGCCGCTGCCGCTGGCGCTCGGCCGCGCCCTGCGCAGCCTCACCGGTGAGATCGTGGCGCCGCAGGAGTGGCGGCCGGAGGTCGTACCGGCTCACCTGCGCGTGCACCTCGACATCGTCCGCGACAGCACAGCCACGAACCGCGCTGGCACGCACGGTGCCGACCGGCAGCCGGCGGTGCTCGGTACCGGGGACGACCTGACGGAGCTGAAGGCCGAGCTGGCCGTCCAGATCGACCGGACCCTCTCCTCCGCTGCGGCCGCGTACACCCGGACGGGCGGGGTGAACTGGGACTTCGGGCAGCTGGCCGAGCAGGTGCAGCTGAGCCGCGGCGGGCACGACGTGGTCGGCTACCCCGCGCTCGTCGACGAGGGCGGCACGGTCGGCGTCGCCGTGCTGGACACGTCCGCTCGGGCGCAGGTCAGCCACGCCGGCGGTCTGCGGCGGCTCGTGCTGCTGAACACCCCCGACCCCACCAAGTGGACCGTCGCGCACCTCGGCAACGCCGAGAAGCTCGCCCTGGGCACCAGCCCGTACGCCTCCGTCCCGGCCCTGCTGGCCGACGCCCGGCTCGCCTCGGTCGGCGAGCTCGTCCGGCGTTCCGCGCCGACCCCGGTTCGCGACGCCGAGACCTTCCGGCTGCTCTGCGACCGCGTCCGGGCCGACAACGCCGACCTGATGCGCGAGGTCGTCCGGCTCGCCTCGACGATCCTGACCCGGCAGCGAGCGGTGATGGCCGACCTGAACCGGGTACGCGCGGCCAGCCCCGCGGCCGGTGACGACCTGGCCGAGCAGGTGGGGAACCTGGTGTTCACCGGCTTCCTGGCCGGCACCGGCTACGAGCACCTCGTGGACCTGCCCCGCTACCTGCAGGCCGCCCGGGTGCGGGTGGACACCCTGCTGGCCTCGCCGGCCCGCGACGCTGCTCCGCTCGAGACCGTGCTGCGCTGCGAGGACGCCTACGCCGAGCTCTGTGCCGCCGCGCCGGCCGGAAAGCTCCCCGACTTCGTCGAGGACGTGGGCTGGCTGCTCGAGGAGCTACGGGTGGGACTGTTCGCGCAACCGATGCGGACCAAGGTTCCCGTGTCGGAGAAGCGGCTGATGACGGCCATCCGCGCCGCGCGAGCCCGGCTCTAGCGGTGCCGGCCGGGTAGGTTGGTCGACGTGAACAATACGCGGACGCGAAGCGACCTCCAGCCCGTGCGGCGAGCAGTGTCGTGATGGATCCCCGTGAGCTCTACGTCGTGGACGAGGCCGTCGTGGCCAAGCTCAAGGACGCCCACCCGGTGCTGATCCACCAGCTCGACGGCTTCGTCGACGCTGGTCAGGCCGGCCGGATGGTGGCGGCGCACCTGCTGGAGCACCTCGAGCACGAGGTGGTGGTCGAGTTCGACCACGACCAGCTGCACGACTACCGCAGCCGGCGACCCGCGATGATCTTCGACACCAACCGGTGGACCTCCTACGCGGACCTGCACCTGCGGATCCACCGGGTGGTCGACGAGCAGGGCGAGGTCTTCCTGCTGCTCAGCGGCCCCGAGCCCGACGTGCAGTGGGAGCGCTTCTCCGCTGCCGTGATCGGCCTGATCGAGCAGCTCGGCGTCCGGCTGACGGTGACCGTGCACGGCATCCCCATGGCCGTCCCACACACCCGACCGGTCACGCTGACTGCGCACGCCACAGACTCCGCCCTGGTGCAGGGCTACCGCAGCTGGATCGACCGGGTCGAGGTGCCGGCGAGCTTCACCGGCCTGCTGGAGTTCCGGCTGGGCCAGCTGGACCGCAAAGCCATGGGCTTCGCCGCGCACGTCCCGCACTACCTGGCCCAGGCCGCCTTTCCCGAGGCCGCACTGAGCCTCACCCGCTCGCTCAGCTCGGCGACCGGACTGGCCATGCCGCTCGAGCCGCTCGAGAAGGCCTCGGCCAGCAACCTCTCCGACATCGCCTCCGAGATGGCTTCCTCGAGCGAGGTGCAGGAGCTCGTGGGCACCCTCGAGCAGCAGTACGACGCCATCCGCGTCGACCAGCCCGACCCGGTCCCCAGCGCGGAGGAGATCGCCGCCGAGTTCGAGAAGTTCCTCGCCGACCGCGAGAAGGACGACTGAGGCCCTGACGAGCAGTCAGCCGCTGGCGCCGAAGCGTTCCACCCGGACCGAGCTCGGGTCGACGCCGAGCCCGACCAGCAGGTCGCTCGCTCCGGCGGCGAACGCGGCTGAGCCGCAGACGAAGTACGTGGCGTCCGCGCTGACCAGGGGAGCGACCTCGGCGGCGACGAGGCGTCCGGCCGCGCGTCCGGTGGGGGAGACCTCCCGGGAGAGGGCGACGACCGCGCCGGCAGCGGTGAGCTCGTCGGCGTAGGGCAGGGTCGCGAACGTCCTCGCGGAGACGCCCAGCCGCAGCTGGTCGGACGTGTCCAGGTCGCGGGCGTGCCGGAGCATGGCAACCAGCGGGACGACGCCACTGCCGCCGGCCAGGCCCACGGCCGGCCCGTGGCCGTTCCAGACGAACCAGCCGCCGATCGGGCCGCGGACCTCCAGCTCGTCACCGACCTCGACGGCATCGGCGAGATAGGGCGAGACCTCCCCGTCCTCCAGCTCCTCGACGAACAGCTCGAGCAGCCCGTCCGAGGGTGCGGAGGCGACCGAGTACGAACGGGAGGCTGCGTAGCCGTCCTCGGCAGTCAGCCGGACGACGTAGTGCTGACCCGGCAGGTGGTCGGTCCGACCGGGAACCTCCAGCCGCAGCACGACCGCACGTGGGAACGGGCGCTCCACCTCCCGCACCCGGGCCTGTCGCCAGGGACCGGCGGCAGCCGGCTCGAGCTCCATGCTCAGTCGCCGTGGTAGCGCTGCTCGCGCCACGGGTCGCCGAGGTCGTGATAGCCGTTGCGCTCCCAGAACCCGCGTTCGTCGTGGTCCAGCAGGGTCAGCTTGGTGACCCACTTCGCGGACTTCCAGAAGTAGAGGTGGGGGACCAGCAGCCGGACCGGGCCACCGTGGTCTCGGCTGAGCGGCCGGCCGTCGAACGTCCACACCACCCAGGCCTGGCCATCCCGGACGTCGGCCAGCGGCAGGTTGGTCGTGTACCCGGTCGTCGAGGTGGCGAGCACGTGCGTCGCCTCCGGCCGGGGTGCGGCGGCGTCCAGCAGGACGTCGACGCTGACGCCACCGAAGCGGGTGCCGAACTTGGACCAGGTGGTGACGCAGTGGATGGGTCCGGAGTACTCCGACTGCGGCAGCGCGTGCATCTCCGCCCAGCTCCAGGTGCTCGGCTGCTCCACCAGGCCGTCGACGGTCATCGTCCAGCGCTCGGGGTCGAGCCGCGGCGTCACCTCGGCCGTCAGCACCGGCCAGCTGTCACCGGCGTCGTACTGACCGGGTGGCAGGTCGTCCCGTGTCGGCCGCCGCTTGCCCAGGAACCCACGTGATGCCATCAGTCCTCCTCGGGACGCGTGCCGCCGCTGCGGGCCCCATCCTGCTCCTGACGGCGTCGCAGCGGACGGATCAGGCCCTCCTGCGCCACGTCGGCGACCAGGGCGCCGTGCTGGAAGAGGCGGGCGGTGGACAGCCCGAGGGCGGAGGACGCCGACGGGGAGATCTGGTCGTAGAGCAGCCAGTCGTCGGCCCGGAACGGTCGGTGGAACCACATGGCGTGGTCGATGGACGCCGCCTGGACGTCGCTGCCGATGAGCACGTTGTGCGGGACGGTGCTGGCCGAGAGCAGCGTGAGGTCGCTGGCAAAGGCCAGCGCGGCCTCGTGCAGCCGCGGGTCCTCGGGCAGGGCGCCGTCGGTGCGGACCCAGACCCGGGCGCGCGCCGGGTGCCTGGGGTCGGCGAGGGACCCCCCGGGGCGGGAGTCCCCGACGTAGCGGACGTCGAGAGCGCCCCACTCGGCTTCCCAGAAGTCCGCGGACCGGCCGGACGCCCGCGCGAGAACCTCGCTCATCCGCGGGCAGTCCTCAGGGGCGGGTACGTCCGCAGGGAGGGGATCGGCGTGCTCGAAGCCCTCCTCGGCGCTGTGGAAGGACGCGGACAGGTAGAAGATCACGCGGCCCGCCTGACGGGCGACCACCCGGCGGGAGGAGAACGAGCCGCCGTCCCTGACGGTCTCGACGTCGTAGACGATCGGCAGGTCGGTCCGGCCGGCGACCAGAAAGTACGCGTGCAGCGAGTGCACCGTGCGGCTCTGCGGCACCGTCCGGGTCGCCGCGACCAACGCCTGCGCCAACACCTCACCACCGAAGACGCGTTGCAGCCGGGTGGCCGGCTGCCGGGCCCGGTACAACCCGACCTCGATCTCCTCGAGGTCCAGCAGGTCGATCAGCTCGGTCACGGACTGGGGCACGCCAGCGAGCCTAGTGGCGACAGTGCGCTCTCTGCGATGGACGCGAGAACGGTCCCGAGCGCAAGCTCGGGACCGTTCTTTCACGACGCTTTCGGTCGTGCTACCTCAGGAGCGGTACGTCAGGCGGCGAGGACGGACTTGCCCCGCAGCTGGGTGATCGCGTGCCGCTCGATCTGGCGGACGCGCTCGGCCGTGATTCCCCAGACCGCACCGATGTCGGCCAGCTTGGCCTGGCGGCCGTCGAGCAGGCCGTAGCGGCGTCGGACGACGTCGGCGGAGCGGTCGTCCAGCGTGGAGAGCATGGCCTCCAGCCGGGCGTGCTCCTCGGCGTCGAGGAAGACCTCGTCGGGGCCAGGCATCGGCTCACGGGCGATCAGGTCGCCGAGGGCGGTGTCGCCACCCTCCTCGACCGGGGCGTCCAGGCTGACGTGGTCGCGACCGTAGCGGATCAGGTCCAACACCCGATCGGGCTCCAGGTCCATCTCGAGTGCGATCTCCTCGATCTCGGGGTCGCGGCCCAGCCGGCGCTCCAGCGTGCGACGCACGGCGCCGACCTGGTTGACCTGCTCGGCCACGTGCACCGGGAGCCGCACGATCCGACCCTGTTGGGCGATTCCCCGGCTGATCGACTGACGGACCCACCAGGTGCCGTAGGTGGAGAACTTGAAGCCCTTGGTGTAGTCGAACTTCTCGACCGCACGGATCAGACCTGTGTTTCCCTCCTGGACTAGATCCAGGAGCGGCATCTGCGACCGGCCGTACTTGCGGGCGACCGAGACCACCAGGCGGAGGTTGGCGGTGACGAAGCGCTGCATCGCCCGTCGCCCGTCCTCGACCAGGAACTCGAGCTCGGCTTTCGTGGGGCGCTTGGCGCCCTTGCCGCGCTCAGCGGCGGTGACGTCGCCGTTCAGGATGTGCTCGGCGTAGAGACCCACCTCGATGGACCCGGCCAGCTGAACTTCTTCTTCGGCCGTGAGCAGCGCCGTCTTGGCTATGCCTTCAAGATAAAGACCGACTGCATCCTTGCCATCAATGCCCTCGGACACTCGCGAACGAGCTGTTGCTGCCACTGTGGCCCCTTTCGTTGCCTCGAAGAGATAACGCCCGAGAGGTTGCCCAGGATTCCTGGGCAGCCCTGAAGAATCCCTAAGACGACTCGGGTGAGATCCCGTATCTGTACTTCGGAGCCGACGGGTACCTCGGATGCAGCGGCGGACCTGACCTCAGGCGGTGATCTGGTCCAGGATCCAGGCGTACTCGAAGGCGGTCTCGCGCCAGCTCTTGTAGCGGCCGCTGACCCCGCCGTGACCGGCCACCATCTCCGTCTTGAGCAGTACCGGCCGCTCCTCGTCGGCCGGGGTGAGGTGCCGCAGGGCGGCCACCCACTTGGCCGGCTCGACGAAGAAGACCCGGGTGTCGTTGAGGCTGGTGGTGGCCAGGACGGCCGGGTACGGGCGTGCCGCGATGTTCTCGTACGGCGAGTAGGCCTTCATGTAGGCGTAGACCGCGGCGTCGTGCAGCGGGTTGCCCCACTCGTCCCACTCGATCACCGTGAGCGGCAGCTCGGGGTCCAGGATCGTCGTCAGGGCGTCGACGAACGGCACCCCGGCGTGGATCGCCCGGAACCTCTCCGGGGCGAGGTTGGCCACCGCGCCCATCAGCAGGCCCCCCGCGCTCGCCCCTCGGGCCGCCAGCCGGTCCGGACTGGTGTAGCCGTGCTCGAGCAGGAAGTCCGCGCACGCGACGAAGTCGGAGAACGTGTTGGCCTTGGTGAGCGTCTTGCCCTGCTCGTACCAGCTGCGGCCCATCTCGCCGCCGCCCCGCACGTGGGCGATGGCGTAGACCACGCCGCGGTCCAGCAGGCTGAGCCGGGCGAGCGAGAAGCCCGGGTCGATCGAGATCTCGTAGGAGCCGTAGCCGTACAGCAGGGCCGGCGCGCTGCCGTCGAGGGCCAGGTCGGCGCGGCGGACAATGGACAGCGGGACCTGCGTGCCGTCGGCCGCCGTGGCCCAGCCGCGCTCCTGCACGTACGCCTCGGGACGGTACGGACCGTACGTCGGGTCGTCGAGCACGGGGGTGCGCTTGAGCAGCGTCAGCTCACCGGTCGCCAGCGTGTAGTCGTAGACCGAGTCCGGGGTCAGCATCGACGCGTAGCCGATCCGGACCGTCGGGGTGTCGTAGTCGGCCTCGCCGTGGGCGTCGACGACGTGCAGGTCCTCGGCGAAGGCGATGTCGCTGCCCGTGCCGAAGCCGCCCGCAGCGTCGCGGGGCAGGACGTGCAGCGCGGTCAGGCCGTCACGGCGCAGCGAGACCACGGCGTGCCCGGCGTAGGCGCTGACCCCCAGCAGCCGGACCCCCGGCTCGTGCGGCAGCACCGTCTGCCACTCCTCGTGGCTGCTCGCGGTCAGCGGCGCCTCGGCCAGCTCGTAGTCCAAGGCACCGTCGTTGTGCACGATCAGCAGCCGGTCGCCGGCCACCTCGACGTCGTACTCGACGCCCTCGCGTCGTGGCGCGACCACGCGCGGCGTGCCTTCGGGGTCGTCGGTGGCCAGCAGCGAGTACTCCGACGTGAGCTTGCTGCCCACGCCGAAGACGAGCCAGCGGTCGTCCCGGCTGCCGTCCACGCCCACCCAGTAGCGCTCGTCGGGCTCGGTGAGCACGGTGACGTCCTCGGCCGCGTCGGTGCCGAGCCGGTGCCGCAGCACCGTGTAGGGCCGCCACGCCTCGTCGGCGCGGGTGTAGAAGAGGTGGTTCGACCCGGCCCAGGCGACGCCGTAGGCCGTGTCGGTGATCTCCTCCTCCAGCAGCTCGCCGGTACGCAGGTCGAGGATGCGGATGGTGAACCGCTCAGCGCCGGTGACGTCGACGGCGTAGGCCAGCAGGTGTCCGTCGGTCGACACGCTGAAGGCGCCGAGGGAGAAGAAGTCGTGGCCCTCGGCCTCGACGTTGCCGTCCAGCAGCACCTCCTCACCGTCGATGCCGGCGGCCGGGTCCGGCGGCGTGGCCCGGCCGGCGGGGGAGGAGGCACTCGCGGCCACGCGGCAGTGGATGGCGTACTCGGAGCCCTCGACGGTCCGGCTGTAGTACCAGTACGCGCGGTCCGGGCCGTCGTCGACGTGGTGGGTGGCGTAGCTCGGGACGCTGAGGTCGGTCTCCTGGGTCCGCGCCTTGATCTCGCCGAAGATCGCGTCGGTCAGCGGCGCCAGGTGGGCCGTCCGGCTCTGCGTGTAGGCGTTCTCCGCCTCGAGGTGGGCGAGGACCTCCGGGTCCTCCTTGTCGCGCAGCCACTCGTACGGGTCGACGAACGTGTCCCCGTGATGGGTGCGTTCGTGCGCACGACGGAAGGCGACGGGCGGGGAGGTAGGGGAGGCGGGGCTCGTGGGGGACACGTTGGACGACGATAGTCCGCCGCCGCAGCCGGCGGGCACGGTGCCGGACCTCGTCGGGTGTGAGACGCTGCCGCACCGTCGGGGCTCGCCGCCACGGTCCACGGACGCACGCGGTCGGTTGACCCGGAGACCCGATAGGCCAGGATGGGCGCATGGGAGCCGAGGTCGACCAGACCACGTTCACGCGCGAGGACCGTAAGCAGCACCGGGAGAAGGTCCGCAAGGGTCTCGACGTGCTCGCGCGGATGCTGACGGAGTCGCGCTTCGACTTCGAGCGGCCGATGGCGGGGCTCGAGATCGAGCTGAACCTCGTCGACAGCGACTACGAGCCGGCGATGCGCAACGCCGAGGTGCTCGCCGCGATCGCCGACCCCTCCTTCGTCACCGAGCTCGGTCGCTTCAACATCGAGATCAACGTCGCCCCGCAGCGGCTGTCGGAGTCCGGGCTGACCCGGTTCGAGGACTCGGTGCGCCAGGCGCTCAACGAGGCGGAGCCGCGAGCCCAGGAGGTCGGCGCCCAGACCGTCATGGTCGGCATCCTGCCGACGCTGCGGCCTGAGCACGTCCAGCTGGGCAACCTGAGCGAGAACCCGCGCTACTCCCTGCTCGACCAGCAGATCTTCGCGGCCCGCGGGGAGGACCTGGAGATCGTCATCGACGGCGTCGAGCGGCTGCAGCTGGTCTCGGACACCATCGCGCCCGAGGCGGCGTGCACCTCGACCCAGGTCCACCTGCAGGTCAGCCCGGACGACTTCTCCGGCTACTGGAACGCCGCTCAGGCCATCGCCGGCATCCAGGTGGCGGTCGGGGCCAACTCGCCCTACCTGTTCGGGCGCGAGCTCTACGCCGAGTCCCGGATCCCGCTGTTCGAGCAGACCACCGACACGCGCAGCGAGGAGCTGAAGGTGCAGGGCGTCCGCCCGCGAGTCTGGTTCGGCGAGCGCTGGATCACCTCGATCTTCGACCTCTTCGAGGAGAACTCCCGCTACTTCCCGGCGCTGCTGCCGATCAGCAGCAGCGAGGACCCGGTCGCGGTGCTGGACCAGGGCGGCGTACCGGCCCTGGAGGAGCTGCGGCTGCACAACGGCACCGTCTACCGCTGGAACCGACCGGTCTACGACGTGAGCGACGGCAAGCCGCACCTGCGGGTCGAGAACCGGGTGCTGCCCTCCGGACCGACCGTGGTGGACACGCTGGCCAACGTGGCCTTCTTCGCCGGTCTGGTCCGCGCGCTCGCCGACGACGACCGTCCGATCTGGAGCCAGATGTCGTTCCAGGCTGCCAACGAGAACTTCGTCGCTGGCTCCCGCCACGGCATCAACGCCGAGGTCTACTGGCCGCAGGTCGGCCACCTGCAGGCGACCGAGCTGGTCGTCCGCAAGCTGCTGCCGCGGGCGGCCGAAGGCCTGCGGCTGTGGGGTGTCCCGGACGCCGAGAGCGGCCGGCTGCTCGACATCATCGAGCGCCGATGCCTCCGCGGGGTCAACGGGGCCACCTGGCAGACTGCCGGCGTGAGCCGGCGTGAGGCGGCCGGGGAGTCCCGCGACCAGGCCCTGCACGGGATGCTTCGCAGCTATCTCGACGGCATGCACAGCAACGAACCCGTACACAGCTGGGAGGCAGTCTGATGGCTGGCGCAGAGGTTCGGCCGGTGATCGTGGTGGGGTACTCCTCCAAACCCGAGGGGCGGGCGGCGCTCGCACGGGCCGTCGCCGAGGCCGAGCTGCGTCAGGGCGAGATCGTCGTCGTGCACACCTCCCTTGACGTCGAGGTCGCTGACCTGCGTGCCGAGCTGGCGAAGACCGGTGTCCCGCACCAGGTACACGAGGCGGCCGACGCCATGGACCCGGCGGAAGAGCTGATCTCCACGGCGGACAGCCTGGGGGCCGAGTTCATCGTCATCGGTCTACGGCGACGCTCGCCGGTGGGCAAGCTGCTGCTGGGCAGCAACGCGCAGCGGGTGCTGCTCGACGCGTCCTGCCCGGTGCTGGCCGTCAAGGCCGAGAGCGCCTGACCCAGCGCTCCGCCTCCGCAGTTCGCGCGGGCCTGTTTTCGCCCACGACCTAGGCTGGGTGGATCGAGCCGGTCCGGCCGGCCGAGACGGACTCAGGCGGCAGCTGTATCGCGCGCGTTCGCCGGTAGGAGCATCGACGGATGCGAAGCCAAGAGGATCTGAGGTAACCCTCAGCACGTTTTTTGCAATCGCGTGCCAGAATACCTAACGGAGCGCCCATTGACATCCGACGGGCGACTGCATGCCCTCGATCCACCTCGCAAGCCCGAGAGGTTCCTTTGTGACACCCCCGTCCCACGTAGAAACATCCGCTCCCGTCCTGGCTGCTGCAGCAGGCCGAGCCGGGCAGGTGAGCGCGCCCGTCAAGAAGGCCGCCGCACCGCGCAAGGCCCCGGCCAAGAAGGCCGCGCTCAAGGCCGTCGAGCCGGTCGCCGGCGAGAACGGTACGAGTCCGGTCGACCCTGACGCCGAGCTCGGGGACGTCGCCATCGAGGACGTGACGATCGAAGCCCTCGTCGAGGTGGAGGCCGCGGGCATCGTTCCTGCCGCCGCTGACGTGGTGGTGGACATCGAGGGTGACGAGGTCGTGGTCACCGTCGGCAAGAAGCGCACCCTGGACGACATCGACGACACCAACTTCGAGCCTGCTGTCGTCGCGCCGCTGGAGAAGGAGCTGACCGAGGACCAGGGCTTCGTGCTCTCGACCGCCGACGACGCCGACGAGCCCGAGCAGCAGGTCATGGTCGCTGGGGCGACCGCCGATCCCGTCAAGGACTACCTGAAGCAGATCGGCAAGGTCGCACTGCTCAACGCCGAAATGGAGGTCGAGCTCGCGAAGCGCATCGAGGCCGGCCTCTTCGCCGACGAGAAGATCAACGACCCCAAGGTCAAGACGAAGGCCTCCCAGCTCGAGGACTTCGAGTGGATCGCCGAGGACGGCCGCCGCGCGAAGAACCACCTGCTCGAGGCCAACCTGCGCCTCGTGGTCAGCCTGGCCAAGCGCTACACCGGTCGCGGCATGCTGTTCCTGGACCTGATCCAGGAGGGCAACCTCGGCCTCATCCGTGCGGTCGAGAAGTTCGACTACACCAAGGGCTACAAGTTCTCCACCTACGCGACCTGGTGGATCCGTCAGGCCATCACCCGCGCCATGGCCGACCAGGCCCGCACCATCCGCATCCCGGTGCACATGGTCGAGGTCATCAACAAGCTCGCCCGCGTGCAGCGTCAGATGCTGCAGGACCTGGGCCGCGAGCCCACTCCGGAGGAGCTCGCCAAGGAGCTCGACATGACCCCGGAGAAGGTCGTGGAGGTGCAGAAGTACGGCCGTGAGCCCATCTCGCTGCACACCCCGCTGGGTGAGGACGGCGACTCCGAGTTCGGCGACCTGATCGAGGACTCCGAGGCGGTCGTGCCCGCGGACGCCGTGAGCTTCACGCTCCTGCAGGAGCAGCTCCACGACGTACTCGACACGCTGAGCGAGCGCGAGGCCGGCGTGGTCTCCATGCGCTTCGGGCTGACCGATGGCCAGCCCAAGACTCTCGACGAGATCGGCAAGGTCTACGGGGTCACCCGCGAGCGGATCCGTCAGATCGAGTCCAAGACGATGAGCAAGCTGCGGCACCCGTCGCGCTCGCAGGTCCTGCGCGACTACCTGGACTGAGCTCTGGGGGTGCGTGAGCACCGACGAGACGTCCCTGGGCGGTTCCTGCTGCGGCGGGAGCCGCCCGGCGTCGTCTCCGGGCTCGGTCCGCATCACCGGCGCTCGGGCTCGCTCCAGTCGAGGAGTTCGTCCCGTGGGCTGACCGCTGTGGGACTCGGTAACCGGCGGTGGTTGGCATCAGTCGGTGGGCTGACCTCGGACTGCTCCGCTACGCCGGCTCGCAGGTCCAGCTCGAGCGCGGCCCCATCGGCGCTCTTCACCTTTCCGCTCGGGGACGTGGCTTCAGCTGGGCTCCAGGAAAAGGGCGTCGAGGGGAGCCAGCGCCACCAGCCCCACGCAGCGAGCCGCCATCGCGGGGTCGACGGTCACCAAGAAGTCGGCCTGCAGGCGGGTGACGGCGACGTACTCGGCGTCCTCAGTCGTCTCCCAGTCCTGCTCCCGAGCAATCTTCCAAGCAGTCCGGCGGGAAACACGGTCGCCGAGCAGTCGCATCTTCATCTCGGTGAGCTGCTCGTGACGTTGCAGCGCGGTCTGCTCGCTGATGTCGCCCCGGCGGACCGCCGTCAGCAGCAGCGTCAGCGCCTGCGACCGGATCAGCTGGGGCGCGACGAGCTGGTGGCCCGGGTGCGCCGGCTCTCCCTCGGCAACCAGCTGGAGAAGGGTCTGGGCGTCGATGACGTAGCGGACCATGGCCGCAGCCTAGGGACCAGCGCGGACGCTCTGTGGCGTGGTGCGTTGGTCAACCAGCGGCTGTCGGGGCCAGCCTGTTCTCGCGCGTGGTGCCGTAGGACACTTCACCCTGGGTGGCTCCGGGCAGCGCTTCCGCTGGAGTGGCCAAACAAGTGAGCCCGGGTGCGTCGGTTCAGGAGCCTGGACGGTCGGCGCGCAGACCGTCGGCCAGCTCAGCCAGCGCGGCGTCGAGAGTGACGGCGGGGGCCCAGCCCCAGCTCCGCGCCCGGTCGGTGCGGATCTGGCCCCGCCACACGGGGAGGCTGTCGTCCCAGGCCGGGTCGACCCCCAGAGCCTGGACGACCGTGCCGAGGTAGTCCTCGCTCGTCGCCGGGCTGCCGGCCACGTTGACGGAGGTGCAAGCGCCCGTCTCCGGTCCGGTTGCGTCGTCGTCGGCGCTGGCGATCGCACCGGCGGCGAGGTCGGCCACCAGGGTGGCCAGGTCGTCGACGTGCACCCAGGCGAACGTGCCGGCCGGATTCGCACGGCGCTGCTGCTCGTCGTCCTGCAGCGCGGCCGGCCGCAGGGTGTTCCAGACCGACGTCTGGCCCAGACCGAGGATGGCGGGCGGGCGGACCAAGACCCGGGTGATCCCGTCGATCTCGGCCAGGGCTGCGTCGGTGTCGCGCTTGGTGACGGAGTAGATGTCGCCGTCGTCGGCGACCAGCGCCGAGGACTCGTCCACGTCGCCCGCTCCTGGCGTGCGCTGGTAGACGGCGCAGGTCGAGACGTGCACGAACCGGGCCACGCCGGCGTCGCGCGCAGCACGCGCGAGCAGCGATGTGCCCTCGACGCCGACGCGTTCCTGGGTCGCCCGGTCCGAGCCCATCGGGTGCACTGTGGTGACCACGGCCTCGGCGCCGGCGACGACCTGTGCGGCCAGGGCCGGGTCGGCGAAGTCCCCGACGTGCTCGGAGAGCCCGTGGAGCACCGGCGCCGTGCCGGCCCGACGGACGACCGCGCGTACGGTCGCACCGCGATCCGCCAGGGCTGCGCAGACGCGGGCACCCACCAGCCCGTTAGCGCCCGTCACGACGACGACCGGAGAGGAGGAGGGGGCGGCGGAGGAAGAAGTCACGTCCTTCACCCTGCCACGGGGTCCGGAGCCGTGGACGGCGGCCCGGCGGCGCTGCTCGGCGCTCGACAGCGGACCCCTGGCGTCACCGTGAGCGGGGTCCGCCACGGGTTAAGGTGCGGCCGTGCCCGTCCGCTTCCCCCGCTTTGACCCGAGCCATCCCGGCCCGGGCTCCGGCGACGGTTCGGCGGGCGTCGAGCCGCGGGCCGCGCAGCTGTCCGACCTGGTCCTGGCGGTCCTGGTCACCGGGGTGGCGGCCGTGCTGCTCAAGGTGCTGTCGACCAGCCTCGGGCCCGCGGACTGGGTGTTCGTCCCGCTGGTGGTCATGCCACTCGCACTGCGGCGATCCCGGCCCCGGACCAGCGCGGCCCTGGTCGGGGTCGCAGCCCTGGCCCAGGCCCTGCTGGGCGTGCCCATCGGGTTCCACGACGCTGCCGTGCTGCTGGCGCTGGCCACCCTCGGTGGCTGGACCGATCGGCGGACCGGGCTCGTCGGCCTCGGCGCCGCCCTCGTGCTGGTCGCGGTGGGGGTGTGGCGACGGTGGTGGGGCTATCTCGACCGCCGGCTCGGGCCAGACCTGCCGTTGGCGCAGACGCTGAGTACGGCGGGGGCGGTCGTGCTCGTGGCCGCGGCGTGGGCTTTCGGGGAGCAGGCCCGCCGGGCCCGCGAGGGGGACCTCGCCGTCCGCCAACGGGCCGCACAGCTCGAGCGCGAGCGCAGCCAGCTGGCCGAGCTGAGTGCGGCGGCCGAGCGGACCCGGATCGCCCGGGAGATGCACGACGTGGTGGCTCACGGGCTGACAGTGATGATCGTCCAGGCCGACGGCGCCGCCTACGCCCTGCCGCCCGACGCCGACGCCTCCCGCGCTGCCCTGGGCGAGATCGCCCACACCGGGCGGACCGCGCTGCAGGAGATGCGTCAGCTGCTGGGCCTGCTGCGCGCCGAGGACGGCGACCCCGACGAGGCCCAGGTGTCGCCCGCCCCCAGCCTGCGTCGCCTCGACGTCCTGGTCGCGGAGGCGCGGTCGGCGGGAGCCCAGGTCACCCTGGAGACCGACGGCGACCTCTCCGACCTGTCGGACCTGACCTCGCTCACGGCGTACCGGCTGATCCAGGAAGCCCTGACGAACGCCCGGCGGCACGGCGGAAGCGTCGTCACGGTCACCCTGCACCGCGTGGACGATGAGCTGCTCGTCCGGGTGCAGGACTCGGGCCGAGCCGACGCGGACGTCCTCGAAGCGGCACCTCCCGGCGTCGGGCTGACGGGGCTGCGCGAGCGGGTCACCGCGAGCGGGGGCCGGACCCGGATCGGGCCGGTCGAGGGTGGAGGCTTCGCCGTGGCCGCGTGGATGCCGGTCGCAGCAGCCGGAGGCCCCAGGCCTGACCCAGAGGAAGAGGTGGAGCGTTGATCTCGGTCTTCGTCGTCGACGACCAGGAGCTCGTGCGGGCGGGCTTCAGCATGGTGATCGACTCCCAGCCCGACCTCGAGGTCGTCGGCCAGGCCCGCGATGGCGAGGACGCGGTGGCCCAGCTGAGCCAGACCAGGTGCGACGTCGTGTTGATGGACGTCCGGATGCCGCGCCTGGACGGCGTCGCGGCCACCGAACGCATCCTCAGCCGCCCCGGCCCCGGGCCCCGCATCCTGATGCTGACCACCTTCGACCTCGACGAGTACGCCTACCGCGCCCTGCGCGCCGGTGCGGCCGGCTTCCTGCTCAAGGACAGCCCGCCCGCGGACCTGCTGGCCGCGATCCGCAGCGTCGCGCTTGGCGAGACCGTGCTCGCGCCCAGCACCACCCGCCGGCTGATCGAGCGCTACGGCCTCAGCACGGGTCGTGATCCCCAGGCGGCCCGCCTCGTGGCGTCGTTGACCGACCGCGAGCGCGAGGTGCTGACCGCCATCGCCCGCGGCCGCACCAACCCCGAGATCGCCGCCGAGCTGTACCTCGCCGAGGCGACGGTCAAGACCCACGTCGGTCGGATCCTGGCCCGGGCCGAGCGGCGGGACCGCGTCGCGCTCGTGATCCTGGCGTACGCGAGCGGGCTCGTCTCGCCGTCGGGGGACGCGAGCGGCTGAGCAGGTCTGCACCCGGAGGAGGAGGCACGGTCTCCTCAGGGTGGACGCGCTGCCGCGCCTACGCGGGCAGAGTCGAGCCATGATCACTGCGCTGCTCCAGGCTGTTCCTCGTCCCGTCCGCGTGCTGCTCGACATCGCCCTTCGCGCGGGCGGCCTGGTGGCCTGCGCGGCGCTGCTGTCGTCCCTGTCAGATGAGAACGACGCCCTTGCCGCTGGCCTCACCGAGCTCTGCACCGTCGCCGTGCTTGCCTTCGCGGTCGCGCTGCTGGACGGCGCGTTCCGGCGCGACCGGGCACGGCTGGTCGTGGTGTGGGCGGTCGTGGTCCCGCTCGTGGGGTCGCTGAAGACGGCCTCGTTCGTCCAGATGGTCCTCGGGGAGCCGGGCGGCTACCCGAGCCTGGCGCTGGTGCCCCGGGGGGACATCCTCGAGTCGTTCCTGACGTGGGCCGTCCTGGCCGGTCTGCCCGCCGTCGTCGGGCTGGTCCTCGGCGTGGCCGTCCGCCTGGCCACCCTCGCCTCGGCTCAGCCGGCCGGTGGCGCGACGGTGCGACGCACCAGCCAGACCCACCTGCCTAACTGAGGGACCCGATCGAAGCCGTGGTCCTCGAACAGATCGACCCGGGCGACGACGAGGAACCGATCGTGCGCCACGCACTCCGCCGTCATCCCGGACTGGCCTCGACCGTGCCGACGCCGTCGTGGGCGATCGTGTCCAGCGCCCCCTCCAGCGCAGCGCGGGCGATCCTCCCGACGGTGCCTGGTGTCGGTGTCGAAGCAGGCCACGCCGAACTCGGGCCGCGGCTGGTCGCCCTTCTCCAACGCCCGCGGGTGCTGGTGAAGGATCGGCAGCTCGTTGGTCCGGCCGAACGTCGCCCAGCCTTGGGCGACGCCCGCGTCGTCGAAGAATAACGACGCGTGCACCCGACCGTTGCGGACGAGGTCCTCTCTGGTTGGCGTCGTGTCCAGGGGCCGAATCGTGCACGAGGGTGTCATCTGCCGTGGGAGGGAGCGTAGCCAGCACGCCCGACGCTCCGCGGCCGGTACTCCCTACCGCTCGGGCGTCCGCAGCAGGCCGATCCCCAGCCCCAGGTAGCCCAGCCCGAGGAGAAACCCCAGCCAGTCCTCGAGGGCGATGGTCGGGACAAACAGCTTCACCGCCGCCACGACGAACGTCCAGCCGCCCAGCGCGGTCAGGGCCCACCACCGTCGCCGGCCCGTGCGCTGCCGGAGCAGCCGGCCGGTGGTGGCCAGCCACACACCCAGGAGCAGCTCGGAGAACAGCCGGAGGTCCTTGCCGATGTCCGCGGTGACGTCGTGCAGCACGAGGACCCCTGCGGCCGAGGTCGTGGAACCTGGCGTGAGGGCCTCACCGTAGGCGCGGGCCAGCACCGGGCTGACGGCGAAGAACAGCGCCAGGCCCGCCATGGCGAGCACGACCGCCGCCGTCCCGAAGACCGCAGCCGCTCGTCCGCCCAGGCTCGACACGAGGACGGGGACGCCGAGCAAGCACATCTGCGAACCGAAGGAGAGCAGCCACAGCAGCTGGTAGATCCGCTCGTGGCCGTCGACCCAGACCAGGAGCTGCGCCGGGGCGTCGAACATGCCGATCGACCAGCCGGTGGCCGGCAGGACGGTGAAGAGGTAGCCGACGGTGACCAGGAACATCACCCCGGCGCCGATGGAGAGCCAGCCGGCTCCGCGCCGGGCGCTGACAGCGTCGGGCGGCCGTCCACGACGGGTCGCGGCCGGGCGCGTGAGCGGGGAGGACGGCATGCGCGAGCCTAGCCCTCGAGAGACCGACCGGTCCCTCAGCCGCTCGGCTGCTGGCCGTAGCCACTCAGACCGACCCGGACCCGCTCGACCTCGTCGGCGCCCAGCAGGCTCGGGGTCAGGCCGGTGCTGATCACCCTCAGCTGGACGTCGCAGACGTACTCCAGGTACGCCACCTGGCTCAACACCTTCTCCAGGCGGTCACCGACCAGCACCGCTCCGTGGTTGCGCATCAGAGCGGCCGTCCGGCCGGCCAGGGCCGTGGTGACGTTGCGGGCCAGCGCGTCGGAGCCGAAGGTCGCGTACGGCGCCACGCGGATGCCGCCGCCGAAGAGGGCGGTGTAGTAGTGCGACGCCGCCACCTCCTCGACCACGACCGAGAGGGCGGTCGAGGCCACGGCGTGGGTGTGCACCACCACCCGGTGGTCGAAGGCCTCGTAGACCGCGAGGTGCAGCGGCAGCTCGCTCGACGGTGCGAGGTCGGCCTCGACCACCGCGCCGGCGAGGTCGTGCACACCCACATCGACGGCGCGGAGCTGCTCGTAGTCGACCCCGCTGGGGGAAATGATCACCTGGTCGCCCACCCGGACGGACACGTTGCCCGCGGTGCCCACGACCAGGCCGCTCCGGCTGAGGTGGCGGCACGCGTCAGCCACCTGCTGACGGACCTCGGCGTGGATCATCGTCGGCTCCTAGGGTCGGCCGACCTCGTCAGGGCACCAGCACGGACGTGGACCCGTGCGGCGGCGACCTCGCGGACCGGCTCGTGGGCCGTGCTCACGGGACCAGCACGTACTTCGACCCACGGCCGGCCGCCATGTCCTCCAGGCTGGGCACGAGCGCGTCCAGTGGGCGGCTCTCGGTGATCAGCATCGAGCCGTCCACCTGGCCGCTGACCAGCAGGTCGACCGCCGTCTTGACGTAGCGCGGGGTGTGGTGGAAGACGCCTTTCAGCGTGTACTCCTCGTAGTGCATCGCCGAGGAGTCGACCCTGAACGGGGCCCCGGCGGGCGTGCCGCCGAACAGCACAGCGGTGCCGCCGGGCCGCAGGGTCCGTACGGCCTGCTCCCACGTCGCCGGCAGGCCGACCGCCTCGATGCACACGTCGGCGCCGCGGGCGCCCGGGGTGGCGCGCTTAATCGTCGCGACCACCTCCTCGGAGGAGCCCGCGCCGGAGATGTCGAGGGTGCTCACGGCACCGGCCCGCTCGGCCTGGCCGAGCCGCCAGGGAGAGAGGTCGACCGAGATGACGTTGGCCCCTCGCAGGGTGGCCAGCCGGACGAACATGAGCCCGATCGGTCCGGCCCCATGGACCACCACGGTGTCGCCGAGCTCGATGCCCGTCTCGGCCATGCCGTGCACCACCGTGGCCAACGGCTCCAGCGGCGCTGCTGCGGCGAAGGGCAGCGACTCCGGGATCAGGTAGGTGTTCCGCTCGACGATGGCCTTCGGCACCACGACCTGCTCCGCGAACGCCCCGTTGAGGAACTCCAGGTTCTCGCAGAGGCTCTGCCGGCCCAGGGTGCAGGCCCAGCAGTGCCCGCAGGGGGCGGTGTTGGCCGAGACGACCCGGTCACCGACCGCGAACGCGGTGACCCCGTCCCCGGTCGCGGTGACCACGCCCGCGAACTCGTGGCCAAAGCGGGAGGGCAGCACGGGGAACAGCTTCGGGTGTCCGCGCCGGTAGGACTTGAGGTCCGTGCCGCAGGTCGCGGCCGCCCGCACCTCGACCGCGATCTCGCCCGGCGCCGGCTCCTCCTCGGACACGTCCTCCAGCCGCAGGTCGCCCGGTCCGTGGAACATCGCGGCCCTCAACGCTGGTTCCTCATGCTTCGTCCCTCTCGATCCCGACCTGGACGAGACTGTCCAGCGTCGCCATCAGCTCGCGCAGCTGCGGGTAGAGCTGTTCGTGCACGGCCCGGAACTGCGCGTAGCGCTCGCTTCGGACCGGGTCAGGCTGCACCGTGCGACCGCTGCTGGTCATGGCCGCGCAGGCCGACGGCAGGTCGGGATAGGCACCCACCGCGACGGCGGCCACCACGGCTGCGCCCAGCGCGCTGATCTCGGGCTCGGCGCAGATTTCCAGCGGGCGGTCGAGCACGTCGGCCAGGATCTGGGTGAACAGCGGGCTGCGGGTGCCGCCGCCCATCGCCCGCAGCACCCCCACCCGGGTGCCGGTGGCCCTCGCGAGCCCGTCCAGCTGCAGCCGGAGCTCCTGGGCGATGCCTTCGAGCAGGGAGCGGTAGACGTGGGCCCGGGTATGGCTGCCGCGCCAGCCCAGCACCGCACCCGAGGCGTGGGAGTCCCAGTGCGGGGTCTGTGCGGCGTTCCAGTAGGGGAGCGTGAGCAGCCCGTCGGACCCGGGGGGCACGGTGGCGGCCGCGGCCTCCAGCTTGGGGTCCGGTTCTCCGGAGCCGGGGCCGCCGAGCTCGCGGCGGAACCAGGTGGGCAGGTAGGTGCCCGAGGAGAGGAAGGCCTCCAACGTCGTCCGACCCGGGACCACCGAGATCAGCGACCGGTAGGCCCGCGAGGCGGCGTAGCCCACCCGCTCGGTGCCGATAATGACCGCCGTCCCGAGGTTCAGGTACGCCGTGGAGGGATCCAGCACCGCCGCTCCGACGCCGGCCGCCTGTCCGTCACCGAGGCCGGCCACCACGGCCAGGTCGGGCCGGACGCCCCAGGCGGCGGCGACCTCGGGCAGCAGCGGACCGAGGACGGTGCCGGCGTCGTGCAGCTCGGGCAGCTGGTCCTGGCGCACCCCGGCGATGGCCAGCAGCTCCTCCGACCAGCCGCGGGTGCTGAGGTCGAGCAGAGCCAACGGGTCGGCGGAGCTGACCGAGGTGTCCCAGCGTCCTGTCAGCTCCCGCACCAGGTAGGCGTGCGTGTCGACGACGTGGTCGGCCCGCTCCACCCAGTCCGGATGGTTCCGCCGGACCCAGGCCAGCTTGTAGAGCGCCGGCGTGACGTCGGCCGGCTTGCCGCACAGCCGCTCCACCTCCGGGGTCCCGTAGGCGGCGATCTCGGCGCCGGCCCGCCCGTCCAGCCAGAGCAGCGCCGGGTGCCGCGGTCGGTTGTCGGCGTCCACGGCCACGAAGGACTCACGCTGGTGGGTGATGCAGAGGGCGACGACCACCGTCGGGTCCGGCAGCCGCCCGAGCGCGAGGCGGACGGCGGCGTCGGTGGCGGTCCACCAGCTGCCAGCGTCCTGCTCGTGCCAGCCCGGACGTGGGGAGGAGCTGGTGAGCGGTGAGCTCCCCGCGGCGACCGTGTGGCCGGCGCGGTCGACCACCACGGCCTTGCTGCCGGTGGTGGAGCAGTCGATTCCCAGAAACAACGGCCCAGCCGGAGTGAGCGCCGCCTCCTCGGTGTCACTCAACGGATCGTGAACCCGCCGTCCACCACCAGGTCGGCCCCGTTGATCATGTCGGCGGCACCGCTGGCCAGAAAGGCTGCGGTGGCAGCGATCTCGTTCGGCATGGCGAACCGGCCGACCGGGATCTCGGCCATGTGGGCCATCCCCTTCTCGTTGTCCCAGGCGTTGATGCCGAGCGGCGTCAGCACGACGGTCGGGCTGATGCTGTTGGCAGTGACGCCGCGGCTGCCCCACTCCAGCGCGAGCACCCGGGTCAGTCCCACGACGCCGAACTTCGAGGCGCAGTAGGCCACGTGGTCGGGCAGGGCCACCGTCGCGGCCTGGCTGGCCAGGTTGATGATCTTGCCGCGACCCCTGGCCAGCATGGCGAGCCCGACCTCGCGGCACATCCGGTAGGTGCCGCTCAGGTTCACCGCCAGGGTCGCGTCCCAGGCGGCGTCGCTGAGCTCCTCGGCCGGAGCGAGCATGGCCACGCCGGCGGAGTTGACCAGGACGTCGACCTGACCGGCCGCGGCGAGCACGGCCTGCACCGCCTCCTGGACCGAGGCGCTCGAGGTGACGTCGCAGCCGTACGCCTGGGCGCCGTGACCGACCCGCTCGGCCGCCGTCCTGGCCGCCTCGACATCGCGGTCCATGATCATCACCTGGGCGCCGAAGGAGGCGTACAGCTCGGCGATGGCCAGCCCGATCCCCGAGGCTCCGCCGGTGACGACGGCGACCATCCCGTCCATCCGGACGGTCAGGCTGGAGATGTCGGTGACCGGAGGAGTCAGCATGTCAGGACCTCCGGGCCTCGGAGCGCGTCCTCACTTCTCCTGCCCGGCGATGCCCTCGTAGGCGATGTTGCCGGTCTTGAGGTTCTCCGCGGTGAGGGCGGGGAGCGCGTCCAGGAAGGCCTGCCGGTCGGTGACCACGTGCTTCATGGCCACGTCGACGTTGTCCTGGGTGATCTTGGGCATCAGGTAGACGGGCTGGGTGTCGACCTTCTCGCCCCGCGCGATGGCCGCGGCCACGGCCAGGCCGGCGGAGAGCTCGACGGTCCCGTTCTGGAGCATGGTGCCGATGAAGTCGCCGGACTGGACCGCCTTGAGGCCGTCCTCGATGCCGTCGATGCCCACGATCGGCACCTTCTTCCCGGACTCCTTGAGGGCCTGCAGGGCGCCGAGGCCCATGTCGTCGTTCTGGGCGACCACGCCGTCGATGTTGTCGTAGGCCGAGATCCAGTTCTTCATCTTGTTAACGGCCTCGTCCCGCTTCCAGTTGGCCGTGTCCTGGGCCAGCACCTTGATGCCGGGGTTCTTCTTCAGGACCGCGTCGATGCCCTTCTGTCGGTCGATCTGGCCGGACTGCCCGAGGGGACCCTGGAGGACGACGATGTTGCCCTTGCCGCCGAGCTTGTCGGCCATCATCGTCATCTCCTCCTCACCCGCCTTCACGTCGTCGGGCTGCACGTTGCCCGAGATGTCGGGGTTGTTCAGCGCCGCGTTGACGGGGATGACCGGGACGTTCGCGGCCTTGGCCGAGGCGACCTGCGGCTGCAGCGAGTCAGCCTGCACCGGCACCACGACCACGGCGTCGGCCTTCGCGCCGATCAGCTGGTCCATCTGGTTGGCCTGCGTGCTGACGTCGAGGTTCGCGGCGTTCCACAGCAGCTCGATGTTGTTGGCCTTGGCGTAGGAGTCCATGCCCTCCTTCCCCGCGGTGATGAAGGAGCTCATGTCGTAGACCGTCACCCCGATCCGGAGCTGCTTGGCTGCTCCGGTTGCCGCCGGGTCGGCGTTCTTGGTGGGGTCTCCGGCGCCACAGGCGCCGAGGCCGAGTGTCAGGGCTGCGACGGCGACAGTGGCTACACAGCGGGTCAGTCGGGACATTCAGGTTCTCCTCGAGATGGGACGAGTGGGGTTCCGAAGGGTCGAAGGGGGTCGGGCCGGGGGTGCGTCACTGCCGTCGGCGGGTGGTCCAGACGTCGACGGCGACGGCGAAGACGATCAGCACGCCCTTGATCACGTCCTGCCAGTAGGACGGGACGAGCAGTATGTCGAGGCCGTTGTTGAGCGTCTGGATGAGGATCAGGCCGAGGGCGGTGCCCCAGACCGACCCTCGGCCGCCCATCAGGCTGGCCCCACCGATGACGACGGCGGCGATCGCGTCCAGCTCGTAGCCCTGGCCGAGGTTGGGTGGTCCGGAGATGACCCGCGAGGCGAGCATCACCCCGGACAGCCCGGCCAGGAGGCCGGAGATGGCGTAGACGCTGAAGAGCACCCGCTTGGCGTTGACGCCGGCGATCTCGGCGGCGGCCCGGTTGCCACCCACGGCGTAGACCCGCATGCCGTAGGCCGTCCGGCGCATCACCACGGCGAGCACGATAATGCCGATGATCATCACGATCACCGGGATCTGCAGGCCGAGGACCTTGGTGTTGGCGATGCTGCCGAACTCGGCGGGGAGCCCGTTGATGGGGGCGCCACCGCCGATCGCGTAGGCGACGCCCGAGCCTGCGGTGAGCATGCCCAGGGTGGCGATGAACGGCGGCACGCTCACCACCGAGACGAAGAAGCCGTTGACCGCGCCGGCCAGCAGCCCGACCGCGATGGCGGTGAGCACCGTCAGCCACACCTGGCCCGGATTGGCCTTGGCCACCGCCGCTGCGCTCATCGCCGACATCGCGATCACGCTGCCGACCGAGAGGTCGATGCCGCCGGTCAGGATGACCAGGGTCTGACCCAGCGCGATCAGCGCGAACGGTGCGGCCGCGATCAGGATCGTGGTCAGGTTGTCCACGCTGGTGAAGCGCAGGCTGCGGTAGCTGAAGTAGCAGATGACGAGCACGACGACGATCAGCATCGCGTTGCGCAGCGCGAGCGCGGCGAACCACGGGCCGGAGAAGCGGCGTACCGGCTCGCCGGTGGTCGGGGAGATGGTGACGGCGCCCGCCTTGTCCTGGGGGGGTGCCTCGGTCGGAGCCTGGGCGGTGTCGGTCACGTCGGGTCCTCCGCGGTTGGGGTTGTGCCGGGTACAAGAAGGGCGGGGCCGCCGGCTGCTGCCGGTGCGGCCGTGTCGGAGGTGCGTGCGGGGCCGGTATCCAGGCCCGCGGCGACGGAGAAGATGCGGGCCTGGACGTCGCCGGCGTCCAGCTCGTCGCGGCTCAGCTCCCCGGCGACCGCGCCCTCGCGCATCACCAGCGCGCGGTTGGCCAGCCCGAGGATCTCGGGCATGTCCGAGGATGCCATCACCACCGCCACACCACTGGCGGCGAGGTCGACGATGATCCGGTAGATCTCCGACCGGGCGCCGACGTCCACCCCACGGGTGGGCTCGTCGAGCAGCAGGACCTTCACGTCGTCGGTGAGCCAACGGGCCAGCACCACCTTCTGCTGGTTGCCGCCGGACAGGGTGCCCACCTCCTGCCCCAGCCCCCGGGAGCGGAGCTGGACCGACTTCATCGCCGCCCCGACCCTGTCGACACGGCTGCGGTTGCGGAGCCAGCCGGCCAGGCTGAAGCTGTCGAGCCGGGGGAGGGTGCCGTTCTCCAGCACCGTCATGCCGAGGATGGTCCCGGACTGCTTGCGGTCCTCGGGGACCAGCGCCATTCCGCTGCGGATGGCGGCGGCGGGCCGTTGCCGCGCCACGGGCTCTCCAGCCACCATCACGCTGCCGCCGGTCGTGCGGCGGACGCCGAAGATCCCCTCGATCAGCTCGGTCCGACCGGCCCCCACCAGGCCGGCGAGACCGAGGATCTCCCCGCGCCGCACCGCAAGGCTCACCGGGGCGGACGCGCCGACGACCTGCAGGTCCCGCACCTCCAGCACCGACTCCTCCTGCGGACTGGAGCGCTCGGGGAAGAGCGTGCCCAGCTCGCGACCGATCATGGCGGTAACGATCTCTTCGTCGGAGGTGTCGGTCATCGCCTGGTCCAGGACGAGGTTGCCGTCGCGGAGGACCACGACGCGGTCGGCGAGCGCGCGGATCTCCTCCATCTTGTGCGTGGTGTAGATCATCGCCACTCCCTGGTCGCGCAGCCGGTTGACCACCCGGTAGAGGCCCTCGACCTCGCGCTCGGAGATGGCGGAGCTGGGCTCGTCCAGCAGCAGCACCTTGGCCCCGGTCCGGGTCGCCTTGACGATCTCGACGATCTGCTGGAGCCCGACGGGCAGGCTGCGCATCCGGGCCGTGACCCGGATGTGCACGTCGAAGACGGCCAGCGCCGCCTCGGCCTCACGGATCATCGCGCGGCGGTCGAGCACCCCGAACCGGCGGATCTCCTGCCCGACGAAGAGGTTCTCGTACACGGTCATGTCAGGCAGCGAGGCGAGCTCCTGCGGGACGATGGCCACTCCGGAGCGGTGGGCCTCGGCCATGCTTCCGGTCCGCAGCTCCGCGCCCTCGACGGTCACCCGGCCGGCGTCAGCGCGGTACTGGCCAGAGGCGATCTTCATCAGCGTGGACTTGCCGGCTCCGTTCTCCCCGGCGAGGGCCGTGACGGTGCCGTGCTCGAGCGCCAAGCTCACCCCATTGAGGACCGGGATACCGCCGAACCCCTTGTGCAGGTCAGCGCACTCCAGCACTGCGGCCACTTTGCCTCCTCGACAGGCGCTCAGATGCTCAGGCGTGACTGGTGTCACGCGCTCATCTGCGGGCTTCGATCGCAGATTATGCTACAGACGAGCGGGGGGTCAAGCACTATGCTGCACGGATGAGCGAGTCGCCGCGTGGTATAGGGGATCCGTCCCAGCGTGGTGCTGTCGAGGCGTTTCCCGGTCGAGCGGCGATCGACGACCAGCTGCTCATGGCCGCGGTAGCCAAGCGGTACTACTTCGACAACCGGACGCGGGTGCAGCTCGCCGGCGAGTTCGCGGTCTCCCGCTTCAAGATCAGCCGCCTCCTGGAGGCGGCGGTGAGCAGCGGCATCGTCCGCATCTCCATCCGGCTGCCCGAGTTCGTCGACGCCGACCTCTCGCTACGGCTGCGGGAGAAGTTCCGGCTCGACCGCGCCCTGGTCGCGGCCGTCCAGGACACGAGCCCCCAAGGTGTCCGCGAGGCGCTGGGGCGGACGGCGGCCGCCCTGCTGAGCGACATCGTGACCGGCCGGGACGTGCTGGGGGTGACCTCGGGCCGCACGATCGACGCCGTGGCCCGCAACCTCACCCGGCTGGCAGGCTGCGAGATCATCCAGCTTACCGGCATGAGCGGGGACCTGGACGACAACCCGGTCGAGGTGCTGCGCCGGGTCGCCGTCCTCTCGGGTGGGCAGGCACGCTCCATCTACGCCCCGCTCACCGTGGCCACCTCTGAAGCGGCGGCCGCGCTGAAGACGGACCCGCGCATCGCCGAGGCCTTCGGCCGCTTCGCCTCGGTGACCATCGCCCTGGCGTCGGTCGGCAGCTGGGACCCGCCCGAGTCCCGCTTCTACGACGGGCTGAGCCCGCAGGACCGGGAGCGGCTGCTGGCGGCGGACGTGCTGGCCGACGTCGGCGGGGCGCTGCTGGACCGGCAGGGCCGACCGGTGCACGTCTTCGACGACCGCACGCTGGGGGTCAGCGCCGAGCAGCTGGTGGCCATGGACCAGGTCATCGTGGTGGGCGGCGGCACCCGCAAGACCCAGGCGATCCGGGCGGCTCTGCGCTCCGGGCTGGTCTCGTGCCTGATCACTGACGATGCCGTGGCCCTGGCCCTGCTGGCCCGGGACTGACCGCAGAGACCTCAGGCGCGTTCCAGGAGCTCGAACCGCTTGCCGGTCGTCGGCAGCTCGCCGAGCAGGGGACAGAAGAACGGGTCGCTGTCGTGGCCGTCGAAGGTGGCGGTGCCGAAGCCGTCGGCCGACAGCGAGAGAAGGCTGGCGCGGACGCAGGCCCGCAGCAGGTCACGACCCCGGGGCTCATCAGGGGTTCGGCACTCGGCGACGACGACGGCCGGCGACTGCGCCTGCTCTCGCTGCTGTCGGTCGACGTCCCTCTTGTCACCCCGGAACAGGTCAGGAGCGTAGCCGGACCTGCGTAGCCGTCCGGCCGCTCGGCGTCAGCCGCGTCGACGGCTCCCTTCCTGAGAGCGGGATCTTCTCGTCGCCTCCCGACCGGTCGGTCGACCCTTTGATGGTCATCGAGGGGCGACAGGAACACCTGTGGTGCTGCAGTGTTCTCCTTGTGATTCGCTTCGAGCTGGTCTTCGGGCTGATCGTGCTGTGCCTGTGGCTCTTCTGCCTGATCGAGGCGATCCGCAGCGATGAGGGCTCCATCCGCCATCTGCCCAAGCTGGCGTGGGTAGTGATCGTTCTGCTCTTCCCGTTGGCCGGCTCGATCGCCTGGTTGGTGGCCGGACGGCCAGTCGGTTCTGCAGGTGGGTCCCGCTTCGAGCGCGCGGTGCCGCAGTACCCCGAGTACGACCGGCCGGGCCGGGCCGCCGCCGCGAGCCCTGGGGCCGACGAGGAG
The DNA here is from genome assembly GCA_963727215.1 of uncultured Actinomycetota bacterium. Lineage (GTDB taxonomy): Bacteria > Actinomycetota > Actinomycetes > Propionibacteriales > Propionibacteriaceae > Microlunatus. The sequence goes on from CAVSFR010000004.1 coordinate 98,473, forward strand.
TTCCTGCGCACGGTGCGCGAGCGCGCCGAACAACAGCGCCGGGCCTACCGCGAGCAGCAGCTGCGCCGGGAGAAGCAGGAACGCGGCGAGGCCGGTCCCGAGCAGTGAGCTCTGGGCTGCGTGCGGGGGAGTCAGGCGCAGCCGAGGGGCGCGATCACGCGCGGCCACACGGCTACCGAGGCAGACGTGCCGACGAAGGCGCGGCTGCGGTCGCGGGCGAGCCACACGTGTCGTCCGCCCCGTTCGTACCCGGTATCGCGGGCGTCGGGGGCAGGGTCGCGGAGGCGGTGTACGCGACGGTGAAGTAGTCGGGATAGAGCTCGGCCTCCGGGTGCTCGACGTAGGACTCACCGTCCTCCAGGTCGCCCCCGTCCAGCCTGAGGAACCTCATGTCCTCCCAGCTGCAGTGCTGCGGGCCCAGCCCCGAGGACACCCGGCTGGTGGGGAGCCGCCGGCCGGTTTTGTCGGTCCACACCTCGATCCCCAGCTCCTCGGCGAGGGCCGGCGGCAGCTCCGCCTAGTCACAGCGGGCCCAGGACTCGGCGTGCCAGCCGACGGCGCCGCCGATCGCCAGACCCCGGTGCACGATGACCGCCTGCCTGGTGCGCCCGTCGACCTCGTAGGTGTAGAGAACGCGGTCGGACTCCCGCCGCGCCTCGCGGAGGCCGGTGGTCGCGCCCCGGTTCGGCGTCCGCAGCTTCCGCTTCAGGGCGGCGCCGGGGAGCGGCTCACGCTGTCCTCGAACGGCTGGTACTCCGCGTAGCCGACCGACGGGCTGTCGCAGTCGACCACCAGGCTCGCGGCACCCGTGCGCTCGCCCGCCGGGTCGTCCGGCGCCTCGGTGGGTTCCACGTACAGCGGCCCCTGGTAGGTGGGCGCTTGCGGGACCGCATCCACGACGCCGTGGCCGCAGGCCACCAGCAACAGGGCCGGCGCCAGTCCCACCAGGGCTGTGGCGGCTCTCATCGGGTGAACACCTTCGTCCAGACGGCGGCGGTCCGGGCGTCGTAGTAGCGGGTGAAGCCACAGCCCCACGGCAGTCGAGCGCCGTTCGCGCTGGACCCGCTGAGCAGCAGTCGCGTGCCCACTCCGCGGCACCGCCCGCCCCGCTGCTGGAGGTGCCTGGTGGCTGGGTGCCGGCCTGCACGCCGACCCCGAGGGCCGCAACCAGGGCCACCGCTCCCACGGCGGCCACGCCTGTCCGGCGTCGGGCCCGGCGTCGCATCCGCCGGCGGACCTCTGCCATCGGCTCCTCGAGCGGGGTCCTCGGGCGGGCCAGGTCGAGATAGGCCGACGCGAGAACATCGTCGTCATTGAGGCGCATGGGACCTCCTTGCGGTGTCCGGGGGAACGGCGGCGCGCAGCCGGGCGAGTCCACGGGACAGGTGGCTAACCGCCGTACCGGGCCGGCAACGGAGCTGACGGGCGATCTCGGCGATATCGAGGTCGTCCAGGTACCGCAGGGCGAGTGCGGTCCGCTGGTGCGGTGAGAGGGTCTGCAGCGCCTCGACCACCCACGCCTCGGGGCCGTCCGTCGGCGGTGGCACCGGCGCGACGGGAGCGAGGCGCTGCCGGAGCCCCAGCTCACTGCGCAGCCGCCGGATCCGGCCGATGTTGAGCCGGGTCATCACGGTGCTGGCGTACGCCGCGGGGTCCTCCAACCGCTCCCAGCGCTGCTCGACGAACTCCTCGACAGGCTGCCACTGCATCGCGTCTCCCTCCTACGGGTATGACGCTGGCACAGCCTCCACTGTTGAGGGGCCGACAGATCATCTTTTCCTGCCGCCCGCCAAGACTGACAGACCGCTCAGCGGACCGTCTCACCCTGGTACGTCGGCGTCAGCTCGGTCCAGCGCTCGTGCCAGGCGGGGGCGGCCGCCGCTGCCGACCAACCGCTGGCGTTCACCGGCTGGCCGGTAGCCAGTGAACTCCTGAGATCCTCCGGGTGAACCTGCCAGCCGGCGCCGTAGAACGCCAGCTGGGCCACCGGTAGACCGCGCTCCTCGACCACCAGCCTGGTCCGCGGTCCCTCCGCGGTCAGCCAGGCCTCGATCTGGGTCTCGTCGGCGGTGTCCCGCTCGGCCGTGACCAGCAGGTGGTGCGGGGCGTCGCAGACCTCGATCCGGGCTGGACCCGTCCACGTGCTCGTGAAGACGGCGTGCACCAGGCCACCCTCGCGCAGGTCGCCGGACACCTGGGCGATCCAGCGGGCCAGCCGTTCCGGACTCGTGCAGGCCGCCCACAGGTCGTCGATGTCGGTGTCGTAGACGTTCTCGACCCGTACCGCTCCGCGGGTGACGTCGAGCGCCCGCATCGTGCCGCTGATCGTCACTTCTGGGCCTTCTTTCCTCGTGCGATCTCGGTGTGCAGGGCGTCGAACCGGTTCTGCCAGAGCGCGCGGTAGCTCTCCAGCCACTCGTCCACCTCGACGAGCGCCTCCGGACGCAGCCGGTAGATCCTGCGCTGTCCCTCCTGGCGTACGTCGACCAGACCGGCCTCCCGCAGCACCCGTAGGTGTCGCGACGTACCCGGTCGGGCGATGGGGAGCGCTTCGGCCAGCTCGCCGGCCGTCGCCGGGTGGTCTCGCAGGATCTCCAGAACTGTTCGTCTGCTCGGGTCGGCCAGTGCTAACAGAACGGCGTCCATAGTGAAAAGGGTAACTGAGTAGTTACGTAACCGTCAAGGTACGCTAGACGTACTCAGCCCGTTGCCCGGAGCGGTCCTGGTGCGACGGCGGTCTGACCGGGCTGGAGGGGTATCACCGGGGTGCCAGCGACCACCAGGGCCGCGCGCTCCCACGGCCGCTGCTCCCGGACGAACGGCAGCTCGTGGCTCATCCACTCGTGCCAGTAGGCGACGCTCTGCTCGCGGTCGCCGTTGACGCCCTGCTCGATGTCGCGGGCGATGCCGCGCCGCTCGGCCTCCGCGAAGTCCGACTGCACCCAGACCGTCGTGTCGACCAGTGCTGCGTGCTCGCGCTGGCTGGCACCGACTCCCTCGAGGACCACCAGCTCCAGTCCCGCAGGAATCTCGACGGCGCCCGCGCGCCCGTTCGCCGGCCAGGCCGGCGGCCGCAGATGGACGGGCCCGCCACGGTGCAGCGGCTCCAGCACCTGGCGTAGCAGGTGGCCCCAGGCGAAGTACGGCTCGTGCCAGGCCAGGTCGTCGGTGTGCACCACGGCCGCGGCCGGTACGGCCGCCCGCAGCCGCGCCGAGAGCGTCGACTTACCGGCCGCACCCCGGCCGTCGAGGGCGACGATCCGGGGCCGGTCCCTCGGTGGTTCGGCGGCGGACAGCACCAGCTCGACCAGCTCGCTGTCGCTGACCGCACGCCACGCCTCGGCGGCAGGCTCGCCGTCTGGCAGCAGCATGGTCAACGCGGTTCTCCGCGAAAGAGCTCGGCCGTGCCTGGAGCACCGACGAGGTCGATCCGGGTGGCGGCCCAGCTGGACAGCAGGGTGAGGGCCTCGGCGGTCGGGGAGGCGGGCTCGGCGGCGTAGATCGTCAGGTTGAGACCGGGTTCGGAGACCATGTCGAGACTCTCGTAGGCCAGCGTCAGCTCGCCGACCGCGGTGTGGTGGAACTGCTTCGTGCCGGCCCCGTGCAGGCGCACGTCGTGGGTGCCCCAACGACGACGGAACTCCTCGCTACGAGTCGAGAGCTCACCGACCAGGTCGTGCAGTCCCTTGTCGTGGGGATCCCGGCCGGCCTCGGTGCGCAGGATCGCGACGGCGGTATCCGCGGCGACGTCCCAGTGCGGGTAGAAGCGGTGGGCGTCGTCCTCCAGGAACGTGTACCGGACGAAGTTCGGCGGCTCCCCGGCCGATCGGTCGTACAGGCAGGAGTGCATGGCCCGCCCGAGATGGTTGGTGGCGAGCAGGTCCATCCGGCCGTTGCGGATCAGCGCGGGTCCGTCGGTGATGGCGTCGAGGGCCCACTGCAGAGCGGGGCGGGCAGTCCAGTGCCGCGTCCCCCGTCGACGGGGCCGCGCCAGCGTACTGGTCCCGTCGGAGGCCTGAGCAAGGTGGAACAGGTGCGCTCGCTCGGCGTCGTCGAGCTGCAGGGCACGGGCCAGGGCGTCCAGGACGGCCGGCGACGCGCCGCCCAGGGAGCCCCGCTCCAGTTTGGCGTAGTACTCGACGCTGACCCCGGCGAGCGCGGCCGCCTCGCCTCGGCGCAGCCCCGGCACGCGCCGGGTGCCGAAGTCGGGCAGGCCGGCCTGCTGAGGGGTGATCTTGGCCCGTCGCGAGATCAAGAACTCACGGACCTCGGCACGGTTGTCCACGCCAGCGACCTTAGGGCCGCCCGTGGGCGGTCGGGATGCCCTGTCGGTACACCTCTCGCCAGGGCCTCGAGCCTGCGTGGATCGCGACCTCTCGGAGGAACACGCCCGCAGGCGGGCGAGGAGATCTGAGGTCCGCAGGGCGGCGGCCGGCCGGGTCGGGCGGGCTGTTCGATGAGGGGAGAACCGCCCTCGCCGCGAACGTAAGGGCTGTGTCCGCATTAGGACATGGCCAGAACCGGACATGGCCTCGCAAACCGCTGCGTAGCCCGGGATGGGTCTGTTGTACTACATGTCGGCAAGCTCGCTTGCCAGGCGGGGCCGGTCGCGATCGGGGGGTCGTCGGCCGGCACCGCCGCAGGCAGGGCCGCGTGATGTGGGCTCGGCCTCGCCTCTCACAGTGCCGCTCGGGCGCGGTGCCGACATGTCCGGAAGGGTCTCGATGGGCGTCCCCTGGTTGCTTGCGATGGTGCTGGTTCTCGCAGCCCTCCTCGCCGGCCCCGGCGCCGGGCTGGTCGCGTCCCGCCTCGAGCGTCGGACGCGGATGCAGCCAGGATGGTGGGCCTCGCCGCAGGAGCAGGAGCGCCTGTCCCGGATCCTCGCCCGCAACCCCAGCTACGACGAGCGGACCGGCCTGACCAGCGACCGTGAGCTGGCGCAGTGGTGGCGGGAGAACCAGCCCTGACCAGCGAACGAACCGCCTCCTAGTCCTCTGTACGCGTGTCTGGAGACGACACGGCCCCTCGCACCGCAGAGGTGGGAGGGGCCGGGCTTGCTGGTGCGAGGGCTACTTGATGCGCTCGGACTCGTCGTGGATCTGGAGCGCAACCTGCCGCAGCTTGTCCGCGTGCTCCTTGCTGTGGTGGGCACAGAAGAGGAGCTCGAACCCGCTGGCCAGAGTGACGCGCACATAGGCTTGGGCACCGCACCGATCGCAACGATCGGCAGCAGTCAACTCGGCACCTTCGATGACTGTCGTGCTCACGATCGGCCTCGCTTCCTGATGATCAACATGATCTTCATACTGGTGTGGGACTTGCCCCGGGTGGGCCAAGCACGGTGGTACTTGACTGGTGAAGCCCTCCCGGTTCTTAGTGAACATCCAACCAGGCCCTTATTGTTCCTTTTCCCGTCTCGGGCCCATGACTCTTGTGTAACAAATACCCGTGGCCTCATCGGCACCGGGTCGAGAGCCTCGTACGGATCGACACCTGGCTGGATGCGCCAGCCTACGTGCGCTGCCCAAGAGGCCGTCGGCGGTACGCTCGCGGCGTGCCACCTGCCAGCCCGACGCCGGAGAACCGCGAGTACGAGGCCCGGCACCTGCTGGTCCTCGAGGGCCTGGAGGCCGTCCGCAAGCGGCCCGCGATGTACATCGGCTCCACCGACACCCGCGGGCTGATGCACTGCCTCTGGGAGATCATCGACAACGCGGTCGACGAGGCGCTCGGTGGTCATGGACGCGAGATCGGCGTCGTGCTGAGACCCGACGGTGGCATCACCGTGACCGACCACGGACGCGGCATCCCCGTCGACATCGAGCCCCGTACCGGACTGTCCGGTGTCGAGGTGGTCTTCACCAAGCTGCACGCCGGAGGGAAGTTCGGGGCCGGCTCCTACAACGCCACGGGCGGCCTGCACGGCGTCGGCTCCTCAGTCGTGAACGCTCTCTCCGTCCGGCTGGACGTCGAAGTCGACCGGGTGGGTGCGACCTGGGGGATGTCGTTCCGCCGCGGCGTTCCCGGCCAGTTCGCCGGCGAGGGTCCGCAGGCCGCGTTCACCCCGGGCGGCTCGCTGCGCAAGATCGGCCGCGCCGCGAAGGGCAAGACCGGCACCCGGGTCACCTACTGGCCGGACCGGCAGATCTTCCTGCCCGGCGCCGAGCTCTCGCTGACCGACCTGCACAACCGCGCCCGACAGACCAGCTTCTTGGTGCCCGGACTGGCGATCCAGGTCGCCGACGCGCGCACAGCCGAGGTGGCCGAGGAGACGTTCCGGCACGAAGGTGGCATCAGCGAGTTCTGCGAGTTCCTCGCCCCGGACCGCTCCCTGACCGACGTCATCCGGCTGCAGGGTGGGGAACGCTTCACCGAGACGGTCCCGATGCTCGACGACGCCGGTCACATGGAGGCCACCGACGTCGAGCGTGAGCTGGACGTGGACATCGCCCTGCGCTGGGGCGAGGGCTACGCGGCCCTGGTCCAGTCCTACGTCAACATCATCGCCACGCCGAAGGGCGGCACCCACGTCGCCGGCTTCGAGCGCGCGCTGACGAAGACCGTGAGCGGCGTGCTGTCGGGCAAGCGGCTCCTCAAGGCCGGCGAGGAGGTGACCAAGGACGACGTGCTCGAGGGCATGACGGCCGTGGTCACCGTCCGGCTGGCCGAGCCTCAGTTCGAGGGTCAGACCAAGGAGGTGCTGGGCACCCCCGCCGTGTCGCGGCTGGTGGCCAAGGTCGTCGAGCGCGAGCTGGGGGAGTTCCTGCAGTCCACCAAGGCCGGTCCGAAGGCGCAGGCCCGGTCGGTGCTCGAGAAGGTGGTCGGCGCCTCGCGGGCCCGGGTGGCGGCCCGCGCCCACCGGGAGGCGACCCGGCGTAAGAACGCCCTCGAGTCGTCCTCGCTGCCGGCCAAGCTGGTCGACTGCCGCAGCAGCGACGTGGACCGGTCGGAGCTGTTCATCGTGGAGGGCGACTCGGCGCTGGGGACGGCCAAGCTGGCCCGCAACGCCGAGTTCCAGGCCCTGCTGCCGATCCGCGGCAAGATCCTCAACGTCCAGAAGGCCTCGGTGGGCGACATGCTCAAGAACACCGAGTGCTCCTCGATCATCCAGGTGGTCGGGGCCGGCAGCGGCCGCACCTTCGAGCTCGACGCCGCCCGCTACGGCAAGGTCGTCTTCATGGCCGACGCCGACTCCGACGGCGCTCACATCCGGTGCCTGCTGGCCACGCTGTTCTTCCGGTACATGCGTCCGCTGGTCGACGCCGGCCGGGTCTTCACCGCCGTGCCGCCGCTGCACCGTTTCGAGCTGACCAACCCGCGCAAGGGCATGGAGAAGTTCATCTACACCTACTCCGACGCCGAGTACCAGCGCAAGGCCGCCGAGCTGACCAAGAAGGGCCTCAACTTCAAGGAGCCCCAGCGGTACAAGGGGCTCGGCGAGATGGACGCCGACCAGCTCGCCGACACCACGATGAGCCCGCGCCACCGCACCCTGCGCCGGATGACCGTCGACGACGGCCTGATGGCGGAGACCGTGTTCGAGATGCTGATGGGCAACGAGGTGGCACCGCGCCGCGAGTTCATCGTCGAGGGCGCTTACAGCCTCGACGCCGCCGCCATCGACGCCTAGTTTCCTGCTCGCGCTCGGTCCTGCTCTCAAGATCCGCTCTCCCTCGCTCGATCACCGACGGGAAGCGTGTCGGCTCACTCGCGAGCGCTGGTCCGGCTCGGTCAGTGAGTCAGAGCGGCGGCAGGGCCCCGGGGTGCTGGACGGCGGCACCACCGGCAGCGACGCCCGCTTCGCAGGCCCGGCCGAGGTCGTCGTCGATGAGGAGGCTGGCCACGGCAGCGCCGACGAAGGCGTCGCCGGCCCCGGTGGTGTCGACGACGGTGACTTTCGCCGAGGCGCGGCGCCCGGTCCCGGCGCCGGAGGAGTAAGCCGCACCGGCTCCGCCGAGGGTGATGACGACCGAACGGCTGTGCTGCTGCAGTAGGGCCAACAGCTCGTCGACGTCGTCGGTGGTGCTCCCCAGCTCGGCAGCCAGCTGCGCGGCCTCGTGCTCGTTAACCACCAGCGGGTCGCAGATCGCCAGCAGCTCAGGAGCGGCCGACCGGTACGGCGCGAGGTTGTGGACGAACCGGACGCCGGCTGCCGCGGACCACGTCGCAGCCGCCTCGACGCACGCCACGCTCAGCTCACCCTGCGTCAGCACCACACCGACGTCGGACGTGCGAGCCAGACCGGCGGTCACCTGCTCCGCGGTCAGGGCGGCGTTGGCGCCCCCGACGATGACGATGCAGTTCTCGCCGCTGTCTTCGACGAGCACCATGGCACCGCCCGACTCGACGTCGGGCAGCCGAAGCAGCTCCTCGAGCGCGACGCCCCGGCGTCCGAGCTCGGCCGTCAGCATCTCGCCGGCCTGGTCGGTGCCCACCGCGCCGACGAGCAGGCAGTCCGCACCGGCCCGGGCCACCGCACAGGCCTGGTTGGCGCCCTTGCCGCCGGCCGAGACGTGGGAGGACAGGGCCGCGACAGTCTCGCCCGGGCTCGGGATCCGCTCGACGTGCAGCGAGGTGTCGGCGTTGACGGAGCCGACGACCGCGATCCGGCTCATGCCGGCCGCGTCATGTCGAAACGACGGTCGGCGGTGATCTCGTAGTACGCACTGGGTCCGCCCGAGCGGACGATGGGCTGGGCCGCGGCGGTGTCGTAGACGCCGTCGGCCACGAGCGCCTCGTCGATGTGCACGGCGACGACCTCGCCGAGCGTCAGCCAGGCCTCGACGTCGGCGCCCTGCCGGTCGGTGAGCCGGATCAGCTGGGTCAAGACGCACTCGAAGCTGACCGGCGCGCCGGCCACGCGCTCGGGCGCCACGTCGACCGACGGGGCGCCCTGGAGACCGGCCAGGTCGAACTCGTCGACGTCGTCGGTCGCGGAGGTGGCGTTCATCGCCTCGGCCTGAGGCCGGCTGACCAGGTTCCAGGTGAACGCGCGGGTCTCAGCGACGTTGCGGACGGAGTGCTTGTAGCCGGTGCTGGAGAAGCCCACGATGGGTGGGGTGTAGTTGAACGCGTTGAAGAAGCTGTACGGCGCCAGGTTGCGGACGCCGTCGGTGGACCGGGTCGAGATCCAGCCGATCGGACGGGGCGCCACGATGGCGTTGAACGGGTCGTGCCGCAGCCGGTGACCCTCGGCCGGCCGGTAGAAGTGGGTCACCTCAGAGCACCTGGGTCAGAGCGCCGCTGTCGACGTCGTAGAGGAAGCCGCCCACCAGGGCGCGGCCGCGGACGTGCGGGTGCTCGCGCAGCGTCGTCACGTCTTCGAGCAGTCGCGCGTGCTGGTCGGGGGAGGCGCCGATGCGCAGGTCGCTCAGGTCCTCACCCGTCGCCTCCTTGACCCGGGCCACGATGTCAGCGTCCTCGCCACTGGCCATGGCGCAGCGGGTGTGGGGGACGAGCATGATCCGCTCCACCCCCAGCAGGTGGACCCCGAGGACGCAGCCCACGAGAGCGTCCGGGGTCAACCGGCCGCCGGGCGTACGGAGGATCTTGGCGTCGCCGAGGCTCAGCCCGATCATCTCCAGCGGCGTGATGCGGGAGTCCATGCAGGTCACCACAGCGACACCCGCACGAGCGATCCCGTCGAAGCCGCCGTGCCGGAAGCCGGTCTGGTAGCCGGCGTTGCGGGTGAGCAGGTCGGCGAAGCCGTCGGGTCCAGCGCTCGAGTCGGTCACCCGGGCAGCCTAGTAGCCGGTCGCCGACACCACTGGCCTCAGGCCCGTGGCGATGAGATGGCGGCGACCGGCTGACCCGCTGGGGTGCCGGAGCCGTCGCGCCGACCGTCGGCCGGCGGCAGCTCGACCGGGGCGCCGCTGGCCGCGGCAGCGAGCGCCGGCCTCGGTCCGGCCCAGGCCTTCAGCAGCACGTCCTCGCCGCGGAGGAAGCGGTGGCAGCGGACGCCGCCCGTCGCCCGGCCCTTGGCCGGGTACTCACTGAACGGGGTGACCTTGACCGTGCCGGCGTCGGTGCCCGGCAGTGCTGCGGAGCTGCCCGCCACCGTGACCACCACCACCTCGTCCGGCGACCCGCCGGTGGGCACCGTCCCGAAGAAGACGGCATGCGTCCCCGTCGCCAGCTTGATGCCGGCCATGCCACCGCCGGCCCGCCCCTGAGGTCGGACGACAGCGGCTGGGAAGTGCAGCAGCTGCGCGTCGCTGGAGACGAAGACGAGGTCGACCTCGGCGCTGGTCAGCTCGACCGCCCCGACCAGCCGGTCGCCCGGCTCGAGTCGGACCACCTCCCAGGTGTCCTTGGCCAGCGTCTCCGCGTTGACGCGCTTCACCACGCCGGATGCGGTGCCCAGCGCCAGCCCGAGCGAGTCGCCGGTGAGCGTGGTCAGGGCCAGCGGCTGCTCGTCCGGTGCGAGGGTGACCAGCTCGCTGACGTGCGTGCCGCCCTGCAGGTTCGGGGCGTTCGCGGTGGTCGGGACGGTGGGCAGGTCGAGCGAGCTGATCTTGATCAGCCTGCCTGCACTGGTGATCATCCCCAGCTCGCCCCGGGCACTGCTGATGATCTTGCTCATGATCACGTCGTGGTTCGTCCGGTCGCCACCCTCGGGGAGGGGGTCGGCGTGGGCGGTGCGGGCCAGCAGACCGGATGAGGACAGCAGCACCCAGCACGGGTCGTCCGCGACCTCCAGGGGTGCCGCGGCCGTCGTGACCACCCCGCTGGCCGCCAGCAGGATCGTCCGGCGCGGTGAGCCGTGCGTCTTGGCCATGGCGGCGAGATCGTCGCCGACGAGCGTCCGCAGCCGGGTCGGGTCGTCCAGGATCGCGGTCAGCTCGGCGATCTCGGCCGCGAGCGCGTTCTGCTCCGTCTCCAGCTCGAGGGTGGAGAAGCGGGTCAGCCGTCGCAGCGGCATCTCGAGGATGTAGTTCGCCTGGACCTCGCTGAGGTCGAAGGCCTCCCGCAGCCGCGTCCGGGCGGCCGCGGTGTCGTCGCTGCCGCGGATGATCGCGATCACGTCGTCGATGTCCAAGATCGCGAGCAACAGCCCTTCGACCAGGTGCAGCCGGTCGGAGGCCCGCCGCCGGGCGAAGTCGGTCCGGCGTCGCGTCACCTCGTAGCGGTGCTCGAGGTAGACCGACAACAGCTCGCGGAGGCTCAGCGTCCGGGGCTGGCCCTCGACCAGGGCGACCGCGTTGATCGCGAAGTTGTCCTCGATCTTGGTCAGCTTGTAGAGCTGCTCCAGGATCGCCTCGGGGTTGAAGCCGTTCTTGATCTCCACCACCAGCCGAGTGCCGTTGGTGGTCAGGTCGGTGAGGTCCTTCACGTCGGCGATGCCCTGCAGCTTGCGCGCCGTCACCAGGTTCTTGATCTGCTCGATCACCCGTTCCGGCCCCACCATGTACGGCAGCTCGGTGATCACGATGCCCTTGCGGCGCGGGTGCACCTGCTCGATGCGGGCGGTGGCACGTACTCGGAAGGAGCCCTTTCCTGTGTGGTAGGCGTCTCGGACACCATCAAGGCCGATGATCTTGCCGCCTGTGGGCAGGTCCGGGCCTGGGATGAAGCGCATCAGCTCGTCCACGTCGGCCTCGGGATGGAGGATCAGGTGCCGCAGCGCCTGCACCACCTCGACGAGGTTGTGCGGGGCGCAGTTGGTGGCCATGCCCACCGCGATCCCACTTGCCCCGTTGACCAGCAGGTTCGGGAAGGCGGCCGGCAGGACGGTCGGCTCGACGTCCTTGCCGTCGTAGTTGGGCTTGAAGTCCACCGTGTCGGCGTCCAGGCCGTCGGTCATCGAGAGCGCGGCCGGCGCCATCCGGCACTCGGTGTAGCGCATGGCCGCCGGACCGGAGTCCAGCGAGCCGAAGTTCCCGTGCCCGTCCACCATCGGCAGCCGCATGGTCCACGGCTGGGCCGTCCGGACCAGGGCGTCGTAGATCGCGGTGTCGCCGTGCGGGTGGTACTTGCCCATCACCTCACCGACGACGCGGGCGCACTTCACGTGGCTGCGGTCAGGGCGGACGCCCATCTCGTTCATCGAGTAGAGGATGCGCCGCTGCACCGGCTTGAGCCCGTCGCGCGCGTCCGGCAGCGCCCGGGAGTAGATGACGGAGTACGCGTACTCCAGAAAGCTGGTCTGCATCTCCGAGGAGACGTCGACGTCGAGGATCCGCTCGACGAAGTCGTCGTCCGGCGGGGGTGCCGTCCGGGAACTACGCGCCATCGTGTCCTCCGTGGTCGTTCACGAGTGCGATTGTGCCTGCCGCAGCGAGCAGCCCGGACCACCGTGCGCCGGGCGAGAGCGTGTCGGCCCGCCGGCGCCGTTACGGTCGGCCGGACGACCGTGACGCCTACGTCGCGTTGGGGCGGGGTTCCCGCTCGTTCGGCCGCTGACCGGGAACGGGAATCCCCACCTACGCCGGACCGGCGGTCACCAGGTGTAGTCGGAGTCCCAGAACTCGCCCTCGCCCCGCTCGCCGCGGGCCTCCTCGGCCTCGCGCAGCTCGACCCGGCGGATCTTCCCGCTGATCGTCTTGGGCAGGTCGGCGAACTCCAGCCGCCGCACCCTCTTGTAGGGGGCGAGGTGATCCCGGGCGTAGCCCAGGATCGCGCGGGCCGTGTCGGCGTTAGGCTCGTGCCCGGCGGCCAGGATCACGTACGCCTTCGCGACCGCCAGCCGGATCTCGTCGGGCGCAGCGACCACGGCTGCCTCCGCCACCGCCGGGTGCTCGATCAACACCGACTCCAGCTCGAAAGGGCTGATCTTGTAGTCGCTGGACTTGAAGACGTCGTCGGCCCGGCCGACGTAGGTCAGGTAACCCTGCTCGTCACGGCTCACCACGTCGCCGGTGTGGTAGACCCCGCCCGTGAACGACTCGGCGTTCAGCTCGTCGTCGAAGGCGTCGGCGGAGGCCTTGTAGCCCTTCATCAGGGCCACCGGTCGCGGTTCGAGCCGCAGGCACAGCTCACCCTCGGTGGGGCTCTCCTCGCCCGTCGCCGGGTCGACCAGCACCACGTCGTAGCCGGGCAACGGCCGCCCCATCGACCCGGGGGTCAGGGGCAGGCCGGGTGGGTTGCCGACCTGGGCGGTCGTCTCGGTCTGGCCGTAGCCGTCGCGGATGGTGAGCCCCCAGGCGGAACGGACGCGGTCGATCACCTCGGGGTTGAGCGGCTCACCCGCCGACAGGCACTCGCGCAGCTCGGTCGGGACGGCCGTCAGGTCGGCCTGGACCAGCATCCGCCACACCGTCGGCGGCGCGCAGAAGGTCGTCACCCGGTGCCGCACCAGGACGTCCAGCAGCTCGGCGGCGTCGAAGCGGGTGTAGGTGTAGACGAGCACCGTCGCCCCGGCCAGCCAGGGGGTGAAGAAGTTGCTCCACGCGTGCTTGCCCCAGCCGGGTGAGGAGATGTTGAGGTGCACGTCGCCCGGTCGCAGACCCATCCAGTACAGGGTCGAGAGGTGCCCGACCGGGTAGGACGTCTGCGTGTGCTCGACCAGCTTGGGCATTGCGGTGGTGCCGGAGGTGAAGTAGAGCAGCATCGGGTCGTCACCGCGGCTGATGCCCGGCAGGTGCCGGTCGGCGTGCCGGAAGTCCTCGACCCGGGCGTAGTCGAGCCAGCCCTGCGGCACCGGGCCTGCTCCGTCAGACCCTGAGCCGATCGCCAGCTTGCCCAGCGGCAGCTCGAGGCCGGCGAACTTCTCGACGTCGCGCAGGTCCGCCACCAGGAGCCGGGCGTCACCGCGGCTGACCCGGTCGGCGAGGTCGGCGGGGGAGAGCAGCGGGGTGGCCGGGATGAGCACGGCGCCGAGCCGAATCGCCCCCAGCATCACCTCCCACAGCGGCACCACGTTGCCGAGGACGACCAGCATCCGCTCGCCTCGCCGCAGCCCCAGGTGGTGCAGGTACTGCGCGACGGCGACCGAGCGGTCGGCGAGCTCACGGTAGGTCAGCTTCGTTTCGTTCTCGCCGTCGACCACCCACAGGGCCAGGCCGTCGGGATCTTCCTCGGCCAGCCCGTCGAACCAGTCGGTGGCGAAGTTGAAGAGCGGCAGCTCCGGCCAGCTGAACCCGGTGTGCGCGACGTCGTAGTCGTCACGGTGCTGCACCAAGAAGTCGCGGGCCGCGCGCAGGTGTCGGTTCAGCGACGGCGGCATGGCCGTGACGTTACCGCCTGACCAGCCCGACCAGCCGCACGGGTTGGGTCAGGAGCGGGCGAGGCGCACGTCCGGGGCGCCGAGCCGGGCCGCATCGGCGGAGAGGTCGTCGGGCTGGTGCTGGGACTCGCGCTCGGCGGCGACCCGCAGCCTGTAGTGCTCGACCTCGCGGGCGACGTCGGCCTCGTTCCAGCCCAGCACCGGCGCGACGAGGTCGGCGACCACGGGCGCGACCGAGAGCCCGCGGTCCCAGGTCTCGATCGAGATCCGGGTCCGGCGGGCGAGCAGGTCGTCCAGGTGCAGCGCGCCTTCGTGCGAGGCGGCGTAGACGGCCTCGACCCGCAGGTAGTCCTCGGCGCCGGCCAGCGGCTCGGCCAGGTCGGGCCGGTCGGAGATGAGCTGCAGCAGCTCGGGCAGCAGCGAGCCGTACCGGTTCAGCAGGTGCTCGACCTGGCCGAGTCGCAGCCCGGTCTGCTCAGCGATCAGCTCGCGGCTGTTCCACAACCCGTGGTAGCCCTCGGCGCCGATCAGCGGCACGTCCTCGGTGCAGGACGCCGGCACCTTCTGCGGCAGCTCACGCACCACGGCGTCGACCGCGTCGGCGGCCATCACCCGGTACGTCGTGTACTTCCCGCCGGCCACCATGGTCAGCCCGCGGACGGGCGAGGCGACAGCGTGCTCGCGGGAGAGCGTCGAGGTCGAGTCCGACTCACCCGACAGCAGCGGCCGCAGACCGGCGTAGACGCCGACCACGTCCTCGCGGGTCAGCGGGTCGGCCAGCAGGGCGTTGGCGTGGCCGAGGATGTAGTCGATGTCGGCCTGGCTCGCCGCGGGGTGCGCCCGGTCCAGCTGCCAGTCGGTGTCGGTGGTGCCGAGGATCCAGTGCGCGCCCCAGGGCACGATGAAGAGCAGGCTCTTCTCGGTTCGGGTGATCAGGCCGGCGCGGGCGTTGATCCGGTTGCGCGGCACCACCAGGTGCACGCCCTTGGACGCCCGGACGGTGAACGGCGCGCGGCCGCCCAGCATCTCCTGCAGCTCCGCGATCCAGACGCCGGTGGCGTTGATCGTCTGCTTGGCCCTGATCTCCAGCTCACGGCCGGACTCCATGTCGCGCACCCGGACCCCGGCCACCCGGTCGGACTCGCGCAGGAAGCCGATCACCCGGGTGCTGTTGACCACCGCAGCGCCGTACAGCGCGGCCGTGCGGGCGATCATCATCGTGTGCCGGGCGTCGTCGACCTGGCCCTCGTAGAACTCGATCGAGCCGCGCAGCGCCTCCCGGTTGGCCGAGGGGAACGCTTCGAGGGTCTTGCGCCGGCCGAGGTGGCGCAGGTGGGACGGCACCCCGCGGCCCGCGCCCATCACGTCGTAGACGCCGATACCCAGCCCGGCGTAGAGGCGGTCCCAGACGGGTTTGCGCAGCGGGTAGATGAACGCCACCGGCTTGGCCAGGTGCGGGGCCAGCCGGTTGAGCACAAGCGACCGCTCCTTGAGCGCCTCGAAGACGAGGGAGAAGTTGAGCTGCTCGAGGTAGCGCAGGCCGCCGTGGAAGAGCTTGGTCGACCGGCTCGACGTGCCCGCGGCGTAGTCGCGGGCCTCGACCAGGCCCACCTTGAGTCCGCGGGTGACCGCGTCGAGCGCTGCACCCGCCCCGGTGACCCCGCCGCCGATGACCAGGACGTCCAGCTCCTCAGCGGCCAGCCGGTCCAGGGCCTCGGCCCGGGACGCAGGGCTGAGCGGTGCAGTGGTGGTGAACAAAGGTGAGCCTCTCGTCAGCGTCCGGGTCGATTGGCGCGGTGCAGTCTGCACGACCGAGGCAGCGCGACACTCTTTTCGTCGTGCTGCCGAGGGAGGAAGACTGCACCCGAAGCGCCGGTCGGGCCCGGCGCCATTGAATCAGACCTCGACCCAGTCCAGTGTGCGCGCGATGGCTTTCTGCCAGCCGGCGTGCCCCTGCTCGCGCTGCTGGTCGGAGATGGCAGGGGTCCAGCGGCGGTCCTCGTGCCAGTTCTCGCGCAGCTCCTCGGTCGAGGACCAGAAGCCGACGGCCAGCCCGGCGGCGTACGCGGCACCGAGGGCGGTCGTCTCCGCCACCTCGGGCCGGACCACGTCGACACCCAGGGTGTCGGCCTGGATCTGCATGCAGAGGCTGTTCGCGGTCACGCCCCCGTCGACCTTGAGGACCTCCAGGTGGACCCCGGAGTCGCGCTCCATCGCCGTGACCACGTCGCAGCTCTGGTAGCAGATGGCCTCCAGGGTGGCCCTCGCGATGTGCGCGCCGGTGTGGAAGCGGGAAAGCCCGACGATCGCGCCGCGGGCGTCGGAGCGCCAGTGCGGGGCGAACAGCCCCGAGAACGCGGGCACGAAGTAGGCCCCGGCGGCGTCGTCGACCTCGCGGGCCAGCGTCTCGGAGTCCTCGGCCCCGCGGATGATCTTGAGCTGGTCGCGCAGCCACTGGACCGCCGAACCGGTGACGGCTATCGAGCCCTCCAACGCGTACACCGGTGCGTCCTCGCCGAACTGGTAGCAGACCGTGGTCAGCAGGCCGTTCTGCGACCGGGTCAGCTCGGGACCGGTGTTGAGCAGCAGGAAGTTGCCCGTGCCGTAGGTGTTCTTGGCCTCGCCCGCGTCCAGGCAGACCTGGCCGACCATCGCGGCCTGCTGGTCGCCCAGCACCCCACCGATGACGACCTCGGCGCCGAACGGGCCGTCGGCACGCGTGGCGCCGTAGGCCTCGGCGTGCGAGGACGGGCGGATCGTCGGCAGCATCGACCGCGGGACGCCGAAGAAGGCGACCAGCTCGTCGTCCCAGTCGAGGGTCTCCAGGTCCATCATCATCGTGCGGCTCGCGTTGGTGACGTCGGTGACGTGCCGGCCGCCGTCGGGCCCGCCGGTGAGGTGCCACAGCAGCCAGCTGTCAGTGGTGCCGAAGATGGCGTCGCCCGCCTCGGCCGCGTCCCGCAGCCCGTCGACGTTCTCGAGCAGCCACTGCAGCTTGCCGCCGGCGAAGTAGGGGGCGGGCGGCAGCCCGGCCCGGTGCCGGATGACCTCGCCCCGCCCGTCGCGGTCGAGTGCCGCGGCAATGTGGTCGGTCCGTGTGTCCTGCCACACGATCGCGTTGGCGTACGGCTCGCCGGTGTGCCGGTTCCAGACCACCGTGGTCTCGCGCTGGTTGGCCAGGCCCACGGCCGCGAGGTCACGGGCCGTCAGCCCGCAGGAGCGCAGGGCCTCACCGACGACCGACTGGGCGTTGGTCCAGATCTCCGCGGCGTCGTGCTCCACCTGTCCTGGCGCCGGCATGATCTGACGGTGCTCGATCTGCGCCCGACCGACCTCGTGGCCGTCGTGACCGAACACCATGCACCGGGTGCTGGTGGTTCCGTGGTCGATTGCTGCGACGAAGTCGGCCATACCCGTGACCCTAGACGTTGGCGGCGGCGGCCGCCTACCGGAACTGACCCGCCTGAGCTGCCCGAGCCGGCATCGGGTTCACCTGGCTGTCACCCTCGACGCTTACGCTTCTCCCGTGTCCGTCAGCCAGCTGGAGCACCCCCCGGGCTACCCGCGCGAGTGGGAGGCCGACGTCGTCCTCACCGACGGCGGTGTGGCCCGCCTGCGGCCGATCGTGCCCACCGACGCCGAGAAGCTGATCGCGTTCTACGAGCGGGTCTCGCCCGAGTCGAAGTACCTGCGCTTCTTCGCGCCCTATCCCCGGCTGAGCAACCGCGACGTCGAACGGTTCACCGAGGTCGACTACGTGGACCGGGTCGCCCTCATCCTCACCCTCGGCGACGAGATGATCGGCGTCGGCCGCTTCGACCGCACCGAGGACGACCGGGCTGAGGTCGCGTTCCTGATCGAGGACGCCCACCAGGGCCGCGGTATCGCCCAGCTGCTGCTCGAGCATCTGGCCGAGGCCGCTCGTGAGCGGGGGATCGTCGGCTTCATGGCTGAGGTGCTGCCGGAGAACCGGCGGATGGCCCAGGTGTTCGCCGACGCGGGCTACCGCATCTCCAAGGGGATCGAGGACGGCGTGCTGAGCGTCGAGTTCCCGATCCTGCCGACCGACACCTCCGTCGGGGTGATGGAGCGGCGTGAGCACCGGGCCGAGAGCGCGTCGGTGCACCGGCTGCTGCACCCCAACCGGGTCGTGGTCTACGGCCGTGGACGGCGGGTGCAGGGCATGGTCAACGCCATGCTCCGTGCCGGCTACCGGGGCGACATCACCGCCGTCAGCTCCGACAGCACGCCGGTTGCCGGGGTACGGACCGCGACGTCGATCGCCATGGCGCCCGGGCGGCTCGACCTCGCCATCCTCTCCGTGCCCACCGCCGAGCTGGGCGGGGTCGTGATCGACGCGGCCCACAAGGGTGCCCACGGCATCGTCGTCCTCACCGGCACCGACTACAGCCCCAGCGACAACCGCACGGTCGTCAACCTCGCCCGCGCCTACGGCATCCGCGCCCTCGGTCCTGACGCGCTGGGCCTCATCAACACCCACCCCGAGGTCGAGCTGAACTCCACGCCGGGACCGATGCCCCGACCGGGTGGTGTCGGCCTGTTCTGCCAGTCGGCCGCGGTCGGAGTGGCGCTGCTCAACCGGGCGCTGCGCCAAGACCTCGGACTGTCCTCCTTCATCAGCACCGGTGACTACGCCGACGTCACGGGCAACGACGTGATGCAGTACTGGGAGGACGACGAAGCCACCCGCGTCTGCCTGCTCTCGCTGGACTCCATCGGCAACCCGCGCAAGTTCTCCCGCATCACGCGTCGGCTGACCCGGCGCAAGCCCGTCGTGGTTATCGAGCCCGGCCGTACCAGCCGGTCCAGCCACTCCGGTGTCCGCGGCGGCCTGGCCCACGCGCCCGACGAGGCGGTGGATGCGCTCTTCCGCCAGGCCGGGGTGATGGTCGTGCACCGGCGTGGCGCCATGTTCGACATCGCCAAGATCGCAGCCCGGCAGCCGCTGCCCCGCGGCTCCCAGGTGCGGCTGGTCACGAACTCGTTCACCCTGTGCCAGCAGATGGTCCACACCATCACCGCGGTCGGGATGCTGACCGATGAGGAGCCCGTCCTGCTGCGCTCGGAGGCCTCGCCCGAGGAGTTCGTCGCCGCTGCCCGCGCGGCCCTGGGCGACCCTGCCTGCGACTCGGTGGTCTGCGCCGCTGTCAACGTCTACGAGGAGGGCACCGAGGACGTCATCGACGCCCTCGACGCCATCGCGGCGGAGGGCGACAAGCCGCTGGTCGGGGTGTTCTTGGACTTCCACCTCCCGACGCCCCGGGAGCAGGAGGCCGACGTGGTGGGCGAGCTGCCCCGTTTCGACGCGCCCGCAGACGCCATCCACGCCCTGTCCGCTCTCACCGCCTACGCGCACTGGCGCGAACGCGACCCGGGCGCGGTGCCGCTGCTCGACCCGGACATCCTGCGGGCCAAGCGGGTGGTCCACCGGGTGCTGTCGGGCCACCCGCTCGGCCGTGAGCTGACCGACGAGGAGTCGGCCGAGGTGCTGGCGGCCTACGGGATCCCGCTGGTGCGCCGCTACCCGGTCGCCAGCCTGGAGGAGGCCTCTGCCGTTGCCGACCACCTCGGGTGGCACGTCGCTCTCAAGGCCACGGCCGCCGCCGTCCGCGGCCGGCCCGACCAGGCGAACGTGCACCGCAACATCGGCGACGTTGTCGACCTGGCCCATGCCTGGTCCGAGCTCGACAGCCTGGTCCGCGAGCTCGGTCTGGGCGGTGACGTCGGTACGGTGGGCGAACCGGTCGTGCAGGTGATGGCCCCACCAGGCGTCGCCCTGGTGGTCACCAGCCGTGAGGACGCGGCGTTCGGGCCGCTGATCTCGATGGGTCTCGAGGGCATCCCCACCGAGTTGCTCGGCGACACCGTCTACCGGGTCCCGCCGCTGACCACGACCGACGCCGCGGCCATGGTGCGGGACCTCAAAGCCGCGCCCACGCTCTTCGGCCGGCACGGCAGCCCCGGTGTCCACATCGCCGGCATCGAGGATCTGCTGCACCGCGTCGCCCAGCTCGCCGACGACCTGCCCCAGCTCGCGTCGGTCTCGTTGAGCCCGTGCGTCGCCTCGCTGAACACCATGAGCGTGCTCGGCGCCCGTATCTTCACCGCCCCGACCGATGACCGTCGCGACCCGATGGCTCGCACGCTGTGACTCTCGCGTCGGGCCCGCTGCGCCGCGACCCGGCGCGTCCTTCGGAGTCCGCCTGAGCGCATGTGGTGCTGAGTCCAACCGCTGCGAGCGTCGGGTAGGTCGTGCCGTGGCGCTGTCTGGACGACCGAGAGAGCAAACACGCTTTTCCGTTTGCGATCGAGGGAGGAAGACAGCGTCTTGAAGGCACGACCGAGCGCGAGCAGTAAGGTGCAGCCCATGAGGCTTGGATCGATGCGGAGAGACTTGCGGGCCGACATCGAGCTGTGTGGTTACTTCCCGGATCTCGTCGAGGAGGCGGTGATCCTCGCGGTGGCGGAGGAGGAGCTGCTGGACTTCGTGGTCCACCACGAGACGACATTCGCCCACGACGAGATCCACCGCCACGTGACCGTGCTGGTGCTGACGCCCACCCGGCTGATCGTGGGGCACACCGACGACCAGCCGGCTGAGCCGCCGGCGACCGGGATCGCGGCCGCCTCGTCCACCGAGTCGGTGGCGCTCAGCAAGATCAACACCGTCGTGCTGACCCGGGTGGTCGGGCGGCCGGAGAGCTACCGGCCCGGATCCACCGACGTGGCCGAGACCTGGTTGTCCGTGGGGTGGGGGGCGGTTCGCCGGCTCGACATGGAGCAGGCCAGCTGCCCCGACCCGGAGTGCGAGGCCGACCACGGCTACACCGGCGCGCTGGTCGGGGACGACCTGACCGTGCGGATGAGTGCCGCCGCCGACGGGCCGGACCGCGTGGCCCGGCTGGTGAAGTTCTCCAGCGCGCTCCAACGCGCGGCCGCGCTGTGAGCCTCGAAGCGTCGAGCCGGGCGTGAGCCCCGCAGCGACGACGGCGACGCTGCCCTCCCTGGTCCTGCCGGCCTACGCCGCCGCCAGCCTGGCTGGGCTGATGCCCAGCATCGGTCACCACCTCGGGGTCCCGGGGTGCGAGCACGACGCGCTCGACCTGCCGGCGTCCGAGCGCTACGTGGTGGTGCTCGTCGACGGCCTCGGGTGGAACCTGCTCCGCCGTTCGGCGCGCGAGGTGCCGTACCTGGCGGCGCTGCTGGGCAGCGGGCGTTCGATCACCGCGGGGGTGCCCAGCACCACCGTGACCAGCCTGACCAGCCTCGGGACCGGCCTGCCGCCCGGGCAGCACGGGATGGTCGGCTACACCTCGCGCATCCCCGAGACCGGCGAGATCCTGAACGCCCTCACGTGGGAGTCCGACCTGCTAGCCCGGGCGGTCCAGCCGCGCGCGACCTTCTTCGAGCGGGCCGCCGCCGCGGGGGTCGAGGTGAGCTCGGTCGGCCTCGAACGCTTCGCGGGCAGCGGCCTGACCCTGGCGGCCCTGCGCGGAGCCCGCTTCGTCCCGTTCGCCTCCGAGGCGGCCGAGGAGAAGCGGATCGGGCTGATCCGCGACGCCGCCGTCCGCGGCGAGCGCAGCCTGGTCTACGCCTACGAGCGTCAGCTCGACCACGTCGGCCACGCGTCGGGCTGCGACTCCGAGGACTGGCTCCGCCAGCTGATCCGCGTCGACGCGATGTGCGAACGACTCCGGGACTCCTTGCCCGAGGACGTGGTGCTCCTCGTCACGGGAGACCACGGCATGGTCGACATCCCCAGCACCCGGCACGTCGTTGCCGAGGACGAGCCGTCACTGATGGCCGGCGTCTCCGCCCTGGCCGGCGAAGGCCGGTTCCGACAGCTCTACGTCGACCACGACGACCCGGCTGCCGTCGCCGACCGCTGGCGCGACCTGCTGGGCGAGCGGGCGTGGGTGCGCACCCGCGACGACGCGATCGACGAGGGCTGGTTCGGCCCGGTGGAGGACGACCTCCGCGAACGCTACGGACACGTGCTCGTCGCCATGCGTGACTCCTGGGCGGTGATGACGCGGCAGTACCCCCGCGAGCTCAGCCTGGTCGGCATGCACGGCTCGCTCACTCCGGCCGAGATGCTCGTGCCGCTGCTGCCGGGCTGAGCGCCTCGCGTGGCGCCGCCAGCTCGGGCGGCAGGGCTTCCGTAGGAGGCGACCGGTGAGCCGTCCCGAGCGTGGGTGCCATGGCTCAGCTGAGCGACAGCGCCCGGGCCGGGCAGCGTTCGACGGCTTCAAGAGCCTCGTCCTCCTGGTCGGGCGGCACCTCCGCCTGCAGGACGACGACGACCCCATCGTCGTCCTGGTCGAAGAGGTCCGGCGCCGCCAGCACGCAGTTGCCGGCGCCGATGCACACCTCCGGCGCAGCCTCGATCTTCATCGTGGTCTCCTCACCAGGTCACCGGCAGCTCGGTCACACCCTAGAGGAACGTCTGCTCCCGGTACGCGGCAGTGGACTACCCCGTGCCCGGACGCGACGTGCTTGGTTGGGGTCCGGCGTACGTCCAACGTGTCGCCTGCTCTGGCCAGGTCGGGATCGCGGTTGGCTGCCGGTACCCAGACCGCGACGAGGTCGCCCTCCGCAACCGCTGTCTCCCCGGATCGCCACCTCAGAAGTCACCAGCCGGGGCAGCGCGGTGTGCACGACGCTGAGGTAGCGCAGCAGCTCCTCGACCGCGAGCATGGTGGACGTGGTCTCGTGGCCGGCGACCAGCAGCAGGTTGCCGACGCCGATCAGCTCGTCGTCGCTGAGGTCGTCGGGTCCGCCGCTCGAGGCGTGCCGGACGATCAGCCGGCTCAGCAGGTCCTCGCCCGGGTTGGACCGGTGCCGGTCGACCAGCTCCCACATGTACGCCCGGGAGTCGTCTCCCACCTGTCGCCGCTCGGCGTCGGGCAAGGTGAAGTCGATGATCTTCGCGGCCCGGTGCTGGAAGGCCCCCCGGCCCTCGTACGGCACGCCGAGGAGCTCGCAGATCACCAGGGAGGGGATCGCCAGCGCGAAGTCGGCCACCAGGTCCGACGGCGGGCCCTGCTGCTCCATCCGGCCCAGGTGCTCGTCGACGATCTCGGCGTGCTCGGCCTCGCCCAGCACCGCGCGGGCGTCCGCCAGTGCATGACCACCCAGACGGGTTCGTCGGCGAACGGGCCGGACAGCTGCGGCAGCAGCGTCGCCGCCGCGAACGGGGGCGGAACTCTCCGTCCCGCCGTTAGAGCAGGGGCGCTGAGCGGGGGCTCGCGGGTTCCACAGCCGGAGAACACGCGGCCACCCGCACCGTGCCCGCTCCCAGGTGGGGGCCCGCCGCCCTCGCCTTGCTCAATGCGGTGCGACGCCGGCTTCCTGAACCGCCGACGTCAGCCGGTGCAACCCCTCGGCGATGGCGTCGGGGCCGTAGGTGGTGAACGAGAGCCGCATCGTGGTGGGGTCCGGCTCGCCCGGGAAGAAGGGGGCGCCCGGGACGAACGCGACATCGCGGGCAAGGGCGGCGGTCAGCAGGGCCGTGGTGTCCCAGCCGGGCGGCAGCGTGGCCCAGACGAACATCCCGCCGTCCGGGTCGGTCCAACGGCTTCCGGCTGGCAGCGCACCGCTGAGCCCGGCGAGCAGCGCATCGCGGCGCTCCCGGTACGCCTCCCGCGCCCGGTCGAGCGCCGGCTGGAGCCGGCCCGAGGCCAGGTAGTGAGCTGCGGCGGCCTGGTCGACGGTCGAGGTGTG
Organism: uncultured Actinomycetota bacterium; assembly: GCA_963727215.1. Lineage (GTDB taxonomy): Bacteria > Actinomycetota > Actinomycetes > Propionibacteriales > Propionibacteriaceae > Microlunatus. The sequence continues at coordinate 122,381 of CAVSFR010000004.1, forward strand.
CAGGTCGGCGGCCTGCTTGGCCACCAGCAGTCCTGCCCGTACGGAGGGGTCGGTTCGGACCCAGCCGAGCCGCAGCCCGGGGGACAGGATCTTGGAGAAGCTCCCCGTGCTCACCACCCGTCCGGAGTCGGCCAGCGCCGCGATCGGCAGCACCGGGCCGCCGGAGTAGCGGAGCTCGGCGTACGGGTCGTCCTCGAGCACCCGGAAGCCGTGCCGTTGCGCGACCTCGGCCACCCCGCGTCGGTTCGACTCGTCCAGCGTCCGTCCGGTCGGGTTCTGGAAGGTGGGCACGGTGTAGAGGACCTTGGGCCGCAGCCGGGCAGCCAGGTCGGCCAGGGCGTCCAGGTCGATCCCGTCGTCGCCTGAGGGCACCGCCACGAGGCGGGCGCCGGCCAGCGCGAAGCACTGCAGCGCTGCGAGGTAGCTCGGGCTCTCGACCAGGACGACGTCGCCCGGGTCGACCAGCACGGTCGACAGCAGGCTCAGCGCCTGCTGAGAGCCCGTGGTGATGAGGATGTCGTCGGCCTCGGTGGCTACGCCGCGCTCGGCGTACCGCTCGGCCACCTGCTCACGAAGTCGCCGGTTGCCCTCGGTCGGGGAGTACTGCAGGGCGCTCCGGCCCCGGCCACCTCCCTCGAGGCCGCCGAGCACGGCCTCGAACGAGGCCTGGGCACCCTCCAGGTCGAACAGCTCCGGCGCGGGCAGGCCGCCGGCGAAGGAGATGACGCCCGGTCGCGTCGTCAGGGCCAGGAGGTCGCGGATCACCGAGGAGCGGACAGCCCGGACGCGGCCCGACAGGGCCGGCAGGGCGGGGACAGCTGCCGGTGCTCCGACAGGCTCAGATCGCACGGTGGTCATCAAGACGCTCCTCAGGCTGGACGAGCGACACGATAGAGCCGGCCGTCGAAGTGGCCGGGTGATTTCTCACCGCTCGGCGTGCGAACCCGGGAGCGGCCCTGATGGCAGGATCGGGCTGTGGCCGACTTCCTCTACTTCACCGGTCCGATGGACTGCGGCAAGTCGACGCTGGCGCTGCAGCTGGACTACACCCACAACTCCGGTGGTCGCAACGGCCGGCTCTTCACCTCCCAGGACCGGGCCGGTGAGGCGACGATCTCGTCCCGGCTGGGCCTGGTCCGACCGGCGATCGAGGTCACGCCGGGCTTCGACTTCTGGGACTACGTGGTGGGTCAGCTGACGGGCGGCGAGCGGGTGGACTACCTCATCTGCGACGAGACGCAGTTCTACGCCTCGGACCAGATCGACCAGCTCGCCCGGGTCGTCGACGAGCTGCAGATCGACGTGATGGCCGTCGGCATCATGACCGACTTCCAGACCCGGCTGTTCCCGGCCTCGCAACGCCTGGTCGAGCTGTGCGACAGGATCGAGCTGCTGCAGGTCCGCGCCCTGTGCTGGTGCGGCGAGCGGGCCACCCACAACGCGCGAACGGTGGACGGCGTGATGGTGGTCGAGGGCGACCAGGTGGTGGTGGGCGACACGACTGCCGTCGGAGAGCCGGCCACCCTGGTGGCGTACGAGGTGCTGTGCCGGCGACACCACCGGCGCCGGGTCAGCCGGGCCGTGGCCCGCGCCACGCTCTCGGACCCGCTGCCCTTCGAGCGTGCGGAGGACGAGCTGTCGCCGCTGGACGTCTGACAGGTCTTGGCGACGTGACGCTCAGCCAGGGGGCTTGGGTCCGCCGAACATGATCTCGTCCCAGCTGGGCACCGAGGCGCGCTTGCGCTTGGCCGGCTTGGGCGTCGGCGGCTCGGACTCGAGCTGGAACTCTTCGTTCTCCTCTGCCCGGTCGGCCTCGTCGGTCCGCGCGTACGGCGGGGCCGGCTCGTCGGTGCCCGGCGGGTGGTTGTCCGCGTCCTCGTCCAGGGGCGTGCTCAGCTCGACTGACGCGAGGTCGTCCATCGGCACCTGGGTGCGGTCCGGGTGCTCCTGGGGTGCCAGCTCGGCCTCGTCGGCGGGGCTCGGCTCGACCGGGAAGTCGACCACGATCGCCGGCTCCCAGCCGCCGCCCGCGGTCTCGGGCACCGCCGAGGCGTCGCTCAGGCCGGCGTAGACCCGGGGCGAGTCCTCGCTGTAGCCGTCCGAGCCGAGCATCGCGTACAGGGCGCCCAGCTCAGAGTGGTCGTCCGTCTCGTCAAGGTGGTCGCTCGTCTCGCCCGTGTCGGTCGGGGTCTCGTGCTCACCCTCGGTGGTCCCGGTCGAACCTGGCTCGGCCGGCTCGGTGTGGGGCACGGCTCGCAGCGTCCGCGCCGGAGGCAGCTCGGTGTCGTCGTCGAGCAGCGCGTTCAGCTCGTCGACGTCGGCGGGGGACTGCGGCTCGGGCTCAGTCTGAGATACGGGCTCAGGCGGGGCTTCCTGGACGACCCGGACCAGGGCCAGCTCGTCGCTGAGGTCGACGGTCGGCTCGTCGGCGGTCTGGGTGGCAGCCCGACGTCGGCCGGTGGCGCCCGGCGGCTCCTCACCGATCAGCCAGCGCCCGAGGTCGTCGGCGGCGACGGAGTAGCGGCCGCGCATGTCGTAGGAGAAGGTGGCCCGCTGGTCCTCCTCAGCCAGCCGGTAGGCCGCGGTGACGGCCCAGCGACCGTCCTCGAGCCGGTGTGCATCCCAGTCGACGCTGTCAGCGTCCACGCCTCGCTTCAGCAGGCGCTCCGCCACGGTGGGCCGCAGCAGCCGGTGACCCGAGGTCTCACCGCGGCGCCGGACCGGGCAGGAGAGCGCAATCAGCGCGATGTGCTCGCGCTCGGCCAGTACCGGTGCCGCGAAGCGCTCGACCCGCTCGTAGGAGACGCCCGCAGCCTTGACCACGTCTTCGAGCGTCTCGCCGGCCCTGATCCTCGTCTGGATGTCGCGAGGGCTGAGTGAGCTGTCCATCGGGTTCTCCAGTGGTTCGTGCCGAGGGCGGGGGGCGGGGCCGCGAAGAGCGGCGCGCAGCCGGTCGTCGACGGCGAGCGAGAGCTCTTCCCCTCCCTCGTCGGTCAGGATGAGCGATGTGCCGTCGGGGCCCGGTCCCACCAGTCGCGCGCTGCGCATCGGTTGTGGCGGCTCCCTCGAACGATCGTGTCGAGGGCCAACCTATCGTCCGCCGCCACGGCCCGGGGGAGGCGGCGACGTGCCGGCACCCGGAGCGCCTCGATGCGGCCACCCAGGTGCGCTCGAACGCTGCTCTTGAGGGGCAGTCGTAGGGTCGGCTCATGACCGAGGCGCACACCTCCCAGCCATCATCTCCAGGGTCCACCCCGCCGGCCCCCACCACGTTGGGTGAGCTGCGGGCGTCGGGCTACACCACTCGCGGGATCAAGGACGAGCTCCGCAGCAACCTCCTCGTCCGGCTCCGGGCCGGCGAGACCGCCTTCCCCGGCATCGTCGGCTTCGATGACAGCGTGCTGCCCGAGCTCGAGGGCGCCATCCTGGCCGGCCACGACCTGGTGCTGCTCGGCGAGCGCGGCCAGGGCAAGACCCGCCTGATGCGCACCCTCGTGCAGCTGCTGGACGAGTGGAGCCCCGACGTCGAGGGTTGCGAGATCCACGACGACCCGTACGCGCCGGTCTGCGTGCGCTGCCGCGCGCTGGCCGCCGAGCTGGGTGAGGACTTGGCTGTCAGCTGGCGGCATCGCGACGACCGCTACACCGAGAAGCTCGCCACTCCGGACACCTCCGTAGGTGACCTTATCGGCGACGTCGACCCCGTCAAGGTCGCGCAGGGCCGGACGCTGGGGGACCCCGAGACCGTCCACTACGGCCTGGTGCCGCGGGCCAACCGGGGCGTCTTCGGGCTGAACGAGCTGCCCGACCTCGCCGAGCGGATCCAGGTCGCACTGTTCAACGTGCTCGAGGAGCGCGACATCCAGGTCCGCGGCTACTCACTCCGGCTGCCGCTGGACCTGTTCCTGGTGGCCACGGCCAACCCCGAGGACTACACCAACCGCGGCCGCATCATCACCCCGCTGAAGGACCGCTTCGGGGCCGAGATCCGGACTCACTACCTGACCGAGCTGCCCGACGAGGTCTCCCTGCTGCGGCAGGAGGCCGAGCTGGTGGCCGAGGTCGGCGACCCGTTGCTGGAAGTGCTGGCCCGGTTCACCGCGAACCTGCGCGGCTCCACCTCGGTCGACCAGCGCTCCGGCGTGTCGGCGCGCTTCACGATCGCGGCGGCCGAGGCGGTGTCGGCCTCGGCGCTGCGTCGGGCCGCCCGGACCGGCGACGACGACCCGGTCGCTCGGATCTGCGACATCGGCGTCGTGCTGCCCACCCTGCTCGGCAAGATCGAGTTCGAGATGGGTGAGGAGGGCCGCGAGCGCGCCGTCCTCGACCACCTGCTGCGGCTCGCCGTCGCTGCCACCTTTCGGGACCGCCTCAGTGGGCTGGACCTGGCCGGCTTCACCGGCGTCTTCGCCGAGGGTGCGGTGGTGGAGACCGGTGAGCTCGTGCCTGCGCGCGAGCTCCTGGCCCAGCTCGGCAGCGTCTCGGGGCTGTCCAAGGTGCTGGACCGGCTGGGCTACGGCGATGCCGCCAGCCGCGGCCAGGTGGCCTCTGCCGTCGAGTTCGTGCTCGAGGGACTGCACCTGACCCGGCGGATCGAGAAGGAGACCGTCGACGGCCGGACGGTCTACGGCGCGGCCTGAGCGCGAGTGGTAGCAGGGTGCTGATCGTGGCTCAACCAACGAGCACTCGGCTACCGGTCGCAGCCAACCCTGTGGATAACCGGAGTTGCGGCTTCTCGTCCTGCCAGGGTCAGTGTGGGGGATTTCCAACGCAACTGGCCGGACCTCAGCTGCGCTGGTTCCGGCCCAGCGGGTGGCCGAAGCCGCCGCGGTCATAGGGCCCGCCCGGGTCTTGGCCGGGTGGGCAGCGGCCCATGTCTCCGGCGTGGGCTGGCTGGACGGCCAGCATCCCGCACAGGTCCTGGGCAGCCGGTGCCCATACTCCTCTCACCGGCCTGCACCGGTCCAGCACTGACGAGATCGCCTACGAGCGTGCCCCCCAATGCCCGAGGTCAACCGTCCAGTCTTCGACTCGAACGGCCGGTTCCTGGGCGCGCCGGACCTCCTGGATCTGGAGGCGGGGCTCGCTCTGGAGTTCGACGGTCAGGGGGACCGCCAACGGTCTCAGCACCGGCTCGACAACGTGCGCGAGGAGGCTTCGAGCACGCAGGTCTCGTGGTCGCCCGGGTGGACAGCCTTGACCTGCCCGACATCAGGGCCAGCTGCGACAACGGCTGCTTGCCGGGCGTCAGCTCGGTCTGCGACGGGACCGCACCCGCGACGGCTGGACGATCGAGGAGCCGAGCCACTGGCGAGGCATGCCGGCGTGAGCGGTATCAAAAATGCTCATCAGAGGACCCTGATTCGTACCATCTGCTACCGCTCGCGACCGTTGGGTGAGCGCGTACCGTTCACCTGTGAGCGCTGAGCGTTACGAGAGCCCGGATCCGCACCGCAACGTCCGCTACGGCCCCTGGCGTGGTGGGCCGGACCCGCTCGCGGCGCCTTACGACGTTCGCGCGGCCATCGACCAGATCGGCAGCGACGTCATGTCCGCCGGCAGCGTCCGGGACTCGCTGCGCGACCTGATGCGGCGCGGGCTGGACGGCCGGGGCGGCCTGGACAAGCTGGCGCAGAAGCTGCGCAAGCTCCGCGCTGCCGCCCGACGTCGGGGCGACCTGGGCGGCACCCTCGACCAGGTCCGGGCGGCGCTGGACCAAGCGCTCGCCGCCGAGCGGGAGGCGCTGGCGGGGAAGGAGGGCGACGAGGCCCGGATGGCGGAGATGGAGCTGGACACCCTCCCCGACGACGTCGCTGGTGCGGTCCGTGCTCTCGACTCCTACGAGTGGACGTCGCCTGGGGCCAAGGCCACCTACGACGCCATCCAGGACATGCTGCGCCGGGAGGTGCTGGACGCCCAGTTCGCCGGCATGAAGCAGGCGCTGGAGTCACCCGACCCGGAGGCGATGGCCCGGGTCAAGGACATGCTCGCCGACCTCAACGCGCTGCTCGCCGCCCACGCCCGGCAGGAGGACACCACCGACCAGTTCGCCGACTTCATGGCGCGTCACGGTGAGTTCTTCCCCGAGCAGCCGGAGACGGTCGAGGAGCTGATCGACGCGCTCGCCCGGCGGCAGGCGGCGGCGCAGCGGATGATGGCGTCCCTCAGCCCCGAGCAGCGCGAGCAGCTCGGCCAGCTGATGAGCCAGGCGCTCGGCGACGCCGACCTGGCCTCGGAGATGGCGCAGCTCTCGGACAACCTGCGCTCGCTGCGGCCCGGGCTGGACCGCGACTCCGACGCCGGGATGCGTCCGGGCGGGCAGTCGCTGGGCTACAGCGAGGCCGTCGAGGCGGTCGCGGAGCTGGCCGACCTGGAGGCGCTGGAGAACCAGCTCGCCCAGGGCTACTCCGGCGCCACCCTGGACGACGTCGATGTCGACACCCTGGAGCAGCGGCTCGGCCACGAGGCGCTGCGGGACTTCCAGGCGTTGCGCGACCTCGAGCGTGAGCTGGAGGAGCAGGGCTTCCTGACCCGGACCGACGACGGGCTGCGGCTCACCCCGCGAGCGGTTCGCCGGCTCGGCCAGACGGCGCTGAAGCGGGTGTTCGCGCAGATCGCCGCGGCCGGTCACGGTGACCACGAGGACCACCGCACTGGGGCCGCCGACGAGCCGACCGGCCTGACCCGACCCTGGGAGTTCGGCGACGAGCTGCCGATCGACGCCCCCCGTACGGTCGCGAACGCGCTGCGCCGCTCGGGTCTACCCTCGGGCGGCGTCCAGCTCGACGTCGAGGACTTCGAGGTGACCGAGACCGAGCGCCGGTCGAGTGCCGCCGTCGCGCTCTGCGTCGACCTGTCGTACTCGATGTTCGCGGACGGCCGCTGGGGTCCGATGAAGCAGACGGCGCTCGCGCTGCAGCACCTGATCGAGACGCGGTTCCGGCAGGACGCGCTGCAGGTGATCGGCTTCAACCGGACCGCTTCTCGGCTGTCGCCCGTCGAGCTGGCCGAGATCGAGCCGACGATGCTGCAGGGCACCAACCTGCAGCACGCCCTGCTGATCGCCTCGCGGCACCTGCGCCGTCACCCCGACGCCGAGCCGGTGGTGCTGGTCGTGACCGACGGCGAGCCGACGGCCCACCTGACCGGGGACGGCAGCGCCTACTTCCGCTGGCCGACCACCACGGAGACGTTGCGGGCCACCATCGCGCAGGTGGACGAGCTCGGCCGATACGGCGCCACGCTGAACACCTTCATGCTCGGCGACGACGAGGGCCTGGGCCGGTTCGTGGACGCCATCGCCCGACGGGCCGGTGGGCGCGTCTTCACACCCGACATCGGCCGGCTCGGCGAGTACGTGGTGGCTGACTACCTCAGGGCCCGACGCGGTCGGCGCTGAGCCTGCCAGGCGTAGGCCCTGCGTGCTGGTCGCGACGGTCCCGCCCGGCCCGTGCCGGGCGGTGTCGCAGGAGCAGCATCGGGTAAGCAAGAGGCATGGAGCACTTCACGATCGCGACCGTCGCCGAGACCAACCCGGACTTCCGCCGGGTGCTCTGGACCGGCGAGCACACCCAGCTGGTCATCATGACCATCCCGCCGGACGGGGAGATCGGTGCGGAGGTGCACCCCGACACCGACCAGATCCTGACCTTTGTCAGCGGCATCGGCGAGGCCACCGTTGACGGGCGCAAGAAGAAGGTCGCGCAGGGCGACCTGGTTTGCGTGCCCGCCGGCGCCAGGCACAACTTCGTCAACAAGGGGCCGAACCCGCTGGTCCTCTACACGGTCTACGGTCCGGCCGAGCACGCCGACGGCGCCGTCCACCACACCAAGGAAGAGGCCGACGAGGCTGAGGAGTCCGGCCACGACGAGCCGCCGGCCTGACGCTCGCGGGTGCTCAGGGTGCCGCTGGGGGGTGACGGCGGCGCGCCGCGCCAGCAGACTGGAGCGATGAGCGCGCTCGATGACGTCATCCGCCTCGAGCGGCAATCCCTGGCCGACTATCTCGAACCCTTGGCTCCGCAACAGTGGTCGACGCCGTCGCTCTGCGCCGGCTGGACGGTGCAGGCGGTGGCCGCCCACCTGGCGTGGGCGTCGGCCATGGGACCACGGGAGATGGTGACCGAGCTGGCCCGGTCCCGCTTCCGGGTCAACGCTTTGCTCCGTGACACGGGAGTCCGATGGGCCGAGCGCGGGCCAGCGGCCATCGTCGAGCAGCTGCGCCGCAACGCAGAGACCGACGCACGACCGATGGGCATGCCCAAGATCGCGGCCCTGACCGACGCGGTCCTGCACGCCCTCGACATCCGGCGACCGCTGGGCGACACCCGGACCGTTCCGGCTGCTGCCTTCGTCCCTGTCGCCGAGTTCTGCGCCGGCGCCCGGTGGCCCACTTCAGCCTTGCTCGGCGGTGGCGCCTCAGGCACGATCAGCGGCCTGCGCCTGGTGGCCGCGGACCAGGAGTGGTCGGTTGGCGTCGGTCCTGAGGTCCGCGGAACGGGCGAAGCGCTCTTGCTGGTGCTGACCGGCCGCCCCGTCCGGGCCGACGAGCTCAGCGGGCCGGGGGCGGCGACCCTTCTCGGTCGGCTGTGACGGCCGCCGCCTCGTTCGAGGGCGGGCGCAGCAGCCAGTCCAGCTCCCGCTCGAGCAGCGCCACTCGTCCGGGCGTCCGGTAGGACTCGGCGTCGTGGCCGAGGGCGTCGGCCAGAACCGCGGAGCCGCGGTAGGTGCGAGTCCAGGCCAACGGGTGACGTACGCCGTCCTCCTCGTGCTCGAGGAAGACCGACGAGGTCTCGGCCAGCCAGAGGGCGGTGTAGCGCTCGTCGCAGATCATCAGCCGGTCGAGCCCGGTGCTGACGGGGTGCGTCTCGACAGCGAGAGCCTCGGCCGGCGCGTAGTCGGGGTGGTAGGTGGTCCCGCGGGTCCACCCACCACCGGCGATCTCGCGCCACAGCGGCCAGTCTGGGAACGCGGTCAGCGTGGAGTGCACCAGCATGGTGGGCAGCCCGGACTCGAGTGCCGCCACCAGGGCCTCCGTGGCGGCCTCGGTCAGGCGGTCCGGCCCTTGCCCACCGATGTTGAGCACCAGGAGCGACGGCAGCGTCCCGCCGGCCAGGGACGCCAGGCCGGCGTCCGCGTCCTCCTCGAGCCGGACGACGCAGCCGCGAACCCGGAGCAGCTCTGAGAGCGCAGCTGAGGTCTCGCGGAACGGGTGCCAGGGATCCGCGAACCGTCCGGCTCCCGAGAGCAGCAGCACGGCCGGTGAGGTCACGCTGCCATCTTCCCTGACAAGTCGGCTCGGTGAGCCTCAGCCCTGCCGGGTGCGTACGGCGCGGAGCAGGGTCCGGACGACCAGGCCCGACATCAGGCCCCAGAAGGCGGCGCCGACGCCGAAGAGGCTGAGCCCGGACGCCGTGGCCACGAACGTGATGACGGCGGCCTCGCGGTCCGTGGTCACGGACAGGCACTGCTGCAGGGCAGAGCCGAGGGGTGCGAGCAGGGCGAGGGCGGCCACGGTGATCACCAGCCCGGGCGGGGAGTGGGTGAGCACGAACGCGGCCGCGGCGGAGAGCAGCGCGAGGACCACGTTGGTACCCGCTGCCGAGACAGAGGCGATCCAGCGCCGGCCAGGGTCGGGGTGGGCTTCGGGCGAGGCGGCCAGTGCGGAGGAGATCGCCGCCAGGTTGACCGCATGCCCGCCGAACGGGGCCGCGAGGGCCGAGCCGGCGGCCGTGACCAGCATCGTCGGCCGCCACGGGACGCGGTAGCCGTAGGTGCTCATGACCGCGACGCCCGGCGCGTACTGGGACGCGATGTTGACCAGGAACAGCGGGACGGCCAGCCCGACGACCAGCCGCCAGTCCAGCGTCGGCGCGGTCCAGGCCAGGTGCGGCAGCAGGTCGGCGGCGGCCGGCGCGGCGTCCAGGGTCAGCGCCACGATGACGAGGGCGGCGACCAGGGCCAGCGGTACGGCCCAGCGACGGGCGACGGCGTAGCCGACGAGCCAGGTGAGCAGGATCGGACCGGCGTAGAGCGGGGTCCGACCCAGCGTCGTGAAGGCGGTGACGCAGATGGGCAGCAGCACCCCGGCCAGCATGGCGTTGGCGATGGCCACCGGGATCGCCGCGAGCTGCCGGGAGAGCCACGGCCAGAAGCCGGTGAGTGCGGTCAGTCCGGCCACGACCAGGAAGGCCCCGACTGCGGCCGGCCAGTCCTCGGCCCCGCCGTGGCCGCTGGCCAGCAACGCGGCGCCCGGCGTCGACCAGGCCAGGGTCAGCGGCATCCGGTAACCCAAGGTGAGCACCACCATCCCGGCGGCCATGGCCAGGCAGAGCACCAGCAGCCCGGACGCGGCCTCGGTGGTGCTCGCACCCTGGGCCGACAGCCCGGTCAGGACCAGCGCGAAGGAGGAGGAGAAGCCGACCACCGCGGTGACCAGGCCGGCGAGCACGGCACCGAGCGTGTGGCCGCGCCCGGTCGCCCCCGCCGCTGCGGGCGATGCTGTCGTCAGGGTGACTGCCGGTGTCGCTGGACCAGCCCGGCGAGGTAGGTCCCGTAGCCCGACTTCAGCAGCTTCGTCGCCCGCTCCTCGAGCTCGTCGTCGCTTAGGAAGCCCTGCCGCCAGGCCGCTTCCTCCGGCGCCCCGACCTTGAGACCCTGCCGGGCCTCGATGGTGCGGACGAAGTTCCCCGCGTCACTCATCGAGTCGAACGTCCCCGTGTCCAGCCACGCGGTGCCGCGGGGCAGGACGCCCACCTGGAGCTTGCCGGCTTCCAGGTAGTGCCGGTTGACGTCGGTGATCTCGTACTCCCCGCGCGCGGAGGGGGCAAGGCCACGAGCGACCGGGACGACGTCGTTGTCGTAGAAGTAGAGCCCGGGCACGGCGTAGTTCGACTTCGGTCGCGCCGGCTTCTCCTCCAGGGAGACTGCCCGGCCGTCCGCGCCGAACTCGACCACACCGTACGCGCTCGGCTCGGCCACCCAGTAGGCGAAGACGGCACCTCCGTCGACCGTGGCGAAGCGCTGCAGCTGGGTGCCCAGACCCGGCCCGTAGAAGATGTTGTCGCCCAGCACCAGCGCCACGTGGTCGTTGCCGATGAAGTCCGCACCGATCACGAACGCCTGGGCCAGCCCGTCCGGCGAGGGCTGGGTCGCGTAGCGGATCGAGATGCCGAACTGCGACCCGTCGCCCAGCAGCCGCTCGAAGCCGGGGGCGTCTTGCGGGGTGGTGATCACCAGCACGTCCCGGATCCCGGCGAAGATCAGCGTGGACAGCGGATAGTAGATCATCGGCTTGTCGTAGACCGGGACGAGCTGCTTGCTGATGCCCAGCGTGACCGGGTGCAGCCGGGTGCCGGAGCCGCCGGCCAAGATGATGCCTCGCATGGGGCACGAGTCTGTCACCGCGACGCTCAGCTGCGGAGCACCGGTCAGTCGGCTCCTTAGGATGTCGGCCATGACGGCGTACCTGGTCACCGGCGGCGCGGGGTTCATCGGGTCGAACTTCGTCCGCCACGTTCTCGACCACACGGACGCGACGGTGACGGTGCTGGACCTGCTGACCTACGCGGGCAACCCGAAGTCGGTCGAGGGGCTGTCGCCGGAGCGCTTCACCTTCGTCCAGGGCGACATCTGCGACACCCGGCTGGTCGAGCAGCTGGTGGTCGGCTGCGACGTCGTGGTGCACTTTGCCGCAGAGTCGCACAACGACAACTCCCTGCTGGACCCCGCCCCGTTCCTCACCACCAACCTGATCGGCACGTACACGCTGCTCGAGGCAGTGCGCCATTCCGGGACCCGTTACCACCACATCTCGACCGACGAGGTCTATGGCGATCTGCAGCTGGACGAGCCGACCCGGTTCACCGAGGCCACCCCGTACAACCCCTCCAGCCCGTACTCCTCGACGAAGGCGGGCTCGGACCTGCTGGTGCGGGCGTGGGTGCGTTCCTTTGGCGTCCAGGCCACGATCAGCAACTGCTCCAACAACTACGGGCCCTTCCAGCACGTCGAGAAGTTCATCCCGCGCCAGATCACCAACGTCATCGACGGGGGCCGGCCCAAGCTCTACGGCGCCGGTACCAACGTCCGGGACTGGATCCACGCCGATGACCACAGCGCGGCTGTGCTGCGCATCATCGCCGACGGCCGGATCGGTGAGACCTACCTGATCAACGCGGACGGGGAGCGCAACAACCGCCAGGTCGTCGAGACCATCCTCGAGCTGCTGGGCCAGCCGCGGGACGCGTACGACCACGTGAACGACCGGCCGGGCCACGACCTGCGCTACGCCATCGACTCCACCAAGCTGCGGACCGAGCTGGGCTGGGCGCCGGCCTACTCCGACTTCGAGGCCGGCTTGGCCGCCACGATCGCGTGGTACCAGGCCCACCAGGAGTGGTGGCGACCTCAGAAGGCGGCGACCGAGGCCAGGTACGCCACCCAGGGGCAGTGACGCCGGTGCCTGCCCTGACCGTCACCCCCACCGCCATCGACGGGCTGCTGGTGGTCGACCTCGACGTCCGCGCCGACAACCGCGGCTGGTTCAAGGAGAACTGGCAGCGCCGCAAGATGACCGACCTGGGCGTCCCTGACTTCGGGCCGGTGCAGAACAACGTCTCCTTCAACACCGCTGCGGGCGCGACCCGCGGCATCCATGCCGAGCCCTGGGACAAGTTCGTCTCTCTGGCCCGCGGCCGCATCTTCGGAGCCTGGGTCGACCTGCGTCCCGGTCCGGGCTTCGGGACCTGCGTGACGCTGGAGATGGGTCCCGAGACCGCGGTGTTCGTGCCTCGCGGCGTGGGCAACGCCTTTCAGACCCTCGAGGACCAGACCGCCTACTCCTACCTGGTGAACGACCACTGGAGCCTCGCCGCCAAGGACTCCTACACCTTCGTCAACCTGGCGGACGAGACCCTCGACATCGCGTGGCCGATCCCGCTGGAGGACGCCGAGCTCTCCGACGCCGACCGGGCCCACCCCAGGCTGGCCGACGTGGTGCCGATGCGGTCGAGGCGCTTCCTCGTCGTCGGAGCCGGCGGCCAGCTGGGACGGGCGCTGCTGGAGGCGTGGCCCGACGCGACAGGGGTCACCCGGGCCGAGCTGGACCTCGCCGACCCGGCCTCGGTCGCGGCGTTCGACTTCGCTCCCTACGGGGTGGTCGTCAATGCCGCCGCCTACACCGCCGTCGACGCAGCCGAGACCTCGGAAGGGCGCCGCGAGGCGTGGACGGCCAACGTGACCGGCGTCGGCGCCTTGGTCGCCGCGGCCCGCGAGCACCGCTGCACGCTGGTGCACATCTCGTCCGACTACGTCTTCGACGGGACTGTCACCGAGCACGACGAGGACGAGCCGTTCAGCCCGCTGGGGGTCTACGGCCAGACCAAGGCCGCCGGCGATGCGCTGGTGGCCACCCTGCCCGCGCACTACGTCCTGCGCACGAGCTGGGTGATCGGTGCTGGCAGGAACTTCGTATCCACGATGGCCTCGCTCGCCGACCGCGGTGTCTCACCCAGCGTGGTCGACGACCAGTACGGGCGGTTGACCTTCACCTCCGAGATCACCCGCGCCGTCGAGCACCTGCTCGCCGTCGGCGCCCCGCACGGCACCTACAACGTGAGTGGCGGCGGGGAGCTGATGAGCTGGGCCGACATCGCCAGGGCGGTGCTCGTGGCGCGCGGGCGGGCCAAAAGCGACGTCACGGCGGTGACCACGGCCGAGTACGGTGTCGGCAAGGCGCTGGCCCCGCGACCACAGCACAGTGGGTTGAGCCTCGGCAAGATCGAGGCGACAGGCTTCGTCCCCTTCCCGGTCAGTGACCAGCTGCCGGCCTACCTGGAGGCTCTTGGCTGAGGTTGGTGGGGTCAGGCCGGCTCCGCACCCCCAGAGCGGCCAGGATCAGCAGCACACCGGCCCCGATGACGCCCACAAAGCCGAGCTGTGGTCCGCCGCGGTCCACCAGATGGCCCAGGACGGCTGCGCCGAGGGCAAGGCCGCCGACCAGCCCGGTCGAGTTCCAGCCGAGCGCCTCGGTCAGCCGGCTGGGGGGCACGACCGCCCGGATCACCCCGACCGAGGCGATCATGGTGGGGGCGATCGCCATGCCACTGACGGTCAGCAGAACGGCCATCAGGGCAGGCGTCTCGGCGAAGGGCAGCGGCACCACCGACAGTGCCAGGGCGAGGGCGCCGACGCGGAACCGGGAGGCCGGCGACCGACGCCAGGTGATGGTGCCGACGACTACTCCCGCGACGAGCGAGCCGACCGCCCAGGCCATCAGGAAGGTTCCGGCGTAGGGGAGGATGCCGCTCTCCTTCGCGTACGCGACAACGACGACCTCCATCCCGCCGAAGATCGCGCCCAGGGCGACGGAGGCGAGGACCATCGGTAGCAGGGCCGTCGCGTCCAACCCGGGTCGGGGGCCGGAGCCCGCGGAGCGGGGATGGCGGGGCGGCTCGGTGTCACGGCGGCTGGCCAGGACCAGTGAGCCGGTGACGCCGAGCACCGCGCTGAGGCCCAGCGCGACGGCGGGGTGGACGGCGGTGGCGAGGAACGTGACCAGCACCGGTCCCACGATGAAGATCACCTCGTCCAGCACCGCCTCGAACGCGAAGGCCGTCTCCAGCAACGGCGAGCCCTGCAGCCGGTGGTTCCACCGGGCGCGGACGGCCGAGCCTGAGGAGTTGAAGCCCAGCCCGACCACCACCGCGGCCAGCAGGGTGACCACCAGCGGCCAGCCGGTCAGCACGCTCACCACCAGCAGTACCTGACCGGTCGACCACGTGAGGCTGGTGGTGACGAGCACCCGGGCCTGGCCGATGCGGTCGATCACCCGGCCCCACAGCGGCGCGCTCACCGCGCCGGCTGCTGTCGCGCACCCGGTGACCAGGCCGGCGAGGCCGAAAGAGCCCGTGGTCAGCGACACCAGCAGCACGATGCCGATGCCGGTCATCGAGATCGGCATCCGGGCGACGAAGCCGGCGAAGCTGAACGCCCGCGCGGGTGCGTCCGCCAGCACCGTGCGGTACGCACTGAGGCCGGCGGGCACGTTTTTCCTCCTCTGACAAGATTTCCAGGTGACCGAGACCGACGCTGGCGCCCCGACCGTACAGGGCGCGGACGATGCCCCTGCTGTTCTCGACCCCTACGACGCGGTGCTGCTCGTCTCCTTCGGCGGGCCGGAGCAGCCCGAGGACGTGGTGCCGTTCCTCGAGAACGTCACCCGCGGCCGCGGCATCCCGCGGGAACGACTCGTCGAGGTGGGTCAGCACTATTTCCTCTTCGGCGGTCGAAGCCCCATCAACGACCAGTGCCGCGCCCTGCTCGGCGCACTCCGCAGCGAGCTCGACGACCGCGGCATCGCCACCCCGCTCTACTGGGGCAACCGCAACTGGGACCCCTACCTCGAGAGCGAGCTGGCGGCCATCGCGGCTGCGGGGCACCGTCGCGTCCTGGCCGTGCTGACCAGCGCCTACCCGTCCTACAGCTCGTGCCGGCAGTACCGGGAGAACCTGTGGGACGCCGTCCAGGGCAGCGGGGCCGCTGCCGCGGGCGTGACCGTGGACAAGATCCGGCACTACTCCGACCACCCTGGCTTCGTCACCGCCTCCGTGGAGGCCACGCTTGCGGCGGTGGAGTCACTCGGGGCGCCGGGGCAGGACGCCCGGCTGGTCTTCGTCACGCACTCCATCCCGACCAGCATGGCCGAGACCTCCGGGCCCCCACCGCGGAGCGAGGCCGGCGGTTACGTCGACTGGCACCTCGCGGTGGCGGCCGAGGTCACCCGTCAGGTCAGTGAGCGGTCGGGCCGTCCCTACACCGGTGACCTGGCCTTCTGCTCCCGGTCGGGCCCGCCGAGCCAGCCCTGGGCCGAGCCGGACGTGAACGACCACCTGACCGAGCTGAAGGCCGCCGGCGTCCCTGCCGTCGTGGTGATCCCGATCGGCTTCATCTCCGACCACATGGAGGTCATCTACGACCTGGACACGGAGGCGGCCGAGACAGCCGAGGAGCTGGGCCTGCCTTTCGCTCGGGCCGCCACCGCGGGGACCCACCCGGCCTTCGTCGCCGGCCTGGTCGACCTGATGGCCGAGCGCGCGGCGTCCACCCGGGGCGAGCAGCCGGAGCGTCCGGTCGTAGCGGGCGGGGCGGTCGGCTGGTACGACTGCCAGCCCGACTGCTGCGTCAACGCACGCCAACCCGACCGCCCCACCCTGTGCCAGGCTCCGGGCCGCGGTGCCGGTCAGGCGGACCGGACGCCGGCTGCAGCAGGGGCAAGCGGGTGACCGACCAGGTCACTCGGACCACGACCTCGGACCGGGCCGGCCGCGGCTGCTGACGGCCGCCGGCTGACCGACCTCGGCGCCCACACCGCAGTCCGGTGCCGATCTCCGAAGGCATGGCGCTCGGGGTTCGTACGGCACCACGACGGGCCGGCGGAGGAGCTGCCGCACCAGTACCTCTCCTTCGCCGGAGAGAACCCCTGGGCGCTCTCCCCGCAGCTGGTTCGAGGCTGTGCTGAGCTTCCTCGACACCCACCTCCGGGCGGGAATTTCGTGCGGCCCACAGCGTTGTAGCGGGCGCGAGAAGCGCCGGGAGCGCACTGACTTCCCTCGGTGTGATAGGCATGCGCTCGCGAATCGCGTACAACCGTGTGGCGAGAAACGAAAGCTGGGCGGGGAACCGCCCCGGAAGGAATGAGATGGCGACCGACTACGACGCCCCTCGCAAGACCGACGAAGAGATGAACGAAGACAGCATCGAGGAGCTGAAGACTCGGCGCAACGACAAGAACTCGGGAAAGGTCGACGAGGACGAGGCGGAGGCTGCTGAGGCCTTCGAGCTCCCCGGCGCTGACCTGTCGCACGAGGAGCTCACGGTCCGGGTGCTACCCCGGCAGTCTGACGAGTTCACCTGTTCCGGCTGCTTCCTGGTGCGGCACCGGAGCCAGATCGCCGAGGAGCGGGCGAACGGCGACGAGTTCTGCTTCGACTGCGCTGGCTGATCAGCACGATCACAATCTCATAGAGTTCCGGGCCGCTCGGCCCGGAGCATGATCAACTTGGTCTGCACTTCTGAGTCCCGCGGCTCAGCGTGCAGGCCAGTTCTCTTTGCGGCGATGATCATCACCACCTCGAACGCGGGCCTGCCCCCGCCGCGGCACCGGGGTTGTGCCGGGCTGGTTGGGGGCAGCCGGCCCGGACAGAGAACCGCCTCGCGTCCTCTGGGCGCGGGGCGGTGATCCGGCCGCGTAGGTTACGGCTCATGCTTTTCCGCGAACGCCTGACCGTGCCGGTGTCCTGGTGGGTGCTGGCCGCCCTGTTCGCGGTGTCGATGCTGGCCGCCATCGGCTTCTACCTGGGTCCCGTCTGGGGCATCGCCGTCGGCGTCCTCGCCATGGCGGTCGCCGCGCTCGCCTTCACCACGATGGCCGTGCTGATCACGGTGGACGAGGTCGAGCTCAGGGTCGGTCGGGCGGTGATCGAGCGCTCCTACATCGGGTCGGTCTCGCCCTTGGACCGCGCCGCCGCGGATCGGCGCGCCGGCGTGGACGCCGACGCGCGGGCCCACCTGGTGCTCAAGCCGTACGTCCGGTCGGCGGTCGAGATCGTGCTGGACGACCCGGACGACCCGGTGCCCTACTGGCTGGTCTCCAGTCGCCGCCCGGCCCGGCTGGCGGCCGCACTGGGTGGCGGGAGACACGTGGCCCCCGCAGCCTCTCCGGGCGCGGGGCCCGTGGGCTCGGAGGCATGACCATGCCCGTAGCGCCCGTTGAGGTCCTGTTCCGTCGGCTGCACCCGGACTCGGAGCTGCCCACCTACGCCCACCCCGGCGACGCCGGAGCTGATCTGCGCTGCCTGGAGGCTTTCACCTTGGCTCCGGGCGAGCGACGGCTGGTGGGTACGGGGCTCGCCCTGGCCCTGCCCGACGGGTACGCCGGGTTCGTCCACCCCCGGTCCGGGCTGGCCGCCCGCTTCGGCGTGACCGTGCTGAACGCGCCGGGTACCGTCGACGCCGGCTACCGCGGGGAGATCATGGTCTGCCTGCTGAACACCGACCGCGACCGAGCCGTGGCCTTTGCCGCCGGTGACCGGATCGCCCAGCTCGTGGTCACGGCCGTCCGGCACGCCGAGTTCGTCGTCGTGAACGAGCTGCCGGAGTCGGCCCGGGGGATTGGCGGTCACGGGTCGACCGGGGGAATACTGGCCCGGTGATTTTCCGCCGCAACAAGAAGCACGCCGACGAAGCCGAGGACAGCGGCCTGGTCGCCAGCACCGAAGCCACCGACGACGCCAGCGACCCGCAGGACGCCGAGGTTTCCGGAGTCGAGGAGGCCGAGCTCGACGTGCAGGCGCTGGACGCGGCCGAGTGGCGTGGCGAGGGCCCGTTCGACATCAGCGAGATCGAGGACCTCGACGGGACGCCGGAGGCCCCGCGGATCGACCTCGGCGCCATCGTCATCACCGGCTTCCCGGGCGCAGAGCTGCGGCTGCAGATGTCGGAGGAGACGCAGCAGATCGTCTCCGCGATGCTGCTGCACGCCGACTCCGCGCTGGAGGTCGGCGCTTACGCCGCCCCGCGCAGCGGTGGGCTGTGGAGCGAGCTGCGCGAGGAGATCATGGCCAGCGCGGATGAGGTGGGCGGATCCGCCGCCCTGGCCGAGGGTCCGTTCGGGGTAGAGCTGCGCCGCTTCATCCCGGTCACGACGCCGGACGGCGAGCAGGGTTACCAGCCGTCCCGGATGTGGGTGGCCGAGGGGCCCCGCTGGTTGCTGCGCGGGATCGTCTACGGCCAGGCTGCTCTCGAGGATGGCGTGGAGCCGCCGGCCGACCAGCTGCTCGAGGCTTTCCGCCAGATCGTGGTCCGGCGTGGTGACGAGGCTATGGCGCCCGGGGACCTGCTGCCGCTGACGATGCCGCAGAACCTGGTCGAGGAGCCCGGGCCCGGCGCCGAGGACGACGCCGTCTCCTGAGCCGTGCGGCCACTGCGGGGGCGGCCTGACAAGCATTGCCTTCGGTGGGATGCTGGAGGTTCAGCTCGTTCACGACCAACGTCTAGACCCTTGAGGAGTTTCGCGTGTCCACCGATGCCAAGCCCGTCAAGGAGGGCAGGCTCCAGCGTGCCCTCCGCCGGCTCGGATCCTCCAACGCCGAGCTCGAGTCCGAGGAGCTGCAGAAGCAGGTCCGTAACGAGGGCGCTGTCCCGATCCAGACCTGCGAGGACCGCCAGCAGGTCGCGCTGACCGGGACGGTGGCCACGGTGACCATCACCCCGCGCGCCGGCCACCCGGCACTCGAGGTCGAGCTGCGCGACGGCTCCGGAGCCGTGACCCTGCTCTGGCTGGGCCGCCGCCAGATCTCAGGCATCGACCCTGGCCGCACCCTCAAGGTATGGGGCCGGATCAGCTGCCACGAGGGCAAGCGCGTGGTCTACAACCCCCGCTACGAGCTCCTGGACTGCCCGACCGTCTGACGCCCGTAGGCCGCCCCCTCCCTCACGTCATCGGCCTGCCGGCCTGTCCTGGCCCCCCGTTCGGCACCAGCCTGTGAGCCCGCCCCTGGCTACCGCCAGGGGCGGTCACTCTGGACCTCCACCGCCGAGTCGCCCCTGCGGGCGGGGATGTGAAGTCCGCTATGGCGGTCCAAAGTGACCATTCCGGGATGTCCCGGGTGCCGGGTCGGACCGGGTCGGGCCGGTGGTCCAGGGCTAGACCGTGCCGACCCGCGGCGGGGTCAGCTTGGCTACGGCGACCTTGCCCTGACGCGGGGAGAGCATGTCGCCGAGCTCCTGCTCGTAGTCCTGTGCCGTGACGAAGAGCAGCTCGTCGCCGCCCTCCAGGGCGCCGTCGCTGTCCGGGGCCTGGGCGTGCCCGTCGCGGATGACGGCCACCAAGACGACGTCGCCGGGCCAGTCGAGCTCGGCGATCCGGATGCCGACGGTGGGGCTGTCGTCGGGCAGCGTCATCTCGACCAGGTTGGCCGCCCCCTCGTGGAAGGTGAGCAGCCGCACCAGGTCTCCGACGGTGACCGCCTCCTCGACCAGCGCCGACATCAGGCGCGGGGTCGAGACGGCGACGTCGACGCCCCAGACCTCGTTGAACAGCCACTCGTTCTTGGGGTGGTTGACCCGGCCGACCGTACGCGGGACGCCGAACTCGGTCTTGCAGAGCAACGACATGACCAGGTTCGCCTTGTCGTCCCCGGTGGCGGCGATGGCGACGTCGCAGGTGTCGATGCCGGCCTCCTCCAGGGAGGACAGCTCGCACGCGTCAGCCAGCAGCCACTCCGCCTCCGGCAGGGTGTCGGACTTGATCGCGCGCGGGTTGCGGTCGATCAGCAGCACCTCGTGCCCGTTCTCGACGAGCTCGGCGGCGATGGACCGGCCGACGTTGCCGGCTCCGGCGATGGCCACCCGCATGTGTGCTCCTAGTGGGGATCAGTTGCGTGCAAAACAGGAGGGCGGTCAGTCGGCCTTGGTCGGCGGGTTGCCCAGGATGGCTTCCACCTCGGCCAGCCGGGAGTCCGCAACCGCGGCGTAGGCGAGGTCGCCGTCCTGGAAGACGGTCCTCGGCTTGGGCACGATGCCCGAGCCGAGCCGGAACAGGAAGGGAATCCGCGCGTCCGTCGCCTCTTCCAGCTGGCCGAGCGTCCGGCCGACCCAGTCTCGGTGGACGTGCACCTCCATCAGCCGGACGGAGCCGGAGGGGTCGCGCCAGTGCGGCTCCGAGCCGGCCGGCAGCAGCCGCCGGAGCACCTGGTCGGCCGTCCAGCGGACCGTGGCGACGGTCGGGATGCCGAGTCGCTCGTAGACCTCGGCGCGCCCGGGGTCATAGATCCGCGCCACCACGTTGCTGACGTTGAAGTTCTCGCGCACGACGCGGGCGCTGAGGATGTTGGAGTTGTCACCGCTCGAGACCGCCGCGAAGCCGTCAGCATCCTCGATGCCCGACTCCACCAGCACCTCGCGGTCGAAGCCGACTCCCTTGACGCACCGGCCGGCGAAGTCGGGGCCGAGGCGGCGGAAGGCGTCCGCGTCCATGTCGATGACCGCCACCGTGTGACCACGCTTCTCCAGGCTCCGGGCCAGGTTGGAGCCGACGCGGCCGCAGCCCATGATCACGATGTGCACCTGAGGGAGTCTAGTGACCAGGGTGCTGCTCGTGTGCGCGGTCGCTCGCTGCGCACCGAGTCATCCAGGCCGTGCCGGGTGTTGTGAGAGTCTGTCTGCGTGGCCACCCTGTCGGACATCGGCAAGCGTCTACTGGTCGGTCGTAAGCTGCGCAGCAGCCAGATGGGCGAGACGCTCCTGCCCAAGCGGATCGCCTTGCCGGTCTTCGCCTCGGACGCGTTGTCGTCCGTGGCGTACGCGCCGGACGAGATCCTGCTGACCCTGTCGCTCGCCGGGCTCGCTGCCTACTCATTCTCCTGGAAGATCGCCATCGCGGTCGCGGTGGTGATGCTCGTCGTGGTCGCCTCCTACCGCCAGAACGTCCACGCCTACCCCTCCGGTGGCGGCGACTACGAGGTCGCCACCACCAACCTCGGCGCCAACGCCGGCCTGACAGTGGGCAGCGCGCTGCTCGTGGACTACGTCCTCACCGTGGCCGTGTCGATCTCGTCCGGCGTGCAGAACGCCAAGTCCGTCCCAGCGCTGCACTTCCTCGACGGGCACGAGGCCCTCGCCGCCTCGATCGCCGTGGTGGTGCTGATGGCGCTGAACCTGCGCGGCGTCCGCGAGTCGGGCGGGGTCTTCGCCGTGCCGACCTACTGCTTCATGCTCGGCATCATCGTGATGGTGGCCTACGGGCTGTTCCGGATCCTGGCGCTCGGGGAGCCGCTGGTGGCCGAGAGCGCCAAGTACGACATCGCACCCGACCCCAAGTACGCCGCCTTCTCCGGCTTCGCGATGGTCGCCCTGCTCGCCCGGACGTTCTCCTCCGGCTGCGCGGCGCTGACCGGCGTCGAGGCCATCAGCAACGGCGTCCCGGCCTTCCAGAAGCCCAAGAGCAAGAACGCGGCCACGACGTTGGCGCTGCTCGGCGGCGTCGCAGTCACGATGGTGATCGGCGTGGTCGTGCTGGCCCACCTCACCCAGGTGCGGCTCATCGACGCCGGCCGCTCCTCCTACCTGCTGAACGGCGTCCGCGTCGAGGTCGTGGAAAAGACCGGCATCGCGCAGCTGGCCGATGTCGTCTTCTCCGGCTTCCGCCCCGGCTTCTACTTCGTGATCGCCTCGACGTTCATCATCTTGTTCCTGGCCGCGAACACCGCCTTCAACGGGTTCCCCGTGCTCGGCTCGATCCTCGCCCGGGACGGCTACCTGCCCCGGCAGCTGCACACCCGCGGCGACCGGCTCGCCTACAGCAACGGCATCCTGGTGCTGGCGGTGATGGCCATCGTCTTGATCGTGGCGTTCAAAGCAGACGTGACCAGCCTGATCCAGCTCTACGTCGTCGGCGTGTTCGTGTCCTTCACGGTGAGCCAGCTGGGCATGCTGCGGCACTGGACGCGGTTGCTCAAGGACGAGACCATCCCGCCCGAGCGCAGTCGTATGCGGCGGTCGCGGGTGATCAACGCCGTCGGCCTCACCATGACCGGGACGGTGCTGGTGATCGTGCTGCTGAGCAAGTTCCTGCAGGGCGCCTACATCGCCATCATCGCGATGGCGGCGATCTTCATGCTGATGAAGGCGATCCGCCGGCACTACGACTCCGTGGCCGAGGAGACCGCCTGGGACGAGAGCTCGGACCGGATGCTGCCCAGCCGCGTCCGGGCGATCGTGCTCGTCTCCAAGCTGCACCGGCCCACGCTGCGGGCGCTCGCGTTCGCCAAGGCTGCCCGGCCGAGCTCGTTGGAGGCCCTGACCGTCGACGTGGACGAGGAGGAGACGGCCCGGCTGGTCGAGCACTGGGAGCGCGCCGGCATCCCCGTTCCGCTCAAGGTCGTGGCCTCGCCGTACCGTGAGGTGACCAACCCGATCCTCGACTACGTCAAGAACCTGCGTACCGAGAGCCCGCGCGACGTCGTCACGGTCTACATCCCCGAGTACGTGGTGGGTCACTGGTGGGAGCAGATCCTGCACAACCAGAGTGCCCTGCGGCTCAAGGGCCGGCTGCTGTTCACCCCTGGCGTGATGGTCACCTCGGTGCCCTACCTGCTCGCCTCCTCGGGCAAGGCCAAGGAGCGGCTTGAGCGCGAGAGCGTCACCGGCAACGCCCGACGCATTCGCCGCGGATGAATGCAGTCTTCATCTGTCTTGCGTTGGAGGCGCGTCTCGTCAACGAAGGGTAGCCGCTCCAACGTCACGTAGACAGGTTGTAATGTGCGCCTCGTGATTGACTCGGGCGGAAAGGCATGGAGGCAGCGGTGGCTGATCGCCGCAGCTGGACCTTGGATTCTCATGGCTGCCCTCACGAGCTGCGGGTCCGGGGCTGGAGACGCATCGGGGCCTCAGCCTTCGAGCGCGGCTGCGCCCGCGTCCACAGGTTCCCCGACGCCGACCACGGACCAGTCAAGCTCGATGTCGACTCCGATTCCTACCGACAGTAGCCCTGAGGCTTCCGAGGTCACGCCGACAGAGGACGCGGGTGAAGGCGGGGCGGGAGATGAGTCCAGCGATGAGGAGTCACCCCGTCCTCCGGTGTTGAACAAGGATTCAACCGGCCTGCATCGCCACCATTATCACTCTATTCCTCTCTGCGCCAGCAAATGATCCAGGCGGCTCGACCCCTTCTGCCACGCTGCAGAGCGGCAGTTCGAGCACTGCGGGGAGCAGCTCGACCAGCCCTGACACTCAAGTGCAACCATCGGCAGCGAAAGACTCGGCAGCGCCGGACTGTCTCGACGACGCACTGAGGCCCGTGGCGTGCGCGCTGGATCACCGCTATGAAGTGGTGAGTGGACCGTGCACAATTCGCAGTGCCGTTCGCTATCTCGGCGGCGCGCCAGGCACAGACGTGCCCTACAGTGACCCGCGACAGCAGAAGCCAGGGTGCCTCCTCGAGGCGCCGCTCAACATTCGCGGCGCTTCGCGCGGCGCCTTCACTAGGTCAGGATCTGATCGATGGCGTCGGTGTTTTGATCGAAGTCAGCAACGGGTGGTCCCGTGTTCGACTAATCACACCGGCGAGTATGTCGCTGCTGGACCAGCGGACGACGGCAGCGAGCGGGAGTGCGATACGGCTGCATCCGACTATATGGATCAGTCGCTCGCCAACGTGGACGAAGATCTCGAGGTCCGAGGCATCGAGCGCACAAGTTCCCAAGAGGACCAAGACGAGGCGCGCTGCCTCATTCAGATTCGGGGTCGCCAACAATTGACCAAGTCCGTGCGCCACCTCGGAGTGCAACCAGTACCGCTGCAAGAGTCATGACTGTCTCGATTGGGACGCTGCTCGGCCCGGTCGACGTCGGTCCGGTGGCGCACGGCGGTCACTGCGTCGCCCGCCTCGAGCCCGAGCCCGGCCAAGAACGCGGACGGGTGCTGTTCGTCCGGCACACGCTGCCCGGTGAGCGGGTCCTCGTCCGCGTCACCGACGACAGCCACGCCTCGTTCTGGCGCGCGGACGCCGTGGAGGTGATCAAGCCAAGCCGGGACCGCGTGGAGCCGCGCTGCCCGGTGGCCGGACCCGGGCTGTGCGGAGGTTGCGACTTCCAGCACGTCGACCTGGACGCGCAGCGACGGTTGAAGACGGCGGTGGTCGCCGAGCAGCTGCAGCGGCTGGCCGGGATCGACTGGGCCGGCGAGGTCGGCGGCGTCACCACCCCGGAGACCGCGGACGGAATGCACTGGCGGACCCGGATGCGCTACCACGCCGACGAGGAGGGCCGCGCGGCGCTGCGGGCTCACCGCTCGCACGAGCTCGTTCCCCTGCCCGCCCAGGGCTGCCCGATCGCTGACCGCCGGACCCCGTCGGTGGTCGGGCAGAGCTGGCCGGCCGGCAGTGAGCTGATCACCGCCGCCTCGGCCGAGAGCGAGGCGATGCTGCTCGACGGCAAGCTGCGGCGCGGCGAAGCCGAGCTGACCGAGCAGGCAGCCGGACGATCCTGGACCGTCGAGGCGGACGGCTTCTGGCAGGTGCACCCGGCAGCAGCCGACGCTCTGGTGGGCGCGGTCCTCGCAGGCCTGGAGCCCCGCCCTGGCGAGCGGGCCTTCGACCTCTACTGCGGGGTCGGGCTGTTCGCCGGCGCCCTGGCCGACGCCGGTTGCGAGGTCTGGGGACTGGAGTCCGGCCATCGAGCGATCCTGACCGCTCGCCGAAACCTCGCTGACGTCGCCGAGCGCGTGCACCTGCGGGCCGACCGGGTGGAACGTGGCCTGGCCCGGCTGCCCAGACGTGCCGACCTGGTGGTGCTGGACCCGCCGCGCAGCGGGGCCGGCCCCCGGGTGATGGCCGCACTGCTCGACCGCCGACCGCGAGCCGTCGCCTACGTGGCCTGCGACCCGGCGGCGCTGGCCCGTGACCTCGGCGCCGCCGCCCGTCACGGATACACCGCCGTCGACATTCGCGGTTTCGACCTGTTCCCGATGACCCAGCACGTCGAGTGCGTGGCGATCCTGCGGCCCAGCGACCCCTCATAGACCAGCACCAGTCACCGCAAAGGGGACCCTTCCCTGGTCCCGATGGCGGCGATGGGGGAGGCTGGTCGTAGTCACCGAGGCCAGGAGCCCGCGTGATATCTTGACGTCAAGATACTTTGCTTGCGAGGAGGCATGATGGGTGACGGCACGAGTGTCGACAGCTTCGGTGCGAGGGCAACGCTGGAGGTGGGGGAGCAGTCCTACGAGATCTTCCGGCTGGACGCAGTCGAGGGGTCGGAGAAGCTGCCGTACAGCCTCAAGATCCTGCTCGAGAACCTGCTGCGGACCGAGGACGGCGCGAACATCACCGCCGACCAGATCCGTGAGCTGGCCGCCTGGGACGCTGCGGCCGAGCCGAGCCACGAGATCCAGTTCACCCCGGCCCGGGTCATCATGCAGGACTTCACCGGCGTGCCCTGTGTCGTCGACCTCGCCACCATGCGCGAGGCGATGGCCGACCTCGGCGGCGACGCCACCTTGATCAACCCGCTCGCTCCGGCTGAGCTGGTGATCGACCACTCCGTGATCGCCGACGTCTTCGGCACCGCCGACGCGTTCACCCGCAACGTGGAGATCGAGTACGGCCGTAACCGCGAGCGCTACCAGTTCCTGCGCTGGGGCCAGACCGCCTTCGACGACTTCAAGGTCGTCCCGCCCGGAACCGGCATCGTGCACCAGGTCAACATCGAGCACCTGGCCCGCGTGATCTTCCCGCGGACCGTCGACGGGATCACCTACGCCTACCCCGACACCTGCGTCGGCACCGACTCCCACACCACGATGGTCAACGGACTCGGCGTCGTCGGTTGGGGCGTGGGCGGGATCGAGGCCGAGGCAGCCATGCTGGGCCAGCCCGTCTCGATGCTGATCCCCAGGGTCGTCGGCTTCAAGCTGTCCGGCTCCATGCCCGAGGGCGCGACCGCCACCGACCTGGTGCTGACGATCACCGAGATGCTCCGCCAGCACAAGGTGGTCGGCAAGTTCGTCGAGTTCTACGGGCCGGGCGTGTCAGCGGTGCCGCTGGCCAACCGCGCCACTATCGGCAACATGAGCCCCGAGTACGGCTCGACCATCGCCGTCTTCCCGATCGACAGCAACACCACCGACTACCTGCGTCTGACCGGTCGCAGTGAAGAGCAGATCGCCCTGGTCGAGACCTACGCCAAGACCCAGGGTCTGTGGCACGACGACGACCACGAGGCCGTCTACTCCGAGTATCTCGAGCTCGACCTGTCCACCGTGGTGCCGAGCATCGCCGGGCCCAAGCGACCGCAGGACCGCGTCGTGCTGGCCCACGCCAAGCAGGGCTTCCGCGAGGCGCTGATGGCCTATGTGCCCGACCAGGTCAGCAGCACGCCGGACCCTGACGGCCGGATCGACGACGCGCCCGCGCTGAGCGGCGTCGACGCGTCGTCGGCCGAGAGCTTTCCGGCCTCGGACTCGCCCGCCCACACCGGCGAGGAGTCCGCGGAGCCGCAGGAGTTCGGCGAGGGCGTCGCCCCCGACATCGGCCGGCCGTCCAAGCCCACCAGGGTCACCCTCGACGGTCAGACGTTCGAGATCGACCACGGCGCGGTGACCATCGCCGCCATCACCTCCTGCACCAACACGTCCAACCCGAGCGTGATGATCGGGGCGGCCCTGGTGGCGAAGAAGGCGGTCGAGCGCGGGCTGACCCGCAAGCCCTGGGTCAAGACCACACTGGCGCCGGGTTCCAAGGTGGTCAGCGACTACTACGACCGCTCCGGCCTCACCCCGTACCTGGACAAGATCGGGTTCAACCTCGTCGGCTACGGCTGCACCACCTGCATCGGCAACTCAGGCCCCCTGATCCCCGAGGTCAGCGCGGCCGTGAACGAGTCAGACCTCGCCGTGGTCGCGGTGCTCTCGGGCAACCGCAACTTCGAGGGCCGGATCAACCCCGACATCAAGATGAACTACCTGGCCTCACCGCCGCTGGTGGTCGCGTACGCCCTCGCGGGCACGATGGACATCGACTTGATGTCGGACCCGCTGGGCACCGACGAGCAAGGCCAGCCCGTCTACCTGCGCGACGTCTGGCCGACCGAGGCCGAGATCTCTGAGGTCGTCGGCTCCGCGATCGGCCAGGAGATGTTCATCGAGTCCTACGCCGACGTCTTCGCCGGCGACCAGCAGTGGCAGTCGCTGCCCACGCCAGAGGGACAGGTCTTCGCCTGGGACCCCGACTCCACCTACGTGCGGAAGCCCCCGTACTTCGACGGGATGCCCGCCGACCCGCAACCGGTGACCGACATCAGCGGCGCCCGCGTGCTGTTGAAGCTGGGCGACTCGATCACCACCGACCACATCTCGCCGGCTGGCTCGATCAAGGCCGACGGCCCGGCGGGGGCTTACCTGAGCGAGCACGGCGTCGCCCGTGGGGACTTCAACTCCTACGGGTCGCGTCGCGGCAACCACGAGGTGATGATCCGCGGGACGTTCGCCAACATCCGACTACGCAACCAGCTCGCGCCCGGCACCGAGGGCGGCTTCACCCGTGACTTCACCGTCGACGACGGCCCCGTCAGCACCATCTACGAGGCCTCCGAGCACTACCTGGCCGCAGGCACGCCGCTGGTCATCCTGACCGGGGTCGAGTACGGCTCGGGCTCGTCGCGGGACTGGGCGGCCAAGGGCACGGCGCTGCTCGGGGTGAAGGCGGTCATCGCGCAGTCCTACGAGCGCATCCACCGCTCGAACCTGATCGGGATGGGCGTGCTGCCGCTGCAGTTCCCCGAAGGTGCCAGTGCGGAGTCGCTCGGGCTGACGGGGGAGGAGACCATCGACATCACCGGGGTCACCGCCCTCAATGACGGCACCACCCCGAAGACCGTGACGGTCAAGGCGGGGGACGTCACCTTCGAGGCGACGGTCCGGATCGACACCCCCGGTGAGGCGGACTACTACCGCAACGGCGGCATCATGCAGTACGTCCTGAGGTCGCTGCTGAAGCGCTGACCTCGCTCAGGGCAGCTATTGGGAGACAGCGCTGAGGCCACGTTGCCGGCTCGGCTCAGCTCTGGGCGACGCCGGCGGGCAGCAACCGGACGGCCTGGGTCCACTCGTCGTTGTGCTCGGGAGCGACGCGTAGCGCTGACGTCCCTGAGTCCCACGCCGTGATCAGGTGGGTCCCGACGAGGGCGTCCATGGCCAGCGCGGCGGCCGCCCCGAAGAGGATGTCGGCGACGAGCTCGGGCCGATCCAGGGCCAGCCGGCCGGCCAGGTCGTGCGCCGCGATCTGCTCGTGCACGGCGTCGGCCTCGATGTGCTCGTCGAAGAAGCGCGTGGTGGCCTCGTCGAAGCCCAGCCGACGCAGCCCGTTTCCGTAGCGCCGCATCGGCTGCGACGACGTCATCTCCAGCGCGGCGAGGTGACCGACCGTCGCCCCGACGAGGCGCCGGTGCAGGCCGAAGAGCGTCATCGTGTTCGCCCAGGCCAGGGCCACGGCGGGGACGTCGTCGAGGTAGCGGCCGTAGCGGTCGTCCAGGCCCAGCCCACGCATCGTCGTAGCGAAGAGCGCGGCATGCATCCACTCCGGCCGGCCGCCGCCGTACTCGTCGGCCTGGATCTCCACGAGGGCGGCCTTCGCCGCGCCGGCCAGGCGCGGGATCGCCCAGGTATGCGGGTCGGCCTCCTTCAGGTGGTAGACCGAACGCAGCACGAGGTACTCGGCGTACTGCTCACGGGTGCCGCTGCGGGCCAGCCGTCGGGAGAGGCTCGGCCCGTCGTCGGCCCGGACCAGCGTGGCCAGTGCGGCTGGGATGTCGGCCGGGTCGGGGAGCTCGGGCAGCCGGTCTCCCACGAGCTCACGCAGGGCCGTTTCGGTGGCCGACTCCAGCACCGAGGCGAGCGCGACGAGATCAGGGTGCCACTCCCAGCGGTCGTCGACGCCCGGCCAGCCCTGGTGGTGCAGCTCGTGCAGGACCAGCAGGGTGAGCTGCAGGTCGTCATCAGTCAGGGCATCCGGTGTGTTGGCTACCAGACGGTGAGCAGCGGCGGCCAGGTGCGGGAGCGCCGTCGGCTTCTCAGCCAGCACGTAGAGCAGCTGGGCACTGAGCGGACCGCGGGGGAGCGGCGGGGTGCCCGGAAGCCGGTCCGGGGACATCCCGGACGGCGACGTGCGTCGTTGCATGGTGAAACTCCTACCCTCAGCGCCGTCGGTGAACCGCGCCGGTAACGGCGCAGACGGGGTCCCGGGGAGACAGCTGACGGCGTTTGGCACACAACCCGCCCGGGTACGACCCGAAGGTGACTTCTGGCGATAGGCGCGAGCGGGATGCGCAGATCACGATCTATCCGGACGGTCCCATGCTGCTCCGGGGTGACGTCGAGATCGTGGACCCCGACGGCACACCGCTGCCCCGACGCCGGCGCACTGTGGCCCTGTGCCGTTGCGGCCACAGCGGGTTGATGCCGTTCTGCGACGGCACTCACAAGGCGGTCTGGCGCCCCGGTCGGCAGACCGGGGCTGCGCGCCGGGTGGCGGCGGAGGAGTAGGAGCAGACCTCTCCCGACGGGGTAGGCTGCTGGGCGAACACGGGAGTCCGGTGAGCCGGGCTGAGAGGAAGGTTCTCCAACCTTCGACCGTCGAACCTGATCTGGGTCATGCCAGCGCAGGGAGGCCCTCTTGACCATCCCCGTGTCCTCACGAGAGGACATCCGCATGAGCACCACCTCCACCGACGAGACCGCGGCGAAGCTCAGCCGCCGGCCGCCCACCTGGCGCTGGCGGGTGGTGGACATCGTCGTGGCCAGCGTCATCGGCGTCGCCCTGGGCGTCGTCTTCTTCGTCTGGGGCTTCGCCTACAACGGCCTCGAAGGCCCCTTCAAGGCCCTCCTGCCTGGAGCGAGCGCCTTCACCGAGGGAGTCTGGCTGATCGGGGCCGTGCTCGGCGGGCTGCTGATCCGCAAGCCGGGAGCGGCGATCTACGTCGAGCTGCTCGCTGCCACCGTCGAGTCCTTGCTCGGCGGCCAGTGGGGGCTGCTGACCCTGGTCTCAGGCATCGTCCAGGGCCTCGGGGCCGAGCTCGTCTTCGCGATCTTCCTCTACCGCACCTTCCGGTTGCCGGTGGCCTGGCTGGCCGGCGCGGTGGCCGGCGTCGCGCTCGCTGTCTTCGAGCTCAACGTGTACTACCCGGGCAGCTCGGCGCTGTACGTCACGGTGTTCAGCGCGAGCGCTGTCCTCGGTGGAGCCGTGCTCGCCGGCACCCTCTCCTGGCTGGCCGTCCGGGCCCTGGCCGGTACCGGGGCGCTCAGTCGCTTCGCCGCCGGTCGGGACACGCGCCAGCTGGTCTAGGTGAGCTGATGCGGCCTTCTCGGGTGGTCGTACAGGGCTGGGGCTGGCGGCATGCCGGTCGCCGGGCTTGGGCCGTGCGCGACCTCGACCTGGTCATCGAGCCGGGCGAGCGGGTGCTGCTGCTGGGCGCCTCGGGCACCGGCAAGTCCACGCTGGTGCACGCGTTGGCGGGGGTGCTGGGTGGGGAGGAAGCCGGCGAGGAGCAGGGCCGGCTGACCCTCGACGGGCTGGACCCGCGGCAGTCGCGCGGCCGGGCCGGGCTGGTGCTGCAGGACCCCGACTCCCAGGTCATCCTGGCGCGCGTCGGCGACGACGTGGCTTTCGGAGCAGAGAACCTCGGCGTCCCCCGTACGGAGATCTGGCCACGGGTCGACGCCGCCTTGGCGGCCGTCGGGCTCACGCTGCCGCACGACCACCCCACCGACCGGCTCTCCGGCGGCCAGCAGCAGCGGCTGGCCCTGGCTGGCGTGCTGGCTATGCAGCCGGGACTCCTGCTGCTCGACGAGCCGACCGCCAACCTCGACCCTGACGGCGTCCGGGAGGTCCGCGACGCGGTCGCCCGGGTGCTCCAACGAACGGGTGCCACGTTGGTCGTGGTGGAGCACCGGGTCGCGACCTGGCTGCCCGTCGTCGACCGGGTCGTGGTGCTCGGTCCCGATGGCGTGCTGGCCGACGGGCCGCCGGGCCAGGTGCTGGACACCCACGGCCGCGAGCTTGCGGCGGCCGGCGTCTGGGTGCCGGACCACCCCCCGGCTGTTCCTTCACGTGCTCCGGCCGGGAGCACGGAGGTGCTGCTGTCTGCCGATGACCTGACGGTGGGGCGCGACGGCCGTGCGGTCCGCAGCGGGCTGGATCTCGCCCTCACGGCCGGCTCGTCTGTGGCGCTGACCGGTGCGAACGGGGTGGGCAAGTCCACCCTGGCACTGACCCTGGCCGGACTGCTGCCCCCGCTGGCCGGTGAGGTCGTGGCCTCGCCGCTGCTGGCAGCCGGGGCCGGGAACCGGCCGCACCGCTGGCAGTCGCGGGAGCTGGTCACCCGGGTCGGCGTGGTCTTCCAGGAGCCGGAGCACCAGTTCCTGACCAGCAGCGTCCAGGCCGAGCTCGAGGTGGGGCTGCGCGTCACCCGCAGCCTGGACGCCGTCGGCCGGCGACGCGTCGGCGAGCTGCTGGAGCGGCTGCGGCTGAGCCGACTGGCGGGAGCCAACCCGTTCACGCTGTCGGGCGGGGAGAAGCGGCGGTTGTCGGTGGCCACCGTGCTCTCCACCTCGCCGGCGCTGCTGGTGCTCGACGAGCCGACCTTCGGCCAGGACGCTCTCACCTGGGCCGAGCTGGTCCGCCTGCTGGTCGACCTCCTGGACGAGGGCCGGACGGTGCTCTCGGTCACCCACGACCTCGACTTCGTTGCCGCTGCGGCCGACACTGAGCTCGCCCTCCAGCCCCTCGGCGGCCTGCGGACGGCGCAGCTGCGGTGAGCCTGTTGACCCTGGAGCCAGGCCCGGAGCGGATCTTCACCGTCAACCCGGTGGCCAAGATCGCCGGCCTCGCCGTGCTGACGGTTGCGCTGCTGCTCACCCTCGACTGGCTCTCCGCGACGGTGGCGGTCGTGGGCGAGCTCACGCTCTTCTGGCTGGCCGGGCTGCGTTCGGGTCGGCTGTGGCGGCGCACCCTGACGGTCTGGCTGGCCGCTCCGCTGGCGGGGCTGACCATGAGCCTCTACGGCCGGGCGTCTGGGACGACCTACCTGGAGCTCGGCTTCGTCCACGTCACCCAGGGATCGCTGCTGATCGGGCTGGCCACCATGCTGCGGCTGGTCGCGATAGCGCTGCCGGCGGTCGTCATGTTCGCCACCATCGACCCGACCGACCTGGCCGACGGGCTGGCGCAGCGGCTCCGGCTGCCGAGCCGGTTCGTTCTCGGCGGCCTGGCCGGGCTGCGGCTCGTGGGGCTGTTCCAGCAGGACTGGCGCTCCTTGGAGCTGGCCCGCCGAGCGCGTGGCGTCGCGGACACCGGACGCCTCAGACGGCTGCTGGGTCAGGCGCTCGCGCTGCTGGTGCTGGCCGTCCGTCGCGGCACGAAGCTCGCCACCGCGATGGAGGCGCGGGGCTTCGACGGACCGACGCCGCGCAGCTGGGCGCGCTCGTCCCCGTTCGGTGCCGCCGAGGCCGTCACCATCGCCTGTGGCACCATGCTTGCCGCCCTGAGCCTCGCCGCCGCACTGCTCGCCGGCACCTGGTCGTTCGTCCTCCGCTGACCGGTCGCGACCTGAGCCGCGTCGACGGGCCCCGAAGGCAGGGTTTGCCCTCCAGTCGAAGCCTCGGCCAGCAGGCCCCGGTCGCCGTCGAAGGTCCGGTCCGACACCCGGCACGCAACGGGCGCGACCAGGGGCAGCTCGCGTGAACCTTCACAGGTAGGAACGGACCGGTCCGAGGTCCTGACCCTCGAGTGGGCGAAGCCCTGGTCTCGGTACGCAGAACGCGGCCCATCGACCCCGCCTGTGCGGATCTGTCAGCGCAGCCTCGTATCGTCCGTGGTGCTCGCCGGTGGCCGGTGAGCGCGACGCGGGAGGAGGTCGGCATGACGAAGGCGTTGGCGAAGACCCTGGCGGCGCTGCTGGCCGCGGCCGCCGGAGCCGTCCTGGCTCTGAACGGCGCCCGGGTCATCCACGCGTCCACGACCGTCCTCCTGGGGTGTGTGGTCACCTCGGCAGCGCTGGCCGCGCTGGCGACCATCGGCTCGGCCTGGGGGGAGTGGCGCGGACGCCGGTTGGCCGAGCGTCGCGAGCTCGCCGCCATCTCGCTGGAGGCCGCCGCGTGGGCGATCGTCGACCAGGTCGGTGGCGGGCTGGACTACCGCGACCTCGGGGTGGCCGCGTACCGGGTGCGCCGCCGCTGGTGGTGGCCCTTCCGCGCCCAGCTGGCGCGGGTGGAGCGCGTCCGGCCCTCGCGGCGCCCGGTGGCGTCCCGGGTCAGCTGGCGGCCGGGCAAGGGCGTGATCGGAGCTTGCGTGGCCAAGGGCGAGGTGGTGGCGGTCGACGTCGCCCAGATGTACCGCGACCTCGGCTCCCCGAGTGAGGACGAGTGGGAGACCGTACCGCCCGAGATCAGGCAGGGGCTCAGCTACGACGAGTATCTCGACGTCCGTGACAAGTACGCGGTGGTGATCGCCGCGCCGATCATCGACGACGCCGGCGCGAGCGCCACGGTCGTCGGCTGCGTCGCCCTGGACGGCCCTGAGGGACGGTTCGCCGAGCTGCAGAGCGACGAGGTGCTCGGCCTCCTGAATTCCACCGCCGCCACTCTGCTGCACCAGGTCCGATGACCGGTACCATCATGAGCAAGCCCAGGAGAGGGAGAACCATGGCGCCCGGCAACATCGCGAAGGCACGCGCATCGATCGTGACCAAGCCCGTCGTCCAGTCGCTGTCGGCCACCCGGAAGCTCGCCTCGTCACTACGACGCCTCGGGGCTGACGACGAAACTGTTCGCAAGGTCACGGGACAGCCGCCGGCCCAGCCGGCCGGCCACTGAGCCCAGCCGGGCTCGACCGCAGCACGACCGCACGGCTAGACCAACGTCAGCCGATCCCGGATGAGCTGCGCGTAGGCGGACATCTCACCCTCGGCGTACCGGGTCCGCGGCCAGAAGAAGCCCCTTAGCCCGTCACCCTTGGTCCGGGGCACGACATGCATGTGCAGGTGCAGGACCGACTGGCTGACGACGTTGTTGACCGCGACGAACGTCCCCTCAGCACCGAGTGCGGCGCCGATCGCCCGCGCCACCCGCTGGGCGGTGCTCAGCAGCGGCGCCATCAGCTCCGAAGGCAGCTCGAGCATCGTGTCGACGTGCTGGACCGGAGCGATGAGCACGTGGCCCTTGAACACGGGTCGGTGGTCGAGGAAGGCGACGATCTGGTCGTCGCGGTGCACCACGGCAGCCTCGATCTCGTCGCGGACGATCTGGCAGACGATGTCGGACACGCGCTGATGCTAGTGAGCATCTTCGGGTACTGCGTTCGGGGGGTCATGGGTTTATAATAGAACACGTGTACGAACAACGGCAATGGCCATGACGTCATTCGCACCGCCGGGTTGGCCCGAAGGGGTCCGGCCGCCCGGGGCGCCGGACTGGGAGGCCACCGCGACCGCCTTCCTGTTCGACTGCTGCCCCGCGGACTTCCGCGCCTACCCCGTGCTGCGTCGGCATCCGCTGGTGCTTGCTCGCTTCGCCGTCCGCTTCGTGGCGGGGCAGGCGCGCGTGGCTCAGGAGGGGTTGGCGGAGATCCGCACGAGCTTGCAGGGGCTCGTCGGGGCGGAGGTCATCGAGTCGGCGGCCCAGGCCTGGCTGGAGCAGTCCGCTCGGCTGGCCCGGACGACGCGAGCCGTCGGTCTGGTGGAGGAGGCGTTGCGCGGCCAGGTCTTCCGGCCGCGGCTGTGACGGCGCGGTGGAAAGGCGACCGAGCACACACGCCGGTCGTGCCGCCGGGCCGGGCCTGCGCAGGTCTCAGCACGTAAACTCCTCGTATGTCACCCACCTACGGACTGCTGAGCAACCTTCACAGCCCGGAGGACCTGCGAGCGCTGCATGCGGACCAGCTCGACCAGCTGAGCGCAGAGATCCGCTCCTTCCTGATCCAGAACGTCAGCCAGACCGGTGGCCATCTCGGCCCGAACCTCGGCGTGGTCGAGCTGACGATCGCGTTGCACCGCGTCTTCGAGTCCCCGCGCGACCCGATGGTCTTCGACACC
The DNA here is from genome assembly GCA_963727215.1 of uncultured Actinomycetota bacterium. Classification (GTDB taxonomy): domain Bacteria; phylum Actinomycetota; class Actinomycetes; order Propionibacteriales; family Propionibacteriaceae; genus Microlunatus. The sequence goes on from CAVSFR010000004.1 coordinate 158,020, forward strand.
GGCCACCAGAGCTACGTCCACAAGATCCTTACGGGGCGGCAGACCCTGTTCCCCACGCTGCGCCAGCGGGGCGGCTTGTCGGGCTACCCAAGCCGGGCCGAGTCCGAGCACGACTGGGTCGAGAACTCCCACGCGTCCACGGCCCTGTCCTACGCCGAGGGGCTGGCGAAGGCGAAGCGGCTGCGGGGCCAGCCGGGAACGGTGGTTGCCTTCGTTGGCGACGGCTCGCTCACCGGCGGGATGGCCTGGGAAGCGCTGAACAACATCGCCGCCTCCGACGACCTGCCGCTGGTCATCGTGGTCAACGACAACGGCCGTTCCTACACCCCGACCGTGGGCGGGCTGGCCAAGCACCTCGGTGGGCTGCGGACGAACCCCCGCTACGAGCAGGTGCTGGAGCTGGTCAAGCGCAGCGTCCACCGGGCGCCGCTGGTCGGCACCGCCGCCTACGACGTGCTGCACGGGATCAAGAGCGGGCTCAAGGACGTGCTCGCGCCCCAAGGAATGTTCTCCGACCTGGGCCTGAAGTACGTAGGCCCGATCGACGGCCACGATGTCGTCGCCGTCGAGCGCGCGCTGCAGCAGGCCCGGCAGTACGGCGGGCCGGTGCTGCTGCACTGCCTGACGCACAAGGGCCACGGCTTCGCTGCGGCGGAAAACCACCAGGAGGACCACTTCCACGCGGTCGGTAAGATCGACTCCACCACGGGAGTGGCTCTCGGGACCAAGGCCGGCCAGACCTGGACGGAGGTCTTCTCCGAGGAGCTGGTCCGCCTGGGTGCGGCCGACGGGCGGATCGTCGCCCTGACCGCGGCGATGACCTACCCCACAGGGCTGCACCGCTTCGCGGCTGCCTACCCCGACCGCTTCTTCGACGTCGGCATCGCCGAGCAGCACGCCGTGACCTCGGCCGCCGGAATGGCGATGGGCGGCCTCCACCCGGTGATCGCGCTCTACGCGACCTTCCTCAACCGTGCCTTCGACCAGCTGCTGCTGGATGTGGCCATGCACCGCTGCGGCGTGACGTTCGTGCTCGACCGCGCCGGCGTGACCGGTCCCGACGGTGCGAGCCACCACGGCATGTGGGACATGTCGCTGGCGCAGCTGGTGCCGGGGCTGCACCTGGCCGCGCCCCGCGACGCCGCCCGGCTACGCGAGGCCCTCGGTCACGCCGTCACCATCGACGACGCGCCGAGCGTGGTCCGCTACTCCAAGGACCCGCTGCCCGCCGACCTGCCCGCGATCGAGTCTCGTGACGGGCTCGACGTGCTGGTCCGCACCGAGCAGCCGCGGGTGCTGGTCGTCGGTATCGGGCAGCTGGTGGGCACCGCGGTCTCGGTCGGCCGGCGACTCTCCGACCAGGGCATCGGCGTCACCGTCGTCGACCCGGTCTGGGTGTTGCCGGTCAATCCGGCGCTGATCGAGCTGGCCGCCGAGCACGAGCTGGTGATCAGCATGGAGGACAACGGTGTGGTCGGCGGCTGCGGTGCGCGGCTGGCCCAGGAGCTGAGGTTCGCCGAGGTACGGACGCCGGTGCGCGAGTTCGGCATCGCCCAGCAGTTCCTGACCCACGGCAGCCGCTCCGAGCTGCTCGAGGAGCTCGGTCTGACCGACCAGGCGATTGCCCGGTACGCGGTCGAGGCCACCCTGAGCCGGGAGGCCGAGGCCAGCGAGCCCAACGAGCCGGCGGTCGACGGGCGCTGAGCGGCTTGCCCGTCGATGAGCCCGAACTGCCGCCGGTCGACCCGGTCGCCGCACCGCTGCCCGGGCGCGCGGTTCTCGACCAGTTCTGGGCGGACCTGACATTCCTGCACTGGCGGGTCGATCCCGCCCAGACGGCGGCACTGCTGCCGGCCGGCACCCGGCCCGACCTCTACGACGGGTCGGCCTGGGTGGGACTGATCCCGTTCCGGATGCGGGGAGCAGGCTTCGGTGAAGGCCACCCGCTGCCCTGGGTCGGTTCCTTCGCCGAGACCAACGTCCGGCTCTATGCCGTCGACGCCGCCGGCCGTCGGGGCGTCGTGTTCGCGTCGCTGGAGTCCGAGCGGTTGGCGTTCGTGCTGGGCGCCCGGCTGGCGCTGCACCTGAACTACACCTGGTCGCGAATGCGCGTGCAGCAGGACGGCGACCGGATCACCTACACCAGCCGGCGCCGCTGGCCGACTCCCCGGGGCGCCCGGAGCCGGGTGGTGGCTCGGATCGGCGACGAGGAGGTCCACGACGACTCTCTGGCCGACTTCCTCACCGCGCGCTGGGCCCTGCACACCTACGCCTGGGGTGCGACCCGCTACCTCCCGAACACCCACACCCGCTGGCCATTGGTACGGGCTGAGCTGCTCGAGCTCGAGGACGACCTGCTCGCCGTGGCCGGGTTCCCTGGCCTCGCTGCCCGGCCCCCGGACTCGGTCTTGTTCTCCCGCGGCGTCCAGACCCAGTTCGGCCTGCCCCTGCCCCGACCTTGAGTCAGATCAGGCCACCGAGGCGACGCCCGGGGGCAGGAACCGTCGGCCCAGCACTCGCTCGGACACGCCCTCACGGTCCAGGTAAGGCGTGAGCCCACCGAGGTGGAAGGGCCAGCCGGCACCCAGGATCAGGCAGAGGTCGACGTCCATCGGTGCGGCGACGACGCCTTCGCTCAGCATCAGACCGACCTCTTCGGCCAACGCGTCCAGTGCGCGGTCGCGGACCTGCTCGGGGGTGCTGGGGGAGTCGCCGACGGTGAACAGCGCGGCCGTCTCCTCGGAGAGGTACGGCTTGCCCGCCGGCGTCCAGTCATAGATTCCCGGCTTCTTCGCCGCGACCAGCGCGGCCAGGTTCGGCGAGACCGGGAAGCGGTCGCCGAAGGCGTCGTGCAGGGACTCACCCACGTGCAGGGCGATGGCTGGACCGACGAGCTGCAGCAGCACCATCGGGGACATCGGCAGCCCCAGCGGACGCAACGCGAGGTCCGCCACAGCGACCGGGGTGCCCTCGTCGACGGCCGCGAACAGCACGCTGGTCAGCCTGGTCAGCAGCCGGTTGACCACGAACGCCGGTGCGTCGGTGACGAGCACGGCGTTCTTCTTCAGGTTCTTGGCCACCGACAGCGCAGTGGCCAGGGCGGCGTCGTCGGTTCGCTCAGCACGGACGACCTCCAGCAGCGGCAACACCGCGACCGGGTTGAAGAAGTGGAACCCGACCACCCGTTCGGGATGCTCGAGATTCGCGGCCATCCGGCTCACCGAGAGCGAGGAGGTGTTGGTGGCCAGCACACACTCGGCGCTGACATGGAGCTCGAGCTCGCCGAACACCTGCTGCTTGACACCGAGCTCCTCGAAGACGGCCTCGATGACGAAGTCGCAGTCGGCGTAGTCAGCGAGCTCGGTGGTACCGGAGACCAGCGCGCGCAGCCGGTTCGCCCGGTCGGGGGAGAGCCGTCCCTTACCCGCGAGGAGGTCGATCTCACCGTGCAGGTACGTCAGGCCGCGCTCGACTCGTGCGGCGTCCAGGTCGGAGATCACGACCGGGACCTCGAGCCGACGCAGGAAGAGCAGCGCCAGCTGGCTGGCCATCAGGCCGGCTCCGACCACACCCACCTTGGTGATCGGCCGGGCCAGCGTCTTGTCGGGCGCACCGGCTGGCTTGCGGGCCCGTTTCTGCACCAGGTCAAACGCGTACAGCCCGGCCCGCAGCTCCGGGCTCATGATCAGGTCGGCGAGAGCCTCGTCCTCGGCGGCGAACGCGTCGGCGCGGGCGGCTGTCTTGGCGGCCGCGATCAGGTCCAGGGCCCGGTACGGCCCGGGCGCGGCTCCGGCCACCTTGCCGTCGGCAAACGCACGGCCACGGGCGACGGCTGAGTCCCAGGCCTCACCCCGGTCGACGTTGGGCCGGGTCACCTCGAGCGTGCCGGCCAAGACCTGACCGGCCCAGTCGAGGGAGCGCTCCAGGAAGTCGGCTCCGTCGAACAGCGCGTCGGCGATCCCGAGCCCGTGCGTCTGCGGCCCGGTCAGCATCTTGTTCTGACTGAGCGCGTTCTCCACGATCACGCCGACGGCGCGGTCGGCGCCGATCAGGTTGGGCAGCAGGTACGCGCCACCCCAGCCCGGCAGCATGCCGAGGAAGCACTCCGGCAGGGCGATCCCGGCCGCCGCGGCAGAGACCGTCCGGTAGTCGCAGTGCAGCGCCACCTCCAGCCCGCCGCCGAGGGCGAGCCCGTTGACGAAGGCGAACGTGGGGATGGCAGTCCCGTCGTCACGAACAGCATGGTGCAGCAGGTCGAAGACGCCGTGCCCGATCTGGGCGATGGCCAGGGCCTGCTCGCGCTCGAGGATCCGGGGCAGCCCGCTCAGGTCGGCCCCGGCCGCCAGGATGAACGGCTTGCCGGTGACAGCGATCGCCGCCACGTCCTTGCGCACCAAGGCTGCCTCGATCGCGAGCTTGAGCTCGGCGAGGCCGCGGGGACCGAAGGTGTTGGGACGGGTGTGGTCGGCCCCGTTGTCGAGGGTGATCAGGACGGCGACCCGGCCGGCGTGCGGCAGCAGCACGTCCCGGCTGTGCGCGTGGGTGACGACTTCGCCCTCGGCGACGGCCGAGGCAGCGTCGATCAGCCGGTCCAGCTCGGAGGACTCGATCACTGCCCACCGCCAGCCGACTCCATGGAGAAGTGGGGGTTCTCCCAGATGACGGTGCCGCCCATGCCCAGTCCGATGCACATCGTGGTGATGCCGTAGCGGACCTCTGGGCGCTCGCGGAACTGCCGTGCCAGGTGGATCATCAGCCGTACGCCGGAGCTGGCCAGCGGGTGACCCAGCGCGATCGCCCCGCCGTACGGGTTGACCCGCGGGTCGGCGGCGTCGAGGCCGAAGTGGTCGAGGAACGCCAACACCTGCACGGCGAACGCCTCGTTGACCTCGAACGCACCGATGTCGTCGATGCTCAGCCCGGCCCGGGACAGCGCCCGCTCGGTCGCGGGGATCGGTCCGACGCCCATCACCTCGGGGTCGACACCGGCGAAGGCGAAACCGACCAGCCGCATGGCTGCGGGCAGGCCCAGCTCGGCCGCGACGTCCTCGGCGGCGACGAGGCAGGCGGTGGCGCCGTCGTTCAGCCCGGCGGCGTTACCCGCGGTGACCCGGCCGTGCGGACGGAACGGGGTCCGCAGACCGGCCAGGGTCTCGGTGGTGGTGCCCGGCCGCGGCGGCTCGTCGAAGGTGGCGAGGCCCCAGCCGTGCTCGGAGCTGCGCGTCGCCACGGTGACCAGCGACTCCTGGATCACCCCGTCCGCGTACGCCTGGCCGACGCGTTGCTGGCTGAGGGCGGCGAACGCGTCCGCCCGGTCGCGGGTGATGGCGGGATAGCGGTCGTGCAGGTTCTCCGCTGTCGAGCCCATGATCAGCGCGGACTGGTCGACGATCTTCTCGGCGACGATGCGGGGGTTCGGGTCGATGCCTTCACCCATCGGGTGCCGGCCCATGTGCTCCACGCCGCCCGCGATCGCGACATCGTAGGCCCCGAAGGCGATCCCGGACGCCGTGGTGGTCACGGCGGTCATCGCGCCGGCGCACATCCGGTCGATCGCGTAGCCGGGCACCGACTTCGGCAGCCCGGCCAGCAGCGCGGCGGTGCGGCCGATGGTCAGACCCTGGTCACCGACCTGGGTGGTGGCGGCGATCGCGACCTCGTCGACCCGCTCGGGCGGCAGCTCGGGGTGGCGCCGCATCAGCTCCCGGATGCAGTTGACGACCAGGTCGTCGGCGCGGGTCTCGGCGTAGAGCGACCCCGCCTTTCCGAAGGGGGTACGGACGCCGTCGACGAAGACGACCTCCCGGGATCCACGTGGCATGAGGGGCATATTACCCGCCAGTAACTTACGCGCCAGCCGACACGACCTCAGCCGCCAGCGGGTCAGGACTCGGGCGGCTTCTCCGGTGCGGGCGCCTGGACGGGGGGTGCCTGGAGCAGAGGCGTGACCAGAGGCACGGTCAGCTCGCGCTGCCAGGCCCGGGCGCCGGAGGCCGCCAGAGCCGCGTCGACCGACTCGACCGTGACCGGCTGCGGCGGCCGCCAGGCGAGCCGGCGCAGGTGGTCCGGGGTCAGCAGGTTCTCCACCGGCAGCTCGAGCTCGGCGGCCTTGTTGCTCAGGACCTCGCGGACGGCGGTCAGCCGTGCTGCCGCCTCCGGGTCCCGGGCGGCCCACAGCCTGGCCTGCGGCGGCCCGTCGTGCGGGACGTGCAGCGGGGGCAGAGCCTGCTCGGGCAGCGCGGCGACGGTCTCCATGGCGTGAAGCCAGGTCCCCTCGTAGCGCTTGGCCTGCCGGCGGCTGAACGCCGGGATCTGACGTAGCGCGCTCCGGTCCGGCACCTTGGCGGCCGCAAGCTCACTGATCGCCACGTCCGGCAGGATCTTGCCTGGGGCTCGATCGGTCGAGCGGGCGATCTCGTCGCGGGCGGACCACAGCTGGGCGACGAAGCCGAGGCCCCGTCGGCTCCGGACCCGGTGGATGCCCGACGTACGCCGCCAGGGGTCGGTGCGAGGCTCGGCCGGGACGCCGGCGCCGGCGACGAGAGCGGCAAACTCCTGCCTCGCCCACTCGTCCTTGCCTTGTTCGACCAGCTCGGCGGCCAGCTTGTCACGCAGCTCCACGAGCAGCTCGACGTCCAGCGCGGCGTAGGTCAGCCACTCCGGCGGCAGCGGCCGGCTCGACCAGTCCGAGGCCGAGTGCTCCTTCAGCAGCCGGACGCCGAAGAGCTCCTCGATCATCGTGCCGAGCGCCACCCGCGGGTAGCCCAGCAGCCGGGCGGCGAGCTCGGTGTCGAACAGGGTGCGGGGCAGCAGTCCGACCTCGTAGAGGCAGGGCAGGTCCTGGCTCGCCGCGTGGACGACCCACTCGGCGTCCGCGATGGCTGCTCCGAGCGAGGACAGGTCAGCCGGCGTGCCAAAGGCGATCGGGTCGACTAGGTGGGTCCCGGAGCCGGCGCGACGCAGCTGGAGCAGGTAGGCCCGCTGGCTGTAGCGGAAGCCGTGGGCCCGCTCGGCGTCCACCGCGACTGGGCCGGTGCCGGCGGCAAGGGCGGCCGTGGTGGCCGCGAGAGCTTCGGGGGTGGTGACGACCTCAGGGGTGCCGTCGGCTGGCTCGGTCAGCAGCGGGACCTCGATCCCGGCCTCGACGGCGGGATCGGACGGTGCGGCTGCTGCGGTCGTGGTCAGCTCTGGCGCGGTCAACGTCTCCGGGGGCTTCGGCTCGGCGGGGTCCGCCGGGAAGGCATCGGGACCACGCCGGCGGGCAGCGGGGGTAGGCCCGCCGTCGTACAGAGTAGTTCAGCCCAGGCGGCGAGGTGGGCGCTCAGGCCGCTTCCGTCGACCAGCTGCGGCGTCCAGGAGGCGCGCACCTCGATCTCGGCCCGGGCATCCTCCTCGGCCATTCCGCCGAAGGACTCGCTCGAGACCGAGGTCACGGTGCCGCTCGGCAGGCCGTAGTCGGCGTGCTGGGCGCTGAGCGCGTCGAGCAACCAGGACCAGCCCACGCGAGCGAGCAGCGGGTCGGTGACCATCTCGGGGTCGACGTCGGCGCGCGCGAAGGTGACGCAGCGGAAGGTGCCGCCCCAGGCCGGGTTCCCGGCCGGGTCGTGCAGCAGGACCAGGCGACCGCTGCCCACCTCCTCGCCACCGACGATCACCTCGGCGGTCACGGCAGCTGCGAAGGGGGAGATCCGCTGCGGGGCGGGCATCTCGTCCACCACGAGCTCGGGTCGCCAGGACGCCGTCATGAGCTCCTGCACGGCCCGCCGGAAGGCGTCCGGGGCAGGAGCCACATCGCTACGGGCCGCCACCGGATGAGAGTATGCACAGGCTGTGATCCGACCGCGCCGACGCGCCGGGTTCGGAGAGCCGTGACAGGATTCGGGGTGTGCTCCTCGACCCCGGTCCCGCCCGCGTGAGCCCGGCGTCCTCCCCGTTCCTCGCCGCAGCCCGTCGGGACCAGCTGGACGACCGGGTGCCGGTCTGGTTCATGCGACAGGCCGGCCGTTCGTTGCCCGAGTACCGCCGGGTACGTGAGGGCATCCCGATGCTGCAGAGCTGCATGCAGCCTGATCTGGTGGCCGAGATCACCCTGCAGCCGCTTCGCCGCTACGGCGTGGATGCGGCCATCTTCTACTCCGACATCATGGTGCCGCTGCTCGCGGTCGGGGTGGATCTCGACATCGTGCCCGGCCGGGGGCCGGTGATGGCGCACCGGTTCGTCGGTGAGGCCGATCTTGCGGCGCTGCGACCGGTGGCGGCCGAGGACGTCGGTTACGTCACCGAAGCGGTGCAGATCTTGGTCCGCGAGCTCGGCGAGACGCCCCTGATCGGCTTCGCCGGCGCGCCTTTCACCCTGGCGAGCTACCTCGTCGAGGGCGGGCCCAGCAAGGACTATGCCCGGACCAAGTCCCTGATGGTCGGCGACCCCGAGCTGTGGGACGCGCTGTGCAGCCGGCTCGCCGACATCTCAGCCGGCTTCCTGGCCGCCCAGGTGGCGGCGGGCGCCAGTGCGGTGCAGCTCTTCGACTCCTGGGCCGGCAGCCTCTCGGCCGAGGACTACGCCCGCTTCGCCCAGCCTTACGCGGCCCGGGTGCTGCAGCGGCTGGCCGAGCTCGGCGTGCCGCGGATCCACTTCGGCGTGGGGACGTCGGAGCTGCTGGCGCTGATGGGGGCGGCCGGCGCCGGTGTCGTCGGGGTGGACTGGCGGTTGCCGCTGGCCGAGGCCAGCCGGCGGATCGGGCCGGCGTACGCGGTCCAGGGCAACCTGGATCCCGCCCTGCTCGGCGCTCCCTGGCCGGTTCTGGCCGAGCGGACGCGCGCGGTCATTCGTTCCGGAGCGCTCACGCCGGGACACATCTTCAACCTCGGCCACGGCGTACCCCCGGACGCCGATCCGGAGGTGCTCGGTCGGATCGTCGAGCTCGTCCACGAGGAAGGGCCGTCGCTGCGTCGGGAGGCCCGGGCCGAAGCGGCGGCTGCTTCCGGATCGCCATGACCCGGGTCGTCGTGGTGGGCGGCGGCATCGCCGGCCTGGCTGCGGCTCGCAGCCTGGCCCTGGCCGGCGCTGACGTCACCGTGCTGGAGCAGTCGCATCGGTGGGGCGGCAAGCTGGACCGAGCGGCGTTCGGGGAAGCGGGAGCAAGCGAGCTCGGCCTCGATACCGGGGCCGAGTCGATGCTGGCCCGCCGACCGGAAGCGCTCGCTCTGGTGGCCGAGCTGGGACTGACCGCGCAGCAGGTGCACCCGACCAAGGCCAAGCCGCAGCTGCTCGTCGGCGGGCGGCTGCTGGGCATGCCGCCGTCGCTGCAGGGCGTGCCCGTCGACCTCCCTGCCCTGGGCGACCTGCTGTCCGCCGCCGGCCTCGCCCAGGCCGCCGCCGAGCCGGAGCGTCCGGCGCCGCCGCTGCCGGGTGATGTCGCCATCGGCGCGTACGTGGACGAGCGCTTCGGCCCCGAGGTCACCGACCGGCTGCTGGAGCCGCTGCTCGGCGGGGTCTACGCCGGTCGTCCTCGCGACCTGTCCTTCGCTGCGGTGGCTCCGGACCTCTTCGCCCGGGCCCGGGCCGGCGGCTCGCTGCTGGCACACGCCCGGGCCGGGCTGCGTCCCGGAGTGACCACGCCCGTGTTCGCCGGGCTGGTCGGTGGCGTGTCCGGTCTGGTCACGGCGCTGGTCGCCGACCTGGAGCAGCGCGGGGTCATCCTCCGGACCGGAGCGGCCGTCCGGGGGGTTCGTCGCGAGGCGGGCGGTTCCTGGCGGCTGCTGGTCGGCTCGGCCGCCGCGCCCGAGACCTTGACGGCCGACGCCGTGCTGCTGGCCCTGCCCGCCGGTCCCGCCGGCCGGCTGACCGCCGACCTGGTGCCCTCGGCCGCCGGCTACGGTGCCATCCCGTACGCCTCGGTGGCCGTGGTCACGCTGGTGGTCCGCGGTCTGACCACGACGAGCTCCGGCTTGCTGGTGCCGCCCGGCGAGCTGCCGACGATCAAGGCGCTCACCCACTCCTCGGTCAAGTGGGACTGGGTGCGCCAGCAGGCCGAGCGGGTGTGGGGAAGCGGCGTCGCCGTGGTCCGGGCCAGCGTCGGCCGGTTCGGTGAGGCGGGACTGCTGCAGGTGCCGGACCGGATGCTCGTGGAGCGGACGTTCGCCGAGGCGCGGACGCTGCCCGGCTGGTCCGACGTCACCCTGGTCGACGCCCGGCTGACCCGGTGGGGCGGCGGGCTGCCGCAGTACCTCGTCGGGCACCGCGAGCTCGTCGCCCGGCTGCGGGGCGAGCTGGCCGAAATGCCTGGGCTCGCGGTAGGGGGGGCAGCGCTGGACGGGGTGGGCATTGCGGCCTGCCTGGCCTCTGCGGAGGCGGCGACGACCAAGATCATCGCTGATCTTGGTGACACCGAGCACGATCGACTGGGCGACAACGCCTACCAGCAAGACAGTGAGCATGATCAACTGGAGGGAAGCAGGAGATGAAGGCGCGCGAGATCAACGACACCATCCGCTACACCATGTGGTCGGTGTTCCGCCGGACCGGCACCATCGAGGGGCCGGCTGCCGACCAGGCCCTGGACGCGTTGCGGGCGGTCGAGAAGGTGGGTGCCGAGTCTGACCTGGTGGTCCGGGGCTGGTACGACGTCGCTGGGCTGCGGGCCGACGCCGACCTGATGGTCTGGTGGCACGCGCCGACGTCGGATGCTCTGCAGGACGCCTACCACGCCCTGCGTCGGTCCTCCCTCGGTACTCACCTGGAGCCCGTCTGGTCCCAGCTCGCCCTGCACCGGCCGGCCGAGTTCAACAAGGGCCACGTGCCGGCGTTCATGGCCGATGAGGAGCCGCAGTCCTACCTCTGCGTCTACCCTTTCGTGCGCTCCTACGAGTGGTATCTGCTCCCCGAGGCGGAGCGTCGGACGATGCTCGCGGAGCACGGCATGCTGGCCCGGCCCTACCCGGACGTCCGGGCCAACACGGTGTCGTCGTTCGCCCTCGGGGACTACGAGTGGATTCTGGCCTTCGAGGCGCCCGAACTGCACCGGATCGTGGACCTGATGCGCGCCCTGCGCGCCGCCGAGGCGCGACGGCACACCCGCGAGGAGGTGCCGTTCTACACCGGACGCCGCCGCGACCTGGCCGACATCGTCGCCCTGTGGTAGCCGCGGCGGCGGTCCTCAGTCGGTGGCCGGCTCCAGCTTCAGGCTGACGGAGTTGATGCAGTAGCGCTGTCCCGTTGGGGTGCCGTAACCGTCGTCGAAGACGTGGCCCAGGTGCCCGTCGCAGGCCGCGCAGCGCACCTCGACCCGCTTCATGAACATGGAGCGGTCCTCGATGTAGCGGACCCGGTCCTCGGCGAGCGGCGCGTAGAAGGACGGCCACCCACAGTGGGAGTCGAACTTGGTGGTGCTGCGGAACAGCTCAGTCCCACAGCCGCGGCACGAGTAGACGCCCTCGGTCTTGGTGTCGGTGTACTCGCCGGTGAAGGCACGCTCGGTGCCGGCCTCGCGCAGCACGTGGTACTCCTGCCGGCTGAGCTGGGCGCGCCACTGGTCCTCGGACTTGACCACCTTGCCGACCTGTCCGGCCGGGTTGTTGCTCGTCACGTCAGTCATGCTTCCTCCTCGGATGTTCTGCACAGGCAACGTCGAGCCCGCGGCCCGTTGTTCCGACTCTCCTTCACTATGCTCGGCCCATGCCGGTGCCTGCGCTCGAGCTCGAGGTGGGCGGCCGCACGGTCCGCGTCACCAGCCCGGACAAGCTCTACTTCCCTGAAGTCGGACTGACCAAGCGGGACATGGTCGAGTACGTGCTGGCGGTCGGCGACGGGATCTTCGCCGCCCTGCGAGACCGGCCCGTGACCATGGAGCGCTGGCCGGGTGGCTACCGGCCCGACGTCACGTTGAGCACCCGGACCGACTCTCATCACGAGGCGTTCTACCAGAAACGGGCGCCCGCGCGCGGCATGCCCGACTGGGTGGAGACGATGACCGTCGCCTTCCCGTCCGGCCGCACGGCCGACGAGGTCTGCGCCACCGAGCTGGCCACCGTGGTCTGGATGGCCAACCTGGGCACGCTGCGGTACCACCCGTGGCCGGTCACCCGCGCCGACGCGGACCGGGTCGACCAGCTGCGGATCGACCTCGACCCCCAGCCCGGCACCTCCTTCGCCGACGCCGTCCGGGCGGCGTACGGGCTGCGCGAGGTGCTGGCCGAGGTCGGTCTGACGGGGTTCTGCAAGACCAGCGGCGGCCGGGGCGTGCACGTCTTCGTCCCGGTGGAGCCTGAGCACGACTTCGTCGAGGCCCGGCACGCCGTGATCGCCGTCGGTCGTGAGCTGGCCCGCCGGATGCCCGAGCAGGTGACCGTGAACTGGTGGAAGGAGGAGCGAGGCGCGCGGATCTTCGTCGACTTCAACCAGATGGCCCGCGACCGCACCATCGCCTCCGCCTACTCGATCCGGCCCACCCCGACAGCGGTGGTCTCGGCCCCGCTTACCTGGGACGAGCTCGCCGACGTCGCGCCAGAGGACTTCACCATCTCGACGATGCTCAGCCGCTTCGCCGAGGTCGGTGACGTCTGGGCGCCCATGTACGCCGCTCAGCCCGGCCGCCTGGCCGGCGCTCTGGAGCTGTACGAGCGCGACGTCCGCGACCTCGGTACGGGCAAGTATGGCGGGGCCGAGATGCCCTACCCGCCTGACTACCCGAAGATGCCGGGCGAGCCGGCGCGGGTCCAGCCGAGCCGGATGACGGCGGCGACCCGGGAGAACGAGGAGATGGACTAGGCGCCACCGTGAGGGCCGAGTGAGTCGCGGATGCGGTACAACACCGAGCACCCGACCGGTGCTCTCTCCGGGGCGCCATCCCGACGCGAGCGCCACGTCGAGGTGGTTCGGGGCGTGACCACCCGTGGTCTGGCGGCCCGAGGTAGAGATGGCGACCCCGCGGCGGGCGATCGCGCCACCCAGCCCTTCACGGGTTCGGTCTCCGTTGCCGCTGGTCAACGTGAAGGTCAAGGACACTAGGTACGAGCAGTCGCCCGGCGGCCGTACCCGGCAGCGCCTCGACGTTGCGCCTGGGCGGTCGGCCGAGGCGGCGGCTTGTCGCACGACTCGTCAAGTGTAATGGTGTAAGCAACGGAGGTAGACATGGCCACGACGCCCATCGAACTCGACGAGGCACCTGATTTCTACAGCCATGTCGGCGGCGAGGCGGGCCTGCACTCTCTCGTCGCCTCCTGGTACCCCAGGGTGCTGGTGGACCCGCTGCTGCAGCCCCTGTTCGGCAGCGGCCACGCCGACCACGTCGACCACCTGACGGCTTTCTTCGCCGAGGTCTTCGGTGGTGCCAACCGGTACACCGATGAGCTCGGCGGGTTCCCCGCTCTGCTCGCCGTGCACCAGGGGCTTCGGATCCGCGAGGATCAGCGGCGCCGGTTCATCGACCTGTTCCTCGAAGCGGCCGACCGCGTCGGTTTCCCCGCGGACGGTCGGACTCGGGACGCGCTGCGGGCCTATCTCGAGTTCGGGACCGAGGTCGCGGTGCAGAACTCGCGAGCCGGGAGCGACGCTGAGCTGCATCCCTGCCAAGAGGTCCCGCGCTGGAGCTGGTGAGGTCGCCGACCTGACGCAATCTTGAGCCCATCGTGAGCGAAAACAGATCGGGCGACGACACCGGGGGGCCAGCCTGGTGGTGGTGCGGGGGCACAGGGCTCCGCCATCACCACCAGGAGCAGGCATGACCCTCGAGCGGGCCGCCACCCGAGCGGACTCTGAGTCCCTCAGCACCCGCGACTTCGACTACGCGGTCGATGATGAGCGCCGCCAGCTCGAGGAGAAGATCCGCCGCGACGTCGCTGCCCGCATCCGCCAGATCGCCCGGACGGATGCGTTGGCTTCCTGGTCGGAGAAGCAGGCTTACGAGCGAGCCGCCCTGGCCGCCGAGGACCTCCTCTAGACCGGACGCGGTGGGGCGGGGTCGCGGCCGCAGGGTCGGACCGGCAGAGTAGGCCACCGGGCGGCGCAAGCAGCCCGACCCAGCTCCTTCGACGACGAGAGGCCTGGCGATGGACATACGCGTCGGTCTGCAGCTGTACTCGGTCCGCCAAGCCCTGGCGAGCGATCCGTGGGGCACGCTGGCCCAGATCGCCGCGGCTGGCTTCACCCGGCTCGAGGCGGCGAACCACAACGCCCGCCATGATCCCGGCGTGGGCTTCGGGGTCGAGGCGGCTGAGCTCGGTGACCGGCTCGGCCAGCTGGGTCTCTCGATCGTGGGCTGCCACATCAACCCGCTGCACCTTGACATCCTGCCCCGGGCGCTGGAGTACCAGGCCGAGCTGGGCAACACCCAGATCGGCTGCGACATCGAGTTCTACCCGTACGGGGACCGGGACTTCGTGAGACGGCGGTGCGACGCGTTCAACGAGGTGGGGGCCCTCGCCCAGGCGCACGGGATGCGGTTCTACTACCACAACCACTTCCAGGAGTTCCAGCGCTGCGGCGACGACTACGTCTACGACCTGATCCTGGAGAACACCGACCCGGCGTTGGTGTTCTTCGAGCTGGACACGTACTGGATGTACCGGGGCGGGCAAGACCCGGTCACGTGGATGGAGCGGTTCCCTGAGCGCGTCATCCTGCTGCACCAGAAGGACTTCCCCCAGCAGGCACCCCAGCCGTTGAACCTGTTCGAGGGGGTCATCTCACCGACGGAGAACATCGACATGGCGGTCTTCGAGGAGTGCCAGGACAAGCTCTGCTTCACCGAGATCGGTACCGGCGTGCTGCCCATCCACGACATCGTGGACGCCGCATCGGTGCTGCCTCACCTGGACTACCTGTTCCTCGAGCAGGACCACACCACGCTCTCCGAGATCGAGTCGATCACCCGGAGCCGCGAAGCCTTCGCGAGCTCGTTCACCGGGATCATCTGGTAGGGCGAGAGCGGACGTCTGAGGAACGCCGTCTGAGGAGCGTCGGCCGACGCACGGAACGCTGCCGCCGGGCCGACCACTGATCAGGCTGGACGCCCCCGACGAGGACCTCGACGGCCGCACGTGCGCGGGCCGGCTGGTCGAGGTGGTTCGCCGGTGCGGTCACGGAGTCACCGCCTGGCCCGGTAGCTGGTGAACAGCGCGCCGTCCTCGGCGTGCAGCACGAAGGCCAGGTCGAAGGCCGCCGCGACGTCCAGGGCACCGCCGTTGGTCGAGCGCATGCCCTGCCCGCCGACCACCACGGGCGCGAGGGTCAGCGACAGCTCGTCCACCAGGCCGGCCGCCAGCAGGTGGCGATGCAGTCCGGGCCCGCCCTCGCAGAGCAGTCGGGACCAGCCGCGCGCATCGAGGATCGCCAAGGCTGCGTGGAGATCGATGGTGGCGCCGGCCTCGACCACCTCGATCCCTGCGCCTCGTAGCGGAGCAAGATCATCGTCGGACGTGCCGGAGGTGGTGATGATCATGACCGGACCGCCGTCTCCCTGCTCTGGCTGGGCGATCGCCGGGTCGAGCTGCGCGCCTCCGGAGATGATCACCAGCGCGGGAAAGGGCGCCAGTCCCAGGTCGGCCCGGAGCTCGGACTGCCAGGACGTGAGGTCGACCGAGCGGTAGCCCTCCTGCCGTACGGTGCCGGCGCCCACGAGGACGGCGTCCGCCAGGGCTCGGTGCAGGGCGAAGACGTGGCTGTCGCTGGCGGTGCCGAGGCCCCCGGACCGACCGTCCAGACCTTGGACCGATCCGTCCAGCGAGGCCACGAAGTTGGTCCGCAACCGGCGGCGGCCGTCGTCGGGGTAGCGGTACAGACGGACGAGGTCGTCGTCGTCCAGGTCCACCGGTGTCGAGCCGGCGGGGAAGAGCTGCTGGATCGTTGGCCTGGTCACCGTCCCACCCTGGCACAATCACGACATGGCGAAGAAGAGCGCGCAGGCCGAGCCGGCACCCGTGACCCAGCCGCTGACCGAGCTGCTGCGGCTGCCGGCCGGGACGGTCCACCTCGGTGAGCTGGACAGCGCCGCCACCACCGGGTTCGACGGCGGCAAGGCCGCGGCCCCGGCCATCACCGCCGCCCTGGAGCCTGAGCTGTCGGACCTCCAGGAGCGGCTGTTCGCTGCCGGCCGGTCCGCCGCGGTCGACGCCCCCAAGGTGCTCGTGGTGCTGCAGGGCATGGACACCTCGGGCAAGGGCGGGGTGATCCGGCACGCGATCGGCATGGTCGACCCGCAGGGGGTGAAGATCAAGGCGTTCAAGGCACCCGACGAGGAGGAGCGCGCCCACCCCTACCTGTGGCGGATCGAGCGCGAGCTGCCTGAGCCGGGGATGATCGGCATCTTCGACCGCTCTCAGTACGAGGACGTCCTCACCGTCCGGGTGAACTCACTCGTAAAGGAGTCGGTCTGGTCCAAGCGCTACGAGGAGATCAACGCGTGGGAGGACCAGCTCGTCACCTCGGGTACCACGATCATCAAGTGCTTCCTGCACATCTCCAGCGCCGAGCAGAAGGCGCGGCTCGCCGCCCGGCTCAACGACGCGACGAAGTACTGGAAGTACAACCCGGGTGACGTCGACGAGCGCAGCAAGTGGCTGGCCTACGTCGAGGCCTACGAGGCGGTGCTGGAACGCTGCAGCACGCAGCACGCGCCCTGGTTCGTCATCCCGTCAGACCGCAAGTGGTACCGCAACTGGGCCGTCGCGCAGCTGCTGGTCGAGCACCTGCGCGCCCTGAACCTGACGTGGCCGCCCGCCGACTTCGACATCGACGCCGAAAAGGTGAGGTTGGCAGCTACCTAGCCACCGCAGCCCCTTCGAGGGTCGGGTCGGCCAGGCCTGACCGAGCGCGAGGAGGAGAATCAGGCGCTGACCACGCTGAGGTGCCGGGCGGGGAGCTCCTCGACCTCGGCTTGCACGTCCTCGCCCAGGTCGACGAGCTCCATGGCAGAGACGACGTAGCGGACCAGCGCGACTTCGGCGATCTCGGGCTCGGCGCCCATGGCGTCTGCGACGGCAACGGCACCGGCCTCGTAGGCCAGCTCGGCCTGGTGGGTGAAGAGCATTCCCGGGGCGAGGAACCAGCTGCCGACGGCGATGTGTCGACGCCCCTGGCCGCGGAGGGTGCGGACCGCCTCGGCGGTGGTCGGACCGGAGGCGATCGCGAAGGCGGTGACGCAGGGCAGGCGGTGGTGGGTGGCCCACTGCCGGGCGCGGCGGGCGACGATGGCGTTGCTGCGGATGTCGGCGCTGCCGGCGGCGGAGAAGACCAGGCCGTCGAGCTCGCTGATCCGGCGAGACCGCAGCACGTCGCGAAGCCGGCGGTCGATGATCGAGAGCAAGGATGCCTCGGGCCCGATCGGCCGCGATGCCATCACCCGCAGCCCGGGATGGGCGGCGCGGATGGCGGCCACCACGGCCGGCACCTCCACCGACGCGTGGAAGGCGTCGGAGAGCAGTAGCGGCACCAGCACCACCTCGGTCACGCCGCGCAGCGCCAGCTCGTTCACGACCTGCGGCGCGCTGGGCAGGCAGTGGTCGAGGAAGGCCACCTCGATGTCGAGCGACGGCCTGATCTCGAGCAGCGACTTCTTGATCTTCTGGCTCACCCGGGCGACCCGGGGATCGGTGCTGCCATAGCCGAGAAGCACGAGCGCAGGTGCTGTCATACCGCTCCCCTTTCCGAGGTGGTGCTGCCTGGAGTGCTGGCCGGACCGGCGACGCTGACGCTGCCGGTGATCGCCGAGGTGCCGGCCATGCCGGCGCCGAGCGTCCAGCCATCGGCCTCGTCGACGAGGAGGAAGGCGCCGGTGGTCCGGTGCTCCCGGTACGGGTCGACGGGCAGGGGAGCAGCCAGCGCGACCCGGACCCGTCCGATGTCGTTGAGCCCGAGCTGGCTCGCCGCCCGCCAGGTCGGCATGCCGGCGTCGGCCAGGTCCAGAGCGCCGTCGATGCCGCGGACGATGCCCTTGGTCACAGAGGTGCCGTGTTGGACGAGCACCCGCGCGCCGACGGTCAGCTCGCGCTCGGCCAGCCAGCAGACGGTGCCGGTCAGCTCGCGTACCGGCGCCGGCGGGGCGTCGGTGGCGGCGAAGATGTCCCCGCGAGAGGCGTCGATGTCGCTGTCCAGACGCAGGGTCACCGACTGTCCGGCCAGCGCGACCTGCAGCGGCCCGTCGGCGGTGTCGATCGCGACCACCGTGGCGTGCGAGCCTCGGGGGAGGACGACGATCTCGTCACCGACCCGCACCCGGCCGGACTCGACCTTGCCTGCGTAGCCGCGGTAGTCGCCGTCCACCGTCGGTGCCGAGGCGGCCCAGGGGGCGAGCTCCGCGTTCTGCGGCCGGATGACGTACTGGACGGGGAAGCGGAGGTCGGCGCCGATTGCGACCGGGGTGTCGTCCACGGTCTCGAGGTAGCCGAGCACGGTCGGGCCCTCGTACCAGGGCGTCCGGGCCGAGCGCGTCACGACGTTGTCGCCCTCGGTGGCCGAGACCGGGATGCAGTGGCTGTCCCCGACGCCGATGCTGCGGGCGAGCACCGCGAAGTCGGTAGCGATCTGGGTGAAGACGTCCTCGGCGTAGTCGACCAGGTCGATCTTGTTGACCACCAGCACGACGTGCGGGACCCGCAGCAGCGAGGCGACGGCCAGGTGTCGTCGGGTCTGCTCGACGACGCCCTTGCGTGCGTCCACCAGCAGCACGATCACGTCGGCGGTCGAGGCGCCGGTGACGGTGTTCCGGGTGTACTGCACGTGCCCGGGGCAGTCGGCCAGGATGAACTTGCGCGCGGGGGTGTGGAAGTAGCGGTACGCCACGTCGATCGTGATGCCCTGCTCGCGCTCGGCCCGCAGGCCGTCGGTGAGCAGCGCGAGGTCGGCGGTGGCGAGGCCCTTGCGTCGGCTGACCTGCTCGACGTGGTCGAGGGTGTCGGTGAGCACGGAGTTGGTGTCGAAGAGCAGCCGGCCCACCAGGGTGGACTTGCCGTCGTCGACGGAGCCGGC
The DNA here is from genome assembly GCA_963727215.1 of uncultured Actinomycetota bacterium. Taxonomy (GTDB): domain Bacteria; phylum Actinomycetota; class Actinomycetes; order Propionibacteriales; family Propionibacteriaceae; genus Microlunatus. The sequence continues at coordinate 176,981 of CAVSFR010000004.1, forward strand.
CGTGGCGAGCCGCAGCAGCGTCCGTCGACCGGTGTCGCTGGTGGCGACCCAGCGGCCGGCCCGCGGCCGCAGCCCAGCAGCGCCTTGAGCCTGTCGAACGCCAGGAATGGTCGTCATCAGAAGTACCCCTCGCGCTTGCGGTCCTCCATGGCGGCCTCGCTCAGCCGGTCGTCCGCGCGGGTGGCCCCACGCTCGGTCAGCACGCTCAGCCCGACCTCGGTGATCACGTCGGCCACCGTGGTGGCGTCCGACAGCACGGCGGCGGTGCAGCTCATGTCGCCCACCGTCCGGTAGCGGACCGAACGCCGCTCGACCGCGTCGCCGGCCTTGGCGGGGGTGACCGGCGTGACGGCGATCCACATCCCGTCGCGCAGCATCACCTCGCGCTCGTGGGCGTAGTAGATCGAGGGCAGCGCGATCTTCTCCGCCTCGATGTAGTCCCAGACGTCCAGCTCGGTCCAGTTCGACAGTGGGAAGACGCGGACGTGCTCACCGGGCAGGTGTCGGCCGTTGTAGAGCGACCAGAGCTCGGGCCGCTGGTTCCGCGGGTCCCACTGGCCGAACTCGTCGCGCAGGGAGTAGACGCGCTCCTTGGCCCGGGCCCGCTCCTCGTCCCGCCGCCCGCCGCCGAAGACGGCGTCGTGCTTGCCGCTGGTGATCGCGTCGAGCAGGGGCACGGTCTGCAGCGGGTTGCGCTGGCCGTCCGGTCGCTCGCGCAGCCGGCCGTCGTCGAGGTAGTCCTGGACCGAGGCCACCTCGAGCCTGGCGCCGTAGAACGTCGTGGCCTGGTCGCGGTACTCGAGCACCTCGGGGAAGTTGTGGCCGGTGTCCACGTGCAGCAGCGTGAACGGGATCGGCGCCGGCCAGAACGCCTTCGCGGCCAGGTGCAGCATGACCACCGAGTCCTTGCCACCGGAGAACAGCATCACCGGAGCGCGGAAGGTCGCGGCGACCTCGCGGAAGATGTGGACGGACTCCGACTCCAGCGCCTGCAGCTCGCTCAGCGGGCGCAGGGCGTCAGGGGCCAGGCCGGGTTCGGACGGGGGTGTCATGGCTGGTCCTCTCTGCTGCTGGTCGACCTGAGGCCGAACAGCAGGGCTGCGGCCCGTGCGACGGCGGCGGCGAGGTCGACCGACGCCGTGTCCAGCACCAGCTCGGCGCTGCGCGGTGCTTCGTACGGGTCGTCGACCCCGGTCATCCCGGAGATCTCGCCGGCCCGGGCCCGGGCGTACAGACCCTTGACGTCACGGCCCTCGGCGACCGCGAGCGACGTGGCGACGTAGACCTCGGCGAACGGCACCCCGGCCTGCGCGTGGGTGGCCCGGACGGCGTCGCGGGCCGCCGCGTAGGGGGCGATCACCGGCACCAGCACGGTGACGCCGTGGCTGGCCAGCAGCCGGGCGACCCAGCCGATCCGGGAGACGTTGATGTCACGGTCGGCCCGGCTGAAGCCGAGACCGGCGGACAGGTGCGGCCGGACCTCGTCGCCGTCGAGGACCTGGACGCGGTGGCCCTCGCTCCGCAGGCGGTCGGCCAGCGCGTGCGCGATCGTCGACTTACCCGCGGACGGCAGGCCGGTGAACCACAGCGTGGCCCCGGTCGCGAGTCTCGGTGCTCGTCAGGGCGTCGGCCAACTGCTCGTCGGCCCGCTGCTCGTCGGCTCGCGTCGTGGTGCTCACAGGTGGATCCCGCACTCGGTCTTGCCCAGGCCCGCCCAGCGTCCGGAGCGGGCGTCGCCCCCGACGCTGCGACGGGTGCACGGCTCGCAGCCGACGGAGGCGTAGCCGTCGTCGAGCAGCGGGTTGACCATCAGGCCGTTCGTCTCGATGTAGTCGGCCACGTCGGCGTCGCTCCAGGTGGCGATGGGGGCCACCTTGACCAGGTGCCGTCGAGCGTCCCAGGAGACGACGGGGGTGTTCGCGCGGGCGGGGGAGTCGGCGCGGCGCAGGCCGGTCGCCCAGGCGGCGTACGGCTCCAGGGCTCGCCCGAGCGGGGCGACCTTGCGCAGCGCGCAGCACTGGTCGGGGTTGCGGGCGAAGAGGTCCCGACCCCACGTCGCGTCCTGCTCAGCGACCGTCTGCTCGGCGGTGACGCTGATCAGGTTGACGTCATGCACCGCGGCGACAGCGTCGCGGGTGCCGATGGTCTCGACGAAGTGGTAGCCGGTGTCGAGAAAGACGACGTCGATCCCCGGGGCCACGCGTTCGGCGAGGGAGACCATCACGGTGTCGGCCATCGAGGAGGTCACGACCAGGCCAGCCCCGAACTGCTCGTGCGCCCAGCCCATGATCTCCAGCGCGGTCGCGCCCTCGAGCTCGCGGTTGGCCTGGGCCACGACGCCTGAGAGGTCGAGGGTGGTGCTCACGGCTGCAGCCGGTTCTGCGCTAGCTCGGTCACGGGGGCCTCCTGGTCGGCGCGCCGGCCCGTCACCAGACCGAGGAACGTCACCGAGAACGCCCGCAGGCAGCTGCGGCATTCCCAGCCGCCCTCCTCGCGGGGGAACAGGGTCTCCTCTGCGCAGTAGGGGCAGTGCATGACCGCCTGCCGGTTCTGGTGGTTGGGGGTGCTCGCGGAGGACTCGGTCATACCAGTACCGCTTCGTCGGCCCGGGCCACCCACTGGGCGAACCGCTCGTTCTCGGTGCGCTCGGCGACGAAGGCCTTGGCCAGCCGCTCCACGTAGTCCGGCAGCTCGTCGGCGGTCACCTTGTGGCCGCGCAGCTTGCGCCCGAAGCCGGCGTCCATGCCGAGCCCGCCACCCAGGTGGACCTGGAAACCCTCGACCTGGTCACCGTTCGGACCGGGCACCAGCTGGCCCTTGAGGCCGATGTCGGCGACCTGGATCCGGGCGCACGAGTTGGGGCAGCCGTTGAGGTGCACGGTGATAGGGGACTCGATGGCGCCGAGCCGGGTCTCGAGCTCGTCGACCAGACGGACAGCCCGCGCCTTGGTCTCGACGATCGCCAGCTTGCAGAACTCGATGCCGGTGCAGGCCATCACCGAACGACGCCAGCCGTCGGGCCTGGCGGACAGGCCGATCGTCTCGCAGGCCGCCTGCAGGGACTCCAGCTGGTCCTCCTCGAGGTCCAGCACCAGCAGCTTCTGCATCGGGGTGGTGCGGATCCGGGACGAGCCGTGCGCCTCGGCGATCTCGGCGAGCGTGAGCAGGTCGGCGCCGTTGGTGCGCCCGGCAGCTGCGGCCAGACCGACGAACCAGCGGCCGTCCTTCTGCCGGTTGACCCCGACGTGGTCGCCGGTCACCGTGGGTACGGCCGGCGCGGGGCCGTTCACGAGCGGGCGGTGCAGGTACTCGTCCTCGAGGATCTGGCGGAACTTCTCCGGGCCCCAGTCGGCCACCAGGAACTTGATCCGGGCGCGGGTGCGCAGTCGGCGGTAGCCGTAGTCGCGGAACAGCCCGCAGACTCCCGCCCACACCTCGGCGACCTCGTCGCGGGGGACCCAGGCGCCGAGCCGGACGGCCAGCATCGGGTTGGTGGACAGGCCGCCTCCGACCCAGAGGTCGAAGCCGGGGCCGTGGTCGGGGTGCTCAACGCCGACGAAGGCGATGTCGTTGACCTCGGGAACGACGTCCTGGCTGGGCACGCCGGTGATGGCGGTCTTGAACTTGCGCGGCAGGTTCGCGTACTGCGGGTCGCCGATGTAGCGGTCGGCGATGTCGCGGATCGCCGGCGTCGGGTCGATGATCTCGTCAGCGGCGATGCCGGCCACGGGCGAGCCGAGGATGACGCGCGGGCAGTCGCCGCAGGCCTCGGTGGTGCTCAGCCCGACGGCCTCGAGCCGGCGCCAGATCTCGGGCACGTCCTCGATCCGGATCCAGTGCAGCTGGACGTTCTGGCGGTCGGTGACGTCGGCCGTGCCGCGGGCGAAGTCCACGGAGATCTGGCCGATGACCCGCAGCTGCTCGGTGGTCAGCGCGCCGCCGTCGATCCGGACCCGCAGCATGAAGTACTCGTCGTCCAGCTCGTGCGGCTCCAGGGTTGCGGTCTTGCCGCCGTCGATCCCGGGCTTGCGCTGGGTGTAGAGGCCGTACCAGCGGAAACGTCCACGCAGGTCCCCCGGGTCGATCGAGGCGAACCCGCCGTGGGCGTAGATGTTCTCGATCCGCGCGCGGACGTTGAGCGGGAGGTCGTCCTTCTTGGACTGCTCGTTGGCGTTCAGCGGCTCGCGGTAGCCCAGCGCCCACTGGCCCTCGCCCTTGACCCGGCGCGGGGTCTTCGTGCGACCGGCGGCGGCGCCCCGGGGCGGGGTAGCGGCGGGTGAGGCGGGGGTGTCGGTGGTCATGATGTCCTCTGGTGGGGTGGCGCGACGGGCGGATTCAGCGCCGTCGCGGCCGGGTGCGGGGCTCCTCAGCGACAGCGAGGGCGACACATCATCGAGGCGGTCAGCGCCAGGTCGATGAAGCGTCGTGCGGTGAGACCAGAGTGTCGCCCCGCCGCTGAGCGCGCCGGCCGTCGGCGGGCGCGCAGGAACTCAGGGACGGACACCCAGCCAGCCTCGGCCGTTACCGGCGCGCGACCAAATCCTCATCCCAACTGGCGAGACTGCTGTCCGTTTGTTGAGACGCTGAGCGTGACCGGGTCAACGGGAGCCGGTGTGCAGGGTGATGGCGGCGTTCAGCAGCGCGAGATGGCTCAGGGCCTGCGGCAGGTTGCCGAGGAAGGCGCCGGACGTCGGCTCGATCATCTCGGCGAGCAGTCCGACGTCGTTGGGGGCGGTCATCAGCCCCTCCATCCGCTCCCGCGCCTCCTGCTCGCGACCGACCAGCTGCAGGGCCGAGACCATCCAGTAGGAGCACGCGACGAACACGCCCTCCTCCGCGGCGGCCCCGGAGTACCGGTAGAGGTGTGATCCGGCGCCGAGCTCACGCTGAAGCGCGTCCAGGGTGCGTGACATCCGCGTTCCCCGGTCGAAGCCGCTGATCGCGTGCAGCAGGATCGACGCGTCGAGCTGGTCGCTGCCCGGGTACCAGACGTAGGCCCCGAGCTCCTCGGACCAGCCGTGCTCGTCCACCCAGGCCCGGATCGCTTCGGCCTCGCCGCGCCAACGCTCGGCCGAGCCCGGCAGCTGACCGATCTCGGCCAGGTGCACGGCCTGCTGCAGCGCCTGCCAGCAGCCCAGCTTGGAGGTGACGTAGTGCCGCTGCTCGGGCAGCTCCCACATCCCGGCGTCCGGGCTGCGCCAGCGGTCGCAGGCCCGGTCGGCCAGAGCGGTCAGCAGACGTCCCGTCTCGTCGTCGAGCACGTTTCCGTTGTCCACGTAGAGCTGGACGATGCTGAAGACGTCGCCGAAGACCCCGAGCTGCAGCTGGTCGCGAGCGCCGTTCCCGCTGACCACTGGGCCGACGCCACGCCAGCCCGGGACGTCGTGGTGCTGCGGCTCCTGGGTCGAGAGCTCGCCGTGCAGGGTGTAGAAGACCTGCGGCTCGTCGGCATAGGTACGCATGGTGCGCAGCAGCCAGCTGATCGCGCTGTGCGTCTCCTCGCGGACGCCGAACCGGAACAAGGCGGTCAGGCTGTAGGCGACGTCGCGGATCCAGGCGAAGCGGTAGTCCCAGTTCTTGCCGCCTGCGAGCGACTCGGGCAGCGACGGCGTGGCCGCGGCGGCCAGGGCGCCGGTGGGGGCGTAGATGAGCTGCTTGAGCAGCAGCGCGCTGCGCTCGACGACTTCGGGCCAGGGGCCGTCCCAGGCGAAGGTGTCGCTCCAGGCCTGCCAGTTGGCGATCGTCCGGTCGATCCCGGCGTCGATGTCGGCGGGCCGGGGCAGGAAGAGGGCCTCCCGCTCGGTCCCGACCAGCCCGAGCAGGTGTCGCGAGCCGGGCGACGTCCGGTATCGGACGCGGATGTCGCGCTCGCGCACCTCCACGGAGTGGTCGTTCAGGGTGCGGACAGCCAGGGTGAGGCCGTCCAGCCGCAGCACCTTGCCGTGCGCGGTCTGGTGCACCCAGGGCGAGGCGGTGTTGAAGCAGGTGCCAGGCACGACGGCGGCGCTCAGCTCGACCTCCCCCGAGACACCGTCGATCCGCCGTCCGAGCTCGGCCCAGGGCAGCCGGCCGGCGACGCCGGTGTTGAGGCAGTCCGTCACCCGGGCCACCCCGGAGGCCGTGGTGAAGGTGGTCTCCAGGACGTTGGTGCCCTGGAGGTAGCGGCGGCTGACCCGGAACTCCGTTGTCGGGCTGAGGCTGATGTAGCCCCCGTTCGTCGCGTCGAGCAGCGCGCCGAAGGCGGTGACGCTGCTCAGGTCGGGGACCGGCAGCCAGTCGATCCGGCCGTCCCGGGCGACCAGCCCGATCGTGCGGCCGTCGCCGATCGTGGCGTAGCTGCGCAGGTCGACGTACCCCGCCGCGTCGCGCTCGTCGAACGTCGCCTCGACCGGCTCGCCGCCCTGCCAGTGGAGCGCGGCCGTACCCACCTGAGCGGGCGGGAGTTCGTGTTGGTCGCTCGTCATCTTGGTCTCCAACCTAAGGCCCTGAAAATCGACCCCTCGACGGCCACTTCCTGGCCGCAGGCCACGAAAGAGCGGTTTGAGGGGTCGAAATTCAGGGGAACCGCGGCGTCACTCCCCGCTCGGCACGGGGGGTCGCCCGCCGGACGTACGGCGGGGGAGCGCGAACACCAGCAGCAGCGCCGCCACGGCGAAGGCGGTGCTGACGGCCATCGCGTCGGCAGCGGCGTCGGTGAAGCCGGTGGCCAGGGCCTCCGGGCCGGGGCCGCGGACGGTGAGCGAGCCGAACAGGACGCTGCCGATGATCGCGATCCCGACGGCGCTGCCGACGCGCTGCATGGTGGAGATGACCCCACTCGCTGCGCCGGCCTCGGACCGGTCGACGGTGGCGATGATGAACTGCGCATTCGGGGCGATGAAGGCCCCGTTGCCCAGACCGGCGAGGAACAGCGGGACCAGCAGGTCCCAGTGCGTGAGGTCCGCCGGGTCGCTGCGTGACAGCAGCAGCCACAGCCACGCGAGCCCGATCACCACGAGGACCGTCCCGACGACGAGGACGCTGCGGCCGAGCCGCTGGCTGAGCTGGTTGCTGCGGGCGGAGGCGATGATGCTGCCGATGGCGAACGGGATGGAGACCACGCCGGACTGCAGGGCGGTGTGGCCTAGCCCGGTCTGCCAGAGCAGCGAGATGGTGAAGAAGATGCTGGTGAACGCGGCGAAGTAGACCAGGGCCAGCACCACACCGCCGGTGAAGGCGGCGTGGCTGAACAGGTGCGGCGGCACGAGCGGGCTGCCGCCGCGTCGGGTGTAGCCGATCTCCCACAGCGCGAAGAGCACCAGCAGCACCAGGGCGCCCGCCAGCGTGAGGTAGGTCCAGAGCGGCCAGCCCTTGTCCTGGCCCTCGATCAGCGGGACCAGCAGGGCGACCAGGCCGGCGCTGAGCAGCAGCAGGCCGATCAGGTCGACGCCGGCCGACGCACCGGTCGGCACCTCGTCCCGCGACGGCAGCAGCAAGGCGGCCGCGACCAGGGTGGCGACGCCGATCGGCAGGTTCACGCCGAAGACCAGCCGCCAACCGCTCGTCTCTCCGAAGGCCTGGATGATCAGGCCGCCGACGATCGGCCCGAGCGCTGAGGAGACACCGATGACCGCGCCCATCACGGCGAACGCCTTGCCCCGGACCTGCCCGGGGAACAGCAGCTGGATGAACGCGGTGACCGCGGGGACGAAGATGCCGCCTGCCAGACCCTGGACCACCCGGAACACCACCAGCTGCGTGTCGGACTGCGCCAGCCCGCAGGCCGCGCTGGCCAGGGTGAACAGGGCGATGCCGGTGAAGAAGACCCACTTGTGGCCCAGCCGGTCACCGAGCCGGCCGGCCGGGATCAGCGCCAGGCCGAAGGCCAGCGCGTAGCCGGAGATGATCCAGGAGAGGGTCGACTCCGAGGCGTCCAGGCTGGTGCGGATGGTCGGCAGCGCGACGTTGACGATCGTGGTGTCCAGCAGCGCGATGAACATGCCGGCGAGCAGCACGGCGAGCGCCTGCCAGGAGCGGCGGGCGACGGCGGGGGGTGCGGCGCGCCGAGGGGCCGCGGTGGCCGTCGAGATCGGCTGGGTCATAGGGAGTCCTTCGAGGGTGCAGAGGTGGGGAGCGCTTCGGGAGAGAGCGCGCGGGCCCGTTCGTCGGCGACGACGTCGGGCATGTCGGCGAGCAGCTCGGTGTGCCAGCTGATCTCGGCCGCAAGCCGGTGCTCGCGGTGGGCCATCGCGTGCGCTTCGCCCGCGCTCAGGAAGGGGCGGGCGCGCTCGTTGGCGTGACGGGTCTCGGCCATCATGGCTTCGAGCGCCCCTAGTCGACCGGCCACGATGGCGGCCAGCTCATCCAGGCGCTCAGGGTCGGGACGGCTGAGCGCGAGGTCGAACGGGTCCGGCTTGAAGGCGACGTGCTCGGCCGTGCTGCGCCGCAGCTCGGCCAGCGACGCCCGGCCGGCGGCGGTGATCCCGTACACCTGGCGCTCGGGGTAGGAGCCGGAGCGCTCCGTCCGTACTTCTGCCACGAGCCCGTCCGCGGCCAGCCTCTTGATCGCCCCGTAGAGCGCGCCGACGGAGATGTCGGTCCAGAGGTGGACGTGCTCCTGCTCGGCCAGCAACCGCAGCTGGTGGCCGTGCACCTCGCCGTGGCGCTCGAGGGTGTCAAGCACGAAGAGGCGAATCGATGACACCTGAGTACTTTTGCCTGAGTAGTCGCTCATGTCAAAGCCTGCGGATATGCGTCCAGACGACGACGTCGTCCAGAATGAGGGTCGGACCAGAGAGGACCTCCATGACCAGAAACCAGAACATCCAGGGCGCCAGCGGCACCAAGGCCGGACGTGCGCCGGTGCAGCGAGGGGCCGCGCTGGTCGGCCTCGTCTTCCTGCTCGTCGGCGTGCTCGGCTTCGTGCCCGGTGTCACGAGCGACTACTCCCAGCTGGCGTTCGCCTCGCACATGTCCGGGGCGCAGCTGTTTGGCATCTTTCAGGTCTCAGTGCTGCACAACCTCGTGCACGTGGCTTTCGGCGTCGCCGGCCTCGTTCTCGCCCGGACGCCGCTGAGCGCGCGGAACTACCTGCTCTACGGCGGTCTGATCTACCTGGCACTGTTCCTCTACGGCATCGTCGTGGAGTACCAGTCGGCCGCCAACTTCGTCCCGTTCGACGACGCCGACAACGTCCTGCATCTCGTCCTGGCCGTCGGGATGGGCACCCTCTCCCTTGTCCTGGACCGCGGCCGCGGCTGGCGACGGACGCTCGGGGAGGGCAAGGCGCACCTCTGAGGAATCGTGGTGGACACCGCTCCTCGATCATGCCGTCGGACGCACGGCCTGCACCCGCTCGGCCGACGTGTCGCGTCATGAGGACTCAGAAGAGCGGCTCCTGGACGTCCGCCTCAGGTGACGCGACGTCGCCCAGCACGATGCGGGCCCCCTTCAGCCGGCCCAGATCGACCACGTACCGGCTGGCGTCGGCTTCGGATCGGGTACGCGCGAGCACGGCCGGTCCGGCGCAGGCCTCGACCAGCAGCCCGTGACTGCCCACCAGCAGGTCGGACGGGTACTCGACCCAGCTGCCCCGTGGCGGCGGCCCGGCCAGCACGCCCATGTCGGGCGGCGGGCGCCACTGCTCGGCGATGGGCGCCAGTCCCGGCCCGAGACCGGCGCGACCGAGCAGCGCCGCGACCTGGTCGACGGTCTCGGCGTGCCGCGCCGCGACCCCCGGCCGGTCGGCCGGCCTGGCCAGCGCAGCGACCTTGGCGGCGCGGCGCCGGTGCTGCGGGACGTCGAGCTCGGCGGTGACCAGGTCCTCGGCCTCGCGGACCACCCGGCCGTCCACCGCGGCCGCGACGTAGCTGGCCAGTACCGCGCCCTGCTCGTCGATCCGGGCCGTCCGGCGGTGCTCGACCGCCGTCCCGACCTTGGTGAACCCGTCCGCGAAGGTGGCGAGGTAGAGCAGGTGGGGCGTGGCCAGCACCGGCTCGAGCACGGCGGGCACGTACCCGCCGACGTGGCCGTGGTGGACGAACCGGAACTGGTCCCGCAGCCCACAGTCGGTGCACTGGCCGGAGCCGGCGGCCAGCCGACGGCCGGGGCAGCTGCGGTGCAGGCCGCTCTCGGCCCGCAGGTCGTACCAGCCGGTGCACCAGGGGCCGGCGGCCACGGTGGTGAGGCCGAGCCGGCGGCCGAACAGCGGCAACCGGTGGGTCCGGCCGCTGTCGACCTCCTGCACGCTGAGCCGCGCCGCCCGTTGGGGCCACGACACACCGAGGACCAGCAGCGGGCCGTCGACGCTCATCGGCACCGCGAGGGTGTCGGCTGGAGATCCGGCGAGGTCGGGGCTGGCCACGCCCCTACTCTGCCTGCTCCACCGACACCCAAACGTGACCCGATCGGGTTCAGGGTTCGAGCCCGAGGTATTAACGTCCCCTGGGGGCCGCAAAGGCTGTCCCGAACTCGAACGAGGGCGGACCGTTGCGATCTCGACGCTGGGCAGCAGGAACCATGGTCGTCGTCGTAGCGGCGGGCTTCACAGCCCTCGTCCCGGCGACGCACACCCAGGCGGCTCCGGTGGGACCCGCCAGCAGCAAGCACGCCGACCGTGCGCTCGGCAACGGGCTCGGCCGGCTCGTCGAGCAGTCATCAGGTCCCCAGAACCGGCGCGTCGCGCCCGGCCCGAGGCTGGACTCCGAAGCCCTCACCATCCGTGACGCCGAGGGGCGCGTGCTCGTCGACCTGACGCCGCAGGCTGGCGTCGACCGTGCGGACTACCGGCGCCGGGCCGCCGCGCTCGGCCTGCAGGTGCGGTCCGTCGACCCCCGCCGCGGCACGCTTGAGGGCTTCGTCGCGCTCGACGCCGTCCAGGGGCTGGCGGCGCTGGCCGGGACGGGCACGCTGGTCCAGGCCGTGAAGCCGCAGGTCCACACCGGCGACGTGACGTCCCAGGGCGTGGCGCTGCAGCGGGCGGACAAGGTCCAAGCCGCCGGGGTGAAAGGGGCGGGCGTCACCATCGGCGCCCTGTCGGACTCCTACGACGCCGCGAGCACCGACCTCAGCAACCAGCCGTTGACCATCCATGCGGCCGACGACGTCGCCTCCGGCGATCTGCCCGGCCCCGGCAACCCGCACAACACCAAGCCGGTGGTCGTCCTCGAGGACGCACCGGAGGACCAAGGCGCGGTCTACGACGAGGGTCGCGGCATGCTGCAGATCGCCCACGATGTCGCCCCCGCAGCCAAGCTGTGCTTCGCCACCGCCTACACCGGTCTCGTCGGTTTCGCCGAGAACGTGCGCAAGCTTGCGGACAAGAAGGGTCCCTGCGGCGCCGACGTCATCGTCGACGACATCACCTACTTCGACGAGCCGATGTACTCCGACTCGGTGCTCAACGACGCCGTCGACGACGTGGCCGCCGACGGCGTGCACTACTTCAGCTCGGCGGGGAACTCAGGGGAGCAGCAGGCCTGGGCCGGCCGGACCCACCTGGTCTCCCTGTCCACCGCGCTGAAGGGGAGCAACCTGGACTTCTCCGGCGTCGACCCCGCCTACTACAGCGGCGGTCTGCAGGACATGCGTCCCGGCACCGGCGTGGACGTGGCCCAGACCCTGCGGCTCGGTCCGGGCGGCGGGACGGTCGACCTGCAGTGGGATGACCCGTTCGACGTGGACGGAGCGAAGTACGGCCCGGCGATCTTCACCGGTCGCGGCGCGATCACCAAGAGCAACCAGGCGCCTGAGCTGACGTTCACCGCCACGGCCAGCCAGGTCGGAAAGACGGTGCAGTTCAGCGCCGACGCCATCCCCTCGGGCAGCACCGATCTCGTCATGACGGTCACCGACCCGAAGGGCAGAGAGATCGGCAACGTCGACGACGGCTACTCCCCGGAGTCGTTCGTGACCACGCTGACCCGGGCCGGCACGTACACGATGACGATCTACAGCTACGCGGGGGAGACCGGCGACTTCACCGCGGCGGTCCGCCCGGTGACCAGCCCCTCGAAGGTCACGACCGACTACAACGCCCTCTTCTTCGATGCGGACGGGAACTTCTTCGGCGCGTCGGCCGATCTCAACACCCTGAGCGGCCGGCCAACGGAGCTGGTGCCACTCAGCGGCGTGGACGAGCCCACCGACATCCAGATGGTCATCTCGCGCTCCGGGACCGGCAAGGTCGGGGCGACCCGGCTGCGCGCCGTGCTCTTCGGCGACGTCAACGTCAACGAGTACGTCAACCCGCTGGCGCCCGCCATCTTCGGCCACCCTGCGGCGAAGGGTGCCACGGCGGTGGCGGCCTACGACCCGTTCCGGCCGTACCTGCCCGAGTACTACACCGCACCCGGTGGCGACCTGGCGGTCTTCTTCGACTCGGCGGGCAAGCGCTACCGCACGCTGCAGCGGCGTCTTGTCCCGCAGGTGGCCGGGGCCGACGGGGGGAACACCACGTTCTTCGGGTCCGACACCCCACGAGACTCCGACCGCCTGCCGAACTTCTTCGGCACCAGCGCTGCCGCTCCGCACGTGGCCGCCATCGCCGCCCTGGCCCTGGACCAGGCCGGCGGCCCCAGGTCGGTGAGCCCGACGGCGATGCGGAAGCGGCTGGAGCAGTCCGCCTACACCCACGACCTGGACCCGGACGTGTCCTCTGGCACGGTCAGCGGGCTCACGGTGAGCGCGTCCGGTCCGCAGGGGTGGGAGTCCAGCCTGGTGGCCAGCGCGATGTATGACCGTCGCTTCCTCACCGTCACCTACACCGGCAAGGTTTCGCTGCGCTGGATCCGCTTCTACGGTGAGACCGGCAGCCCGACGGCGCTCGGAACTGGTTCCGCCTCGGCCGGCATGGTCTTCGACCCGCGCACCTTCGACGGGCGCCCGCCGTTCCGGGCCAACGGGTTCCCGTTCCGGGTCGGCGCAACGGCGGGTGGCCTGTCCAGCAGCACCGTCAAGGCGAAGTACTCGCTGCCCGCGGGGACGTCGAAGGGTCAGTACCGGCACCTGCAGGTCGACTTCATCAAGTTGCTGCGCAAGGGCCAGACGTTGCAGTTCGGCGTCGACCGCGACCTCGTGGTCTCCGGCCTCGGGACCTCACGGGAGGGCAACGGGGCCGACGAGCTCGGCGGTGCCACCAGCCTCCCGTCCGGCGCCAGCCAGCCCAAGGGCATGAAGTTCGTGGCCAGACGGAGCGACGGGAAGCTCCTCACGGGCGTGATCGTCAACAAGCTGGGCGCCGGGTACAGCGTCCTGGACGGCTACGGCCTGGTCAACGCCGAGAGGGCGGTCCTGCCCAGTCCGAGCTGATCATCGCGGGGGTGTCGGTGCGGCCTCCTGAGGTCTACCCTCAGACCTCAGGAGGCGCGATGAGGATCCACGACATCTTGAGCGTCAAGGGTTCCGACGTGGTCTGGGTGAGACCGGAGTCCTCGGTGGACGAGCTCGTTGTCCTGCTCGACCAGCGGAACCTCGGAGCGGTCGTGGTCTCCACGGACGGCCGGACGATCGCCGGCATCGTCTCCGAACGCGACGTCATCCGGCGGCTGACGCACGGTACGGACTTTCTGTCCGGGCCCGTGGCCGCGATCATGACCAGCGACGTCCACCGCTGCCGGGCCGCGGACACGGTGGAGCTGTTGATGAGCGAGATGACCGACCGCCGCATCCGGCACCTGCCCGTGGTGGACGACCGGGACGAGCTCGCCGGCATCGTCAGCATCGGCGACCTGGTCAAGTCCCAGATCGCCCAGCTGCAGTTCGAGCGTGACCAGCTGGAGGGCTACGTCGCAGGCTGAGGAGAAGCTTCTGCGAGCATGAGGTGACCGTCCGACCCGCCGGCGGGTCGACCATCCCCAGCCCCGAGGAGCCAGTTCGATGTCGCACGCGCCGGCCGCCCGTCCGCCCGCCTCCGGGCCGGCGTCGACGTCCGCAGGACCGCCGCCCCACGTGCTGCCGTGGTGGGTGACGCTGCCGATGATGCTGGGCAGCGGGGCCCTGATCGCGCTGCAGTCGGAGGTGAACGGTGACCTCGCCGGGCGGCTCGGCTCCGGGCTGCGGGCGGTCGCCGTGGCGGCGGTGATCAGCTTCGGCGGCGGGCTCGTCCTGCTGACCCTGCTCGCCGTGGCCCGGCGGTCCATCGGACGGGGCGTGCTCGACCTGTTCCGCGCCGTGGCCCAGCGTCGGGTGCCGCTCTGGCTGGTGGTCGGCGGGCTCGGCGGGGCCTTCTTCGTCGCGTCGCAGGGCGTCGCGGCCAAGGAGCTGGGGATCACCTTCTTCGTCCTCTGCTTCGTGGCCGGCCAGGCGGTGATGGCCCTGCTCGTTGACCACAACGGCTGGGGGCCGAACGCTCCGGCGCAGCTGAGGGCCGGCCGGTTGGTGGGCGCGACGATGGCTGTCCTCGCCGTCGCCATCTCCGGGGCCGGCCTGCTCGGCTCGCTGCCGTTGACCGCGCTCTTCGTGGTCCTGGCCGCCCTGCCCCTGGTTGCCGGCGCCGCCAACAGCTTCCAGCAGGGGATGAACGGCCGCGTGGCCGCGGGCTTCGGGTCGTGGGTGACGACCTGGAACAACTTCTTCGTCGGGACGCTCGGGCTGCTGGCGTTCTGGCTGGTCAGCCTGGCTCTGCCCGGCCAGATCACCGAACTCCCGGCCCAGCCGTGGCTCTACCTCGGCGGGCTCTGCGGGATCGGGTTCATCTGGGCGTCCAGCGTCACCGTCCGGATCCACGGTGTCCTCGTGGTCGGCGTCTTCGCGGTGGCCGGCCAGGTGCTGACCGCCGCCGTGCTCAGCCTGTTGACCGACGCGAGGCGGCTGGCCTGGACCACCTGGCTCGCCGTGCTCACGAGCCTGGCCGGGGCGGTCGTGGTCGGGCTGACCGGGCGTCGCGGGGCCGCCTCCCGGCCACGCCCCTAGTGCCCACCAGCCGGCGACTGCCAGCGGCTACCGGCGGGCGCCGACCCAGCCGGCCACCGAGGCGAGGGTGGCAGCCGCGACCAGCACGCGTCGGTAGTGGTGGGCCTGGTCCCAGCCGGCCCGGACGGAGCGCCAGTCTGTCGGCGGCTCGTCGGTCGGCTCCCAGGCGCGGATCTGTGCGTTCAGCGGTTCGTTGACCGTCAGGGTGACCGCGATGGACGCCGCGGTACAGGCCGTCGCCATCGCCCGTCCCGCCGCCAACGGCACCTGGTGCCGGGTCGCCGCGAGGAGTGCGGCCGCGGCCGCGGCTGCGGTGGTCGAGAGGAACAGGGGCGGACCCAGCCGGGACATGACACGGTCCACCCGCTGCTGACCGGTGAGCCAGCCGGTCCAGTCCGGTGCCCGCCGGAAGCGGGCCGTGGGGTCGTAGACGACGACCGCCGCCAGTGCGGCGAGGGTGCCGACATGGGCCGCCTCGACGGCGCGTGTCCAACTGTTCACCCGATCAGACTGGACCACGTCGGTGAGCTGCGAAAGCCCTGCATTCGATCCGGGCGGTTCCGAGTACAAGGATCGACCCTGACGCGACCATGCGTCAGGGTCGATCGCCTTGGCGGCCTCGTGCCGGTCAGCTGATGCGGAGCGTGATGTCGCGCTCTCCCGTCACGGTCAGCGTGTTCAGCTTGCTGGTCTTGGCTGCGGTGATGGTGTTGTCGTCATCGTCGTCGTAGCTGAGCTCGGCGACGATGGAGTTGTTGCGGGGAGCGGAGGTGATCGAGGAGATGATCTTGTTCAGCGAGCCGCCCTCGGCGGTGTCCGGGCAGACGTCCTCGAAGAAGCAGCCCTCGTCGAAGCCGCCGAAGCTGTTCAGGTCGTTCCCACCGATCACCGACAGGTCCGCCATCTGGCCCCGCGCCTTCTTGGGCACGGTCATAGACAGGACGGAGTAGGTGGTGCCGACACCCCGGTACTCCTTCATGCCCACGTGGATCCTGAGCTTGTCGCCCACCTTGACGTTGAGGCGCTTGGCTGTGGTCCACCTGCCGCCGTTCACCGAGACGGACATGAACGTGAGGTGGCGCTGGTGGAACGCCGTCTTCATGGTGGAGGTGAAGCCGACGTCGTCGATGGTGACGTTCTCGAAGGTGTTGTTGAGGATCTGATCGACCGCGGAGGCCACGTCATAGGCCGGCGACGCGCTCACGTCGTACCGCGAGGCCCAGGCGTTCGGCCGACTGACCGTGAAGGTGGCCCCCCCGGCCCGCTTACCGCTGATGGTCCAGCTGCTGGTGGCGACGCCGTCGCCGTACTCGTCGAACACGCTGTCCTGGCCGGCGAAGGCGATGTAGGGCATCAGGCCGGCGAGCGAGGCGGTGTCGGAGACGTTCGTGATCCCGCGGCGCGACGCGTTGGTGTCCGCGTCGTCGATGACGGTGGTGACTGTGGTCGTGTCCGGGGTGCGGGTGAGGTCGGCACGGACGCCCGCCGTGCGGTCCTGGTCGAGAGTGCCGACGGGCTCGCCGATATTGGCCTGCTTGTACGAGCCGAAGGTGTCGTCCTTCACGATGCCCAGCGAGTCCGCGTTCGTCGCCGTGTAGCTCACTGGCCCCGCCAGGTAGGCCGGATGGCCGAAGGCCAGGGCCTGGTCTCCACAGACCAGCGTCGTGGTCCCGATGCCTCCTGCGGTGAAGTCCCCTGAGGCGATGGTCACCCCGAAGTTGCCGCCCGCCACGGGCCGCTCGGTGGGGGTTGCTCCGGCTGCTGCGGTCGAGGAGGCGCCAGCCGGGTAGGCCCTCAGGTTCCGGCCTGCATGGTTCAGGTCGGACTGCAGCCGGCCGATCCGACGCGAGGAGAGGCCGGAGACGGCGAACGGCGTGCGGATCGGCTGCAGCGCTCCCTGAGGGGTGGCGGTGCCGGCCTTGGCGGCCAGCTGCCTGCGAGCAGCGGCGGACAGCTTGAGCGGCGTGCCCGCCTGCTTGGCCGGGGTTGCTCGACGGGCGGCCGCGCCGCTGAGGTCGAGCAGCGGAGCCATGTCGGCGGCCGGGGTCAGACCGGCGATCGGGGAGGGCGCCAGTGCGAAGCTGTAGGAGACCGCGCCCAGCAGCTTGCCGTCCACGTAGACCGGCGAGCCCGACATGCCTTGCCAGATGCCCCCGCCCTGGTCGATCACGTGCTGGTCCGGCAGGTCGGAGAGCTTGATCATGATCAGGTCCCGGCCAGCGCCGATGCCGTTCTTGATCACCCCAAGCACTTCGGCCTTGAACGGTGAGGGCGTCGTCCCGGTCACCACCGTGAGGCCCTCGCCTACCATGCCTGCGGTCACCGAGCTCACAGGGACGGTCTGCGGGCAGTCGGGCACCGTCACCCCGCCCTCGATGGGGACGCCCTGGGCGGGGGTGGCGATCGCCCCGCCCAGCACAGCCAGCAGCACGGCGCTGCCTGCGGCGACGGCCTTCCGGTTCCGGAACCGACGAGCTCGAGTCATAGGGGCACCTCCAGATCAGGCCGACCGGTCCCCCGCGAGCACGCGCCCGAGCCGGCCGACACCGGAGAACCTAGGGGCCAGCGGGTGGGCGGCGATACCTGAAAAGGCTCTCAGGGCGATCACAAGATGGTCACAGATATGACCGCGGGGTCTCTCGCCTCACGGCGGGGAGTCAGTGGTCCCGCAGGGTGAGCCTGCGGGTCAGCTGGTCTGCCGTCACGGTGACGGCGCGCACCAGAGCGGCCTGGGCCGGACCGAGAACCGAGCCCTCAGGGTAGGTGGCGGCGACCGCCGCGACGGGGTGCCCGGTGTGGTCCAGGGCCGCCCGCCCGACCGAGGACAGGCCGGTCGTGACGGAGCCTTCCTCGATGGCGTGACCGCGCCGCCGGACGTCGACGAGCAGCCGCCGCAGGGCGGTCGGGGTCGCGGGCCCGCCGGCTGAGGAGGAGAAGGCTGTGGCGTCGGGGAACAAAGCCCTGACCTGAGCCGTCGGCAGGGCGGCGAGCAGGGCCAGCCCGCTGGCGGTCAGCGGGGCCGGCAGCCTCACCCCGACATCGGTGACCAGGGCCGGCCGACCGGGAGCGCGCTCTTCGATCACGTAGAGCACGTCCCGCCCGGACAGGACGGCCAGGTGGGCGTTCTGCCCGGTGCGGTCCACCAGCCGGCGGACCAGCGGCCGGGCGATCCGGGCCAACGGCGCCTGCCGGGAGTAGGCCGACCCCAGCTCGTACGCGGCCACGCCCAGGCCGTACGTCCGGCTGTCGGGCAGGTAGGTCACGAACCCCTGGTCCGCCAGCACTCCGAGCAGCCGGTACGTCGTGGAGCGCGCC
Source organism: uncultured Actinomycetota bacterium (assembly GCA_963727215.1). Taxonomy (GTDB): domain Bacteria; phylum Actinomycetota; class Actinomycetes; order Propionibacteriales; family Propionibacteriaceae; genus Microlunatus. The sequence continues at coordinate 195,185 of CAVSFR010000004.1, forward strand.
AGCCCCAGGCCCTTGGCGATCCTGGACGCAGCGAGCGGCTCGGCCTGACCACCCAGCAGGGTGAGCAGCCGTAGGGCCTGGGTGACTGCCGGCGCGTCGGACACCCACCGACTGTCCCACGGACGGGACAGATCCTCCTCGGAGGCTCTGGCGGCACCACCCGGCCCGGCGGTTCCATGGAGGCATGGAGCAGCTCGAGGTCGAGGTCGGTACCGGCGGTGTCTCGGCGGCCGACGTCGTCGCGGTCGCCCGGCACGACGCCCGGGTCGTCCTGTCGGCCGGGTCGCTGGCGGAGGTGGCGGCCAGCCGCAGGATCATCGAGGCGCTGGCCGAGGACGTGGAGCCGCACTACGGCGTCTCCACCGGCTTCGGGGCGCTGGCCACGCGGCACATCCCTGTCGACCAGCGGGTCGCTCTGCAGCGGAGCCTGGTCCGCTCGCACGCCGCCGGTTCGGGGCCGGAGGTCGAACGCGAGGTCGTCCGGGCCCTGATGCTGCTGCGGATCGCCACCCTGGCCACCGGGCGGACCGGGATCCGGCTCGAGACCGTCCTCGCCTACGTCGACCTGCTGAACGCGGGGATCACCCCCGTGGTGCACGAGTTCGGCAGCCTCGGCTGCTCGGGCGACCTGGCCCCGCTGGCCCACTGCGCGCTGGCGCTCACCGGCGAGGGCGAGGTGCGCGATGCCTGCGGCCTGCGGCAACCGGCGGCCGAGGCACTGGCCCGGGCGGGGCTGTGCCCGGTCACCCTGGCCGAGAAGGAGGGGCTGGCCCTGATCAACGGCACCGACGGCATGCTCGGCATGCTCCTGCTGGCGGTCGCGGACCTCCGGGCCCTGCTGCGCGTCGCCGACGTCACCGCCGCCATGAGCGTGGAGGCCCTGCTCGGCACGGACGACGTCTTCGCCGCCGACCTGCAGCGGCTGCGGCCGCACCCCGGACAGGCGGCGTCGGCCGCGAACCTGCGCACCCTGCTGAGCGGCAGCCCGATCCGGGAGAGCCACCGGCTGGTCCCCGGCCTGCCGGGAGGCTGCACCCGCGTCCAGGACGCGTACTCGCTGCGCTGCTCGCCGCAGGTCGCCGGCGCCGTCCGCGACACCGTCGACCACGCCGAACGGGTGGCGACCATCGAGCTCGGCTCGGCCGTCGACAACCCGGTGGTCACTCACGACGGCCGTGTCGAGTCCAACGGCAACTTCCACGGCGCCCCGGTCGGCTACGTCCTCGACTTCCTGGCCATCGCCGTCGCCGACCTGGCCTCCATCGCCGAGCGGCGGACCGACCGGCACCTCGACGCCGCCCGCAGCAACGGCCTGCCGCCCTTTCTCGCGTACGATCCGGGCGTCGACTCGGGGCTGATGATCGCGCAGTACACCCAGGCGGCGCTGGTCTCGGAGCTGAAGCGGCTGGCCGTGCCCGCCTCGGTCGACTCGATCCCCAGCTCGGCGATGCAGGAGGACCACGTCTCGATGGGCTGGTCCGCCGCTCGCAAGCTGCGGCGTGCCGTCGACGCGCTGACCCGCGTGCTGGCTGTCGAGCTGATGGTCGCCGCCCGCTCGCTGGAGCTGCGCGCACCGCTGACCCCCGCTGCGGCCACCGCGGCTGCGGTCGGCGTTCTCCGGGCTGCGGGCGTCGACGGCCCGGGCCCTGACCGGTGGCTGGCTCCGGAGATCGAGACGGCGGTCCAGCTCGTCGCGTCGGGCCAGCTGCTCGCCGCCGTCGAAACCGTCACCGGCCCCCTGCTCTAGTCCGAACCCAGAAGGAGAACCGCCATGGAAGGCGCCCGTCCCGTCCGCGCTCCCCGCGGCACCACGCTGACCGCCCGGTCCTGGCAGACCGAGGCGCCGCTGCGGATGCTGATGAACAACCTCGACCCCGAGAACGCCGAGCGGCCCGACGACCTCGTCGTCTACGGCGGCACCGGTCGGGCCGCTCGTGACTGGCGCTCCTACGACGCGATGATCCGCACCCTGACCACCTTGGCGCCGGACGAGACGATGCTCGTCCAGTCCGGCCGGCCGGTCGGGGTGATGCAGACTCACGAGTGGGCGCCGCGGGTGATCCTGGCCAACTCCAACCTGGTGGGGGACTGGGCCACCTGGCCGGAGTTCCGGCGGCTCGAGCAGCTCGGGCTGACCATGTACGGCCAGATGACGGCCGGCTCGTGGATCTACATCGGCACCCAGGGGATCGTCCAGGGCACGTACGAGACCTTCGCCGCGGTCGCCGAGCTCCGCTTCGGCGGCAGCCTGGCGGGCACGTTGACCCTCACCGGTGGCTGCGGCGGGATGGGTGGCGCACAGCCGCTCGCCGTGACCATGAACGACGGCGTCTGCCTGATCGTCGACGTCGACCGGACGCGGCTCGAGCGGCGTCGCGAGCACCGCTACCTGGACGAGATCGCTGACGATCTGGACTCCGCCGTCGCACTGGCGCTCGCCGCCAAGGACGCGCGGCAGGCCCGCTCGATCGGGGTCGTCGGCAACTGCGCCGAGGTGTTCCCCGAGCTGCTGCGTCGCGGCGTGCCGATCGACATCGTGACCGACCAGACGAGCGCCCACGACCCGCTGGCGTACCTGCCGGCAGAGGTGGAGCTGGCCGACTGGGCCGACCTGGCGGCGGCCAAGCCGGCCGAGTTCACCGAGATGGCGCGCGAGTCGATGGCCCGGCAGGTCGAGGCCATGGTCGGTTTCTCCGACGCGGGCGCGGAGGTCTTCGACTACGGCAACTCGATCCGAGACGAGGCCCGTCAGGGCGGGTACGGCCGGGCGTTCGACTTCCCGGGCTTCGTGCCCGCCTACATCCGGCCGCTGTTCTGCGAGGGTCGGGGGCCGTTCCGGTGGGTCGCGCTGTCCGGTGACCCGAAGGACATCGACGTCACCGACCGCGCCGTGATGGAGGAGTTCCCCGACAACGACCGGCTGCAGAAGTGGATGCGCGGCGCCCGGGAGAAGATCGCCTTCCAGGGCCTGCCCGCGCGGATCTGCTGGCTGGGCCACGGCGAGCGCGACCGTGCCGGGCTCGCGTTCAACGACCTGGTCGCCAGGGGCAGGGTGAGCGCGCCGATCGTCATCGGCCGCGACCACCTGGACGCCGGCTCGGTGGCCAGCCCGTACCGGGAGACCGAGTCGATGCTCGACGGCTCCGACGCCATCGCGGACTGGCCACTGCTGAACGCGCTGGTCAACACCGCATCCGGCGCCACCTGGGTCTCGATCCACCACGGCGGCGGGGTCGGCATCGGCCGCTCGCTGCACGCCGGCCAGGTCTCCGTCGCCGACGGCACGCCGCTCGCCGCCCAGAAGCTGGCGCGGGTGCTGACCAACGACCCGGCCATGGGGATCATCCGCCACGTCGACGCCGGCTACGAGCGCGCCGAGCAGGTGGCGGCCGCGAACGGCGTGCGGATCCCCCTGCGGGAGTCAGCAGTGCGTGAACCAGCGCCGCAGGGGGGCTGACGGTGGCCGCGTACTGGGCCGAGCACGCCTGGCTCCCGGGCGGCTGCCGGGCGGGCGTACGCCTGGTCGTGGCGGACGGACGCCTCGCCTGCGTCGAGCCGGGACCGGCTGAGCCCGCCGACGAGATCCTGCGCGGGGTCACCCTGCCTGGGCTGGCCAACGGCCACAGCCACGCCTTCCACCGAGCGCTCCGGGGTCGCACCCACGGCGGCGGCGGGAGCTTCTGGACCTGGCGCGAGCAGATGTACACGATCGCCCGCCGGCTCGACCCCGACCGCTACCTCGCGCTGGCCCGGGCGACGTACGCCGAGATGGTGCTCGCCGGCTGGACCGCGGTGGGGGAGTTCCACTACCTGCACCACGGGCCCGACGGCCGCCCGTACGCCGACCCGAACACCATGAGCGCGGCCCTGGTGCAGGCTGCCGCCGAGGCCGGTATCCGGCTGACCCTGCTCGACGTCTGCTACCTCGCGGGGGGCCTTCGACCCGACGGTCATCTGCCGCTGGACGAGGTGCAGCGACGGTTCTCCGACGGGTCGGTCGACCGCTGGGCGGACCGCGTCGGGGATTTCCGGCCCGCGGGCGATGTGGTCCTCGGTGCGGCTGCGCACTCCGTCCGCGCCGTGCCGGCCGCTGCTCTGGCCGAGCTCGGCCCGGCCGCCGCAGGTCGCCCGCTGCACGTCCACCTGAGCGAGCAGCCGGCCGAGAACGCCGCGACGCGCGGGTACTACGGCCGTACGCCCACCCAGGTGCTGGCCGATGCGGGCCTGCTCGGACCGCGGACCACCGCCGTGCACGCCACCCACCTGACCGGCCACGACCTGGTCCGACTGGGCGACGCGCGGGTCACCGCCTGCTTCTGCCCCACCACCGAACGCGACCTCGCCGACGGGATCGGCCCGGCAGCCGCGTTGGCGCGGGCAGGCAGCTCACTCAGCCTCGGGTCCGACAGCCAGGCGGTGATCGACCCGTTCGAGGAGCTGCGAGGGCTCGAGCTCGACGAGCGGCTGGCCTCGGGCCAGCGCGGCCGGTTCACCCCGGCCGCGCTGGTCGCCGCGGCGTCCACGAACGGCTACGCCAGCCTGGGCCGACCCGGCGACGGGCGGCTGGTCGCCGGCGCGACGGCCGACTTCGTGGTCGTCCGCAGCGACTCCGTCCGTACGGTCGGGACCGCCCCGGCGCAGATCGTCTTCGCGGCCACCGGGGCCGACGTCGACCGGGTGGTCGTCGCCGGCGAGACGGTGGTGCACGACGGCCGGCACCGCCTGGGCCACCCCGCCCGGCTGCTGGCCCTCGCACTCGCCGAGCTGGAGGACTCATGAGCAGCATCCTCATCACCGGGATGGCCGAGCTCGTGACCTGTGACGGGACCGGCCTGGACGGGCTGGGACGACGCGAGCGCTCCGCCCTGGTGGCCGAGGACGGCCGGGTGGCCTGGATCGGTCCCGCGTCCAGCGCGCCGGCGACCGACGAGCGGGTCGACGTCGAGGGCCGCAGCGTCGTCCCCGGTTTCGTCGACGCCCACACCCACCTGGTCTTTGCGGGCGACCGGAGCGCGGAGTTCGTCGCGCGGATGGCGGGCCAGCGCTACGACGGGGGTGGCGTCGCCAGCACCGTCACGGCTACGCGGACAGCGACCGAGGACGAGCTGCGTCGCCTGCTCGCCGGCCGGATCTGCGAGCTGCGTGCCCAGGGCACCACCACGGTCGAGATCAAGAGCGGCTATGGGCTGACGGTCGCGGAGGAGGTCCGGGCTCTGCGGCTGGCCGGCGAGGTCACCGCCGAGACCACCTTCCTCGGCGCGCACGTGGTGCCGGCCGGCGTGGGCCGGTCGGACTACCTCGCCCTGGTCACCGGCGAGATGCTCACCGCGGCAGCCCCGTACGCCCGCTGGGTGGACGTCTTCTGCGAGCCGGCCTCACCGCACGCCTTCGACGAGGACGAGGCCCGGGCGGTGCTGACGGCCGGCGCTGCCGCCGGGCTGGGCTTGCGGGTGCACGGCAACCAGCTCGCCCCCGGTCCCGGCGTCCGGCTGGCGGTCGAGCTCGGCGCGGCCAGCGTGGACCACTGCACCCACCTGAGGGACGCGGACGTGGACGCCCTTGCCGACGCCGGCGGGAGCACCGTGGCCACCCTGCTGCCCGGGGTCGAGTTCAGCACCCGATCGCCCTACCCGGACGCGACCCGGCTGCTGGCCGCCGGCGTCCCGGTGGCCCTGGCCACCGACTGGAACCCCGGCACCTGCGCCTCCAGCTCGATGCCCTTCGTCCTCGCCCTGGCCGTTCGCGAGCTCCAGATGACGCCGGCCCAGGCCCTGTACGCAGTCACGGCGGTCGCCGCCCGGTCGCTGCGCCGGACCGACGTGGGTCGCCTGGTCGTCGGCGCCCGGGCCGACCTCACCGTCATCGACGCCTCGAGCTTCACCCACCTGGCCTACCGGCCCGGTGTACCGCTCGCGTCAGCCCTCGAGCTACCGGCGTGAGTCTCTCGGCCTCTTGCGCAGTCTTGCGGGGGCTGGGACGGTGGTCGGGATGGCATCGCGACCATCAGTGCGAGGGGAGGCCAGATGCGTACCGAGTCCTCGCAACGGTGGGTGCGGGCGTTCGTCGGCGACGTGGCGGTGGTGGACTCACGGTCGCCGCTGCTGTTCTGGGAGGACCGGTTCCCGGTGCCGGGCTACGCCTTCGCCCGGAGCGACGTGCGCGAGGACCTGCTCAGGCCGGCCGACGGGCCGGCGCCGGAGGGATCGTTCTTCACCCCGCACGGCCCGGTGGCGCAGTGGTACGACCTCGAGCTCGACGGGCGCCGGCTGCCGCACGCCGCCTGGGTCCGGGACGATCCCGCCCTGTCCGACCGGTTGGTCCTGAGCTGGCAACCTGGCCTGCTCGACCGCTGGCTCGAGGAGGACGAGGTGGTGGGCAGTCACCCGCGCGACCCGCACAAGCGGGTCGACGCCCTCCCCAGCAGCCGGCATGTCGTCGTCAGCCTCGGCGGGACGGTGCTGGCCGACAGCCGGCAACCGGTGCTGCTGTTCGAGACCGGGCTGCCGACGCGGTACTACCTGCCGGTCGACGACGTGCGGCTCGAGCTGCTCGAGCCGACGGACAACCGCAGCCACTGCCCGTACAAGGGGACCGCTGACCGGTACTGGGATGTGGTCGGCCGCGCCCAGAACGTCGCCTGGTCCTACTCCGATCCGTACCCGGCGGTGGGGGCCGTCCAGGGCCGGATGGCTTTCTACAACGAGCTCGTCGACCTCACCGTCGACGGCGTCGCGCTGGCCCGACCGGAGTCACCGTTCAGTGTGAAGGCTCAGCGGCCGGGCGGGTGACGGCTCCGTCGCTCAGGAGCGGTGCGCGAGTGCGGCGTAGGGGTCGACGGTGACGCCCTGGCCCAGGGAGTCGTCGAAGTCGTAGACCCTCCGGCCCTCGACCACGACCGTGCGAGCGCGGCTCATGATGTCCAGCGGGTCGCCGTCCCAGACGACCAGGTCACCGTCCTTGCCCACCTCGAGCGAGCCGACGCGAGAGTCCAGGCCGAGGATCCGGGCCGGGTTGATGGTCAACGACCGCAGAGCGGCGTCGCGGTCCAGCCCCTCCTTGACGGCCAGGATCGCCTGGTAGACGAGGAAGTTGATGGGCACGACCGGATGGTCCGTGGTGATCGCGATGGTCACGCCGGCGCGGTCGAGCAGGCCGGGGTTGCGCAGGTCGCGCAGGTTCACCTCCACCTTGCTGCGCGAGGTGAACAAAGGCCCGATAATCACCGGGATGTTCCGCTCCGCGAGCACGTCGGCCAGCAGGTGGCCCTCGGTGCCGTGGTTGATCACCAGCCGGTAGCCGAACTCGTCCGCCAGCCGGATGGCGGTGGCGATGTCGTCGGCGCGGTGGCAGTGCTGGCACCAGGGGACCTCGCCGTCCAGCACCCGGGCCAGGACCTCGAAGTTGGAGTCACGGTCGAACGGCTTGCCCTCGGCCGCCGCGGCCGCGCGCCGGGCCGCGTAGTCCTGGGCGTCGCGGAGGGCGTCGCGGATGACCGAGGCGACGCCGAGCCGGGTCGACGGCGTCTGCTTCTTCTCCCCGTACACCCGCTTCGGGTTCTCCCCGAGGGCGGACTTCACCGAGCACGGCTGGGCGAATACCATCTCGTCGACCATCCGGCCCCAGACCTTGAGGGCGACGGTCTGGCCGCCGATCGGGTTGCCGGAGCCCGGCTTGACCACCACGGCGGTGATGCCGCCGGCGAGCGCGTCCCGGAAGCCCTCGTCGGCCGGGTTGATGGCGTCCAGGGCGCGGAAGCGCGCACCGACCGGGTCCGTGAGCTCGTTGCTGTCCGAGCCCGCCCAGCCGACGCCCTCCTCATGTACGCCGACGTGAGCGTGGGACTCGACGAAGCCCGGCAGCACCCACGACCCCTCCGCCTGCACGACGGGGACCCCGGGCGGCACCTCGACATCGACGCCGATCGCGGTCACCACGCCGTCCCTGACCAGGACGGTGCCGCGCTCGATCACCTCGCCCACCACGGGGACGACGCGACCGCCCACCACGGCGACATCACCGCCGCGGGGGAGCTGGCGGAGGTTCAGGTCGTCAGTCGACTTCGCGGCCACGTCGTCACGCTACCCAGCGACACAGCGTCCGCCCAGCGGGCGGCGTCCCCGATGCCCGGTCCGGCGTTGCTACGGTCCTGCGGTGAGTTCGGAGGCCACAGCAGTGAGACGACCGCGACTCGCCGCGCTCGATGCCCTGCGCTTCGTCGCCGCCGTGGCGGTGATGGCCTTCCACTACACCGCGGCCGAGAAGCTGCTGTGGGGGAACCCGTCCCGTCTGGAGTTCCCGACGATCAACCTCCTCAGCCGCTACGGCTACCTCGGCGTCCAGCTGTTCTTCGTGATCAGCGGCTTCGTGATCTTGATGACCGCCTACGGCCGCAGCATCGAGGAGTTCGTGGCGTCGCGCTTCTCGAGGCTCTTCCCGGCCTACTGGGTGGCCGTGCTCGGCACCTTCGTCCTGCAGTCGTTCTGGCACGGCGACCGTGAGTCCACCGCGCTGCAGACCCTGGTGAACATGACGATGCTGCAGTCGGCCGTCGGGGTGCCGGGTGTGCAGGGCGCGTTCTGGACGCTGTGGGTGGAGCTGAAGTTCTACCTGCTGATCGGTGTGTTCGTGCTGGTCGGGATGACCCGGCGACGGGTGATCGGCTTCGCGTTCCTGTGGCCGCTGCTGGCGCTGATCGCCTCGGCCACGAAGTCCCCGATCCTGGTCTCGCTGCTGATGCCCTCCTACGCCCCGTACTTCGCCGCCGGCATGCTGATGTACGTCGCGCATCGGCACGGGCACAACCTGCTGGTCTGGCTGGGCATCGCGATGAACTACGTGTTCGCCACCCTGCACGCCGTCAAGTACGCGCGCAACCGCTCGCCCGAGATCACCGGCAGCACCTTCAGCGGGGTGGCCGTCGCGCTGATCATCGCCGCCATCTTCGCCGCCGTCATCGCCTGCAGCAACGGGCGCGTGTCCCGGGTGGAGTGGCGCTGGCTCACCGCTGTCGGTGCTCTGACCTACCCCATCTACCTCGTGCACGGCCAGCTCGGCTTCTTCCTCATCGACGTGCTGCACGAGGGTCGTAACAGCTATCTGGTGTTGGCCCTGGCGATGCTCACCAGCGTCGTGGTCGCCTGGCTGATCCACACCCTGGTCGAGAAACGATGGGCCCGGCCGCTGCGCCACGCCATCGCCCGCTCGCTGAAGGATCCGGTCGACCTGCACGAGCCGCTGGTCCCGGCGCGGGCGCCGGAGCGCCGGCCGGCCGCCCAGCCGCCAACCGCTGAGCCGCCAACCGCCGGGCGTCGCCCCGGTGGTGACGCGGAGCCTGGCGGCGTCGCGCCGTGACCCGCCAGCGGCTGGAACCCCTGTAGCTGAGGGTCAACCGGCGCTGAGACCTGCTGGGTCGGTCTCGTCACATCTCGGCCCGCGCTGCCGTCAGCCCAGTGTCAGCACCCAGCACACCAGAAGGGGGTCCTTCATGGCCACCACGAAAAATGCGGGATTCAGCGACGCCGAGAAGGCCGCGATGAGAGCCCGCGCCGACGAGCTGCGGTCGTCGGGCCGTGGCGGAGCGAAGAAGGCCGAAGAGGCTCAGGCCTGCCTCGACGCGATCGCCGCCATGGTGGATCAGGACCGGGTCCTCGCCGAGCGGGTTCACACCCTGGTCAGCGAGGCAGCACCGCACCTGCGACCGAAGACCTGGTACGGGTTTCCCGCCTATGTCGACCAGGACGCCAAGGTGGTGTGCTTCTTCAAGCCGGCCGCCAAGTTCGGCGTCCGCTACGCGACGCTCGGCTTCAGCGACTCGGCCCGCCTCGACGACGGGGACGTGTGGCCGACGGAGTACGCCGTCACCAGCGCCTCCGGTACCGCGGCGACGACCATCGCGGCGCTGCTGCGCAAGGCGGTGGCGACGGCCGGCTGAGTCTGGGCCCGCTCTGGAGGTCAGGGCGATGTCGTCGGTCAGACGCGGCCCGGCAGCCGTGCCTCGACCACCCAGCCGCCGGTGCCGGTGGCGCCGGCGCGGAACTGCCCGCCGAGCCTGCGGCTCCGCTCCCGTAGCCCGACCAGACCGCGTCCGGTCCCGGTGAGGGAGGAGCCGGGCTGCTCGGCCCGGCCGTTCTCGACCCGGACGGCCAGGCCGTGCCCGGAGTCGTCGACGCTGATGACGATCCGGACCTCGGCTCCCGGGGCGTACCGGAGAGCGTTCGTCAGGCTCTCCTGGACCACCCGGAAGGCCAGCTGCGCGACCGGCTCCGGGACGTGGTCGCGGTCGCCCTCGAAGCGACAGCTGACGTTCAGCCCGCTCCGACTGGCCCGCGAGACGACCTCGTCGACCAGTGACAGGTCGGGCGCGCCGCCGCCGAGCGCCGTGTTCCCGGCGAGCAGCTCGACCAGGCGCTCGAGATCGAGACTGCCCTGCCGTGCGGACTCGGAGATCGCGGCGAACGCCGCCCGGGCGCGTTCGGGCTGGGTGTCCACCAGCCGCTGACCCGCGGCGGCCTGGATCACCATCACGCTGATCGCGTGCCCGATGATGTCGTGCAGCTCGCTGGCGATCCGGGTCCGCTCGTGTCGCAGGGCGATCTCGGCGAACAGCTCCCGCTCCTCCTCGAGCTCGGCGAGCCGGGACGCCAGCTGGTCGGCGGTCTGCCGGCGGAGCCGCAGCACCGTCCCGGCGGCGAACGGGGGAAGCGTGAACATGATCGCCGCCACCCAACTGTCGATCTCGGTCAAGATGCCGAACGCCAGCACGTACGCCGCACCGCACCCGGCTGCCAGCCAGGCTGCCCGGCCGGACCAGGCGAGCGCGAGCACGGCGAAGGAGACGGAGTAGATCGGTAGGGCCGAGTCGGGGAAGTAGCCGTCGACGGCACCAGCAGCAAACTGCAGACCGAGGGCCACGACCGACGCGGCACGCGGCTGGCTGCGCCACCAGACGAGGGCGAGCCCACCGCCGACCAGCAGGAGCGTGAAAAGGTTGCCGGCCGGTGTCGTCGGCCAGCCGTGCAGCGCCGTCGGCACCGCCACGAGCAGCAGGACCGCCACGATGATGCCCCACCGCTCGAGGCGAGCCAGCCGCGCCACCGCTACGCCAGGACCGGCAGCTGGGCCACGGCGACGGCTTGGCCCCGGCTCACCTTCACGTCCAGCGAGCCGCCGAGGAACGTCGCCCGCTCCCTGGCCCGTGCGACGGCAGCCTTGAGGTCGGCGGAACGGGCCACCGGTCCTCGGACCCGGATCTCGAGGGCGTCGTCGTCGAAGCGCACGCCGACGTCGATCCGGGAGCTCGGGTCGTCGGCGAGGACGTCCACCAGGTGCTCGACGATCCGGTACGCCGAGAGCTCGACCGTCGCCGGCAGCGAGCGAGGGTCACCGCTCACGGTCAGCCGCGAGTCCGCGTGGGTGTGCCGAGCCAGCACCGCGTCGAGATGCGCCACGGTGGGGGCCGGGGCGAGCGCGACGTCCCCACCGCGCAGCAGGCCGACGATCTCGCGCATCCCGTCCAGGGTCGCGCGGCTGTCGTGCTCGATCGACTCCAGCAGAGCCCTGGCGCTTTCCCGGTCCAGGTTCTGGCCGGACTCGGCGGCGGCCGCGAGCTGGTCGAGCCGTTCCTGCAGCAGCCCGTCGAGCTGCTGGGAGAGCCGGACGCGGTCGTTGGCGACCTCGAGGGCGACGCGTTGGTCTCTCAGCTGCTGGAGCTGGGCCGTGCGCGCCCGGAGCTCGGCGCTGAGGGCGGTGCGGTGGCGAACGGCCCGACCGATCGCGAAGACGATCAGCGCCACCGGGAAGGCGAGCCCGAAGGGCTCCAGACCAGTCGATGCGTCCACCGTCAAGACCGCCAGCGTGAGCACGGTGCTCAGGCCCAGGACGACCAACGCCCGGCCCCGTTCCAGACTCACGGCCCCGAGGTAGGCCAGAACGAACGCGAGCGGCAGGCCCGCGCCGCACCGGGTGACCCAGCCGAAGGCCACGTCGTGCACGACCATCGCGACCACCGCGATGCCCGTGGCGGCGAGGACACCGCGACGCCACCACAGCACCGGGACGACTGCGAGCAGGAAGACCGGCAGCATCAGCCACGAGTGCGACGAGATCGGGTGCACCATCGAGCCGTTGGCGACCTGAGCGGCGACCTCCGCGTCGGAGGCCCGGACGTTCATGACCATCAGCAGACCGGCCAGCGCCGTGAGGGCTCCCGCGAGGATGCCGTCGAGGGGACGGACTCCACGGAAGACCGCGCGCAAGCCCTCACTCATCGCGGACTCCTCAGGCGTGGACGCGGTCAGCGTCCAGCGTAGTCTCCGCGACCTTCTTCGCGCCGAGGTTCTGCACGAGGAGGCCGACGCCGTAGCACAGCGCTGCGGCCGGGAGCCCGACGCTGAGACCGCCCAGACCTCCCGTGGACGCATCCTGCACCAGGGTGACGACCTGCAGGGCGAGGATCCCGACCAGCCCGATGACCTGGTTCCGGCGGCTGCCGGCATAGCGGGCGACCGCGTAGGCCATCGCCGCCGCGAGGGGCAGCGCATACCCGCACCGGGTGACCCAGCCGAGAATCGGGACGCTGGCCGCGATCACGACGAACGACACCCCGATGGCGGCCAGGATGTTCCGTCGTCGCCACAGCAGGGGCAGGACCGAGAGGACGAAGACCGCCACCAGCCACGGCGAGTGCGTGTCGAGTGGGTGTGCCATGTCGGTGTCGGCGCCTGCGGTGACGTTCATGACGCCGATGAAGACGGCGAGGGCGACCATGGCGGCTGTGAGCACGTAGTCCAAGGGCCGGATGTTTCTGACGCTGTCCATCTCGTTGATCCTCTCGGTCCGGCGTCTGGCTGACCCCGTTGACCTCACGCTCCCAAGGTGGCCTCGTCGTCCGCGTCAGCAGCGAGGATGAGCTTGCGACGACGGGTCATCCTCGAGGAGGAGTCGCGGCGGGGTCCGTTGCCGCCAGAATGAGCAGGTGATCAGGGTCCTCATCGCCGACGACCAGGAGCTGGTGCGTACCGGTTTCCGGGTGATCCTGGAGTCGGAGGGCGATATCGAGGTCGTGGCCGAGGCGCCCAACGGTCTCGAGGCGATCCGCCAGGCGGCGCTCGCGAAGCCGGACGTCGTCTTGATGGACATCCGGATGCCCGAGCTCGACGGCCTCGCCGCGACCGAGCAGATCCTGCGCCAACCGAGCCCGCCGACGGTAGTGGTGCTCACCACCTTCGACCAGAACGAGTACGTCTACCGGGCGCTCCGCGCCGGCGCTGCCGGCTTCCTGCTCAAGGACGCACCCTCGTCCCGGCTCGTGGCGGCCGTCCGGGCCGCCGCGACCGGTGACTCGCTGATCGAGCCGTCCATCACCCAGCGGCTGGTCGAGAGGTTCGCCGAACCGGTCATGACCCCCGGCGTCCCCGCCCGGTTCGCCCCGCTGACGGCACGCGAGCTCGACGTGCTGCGACTCATCGCTCGCGGTCTGTCCAACGCGGAGATCGCCGCGGAGATGGTGGTCGCCGAGACGACGGTGAAGACCCACGTCGCCCGCATCCTCGCCAAGCTGGCTGTTCGCGACCGGGTACAGGCGGTCGTCGCCGCCTACGAGACGGGGTTCGTCAGCCGCAGCGGCCGGTGAGCAGGACCTCAGGCGGGCGGCGCGATCGTCGCGCCGAGGTGCTGCAGTATCGCCTCGACGTCGTAGTAGCTCACGACGTCGATGATCGTGTCGCCGTCGAAGGTGAAGAACGCTGACCCTTTGGACGGGGTTTCCTTGCCAGAGGCGGGGATGCCGAGAAAGGGACGTGTGTGGACGCCCGTGCTCCTCCACAGAGCGGCCGCCCTGTCGCCGTCGGAGACGAGGTCGTCGATCGTGAAGGTCACCTCCGAGAACGAGAACTCTTCCATGACGGCCTGCCAGCCTTGGGCGACCTCGGGGGAGCAGACAGCGCCCAGGTCGTCGCGATCGCCGCTGCTGTCCAGTGCGGCCATGAAGCGGCGGACGGCTGACTCGTGCTCTGACATGGTGACTCCTCGAGGTGGGGCTGACGACGATGTCCGCGCGGTTTCGACGCTAGCAGCGGGCCGACGCCGCAACGGGAGCCCCGTGGCGGACTGCCCGATGTGCGGTCCGTCGAGCCCGAAAGGGCAGGTGAGAGGTCGATCGGGGAGCGGCCATCACTCGGCAGGCTGCCTCACCGGCGTTGAACGCCACGGCCGCGGACGGACGCGGCCCGGACCCGGTGTCGCTGGCGCGGCGGCGAGGACGGGTGGGGGAGCGCGACCTGCTCGATCGAGTGGCATCTCCTCCCGATGGTGTCTGACGCTATGAGGGGGACCCCATCCAGTACACCTTCCCCGGCCGCGGTGGGTCTTTGAGGAGTTGAGTGACGGTGACCAGGGTGAAGCCACGCCGTTGGAGGTCGGCGATGATGCGGGGGACTGCTGCCACCGTGGTGCGGTGGATGTCGTGCATCAAGATGATGGAACCTCGCCTCGAGGGATTCACCGCCGCATGCCGGATACGGTCGGGGTCCGGGTAGCGCCAGTCGAGGGTGTCGACGTTCCACAAGATCTCGGCCATGCCCAGCTTCTTGCTCACGGTGTCGACGGTTGGGTTGCGCGAGCCGTACGGCGGTCGCAGCAGGACGGGCTGGCGGCCGGTGATTGCGGAGATAGCCCGGCTCGTCGCCGCTAGATCGTGCTCGATCTCACGCGGGCCCAGAAAGGTGAGCTCGTCGTGGTGGCTGCTGTGGTTGCCGACCTCCAGGCCGGCATCGGCGAGTGTGGCGACGAGGTCGGGGGCTCGATGGACGCGGTCCCCGACCAGGAAGAAGGTGGCCGGGACGTTCCGCTGCTGAAGGATCGAGACCAGCTCGGCGGTGTAAGGGCCGGGGCCGTCGTCGAAGGTCAGCGCCACGCACTTACGGATACTGCAGTTCACCCGGCCACCTCCGGTATCGCCGAGCTGATGGTCGCGGGCCGCTGCGCTCGCCAACCGACCCGCCCGGCTGAGCCGGGACTGCAGCGGGCCGGGCGCCAACCGGACTGAGGCAGGCTGTCGGTGTGCTGAGAGGCTGTGGGCCGCAAGAGTCACCACCAGGCTCCCGTCGATGGCAAAGCCGAAGGTCGGCCCCTCACCCTCCGGGGGGTCACGGGTCGGCAACACCGCTTTCACCTTGGCTGGGCGGTCGGAGTGCTGGCGTAGGGCACTCACCAACGCACGTTGGGCTGCTGGCCACGCCGATGGGGCGAACAGGTCCCGCAGACTCAGCATCCCGCGGGTTGCGTGGTCGTACCAGACCGTCACCCGTTCGAGCTTCACCTCTAGACCGTGTTGTTCCCCCACCCACAGCTGGACGCCGGTCGTGCTGTCGGACCGAGCGAGCAGTTGCCAGCCCACCGCCAAGGCGTGGTAGCGGCCCGGGTCTCGTCCTGTTTCTTGGCGGACGGTTCGACGGAACGACTGCACGGAGGTGTCGGCGGCCTGCCGTAGGCGCCGATTCAGTACGGGTGCCTGCCTGAATTGCGGGACGACGACGTCCACGTGGTGATCGAGCTCGACGACCCGGTATTCGTTCAGCTGACCTGCCCGCACGTGCGGCAACGTGGGTAGCGAGGCGACGACGGCGCGGGCCTTGATCGGCACCTCCGCAGGTCGGCTCTTCTGAACTCGGTGTCCGTTGGTCGGCGCACTTGTTGTAGAGGTGCCAGGTGAACCTGACGGCGCCCGGGCGGACGGCCCAGGGGGCGGGGTCGGCGGCTGCGGAACAGCCGAACAGGCGCAGACCGCCAGCATCGACGTCGTCACGAACCATTTGGGCCACGAGCAATCCCACAAGCGGGATCGATGATCGGGGGAGCAGGAGCGGGGCACCCCTCAGCCTAGAAGCGGAATGCCCTACGGGAAGCGGAAACGCAAGTATCGAGTGCTTAGATCTGACCGACTCGAGCACCCTTGTGGGTGGCTTTCAGAATCCGCCATGTCAGCGAAACGTGAGCGAGTAGACCCTCGCAGGTCACGGACTCAGCGCGCTGAACCATCCGCATTGTCGAGCCCACCGGACAGGCGCGAGACGTGGCAGCGCGGGGATCAGTCAGGTTTCCGCGTCCTTGGTGCAGGGGAGTGATCGCGGTCGTTGGGCTTCTCCTCGATCCGGCCGAAGATCGCGTCGACGTCGACACAGGCGTCGCGGCTCAGCCACTCGTGTGCGTCTGCGGAGGATGACCTCACTCGCGTCGCCGTCGTCTTCCTGCGGGCCAGGGCCTGGACGAGGTGGACGGCAGGCGAGGAGATCCGAGGCAGCCAGGCGAGCCACTCCAGGCGTCCCCTACGGCCTTTCAGCGGCATGGCCCTGCTCCTTGTCTGCGGACTGATCGCACGCGGCCGGGAGTATCGAGATTACCGCGACGCTGACCCGACGCCGAACCTGCGCTTGGCCTTTCCCTGCCGCGTCCGGAAACGTGACAGGTCTGAGCTGGCCCTTCGTTCGGCGACCCCCATCTGTTGTTCCCGATTGAGGGGAGCGAAGGAGCTCACCGGTCGAATGAGACCTCGACGAGGTGGCTGGGTCCTACAGGGCGTTGGTCAGGTCGGTCAGCGTGTTGACGACGACGTCGGGGGCGGCGAAGTAGCCGGGGTAGGCGGCCTCGCTCCGGTTCAGCCACGCGGTGCGCAGGCCAGCCCGGGAGGCGCCGTGGATGTCCCACGGGTGCACCGCCACCAACAGCAGGTCTCGGGGCGCCACGCCGCACACGTCGGCGGCGTAGTGGTAGGCGGCGGGGGCCGGCTTCCAGGCGGCCGCGTCCTCCACCGACAAAAGCCGTTCGAACTCCGCCCGGATGCCGGCTGCGTCGAACAGCCGCTCGGCCACCCCTGCGGCTCCGTTGGTCAAGGTGACCAGCCGGCACCCCGCCGCACCCAGGGCCCGCACCCCGTCCACGACGTCGTCGTGGACGCTCAAGCGGCTCATCCCCTGCATGACGTGGTCCACCGCGTGGTCGATTCCGTCATCCAGCGGCACGCCAACCAGCAGGCCGCGCAGTGCCTCGGCGCCGATCTCGCTGAACTGGCGGTTGTCGCCGGCCGCGGCCAAGGCGAAACCGTCGCGCAGCAGGGTGGCGAACCACAGCTTCGCCAGAGCCGCCGGCGCTCCGACGTCGGTGAAGCGCTGCGCAAGCGGCGCCATGTCGGACAAGGTCTCGTTGACGTCGAACACGATCACCGAGGGGGCCTGAGTCACAGCATCTCCTGAAGGCTTGTTCTGGTCTCGTGAGTCTAGAGCTGTGGAGCCTCCGGCGATCAGCCTGAGCTTACGTTCGGGCCTCGGCCGACATCCTCGGCCAGTCGGGGCAGGTTCGTCCGGTGCGAAGCCTCGTCACCGCGTGGACGCTGGATGGGCCGCGCTAGATGTAATCGACGCGAAATGTACCAACGTGCCTCGACGGCCTTAAGGTCGGAGGTGAGCGAACCCGTCGAGGCCGCTCGGATCCGAGGGAACACCATGGCCGGAGCAGCTCCGCCGACGGTGCGCGCTCGCGGGCGAATCCTCTCTCTGGCCAGGTGGCTGGTTCGGCCCGCGGTCGAGCCGGTGTCTCCTGGTCAGTGTGTGGCGATGACGTTGGTGCGCCTCCTGGTCGGGGTGATGTGGCTCTTCAACGTGGCCTGGAAGGTCCCGCCTACTTTCGGCCAGTCGGACAAGTCCGGGTTGTTCGCCTTCACCAGCTTTGCGGTCAGCGACCCCGTGTTCCCGCCTTACAGCTGGGTGGTTCAGCATCTGGTGCTGCCGAACTTCGTCCCTTTCGGCTGGGCCGTCGTCCTGGCCGAGACCGTCCTCGCTGTGCTGTTGCTGAGCGGCAGCTACATCCGCTTCGCCGCCGCTGTGGGAGCGGTCCAGTCGCTGGCGATCGGTCTCTCGGTGGCTCGAGCTCCGCACGAGTGGCCGTGGTCCTACATCTTGATGGTTGCGGTTCATCTCCTGATCCTGTTCGGCGGCGCGGGGCGGCATCTGGCGGTGGACGCCCTTCGGGCCGGGATCGGCCGCGGTGTCGGACTTGCCCGGTTCTGGGGCGGGCTGGCCGCCCTGATGGGTGTGGCCGCTATCGCGCTCAGTGCCTTCGGCTCGCCGTTCGGCTCAGCCGGCGCGAACCTCCAGTTATCCGGACTCGAGTTCGGCCTGGGCACCTACAACGTCGTCGGCGGGATCGTCCTGCTGCTGGCGGGCGTCGCCCTCCTGGCCTGGTCGTTCGTCAGGGCCAGGCGGTGGCTCCCGTGGGCGGCGGCAGCGATCACTGTGCTGGCCGCGGTGGCGTTGCGTCTCCAGCTCGGCTTCAGCCGGCCAGTCCTGGGCGGCGACGGAACCTCATCGGCGTTCTTCGCAACCCTGGCCGTGGTCGCCAGCATGCTCGCTCGCTCGTCGGTGTCAGACACCAACGAACCCGCTCACAAGACCCCAGGCTGATCCCAGCCGACCCCGCCCTTGACCTTCCTCGCTCAGTCTCATCAGCCCTCGTGGAACGGACGACACATGGACCTCACCGCCAGACTCCAACCAGTGCTCGCGACTGCGGAGCGGCACGCCGCCGACGTGGATGCGGATGCGCGGTTCCCCAACGAAGCCGTGACCGCCTTGCGCGAGTCCGGTCTCCTCGGGCTCACCCTGCCGACCGAAGTCGGCGGTTTGGGCGGCGGACCGCACGAGCTGGTCGACGTCCTCGGGCAGCTTGCCGGCGTCTGCGGCTCGACGGCGATGATCTACCTGATGCACGTGAGCGCGGCTATGCCGGTGGCTGCGGCGCCGCCTCCCAACCTGCCGAATCTGCTGAGCGACATGGCCGGCGGCAGGGTGCTGGGGTCGTTGGCCTTCTCTGAGGCGGGCTCCCGGTCCCACTTCTGGGCGCCGGTATCGCAGGCTGAGACCGGCGACGGCACCGTCAGGCTGGCCGCCCAGAAGAGCTGGGTCACCTCGGCGGCGCATGCTGATGTCTATGTCGTCTCGACGCTGACCGCCGGCGCCGACACGGTGGATCTCTACGCCGTTCCCACCGGCACCGCCGGGGTCGACATCACGGGCGGTTGGGCGGGGATGGGTTACCGCGGCAACGCCTCGAACCCGATGCGGTTCGCCGCTGAGATTCCCGAGACGAACCGGCTCGGCACGAGTGGTGGCGGGCTTGACCTGATGCTGGGCACGGTGTTGCCCTGGTTCAACCTTGGTAACGCCTCCGTTTCGCTGGGTCTATCGCGCGCGGCGGTCTCGGCGGCGGTCCGTCACTGCACGGCGGCGCGGCTGGAGCACCTGGATCAGAGTCTTTCAGCGCTGCCGACCATCCGGGCCCAGCTGGCCAAGATGTCGATCATGCTCGCCAGCACATCGGCCTACCTGTCCGCGGCGGCGGCCCGGGTCGTCGATCCGGTCGAGGACACGATGCTCTACGTCCTGGGCGTGAAGGCGGCCGCCAACGACGCGGCGCTCACCATCACCGATACCGCCATGCGAGTCTGCGGCGGGGCCGCGTTCTCCAAGCACCTGATGATCGAACGATTCTTCCGTGACGCCCGGGCGGGCTCGGTGATGGCGCCAACAGCCGACGTGCTGTACGACTTCTACGGTCGGGCGATCACGGGGTTGCCGTTGTTCGATGAACCGGCTCCCGCTCCGGTACTGGCGGAGGCGTCAGCATGAGTGCTCCGTTGCTCATCGGCTCGGTCGCCTACACGCCCAACGTCGTGACGATCTGGGAAGGGATCCGCGACTACTTCGTCGGCAGCGGCGCCGAGATGGACTTCGTCCTGTTCTCGAACTACGGCCGTCAGGTGGACGCACTGATCGACGGCACCATCGACATCGCCTGGAACACCAACCTCGCCTGGGTCCGCACGCTGGCCCAGACCGATGGTGCGTGTCGCGCCCTGGCGATGCGCGACACCGACACTGTCTTCCAGACCATCTTCGTGACCCGTACGGGGGCCGGGTTGACGGGGCTGGAGGGTCTGAAGGGATCCCGGTTGGCGCTGGGCTCCCAGGACTCGGCCCAGGCGGCGATCCTGCCGGTGCACTACCTCAATCAGGCCGGACTGGGCGAGGACGACGTGACGCTGCTCCGGATCAACAGCGACGTGGGCAAGCACGGTGACACCGGGCGCAGTGAGCTCGACGCACTGCGTGCCGTGCTCGACGATCGAGCGGACGCGGCGGCGCTCGGCATCAACACCTGGCAAGCGATCGGACGTGAGGAGCTGATGCCCGGAGCGTTCGAGGCCTTCTGGGAGTCACCGACCTACAGCCATTGCAACTTCACGGCTCTCCCGACCTTGGACGAGGAGCGCAGCACGCCCTGGCTCCAGCACCTGATGGCGATGGACTGGGAGGTCCCCGAGCAGCGCGAGATCCTCGAGATGGAGGGCCTGCGCCAATGGGTTGCGCCGCAGCTCGACGGCTACGCCTCACTCATCGACGCCGTCCGTGAACAGGGGATCAGCGCCCGGTGGTGAGCTACGGCCTCCTGCTGGACGTCGTAGAGCGCGTCGGCGCCCTGGCGACCGGCGGCGAGGTCCCCGTCCCGATCTCGGGCGAGCCGACCGAGTCAGACATCGCGATGTTGACCGACTGGTGCGCTCGGACCGGCAACCAGCTCGTCAGCGTCTCGGGCGGGGCCGTCACGGTCCGGCGCGGACGGCGAGCCGATCCGCTCGCCCAGCTGGCGCCGGAGCAGCTGCCTGGCACCCGGCTGTGGATGTACGCGAACTTCGACTGCAACCTGGCCTGCGACTACTGCTGCGTTCGCTCCTCACCCAGGACGGCGCGCCGCGCCCTCGGGGTCGACCGCGTGCGCCAGCTGGCCGCCGAGGCGGTGGACGCCGGCGTCAGCGAGCTGATCCTCACCGGCGGCGAACCGTTCCTGCTTCCCGACATCGACGACCTGGTGGCCGCCTGTACGACCAAGCTGCCCACCACGCTGCTGACCAACGCCATGCTCTTCCACGGACGCCGGTTGGAGCGGCTGCAGCGGATGGACCGGGACCGCCTCGCGCTGCAGGTCAGCCTCGACTCCGCCACGCCGACCCAGCACGATCAACATCGCGGCGTGGGGTCGTGGCAGCGGGCCGTGGCCGGGATCCAGACCGCGCAGAACGAGGGCTTCCGGGTCCGGGTCGCAGCCACCCTGCCAGCCGACCAGGCCGGTGACCTCGTCGACTTCCACGCGTTCCTCGACTCGCTCAGCATCGCCCGCGAGGACCAGGTCATCCGCGCCCTGGCCCATCGCGGCGTCGCTGAGTCCGGTCTCGAGCTGACGGTCGAGGGGCTGATCCCCGAGGTGACCATCACCGCAGACGGGGTCTACTGGCATCCGGTGGCCGCCGATCACGCCGACCAGCTCGTCACCCGGGACATCTTCCCGCTGGAGGCGGCCATCGGCGAGGTGCGCAGACGGTTCGTCGCGTACCGGCAGAAGGCCGACGCCGCTGCCGCGTGGTTCCCGTGCGCCTGACATGATGTCCGAACCTCCCATCCGGGGACTCGCTCGATTGGCTGCTCCCCTTCCCTGACTTCTCGAGGTCGCGAGTGCCGGCCCTGGTCTTGGTCGGAGCTGGCCATGCCCACCTGCAGGTGGTCAAGCACGCCGCCGATTTGCATTCGGCTGGGTATCGGATTCACCTGCTAGCGCCGCGATTCTTCGACTACAGCGGTGTTGCGTCGGCGACAGCCGCTGGTGTGCTGGCCAGCGACGCCGGCCGGATCGACGTGCGGTCTCTGGCCAACGCCTCCCGGTGCGGTTTCACGAGGGCATGCTGGAGTCCCTTGATCTCCAGACGCGGGTCGCGTGATCTCCAGACGCGGGTCGCGGTCACATCGCACCGTGACCGCCTGTTCTACGACGTGCTCTCGATCGACATCGGCAGTGTGGTTGCTCCGGTAGGCATGCACGTCGATCCGGCCGTCGTGAGGGTGAAGCCCGTGAGCGGCCTCGCCGAGGTGGGTGCTCGGCTGCGGAGCTCGGCGCACTCTGGGGCGACGGTCGCGGTCGTGGGGGGCGGTGGATCTGGTTTGGAGCTGGCGGCCCACCTGTTGAGGCGAACGGGCGTGGCCCAGGTCCGGATGGTGGAGTCCGGGGCAATCATCGGTGCGGATCTGCCGATAGGCGCGCGCAAGCGAGTGATGCAGGTCCTGAACGCCCGCGGCGTGGCAGTTCATCCCGGGTGCGTGGTGCGAGAGCTCGGCGAGCGAGCGCTGGTGTGTGACGACGGCCCTGAGATCTCCTACGATCTGGCTTTGCTCGCCACCGGGCTGACGGCCCCCCTGCTACTCGCGGATGTCGGACTTGGTGACGGCCGCGGGGTCCGGTTCGGGCCACCCTGCAGCACGTCGATCACGACGATGCCTACGCGGGGAATGACTGTGCGCTGTCTTCTCCCCGTCCGCAAATGCTGGTGGGCGATACTGGGATCGAACCAGTGACCTCTTCCGTGTCAGGGAAGCGCGCTACCGCTGCGCCAATCGCCCATGCGAGGTGGAGACGGGATTTGAACCCGTGTACACGGATTTGCAGTCCGTTGCCTCGCCTCTCGGCCACTCCACCTAGGGGAACTTCCCCCCCAGGGGACTGGGCGAGAATCGCTCCGAGCGGACGACGGGATTCGAACCCGCGACCCTCACCTTGGCAAGGTGATGCGCTACCACTGCGCCACGTCCGCATGCTCCGGGTTCGAAGTCATCGTCCCCCGGTGCGAGCATGAACATTAGCCGAGGGGGTGGCGGGAGTCCAAACGGATCGACCCCAGCGCCTCGCCACTAGGGTGGAAGGATGCCGCTCGCGACCACGGACCGTCCGCCCACGACGACGGCGCTGCGGGTCTGGGTCAACGGCCACCTGTACGCCGACCCCAGCGAGGCGCGGGTGGCGGTCACCGATCACGGCCTGGTCGTCGGAGACGGCGTCTTCGAGGCCCTCAAAGTGACGTCGGCGGGCGCGTTCGCCCCCCGCCGACACCTGGCTCGGCTGGACCGGTCGGCTGCCGCGATGGGCCTCCCAGCGCCGGACCACCGGGTCGTGCGGTCGGCGATGGAACAGCTGCTGGACGGGCAGTCCCTGACCCTGGGCAAGATCCGGATCACCTACACCGGCGGTCGCGGCCCCCTGGGCTCAGGCGCTGCGTACGGGCCGCAGACCCTGGTCGTCGCGCTCGACTCGGCCGAGGCGCCGGCTCCGGCGGCAACGGTGGTCACCGCGCCGTGGAGCCGAAACGAGCATGGCGCGCTGGCCGGGGTGAAGTCGACCTCGTACGCCGAGAACGTCCGCAGCCTCGCCTACGCCGTCGCCCGTGGCGGCAGCGAGGCGGTGCTGCTGAACACCGCTGGGCTCGTGTGCGAGGGCACCGGGTCGAACCTGTTCGCGGTCATCGGCGGCACCGTCGTGACGCCGCCGCTCAGCGCCGGGCCACTCGCCGGGATCACCCGCGAGCTGTTGCTCGAGTGGTGCCCGGTGGAGGAGCGGGACCTGGCCCCGGACGAGGCCATGGGTGCCGACGAGGTCTTCTTGACCAGCTCGCTCCGCGACGTCCAGCCGGTCGGGCGTTGGGACGGCGTGACTTTCGGTTCCCATCCGGTGACCGACCGCATCGCCACCACCTTCGCTGAGCGCTCCGGAGCCGATCCCGACCCGTAGCCGAGGTGATTCGGCACCCAGGGAGGACGTGGGCTAGGGTTGTCGACGCCCCGCGAGGGGCACGCAGGGGCGATTGGCGCAGTGGTAGCGCGCTTCGTTCACACCGAAGAGGTCACTGGTTCGAACCCAGTATCGCCCACCAGATCTACCCTGGTCAGCAGCGCCTTTCGAGCGCAGGCAGTGCTGCTGCTGCTGCTGCCCCAAACCGAGGCCCGCGCGGTTCTGCTCGAGTCGACATCGGTTCGGTGTGGATGTCCATAACGCTCGCACCACTTCGGACAGCCTCGACGATGCCTTCGCCTGCGGACCGGCGGACCTCCGCGCTAGCGTGGCGGGCATGAGCGGGCGGGGTGCGGGGGGCGGTGTCGGGCCATCCCGCCGAGCGGTGCTGGTAGGCGGAACGCTGGTCGCGACGCTCGGTGTGGCCAGCTATGCCGCCGCCGCGCTGAGGATCTCCTCAGCGGTGAGGACCCCTCCGACGCACGGCGCGAGTCCGACCACGCAGCCGCCCCCGTCGCGGTACATCGGCGATCCGGTGCCGGGTGTCGTGCTGCACCCAGCGGCCCTGTCACACCTGCAGAGCTTCGTTCCGCTGCCGGAGACGGCTGAGTGGTTCACCACACAGGCCGCAACGGGCACGAGTGGCCTTTTCGACCCTGCGGGTTTGGCGGTGGGCGACATCGTCATCTCGCGGTTGGCGTTCGATGGACGCCTGCTGGATTCCATGACGCTGCCAGACAGCGGGCACGGGATGTCCCTGATTCCGCGGATAGAGGACGGTAACCGGGTCGTGTACTCCTGCTGGTTCGCCCCAGGTGCGAGCGGCAGCCTCTACGACGTGGTCCGGCTCCCGTACTCCCCAGGGGTCGCCGCCCGCAGTGCCGCGACCGCAGTTGTCGCGGGCCTCGGCTACCCGTTGGACCCATACCTTGACGTCTCGACCGATTCGGTGACGCTCCGGCACCAGGGGGGTAAGGGTCCGCAGTACACCCGCCACGACTGGGCGGACTTCGTCGCCGGAGACCTGTCCCGGCCGACGGGGCTCATCGCGACCGCGGACTCGCCGCCAACGCATCAGGGCTTCTGCAGTCTGGGTGATCGATTCTTCTTCTACACCGGAGCGACAAGCAACCGGGCGGGCGGAGATCCGCCTTTGATCACCGAGTTCGGCTGGGCAAGCGGGGAGGTGGTTGGTCCTTCGCTCGACGCGTCGATGAACTCGCGACGGCCGGGCGGCACCTACCCCGGGGGGCGAATGGAACCTGAGGGCGCCACGATTGCCACTGACCGCGGCGGTGCGCCGGCACTGCTCGTCGGGGTCGCCAACGGACGCGCGTCGGCTGCGACCGTGCCACGGAGCTACCGCACCTTCCGCTACTCCCTCGTGGCCGACTGAGCCCGCAGCGCAGCCCTGCGCCATGGTCACGCATTCGACGCGACTTCTGAGCTTCCGGGAGTGTGCAGCGGCTTGGTGGCCGGGGCCGGACCGGTGTGCCGCCGGTCGTGGAAGCGCAGGACGGGCCGGGCTTGACCCCCGAGCACGCTCCTGCCTCTCGCTATCCCGCTGAAGACTAAGGTTCACCTCAGGCTGCCAGCCTTAAGGTGAGTACCTCCTGCTGCGGAATCCCATCCGCACGCCAGGCGTTGTTCGGGGGAACCCGCTCGCTTGGCCGTCTTCGCGTCACCCTTCCAACCACCAGGAGTCCCCGATGCGCCGCCTCGTCAGTGTGCTGGCCGTCGCACTCCTGTTGGTGATCGGAGGGGTTGTCCTGAACGAGAACAGGCAGCGGTCCAGCGCCGCTGCCGGGGGGCCGACGGCCGCCTCGCCGACGCCCGCGGGCAGCACCGACGCCTCCTCGTCCACCAGCGGTGCGCCCCCCACCCAGCCCGGGGTGACGAAGGTCCTGGTCGTCGTGGAGGAGAACCACTCGGTGGCGCAGATGCGGGAGGGCATGCCCTATCTCGCTCAGCTCGGTCAGACGTACGGGGAGGCGGTGAACTACCAAGCGATCCGGCACCCGTCCGAGCCCAACTACCTCGCCATCGCCGGTGGCTCGACGTTCGGCGTCGCTGATGATCGCGAGCCATCTGCGCACCCCCTCGAGGGTCAGAGCGTGTTCGGGCAGGCGGCTGCCAAGAACCTGGCCGCGGGGACGTACGCCCAGTCGATGACGGGCACCTGCGCACTGACCGGCAACCGTCACCGGGGGTATGCCGTCAAGCACAACCCGCAGACGTTCTTCGTCGACGAGCGCGAACATTGCCGCCAGACGAACCGAAGCGATGCCACGTTCAGAGCCGACGCCGCCGCAAACGCGCTGCCCACTGTTGGGTTCCTCATCCCCGACCGGTGTGCTGACGCGCACGACTGCTCCCTGACCGTGGCCGACAGCTATCTGAAGACGATGCTTGAGCCTGTCCTGGAGTCCACCGACTTCTCGAGTGGCCGACTGGCCGTCGTCATCACCGCGGACGAGGACGACCGACGCGGCCCCAACTATGTGCTGACCACGGTTCTGCACTCCGACCTGCACGCCAAGGTCACCAGGGCGAAGCTGAGTCACTACAGCGTGTCAAGGCTGCTCTCGCACGTGAGCGGCTCTGCGCCTCTCCGCTCAGCGGCCGACGCCGGCGACCTGGCGGATGCGTTCGGCTTTCAGGTGGCCCGCCGCCCTTGACCCCGTAGTCCGCGGTACAGCTTCACGTGCGGCCGCCCCACTCAGTACGCAGGGGGCGGCCAGATTCCGCCAGCGCCCGAGATGTTCTCCAAGTTTCGCAGAACCCTGTGAACGAGCATTCTCCGACGGTCCATCAATAACATCCGGAACTGTCACGCCTTCGTGAGCCTCGCGTATCGCGCACGTCATGAGTTGTAACGAATCGCGACGTAGGCTCATCCCCATGTCCAAGATCTCCCCCCGTATCCTGGCTTCATCGGCGGCCGCAGTGGCCGTCCTCGCCTCCGCTCTCAGCAACCCGGCCAACGCCGGAGCTGTACCACTCACCTCGAAACAGATGCCGTCGGTCGCCGTGCCGAGTGCCGGGGGCCCAGTCAAACGGGTGCTGGCCATATCGGTGGACGGGTTGAATCCTCGAGCGCTCACCCGGTTTGCGCCATCCAACACACCGGCCTTTCACCGAATGATGACCGAAGGCGCCTACACCCTGAACGCCCGCACTCTTTGGGGCCAGACCCGCACGCTGCCCGACCACACCAGCATGCTGACCAGCCGACGCCTCGACCCCGAGCACGGCGGGACAGGTGTGCGTTTCAACCGCGACAACGGCAGTACGGTCCACAAGGCTGCTGGCCACTACATTCCCAGCGTGTTCGACGTCGTCCACGACCGTGGCGGATCCACTGCGCTCTACTCGGCCAAGCCCAAGTTCCAGTTCTTCGCCCGTAGCTGGGCCACGCATGGTCGCCTCGACACGGTCGGCGCGGACAACGGTCGGTCCAAGATCGACGCGGTCCGTATCAGCGGCAACAACGTCCGTCTGGTCGCGGACCTGAACACGGCACTCAGGACCAGCCCGAGAACCTTCACCTTCCTGCACATCTCGTTACCGGACTCGGCCGGCCACCGGCACGGGTTCATGGGCCCGGAGTATCTGAAGGCGGTGCAGCAGACCGACCGGTTGCTCGGAAGCCTTCTGACCACGATTGCGGGAGACAGCGCTCTGCGCAACGACACGCTGGTGATTTTGACCGCCGACCACGGTGGAGACGGCATCGGGCATGAGGATCCGACCCTGCTGCAGAACTATCAGGTTCCCTTCATGGTCTGGGGTGCGGGCGTTTCCCCAGGTCGAAACCTCTACAGCATCAATCCCACCTTGAAAGCCCCCGGCAGCACTCGTCCCGGCTACGCCGGCAAGCAGCCCATCCGTAATGGTGACCTCGGCAACCTCGCCACGGAGGCTCTCGGCCTTCCGGCCATACCGGGCTCGGAGTTCAACGGTGCGCAGACGCTCGTTGTTTCCTGAGGCGGCGTACCCTGCCGGGCCGCCGTCAACGGGGGGATGAGGTTGTCTTGACACAGGTACATCGTCTTGCTTACCTTTCGCGTGGCCCAGCAGCACGCAGGTCACTCCCGCGGCGCTGGCGCAGGCCTGACCGCGGCCGCATCTTGGTCGGAGGCGTCTTGTCGCAGGTTGGTGGGTCCGCGAGGGTCCTCGTCTTCAGAGCTGCCGCGGCCATGGCCGCCTTGACGCTCTTGCTGGTTGGGCCCACTCTCCGAGCGGACGCGGACGCGGACGCGGCGGCGGACGATGTCGGCTTTGAAGGCCCCTCGTACGCCGGCACGTACAAGGCAGCCACATCGGACAAGGCGGAGAGCAAGCTGTGGTACGCCCACAAGTCCTGGTGGGCGGTGATGTGGGACACCGGGAGCGGCGACTGGCACATCTTCCGGCTGAACCGCCCGACCAACACGTGGGTCGATACCAAGGTCATGGTGGACAAGCGCTACAACACCCTTGCCGACGTCGACTACGACGCCACCACCGCCAAGCTGTACGTCGGGTCCCATGTGGTGACCATGGGAATCGCCCAGCGCGGCAATCCGGCCCGGCTGATGCGCTACACCTACAGCAACGGCACGTGGAAGCTCGACACCGGCTTTCCCGCCCAGATCATGGACTACTCCGGTGAGTCGATGGCCATCGACTCCGACACCGTCGGCAACGTCTGGGCCACCTGGACCCAGGTGGCTCCGGGTCGGACGAACGGTGCGGTGTACGTCGCCCGGGGTGCGAAGGGTGGAGCCTCGTGGGGCAAGCCGTTTCTCGTGCCGGCTGCCGAGCCCGGCGCCAACCTGCCTCGACCAGACGACATCTCCACCGTGGTCTCCTTCGGGAAGAAGATCGGCGTCCTGTGGGGCAACCAGACGACCTCGGCGTTCTACTGGTCCGTGCACTCCGACGGGGCGAGTGACAAGAGCTGGAGCAAAGGCGTCGCGTTCAAGAGCAAGGCCATCGCCGACGACCACCTCAACATCAAGTCCCTGCAGTCTGACGCCTCGGGTCGCGTGTACCTGATCGCCAAGACCGACTTCAACGATGTGAGCACGGACAAGACCCTGCCTCAGGTGATTCTCGGCATCTACCGCCCCGGTCACAAATGGACCAAGACCACGGTCTGGACGATCGGCGACTGCGTGACGCGTCCCCTGGTGCTCCTCAACACCTCGGTTCACCGGGTGTACGCCATGGCCACGGCCCCGGAGTCAGGCTGCCGCTACTCGGGGCAGCACGGCGTCATCGTCAAGAAGACGGCATCCTGGGCTAGCCCGGTCTTCTCGTCGGGCCGCGGGACCATCATCATGAAGGACGCTGACTCTCCCGAGCTGAGCAACGTGACGGCGAGCAAGCAGGCAATCTCGACTGCCAGCGGTCTTGTGCTGTTGGCCACGAACCCAAGCACCAAGCACTACTGGTTCAGCGACTCGAGAGCTGCCTCCTAGGTCAGGGGACCCACGGAGACTTCGCCTTCAGCCGCGCGGGCTGCCCCGCCCGCTGTCCAGCGTGCGGCGGAACGAGAGGAGCAGGCGCCGGCCGACGCCGGCCGATCCCGCGTCCGGTCCGTCCTCCAGAAAGCTGCGAGACTCCTGCGCCAGGGCGCTGTGGCCTCCGCTGAGGTCGGCGAAAGCCATCGACCAGTGCTCGAACTGTCGAACGTCTGTCTCGCCGCGGACCAGGACAATGAGGTCATGGTGCCGAGAATCAGCGGCGATCATGGCGTAAAGATCGTGCACGACGCCGTGGTCGCCCTCCAGCACCTGCATAAAATTTCCGCCCTGGTACAGCAGGGCACCGGTCACGCCGAAAGTGGCGTTGTTGCGCCGGCAGCTCGCGAGTAAATCGCCCAGCTCCGCCGTCGACAGGAGGCGGGTCGCTGAGCTGACGTACGCGACGAACGAAGGCACGAGAACACGTTAACGTCGGCCGCAAATCGTCCCATCACAACCGCGGTCGATATGTCTTGAATGCTCAAATGAAACCGAAATTGATGCCCTTTCTTGGGGCAGGATAACGGTCCGGGGCCGCCACGCCAACCCCGGCGCCGCCCGTCGTCACCTCAGACCGCGAGCGTTGAAATACTTCACACTTTCGGCGATGCCGTCGAAGATGTCGCCGCCGGCGTAGTGGTCGAACTCGATGACGCCGTACTCACATCCCGGGGCAGCAGCCAGGTAGTCCAGGAGGGGCAGCTCGCCCTTGCCCGCCGGGCGCTGGTCCAGCGTCGTCGCATCCATCCGAGGCGCGTCCGGCAGGAACGGGTTCGCACCGATGACGCCGTCCTTGAGGTGGAGCGCCTTCACCTTGTCGCCGACGCGCCCGAGCAGAGCCGTGATGTCCTGACCACCGGTTGCCGCCCAGTAGAGGTCGACCTCGAGCACGACGTCGTCGCGCAGCTTCGAGGCGAAGAACTCATAGGCGCTCAGACCGTCGAAGCTGGCGTTGAACTCTTGCGCGTGATTGTGGTAACCGACGCGAAGACCGTGCTCGGCGGCCTTCGCGGCGGCCGCGTTCAGCCGGTTGGCGTTGTCGACCACGGCCTCCTCGGTGAGCCAGCGGTCGGGGGCCACGAACGGGTCGATGACGATCTCGAGCCCGAGGACCTTGGCGGCCTCGAAGACCGTGTCCTGGGTCGGCGGTGCGGGTGCCTTGCCGCTGGCGAAGGCCGGGTCGTCGAGCTCGAGCCCCTCCGACATGAGTGAGGCGTGCCCGGTCCGGGCGCGCAGGCCGTGCTTGGCGAAGGCCTCGGCCAGCATCGGAGCCTTGTCGACGAAGTCGAAGGCCTCGACGTCGCGCAGGCCCATGGCGGCGAGCTTGGCGAGGGTGCCGTCGAGGTCAGTGCTGAGACCGTCGCGAACGGCGTAGAGCTGGACGGAGAGTGCGGGGCTGGTCAACGTCGGAGCCTTCCTCTATGAAGTCCCGGCCGTGGTGGCCGGAGTGCTGCCGTCATGTTTTCACGCCGGGCCGAGCGGTCCTCACACCGGCCCCGGGAGCGCTCTCGCAGGCTGCTCGGCTCAGCCGAAGACCTCGGTCACGATCGCGGACGCCTCCTCGAGCCGCTGCCACTCGCTCGGATCGGCGCCGTCGTAGACCAGCGCGAGCGGTCCGGCGTACCCCGCGTCGCGGAGCACCCTCAGGCAGGCGCGGTAGTCCTCGCCGTCGACCTCGCCCCCGGCGTCGGTGAGGACCTTGGCCTGGCAGGTCTCGGCGCGGCCGGCGACCGAGGCGAGCTCGGCGTACTTGCCCGGTCCCTTCCAGTTGCCCAGGTCGACCAGGAAGCCGACGTCGCCCTCGGTCCGGTCCAACAGCTCGTGCACGCTGGCGGCGTCCGGCAGCAGGGCGTGCCAGTTCTCGGTGACCAGCCGGATGTCGGGGTGCCGGCGCGCGAGCCGGCGCAGCCGGTCCGCGCTGGTGGCCAGGGTGGTCGCGTCCGGTGCCTGCTGGCCGGCAACCACCCGCGCCCGGCGCGCCTGCAGGTCTGCTGCGATGTCCAGCCAGCCCGAGACCCACTCCTGCTCAGCGTCGCCCCGGACAGGGTCGGCCAGGTCGCCGTCGTCGATGAGGAAGCACTCGAGCTCGACCTCGGCCTCGACGAACGCCGCCCTCAGCTCGGCCAGGTAGCCGGCGTCGAGCGAGGGCAGGTAGAAGTGGCAGAGCTGGGTGCTGGTGTAGCCGTGCCGGGCCAGCTCGGCGGGCAGCTCGAGCAGGGGCAGACCGCCCTGCTGCCGCTCCTCGATGGCGCCCGAGGGCATCGAACCCGCAGCGACGTAACGGCCCATCGTGCGGAACAGCGACCAGGAGTGCACCGCCTTGGCGGTGGTGCGGTGAGATGCGGCAGAGGTGTCGACGGCCATGGTGGGGTGCCCTTCCCGGCGCCCGGGCGGTCGCCTGTGCTGGGGAATCTACCCAGCGGGGACCGGCCCTCGTGGTGCGGACGACGTCGAGCAGGAGGCCTCAGCGGTCTAGGCTGGCCCCTGTTCTGTCTGCAGTCCCCGTCCCTGCTGGAAGGTCCGTTGAACGTGCCGAGCATGTCGATCACGCTGGTCCGCGCCGATGCCTCCGAGATGCGGGTGGTCGAGACCCGTGAGGTCGAGGTCGGGACCACGGCGCTTGACCTGTGGGGCAGCGACAAGACCGTCGTGGCGACGCGGGTGGCCGGCGAGCTGCGTGACCTGACCCGCGAGCTGGTCGACGGCGAAGTCGTCGAAGCCGTCGTGATCGACTCACCCGCCGGGCTGGACGTGCTGCGCCACTCCACCGCGCACGTCGCCGCGCAGGCGGTGCAGTCGCTGCACCCGGAGGCGAAGCTGGGCATCGGCCCGCCGATCGTCGACGGCTTCTACTACGACTTCGACGTGGCCCAGCCGTTCACCCCCGATGACCTCCGTGAGCTCGAGAAGCTGATGAGCCGGATCGTCAAGGAGCGGCAGCGGTTCCGTCGCCGCGAGGTCAGCGACGCCGAGGCCAGGGCCGAGCTGGCCGACGAGCCGTACAAGCTGGAGCTGATCGCCGACAAGGGTTCGGTGGGCCCGTCGACGGGTTCACCGAACGCGGCGACGGGCTCGGGGAACGAGGGCGTCGAGGTCGGGGCCGGCCAGCTGACCATCTACGACAACCTGCGCCGCGACGACTCGGTGGCCTGGCGGGACCTCTGCCGCGGCCCGCACCTGCCGCACACCGGCTATATTCCGGCGTTCGCTCTGACCCGCAACTCCGCCGCGTACTGGCGCGGCGACCAGGCGAACGCGCAGCTGCAGCGCCTCTACGGCACCGCGTGGCCGAGCCGGGAGGCGCTCAAGGCGCACCAGACCCGGCTCGAGGAGGCCACCAGGCGCGACCACCGGACGCTGGGGCGCGAGCTGGACCTGTTTTCCTTCCCGGAGGAGATCGGCTCTGGGCTCGCCGTCTTCCACCCCAAGGGCGGCATCCTGCGCAAGGTGATGGAGGACTACTCGCGGCAACGGCACGTCGACGCGGGATATGAGTTCGTCAACACCCCGCACATCACCAAGGCCGAGCTCTTCGACATCTCCGGCCATCTCGGCTTCTACGCCGAGGGCATGTTCCCGCCGATGCACCTGGACGAGGAGCTGCACCCGGACGGCACCGTCAAGCGGCAGGGCCAGGACTACTACCTGAAACCGATGAACTGCCCCATGCACTGCCTGATCTTTCGGGCCCGGGGCCGCTCCTACCGTGAGCTTCCGCTGCGCCTGTTCGAGTTCGGCGGCGTCTACCGCTACGAGATGTCGGGCGTCGTGCACGGCCTCACCCGCGTCCGGGGGATGACCCAGGACGACGCCCACATCTACTGCACGCCCGACCAGCTGCAGGCCGAGATCCTCAGCCTGCTCACGTTCGTCCTCGACCTGCTGGCCGACTACGGCCTGGACGACTTCTACCTGGAGCTGTCGACCCGGAACCCGGAGAAGTCGATCGGCAGCGACGAGGAGTGGGAGCAGGCGACGCAGGCGTTGCGGGACGCCGCGCAGGCCACCGGGCTGAACCTCGTGCTCGACCCTGGGGGCGCGGCCTTCTATGCGCCGAAGATCAGCGTCCAGGCTCGCGACGCGATCGGTCGCAGCTGGCAGCTCTCCACCATCCAGGTCGACCTGATGCTGCCCGAGCGCTTCGGGCTGGAGGTCACCGCTCCAGACGGCACGCGGCAGCGTCCGGTGATGATCCACCGGGCCTTGTTCGGCTCGATCGAGCGTTTTCTCGGCGTCCTGGTCGAGCACTACGCCGGCGCGTTCCCGCCCTGGCTGGCGCCCGTCCAGGTCGTCGGGATCCCGGTAGCGGGGGAGTTCGAGGGCTACCTGGCCGGCGTGGTCGCCCAGCTCGTAGCGGCGGGAGTCCGGGCCGAGGTCGACACCTCGGACGACCGGATGCAGAAGAAGATCCGGACGGCGCAGAAGGCGAAGGTGCCGTACATGCTGATCGCGGGCGGCGACGACGCCGCAGCCGGGGCCGTCTCGTTCCGATACCGCGACGGCACCCAGAAGAACGGCGTCCCGGTGGCCGACGCGGTGGCTGAGATCACCGACGCCATCGCCCGCCGCGTCCAGGTCTGAGGGCGCGGTGAGCGAGACGACCCAGCCCGCCGTTGACGAAAGGCCGGCCGTGAACGACGACGCCGCCGACCTGCCCGGCGGCCCCGACGGCTTCGAGCGGCTCTGGACCCCGCACCGGATGGTCTACCTCGGCGGCCAGGACAAGCCGGCCTCGAGCGCACCAGAGGACTGCCCGTTCTGCACCATCCCCTCCCGGGCCGACCGGGACGGCCTGATCGTGCACCGCGGCGAGCTCGCGTTTGCGGTGCTCAACCTCTACCCGTACTCACCGGGCCACCTGCTCATCTGCCCCTACCGGCACGTGGCCGACTACACCGACCTCACCCGCCCCGAGACCGCCGAGGTCGCCGCGATGACGCAGCAAGCCATGCGCGTGGTGCGGGCAGCCAGCGCGCCGCACGGCTTCAACCTCGGGATCAACCAGGGCGCCGTCGCCGGAGCCGGCATCGCCGCGCACCTGCACCAGCACGTCGTACCGCGCTGGGCCGGCGACGCGAACTTCTTGCCGGTGGTCGGCCAGACCAAGGCGCTGCCCCAGCTGCTCGACGACACCTGGCAGGTCGTCCGCGCCGCCTGGGAGAGCCTCGCCACGCCCTCCGAGCCCGTCGACCGGCAGAGGGCAGACTCCTCGCCAGGGTCAGGTCTCGACTGATGCTGGAGCGGTTCCGCGGGGTCTCCGCGGCGGTGCTCGGGCCGTTGGTCCGGCTGCTGCTGCGGCTCGGCGTCTCACCCGACGTGGTCACGGTCGCCGGCACGGCCGGGGTGGTCCTGGCGGCGCTGGTCTGCTTCCCGCAGGGCTGGCTCTGGCAGGGCGCGTTGATCGTCACCTTGTTTGTCCTGTCGGACATGCTCGACGGCCAGATGGCCAAGGTGAGCGGCCGGACCAGCAACTGGGGCGCCTTCTTGGACTCGACCTCGGACCGGCTCGGCGACGCCGCCGTGTTCGGGGGGATCCTGCTCTTCTTCACCTACCGCCAGGACTCCACGCTGTGGGCAGCGGTCGCGTTGGCCGGCCTCGTCTTCGGCCAGTGGACCTCCTACGTCAAGGCGCGCGCCGAGAGCCTGAGCTTCACCTGCTCCGGCGGGCTGGCGGCGCGGGCGGACCGGTTGGTCATCATCCTGGCCGGCGCCCTGCTCGCCGGGTTCGGCGTGCCGTACGTGCTGGAGGCTGCCGTGCTGATCCTGGCGGTGACCAGCATGATCACCGTCCTGCAGCGGATCGCCCAGGTCCGGCGACAGGCGGTCGCGCTCGATGCCCGCTCCATCTGAGGGGGTGGTGCCTGGCCGGGTGCCGCCTGGCGTGCTGCTGGCTGACCGAGCCCGGGACGCGGTGCTGCGGGGGCTCTACCGGCTGGGCTGGCGTACCGCCTCCCTCCTGCCCGAGCGGCTGGTCGGGACGCTGGCCGGCGCCGCCGGGCAGGTCGCCGTAGGAAAGCCCGGCATCCACGTGCGCCAGCTCCGGCACAACCTCGAGGTGGCCACCGGCCGGCCGGTGCCCGACGAGCTGCTGGCACGGGCCGTCACGTCCTACCTCCGCACCTTCTGGGAGGTGCTCGCCCTGCCCGGCTGGTCGCCCGACGAGACCGTCGGACGGGTGTGGACCGAGGGCGAGCAGGCTCTGCGGGACGCGTACGCCGGGCCGGGTGCGGTGGTCGCGCTGCCGCACAGTGGCAACTGGGACCTGGCGGGCGCCTGGGCCTGCCGGACGGGGATGCCGGTCACGACGGTGGCGGAGCGGCTCTCCGACGCCGAGTACCGGGCCTTCGTGGGGTTCCGGGAGTCCTTGGGCATGGAGGTCCTCGCCCACGGCGACCCCGGCGTGATCTCGGGGCTGGCGGGCGCGCTGCGTCGGGGCCGGCTGGTCTGCCTGGTCGCGGACCGCGACCTCGACGGTACCGGGGTACCGGTGTCGTGGGCCGGGCGCTCGGTGACCATGCCGGCTGGACCAGCGATGGTGGCCCGCCGGACCGGTGCGGTCCTGCTGCCGGCCGTGTGCGCCTACGACGGGTCGACGATGGCCATCCGGTTCGGGGCGCCCGTGGCCCACCGGCCGGGCCGGGCCGGGCTGGTGGCCATGACGCAGGAGGTCGCCGACTTCTTCGCCGCGCGGATCGTCGAGCGGCCGCAGGACTGGCACCTCATGCAGCCCTTCTTCGACGAGGCCCCCTCGGTGAGAGCCCGGTGAGCCGGCCGTTGCGCGTCGGCCTGGTCTGCCCCTACTCGTTCGAACGCCCCGGTGGCGTGCAGAACCACGTGCTCGGGCTGGCCGGCTACCTGCGGGACGCGGGCCACGAACCGTACGTCCTCGGCTGCGGCGAGGTCGCCGGTCTGCAGACCAACGGCCTCGCCGACGCCGACCTGGTGCAGCGCTTCACCTCGGTCGGTCCGGCGGTGCCGCTGCGCTACAACGGCTCGGTCGCGCGGGTGGCGTTCGGGCCGCGAAGTGCCCTCCGGGTCCGCCGCTGGCTGGCCGAGAACGACCTGGACCTGCTGCACGTGCACGAGCCGATCACCCCGAGCATCTCGCTGCTTGCGCTCTGGGCCGCCCAGCTGCCGGTGGTGGCCACCTTTCATACGGCGACCCCGCGGTCGCGCTGGATGGGTCTGGCCGGCGGCACGCTGCGCGGGACGGTGGCCAAGATCGGTGCCGGCATCGCCGTCTCCGAGCCAGCTCGGCGCGTCGTCCGCCAGTACCTCGACCGCGACGCCGAGGTCATCCCCAACGGCTTCCGGGTGGCCGACTTCTCCCCGGACCGGTTCCCGGCCCAACCCTGGCGCGGGGGCGCCGCACCGCGGCTGGTCTTCCTCGGCCGGGTCGCCGAGCCGCGCAAGGGTCTGGACGTGCTGCTCGCCGCGCTACCCGCCATCCGGGCCGCCGTCCCGACGCTCGAGGTCGTGGTCGCCGGTCACGGGCACCGGGTGCTGCCAGCCGGGGTCCGGCGCGAGGTCGCGGTCACTGACCGCGACAAGTCCGTCCTGCTCGCCAGCGCCGACGTCTTCGTCGCCCCGCACACCGCCCGGGAGAGCTTCGGCATCGTGCTGCTGGAGGCGATGGCCAGCGGCGCACCCGTCGTGGCCAGCGACCTGCCGGCCTTCACGGCACTGCTGAACCACGACCCGCGGCGTCCCCGACAGGCACTGGGCGAGGTCTTCCCCAGCGGCGACAGCAGGGCGCTCGCCGCGGCCGTGGTCGCGGTGCTCGACGAGTCGGACCCCGGTCGGGTGTCCCGCGGTCTGCAGCACGCCCGCGCCTTCGACTGGTCCCAGGTGGGGCCGCGGGTGACCGAGGTCTACCGCGACCTGCTGGAGCCCGGACACGAGGCGCTGTCGTATGACCAAGGGTTCTCTCCAACTAACCTGTCCTGGTGACGGGCGAACAGCGGGGAGGCGCGAAGGAACGCGCTGCTCCCGCGATCGAGCTGGCGGACGCGGTCCTCGCACCGACCCAGCCCGCACCGACCTGGGACACCGACCGGGTCTGGACCCTGCCCAACGTGCTCAGCCTCGCCCGGCTCGCCGGTGCGCCGGTGATGGTGTGGCTGATCCTGGTGCCACATGCGGACCTTCTGGCCGTGGTGGTGCTCGCCGCCGCCGGCTTCACCGACTGGCTCGACGGCTTTCTCGCCCGTCGCTGGCACCAGACCTCCCGCGTCGGGCAGATGCTCGACCCGATCGCCGACCGGCTCTACATCATGGCGGTGGTCCTCTGCCTGGCCGTCCGCGACGTGATTCCGTGGTGGCTGGTCGCTGGCCTGGTCGCGCGGGACGTACTGATCGCCTTGCTCGTGCCGCTGCTGCGGACGAGAGGCTTCTCGTCCCTGCCCGTGCACTTCCTGGGCAAGGCCGCCACCTTCAACCTGCTGTACGCCTTTCCCCTGATCCTGCTCGGTGCCCCGGACGGGATGGACCTGGCCCCGGCCCTGGTGCTGGGTTGGGCGTTCGCACTGTGGGGCGTGGCCCTCTACTGGTGGGCGGGCGTCCTCTACCTCATCCAGACGCTGCGGCTGATGCGCGCGTTCCCCCAGACCCGGCGCCTTGCCGGCTGAGGGCCCGACACCGTGACCGCCCCCCCGCCTCCCAGGACGACCACCCGTCCGCCCGACGCCAGCATGGACCTGCTGCTGCAGATCATCCGCCAGCCGGTCGACCCCGACTACGTCCTGGTGACGCAGCGTGGTGAGCGCTCGACCGGCAGGCACTGGCTCCTCGCCGCCGCTGCGGTCCTCGTCGGGGTGCTGTTCGCCGTCGCCGCACTCCAGACCACCCGCTCGGCCCCGGCCGTGCAGACCGAACGCACCGAGCTGATCGCCCGCGTCCAGGACGCCGAGACCGCCCAGGATCAGCTGCGTAGCCGGGCTACCGACCTCTCGGCCGACATCTCGACGCTGCGCGAGGCCGCGCTGGGAGACGACGCCGGCTCGCAGGCGCTGCAGCGCCAGATCGCGCTGCTCGACCCGGTGGTCGGGCTCGTTCCCGTCAGCGGACCCGGGATCACGGTGGTGGTGGACGACGCCTCGCTCTCGACCGACGGGCGCGACCGGGTGCTCGACCTCGACCTGCAGATCCTGGCCAACGGGCTCTGGCAAGCGGGAGCCGAGGCGATCTCCGTCAACGGCCACCGACTGAGCGCCCTGACCGCGATCCGCAGCGCCGGCGACGCCATCACCGTCGACTACCGCTCGCTGACCCCGCCGTACCGGGTGGAGGCGGTGGGGGACCGGCGCACGCTGCCGGCCGCGTTGGCCGAGACCGCGGCCGGCGCCTGGTGGCACGACCTGGCGCAGAACCGCGGGATGCGGTTCGAGCTCACCGAGACCGACGAGCTGACGCTCGCGGCCGACCCCGGCGTCACCCTGCGCTACGCCAAGGAGGCGCGATGATCCCGCTGCTCGGACTGCTCATCGGGATCGTCGTCGGCCTCGTGCTGGAGCCGAGCATCCCGCTGGTGCTCCAGCCGTACCTGCCGATCGCCATCGTCGCGGCCATGGACGCCCTGTTCGGCGCCTTCCGCGCCTATCTCGAGGGCAACTTCAGCGACCGGGTGTTCGTCGTCTCCTTCGCCTCCAACGTCTTGATCTCGGCTGCGATCGTCTACGTCGGCGACCAGATCGGCGTCGGCTCCCAGCTCTCGACCGGTGTCGTCGTCGTGCTGGCGATCCGGATCTTCACCAACGTCGCCGCCATCCGTCGGGTCCTGTTCCGTGCCTGAGCCCGTCCGCCGCCGGCCGGGCCACGCCGCCTCGGTCCAGCAGGGTCGCCGGTTGAGCGCACTGCAGCGGAGCCAACGCCGCCTGTCGACCCGCCCTGAGCCCGACGAAGGCCTCGAACAGGTTGGGCACCCCGGCCCGACCAGCTGGCGCGGGCTCGGAGGCTCGTTGCTCCGTCCGGGACGCGGACAGGTGATCGCTGCGGTGATGCTGTTCGTGGTCGGACTGGGCGGGGTGATGCAGATCCGCGTGAACCACGCCGACGACGCCTACACCAACGCCCGGCGCGAGGACCTGGTCCAGCTGCTCGACGGTCTCGGCTCGCAGTCGCGCCGGCTGGAGAGCGAGATCGCCGACCAGGAGCGGACCCGCAGCGAGCTGCAGTCCGGCGCGGACACCCAGGCGGTGGCCCGCCAGGAGGCGCAGCAGCGCGCAACCGAGCTCGGGATCCTGGCCGGAACGCTCCCGGCCGAGGGGCCCGGGATCCGGCTGCGGATCGCGGACCCGGCCGGCAAGGTGGATCCGAACGTGCTGCTCGACGCGGTCGAGGAGATGCGCGACGCCGGCGCAGAGGTGATCGAGGTCAACGACACGGTCCGCGTGGTGGGCAGCACCTGGTTCGGCGGGGACGCAGGAAACCTGCTGATCGACGGGGTGGCGGTGCGCCGCCCCATCACGCTGGAGGTGATCGGTGACCCGCACAGCCTCGAGGAGGCGGCCCGGTTCCGGGGTGGGATCGTGAGCGAGATCACCGGGCCGACGATCGGTGGTCAGGTGCTCCTCGACCAGGAGGACAGGGTGGTGGTCGAGTCCTTGCACGTCGCGCGCGACAATCAGTACGCTCAGCCCTCATCCGTGCCGCCCACCCCGCGCTGAGCCCGTAACGCGTCGACCGGCTCACCTCTGCGAAGAGGTCGGGCGGCCGACCACCAGAACCAGGAGAGCCGTGTCGGACTATCCCGAAGACCTCAAGTACTCCAGCGAGCACGAGTGGGTGCGGGCCGGGAACACCGCGACCGTACGCGTCGGCATCACCGAGTACGCCGCCGACCAGCTCGGCGACATCGTGTTCGTTTCGCTGCCCGCCGTGGGCGAGGCGGTTGCGGCCGGTGACGCCTGCGGTGAGCTCGAGTCGACCAAGAGCGTCTCCGACCTCTTCTCACCGGTACCCGGCACGGTCTCAGCGGTCAACCCGCTGCTGGAGACCAGCCCCGAGACGGTGAACAGCGACCCGTACGGGGACGGCTGGCTCTTCGAGCTCGAGCTGGATGCCGACGCCGATCTGGACGCGCTGATGGACGCCGACGCGTACGCCGAAGAGACTGCCGGGTAGCTTTCGCCGTTAGGCTGGCGGCCAAGACCCTCGACCTTCTCTCGACCCCCGGCCCCGGGCCGTCCGACGCACCCAAGACCCGACCGAAAGCCGACGCACATGCCGTTCTGCACCAGATGTGGCCACGACAACCCTGACGGGAGCAACTTCTGTGGCCAGTGCGGCTCGGCGCTGAGCGTGCCTACGGCCTCGCCGGTAGCGCCGTCCCCGGTTGCGGTACCCGCGGCCGGGGGGTCGCCGAGCCCGTCGTCGGGCAACCGCTATGAGCCCGACCGCGGCAGCAGCGGGGACACGACCAAGACGATGCCCGCCGTCGTCGAGGACCGCGACGCCGACTCGCTGTCGGCCGACGAGGAGGCGGCTGTCGATGCCCTGCCGGCCGGTTCGGCCCTGCTCATCGTGCAGCGCGGCTCCAACGCCGGCAGCCGCTTCCTGCTCAACACCGACAGCTCCACGGTGGGGCGCCACCCCGACTCCGACATCTTCCTCGACGACATCTCTGTCTCTCGTCGGCACGCGACCTTCGA
This sequence comes from uncultured Actinomycetota bacterium, assembly GCA_963727215.1. Classification (GTDB taxonomy): domain Bacteria; phylum Actinomycetota; class Actinomycetes; order Propionibacteriales; family Propionibacteriaceae; genus Microlunatus. The sequence continues at coordinate 236,001 of CAVSFR010000004.1, forward strand.
ACGCACGCGGCAAGGGGTGGCTGTGCGTGACGCCGGCAGCCTGAACGGCACCTACGTCAATCGCGAGCTCGTCGACGACCGGCTGCTGCATGCCGGGGACGAGGTTCAGATCGGTAAGTTCCGGCTTGTCTTCTACGGAAGCGCGCAGGCCTGAGGCCGAGCGACGGATGACCGACCCCTACCCGACCGACTCCTCCAGGCCTGAAGCCGAGGGGCCCGGTCCTACCGGCTCCGGCGCCGCGTCGTCCTCGGTGACCCGCAGCATCGGGCAGGTGCTGGCAACCCTGAAAGGCGACTTCCCTGACATCTCCATCTCCAAGATCCGGTTCTTGGAGTCCGAGGGTCTGATCGCCCCCCAGCGGGCACCCTCGGGCTACCGGCGCTACTCCGGGCACGACCTCGACCGGTTGCGCTACGTGCTGTCGGTGCAGCGCGACCACTACCTCCCCCTCAAGGTCATCAAGGAACACCTCGCTCTCGTCGACAGTGGCCAGCCTGCGCCGGAAGTGCCGTCGCTGTCCCGGGGCGGTAACGGCGAGCAGTCCAGCCAGGCCGAGACGCGTCCCGCTCCGGCTCCCGCACCCGCGCCCGCTCCGCCGCGGGCGCCCGTCCGGATGACGCGCGCCGACCTGCTCGAGGCCAGCGGGCTGACCGACGCCGCCCTGAGTGAGCTGGAGCGCACGCAGATCGTCCAGCCGCGCCGCGGGACGGTCCACTACGGACGCGACGCGCTCACCATCGCCATCGCCGCCCGCCGGATGGCCGAGTACGGGATCGACGGCCGCCACCTCCGGGCCTTCAAGATGTCGGCCGACCGCGAGGTGGGCCTGGTGGAGCAGGCGATCGCCCCGCACGTACGGCGGGCCGGCGGCAACCGGGACGTCCAGGGCGAGGTCACCCAGCTCGTGATCAGCTTCCACGCAGCCCTGGTGCGGACCGCGATGGAGCGTTGAGCTCGGTCGCGAGTCTTCTGCCCTCGCTCCGCTCGGCCCGACCTCGCCATCGGGGCGCCGCGACGTAGGGTTAGCCCATGCGTGAGCTCGATGTGGTCGGTGTCCGGGTCGAGATGCCGTCCAACGCGCCGATGGTGCTGCTGCGTGAGGTCGGCGGCAGCCGCTACCTGCCGATCTGGATCGGGGCCAGCGAGGCCTCGGCCATCGCCAACGCCCAGGAGGGCGTCGTGCCGCCCCGCCCCCTCACCCACGACCTGATGGTGGACACGCTGTCCACGCTCGGCCACCGGCTCACCGAGGTGCACATCACCGAGCTCGAAGGCGGCACCTTCTACGCCGTGCTGCTGGTCGACGGGATCGAGGTCAGCGCCCGCCCCTCGGACGCCATCGCGCTCGCGCTGCGGGTCGGCTCGGACATCTACTGCGCGGAGGACGTCCTCGACGAGGCCGGGATCGAGATCCCCGAGGCCGAGGAGGACGAGGTGGAGAAGTTCCGTGAGTTCCTCGACCAGGTGAACCCCGACGACTTCGTCACCGGCGAAGAGCCGACCTCCTGAGTCTCGACGACGGGTCGAGACTTCGGCCTGGACCGCTCCTGGACCGTCGTCGGAAAGCCTCAGCCCGTCATCGAGACTTGGGACCAAGGTCCCGTCGCCGCGGCGTGTCGTTGACCGGCCCGAGCAGCGGGCCGTAGCGTTCGACGGGTAATGCCGACTGTGGAATTACGTGTGGGGAACTCGGGTGAGGTCTTTTCTCCGCAGCTCGGAGCAGATCCGGAGGCATGTGTGAGCAGCATCGAAGGGCCCGTGAAGGCCGGCGACGCCGGTCCCGTGGGTGACACCCAGGGTCTCCTGTTCGAGGGCGACTTCGCCGCCGTGCCCAGCGGTCTCGGCTTCCGCGGTCCTGTCGCCTGCAGCGCCGCCGGCATCACCTACCGCCAGCTCGACTACTGGGCTCGGACCGGGCTCGTGGTCCCCGAGGTCCGAGGCGCCACCGGCTCCGGCACCCAGCGCCTCTACAGCTTCCGCGACATCTTGATCCTCAAGGTGATCAAGCGATTGATCGACGCCGGGATCTCGCTGCAGCAGATCCGTACGGCCATCGAGCACCTGCGAGCCCGCGGGGTGGACGACATCACCGAGGTCACCCTGATGAGCGACGGCGTCTCCGTCTTCGAGTGCACCTCTGACGACGAGGTCATCGACCTGCTGCGCGGCGGTCAGGGCGTCTTCGGGATCGCCCTCGGCGGTGTCTGGCGCGACATCGAGGGCACCCTCGCCGAACTGCCGGCCGAGCGTCTGATGGCCGAGGAGCCCGCGGCGTCCAGCTCGGACGAGCTGTCGCAGCGCCGCCGCGCCCGCGCCGCCGGCTGAGCAGCACCGGGTACGCTGGCCACGCTGCAAACGACGACGCGGGAGAGTTCGCCGGTTCACTGATGACCGGCGGCGCCGAAGGGGCAACATCCCCGGAACCTCTCAGGCACCCAGACCGCGTACGCCTGGCAACTCTGGAGCCCACCGGGTGACAGAGGGGGAGTGCAGACGGCTCGTCCGAGTCGTCCGTCGCACCTCCGGACGCTCGAAAGAGGCTCCTGCTGATGCCCGGTACTCATCCCTCCGACTTTCCCAGCCGCCACATCGGCCCGCAGCCCGACGAGCGCGACAAGATGCTCGCGGCCCTCGGCCTGGCGACGATGGACGAGCTCGTCCAGCAGGCGATGCCCGACGCGATCCGGATGACCCGACCGCTGGACCTGCCGCCGGCGCTGACCGAAGCGGAAGCCCTTGACGTCCTGCGTGGCCTCGCCGAGCAGAACCGTCCGCACACCGCGATGATCGGCCTCGGCTACTCCGGGACGGTCACCCCGTCGGTCATCCGCCGCAACGTCCTCGAGGACCCGGCCTGGTACACCGCGTACACGCCATACCAGCCCGAGATCAGCCAGGGCCGGCTCGAGGCGCTGCTCAACTTCCAGACCATGGTGTCCGACCTGACCGGGCTGCCGACCGCGGGCGCGAGCCTGCTGGACGAGGCGACCGCGGTGGCCGAGGCCATGACCCTGGCCCGCCGTTCGGTGAAGAGCGGCACGACGCTGCTGGTGGACGCCGACACCCTGCCCCAGACCATCGCCGTCATCACCACCCGGGCCATCGCTCTCGGCCTCGACGTACGCGTCGCGGAGGGGCCAGTGCTCGAGGCGCTGGTCGAGACCGACGCGTTCGCCGTCGTGGTCCAGACCCCGGGCGCCAGCGGCCGTCTCGCCGGCACCGACGAGCTGCGTGCGGTGGCCGAGGCCGCCCACGAGCAGGGCGCGCTGGTCATCGCAGCCTGCGACCTGCTGGCCCTGACGCTCACCACGCCGCCGGGGGAGTGGGGCGCCGACGTGGCCGTCGGCTCCAGCCAGCGTTTCGGCGTCCCGCTCTTCTACGGCGGCCCGCACGCCGGGTTCATGGCCGTCCGCAAGGGCCTGGAACGGACCCTGCCGGGCCGGCTCGTCGGGGTGTCCCGCGACGCCGACGGCACGGCCGCGTTCCGGCTGGCCCTGCAGACCCGCGAGCAGCACATCCGCCGCGAGAAGGCGACCTCCAACATCTGCACCGCGCAGGTGCTGCTGGCCGTCACGGCCAGCATGTACGCGGTCTACCACGGCCCCGACGGCCTGCGCGCGATCGCCGAGACCGTGCATGGCCGCGCCACCGCGTTGGCCGGGGACCTGAACGGGGCCGGTCTCGAGCTCGTGCACCAGGCGTTCTTCGACACCCTCCTCGTCCGTGCCACCGGACGGGGGGCCGAGGTGGTGGCTGCCGCCCGCGAGAGCGGCGTCCATCTGCGCCTCGTCGACGCCGACCATGTCGGGGTCGCCATCGGCGAGGACGTCGTCGAGGCCGATCTGGCCGCGGTCCGGGACGCCTTCGGGGTGGAAGGCTCCACCGGCACGAGCGTCGGCGACCTCGCCGGCAGCGAACGGCAGTCGGCCTACCTGACCCACCCGGTGTTCAACACCCACCACAGCGAGACCGCCATGCTGCGCTACCTCACTGCGCTGGCCAACCGCGACTTCGCGTTGGACCGCGGCATGATCCCGCTCGGGTCGTGCACGATGAAGCTGAACGCGACGACCGAGATGGAGCCGATCTCCTACGACGGCTTCGCCAACCTGCACCCCTTCGCGCCGCTCGAGGACGCGCAGGGCTACGCCACCTTGATCACCACCCTCGAGGACTGGCTGGCCGAGGTGACCGGCTACGCGAAGGTCTCCATCCAGCCGAACGCCGGCAGCCAGGGCGAGCTCGCCGGGCTGCTCGCCATCCGCGGCTACCACCTCTCGCGCGGCGACGCGGACCGTCGGGTCTGCCTGATCCCGTCGTCGGCGCACGGCACCAACGCCGCGTCCGCGGTGATGGCCGGGATGAAGGTCGTGGTGGTGGCCGCAACCGCCGACGGTTCGGTCGACCTCGACGACCTGCGAGCGAAGATCGGGACCCATCGCGACACCCTCGCCGCCATCATGGTCACCTACCCGTCCACCCATGGGGTCTTCGAGGAGGGCATCACCGAGCTGTGCGCGCTGGTGCACGAGGCCGGCGGCCAGGTCTACGTGGACGGCGCGAACCTCAACGCGCTGCTCGGCCTGGCCCAGCCCGGCCAGTTCGGCGCGGACGTCAGCCACCTCAACCTGCACAAGACGTTCTGCATCCCGCACGGCGGCGGTGGCCCCGGTGTCGGTCCGGTCGGGGTCGGTGAGCACCTGGTGCCGTTCCTCCCGGGTCACGGCTTCCTCGACGGTGGGCCCTTCGAGGGGCGCGGAGAACAGGGCGGCGCCGGCGCGGTGTCGGCGGCTCCGTACGGGTCGGCGGGCATCCTGCCGATCAGCTACGCCTACATCGCGATGATGGGCGCCGAGGGCCTGACCGCGGCCACCGAGCACGCGCTGCTGGCCGCGAACTACGTCGCCGAGCGCCTCGGCGGGCATTACCCGGTGCTCTACTCGGGCCGGAACGCCCGGGTGGCGCACGAGTGCATCCTCGACCTGCGGCCGATCACCAAGGCCAGCGGGATCACGGTCGACGACGTCGCCAAGCGGCTGGTCGACTACGGCTTCCACGCCCCGACCATGAGCTTTCCGGTCCCCGGCACGCTGATGGTCGAGCCGACCGAGTCCGAGGACCTGGACGAGCTGGACCGGTTCTGCGACGCGATGATCGCCATCCGCGCCGAGATCGAGCGGGTGCAGGCCGGGGAGTGGCCGGCGGAGGACAACCCGCTGGTGCACGCGCCGCACACCCAGGCGCGGGTGACCGCCGACGAGTGGACCCACCCGTACAGCCGTCGGGTCGCTGCGTTCCCTGGCGGGCTGCACCTCGGCCCGTTGTACGCCGACGGCTACGACAAGTACTGGCCCCCGGTCGGCCGAATCGACGGCGGCTTCGGCGACCGCAACCTGGTCTGCACCTGCCCGCCGCCGGAGGCCTTCGAGTAGTCCCCGCACCCGACTTGTCAGAACTGAGTTGTCCCACAGGACAACTCAGTTCTGACAACTCGGCTCTGCGGTGAGCGGCGTGGACCTCGCGGCACTCGTCGACCGCGTTCACCCGGCGTGATCTGCTCTGCGCGCGGCTGCTGCCCTGGCCCCTGGTGCTCGGGTCAGCGTGCTCTTCGTCGCCGTCCAGTACGCGCGACCACGGCCTGGGGGCGCTGCTCACTTCCGCTGGTCGAGGTCTCCTGGGGACGCTTCGCCCTCCGCGGCCTGCTGCTCGTACGGGTGCTGCTGGTCGCCGCCGTCCGCCGCCCTCTGGCTCGCGGCCGGCTGAGCCCGCGCCAACCCGCGCCTGATCCCGGGACACGGAGTTCGATCCCCGAGACGTTCCCGCGGGAACGTTCCCGCGGGTCCAGCGCCGTCACGCCGGACGCGGTGAGTAGCGTCGGGACGTGCCCCAGACGACGGTCGACGACCCGCCGAGCGAGCCGGAGCTCAAGCCGGGCTTCCCGCACCTGCTGCGCGCGGTCGAACGCTACTTCGGTCGGCTGGGCACCGAGTTTGCGGCCGCCATCACCTACTTCTCCGTGCTGGCGGTCATCCCGATCATCTTGTTCCTGTTCACCCTGGCCGGCCTGCTGCTGACGGTGCTCCGACCGGAGCTGCTGCAGCCGGTGGCCACCGCCGCCGCCGATGCGGTGGGTTCGGCCGACCCCGAGGTCCGGCAGCAGATTCTCGACCGGATCAGCGCTGCCCTGAGAAGCTGGCGGGCGACCGGGGTCGTCACCCTGTTGACCGCGATCTACTCCGGCGCCGGCTGGATGAGCAACCTGAAGAATGCGGTCCGGGCGCAGTGGCGGCCCGAGTTCGACCTGCGGGGCGCCGGCGGCAACATCGTGCTCGCCACCCTCAAGCTCTACGCCCTGAACCTCCTCCAGCTCGCGCTGTTGGTGCTGGCCATGGTGGTGACCTTCGCTCTCGCGACCTTGTCCACCTCGCTGGCCGACAGCGTGCTGGACATCCTGCGGCTGAGCGAGGTGGGCTGGCTGCGACCCGTCCTGCGCCTGGTGCCGGTGGTGTTCTCGGTCGGGGCCGGATTCGTGCTCTTCCTCTACCTCTACACCGTGCTGCCCGAGACCAAGGCGCCCGGGCGGATCGTCCGCCGCGGAGCCCTGGTCGGCGCCATCGGCCTGGTGGTGCTGCAGTACCTGAGCACATTCCTGATCGGGAAGTTCTCGTCGAACCCAGCCTTCGCGATCTTCGGCTCGGTGATCGCGCTGATGCTGTTCTTCAACCTCTTCGCCCGGCTGATCCTGTTCCTGGCGGCCTGGATCGCCACCGCCGAGCACCCGGCCGTACCGCCGCAGGCACAACCGGTGGTCGTGGAGCGCGTGCTCGAGTCGCCGGGGGAGTCCGACCTCCGGGTCGAGCTGGCCGCCCGCTCGCGGACCCGGATCGGCTACCTCACCGGGGCGCTGACCGGTCTCGGCGCCGGGGCGGCCCTGGTCTGGGGCCTCGCCCGGCGGCTTCCGGCAGCTTCAGGGAACCCGAGCCGGGACCCCGAGGACGAGGTCAGTGGGCGGCCGCCGGCTGAGCGGGCGGCTGACCGATCCCGGCGAGCAGCTCGCCGTACCAGGATTGGGTGATGTCGAAGGGCTTGCCACCGAGGATCCGCTCGAACTCGACGGCGCGCAGCTCGTCGCCGCGCTCCTCGTCGTGGCCGATCACGCCCGACTCCCCGCGCAGGGCGCAGTCCACGGCCAGGTCGGTCATCGAGGCGATCAGCTCGAGGTCGGCCGGGTTGGCCGCAGCGGATCGGGAGAAGTAGCCGGACTTCTGCACCAGCGTCTTGGCCGCGCCGAGCCGTTCGGCGAACTTGCTGGCGAACCAGGCGCCCGGGTTGACCTTGTCGATCCGCACGTGGCCGAACGGGTCGCGGTCGACCTCGGCGCCGGAGCGCTCGAGCTCGGCGACGATGGTGTCCAGACCGGCGCCCTCGGAGACGAACAGGTTCACGTTGCCGACGGTGTCCATCACCGTGCTCAGCCGCTCGGCCTCGGCGTCCAGGTCGAAGACGGCCTCCGGCACGTAGACGCCGTGCACGTCCCAGGCCTCCCGGCTCAGCCCGATCTCTGGTAGCCACTCCTGGGTGTCCAGCCAGCTGCGGTAGGACTGGGCGGTCGCGGCGGTCAGCCAGCCGCAGTGTCGACCCATCACCTCGTGCACGATCAGCATCCTCGAGCCCGAGTTGTGCTCGGCGAGCACGTTCTGGGCGAACCGGGCGCCCTGCTCGGCCGCGGTCCAGGCTCCGAGCGACTGGCGGATCGGGATCACGTCGTTGTCGATGGTCTTCGGCAGTCCCACCACGGTCAGGGCGTAGTCGTTCCTGGCCAGGAACGCGGCCAGGTCGGCGGCGGTGGTGTTCGTGTCGTCGCCGCCGATGGTGTGCAGGACGTCCACCCCGTCAAAGGTGAGCCGGTCGGCCGCCGCCTGCAACGGGTCCACGCCCTCGGCCACCAACCCCCGCTTGACCAGGTCTGCCGCATTGGTCAGCTTGACCCGCGAGTTGCCGATCGGGGAGCCGCCGAACAGGTGCAGCAGACCCGCCTTGGCCCGGACCTCCGGCGTGATCTCGATCGAGTCGCCCTGCAGCAGGCCCTGGTAGCCGTGTCGGTAGGCGATGATCTCGACCTCCGGGGCGATCGCGGAGTAGCGCTCGATCAGCCCTCCGATCGCAGAGGAGAGGCAGGGGGCGAAACCGCCGGCGGTGAGCAGAGCAACCTTGGTGACCATGGCAGAAATCTTAGGGGAGGCGGCGGGCGCCGCTTGCCCCGTAGATATCCCACCCTTCTAAGGTGTCAAGCGGCGGCTTGGTGTTGGGGGGCAGGACTGGCCCAGGCGGTGTGTTCGTCGTAGTGCACACGGTGGGTCAGGCACCCGTGGAGGATGCCGACCAGCCGGTTGGCGAGGGCACGGAGGGCCTGATGGTGGGTGGCTCCGCGGTCACGATGCCGGTCGTAGTAGGCCCGGGCGCCGGAAGAGCTCGTGAGGGCGGCGAAGGCTTGCTGGTAGAGCGCGTCGGAAAGCCGCTGATTGCGGGCGTGGCGGGCCAGCACGACCCGTTTCGTTCCGGAGGCCCGGGTGACCGGGGCCATGCCGGAGTAGTTCTTCCGGGCTCGGGTATCGGCGTAACGGCCAGGGTCGTCTCCGAACTCAGCGAGTACCCGGGCACCGAGGACCATCCCCAGCCCTGGTTGGCTGAGGTAGATCTCAACGTCCGGGTGGCGGCCAAAAACCGCCTTCACCTGCTCCTGGAGGACCGTGGTCTGACGGACCATCTCCGCGGTCACTGCGACCAGCGCGGCCACGGCGGCGGCGTAGGCCTCCACCACGCCTGGCCGGGCGGGTAGTTGCTCGCTGCGCAACGCCGCGACGATCTCGGTGGCCCGGGTGGTCAGGTAGCGCTGGCGGCCTGCGCGGCGCAGTAGCGTCTCCACGCGCGCGACAGTGAGCTTGCGGCCCTGCTCCGGGCTCGGCGCGGCTGCCAGCACAGCGAGGGCGTCCCGACTGGCCAGATCGTCGAAGGCGACCAGTGCTGCCGGGTAGTACTCACGCAGCATCGACCGGGTCACGTTGGTGTTGCGCTGGCGGGTCCAGATCATGGTCTGGTGGGCCCGGGCCGTGACCTTGACGTGCTCAGCGATCGCGGTGTCGCCGGCCACCGGGCGATGATGGGTGCGATCCAGGCGCACGATCTCGGCCAGCACATGGGCGTCGCCAGGGTCAGACTTAGCACCCGACGAGCTATGCCGGTCGCGGTATCGGGCGGCCTGGATCGGGTTGATGGCCCACACCTGGTAGCCGGCCGCCAGCAGCGCCTGCACCCACGTGCCTCGATCGGTCTCGATACCCACGAGCACCTGACCCGGGTCGTCGTCCTCACCGAGATGGTCGCCGACCAGACTGTGCAGGATGGCAAGCCCGGCCACCCCCTCAGACAGCCGACGCCGCACCAGCACTCGGCCGTCCCCGTCTTGCAACTCGATATCGTGATGGGCCTCAGCCCAGTCGTCCCCCAGGAACAACATCTTCTGGTCCTTCCGCTCGACGGTCATCAGCGTGAGCAGCCAGTGAGAAGATCCGGGCGACCTAATGGATCAGTGCTCGACGGCACGACATCCCACCAGCCCTACGACCTCCTCACCACCACTGGGGGCACGATCTACAGGTAGGCCTCGACGACCTGGCTCACGGAGTGCTCACCCAGTGGCGGCTCGGGCACCAGTCTCGCCGGAGCAGGATCGGTACATCCCCATTAGGCTCTGGACCGTGAGCCGACGATGAGCAAGGTCGACGCCCAGCGGGCGATGCGCGAGGCCAGGTACGCCGCCCGTAACGCCGCCGGCGCCCCCACTCGCCGTGCGGCCGCTGCGGCCGCCGAAGGAACAGCGAAGACTCCGCCTGCGGCGGCGCCGGCCGTCAAGCCGGCCAAGGCCACCAAGCCCCTGAAGGCCACCAAGGCCACCCCCACGGCTGCTGCGGCCGCCCCGCAGGGTGAGCCCTGCGGGCACAAGTCCATGAACGGCCGCGCGTGCACCCGCGAGGCGGGTCACTCCGAGAAGAGCCACCGCTACGGCTGACCCGCCCACCCGAGCCCCAGACGCCGCCATGCCGGGCGCTCGAGCGGCGACGGGCTACTAGGCTCCTCGGGTGGCCCGCTACCTCGACGTGCATCCGGTCAACCCGCAGGCCCGGACGATCGACCAGGTCGTCGCGCTGCTCCGGGACGACGGCCTGGTCGCGTACCCGACCGACTCCTGCTTCGCCCTCGGCTGCCAGCTGGGTAACCGCAGCGGGCTGGACCGGATCCGCAGCATCCGCCAGCTCGACGGCTCTCACCACTTCACCCTGGTCTGTGCCGACTTCGCGCAGCTGGGGCAGTTCGTGCATCTGGACAACGCCGTCTTCCGTGCGGTCAAGGCGGCGACGCCAGGGCAGTACACGTTCATCCTGCCGGCCACCAAGGAGGTGCCGCGCCGGATGCTGCACCCCAAGAAGCGGACTGTCGGGGTCCGGATCCCCAGTCACGTGACCGCCCAGGCGATCGTCCGCGGGCTGGGGGAGCCGCTCGTCTCCAGCACCTTGCTGCTGCCCGGGCAGGAGTCCCCCATGACCCAGGGCTGGGAGATCAAGGACGCCCTCGACCACGTGCTCGACGCGGTGGTCGACTCCGGCGACTGCGGCGAGACCCCGACCACGGTGGTCGACTTCTCCGACGGCACCGCCGTCATCACCCGCGTCGGCGCGGGGGACCCGTCCCGGTTCGAGGCCCTCGTCGCCTGAGCGGCGGGCTGGGGCTCAGGGAACGTAGGGCTCGCCCGTTGCGAGCAGGACCCGCCAGCCCCAGGCGGGCAGCTCGACCGGCTCGCCGGGCGGCAGCTGGACCAGCTCGGAGGTGGCGAAGTCGCGGTAGTGGCCCGGGTAGAGGTCCTGGCTCAGCAGGGTCGACACCGGTTCGGGCGAGAAGTTGAACAGCGCCAGCACGCGGTACCGCTCGTCGCTGCGGACGAAGCTGAAGACGCGCTTCGGCTGGTCGTTCGGCACGTCGACCATGTGCGCGCCCCAGCTGCCGCTCCACAGGGCGGGGGTGTCGCGGCGCAACGCGATCAGCCGACGGTAGAAGTCAGCCATCGGGTCCTCACGCCACTCGATCGGGTCGCGCTCGAAGAACCGCAGCCGGCGCCGCAGCCCGGCCTCCTGACCGTTGTGCACCAGGGGCAGCCCTCGGCCGACCACCGACAGCACGATCGCGGCTTCGACGGCGTCGCCGAACTGCTCGTACTCGGTGCCTTCCCAGGCGTTCTTGTCGTGGTTCGAGACGAAGGTCATCCGGATGCTGTCGTCTGGCCAGGCCTTATAGTCCCACGAGTAGTAGACGCGCAGCAGGTCGACGTCAGCCCGGCCCTGGGCGATCGCGTGCAGGTGCTCGTTCCAGCTCCAGGCGTAGCTCATGTCGAACGCGGCGCGGTGCAGGTCGCGTGACTCCCACTCGGCCAGCAGGAACACCGGCTTGACCCGTTCCAGCTCCCGTCGAGCGGTCACCCAGAAGTCCGTCGGCACGAAACCGGCCACATCGCACCGGAAACCGTCGAGGTCGAACTCGCGCACCCAGTGCACCATCGCCTCGGTCATGTACTGCCGCAGCTCGGGTCGGCGGTAGTCGAGGTCGATGATGTCGTCCCAGTCCCACCACGGCGTCGGGGTGAGGTCGCCCTTGTAGTCGCGGGCGTACCACTCCGGGTGGTCGGTGACCAGGGTGCAGTCCCAAGCCGTGTGGTTCGCGACCCAGTCGAGGATCACGTGGAAGCCCTGCTCGTGGGCGGCCGCGACGAAGGCGCGCAGGTTTTCGGCCGTGCCGAACTCTGGGTTGACGCCGTAGTAGTCGCGGACCGAGTACGGCGAGCCCAGACCGCCCTTGCGGTTGCGTTCGCCGATCGGCTGCACCGGCATCAGCCAGAGGATGGAGACCCCCAGCTCCTTGAGCCGCGGCAGGTGCGCCGCCGCCGCCGCGAACGTGCCCTCGGGGGTGAACTGGCGCGTGTTGATCTGGTAGATCGTCGCGTTCCGGCACCACTCCGGGTGGCTGAGCTCCACGTCCGGGGCAGGCAGGTAGCGATCGTCGGCCGGCATCGGCCTACCGTAGGGCATGCCCGATGCGCCGAGGCCCGCCGTGCCGGACGAGCTGCTCGCGCAGTACGCCCGTGACCCGCTTGCCGGTCTGGACGAGCCGGCCCCGGACCACGCCACCGACGTGCTGCGGCATGCGGTCCTCCTGTTCGGCCCTCCGGACTCCCCGAAGCGGTGGGCGTACGCGGCGCAGCTGCTGGCCGAACACCCAGGGCTGTCCGCGGCGGACGTCCACGTGGCCGCCGCCGCGGCCGACCTGGACGCCCTCCGCGACCACCTGGCCGCCGAACCCGGCGCCGCGAACCGCGAAGGGGGACCCTTCCGCTGGCCGCCGCTGCTGTACCTGGCCTACTCCCGGCTGGGCCTCGCCGGCACCCCGGGAGAGGCGGTCGGCTGTGCCCGGCTGCTGCTGGGCGCCGGCGCCGACCCCGACGCCGGTCACCTGTGGCAGGGTCTGCCGACTCCCTTCACGGCGTTGACCGGCGTCCTCGGCAGCGCGGACGACGCCCGGCCCGCACACTCCGACGCCGCCGCGCTGGCCCGGGTGCTGCTGGCGGCGGGCGCCGACCCGAACGACGGCCAGGCCCTGTACAACCGGATGTTCGTCGCCGACGACAGCCACCTCGAGGTGCTGCTCGAGGCCGGTCTGGGGCACGGCGACGGCGGCCCGTGGCACCGCCGGCTGCCTGAGCTGACCGACGCGCCGAGTGAGCTCGTCCGCCAGCAGCTCGGCTGGGCAGTGGCCCACGGCCTACTGAGGAGGGTTCGGCTGCTGGCCGCTCACGGGACCGACCTCGATGCGCCGCTGGAGGGCAGCTGGCTGCCGCCCGCCTTGGGCCTCACCCCGCTGGCGCTGGCGTGGAGATCCGGCCGGCCGCGGGTGGCGGCGCTGCTGACCGAGCTGGGAGCGACGCAGGACGTGGATGCGGACAGCCGCTCCATCGGTGCGCTGCTGACCGGCCACGATCCGGACCTGACACCGGACGATCTCGACCGCCTGCGGGATGAGCACCCGTCCCTGGTGCTGCGGGCGGCCGTCGCGGACAGGCTCGACGGCGTGCGCCTGCTGGTCGGTCGTGGTTTCGACGTCGACGGGTTCGGGCGCCAGGACCTGCCGCTCGAGCAACCATGGGAGACCGCGCTGCACCACGCGGCGGGCGAGGGCAAGCTCGAGCTCGCGCGGCTCCTCCTGGAGCTCGGCGCCGACCCCTCGGTCCGGGACCGGCGTTTCGGCGCGACCCCGCTCGGGTGGGCCCAGGAGTTCGATCACGACGCCGTCATCGCACTCCTGGCCCCCGTCACGCTTTCGTGAGGCTGGACTCCTTGTGGGCGGCCTTCGAACCTGACTTCGCCGACTCCACGACCCAGTACGGCTCGTCGTCGGAGGCCTTGAACTTTTGACCGTCGAAGGTGAACTCCTTGGTCTTCTTCTCCACCGTCGTGCCGGTGGTCTGTCCCTGGGAGGTGTTCCAGTGGACGACGTCGCCCTTGCTGAGTGCCATGCCCCGATCCTACGAGCGGCCTACTCGAGGTAGTTCTCGACCTGCCTGATCGGCCGGACCGCCGTCGTCTCGTCCGGGTCCTCGCCGTACTCGACCCGAGCCCGGCGCTGCCGCAACAGGTCCCAGCACTGGTCGAGCGACTCCTCGAGCTGCCGGAGCTGCGCCTTCACCGGTTCCCGCGCGTCGGCGTTGTCCTGGACGTGACTCCTCAGCTCGCGCTCGGTGTTCACCATCGACCTGATGCGGGACAGGATCTCGATGTCGTCCATGTTGTCCATGTCTTGACCCTAGGGCTCTGCCGGTTGCGCGGACAGAGGCCAGCGGTCAGGACATCTGCGGCTGGTGGCTCACCTTGTCGTACAGCCACTGCAGCCGGTCGGCGGCGTGGCCGTCCTCGCGGTGGGTGAACAGCCGACGGAACTCCGCGTACGGAGACGCGTACCGGCGGGCCAGCCCGTCCAGGTCGGCCAGGGCGGCGATGACCTCCGGGCTGCTCCGCAGCACCGGGCCCGGCGCCAGCGGCTCCAGGTCGAAGTAGAAGCCGCGGAGGGAGTCCCGGTAGCTGTCCAGGTCGTAGGCGAAGAACAGCAGCGGCTTGCCGGTGATCGCGAAGTCGAACATCGTCGAGGAGTAGTCGGTGATCATCACGTCCGCGGCCAGGTACAGCTCGTGGGCGTCGGGGTACCGCGACACGTCGACAACACCGGGCTCGCGCATCGGCTCGGCCCGGTGGGTCACCTTGTAGTGCAGCCGCGGGAGCAACACGTAGCCGGGGCCGAGCTTCGCGGCGAAGTCCTCCACGTCCAGGGCCAGCTCCACGTTGGGGGTGCCGTCGGCGTAGAACTCGTCGTCGCGCCAGGTGGGGGTGTAGAGGACGGCGATGACGTCGTCGGCGAGACCGAGCGAGGCCCGCACCTGGGCCCGGACCGCCCCGGAGCGCGGTGAGGAGAGGACGTCGTTGCGGGGGTAGCCGATCTCGAGGATCTCGCCCTTGAAGCCGAACGCGTCCCGCAGCCGAGGGGTGCTCTCGGCGTTGGGGGAGAGCAGGTAGTCCCAGCGGGCGACGTCGCGGTCGAGCTCGGCCAGCTTGCCCTCGGGCGCCCACAGGACGTCGTTGTGGATGCGCTTGAGCGGGGTGCCGTGCCAGGTCTGCAGGTAGACCGCTCCCGGCTTCTTGTCCCAGTCGAGCTCGAGGTGGCTGTTGGCCACCACCAGGTCGGCGGACTCCAGAGCCGCCCGGGTCTCGGGGCCGTTGACGGCGACAGTGGTGACGCCGGCCGGGAAGCTGCTGGCGTGGCGCGGGTCGCAGCGCCAGATGTGCTCGTCAGTGGGGTTCGAGCGGGACCAGCGCTCGTAGAGGGCTCGGGCGTTGTCGCTGTAGCGGCCCTCGAACGAGTCGTAGACGATCCTCATGGTGCCCTCCTCGGGGTGTGGTTGGTGGGGATGGGTCCGGGGTGGTCGAGCAGCTGCTCCAGCTCCGACCAGGAGTCGACCAGCGCGGAGACGCCGACGGCCTGCAGGTCGGCGATGCGCTCGTCGCGCTCGGCCGGCGGCACGAAGCAGAGCATGCCCACGGTGACCAGGCCGGCGGCGACGGCGGACCGGGCGCCCGGCACCGCGTCCTCGATCGCCAGGCCGCGGCCGGGCTCCAGGCCCAGGCTCTGGGCCGCGAACCGGTAGACCGCGGGATCGGGCTTGCTGGTGGGCACGGGTAACGAGTCCTGTGCGCTGAACCGCATCGCCGACGGGAACGGTTCGGCCAGGCTGCTGCTGGCCAGGCTGGCGTCGATCCGGGTCAAGGTGCTGGAGGTGACGATGGCGAGGTCGAACCTCGAGGCCAGCCGCCGCAGCGGTTCCTGCACCGAGACGTCCGGCTGGAGCGCGCCCGCCAGGTGCCGGGTGACCGCCTCGTTCTCACGCCTCACCCAGGTCTCCGCCTCGGCCGCGAAGGCGCTGGAGGTGACGTCGACCCCACGGTCTCGGGCGAGCCCGGTCAAGGTGGCGCGGAAGCTGAGGCCGGTCGCGGTGCGACGCAGCTCGTCCGCGGTGTAGCGGTCAGGGGAGCCGATCTGCTCCAGGTAGCGGTTGGCCACCAGCACCGACGCG
This sequence comes from uncultured Actinomycetota bacterium, assembly GCA_963727215.1. Taxonomy (GTDB): domain Bacteria; phylum Actinomycetota; class Actinomycetes; order Propionibacteriales; family Propionibacteriaceae; genus Microlunatus. Next base: position 251,726 of record CAVSFR010000004.1, read on the forward strand.
TCGAACGCCGGCCCCTCGGAGTCGAAGAGGGTGCCGTCGGCGTCGCACAGCAGGGTGGTCACCGACGCGAGGTCGTGGTCGGGCACACGCACAGTCCACCTCCGCCGGCGGGATCGGTTCGTCCCGCCCCGGATTGGACGGATGGCAGATCGTACGCTCCTCAGACGAACGTCGTGTGACATGGTCCTCGCCGGACCCGCCACACCCCGGCGGGTGGAGACCGCCTCGGAGATGTCCTACGGCGACGACGCCCGCCGCACCTCCTCCATCTCACGCTCGACCTTGGCCACGTACGCCTTGGGGTCGGTCTTGCGCTCCAGCCCGCCGGCCGTCATGGACCGGGTCTTGCCGAAGACGGGACGTTCGGTCCAGCCGCGGTCGTGCTGGCCGATAGACCCACGCCACATTGGCGAAGGAGTTGGCGTCGCGGCCGTCCAGGAAGTAGGTGTTGTTGAGCCGCAGCGTGGTCTCGTAGGCCTCCTCCGGGCTCGCCGACCACTCCAGGATCTTCTTGCCCCAGTACATCCGCATGTGGTTGTGCAGGTAGCCGAGGTGCTTCATCTCGTTCATCGCCGCGTTCCAGTACGGGTCGTCGGTGGCTGCGTCCTCGAGCTCCTGCGCGGTGTAGCCGGGCTCGCGCGGGTCCTGCGCGTGCTCGGCCAGCGTCTTCCGGGCCCACTCCGGCAGGCAGGAGTAGGAGTCGTAGTCGGGCTCGTAGAAGACGAAGTTCATCGGCAGCTCGCGCCGGACGATGAGCTCCTCGAGGTAGGTCTGGGTGTTCTCGTCGTCGCCCTGCTCCTGAATCGCCAGGGCAATCGCGATCGGCGAGATCTGGCCGAAGTGCAGGTACTTGCTCATGTGTGAGACGTGGTCGGTCTGCGGCTGGTTGCGGTTCACGGCGTAGTCGGCGAACTGGTCGCGGAGAAAGGCCCGCAGCACTCTGGTCGCCGCCGTGGTACCGCCGGTGAAGATCGGGACCGGCGGGACCGAGTCGTCGAGCGCCAGCGCCGAGAGGAGGGCGTCCAGGTCGGACAGGTCCTCACCGGTCACGTCGAGCGGGTCGGTGTCGGTCAGCCGGGCCTTGGGCAGGTCGACGAGGAAGCGGTCCAGCTGGCGGGTGATCTTGGGACGCAGCGTCCGGGCGGCGTACTCCTTGTGGTCGCTGGCCAGCTCGAGCGGCACGACCACGTCGCTCTCCACCTGCACCACCGCACACCCGGCCTCTGCCGCGACCTGCTCGCGCCACTGCCGCTGCCACCGCAGGTAGCCCCGGTCGCAGACCACCACGGCGGCGTCGACGGCGAGGCGGAGGGCCACGTCAGCCGGTGCGCCGCGCTGCACGACGAAGGTGATGTGCCGCTTGGCCAGCGCGGCCGACACGTCGGCCAGTCCCTCGACCAGGAAGCGGTAGTGCCGCAGGTTCGCCTCGGGGTAGTCCGCCATCAGCCCGAACGCCACCAGCAGTGGCAGCTTCAGCTCGTTGGCCCGCCGGATCGCGTACTCCAGCGCATGGTTCAGCTCGGCCCGCTGGGACTGCTGCATCCAGTACAAGACGTAGCGGCCGTCGTCGCGGACCTCGTCGTCGTTGAGCGGCTGCACCCGTTCGTCCTGGATGCCGGGAAAGACGTCGGGGCTCGCGGCCGCGGCGGAGGAGGTCGCCATCCCCGAAGCGTAGGAGGGCGACCGAAGCCAGGTCACGCACCTCGGCTCGTCCGGCTACCGGGTGCCCGGCCAGGGTGCGCGCTGTCTCCGACAGACTGGTGGCCCGCGAGCGGCAGGGTTGCCGGAGGAGGACCACCATGGGTGACGAACAGGGAACCACCGTCGGCGCACCGGTCGACGAGGCCGCGGTCCAGGCGAAGGTCGAGGAGCTGGTGGGGCAGCTGACCGCGGCGGAGAAGGCCGGTCAGCTCACCCAGTACTTCTACTTCGGGGCGCTCGGGGTGGAGATGGCCGACGGCACACCCTCCCAGGCCGGCGTGGTCGAGGCGGCCCTCAGCCGGGGCGAGGCGGGTTCGCTGCTCTTCGTCACCGACCCGGCCGAGATCAACCGGCTGCAGCGGCTGGCCGTGGAGTGCCGGCGAGGACCCGTTCCTCGGTGCCGCCGTCGCCGCGGCCCAGGTGCGCGGCTTCCAGGGTCCGGTGCTCGGGTCCCCGGAGCGGATCATCGCCGGGCCCAAGCACCTCGCTGGCTACGGGTACGCCCTCGGCGGTCGAGACTACGACGAGGCGAACCTGTCCGACTCCGAGCTGTGGAACGTCGTGTTCCCGCCCTTCCAGGCCGCCCTCGAGGCCGGCGCCGGGAACGTGATGACGGCGTACATGGACCTGAACGGGGTGCCGGCGGCGGGCAACCGCTGGCTGTTCACCGAGATCCTGCGCGAGACCTGGGGCTTCACCGGCTTCGTGGTCAGTGACGCCAACGCCGTGAAGGACCTGCACACCCACGGCTTCGCCCGCGACCTGGCCGAGGCCGGGACCCGCGCCCTGACGGCCGGGGTGGACATGGAGATGGCGATCGCCGACCCCGCCTACGCGCACCTTCCGGAGGCGCTGGAGCTGGGCGCCGTCGCCGCCGAGGCGCTGGACGCCAGCGTCCGCCGGGTGCTCGAGGCCAAGGTGCGCATGGGGCTGCTCGACGACCCGTACGTGGACGAGGACCGCGCCCGCGAGGTGCTGGCCGACCCCGCCCACCGTGAGGTGGCCCGGACCGCCGCCGAACGCACGGCGGTACTCCTGAAGAGCGAGGGGCTGCTGGGGCGACGACGGCCGGCTGCTGCCGCTGGACCCCGCCGCACTCGGGTCGGTCGCCGTGGTCGGCCCGCTGGCGGACTCGCGGCGCGACACGCTGGGACCGTGGGTCTTCGACTTCGACCTCGACGAGACGGTCACCGTCCTGGCGGGTCTGCGGGCGCGGCTGGGTGATGCCGTCGAGGTGAGCCACGCACCGGGCGTCCGGCCTGGTCAGCGTGAGTTCGCGGGGCTGTTCGACCAGTTCCCGGGCAACCGGCCGGAGGACCCGGAGGGGTTCGACGACGAGGCCGAGCTGGCGCGGGCGGTGGGGCTGGCGCGGACGAGCGACCTGGCCGTGGTCGTGCTGGGGGAGTGGCAGCACATGATCGGGGAGAACTCGTCGCGGTCCTCCCTCGAGCTGCCGGCCGGACAGCTCGAGCTGCTGCAGGCCGTCGTCGCCACCGGGACGCCCGTCGTGCTGGTGCTCATGAACGGCCGGCCGCTCGACCTGCGGTGGGCCGTCGAGCACGTACCGGCGATCCTCGACGTCTGGTACCCCGGTAGCCAGGGTGGTGCGGCCGTGGCCAAGCTGCTGCTCGGGGACGTCCCACCGGGTGGCAAGCTGCCCTTCACCTGGCCGCGGACCGTCGGCCAGGTGCCGATGATCTACGGTCACACCACCTCCCACGACCCGCACAAGCAGGGCCAGCGGTACTGGGACGAGGCGAGCACGCCGCTCTTCCCGTTCGGGTTCGGCCTCTCGTACGCGAGCTTCGGCTACACCGGGCTCAGCCTCGACCGCGACGTCGTGGGGCCGGAGGAGACGCTCACCGTCTCGGTCGAGGTCACCAACACCGGCGACCGCGAGGCCGACGAGGTCGTCCAGCTCTACCTGCACCAGCGCTACGGAACAGCCTCCCGGCCGGTACGTGAGCTCAAGGGCTTCTCCCGGGTGACGCTGGCGGCGGGGGAGTCGCGGACGCTCAGGTTCCCGGTCGGGCCGGAGCACCGGCGCTACTGGAACGCCGCGGTCCGCGACTTCGTGCTGGAGCCGTCCACCTTCGACGTCTGGGTCGGCGGGGACTCGACCGCCACGCTCGGCACGACTTTCGAGGTCCGGGACTGACGACCACGGTCGAGGCACCTCTCCGACGGTCGAGGCACCCCCTGCACGGGGTGCCTCGCTCGCGTTCGGGGTGCCTCGTCGTGCCGGCGACCAGCCCTCAGGCGGCCCCGACCTCCTGCTGAAGCTGAGCCAGGACGCCGCGGGCGTAGCCGAGCCAGAGACGGCCGACCACCGGGACGAGCAGCTTGCCGAGAGCGGACCGCGGGTACAGGTTCCACTCCCAGGTGGCTTCGGTGACGTCCCCGACCGACTGGAAGGCCCACGACTCCTCGATCGTGCCCACCAGCGGTCGGAACGGCCCGGAGAGCACCGTGAGCCGGTTGGCGAAGCCGTTCGGCCGGTCGATCCGGAGCATCTCCTCCCGCATCGTGCCGCCGTCCGAGGTCGTGAAGACGCGGGTCTGGCCCGGAGTCTCCCAGGCGCCCTGCTGGTCGCGGACCTCGACGATCGGCGGCATCGGGCCGTAGCGCCGGCGGTACAGCTGGGGGAGCGGTAGCGACAGGGTGGCCTCGAACACCGCCTCGACCGGCGCAGAGACGGTACCGGAACGGCGGACGGTGGTGGGGGTGGCCATCTCCGGATCGTAGGGCCGGCAGGCTCAGCCGACCAGGCCCGACTGGTAGGCCACCACCACCAGCTGCGCCCGGTCCCGGGCGCCCAGCTTCGTCATGGCCCGGCTGACGTGGGTCCGCGCGGTGGCCGGGCTGACGTAGAGGCGACGGCCGATCTCCTCGTTGTTCAGGCCTTCTCCGATCAACGCCAGCACCTCACGCTCGCGGTCGGTGAGGTCGGCCAGCCCGGGGTGGGCGCGGTTTCGGGGCCGACCCGGCCGGTCGCGCAGGGTGTCGATCACGCGCCGAGTCACCGAGGGTGAGAGCAGCGACTCACCCGCCGCGGCCAGCCGGATGGCGCGCAGCAGGTCGGCCGGCTCGGCGTCCTTGACCAGGAAGCCGGCGGCCCCGGCGCGCAGGGCGGCGAAGACATGCTCGTCGGACTCGAACGTGGTCAGCATGACCACCCGGACGCCGGCCAGCGCCGGCTCGGCCGCCACCAGCTGCAGGGCGGCGATCCCGTCCAGCACCGGCATCCTGATGTCCATCAGGATCACGTCGGGCGGCGAGCGTCGGGCCAGCTCGACGGCGTGCCGGCCGTTCTCGGCCTCCCACAGCAGCTCCAGGTCGTCCTCGGACTCGATCAGCACCCGCAGTCCGAGCCGGATCAGCTGCTGGTCGTCCGCGACCCCTACGGTGATGCTCACCCGGACCACCTCGAGGGGTCGGTAGTCGTCGCGGGGCGGCCGCCGAGGGGAAGCTCGGCCCGCAGCCGGAACCCCACCTCGGGCAACGGACCGATGACGACGCTGCCGCCGACCGCCGCGGCGCGAGCCCTGATGCCGGCGATGCCGCTGCCCTCGACGTAGCTGCCCCCGAGGTAGCCGCCCCGCCCATGGCGCCCGTCGTCGAGCACCTCGACCACCAGCAGCGGTTCCTCGACGGCCAGCGTCACCGTGATGGCGGCGTCGGGCGCCGCGTGCCGGACCACGTTGGTCAGCCCTTCCTGAGCGATCCGCAGGGCGGCGTGCTGGACGGTCACCGGTAGCTGCAGCTGGTCGGCGGGCGGCCGGGTGTAGCGGACCTCGCGTCCGGCTGCCCGCAGCGCGAACATCAGGTTGTCCAGGCCGGAGAGCCCGGTCGGCGGCTCGACCCTGCTGGCGCTGCCGAGGGCGGATCCCTCCGGGGTGTCTCCGCGGAGGCTCGCGAGCGTGCTGCCCAGCTCGGCCAGCGCGGTCTTGCTCGTGCTCCGGATGGCCTCGAGCGAGGGGCCGAGCTGCTCGGGCCGGCGCTCCAGCAGGTGCAGCGCCACCCCGGCCTGCATGTTGATCACCGCGAGCGAGTGGCCGACGACGTCGTGCACCTCGCGGGCGATCTGCAGCCGCTCCTCGTCGGCGTAGCGACGGCGCTCTGCCTGGCGGTCGAGGCGCTCCGCGTCGCGGCGGATGCGGCGGACGAGGGCGAGCAGCCCCGGCAACAGGATGCCCGCGGTCCCGAGCACGACGGCCAGGTAGAACACGGGATCGGTCAGTCCCAGGTACGGGCTGTGCCAGTAGCCCGCCGACACGGTCACCGGCACCCCGAGCAGCAGCAGCGCCACCTGGCGGGGAGGGAACCGGGTCATCAGGGTGTGCACCGCCACGGCCGGCCCGAGCAGCACCAGCCCGTACGAACCCCCGGCCCACAAGTACCCGGTCGTGGCCACCAGCACGCCGGCGTACGCGACGCGGGGGGCGGTCCGCCGCAGGGCCAAGGCCGCCACGAGCAGGAGGACGGCTGCCAGCTGCTGCCCGTCGAGGGCGAAGCCGGGGGATGCGCCGCGCCCGAACCTGCCCGGCCCGGAATCGCCCGGCCCGAACCCGCCCGGCCCGTGATGGCCGCGCTCGTCCCGGGCGTCGAAATCGTTCAGGTTGGCCGTGGCGAGGGCCAGCACCGCAACGCCCAGACCCAGAGCCGCGTCCTCGACGGCTCGGAGCAGCTGCGGCGTACGCATCGGTCCTACCTCTCGGCGGATGGGTGGGTGACCTGGCGCGCGGCGCGCGTCCACTAGCCAGGCTAGGCGGCCGAGCCCCTGGTCGCGTACGCCCGCAGGCGTAGCCGCCCTACGTCGGGAAGCGCAGTCGCCTGTCAGCAGCAGGGCCGATGCGCGCGTCCCGGTTGCCGGCCAGGATGGTGGTCATGGAGAAGCGGTACGGGCCCCGGCGACCTGGGGCAGCTGAGCGGGGACCGGTGCTCCGGTGAGACGCATCGTCGTGTGGATGGCCTCTACCGTCACCGTCGTGGTGCTGCTCTTCGGCTACCACACCTCGACCGACAAGACCTCCGTCGGTACGCCGACCGCGACTGCGAGCAGCCCGGCCACCACGAGCGCGCCCAGCCCGAGCGCCAGCACCAACACTGCTGCGGCTCCGACGACGAGCAGCCCGACGCCCTCCACCACCCCGAGCGGCTCCGGCAAGACCACCACCTACACCGGCCCGGTCGAACAGACCCGCTGGGGACCGGTCCAGGTCCGGATCACCGTCACGCGGGACACCGTCACCGACGTCACCGTGCTACAGCAGCCGGACGGCAACCCGCGCGACGTCGAGATCAACGACCGGGCGCTGCCCATCCTGATCTCGGAGACCAAGGCTGCCTCCAGCGCGGACATCGACATGGTGAGCGGCGCCACCGTCACCAGCGAGGGCTACCTCGCGTCCCTGCAAGCCGCGTTCGACAACGCCGGCATCTGAGCCGGCTGCTACCTCCTGGCCACCTGATCCTCAGGTATCCCCAACCGAAAGGTCGTCCGACATGGACCCCAACCGCACCCCCCTCGCCGGCCACGGCCCGCACGGCTTCGACGGCGGCTTCACCGTCCTCCCGTTCCTCGGCAGCGCCATGCTCGTGCTGCTCGTCCTGACCGCGCTCGCGCTGTTCTACCTGCACCGCCAGGGAAGGCTGACGCTGCCGAGCTTCGCCGCCCGCCGCTCACCCGAGGACGCGGCCAAGGCGATCCTGGCCGAGCGCTTCGCGCAGGGCGACATCAGCACCGAGGACTTCATGGAGCGGTCCAGCATCTTGAACTGGACGCCGGGCAGCGAGGCGATCCCCGCCCGCCCCCGGGGTCGGCGCCGCTAGGCCCAGGCCGTAGCCGCCTCAGGGAACGGCGGACCGGCACGGTCCGCAGGTACCGAGCAGCGCGGTGTGGCCGGGGTCGAGCCGGAAGCCGTGGTCTCGCTCGAGCCGGGCCTGCAGCGTGGCCATGGTCTCGGCCGGTGCGTCGAGCACGGTGCCGCAGCGGGTGCACTGCAGGTGCACGTGCTCGGCGGTGGCTCGCGGTTCGGGAACGGTCAGGTGGTAGACGGTGGCGGTCCCGCCCAGATGGATGTGGGCGACCACACCCAGCTCGCCGAGCCTCGCGAGCGCCCGGTAGACGGTGGCGCGGTGCACGTGGGGAACGCGTTCGGCGGCCAACGTCACGACCTCCTCGGCGCTGAGGTGCTCGTCGGTGGCGTCGAGCACGCCCAGGACGGCCAGGCGGGCCGGCGTCACCCGCTCGTGCTGGCGGCGCAGCAGCGCTACGGCCTGCTCGAGGCGGCCGTCCGGCGCGGTCCGGGGCCTGGACATGGGCTCAGTCTGCCGTGCGGAGGCCTGTGGGGCGTCGGGCTGGGCCCTGCAGCAGATGCGATAACGTCGCATCTGGTCCCGCGCCGAGGAGCGCCGGGCTGATGCTGAGCGGGGGCCGATGTCTGCAGGAGCACGTGTGCTGGATCCGTCGGATTCCCGGCTGAGTCGCCTGCGGCGGTCGCTGAGCCGCCGCGAGTGGCGTGCGGTGGCGGGTATGGCGGCCTTCGTCGCCCTGCTGCACGTCGCGGGCTGGGGCGTGCTCGTCGGGCTGGTCTCGCCCGCGCACTACCAGGTGAGCTCGACGCAGGTCTTCGGTGTGGGACTGGGCCTGACCGCCTACACCCTCGGGATGCGGCACGCCTTCGACGCCGACCACATCGCGGCGATCGACAACACGACCCGCAAGCTGATGGCCGACGGCGGGCGTCCGGTGTCGGTCGGCTTCTGGTTCTCCCTCGGCCACTCCACCATCGTCTTTGGCCTCGTCGCCCTGCTGGCGCTCGGCGTACGTGCCCTGGCCGGCCAGGTCGAGAACGACGCGTCAGTGCTGCAGCAGGTCACCGGCGTCGTCGGCACCGCGGTGTCCGGGACCTTCCTCTACCTGATCGGCATCCTCAACCTGGTCGTGCTGGTGGGCATCCTCAAGGTGTTCCGCCAGATGCGCCGCGGCGTCCTCGACGAGGCGGCGCTCGAGGCCCAGCTGGCCAACCGTGGACTGATGAACCGGCTTCTTGCCGGCGCGACCCGGGCGGTCCGCCGGCCGTGGCACATGTACCCGGTCGGCGTCTTGTTCGGGCTGGGGTTCGATACCGCGACCGAGGTCGGCCTGCTCGTGCTGGCGGGCGGCGCCGCGGCGTTCAGCCTGCCCTGGTACGCGGTCCTCACGCTGCCGGTCCTGTTCGCCGCCGGGATGAGCCTGCTCGACACGATCGACGGCTGTTTCATGAACTTCGCGTACGGCTGGGCCTTCTCCCGCCCGGTCCGCAAGGTCTACTACAACATCATCGTCACGGGTCTCTCGGTCGTCGTGGCCCTGGTCATCGGCACGATCGAGCTGGTCTCGATCCTCACCGACAAGATCGGCATCAGCACCGGTCCGCTCGCCGCTGTCGCCGGCCTGGACCTGAACTCCGTCGGCTTCGTCATCGTGGGGCTGTTCGTGCTGACCTGGCTGGTCGCCCTGGCGGTGTGGCGCCTCGGCCGAATCGAGCAGCGCTGGGAGCGAGACCTCGCTGTGCCGCTCCCGGACTGACGGCGCAGGATACGGTGGTTCGCTCAACTGAACGCACGCACCGAAGGACACCGGATGAGCCAGCCCCACACGCCCGGACGTGACGAGAACTACACTCCGCTGCTGGGTTCGGCACCGACCCGGCGGACCTCGCGCACGCCCGGCTTCACCTTCAGCCGGCCCCGCATCCTCCAGGTCGCCGGCATCGTGGCCCTGATCGTCCTCGGGAGCCTGCTGCCCTACCTGGCCATGCCCTACATCAACTACGCCACGGAGCTCTCGCAGCTGAACGCCACCCTGTTCCCGGCGGCGACCTTCGTCCGCGGCGTGGACCCGTTGTGGCTGCCCAACTACCAGCCCGGCCCCGAAAACGCACAGATCCAGCTCGCACTGACCGTGTTCAACCTCGGTCCGAGCCTGCATCAGATCGGTGCCGTCGTGGCTGTCTTGTTCTGCTGGGCACTGTTCACCGACGAGATCAACAAGTTCTTCTGGTGGCCGCTGCACCTCAGCGGATGGCTGCTTGCTCTGGCCCCGCTGCCGCTCTTCATCGGGCTCGGGCAGCTGCACGCCACCGACACCGCCATCACCGTCCGGATCGGCTGGCTCCCGCTGACGCTCGCCGGGGTGCTGGTCCTGGTCGCGACGTTCCGCTCCTGGCGCCGGATCGACACCTACGCGAGTATCTGAGCCAGCATTCCGCAGCTGCGGGACTAAACGGGCTCTAGCGGTGCACATCGTGAGATAGTGTCCCTCGGGTGCCGAAGATCAGGATTCGCGATGCCGCTGCCTTCCTCAGCGTCAGTGACGACACCGTCCGCCGTTGGGTCGAGGTCGGGATGTTGCCGGCCGAGACTGACAGCCAGAACCGCAGGGTGATCGACGGTTTCGCGCTGGCCAAGTTCGCCCAGGCTCAGGCCAACCCGATGCCGGACCCGTCCCTGGTGGAGCGGTCCGCCCGTAACCGCTTCGTGGGGCTTGTCACCAACATCGTGGCGGACAAGGTGATGGCTCAGGTCGAGCTGCAGTGCGGCCCCTTCCGCTTGGTGTCGCTGATGTCCAGCGAAGCGGTGACCGACCTCGGCCTGGAGCTCGGATCCGTGGCCGTAGCGGTGATCAAGTCGACGAACGTGATCGTCGAAACCCCGTCAGGAGAGTCGTGAACCGCCCGCTCGCTGGCCTCGCTGCGACGGCCGCGCTGGTCATCGCGCTCGCCGGCTGTGGCTCCGACGCCCCGCCCTCCAGCAGCACGAGCAGCGGGCCGCCGGCCAGCACGCTCACCGTCTTCGCAGCCGCCTCCCTGAAGACCACCTTCACCACCCTCGGGCAGCAGTTCGAGGCCGCTCACCCCGGCACGAAGGTGACCTTCAACTTCGCCGGGTCGGCCGACCTGGTCACGCAGCTGCAGGAAGGTGCGCCCGCCGACGTGTTCGCCTCAGCCGACACCAAGAACATGGACAAGGCCACCGCAGCGACGCTGGTCACAAAGACGCCCGCCACCTTTGCCTCCAACACTCTTGAGATCGCCGTCCCACCGGACAACCCGGCAGGCATCACCTCCTTCTCCGATCTCACGAAGGCGGGAGTCAAGCTGGTGGTCTGTGCCCCTGCGGTGCCGTGCGGAGCCGCCACCGAGAAGATCGAGACGGCGACCAAGGTGACCCTGAAGCCCGTCAGCGAGGAGTCAGCCGTCACCGACGTCCTCAACAAGGTGCAGACGGGCGAGGCCGACGCCGGACTGGTGTACGTGACTGACGTCAAGAACGCCGGCGACAAGGTCCTCGGCGTCGCCTTCCCGGAGTCGAAGGAAGCCGTCAACGTGTACCCGATCGCCCCGCTCGCGGCGAGCAAGAACGCCGACCTCGCCGCCGAGTTCACCGCCCTGGTCACCGGGGCGGACGGGCAGAAGGTGCTGGCCGACGCCGGCTTCGCGAAGCCCTGACCGGCAGGGGAGCCTTGACCGATGGGGGAGCCCTGGCCTCGGGAGAGCGATCAGGATGACGGACCTCGGGAGGCCGGTCCGGCACACCGGGGTCTACTCCGGGCTGCCACGGTGGGTCTACGGCCCGGCGGTGCTGGGCGCGGCCTTCGTGGTCCTGCCGCTGGCGGCGATGGCGTCACGGGTGGAGTGGAGCCGGTTCTTCGCCCTCATCAGCTCGGAGTCCTCGGTTGCGGCGTTGAAGCTCAGCCTGCGCACCTCGTCCGCCTCGACCCTGGTCTGCATCCTGCTCGGGGTGCCGATGGCCCTGGTGCTGGCCCGCACGTCCTTCCCCGGCCAGCGACTCGTCCGCTCCCTGATGCTGCTGCCGCTCGTGCTGCCGCCGGTCGTCGGGGGCATCGCCCTGCTCTACACCTTCGGCCGGCGCGGCCTGCTCGGCCAGACGCTGGAGGTGCTCGGCCTCCAGATCGCGTTCTCCACCGCTGCGGTGGTGCTGGCCCAGGCGTTCGTGGCGCTGCCGTTCCTGGTGGTGAGCCTGGAAGGCACCCTGCGTGCGGTCGGTCAGCGCTACGAGGTCGTGGCCGCCACCCTGGGTGCGCGCCCCACCGCCGTGCTGCTGCGGGTGACCGTGCCGCTGGTGCTGCCCGGGCTGGCCTCGGGGGCCGTGCTCTCGTTCGCTCGGTCGCTGGGCGAGTTCGGAGCGACGCTCACCTTCGCCGGCAGCCTGCAAGGAGTCACCCGGACACTGCCGCTGGAGATCTACCTCCAGCGCGAGACCGACGCGGACGCGGCCGTGGCGCTCTCCCTGGTCCTGGTGGTGATCGCGGTGCTCGTCGTCGGGCTCACTTCCGGCGCCCGGAGCCGGGCATGACGCTGCAGATGACGGCCCGGCTGGCCGCTCGTGACCTGGATCTCGCATTGGACGTCGAGGCCGGCGAACGGGTGGCCGTGCTCGGTCCCAACGGCGCCGGCAAGTCGACGCTGCTGGCCTTGCTGGCAGGCGTCCTGCGCCCGGACGGCGGACGTGCCGAGCTCGACGGGCGGATGCTGTTCGACTGTCAGCCCGGGCGGCGGGGCTGGGTGCCGCCGCACGCCCGCGGGATCGCGCTGCTCGCCCAGGACCCGCTGCTGTTCCCGCACCTGAGCGTGCTCGGCAACGTGGCGTTCGGGCCCCGTGCGGCCGGGCAGTCCCGGCGCCAGGCGCGGGAGACCGCTGTGCGCTGGTTGACCGAGGTCGGGGCGGCCGAGCTCGCGGACCGGCGGCCGACGCAGCTGTCCGGCGGGCAGGCCCAACGCGTCGCCATCGCCCGGGCGCTGGCCGCGGAACCTCGGCTGCTGCTGCTCGACGAGCCGCTGGCAGCGCTGGACGTCGGGGCGGCGCCGCTGCTACGCCGGACCTTGCGACGCGTGCTCGTCGGCCGGACCGCCGTCCTGGTTACCCACGACCTGCTGGACGCCGTGCTCTTGGCGGACCGGGTGGTCGTGCTCGACCACGGCCGCGTGGTGGAGGCCGGACCGACTGCTGAGGTGATCCGGCATCCCCGCACGCCGTTCACCGCCCGGATCGCCGGGCTCAACCTGGTCTCGGGCAGCGCCGAGCCGTCCGGGGTACGGACCAGCGGCGGCGAGCTCGTGGAGGGGCAGATCCGGACCGAGCTCGATACGGGCGAGCCCGCCGTGGCCGTCTTCTCGCCCAGTGCCGTCGCCGTCTTCTCCGAGCTGCCGCACGGCAGCCCACGCAACTCGTTCGCGGTCACGGTCACCGAGCTCGAGCCCCGAGAGGCGCAGGTCCGTGTTCGTGCGCACACGCCCGCCGGGCAGGTAGTGCTGGCTGACGTGACCGCTCCGGTCGTGGGCGAGCTGGATCTCTACCCGGGCAGCACGGCCTACTTTCTGGTCAAGGCCACCGCCGTCACGGTCTACCCGGCCTAGCGCGCCTTCGTCAGCCCTGCATCTTCGTCGGCGTCACGACCAGCTCGTTCACCACGACGTGCGGCGGGCTGTCGAGCACGAACTGCACGGTCCGCGCCACGTCGGCCGGGGCCAGCATCTGCTCGCGGTCACTCGATCCCGGTACCACCGGTCGTAGGGCCAGGAAGTCGCTGTCGATGTCGCCGGGACAGAGCGTGCAGGCGCGGATGCCGTTCCGGTTCTCCTGGGCGTTGAGGTGCGCACTGAGTGAGGCGACCGCGGCCTTGCTCGCGCTGTAGGCCACGCCCGCGTCGGGGGAGAACTGCCAACCCGAGACCGATGAGACGAACACCACGACGCCGCCACCGGCAGCCCGCAGATCGGGCAGCACCAGGTCGACCACGGCTGCGGCCGCCGTGAGGTTGGTGTCGACGATGGCGCGGAACTCCGCCATCGTCTGGTCCCGCCAGTAGCGCTGGGGCGCGTTGAGCCCAGCGGAGAGCACCACGTCGGTCGGAGCGCCCCACTGCTGCTTCAGGCTCCGGTACGCCGCACCGAGCGCCTCCGGCTGGGTCGTGTCGCAGACCAGCTCCAGCGCCACGCCACCCGCCTCCCGGACGAGGGCGGCCGTCTCAGTCAGGGCTTCGGCCCGACGTCCGGTCAGCACCACGCGCGCGCCCGCCGCGGCGGCCGACTCCGCCACCGCTCGGCCGACGCCGCTCCCGGCGCCCGTCACCCAGACCGTCCGCTGGGCCTGCTCTGTCTTTGTCACATCAACGTCCTCTCGCTGGAGGACCCAGTCTGCCCATGCCGCCCAGCCGGGGTCGTCTGGCCTCAGGACCAGGTCTGACCCCAGACGAGGATGGTGTGCTGAGTGGTGATCAGCCCGTCCTCGACCTCGGCGGTGCTGGTGGCCTGGCCCTCGATGCCGTCCTGGTAGTGCCAGCGTTCGGTGAAGGCGATGCGGTCGCCCCCGTCGACCTTGTGGGTGACCCGGAGATCGAGCTCGCCTGCACTGTTGTGCAGCAGCCAGTCGCGGACCGCGGCACTGCCGCGCACCAGCCGCGGGGCCCGCGGGGGGTTGTCGGGATCCACGATGCGGATGTCGGCCTCCGGCGCGTAGCAGGAGAGCTGGTAGTCGGTGTCGTGCCGTTCGAGAGCGCGGCCGAAGGTGTCGAGGTCGAACCGGGGTCTCGTGCGACCCGGCACCCGACCCCGGCCGTGCGTGCGTGGGTTCAGGGCGATCTCGCGGGGGCCTCGGGTGTCGGTCCTGAGGACTTGGCCGTCATCGAGGGCTGGGGTCGTCGTCATGGTCGGACCTTTCGTCGTCGCGGGCAGAGCTGCACTGGTCGTGCGGGTCGGTCCGGGTCACATCCTCGACATCGGCGACATCGGTTCACCCGAGGCCACCTCGGCGAGGAACGCCTCGGTCCAGGACGAGATCTGGTCCCAGTCCCGGAAGTCGCCGGCCTAGGTGCCGGCTGATGTAGAAGATCGAGGTGTGCGCCGCTGGAGCGAAGACGCCAGGCCAGACAGAGCTGTGAGTCCGTCAGCGGCCCGAGAGGGACGTCCAGCGGGGGAGACCGATGTCCGCAGAGTTCGGGGCGCCGACGCTGACCGCGAAACCGACCAGGTATGAGGCCATCAGCCGCTGGAGGGCCCGAGACGTGAACCGGCAACGGCCGAGGACGGGCGGCGAGGCGGCCTCCAGCAGCGCCACCATCAGGAGGCCTCCGGGACCGGGGAACCTGGGCAGGCCGACCACTCTGACCACGCTGCCCGACCCTGTACGCCCGATCGGCCCGTCCGCTCGCGTTGACGTCGGTCCACCGCGACCTCATCGTCAGCGGCCCTTGCTGCGGTGGCTGCTGCTACCCAGGTTGGCAATGACAGCCCGGGTGTCCTTCCGGCTCCGCGCGACGTCGACCCTCACGTTGGGGTCGGCCCCGCCTGGTGGGTCGGCGTCTCGGCGGCGGCGGCCGCGACGTGCTCGAGCACCCGTCCGCTGTAGCTGCGGGGGGTGAAGCGGAGCGCCTCGGCGAACTGGGCCCCGGGCCACGACTCGACGAGGGCACCCGTCGCCGGCTTCCGGGCCGTGGCCCGTGGCAGTTTCGACACCGTGCCCTGGACCATCACGCTCCACACCAGGCCGGTCGCGCTGTCGTGCTCGTCCACCTCCAGCGTCAGGGCCGCCCCCATCTCGGCCAGCTGCGACAGCGAGCTGTTCGGGGTGGTGCTCAGCGTGATCAAGGCGTCCGCGACCCGGTAGTTCAGCGGGATGATCTGCAGCCCCTGGGCGGTGACAAAGCCCACCCGTCCCACGCTCGCCGTGCTCAGCCGCTCCAGGCACTCCGGCGGGGTCAGGACCCGGACGACGGGTGCGGACGAGTGGCGGATGGGCGCGGCGGTGTCGATGGTGTCCATGGCTCAACCTCTGCTGGAGTGGTGCCGATCAGCCCGGCTGGGAAGGATGCGGCGTAGGTCGTGGTGCTCGCCACCCACGCTGGTCCTCGCCTTGCAGCGCTGGTAGGACCGTTCGTCCGCAGAGACAGGACCTTGGTCCCTTGGCAACGGGGCGTGCGGCCCGATGGTCAGGTCTCGATGGCCGGCGCCCCGGAACTGCCGGCAATCGAGCGCCGCTCACAGGCTGCGGGGGGCTAGCCTGAGGACAGATGACGCACTCCGCTGCTGGCACCCCAGCTGCCCCTGTCCCGGTCGTGGCCCGTCTCACGGCGCTCCGACCGTCCTCGGGGCGACCCCCGGTGCCCGTCGCCGACGCCATCGCGGCCGAGACGGCGGCTCAGCGTCGGGTCGCGGAGCTGTTGGCCGCCAACCAGTCGATCGTCGGTGAGCTGTCGCTGCCGCTGGTGCTCCGTCGGATCGTCGAGGCGGCCGCCAAGGTGGCGGGTGCCCACTACGCGGCGCTGGGCGTCCTGGGTCCGGACGGGATGCTGGAGCAGTTCGTGCACACCGGCATGGACGACGCCGCGGTCGAGAGGATTGGACACCTCCCCGAGGGTCGCGGTGTGCTGGGGGCGGTGATCGCGGACCGGGGGGCGATCCGGCTCGACACCATCGCCGATGACCCGCGCTCGTCGGGCTTCCCGCCAGGGCACCCGCCGATGACCAGCTTCCTCGGGGTACCGGTCCGGGTCCGGGACGTGGTCTACGGCAACCTCTACCTGTCCGACCGCAGCGACGGCCACACCTTCAGCGACGAGGACGTCGACCTCGTCGCCGCCCTGGCGGCCACGGCGGGTGTGGCCATCGAGAACGCCCGGCTCTACGAGGAGTCGGGCCGACGCCAGGAGTGGCTGCAAGCCTCCAGCACCATCACCCGCGAGCTGCTCGCGGGCACCGGCGACCGGCTGGAGGTCCTCGAGCACATCGCCGACAGCGTGCGCCACCTGGCGCGGGCCGACGTGGTCACGCTGGTCCTGCCCTGCGACGACCCGGACTCCCTGGAGGTGGCGGTCGCCACCGGCCTGGGTGCGGAGTCGCTGGCCGGCTCGCGGTTCGCGGCCGACAACAGCCTCGCGCTGCAGGTGATGCAGGACGGTCGAGGGGTGCTGATCGGTGCCCTGGAGGACTACCCGCGGACCCGCCACCTCGACTGCGTCGTCCCCTCCGGCCCGGTGATGGCGCTGCCCCTGACCGGGGACTGGAGCTCGCGCGGCGCGGTGGTGATCGGCCGGACGTCGGTCCGGTCCGCCTTCAACCAGTCCGATCTCGAGATGGCCGGCGGGTTCGCCGAGCAGGCGGCGCTGGCTCTCGAGCTGGCCGAGGCCCGCGCGGACCAGCAGCGGCTCACCGCACTCGAGGAGCGGGAACGCATCGGTCGCGACCTGCACGACCACGTGATCCAGCGGCTCTTCGCCTCCGGCCTCGGCGCCCAGAGCCTGGTGGAGAGGAGCGGCGAGCCCGCGGTACGTGAAGGGCTGACGCAGATGATCGCCGAGCTCACGGGCACCATCCGCCAGATCCGGAGCACGATCTTCGCGCTGCGGGACACGCCGCCGGAGACTCCTTCGCTGCGCCGCGTCGTCGGCCTGCTCGTCGCCCAGCTGACCCCGATGCTCGGGTTCCGACCGGACGTCCATCTGGCCGGCCCCCTCGACACCTTGGTGGACGAGCGCCTGCTGTACGACGTCGAGGCGGTGCTGCGCGAGGCGATGACCAACATCAGCCGCCACGCGGGCGCGACGGCCGCTGCGGTCCTGCTCGACGTCGACAGCCGCCGTCTCATGGTGGTGGTCAGCGACAACGGGCGCGGGAACCATGGGTCCACCCGGTGGAGCGGCCTGGCGAACCTCGAGGCCCGCGCTCAGCAGCAGGGCGGCACCTTGGTCGTCGACGACGCACCGGAAGGCGGGCTTCGGGTGACGTGGACCATCCCGATCACCCTGTGACGCCCGGGCCGGCGGCCCCGCCACCGACCCGGATCTTCGTGCTCGACGACCACGAGCTCGTGCGGCGCGGCCTGGTCGGTCTGATGGCTTCCACCTCGGACCTGGTGGTGGTCGGCGAGGCAGCCACGGCCGAGGCGGCGCTCCGCCGGATCCCGGCGGTGCGTCCCGACATCGCGCTACTGGACGAGCGGCTCCCCGACGGCAGCGGCATCAGTGTCTGCCGGGACATCCGTTCCCAGCTGCCCGACGTCCGCTGCCTGATCCTCACCTCCTTCGACGACGACGAGGCGCTCTACGCGGCGGTGATGGCGGGTGCGTCGGGCTACCTGCTCAAGGAGATGGTCGGGTCGACCCTGCTCGAGGACATCCGCCAGGTCGCCCGCGGACGCTCCCTGCTGGACCCGGCGGTCACCCAGAAGCTGATGGAGAGGCTGCGGGCGCCGGCCAGCAAGGACCCACTGCTGGAGGGCCTCACCCCGCGCGAGCTGGAGGTGATCGAGCTGATCGCCGACGGGTGCACCAACCGCCAAATCGGCGAGCAGATGTTCCTGGCCGAGAAGACGGTCAAGAACTACGTCACCTCGGTGCTGATGAAGCTGGGGATGGAGCGCCGGACGCAGGCGGCCGTATTCGGCAACAACGTCCGGCACCGCCGCGAAGACGGCTAGACGGCTCCTCGCCTGAACTACGCGGTGTGCCTGACCACCAGCACCGGGCAAGCCGCGTGCGCGATCACGTAGGTGCTGGTGGAGCCAAGCAGCAAGCCAGCGAAGCCGCCATGCCCACGGGTGCCCACGACCAGCAGCTGCGCCGCGCGCGAGGCCTCGACCAGGACGTGCGCCGGAGTGCCCTGCATGACGACGGCGTCGACGCCTGGGTGGTCGCCGACCCCTGCCTCCTTGATGGCGACGTCCAGCGTGCGCTTCGTGAGGTCGAACCAGTCGAGGTCGGCGGTGTAGAACGCGATGCCGTTCTGGTCCGGAGCCTGCCAGGTGGCGATGGCCTGGACGGTGGCGCCGGTGAGCTCCGCCTGCGTCACGGCCCAGCGCAGGGCCTCGATCGAGGCGGCGGAGCCGTCGACGCCGACGACGATGCGTGCGGTGGATGTGGTCATGTCAGTCCCTGGGGTGTGGGCTGCGGTTCAGCCGGTGACTCGACGCTAGGCTCGCCCGCCCGGTCGGCACAGGGACCTACGTCCCGACGTCCCGAGGCTCGGCGGACAAGGCCAGGATGGGGCGAGGGCGTAGGGCGCGCCCTGCTCCGGCTTGGACCGGAATCCCTGGCGGACGGCGGCAACGATGAAGATCAGCAACTGGCACCAAGATCATCAGCAAGGTCTGACGGCCGGGCAGCGGGCGGCTGACGTGCTGCGGAACGCCATGGGAAGCTGGCGCTTCATCGGCAGCTTCATCGCGGTCATGATCGTCTGGGCCGTGATCAACTCGCTGCTGCTGGGGGCGGGCGCGTTCGACCCCTACCCCTACATCCTGCTCAACCTGTTCCTGTCCATGCTGGCCGGGCTCCAGGGAGCGATCCTGCTGATCGCGGCCAAGCGGCAGGACTCGATCAGCGCCACCATGGCCCAGCACGACTACGACACCAACGTCGCCGCCCGGACCGAGATCGACCGCCTGCTGGAGATGGGGGAGCAGCACCGGCTGATGCTGCTCGAGCTGCGGGCGCTGGTCGCCGAGAGTCATCGCTCGAGCAGCTGAGGGGCGTTCCCGCGGGAACGCTCACCGAGACGACAACCAACGTCGGCTCGACGGGTCCAGGCCTAGTGGCGAAGCCGGGGTGTGCGGGTCAACAGCGCCGACTTGGCGACGCTACTCGGCCCCAAACGAGCGACACGGCTCGTCCTGCTCGCAGGCTCAGAGAGCGGCGACGGCGACGTCGGAGATGAAACCGCTCGCTCCGGTGGTCGAGGCCATCCAGCGCAGGTACAGCTCGAGGCCGTCGGCGGGGCCGCTGTCCTCGATCACGAGCTGCTGCGCGGGCGCAGAACCGGCGCCGCCTTGGGCCTGCAGCAGGATGCGGTCCTCCTCGAGAACGACGGAGAAGTCCACGGTCGCCTCCCATCCGGCAGGTGCGTACGTCTGGCCCCGCGAGACGACCGTGGAGCCGATCTCCACACCACCGCAGCCGTCGGCGTAGCGGTGAGCAGTCAGCTGACCGTTGCGCCGGACCCCGAACTCGTACGCCTGCTGGCCCGGACTGCCCGCGCTGGTGAACAAGCCGGAGGCCGCGGTGCTGAGCGCGAAGCCGAGGCTCGCCGACGGGCCCCCGCCCGCGCCGAAACAGAGACGCATCGACACTCGGAGCGGCCGGGCCAGGAGCTTGCCGGCCCAAGGCTGTGACGCGTAGGGGACCAGCGCCGAGGGTTGGCTGAAGCCGAGCTGTCGCCCGACCAGGCGGATGGGGACCGCAGGTGGACCGACGACCGAGCCGGCCGGATCCACGCAGTAGACGTCCATGCCGTGGGGGCGGATCCCGTCGGCGAACGGGTCACCGGATCGGATCGGGATGCTCTCGGTGGTCCGCCAGGCATCGTCGCTGAACAGCCCGTCCCAGACCAGGGCCTCGGGTGTGGTCGCCTCGCTGAGCGTGTGGACGGTGAAGCCGAGCGTGCGGATCCCTGCGGCCTTCATCGCGCTGACGGTGGCGCTGGGTGTGGTCGTGACGCCGCCGCCGAAGTAGCTGACCCCCGCAGCCTTGATCTGGGCCGGGGTCTCCGCCGGTGCGGACTCGCAGAGATACATCGTCTCGATGCCCGTCGCCGTGATCCGGGCAGCGACAGCCAGGTCGAAGGACTGGGCCAGCACCGAGGAGGCGAGGCCCCGGCTGAGGACGCCGCGCAGAAACACGTCGACGGCGGACGGGTCCTTCAGCTCGGCCACCAGCACCACCCGGCCGCCCCAGCGGTCGAGCAGCTCGTCCCAGAACAGCGGCCGGCCCTCGGCGCCGCCGGGGATGGCCGGCTTGATCCGCGCGCGCTGCCACTCGGGCACGGTCTTGCTGCTCACCGGGCCGGTGCCGATGTTGTTCATCGTCCGCTCGACGGTGGCGTCATGGCAGTTGACCAGCGTCTGGCCGTCCGCGAGGAGCCGCAGGTCGAACTCAGGGACGAACCCGGACGCGACACTGCCGGTCTTGGCCTCCCAGGAATGCTCCGGGTAGACGCCCGGCCCGCCCCGGTGCGAGATCGTCAACGGCCACGGCAGCGAGTCGACCCGCGCCCGGCTCCGGTCGGCCGGGCCGGCCGTCGGTTGCTCGCGGCTGTCGCCGGCTCGTTCGCCTGGTGCCATCACCGCCACCTCCTCCGCCTAGCCAGTATCGACGCCGACGGCTTCGCGTCGGGGACTTCGAGTGCTGTATCCGCAGACTCAAAGGCATCGTCCCTCCTTAGACGACCAGCTCACCCTCGGCGCAGGCGGCCGGCCTGGCTGTGCGTGGGGTTCACGAGGCGGTTGCGGCTCTCGATGGGGCCCAGCGCTGCGTGGTGACCCCAGGCGCCGTCGTTGGCGCAAGCATCACCACGAGTGTCGTCGCGTCCTTCGCTGAGCTGAGCGCGACGGGCCTTCGGTCCGGGTCAGGCCAGGACGGCAGGCACGGGCGCGAACTCGAACACGAGCCGGGCCGGTACCTGTCCCGCGACGACATCGGCGATGGCGGCGTTGACCTCCTCGAGGTGACGCGGCTCGGCGATCACCCGGGTCTTGCCCGCCGCGTGCAGCGCAAAGACCTCGGCGAGGTCCTGGCGGGTGCCGACGATCGAGCCCAGGATCGACAGGCCCTTGATCACCGTCTCGAAGATGGGGATGTTCATCGCCGCGCCATCCGCGGGCATGGCCACGCAGACCAGCCGGCCGCCCCGGCGCAGCGAGGCGAACGCCTGCTCGAAGACGCGCGTCGACGCGGCCAGGACGAGGGCGACGTCGAGGCCGCCGAGCGCCTGGATCGCCTCGACCGGGTCGGTGCGGGACGCGTCGACGAGATGCTCGGCCCCCAGCTCGGCCGCCAATGCGAGCTTGTTCTGCTCGATGTCGACCGCGACGACGCTGGCGCCCATGATGCGGGCGTACTGCACAGCGAGGTGGCCGAGCCCACCGATGCCGAAGATGCCGACCTTCTCGCTCGGGGTGATGTGGGCGATCTTCAGGGCCTTGTAGGTGGTCAGGCCCGCGCAGGTCAAAGGGGCGGCGTCGGTGGAGGTGATGCCGTCGGGGACGGGGACGACGTAGCGGGCGGAGGCCACGGCGTACTCGGCGAACGCGCCGTCCACGGAGTAGCCGCTGTTGGCCTGCTGCTCGCAGAGCGTCTCCCGCCCGTCGATGCAGTAGCGGCACTCACCGCACGCCTCGCCCAGCCAGGCGATCGCCACGCGTTCCCCGACCGTACGACTCGTCACCCCGTCGCCCAGCGCCTCGACGATCCCGACGCCCTCGTGCCCGGGGACGATCGGCAGCGGCGGCTTCACCGGCCAGTCGCCCCCGGCGGCGTGGATGTCGGTATGGCACAGCCCGCAGGTCTCGAGCCGGACCAGGACCTGCCCCGTCGCGGGGACGGGGATCTCACGCTCGACGACCTCGAGCGGCTGGGCGAACGCGGTGACGACGGCTGCCTTCATGGTGGACCTCTCGAGAAACGGACGGCGTCGGCCGTGCGCCGGCCGGACGGCCAGGCATCGGGTCACGCGGTCCCTTGACGCTGTCAGGACCGCCATCCGGTCACCAGGGACAAAGGTCCTGCGGGCACCGTCATGACTGTGAGCGATTCTTACGGGTACTCCCGTCACGATCGCGCACACTGTCGGTCGCGCCGGGAGATATCCAGGAACCCCACGTGGACGACCGCCACCTGCAGCAGCGCTGAGGCGACGGTGGCTCACCCCAGCCACCGGTGCACGAACGGGTGCCGGAACGCGCTGGTCGTCTCCGACCGCGCGTTCAAGGAGTTGACCAGCTGGGCCAGCACCAGCACGGTGAAGCCCACTGTCCGGGCGTTGGCCAGGTCGTGAGTGCCTTCGACCATCCCGCCGGGTCACTCGCACGTGGGGGCAGCCTCACTCTGGGGCACTACGACAAGCGGGCACGGCAGCCGACTCATCACCTGGCAGGCCGCCGAACGCGGCCAGGCCCCCGGCTGGCTGTGCCGGGCGGGACGTCCGACCACCAGCAGTCGGGCGTTCCGGGCGGCGCCGAGCATCACCTGAGCCAAGTCGCCCTGCACCACGCAGGCCGACGCCTGCACGTCGGGGTGATCGTGTCGGGGGCCGCGGAGGATGTCACCGAGACGCATCGACTCCTCCGAGCGCCGCTGCGCGTCCGCTCCCGCCGGCAGCGCGTGCAGCGCCAGCAGCGGCCAGCGCCGACGCTCCGCCTCGGCGAACGCGTAGCCGAGCACGACCGCCGCTCCAGGCCGGCCGTCCAGACCGACGACCACGACCCGCGCTCTCGAGGTGTCGCGGCTCCAGCCTGCGGGCACGATGACCACCGGGCACGAGGCGCCGGCGGCGACAGAGGAGGTGACGGGGCCGCCCAGCACCGAGTCCGACGGGTCGTCGACGTGCTGACCGAGGACGATCAGCGCCACCTGGTCGCTGAGGTGCTGGAGCATCAGGACGGGTGTGGTCAGCTCGACCGTGGCCTCGACCTCCACCCCCGCCGGCAGGGTGATCGCCGACAGTGCGTCCGCGGTGACCCGGTAGGCGGCGGCCAGCGCCGCTGGCACAAGGGCACTGGCCGGCACGTTGGCGGAGTGGGGCGGCATCGCGTAGGCGTGGACCACCAGCAGGCCCATCCCGCGCAGCCGGGCGACGGCCGCCCCGTACCGCAGCGCCTCGGTGCTCTCGGGCGAGCCGTCGACGCCCACCATCACCGTGCGGCGGTACGCAGCGACGTCCATCGCTCCGCTCCCTTCCTGGTCGGTGATCTCTCCTGGTGCAATCAGCCGACGCCCGGTACCTGCACCCTGCGGCCGCTGATGCGGTGCGCGATGACGGTGTTGAACATGTGCCTCGTCCCCGGCGCCCAGGGCACGAGGTCGCGTCGGGCCCAGAGCTCGAGGACGTCCACCCGCAGGTCCACCGCCTCGGCGCGCCCCCGGACCACGACGCTCCAGCCGCTCCCCGCGGCCTGATCGACCTCGTCGACCTGATCAACTTCGTCGACCTCGAAGGCGACCTCGGCGATCAGCTCGCAGGACTGGGCGTCGAACGGGTGGCTCGTGTACCCCCACAGCTCGGCAGGGGCTGCCAGCCCAGCGCCACCCGAGCCAGGGGTGGCTCGCGCCCCTCGGCGAGGACGTTCATCCCGCGTCGCTCGTCGGCCAGGTCCAGCCGGTGATGGCCGGGTCGTCCTCGCCGTGCTCGCGGGTGTAGGCGCGGGCGGCGAGCCGGGCGTCCGCCATCTGCTGGCGCAGCGTCGCGGCGCGGCTGCCGAGGGAGGGCACCCGGTCGATGACGTCCATCACCAGGGTGAAGCGGTCGAGGTCGTTCATCATCACCATGTCGAACGGGGTGGTGGTGGTGCCCTCCTCCTTGAAGCCGCGCACGTGCAGGTTGGCGTGGCCGTGTCGGCGGTAGGTCAGCCGGTGGATCAGCGACGGGTAGCCGTGGTAGGCGAAGATGACCGGCTTGTCGGTGGTGAACAGGGCGTCGTAGTCGCGGTCGGAGAGTCCGTGCGGGTGCTCGGTGTCCGGCTCCAGCCGCATCAGGTCGACGACGTTGATCACCCGGACGGCCAGCTCGGGCAGGTGCTCGCGCAGCAGGGCGGCGGCCGCCACGGTCTCCAGGGTCGGGGTGTCACCGGCGCAGGCGAGGACGACGTCCGGCTCGCCGTCGGAGGTGCCGGCCCAGGGCCAGATGCCGAGGCCGCGTGTGCAGTGGGCGACCGCCTCGGCCATGGTCAGGTAGGTGAGCGCGGGCTGCTTGCCGGCCACGATCACGTTGACGTAGTGCCGGCTGCGCAGGCAGTGGTCGGTCACCGAGAGCAGGGTGTTGGCGTCCGGCGGCAGGTAGACCCGGACGATCTCGGACTTCTTGTTGACCACGTGGTCGATGAAGCCGGGGTCCTGGTGGGAGAGCCCGTTGTGGTCCTGGCGCCAGACGTGGGAGGACAGCAGGTAGTTGAGCGAGGCGATCGGCGCCCGCCACGGGATGTGCCGCGTCGTCTTCAGCCACTTGGCGTGCTGGTTGAACATCGAGTCGATGATGTGGATGAACGCCTCGTAGCAGTTGAACAGCCCGTGCCGGCCGGTGAGCAGGTAGCCCTCGAGCCAGCCCTGGCACAGGTGCTCCGACAGCACCTCCATCACCCGGCCGTCGGCGGCCAGGTGGTCGTCGCCCGGACCGCAGCTCGGCGTCCCAGGCCCGGTCGGTGGCCTCGAAGACCAGCTGCAGCCGGTTGGACGCGGTCTCGTCGGGACCCATCACCCGGAACTGGTCGGGGTTGGCGGTGATGATGTCGCGCAGGAAGGCGCCCATCACCTTCGTTGCCTCGCTCTCGGTGGTCGCCGGCCGCTCCACCGTGACGGCGTAGTCGCGGAAGTCGGGCATCGTGAGGTCGCGCAGCAGCCGGCCGCCGTTGGCGTGCGGGTTGGCGCTCATCCGCCGGTCGCCGACCGGAGCCAGCGCCGCCAGCTCGGGCATCAGCCGACCGGTGGCGTCGAACAGCTCTTCCGGGCGGTAGCTGCGCAGCCACGTCTCGAGCTGGGCGCGGTGCTCCGGGTTGGTCCGGGTAGCAGCGAGCGGCACCTGGTGGGAGCGGAAGGTGCCCTCCACGGGCAGGCCGTCGACCTCGGCGGGACCGGTCCAGCCCTTCGGCGTCCGCAGGATGATCATCGGCCAGCGCGGCCGCGCTGGCGCGATGCTGCCGAGGCCGTTGGCGAAAGGGGCGTCGCGGAACTCCTGCTGGATGCCCTCGATCCGGTCCAGCACAGTGTCCAGGGTCGCGGCCAGCTCTTGGTGCACGGCCGTCGGGTCGGAGCCGCTGACCAGGAAAGGCTCGTAGCCGTAGCCCCGCATCAGGGCGAGCAGCTCGTCCTCGGGGATCCGCGCGAGCACGGTCGGGTTGGCGATCTTGTAGCCGTTGAGGTGCAGGATCGGCAGCACCGCGCCGTCGGTGACCGGGTTGAGGAACTTGTTGGAGTGCCAGCTCGCGGCCAGCGGTCCGGTCTCGGCCTCGCCGTCCCCGACCACGCAGGCCACCAGCAGGTCGGGGTTGTCGAACGCGGCACCGTAGGCGTGCACCAGGGCGTAGCCGAGCTCGCCGCCCTCGTGGATCGAGCCGGGCGTCTCGGGCGCGACGTGGCTGGGGATGCCGCCGGGGAAGGAGAACTGCCGGAACAGCGAGCGCATCCCGTCCTCGTCGCGGGTGATCGGGGCGTAGACCTCGCTGTAGGTGCCCTCGAGGTACGCGTTCGCCACCAGGCCGGGACCGCCGTGCCCCGGACCGGTCACGTAGAGGGCGTTCAGGTCCCGGCTCTTGATCACCCGGTTGAGGTGGGCGTAGAGCAGGTTCAGTCCCGGCGTGGTGCCCCAGTGGCCGAGCAGCCGCGGCTTGACGTGCCCGGCCTCGAGCGGGACCCGGAGCAGCGGGTTGTCGAGGAGGTAGATCTGCCCGACCGACAGGTAGTTGGCGGCCCGCCAGTAGCGGTCGATCAGCTCGAGGTCGTCCGCGGACGCCGCTCGCGCGGTGGTCGGCATCGGGATGGTCACGGAGTGCCCCTTCGGAAGACGGATGACGATCTGCCCTCACCTTTCGCCGGTCGGCGGCCGCGCTGATGGGGCGAAGGTCGCTGGGGTCGGGACCTTGGTCCCTGGCGTGCACGGGATCCGGCCGCCGATCGCCACCGATGCTGCGGCGGTCGGGACCTTTGGCCCTGACCGACGTCCGCACGTCGGTTCACGCTCGAGACAGCCGGTCGCATCAGACCCTGCTCGACCCAGGTCCCAACCCTGAGGCGCAGCCCGGACCAGCGAGGGAGACCGCATGCACGACATGTCACCGACCACCCACACCATCGAGATGGAGCAGATCGCCGACCTCAACCAGCTGCTGGCGGAGTATCGCCCTGATCGCCTGACCGCCAGGGATCTGGGCGTCGAGGGAAAGACGACGTCACCGGCGGGTCAGCTGCCGGGGGATGCCGTCCTGGTCGAGGTGCGCTGGGATGGGCCGCCCGAGTTCCCCTACATCCACGGCGCCTTCTCGGGTGGCGCGCCGCTCCGTACCGTCAGCCTGCACACCCATGCCCTCCGCGAGCTCAGCCACCGGCTGCACGCACACCACATCTGGGGGGTGGGCAGCGCTCCGGGTCCCGTTGCCGGCTGAGGAGCACACTGGGATCCGCAGGCGCGGACGTGCGGACGTGCCGGATCGGAGACCCTGATGCACCCCGTCGTGATGTTGGGGCGCGAGCTCGTGGTGGGCCGGTCGGCGACGGCCTGGCACGGGTACGTGGGTCGGGACCCGTTCGCCCGGCTGCAGCTGGCGGAGGGACGTCGGGACCCGTACGCGATCTACGACGAGGTCCGCCGAGCGCGGCGAGCTCGTGCCCAGCCCTCGTAAGGGTTTCCAGACCGCCAGCCACCGCGTCTGCCGGGAGGTGCTGCGGGACCGGCGCTTCAGCGTCCGAGCCGATGGTGCGGTGAACCGCGGGGACGGCCAGATGTCGCTGCTGGAGCTGGACCCGCCCGACCACACCCGGATCCGTCGGCTGGCCGCCCCGGCGTTCACGCCCCGGGCCCTGGCCGGGTCACGGTCGCGGATGGAGGCGGTCGTCGACGGGCTGCTCGACGCGTTGCCGCGGGAGGAGCTCATTCGACCTGGTCTCCGGGCTGGCCTCACCGCTGCCGATCGCGGTGATCACCGACCTGCTCGGCGTGCCGGCGGAGAACAGCGCCGCCTTCGCCCGCTACGGCGCGACGATCGGCAGCGCGCTCGCCGGCCCCCAGTCCGTCGCCCACGTCGTCCGGCTGATCGAGGCGGACCGTCAGCTGAAGCGGGTGCTGACCGAGGTGTTCGAGCACCGGCGGCGCGAGCCCGGCGACGACCTGGTGAGCCGGCTGCTGGCCAGCGAGGGCGACGAGCTGAGTCCGGCCGAGCTGGCGCCGCTCTGCCTGCTGCTGCTCCTGGCCGGCTTCGAGACCACGGTCAACCTGATCGGCAACACCGTGCTGGCGCTGCTCGACCGGCCCGACCAGTGGCAGGCGGTCGTCGCCGATCCTTCGCTCGCGGCGGCTGCGGTCGAGGAGACGCTGCGCTGGGACGCGCCGGTACAGCGGACGTTCCGGGCGCCGACGGTCGACGTCGAGCTGGCCGGGGTGGAGGTCCCACGCGGCTCGATGGTGATGCTCTTCCTCGCCGGAGCCAACCGGGACCCGGCCGCCTTCCCCGATCCCGACCGCTACGACCTGACCCGCGCCGGTGGGGCCGAGCACCTCGGCTTCGCCGCCGGCATCCACTACTGCCTGGGCGCACCGCTGGCCCGGCTCGAGGCGGTCGTGGCGGTCGAGCGGCTGGTGCAGCGGTTCCCGCGGCTGCAGCAGACCGGCCGGCTCCGCCGTCGCAACGGCACGGTCATCCGGGGTCCGCAGGAGCTGGTCGTCGGCCAGCCGGCGAGCGCGCTGGCGGCCTGAGCAAGGCTTATCCGCGAGTCGGCGGTGGAGCCGGACGCTCTGACGAACCGGAGCGGTGGCCGAGCAACCACCCGCTCGTCGTCGCCGCGACGAGCAGGCCGGTGACCAAGAGCAGAGCGGCGCCGAGCCGGCTCCAGCCGAACATCCGTGCGTCCACAGTGAACTGGTCGGACACGGGCGAGTACGCGAACCAGCCGAACTCCGCCCGCTGGTGTGCGGTGGCCGCGAGCACGCCACCGGCGACCACCAGGGCCGTGGCAGCACCTGCGCGACCGCCTCCGGCACTCGGTGGTCCTCCTCGTTCAGGACGCGGCTCACCTCGTCGCTGACCAGCGACTGTGGGGACCAGTTGTCCGAGCCGGTCCACACCCGGTACTGGCGGGTGCCGCCACGCACGTAGGTGGCCGTCATCAGCTTGAGGTGGATGTAGTTGCAGCTGGACACCACCGGAGGGATGCCGCAGGTCGGTGGGTCGAAGGCCCGGGTCACCTCGATCCTGGCCTTGCGGAGCCGCGTCTCGATGGCGTCGCTCGCCGGGGGTCCGGTCAGCACGACGACCTTCGAGCCCGCCTTCTTCTGGTTGATCAGGTCGGTGGCCAGCCAGTTCCCGCGGGCGCCCTGCATCGCGTACGAGGCCACCCTGATCGTCGTGCCCGGACCCTTCGGCAGCGTGGTGATGCGGGTGTGGACCGGGTCGTCCGCCGCCGTCGGCGTGGGGTCGTTCACCGGGTAGAACTGGGCGTTGCCCTTGCCGCTGTTGAAGCTGTACGCGCGGTAGGGCCTGGCCAGGTTCTTGCCCGCCTGCTGCAGAGCGCTGAGCCGTCCCGGCCTTGAGCCGGGTGGACCCGGTGAGGACCTCGATGGTCACGTCGACGTCGCGGCTGATCGGCGCGTCGGCGTTCCCGGCGAGCGCGACCGTGGCGGCGCCGGTCCGGCGGGCATAGGCGAGACCGCCGATCACGTACGGGGTCCGCCCACTGGCGGCGATCCCGACCACGACGTCCGTCGACCGGAGGTCGACCGCCCGGAGATCCGCGGCGCCCCGCTCCGGATCGTCCTCGGCGCCCTCGACGGCGTGGACGAAGGCACCCTGGCCGCCGGCGAGCAGGCCGATCACCTCATCCGGGTCCGTGCCGAAGGTGGGCGGGCACTCCACCGCGTCCAGGAGCCCGAGCCGACCGCTCGTGCCGGCGCCCAGGTAGACCAGCCGGCCACCCCGTCGGCGGGACGCGACGACGAGGTCGACGGCCCGGGCGATCTCGGGCAGGACCCGCGCCACCGCCTCCGGCACCTGGCGGTCCTCCTCGTTCATCACCGTCAGCAGCTCGAGGGTCGACATCGTGTCCAGCTGCGTGGTTCCGGGGTTGGCCCGCTCCGTGCCCAGCCCGCCGAGGTCGCCGGCCCGGCCCCTCACCGGCGCGCCTTGCTCACGATCTCGCCCACCGGGAGCACGAACAGGAACTGGGAGTCGTCCTCGGTCAGGCTGACGTAGCGGCGGCGGTGGTAGTCGAGGTAGACGGACTCGACGTTGCCGCCGGGCAACCGGAACAGCCGGAGGGCGGCGGAGTTCTGCAAGACGACCATGGCGTCGCTCCGTGGACCGTCGGCATCGATCCGGAGCGAGGAGGAGTTGGCGAACGTGTAGCGGCCCCAACGGCCGACGCCCTGGTAGTGCTCGCCCGACATCGCTCGCCAGCTCACGCTCCGGATGACCCTGCGCTTCTCACCGAACCTCGTGGTGAGGGCCAAGGACCGGGTCTTGTTCCCGGCTCGGTCGGGCAGCGTGCCGCTACGGGTCAGGTCGAAGGCGTGCACCCGGGTCGGGGCGGTCTTGCTGTAGTTGATCGCGACCAACTGGTCCCGGCCGGAGGTCCGGTCGAGTGAGATGCTGGACAGGCTACCCGCACCGGACACCGACCAGCGCGCGACGGCCGGCAGTACGTAGTGGCCCTTGATCTCCAGCAGGTCGTCGGCGTTGTACATCCACAGCCAGGACTGGCTGGAGGAGTAGAGGTACTGGCCCGCCCAGGCGAGGCCGCTGCCGTGGGAGTTCAGGCTGCGGAGCCGGTTCTTCCCCTCCGGGCGGACCAGCTCCACGATGCTGTACCGCTTGCGGTCGAGGTCGATCACCACCAGACGGGTGACGCTCTCACCGGCCCGGTTGGCGGCGAACAGGCCCTTCTCGGACCGCCGCGAGTACCAGCTGGTCAGCACGATGTTCCGGCTCGTCGCTGCGCGGTCGCCGATCGTGTAGCCCTTCGTCGTGCCCGAGCCGGCGACGCCCTGGGGCTTCCAGGCCTCTCCGGGCAGCCCGTCGAGGCACCAGAAGCCTGCGCCGCCCCACGCGAGCCGGCCGTCCTTGCCCGACTTCCTCCAGCTGGCCTTGCAGCGGGCGTCGGGACGGGGGAGCGGCCGGCCGCGGGAGAGGATGCCGGCCCAGCTGACGCGCCGGGCGCGGTACCGGGCGAGGTAGGGCTCCGGGGTGGCCAGCGTCCCGGCCGGAGGCCCCACAGCCTCCGGCACGGACGGCGTCTCCTCGGTCGGCCGGGGAGTGGTCGTGTCGGTGCTGGCCGGCCCGGAGGCAGGGGCGGCCGCGATCGGCGGCACGGCCTCCGTGGCCGGCCGGCCAGCCATCAGGAGGGAGCCACCGAGCAGGGCGACAGCCGCGGCTGCCGCCACACAGGTGCGAACACGGGTCATGGGTGCCTCGGGGGAGACTCGTCGACGGGACACGGCAGACGATACGGCCCCCGCCCGCGTTCTCCTCCGACCGAGGCAGGTGCGGGTCGGCGCGGCCGGGCCGACGAGGCGCCGGCCGACGGGCTCGGCCGCCCGACCAGGGGGTGACCGGGGGCAGCTCGGTCGTGGTTCGGGGCCGGAATCCGGCATCCTGTGTCGGTGACCTCGTTGACCAGACTGAGCTTGGCGAACCGCCTGATCGTCGGGCTGGTCGCCCTGGCGATCCTGGCCTTCGGCCTGATCTCCACGACGTCGCTGCGTCAGGAGCTGCTGCCTTCAACCCAGGTGCCCAGCGCTGTCGTGACCGCGGTCTACCCGGGCACGGCGCCGGAGCTGGTGGCCGAGGAGGTGGCCAAGCCGCTCGGGCAGGCCCTCGGCGGGGTCACCGGCGTCACCAAGGTCAGCTCGACCTCGACCAACGGCGTGGCGAACCTCAACGTCGAGTGGACGTACGGACTCGACAGCGACAAGGTCGTCGCCGACCTGCGCAGCGCGGCCGACGGCCTCGGCAACGAGCTTCCCGACAACGTCGCCGTGACGGTGACGGCCGGGAGCACCGACGACATCCCGGTGCTGGTGCTCGCGGTCGCGTCCGACGACGAGCTGTCCAGCCTGGCGCGCAAGGTGAACGACGTCGCCGTACCGCAGATCACCGGGGTCGACGGCGTCCGGCAGGTCCAGGTGGCCGGTCAGGACACCACCGAGCTGGTCGTCACGCTGAAGCCGGAGCAGCTGCGCAAGTACGACCTCACCGCCGCTGCCGTCACGCAGGTGGTGCGGGCCCAGGCCCTGGTCGTCCCGGCCGGTAACAGCTACAGCGGGACCTCGGAGCTGGCCATCCAGGTGGGTCAGACCCCGACCACGGCCAAGCAGGTCGCCGCATGGCCGGTGCCGGCGGCCGACGGTGCGGTCAAGCTCGGCACCATCGCCACGGTTGCGGTCTCCTCGGTCGAGGCCACCACGTTGGCCCGCTCGGACGGCAGGCCGGCCCTCAGCCTGAACGTCCTCAAGGACAGCGACGCCGACGCCGTCGAGGTCTCCCACACCATCCGCGACCTGCTGCCCGGCCTCACACCGACGCTGGGCACCGCCGCTACCGCGAGCATCGTCTTCGACCAGGCCCCGTCGATCGAGCAGTCCATCCACGACCTGGCGATCGAGGGCGGGCTCGGCCTGGTCTTCGCCGTGCTGATCATCCTCGTCTTCCTGCTGTCGGTCCGCTCCACGCTGATCACGGCCCTCTCGATCCCGCTCTCACTGCTGGTCGCGCTGATCGGGCTCAAGCTCGGTGACTACTCGCTCAACATCTTCACCCTGGCCGCCCTCACGGTGGCCGTCGGCCGGGTCGTCGACGACTCGATCGTGGTGATCGAGAACATCAAACGGCGCGCCGTGTCCACCGACACCCTCACCCCGGCCGACATCGTGGCCTCGGTACGCGAGGTGGCAGGTGCGGTAACGGCCTCGACCCTGACCACCGTGGCCGTGTTCTTGCCGGTGGCGCTGGTCTCCGGGATCACCGGCGAGCTGTTCAAGCCGTTCTCGATCACGGTGGCCATCGCCTTGGCGGCGTCGCTGTTGGTCTCGATGACGATCGTCCCCGTGCTGGCGTACTGGCTGATGCGGGGTGGTCGTCGGGCCGCGACCGGGGCCAACCGGGCGGCTGACGACGAGGACCGGGTCACCCGGCTGCAGCGCGGCTACCTGCCCCTGCTGCGGGGGGCACTGCGCCGGCCCCTGGTCACCGTGCTCGCCGCCGTCCTGGTCTTCGCCGGGACGATGGCCTCGGCCACCTTGCTGAAGACCGACTTCCTCGCCTCGTTCGCGGACAAGATGACGCTGCAGGTGGATCAGGAGCTGCCCGTCGGCACCCGGCTCAGCACCACGAGCGCGGCGGCCAAGAAGGTGGAGGCGGTGCTGTCGGCCAGCCCCGGGGTCAAGGAGTACCTGACCACGGTCGGCCAGGGCGGCACCAACCGGGCGTCCATGTTCGTCAGCCTGACCGACGAGGATGCCTACGAAGCCACCAAGGCCGAGCTGGAGTCCGGCTTCGCCGAGCTCGGTGATGCCGGCAAGGTCAAGCTGGGCTCGATCAACACCGGTACCAACAACGACCTCAGCTTCATCGTCACCGGGGACGACGCCCGCGACCTCCGCGCCACCGCCACCCGGGTCGAGCAGCTGCTGTCCAGCACGCCGGGCCTGGTGGACGTGAGCAGCGACCTGAGCGACCAGCGTCCGCTGCTGCAGGTGGAGGTGGACCGCACCAAGGCGGCCGACCTGGGCTTCACCTCCTCCGAGGTGGGGCAGCTGATCGCCGGCGACCTCACCGGGACCAAGGTCGGGTCGGTGGTGCTGCAGGGGGAGACCCGCGACATCGTGGTCCGGCCGCAGGACGCCCAGCAGTCCAGCCCGAAGCAGATCGCCCGGCTCGAGCTGCCCGTCAGCCAGGTGCAGCAGCAGCAGGCCGTCGACCGCGCGACCGACCGGCTGAAGAAGAAGCAGGACCTCCTCAAGGCCGAGGGCGACGACCTCAAGGACGCCAGCGACGAGCTCGGTGACCGCCAACAGGCGCTGGCCGATGACCAGAAGGCCGCCGGTGAGGTCCAGCAGGCCAAGGCCACCAAGGCAGCCGCCGACCAGCGCACTGAGCTTCGGAAGGCGCGGGACAAGGCGACAAAGGCGTTGGCCGACAGCAGGGCAGCGTTGAGGAAGCTACGTCGGAACGCGCCCCCCGCACCGGCACCGCCGGCCCCAGGGCAGCCGGCCACCGACCCGGGTCAGGCTCCCGTGACCCAGGCGCAGCAGCGCTACACCCAGTACCTGCAGCAGGTCGCCCAGCTCTCCGCCGGCGTGCAGCAGGCCGAGGCCCAGGTGAAGCAGCTGAACGAGCAGGTCGACGCCGGCGCCGACCAGGCGAGCGAGTCGGCCGACCAGCAGGCGCAGTCCGATGAGTTCACCCGACGGCAGGAGGAGCTCAGCGCCGAGCAGAAGAAGCTCGGCGAGGAGCAGACCGACCTGACGGACCAGCAGAGCGAGCTCGCCGACGAGCAGGCCGACATCGCCGACGTCCGCGCGCGGCCCATCCGCGTCTCCGACATCGCGACGGTGAAGGCGGTACCGGCGCCCAGCACGGTGACCGAGATCGACGGCACCCGCGCCGTGACTCTCACCGGCACGCCGCAGACCGACGACCTGGGCACGCTCACCACGCAGGTGCAGCAGCGGATCGACGGGCTGACCGACGTGCCGCCTGGCGTGACCATCACGGTGGGCGGGGCCAGCGACGACCAGGCCGAGGCGTTCCGCCAGCTCGGGCTGGCGATGCTGGCGGCCATCGCGATCGTCTTCCTGATCATGGTGGCGACGTTCCGCAGCCTCGTGCAGCCGTTGGTGCTGCTGACCTCGATCCCGTTTGCGGCCACGGGGGCGGTGCTCGGCCTGCTGCTGACCGACACCGCCCTCGGCGTCCCGGCCATGGTCGGTTTGCTGATGCTGATCGGCATCGTCGTCACCAACGCGATCGTGCTGATCGACCTGATCAACCAGCGCCGGGCCCAGGGAGAGGAGCTGCAGGCGGCGATCGTGCACGGCGCGCGGCTCCGGCTGCGGCCGATCATCATGACCGCCACCGCCACCATCTGCGCCCTGATCCCGATGGGGCTGGGTCTCACCGGGGGCGGCGCATTCATCGGCCAGCCGTTGGCGGTGGTGGTGATCGGTGGACTGCTCACCTCGACCGTGCTCACCCTGCTGCTGGTGCCGGTGCTCTACTCTCTGGTCGAGCGGCGCGGGGAGCGCCGGCGGCTCCGTGCTGCGGCCGCAGCTCCGGCCGCATCCTGAGGCCTGGCGCCAGGTCCAACGGAAGGGTGCGATGGCGACGTCGGAACGGCTCTCACCCGGGACCCTCTCGCGGCGCCCGACGGGCTCGGTGGCCCTGCGGCGGGCGTCGACCGCGCTGGTCCTCACCGTCTGGTTGAGCCTCACCCTGTTCGGCGTCTACATCCTCGCGTACTACGTCGGCGCGATCGGGCGGTCCGACCTCCCGGCCTGGAACGCCGTGCTGCCTCGGCTCTACGAGAGCGCGACACCTGCCGCCACCGTCGCGATCGGGCTGCACCTGGTCGCGGGCGGGGTGATCCTGGTCCTCGGCTGCGTCCAGCTGATCTCTCCGTTGCGTGAGCGGCACCCGGCCGTCCACCGCGGGATCGGTCGGGTCTACGTGCTCGCGTCCGGACTGGCCGGTCTTGGGGGGCTGGGCTTCATCGTGGCCAAGGGCACCGTCGGTGGTGCCGTGATGAACGCCGGCTTCGGCCTCTACGGCGTACTGATGGTCGTCTGCGCCGTCCAGGCGTACCGCCACGCGCGGGCCCGGCGGATCGACCGGCACCGCGCGTGGGCGCTCCGGCTCTTTGCGCTGGCGCTGGGGTCGTGGCTCTACCGGATGGACTACGGCTTCTGGCTGCTGCTCGTCGGCCCGCTCGGGCACACCGAGGACTTCCACGGGCCGTTCGACCAGGTGATGTCCTTCTTCTTCTACCTGCCCAACCTGGTGGTCGTCGAGGCGTTCCTGCACGGTCGGCTGTCGACGGCGTCCACGGCGGCCCGTCGGGTGGCCACCGGCGTGGTCGCCGGCGCGACGGGTTTCCTGCTGCTCGGCACCTACTTCTTCACCGTCGAGCTCTGGGGTCCCGCGATCCTCGCCAGCCTGACCGGCTGAGCCGGCCCTCGCCGATCCTTCTGTCCACCCGTCGGCGGGAGGATGATCACCCCATGACCCCTGGTCTTCACCGCGGTCTCGGTGCTGGCCGCGCTGTTGAGCGTCGGCCTGCTGCTGGTGCCGGCGCTGCTCGACCGGGGTGGCCGTGCTGGTCCTGCGCTCCCAGACCGCTGGTGCAGCCGTGGTGGCTTGACGACGCGACGCCGGGGGACTCAGCTCTCTCCTGACGTCGCCCTCGACGATGCTGGTCGCCCCGGCCGCGCGCAGCGAGACGTCGTCGAGCCGGTCGGTCAAGCCCTCGACGAGCTCGGTGTCGCCCAGCGGGACGGTCGCGGTGAGGTGCTGGCCGTCGTCCTGGGAGACGGCGTCGTGCACGGCGTCGGCGACCTTGCGCCGGGTGCCGACCGGGAGGTGGCCGGAGGCGACGTTGACCTGGGCGTGGGCGTCGTGGCTGTCGGGGCACACCGTGACCGAAGCCTGGGCGAGCACCTCGCCGTTCTCCTCGACGCTGACGTGTCTTTCGGCGGCCATCTGGTACCTCTTCCGACGGCGCCACAGCGGAGCCTGAGCGTCCACCATCGCAGGCTGGTGTCCCGCTGGCTACACCCGAAGGGCTGGCGTCTCAGGGCCGTCCGGGTCACCGACCCACGTAGGCCGCCAGGTGCTCACCGGTGAGGGTGGAGCGCGCCGCCACCAAGGCGGCCGGAGTGCCCTCGAAGACGACCCGGCCGCCGTCGCGCCCGGCGCCCGGGCCGAGGTCGATGATCCAGTCGGCGTGCGCCATCACGGCCTGGTGGTGCTCGACCACGACCACCGACTTGCCGGAGGCGACCATCCGGTCCAGCAGACCGAGCAGCTGCTCGACGTCGGCCAGGTGCAGTCCGGCGGTCGGCTCGTCCAGCACGAGGACGACGCCCTTGTCCCCCAGGTGGGTGGCCAGCTTGAGGCGCTGTCGCTCGCCACCGGAGAGGGTGGTCATCGGCTGTCCCAAGCTCAGGTAGCCGAGCCCGACGTCGGCGAGCCGGTCCAGGATCGCCGACGCGGCCGGCAGCTTGGCCTCGCCTGCGCTGAAGAGGTCCTGCGCCTGGGTCACCGACATGGCGAGCACTTGGCTGATGTTCACTCCGCCGAAGGTGTACTCGAGCACCTCGGCCTGGAACCGGAGGCCCTCACAGACCTCGCACGGGGTGGCGACGCCGGCCATCATGGCCAGGTCGGTGTAGATCACCCCGGCGCCGTTGCAGTTGGGGCACGCACCCTCGGAGTTCGCGCTGAACAACGACGGCTTCACCCCGTTGGCCTTGGCAAACGCCTTGCGGATCGGTTCCAGCAGCCCGGTATAGGTGGCCGGGTTGCTGCGCCGCGAGCCCTTGATCGGCGCCTGGTCGACCGAGACGACGCCGTCCCGGCCCGCGATCGAGCCGCTGACCAGAGAGCTCTTGCCCGAGCCGGCGACACCGGTCAGGACCACGAGCACGCCCAACGGGATGTCGACGTCGACATCGGCCAGGTTGTGCGTGCTCGCGCCGCGGACCTCCAGGGCCCCCGTCGGTGTCCGCGCCGTCGACCTCAGCGACGCCCGGTCGTCCAGGTGCCGCCCCGTCACCGTGTCGCTGGCCCGCAGCCCCTCGACGGTCCCCTCGAAGCAGACCGTGCCGCCTCCGGTTCCCGCTCCGGGGCCGAGGTCGACGGCGTGGTCGGCGATCTGGATCGTCTCCGGCTTGTGCTCCACGACCAGCACGGTGTTGCCCTTGTCGCGCAGCCGCAGCAGCAGGGCGTTCATCCGTTGGATGTCGTGCGGGTGCAGGCCCACGGTCGGCTCGTCGAAGACATAGGTGACGTCGGTGAGCGAGGAGCCGAGCTGACGGATCATCTTCGTGCGCTGGGCCTCCCCGCCCGACAGCGTGCCCGCAGGCCGGTCGAGCGAGAGGTAGCCGAGGCCGATCTCGACGAAGGAGTCGAGGGTGGCGGCGAGCGAGCCGAGCAGGGGAGCGACCGACGGTTCGGCCAGTCCGCGGACCCAGCTCGCGAGGTCGCTGATCTGCATCGCGGAGGCATCGGCGATGTTGACGCCGTCGATCCTGGAGGAGCGCGCCGCCTCGCTGAGCCGGGTGCCGCTGCACTCGGGGCAGACGGTGAAAGTCACGGCCCGTTCCACGAACGCGCGGATGTGCGGCTGCAGGGCGTCGACGTCCTTGGACAGCATCGAGGCGGTGATCTTGGGGATCAGTCCTTCGTAGGTGAGGTTGATGCCGTCGACCTTGATCCTGGTCGGCTCCTTGTACAGCAGGTCCTGCAGCTCCTTCTTGCTGTACGTGCCGAGCGGCTTGTCCGCGTCGAAGAAGCCGCTGCCGCGGTAGATCCGGCCGTACCAGCCCTCCATGCTGTAGCCGGGGATGGTCAGCGCGCCCTGGTTGAGCGAAAGGCTGGCGTCGTAGAGCGCGGTCAGGTCGATGTCGGTGACGGAGCCACGCCCCTCGCAGCGCGGGCACATGCCGCCGATGATGCTGAAGCTGCGCCGCTCCTTCACCGTCTTCCCGGCGCGCTCCATCTTCACCGCCCCGGCGCCGCTGATGGAGGCCACGTTAAACGAGAACGCCTGAGGCGAGCCGATGTGGGGTCGGCCGAGCCGGCTGAACAGGATGCGCAGCATCGCGCCGGTGTCGGTGGCCGTGCCGACGGTGGAGCGCGGGTCGGAGCCCATCCGCTGCTGGTCGACGATGATCGCCGTCGTCAGCCCTTCCAGCACGTCGACCTCAGGCCGGGCCAGCGTGGGCATGAAGCCCTGGACGAAGGCGGGGTAGGTCTCGTTGATCAGTCGCTGCGACTCGGCGGCGATGGTGCCGAAGACGAGCGAGCTCTTGCCCGAGCCGGAGACCCCCGTGAAGACGGTCAGCCGGCGTTTGGGGATCTCGAGGCTGACGTCCTTCAGGTTGTTCACCCGGGCGCCGTGAACCCGGATCAGGTCGTGGCTGTCAGGATCGGTCCGGGCTGCGGCCTGTTGCTCGGTCGGCGTCATCGGGTCTCCTTGTCGTCCAGCCAGCGGCCGTCGCGCATCAGCGTCCGGCCCATGATCTCGTTCGCCTCGCGCCAGGCCTGCACCCGGACGGGACGCAGCACGAGGAACACGTGGTCGGGGCAGGAACGCGGGTCCCAGTCGGCCTGGACCGCGTAGGCCTCACCCAGCCCCGGGTCCTCGGCCACCGGCACCGCCCGATCGAGCAGGGCGTCGACCAGCACGACATCACGGGTCGGACCGACGCCCAGTCGGGCCCGGCCGGTGGCGGTCAGGTTGCGTGCTGTCAGCGAGGACCGCTCGACCGCGACCACTGCCCGCTCGTCCACCCAGGCAAGCGACAGGGGCACCAGGTGCGGTGCCCCGGCGGCCGAGGCGGTGGCTACCCAGACGTCGACCGCCGGTGTGGTCAGCAGCGCCCTCGCGTCGGCCAGCCGGGTCTCACGGTCGCGCGGCTCGGCCTGTGGTGCCACGGCTCAGCGCACCTCGTCGGTGCGGATCACGGTGCTCATCTGGGCGATGATGCCACTGGTCAGTGGTTGCGGCGCCAGATCGCTGCACTCAGCACGGTGGCGAAGCTGCACCACGCGGCGTACGGGGCGAGCGCGACAGCTGCGGCCGGTTTGGCGGTGGCGGCGCGTCGGGCCAGGTCGACGCTGCTGGCCGCCAGGACACCGGCGACCCCGACGGCCGCCAGCAGCCGGTGCGCCTTGAAGAACACCCAGCTCCACGAGGTGTTGAGGACCAGGTTGACCGCCAGCGCCCGGCGGTAGGCCTCCGCAGCCACGGGGTCCATGCGTTCCAGCCGGTCGAGCACGACCGCGGACGTGGCAGCGATGTCGGTGTAGAGCACTGACCAGACGATCCCGAAGACCGGCCCGGGCGGCTGGATCGCCGGCTTGTCCAGCGCGAGGTACCAAGGGCCGCGCACGTCGCTGCTGGCGAGCGATCCGAGTGCAGCGGTGGCCACGACTGCGGCGATGCTGCCGACGGTGTCCTTCGTCGCCATCGGGGTGATCCGGCTCAGAACCCGCTGCCGGCGTAGTCCTCGCCGGCTGGCGCGTCGCGGTGCGCGCCGTCGGGGTCGTTGGTCTCACCCTCGGCGTACTCGTCCTCGGTCACCGTCTCCGAGCCCAGTGAGGGGTCGGCCGGGGGCGGGGGCACGGGCACCTTGGCCAGCTCGTCGTCGTCCATCGCCCTCGGGTCGCGGGGCGTCTCTGCTTCGGTCATCGAAATCTCCTCAAGCTCATCGATCGCTGACGACCCGGTACCGGGGCCGCGGCACCTACGCTCTCAGGCCGGTCACCGGCACCACCGCCAGGGTGCCAGCCGGGGCGGACGCTCAGGCCGTCGGCGTGAACTCCTCCCGGTGCTCCGACACCCAGGTCGCGAAGCTGCGCGGGGGGTGGCCGGTCGCGTCCTCGACCCCGGGCAGCACCAGGCCGTCCCGGACCCCGACGGAGGAGGCCCACAGGCCCAGGAGGGCGTCGGCCAGGTTCTCGCTCATCCAGGGGCTCTGCAGCAGCTCGGCCCGCGCCTGGTCCCGGGTGAGCTCGACGAACCGGAGCTCCACGCCGAGGACCCGGGAGAGGACCTCCGTCCGTTCGAGCTGGCTGAGCGCCTCCGGCCCGGACAGCTCGTACGCGCGGCCCGCGTGCCGGTCGGGCTCGAGCAGCCCCGCCACCACCACGGCCGCGATGTCGGCCTCGTGGATCGGAGCCGTCACCGAGTCCGCGTACGGCTGCCGGACGAGGCCCTCGGTCCGGATCAGGGGCGCCCACTGGCGCGTATTGGTCATGAACATCCCGGGACGGGCGAAGGTCCAGGTCATCGCGGAGGCGGCCACCGCCTGCTCCACGTCGAGGTGGCGCCGGCTCAGCGGGCCGTGCTCATCGGAGTCCGCAGCCAGCGACGACAGCACCGTGACGTGCCGGACACCGGCAGCGGCCGCGGCCGCGACGGCCTCGGGTGCGCCCTGGGTCACCGGGAACAGGTGCAGGGCGGTGACGTCGCGGAAGACCTCGACCGGCAGACCCGTCGTCAGGTCGCCGGCCACCGCCTCGACCCCAGGGGGCCAGTCGGTGCGTTCGGGGTTGCGGCTGACCGCCCGGACGGGCGCGCCCGCGGCGGCCAGCTGCTGCACCACCTGCCGACCGACGTTGCCGGTGGCACCGGTGACCAGGATCATGTCCGCACTCCCGTCGTCGGCGAGGGAAGAGCCCGCAGAGCGACGAAGTCCACCTCGCGCCGCAGCTCGTAGCCGAGCCTACGGTAGAGCGCGATCGCTGGGCGGTTGGTCGCACTGGTGTGGAGGAACGGTGTCTCGCCCCGTTCGCGGACCAGGTGCGCCACCGCTCGGAGGAGCCGCGTGGCCAGCCCTTGACCGCGGTAGTCGGGGTCGGTGCAGACCGCGCTGAGCTCGCTCCAGCCCGGCGGGTGCAGGCGTTCCCCGGCCAGTGCCACGAGACGACCGTCGCGGCGCAGCCCGAGGTAGGTGCCGAGCTCGTAGGTGCGGGGACGGAAGGGCCCCGGTTCGGTCCGGGCCACCAGGTCCGCGGCCTCGGCCGCGTCGTCCTCCCCGATGACGAAGGCTTCCTCGTCCGGCTCCGAGCGGTGTGCCGCCGTCGCCACCAGCTGGACACCCGGGATGACCGCCTCCACCGCCCAGACCCCGGGCAGGGAACGGGAGAAGCCCGGAGTGCCGGAGATGAGCAGCCGCTCGCCGTCGGCGTAGAGCTGCCGCAGGTCGAGCCAGCAGCGCTCGTCGTCGGGATCCTCGACGGCCGCGAACGGGGCGAAGTCGGCAGGGTAGCGGCGTGCCCGGCCCTCACCTGTGGCGACGTGGGCGTGCCGCCCGGTCAGCGTCAGCCACGCGATTCGGTCCAGCGGGTGGGCGGCGGGGGGCTGCGTGCATTCCCGCTCGGCGGCCTGGGGTCTCACCATGGGGCTGGAACATCCCGTGTGGAGTCGTTGTTCCGCCGGTCATGGCTAGCCGACGCAGCTGCGGCCGAGATTGTCTCCCTGGCGGGTCCACTGACGCCGGGCTCCACCCAGGCTGGCCCCGAGGTGGTGGCCGAGGCGATCCTCGCCTCCATCGACCTCGGGGTCGACATCTCGGCGCGGGGGCTGCGACCTGATCAGCGCTCGGCGACGAACCGTCGCGTCACGGCGATGTCCAGGTCACCCAGGCCTCGCTCGGTGAGCTCCTCGAAGGCGGCCCGCAGCGTGGGCAGCAGGACGGCGTGGGTGTTCGTCGCCTCGGCGACGGCGGTGGCGAAGGTGAGGTCCTTGATCATGTACCTCGCCACGCCGGACGGCCGGTAGTCCTCGGTGACGATCCGCTCGCCGCGGGTGGCGAGGATGCGGCTGCCGGCGTACCCGCCGGCCAGCAGGTCAAAGAGCGTGGTTAGATCCAGCCCGCTCCGGTCGGCCAGCACCGCGGCCTCGCCGAGGGCGAGGACGGTCGCGGAGACGATCATCTGGTTGCAGGCCTTCGCGACCTGACCGGAACCGAGCGGTCCAAGGTGCACCGGCGTGCCGCAGGCCTGCAGCACCGTGACGGCCCGGGCCACGTCGTCGTCCGCCCCGCCGACCATGATCGACAGCGTCCCCGCCATGGCGCCGTCCACCCCTCCGGACACCGGCGCGTCGACCACCCGGACGGCTCCGCCGGTCTGGGCCGACAGCCGGGTCCCGAGCTCGGTGACGCCCGTCGGGGAGGAGGTGGACGACAACACCAGGACCAGGTCCTCGGGTGCGGCGGCCAGGATCCCGTCGGGTCCGGAAAGTACGGCCTCGACCTCGGGCAGGTCCGGGAGCATCAGCACGACCACCCGGCAGCCGGCAGCCAGCGAGCGCGGGGTGTCGTGCCACTCCGCCCCGGCGTCCACAAGAGCGCCGTACCGTTCGCGACCCCGGCCGGTGATCCGCACCCGGCCCCCAGGGCGACCCAGCAGGTTTGCCGCCATCGGCTGGCCCATCGCCCCGAGGCCGATGAAACCGACCCGTCCGTCGAGCATCGCTAGTCGATCGCCTTCGACGGTCACCATCCGCGCAGCCTAGCGAACGCGGTCCACCTGGGTGGACAACCTCTAGACTGCCGCCACCTCGTCACCTACGTCGCCATCGTTGCCTGGAGGAACGCCCATGAGTTCGGACACCCGGCTGCGCGCTGTTGTCGCCACCCCGCTGAGCGAGGAGGACGCTGAGCGGATCCTCCAGCTCGAGCCGCGGCTGGAGCTGGTGCGCGACCAGGCCCTGTACCCGCCGATGCGGCACCCGGCCGACTTCTCCGGCGACCCGGCCT
The DNA here is from genome assembly GCA_963727215.1 of uncultured Actinomycetota bacterium. GTDB lineage: Bacteria > Actinomycetota > Actinomycetes > Propionibacteriales > Propionibacteriaceae > Microlunatus. Next base: position 294,658 of record CAVSFR010000004.1, read on the forward strand.
TCCGCCGCACACCCGAGCAGCAGCAGGCCTTCGAGGCGATGGTCGACAGCGCCGACGTCTTGTACGGCATCCCCGATGTGGACCCGGCGGCGCTGCGTCGCACGGTGGAGGCCAACCGGCGGTTGCGCTGGGTGCAGACGATGGCGGCCGGCGGCGGCGGGCAGGTCAAGGCTGCGGGGCTCACCGCCGAGCAGCTGGAGCGGATCGCCTTCACCACGTCCGCCGGCGTGCACGGCGGGCCGCTGGCCGAGTTCGCCGTCTTCGGGCTGCTCGCCGGCGCCAAGGACCTGCCCCGGCTACAGGCCCAGCAACAGACGCACGAGTGGAGCGGACGCTGGCAGATGAGGCAGGTGGCGGACATGACCGTACTCGTCGCCGGCCTGGGCGGCATCGGCACCGAGGTCGCCCGTCGGCTCGCCGCGTTGGGCTGTCGCGTGGTCGGGACCAGCAGGCAGCGCCGTCCGGTCGAGCACGTCGACCGGGTGATCGGACCGGAGGAGATCCTCGCCGTGGTCGGCGAGGTGGACGCCATCATCTCGACCCTGCCCGGCACCGCGGCCACCGAGGGGCTGATCGGGGCGGAGGTCCTGGCGGCCGTCCGACCAGGCACGATCCTGGTTAACGTGGGCCGGGGGACGGTCATCGACGAAGTCGCTCTGGTGGCCGCCCTCGCCGACGGCCGGATCGCGTTCGCGGCGCTGGACGTGTTCGCGACCGAGCCGCTGCCGACAGACAGCCCGCTCTGGGACTCACCGAGCGTGCTGGTCAGCCCGCACACCGCGGCGCTCGACGCTGCCGAGGACCGCCGGATCGCCGAGCTGTTCGCCGCCAACGCCACGCGGCTGCTGGACGGGGAGCCCCTGGCCAACCGGGTCGACACCGTCGACTTCTACTGACCCGGCACCCCACCGGGGGTCGGACAACGAGAGGATACCGGATGAGCACCGCCGACCCGGATCGTTCGCCCGCCCCTGCCGTCACACGGGCGCTGGCGATCGTGAAGCTCCTCGCTGACGCCCAAGGAGAGCCCCTTTCCCTCGCCGACCTGGCCCGGGGGATCAGCGCAGCCAAGTCCTCCACCTCCAACCTGTGCGCGGCACTGGAGGAGGACGAGATGATCACTCGGACGCCTCGCGGCTACGTGCTGGGGCGCCGCACCGTCGAGCTGGGCGGCGCCTACATCGCCCAGTTCAACCAGATGCGAGAGTTCTACTCCTTCTGCGAGCAGGCACCACTGCTCAGCCACGAGGTCGTCCAGATCGCCATGCTGCACGGCACCGAGGCGGTTTACCTGGCCCGGCACGAGGGGCGGGCCCCGATGCGGCTCACCGCCAGCATCGGCAGTCGGTTCCCCGCCGCTCCCACCGCCGTGGGCAACGCGCTGCTCACCACGCTCACCGATACCGAGATCCTCGAGCGGTTCCGGGCGCCGCAGCACTTCCCGCAGCTGACGCCGAACAGTGTCCGGACGGTCCCGAACCTGCTCATCAAGGTCCGAGAGGCCAGACGCCGTGGCTACGCCGTGGACGACAACGAGACCCACCCGGGCATCTACGGGGTCGCCGTCGTGCTGCCGCCCTGGATGAGCGGCGACCAGTCCCTGGCCATCGGCACCTCGCTGATGTCGGCCACAGCGACGGGCGAGCAGGTGGCGGACGTGGTGGTCGAGCTGCAGGAAGCCGTCCGCCGGCTGAGCAACCCGCTGTACCGGGCTCCACTCGAGCTCTAGTTCAACCTATTGAACATCGTTCAGCAGGCTGTTAGCGTGAGGCTTCGTCCGATCGAAGGAGATCATGAACCAGGGTTTCGACGGTCCGTGGGCGCCGCTAGCGCTCCACGCCTTCGTGCTGGCCGCGATCACCCTGGCCACGACCTTCATCGCCCCGAGACGCGTGGCCGTGATCTCACCCGGACCGAGGACGCGCTGGACGACGAGCGCAGCGGGGCGATGATGACTCGATGAACCTCTTCGACCTCACCGGACGGACCGCCCTGGTCACCGGCTCAAGCCGGGGCATCGGCCACGCCCTGGCCCAGGGACTGCTCGAGGCTGGCGCCCGGGTCGTCGTCCACGGACGCGACGAGGCGGCCGCCGAGGCCGCCGCCGGCCGGCTGCGCGAGCTGACCGGGGGCGAGGTGCTGGTCGCGACCTTCGACGTGACGGACGCCGCCGCCGTCGACGCCGGCGTGGGTCGGGTGGAAGAGGCGTGGGGGACGCCCGACATAGCCGTCAACAACGCCGGCATCCAGCGGCGGGCGCCCTTTCTGGACTTCGCCTTCGAGGACTGGCACGACCTGGTGGCGACCAACCTGACCAGTGCGTTCCTGGTCGGTCAGCGGGTCGCCCGGGGGATGGTGGCGCGGGGGAGCGGCAAGATCATCAACGTCGGATCGGTGCAGAGCCGGCTGGCGCGACCGAACATCACGCCCTACAGCGCCACCAAGGGCGGCATCGTCATGCTCACCCAGGGCATGTGCGCCGACCTCGGACCCCACGGCATCCAGACGAACGCGCTGGCGCCCGGTTACTTCGCCACCGAGCTCACTGCCGCCTTGGTGGCGGACGAGACGTTCAGCGCCTGGGTGGCCCAGCGGACGCCGGCGGGCCGCTGGGGCCAGGTGGACGAGCTGGTCGGGGCACTGGTCTTCCTCGCCTCGTCCGCGTCGGACTTCGTCAACGGGCAGGTCGTCTACGTCGACGGCGGCATGACGGCGGTGGTCTGATGATCATGGAGCGCGAGCGTGATCACGTACCGATGATCAAGGGGCGTCGATGATCATGACGCCCGAGCCGCGTGTCCTGGTGGGGATCGCGCATAACAAGACGCTGAACGACCACCCGTTGCCGATCCAGGCCTGGCACAAGTCACTGCGCTCGGTCGTCGCGCCGGGGGAGCCCATCGTGGCCCGGCGTGACGTGGGCACGGTGAACGTCGAGGGCGAGCTGGCGGTGATCATCGGCCGGGACACGGCGGGGCTGACGGCCGACAACGCGTTCGACTACGTCGCCGGGTTCACGATCGCGAACGACGTAACCAACGCCGACCGCAACGCGGCGGACGAGAAGATCTTCCAGGGCAAGGGCGGAACGGGCTACACCCCGCTGGGTCCGCGGCTGGTGGCGTCGCTGCCAGATCCCGAGCACACCGCGATCCGGGTCTACGTCAACGACGAGCTGCGGGCCGACTCGGGGACCCACCTGCTGCCCTCGACGGTCGCCGAGGCCCTCGCCTACGTCGCCGCCTGGGTACCGCTCGGCCCGGGCGACGTGATCATGACCGGTGCGCCGGGGACCGCGGTCGCCGTCCAGCCGGGCGACACCGTGCGCGTCGAGATCGACGGCATCGGCTCCCTCTCGAACCCGGTGGTGTGATGACAGCCCTCCCGAGCAGCTCGCCCGCCGTCGTGGTGCACGCCGCGGACGACCTGCGGATCGACGACCGACCGTTGAGGCCTCCTGGCCCGCAGGATGCGGTGGTCGAGGTCGCGTACGGCGGTATCTGCGGCTCGGACCTTCACTACTGGACCCACGGGGCGGCCGGGGAGTCGATCCTGCGTGCGCCGATGGTGCTCGGGCACGAGGTCGTCGGCACGGTGGCCCAGGCGGCGGCGGACGGCTCCGGACCGGCGGCGGGCACCCGGGTGGCGGTGCACCCCGCGTCGCCCGCCGCGGACGGCGTCACCCGCTACCCGGCCGACCGGCCGAACCTGTCGCCCGGGGGCACTTACCTCGGCAGCGCCGCCCGGTACCCGCACACCGACGGGGTGTTCGTCCGGTACGCGACCCTGCCGAGCCGGATGCTCCGCCCGCTCCCGGACTCACTCGAGCTGCGGACGGCCGCCGTCATCGAGCCCGCGTCGGTGGCCTGGCACGCCGTGTCCCGGGCGGGTGCGGTGCCGGGCCGGACGGTGCTGGTCATCGGCGCAGGCCCCATCGGCGCGCTCATCATCGCGGTGCTCAAGCGGGCCGGAGCCGCGGAGATCGTCGCTGTCGACCTGCACGACCACGCGTTGAAGGTGGCGACCGCACTCGGAGCGACCCGGACGCTGCACGCGAGCGACGCCGACGCCGTCGCCGCCGTCCAGGCGGACGTGGTGATGGAGTCCAGCGGCAGCCAGCGCGGTCTGGGCAGCGCCATCCGGGGCGCGTCCCGGGGCGGGCGGGTGGTCATGGTCGGGTTGCTGCCCAGCGGTGACCAACCGGTCCCGATCTCGTTGGCCATCACCCGTGAGCTGGAGCTGGTGGGCGCCTTCCGCTTCAACGACGAGATCGACGACGTGGTGGCCGCGCTGGCCGACGGCAGCTTGGCGGTCGGAGCCGTGGTCACCCACGAGTACGGCCTGGGTGATGCCCTCGAGGCGTTCGCGACGGCCCGCGACGCGTCCCGATCGTCGAAGGTGCTGCTGCGGTTCGGCCCCGACCACGGGTGACCGACGCCTCGGCCCGACCAGGCCGACCTCAGCGGGGAGCTAGGGGAGAGGTCATGCCCCCGGCCACCGTGCGCAGCTCACGGATCAGGTCCGCCTGCTGCACCTCGTGCTCCAACCGCGACGTCAGCACCGTCGCGCTCACCGCAAAGCGTGCCGTCGCGTGCGGCGGACCGACCGCCACCGCGAAGCAGGTGACCCCGATCGTCGTCTCCTGGTCATCGACGGCCCAGCCCTGCGCGCGGACCTCCTCCAGCTGGGCGAGCAGCTCGGGCACGGTGGCGAGCGAGCGAGGCGTCAGGGTGGGCAGCCGGGCCGTACCCCGCAGCCGGTCCTCCAGCACGGCCGGGCTCAGGTGAGCCATCAACGCTTTGCCGGTCGCGGTGCAGGACGCCGGGAAGCGGTCGCCGATGTTCGCCGTCAGGCGCAGCGGCCGCACGCCGTCGTAACGGGCGAGGTAGAGGACATCGAGCCCGTCCAGCACCGCGGCCCGCACCGTCTCCCGGCGCAGCAGCGGCGACCGCCGGCAGAGCTGGTAGAACTCGGCGATCTCGTCGACGTTCGAGAGGTACCGCCCGCCGAGCTCGGCCAGCTTGCGGCCGAGCACGTACCCGGACTCGCGCCGCATGACCAGCCCCGTCGCCTCGAGCGTCGCGCACAGATTGGCGGTCGAGCTCTTGGGACGGCTGAGGGTGCGAGCCAGGTCGCTGATCGAGACCGGTACGCCGTCCTTGTCGGCCAGGACGTCGAGGATGGCCACGGCCCGGGTGATCGCCGGCACGAGGTCGGTACCTGCGTGAGGTGGGTCGTCGGGCGGCATAGCCATCACCCTGCTCCGGTCGGAATATGCGGGCTGCATCTAGTCGGATAGTACACAGTTTCGAACTACGTCCACCAGACTGGTCGAAGATCGTGTGATGGGGGCTGAAAGACGAGTTTGCACGAATCGCTTGCGCAACCGGCTGAACAGTTGCCATGATCACGGACATGGTCGGCGTCGACCTCGGACCAGGAGGCGATCGTGGCTGAAGCTTCTGCCGATCGGGTGACCGGGGACGGCCCGCCGGCTCTCGGTGAGGTTTTGGTGGAGGTGCGCGGAGCGTCCAAGAGGTTTGGCGCCACGCAGGCCCTGGCCGACGTCGACGTCCAGGTCCGTTCGGGTTCCACCCTGGCCCTGCTCGGCCAGAACGGGGCCGGGAAGTCCACCCTGATCAAAGTCCTGGCCGGCATCTATGCCTTGGACGCGGGAGAGGTCACCGTCTGCGGCCAGCGACTCGACGGCGTTCCGCCCGCCGACACCATCGCGTTCATCCACCAGGACCTTGGCCTGGTCGACGGCCTCACCGTCACCGAGAACGTCGCGCTGGGCACCGGCTACCCGCGCCGGGCGGGCCTGATCGGTTGGGCGGCCGCTCGCCGACGAGCCGAACGCGCGTTGGCCCTGGTCGGCGCCGACCTCGACCCGCGGGCGCGGGTGGCGGACCTGTCCCGGACCGAACGGTCGCTGCTGGCGATCGGCCGGGCACTCGTGGTCGACGCCCGGGTACTGGTCCTGGACGAGCCGACCGCCAGCCTGCCCGTCGATGAGACCGAGCGGCTGTTCGAGGTGCTCCGCCGGCTGCGCAGCGAGGGCCTCGGCCTGGTCTACGTCTCGCACCGGTTGGACGAGGTGTTCGAGGTCTGCGACCACGTCACGATCATGCGCGACGGCCGAGTGGTGGCCGACGCGCCGCTGGACGCGATCTCGGCGGCTCGGGTCATCGAGCACATCGTCGGCAGCACTCCCGTCCCGCCTCCGCCGCCGGCGGTGCGGGACAACCAGCAGATGGTGCTCGAGCTGCACGAGGTGGTGGGGGAGCGGGTCGGGCCGGTCTCGCTGTCGGTCCGCGCCGGTGAGGTGGTCGGCATGGTCGGGCTGGCCGGCGCCGGGCACGAGCAGGTCGGCCGTACGGTCGCGGGTGCCGGGACGGCCTACAGCGGCACCCTCCAGCTGGCCGGTGAGCTGTTCGACCCCGTGGACGTCGTCACGGCGGTCCGTCGCGGCGTCGGGTTCGTGACCAGCAACCGGGCCGACGAGGGCCTGGCGATGCCGCTCACAGTGACGGAGAACCTGTTCCCGAACCCCTCCCTGCACGGCGTGAAGGGTCTGAGCTACAGACGCCACGGTCCGGAGGAGCGGGCGGCGGACGAGCTCGTCCGCAGGTTCGGCGTCCGTCCGGCTGACCCCACGCTTCCCGTCGAGGGACTGTCCGGCGGCAATCAGCAGAAGGTCATCATCGGCCGCTGGCTCTCCACCGACGCCCGCCTGCTGGTGCTGGAGGAACCGACCGCCGGCGTCGACGTCGGCGCCAAGAGCGAGATCTACGCCCTGCTCGACGAAGCCCTCGAGCGAGGCGTTGCCGTCCTGCTCGTCTCCACCGACTTCCAGGAGGTTGCCGCCGTGTGCCACCGAGCCCTTGTCTTCCGTGACGGCCGGATCGTATCCGAGATCGGTCGCGACCAGCTGTCGGTCAACACCCTGGTCGCCCTGGCCTCCGGAGCCGCCGCATGAGCGCGGCTGTCGCCGCGAGCACGCGGAAGAAGGCCGCCGGCGGCACCTTCGTCGGCACCTGGGGCCTGCTCGTGCTGACCCTGATCGTGTTCGGGCTCTTCGCCGTGCTGCTGCCCTCGACCTTCCCGACCTCGACCAACCTCCGGGCGATCCTCACCAACCAGTCCATCCCGGCCATCCTCGCCCTGGCCGCGACGATCCCGATCGTCACCGGACGCTTCGACCTGTCGATCGGCTACGGCATCGGCCTGGCCCACGTGATCGCGATGTGGCTGCTGGTCAACACCGGGCTCCCGTGGCCGCTGGTGGCGCTGGTGATCCTGGCGATCGGGGTCGCTGTGGGGCTTGTCAACGGCTTCCTGGTCGAGCTCGCCCGGATCGACTCCTTCATCGCGACCTTGGGAACCGGCTCGATCCTCTACGCGCTGACGGGCTGGATCACCGGTGGCGGGCGGATCGTTCCCGGGGCCACCGGGCTGCCGCCGGCGTTCACCGACCTCACCAACTCCACGCTGCTCTTCCTGCCCATCACGTTCTGGTACGTGGTGGTGCTCGTCGTGGTGCTGTGGTTGGTGCTCGAGCACCTGCCGCTCGGCCGCTACCTCTACGTCGTCGGAGCCAACCCGCGGGCCGCCGACCTGGTCGGCATCAAGCGCCGTCAGGTGGTGATCCTGGCCTTCGTGGGCTCGGGCGTGGTGACGGCGTTCGCCGGCGTGCTGCTGGCCGCACAGCAGCAGATCGGCGACCCCAGCGCGGGCAACACCTTCCTGCTGCCCGCCTTCGTCGGCGCCCTGCTCGGCTCGACCAACATCAAGCCCGGACGTGCGAACGCGGTCGGCACTCTCATCGCGGTCGCCGTGCTGGCGATCGGGCTTTCCGGGCTGCAGCAGCTGGGCGCCGCCTTCTGGGTGACGCCGCTGTTCAACGGCTTGACCCTGCTCGCCGCCGTCGGCCTGGCCGGCCTGGCCGCCCGCCGCCGCCAGCGCAGCGCCGCGGTGGTCGGAGCCGCCGGCCGCGGCAACGACGACCCACCCGCCCCGCCGACCCCGGCAGCCCAGAACTTCCCCGCACCCGCCCAGACAAAGGACTGAACATGATCATCAAGCGTCCCCTGACCACCGCGGCGGTGCTGGCGACCGCCGGCCTGCTCGCCCTCACCGGCTGCCAGCGCGGATCCGAGCAGGTTGCGGGCGAGGGGCCCACCGCGACCGGCGAGGGTGCCTGCCCCGACGTCGTCGCCACCGCCGACGCGGCGCTCACCAAGGCGCTGGACATCAAGGCCGCGTGGATCGGGCCCACCGACGGCCCGAAAGCCAGCGCCGGCAAGTCCGTGGTCTTCGTGGCCCAGACCCTGACCAACCCGGGTGTGGCCGGGGTCGCCAAGGGCCTTCAGGAGGCGGGCAAGACCATCGGTTGGAACGTCCGCGTGATCGACGGCCAGGGCGACCCGTCCGGCATCTCGGCTGCGATGGGCCAAGCGGTCGCCCTCAAACCGGACGGCATCGTCATCGGCGGTTTCGACCCGGGATCAGTGAGCTCCCAGGTCAAGCAGGCCAACAGCGCCGACATCCCGCTGATCGGCTGGCACGCGGTGGCCGACCCCGGCCCCAGCGCCGCCCCGAAGCTGTTCTCTAACGTCACCACCAAGGTGGACGACGTGGCCAAGATCAGCGCGCAGTACATCATCGCCAAGTCCAAGGGAACGGCCGGCGTCGTCGTCTTCACCGACGACTCGATCCCGTTCGCGGCCGGTAAGGCCAAGATGATCGAGCAGGACCTGACCGAGTGCTCGAGCGTGCAGGTGGTCAGCAAGCAGAACATCCCCATTCCCGACGCCGGCACCCGCACCCCGCAGGCGTTCTCCTCGCTGGTCTCCAGCTTGGGGGACAAGTGGACGTACTCCGTCGCGATCAACGACCTGTACTTCGACAACGCCGCCACGCCCCTGCGCGCGGCCGGCAAGAACGGCGGCGGGGCTCCGTTCAACGTGGGGGCCGGCGACGGCTCGGAGGCCGCGTTCCAGCGGGTCGCCTCGAAGTCCTTCCAGGCCGCAACCGTTCCCGAGCCCTTGAACGAGCAGGGCTGGCAGATCGTCGACGAGTTCAACCGCGCTTTCAGCGGCCAGGACGCCAGCGGCTACGTTGCGCCGGTCCACGTGACCGACACCTCCAACGTGGGCACCACGACGTCCTGGGACCCGGACAACGGCTACCAGGACCAGTACAAGAAGATCTGGGGCAAGTAGGCCGGCGCCGGACCAGCGAGCGGCCGCCCGAGCCCTGAGCTGCACCCGGCTCACCGCCGGCGCAGCCAGGCCGCCTGCTGGGTCGTGGCGGTCACTGCCGGGCTGGTCGCCGCCGTCCTGACCCGATACGTTCCCGCGGGAACGGTTCGACGTACGTGGCCACTGTGCAGCAGGGTCACTAGCCCGTACGGCCGTCGACGGCCTCGCGCAGCTGGTCGGAGTCCAGCCCGGCGATCTTGCGCAGCACCGTGTCGCGGTACATGTCTGCAACGAGGGCGGCGGCGGGATTGGTCACGGCTCGATCCTGGCACGGAGGAGAGGGCCTCTGCGGCGGCTTTTGTCATAATGTCGCTTATCGGACAAGTCTCAGCGCCGGCTCGGGCCCCTGTCCCGGCCGAAGCCGTTCCCGAACGGCCCACCCAGGTCTGCCGGCCCCTGCACCAGCTCCGGCGACGGCGCGTCGAACAGGGTGGCCGGGATGCCGTTCAGGTAGGACTCCATGGCCGGCTTCCAGATCTCCTGGCCCGAGTCGCCGCTGCCCGACCCCTCCAGGGTCAGCCTCGTGGAGGGTACGTAGTAGTTCTTGACCCCGGTCGAGCGGTAGCCCGCCTTGTCCTTGATGAACGGCGCCCGCTCGTTGTCGATGGAGACCATGGCCGCGCCGGAGGCCTCCGGGGTGTAGCCGACGAACCAGACCGCCGCGTTGCTGTCGATGGTCCCGGTCTTGCCGGCCTGCGGACGCCCGTCGGCGGTGGCGGCACGGGCTCCCGTGCCGTTGGTCATCACGCTGGAGAGCAGCGTGTTCATCGTGTTCGCCACCTCGATCGTGAGCACCCGGCTGCAGCCGGCGTCCGGGACGGCGAGACTCTGGCCGCTGCTGGTGGTCACCTTGTCGAGGATGACCGGCGAGCAGTGGATGCCGCCCGAGGCGAACGTCGCATAGGCCGTGGCCATCGACAGCGGGCTGACCTCGGCCGTACCGAGGGTGAAGGACGGCTTGTCGTCGTAGCTGCTGATCGGGGCGTCGGGCGTGCTGCTGACGACGCCGACCTTCTCGGCCATCGTCGTCACGTTGCACATTCCGACCTCGAGTGCGAGCTGCACGAAGTAGGTGTTCACCGACCTCTCTGCGGCGCGGACCATGTCCATCACGCCGTCGGTCCCGGTGGAGTTGCTCACGGTGAAGTCCCCGCCGACCTGAGCGGGGCCGTTGCAGCTCTCGAACGAGGCGCCGGAGAAGTCGATCGTCTTACGGGCGTCGTACCGCCTGGAGAGCGGGATGCCCTGCTCCAGCGCTGCGGCGGCGGTGAACGCCTTGAAGGTCGAACCGGCCTGGAAGCCCTGGTTGCCGCCCATGTCGGGCGAGACCGAGTAGTTCCAGTAGGTCTCCCCCTTCTTGGTGTCCGAACCCATCTGGGGCCGGCTCTGCGCCATCGCCAGGATCCGTCCGGTGCCTGGCTCTACCATGTCCATCGCCGAGATCAGCGGGTCGGTGGGACCGACGACCCGGCTGACGGCCTGCTGCGTGGTGTCCTGGGTCTTGGGGTCGATGGCGGTCTCGATGGTCAGGCCGCCCTGCTCGAGCGCGTTCTTGCGGTCCTCGGCGGTGGCACCCAGGCTCGGGGTCTGCAGCAGCGTTTTCTGGACGTAGTCGCACAGGAACGGGTAGTCGCTGGGCTGGCACCCGTTGGGCACCGCCTCGACGTCGTCGGAGCTGAAGCCGGTCTTCTTCGCCTTCGCCACCTTCGCCGCGGAGACGGCCTTCAGCTCCCCCATCCGCGCCAGCACGACATCACGCCGGGCCAGAGCCCCGCTGGGGTTGCTGACCGGGTCCGTCCCCCCGGGGTTTTGCACCAGCCCCGCGAGCAACGCCGCCTGGGACAGGGTCACCTTGGCCGCCGTCGTCCCGAAGTAGTGCTCGGCCGCCGCCTGGACCCCGTAGACGCCGTCGCCGAAGTAGGCGATGTTGAGGTAGCGCTCCAGGATCTGGTCCTTGCTCAGGGACTTCTCCACCGAGATGGCGTAGCGGAGCTCCTTGATCTTGCGGACGTAGGTGCCGGCCTGGGCATCCTTGACCGCCTGCTCGTTCCCGGACCGCTTGGCCGCCTCGACCTGAACCATCTTCACGTACTGCTGGGTGATGCTCGAGCCGCCCTGGGTGGCCCCGTCGGTCGCGGAGTTACGCAGGAACGCCCGCAGCGTGCCGATCAGGTCGATCGGTCCGTGCTCGTAGAAGCGGTGGTCCTCGATCGAGACGATCGCCTGCCGCATCACCGGAGCGATCTCGTCCAGCGGGACGTAGACCCGGTTCTCGGTGTAGAAGTAGGCGAGGACGTCGCCGTTCGCGTCCAGCACCTCCGAGCGCTGGGCCTGCGCCGGCGGGTCGAGATCGAGCGGCAGGCTGCTGAGGTTGTCGGCCGCACGTTGGGTGGCCCAGGCCGCGGCCCCCAGCCCCGGCAGGGCCAGGCCCACGACCAGCACGCCGGCCAGTGCGCTCACCACGGCGAAGGTCAAAGCGGTGGCACGGCGGCCGAGCGGGGGTCGAGAAGGTGCAGGCATCCTTCAAGGCTAGGAGCGGCTCAGCCCGGAACCAAGGTGAGAAAGGACCCGTCGAGGACCCGGAACACCAAGCCCGGGCGAGCCGTTGGAGGAGGGTTAGGCGTCCACGCTGCGTCCCGAGCGGCAGGATCTCGACGGTCGGCGCCGACGCGCGGTCAGCGTGTGACGGGGTCGGTGACGGTCTGCGCGGCCGCGTGCAGGGCCGAGACGTAGCGGTCGGTCATCAGCTGCTGACCGGCGCGGGCGACCGGGCCGCCCAGCCGGGTGAACCAACGATCGGCTCGCGAGAACGCGCGCACCCCGACCATGACCGTGCCGTCACTCTCCACCTCGACGGCGAACATCTCCTCGCCTCGTTCGGGATGACCGGGGAGCGTCCCGTAGGTGAAGCCCTGGCGGTTCGGTTCGTCAACGACAGCCACGACCCGGACGGGCACCTGCACGCGCAGCGGGCCGACCCGGAGCCGCAGCACCGCCACCGCACCGGTGCGCACCCTAAGGTCGGAGACGTGCGGGTCCAGACCGGACCGACGGTGCATCTCCCAGCCGAGCAGGGCGTCGGCGGCCGCCTCGAACTGGGCGCGGCCGTGTCCGACCGGGGTGTGGACCCGGAGATGGTGATAGCCCGGGGGCAGCTGGTCCGCGGCCGTCGCACCCACCTCGGCGTAGGTCAGCGGTTGGCCTGACAGCTCACCGACCGCCGCCTCGCTCAGCAGTCTCGTCACCCCTCGCTCCCCCGGGCCGCGGCCGCGTTCTTCGCCTCGGCCTTGGCCGCCCGCTTGGTGGCGCGGACCTTGGTCAGGGAGTCCTCGTCGACGACGTCGGCCACCGAACGAAAGCAGCCCGGCTCGCCGTAGGCGCCGGCGGCCTCGGCCCACCCGGTCGGTCGGACGCCCCGCCGCTTGCCCAGCACCGCGGTGAAGATCGCCGCCTTCTGCTCACCGAAGCCCGGCAGGTCGGCAATCGCCTGGCGGACCTCGGCGCCGGTGGTGGCCTCGCGCCAGACGTTGGCGGCCTGGCCGTCGAAGTCGGCGACCAGTACCTGGCAGACCTGGCGGACGCGCTTGCCCATCGAGCCGGGGAACCGGTGGACAGCCGGGCGCTGGGCGACCAGGGCCACGAACTCCTCCTCCCCCATCGCGGCGATGGCGCCAACGTCGAGCCGACCGCCCATCCGCTCGGCGATCACCGCAGGACCGGCGAAGGCCTTCTCCATCGGCACTTGTTGATCAAGAACCATGCCGAGAAGGAGGGCGTTGTCGTCGGCCGCGAGCAGCGCGTCCGCAGTGGGATCGCCAGTGATCCAGAAAGAGTCGGTCATGGCTCAGTCTGACCCAGCGTTGACGGGGACGGGGACGGGGACGGGGACCAGCCGAGCAGCGGACCGAGCCGCGTGCCGATGTCGGTGAGGATCTGGACGTAGTCCGCGTGATCGAAGCTGAAGGGCAGGGCGAAGGCGACCTCGTCCACCTCGCGGAAGCCGGCGTGGGAGTAGAGCTGCTCGGCGATCTGCTCCGACGTTCCCACCAGGTCGGGAGCGAACAGCATCCGCTGCGGTCCCACGGGCTGACGGGTCCGCGGCAGCCGGCTCTCGGCGTACGCGGCGTAGCGGGCCGCCTGCCCCGGGCTGGCGGTGTCGGTGGGGATGACCACCAGCCCCTGGGAGACCCGGGCCTGCGCCCCGAGCGGGTGCCGGGAGCGGAACAGCTGGATCTGGGCCGCCTGGATCCTCGCGAAAGAGTGTTGTCTCCCGTGGGCATCGTCTTCCTCGGCCCGGATCACGCTGCTGGTCAGCAGGTTGAGGCCGTGGTCCCCGGCCCAGGCCACCGAGCTCAGGCCGGCGCCGCCGTACCAGACGCGCTCCGCCAGGCCGGCCGCGTGCGGCTGGACGTGATCGGAGTACGCCTCGAACCCCTCGGCACCGGCCGAGTCGCTGACCGGCTCACCGCGCAGGTGGGCCAGCAGCCGGACCAGCCGGCTCGTGCCCAGGTCCTCGGCCTCGGCGGTGTCGGGATAGAGGGCCTCGCGGTACCGGTCGAAGCCCATCGGGGTGCCCACGCTGAAGCCCGGGTTGAGCCGTCCGCCCGAGAGGACGTCCACGGTGGCCAGGTCCTCGGCGAGCCGGAACGGGTTCTCCGCACCCAACGGGGTCACGGCCGTACCGAACGCGATCCGCGACGTCCGCTGGCTGGCGGCCGCCAGCACCGCGACCGGGGACGAGATGCCGAACTGCAGGTGGCGGTGCCGAAGCCAGGCGCTGTCGAAGCCGAGCTGCTCACCGAGCTCGATCACCTGCAGCGTGCTCTCGTGGCCGGCGGCCGGGTCGTGCTCGTCGAACAGTCCGATGGTGAGGAACCCGAGCTTGCGCAGCGGTCGCTCCGGGGTGCCCATGGTTCCTGACCCTAGTGCCCTCCCGTAGCGCTGTAGCGTGACCGCCATGCCGCCCACCCAGCCCACCCTGGAGATGGTGGCGGCAGCTGCCGGGGTGAGCCGTTCGACGGTCTCGCGGGTGGTCAACCGCTCCCCCAGCGTCAGCCCCGGCGTCGCGGCGGCGGTGGAGGCCGCCATCGAGCAGCTGAGCTATGTGCCCAACCGGGCCGCACGCTCGCTCGCCGGCAGCCACACGTACGCCATCGCCCTGCTGGTGCCGGAAGCCGTGCACTACTTTTTCGGTGACCCGTACCTCGCCTCCATCGTCCAGGGGATCTCGGCGGCCCTGGAGAGCAGCGAGTACATCCTCAACCTGCTCGTGGCCGGCGGTGGCCCCGCGGGCAAGACCCAGCGCTACCTGCGCAGCGGCAACGTCGACGGGGCGCTGGTGGTCTCCCACCACGCGGGCGACTCCGACCTGCGCGGCCTCAACGACGCGCTGCCGGTGGTCTTCGGTGGCCGTCCCGCGGTCCCCGGCCTCGACCGCTACTACTGCATCGACGTCGACAACGTCGCAGGCGCGGCGCAGGCGACCACGCACCTGCTCACGTCGGGTCGGCAGCGGATCGCCACCATCACCGGACCGCTGGACATGAAGGCGGCCGTGGACCGGCTGACGGGGTGGACCGAGGTGCTCGAGGCCGCCGGGATGGCGACAGACGCCGTGGTCAGCGCCGACTACACCGCCGCCGGGGGCGCAGCAGCGATGCGGGACCTGCTCGCCCGCTTCCCCGACGTGGACGCAGTCTTCGTGGCGAGCGACCTGATGGCCCGCGGTGCCCTGTCCACGATCACCGAGCGTGGCCGCCGGGTGCCCGAAGACGTCGCGGTGGTGGGCTACGACGACAGCTCGGCCGCCACGTCCGGTGAGCTCCAGCTGAGCACCGTCCACCAGCCGTCCGCCGAGATGGGCGCGGCCATGGCCGGGCTGCTGCTCGGCCTGCTAGCCGGTCGGGAGCCCGAGAGTCCCGTGCAGCTGCTCGGCACCCACCTCGTGCTGCGCGACACCGCCTGAGATCGTTCAGAAGTTGATCATGTGCCCCGAGATGCCGTGCGACACCTCGAGCAGGGCCTCCGACAGCGTCGGGTGGGCGTGGATGTTGCGGGCCACCTCGTCGGCCGTGAGGTCCCACAGCTGGGCCAAGGTCAGCTCGGGCAGCAGCTCGGTGACGTCCGGGCCGATCATGTGGACGCCGAGGATCTCGTTGTACTTGGCGTCCGCGACCATCTTCACGAAGCCGACTGCCTCGCCCAGGCCGTGCGCCTTGCCGTTCGCGGTGAAGGGGAACTTCGCCACCTTGACGTCGTAGCCCTTGTCCTTGGCTTGGGCCTCGGTGTAGCCGAACGAGGCGACCTGGGGCTGGCAGTAGGTCGCCCGCGGGATCATGTCGTAGTTGATCGGCATGGTGTCGACGCCCGCGATGGTCTCGGCGGCCACGATGCCCTGCGCCTCGGCCGTGTGCGCCAGCAGCAGCTTGGCGGTCACGTCGCCGATGGCGTAGATGTGCGCCACGTTGGTACGCATCTGGTCGTCGATGACGATGGCCCCCCGATCGCTGACCTCGACGCCGGTGAGCTCCAGGCCGTAGCCCTTGGTGCGGGGCGCGAACCCGATGGCCTGCATCACCTTGTCGGCCTCGAGCACTTCTGCGTCGCCGCCCTTGGCCGGTGAGACCGTCACCTTGACCTTGTCGCCGGAGTCGTCGATCGACTCGACCTTGGTGCTGGTCATCAGCTTCACGCCGAGCTTCTTGTACTGCTTCTGCAGCTCGGCGGAGATCTCCGGGTCCTCCAGCGGCAGCATCCGGTCGAGGAACTCCACGATGGTGACGTCCACGCCGTAGTTGGCCAGCACGTACGCGAACTCGGTACCGATGGCGCCGGAGCCGGCGATGATGATCGAGCCGGGCAGCTCGGCGGTGAGGATCTGCTCCTCATACGTCACGACCCGCTCGGTGACCTCGGTACCGGGCAGCAGCCGGGTGGTGGCGCCCGCAGCGATGATCAGGTTGTCGAAGCCGACCGACGTGGTGCCCTTCGGACCCTCGACGCTGACCGTGTGGTCGTCGGTGAAGGTGGCCCAGCCGTCGATCTCGGTGATCTTGTTCTTCTTCATCAGGAAGTGGACGCCCTTGGCCATCCGGTCCGCGACGTTGCGGCTGCGGCTGAATGCCGCGCCGAAGTCGAAGCTCACGTCGCCGCTGATCCCGAAGGTCTTGGCCTCGTGGTTGAAGATGTGGGCGATCTCGGCGTTGCGCAGCAGGGACTTCGTGGGGATGCAGCCCACGTTGTTGCAGACCCCGCCCCAGTACTTGAGCTCGATGATGGCGGTCCGCAGGCCCAGCTGGGCGGCGCGGACGGCGGCCACGTAGCCACCCGGGCCCGCACCGAGCACGACAACGTCATAGTGATCGGTCATGCGCCAACTGTAGGGGCGCCGCGCCCGGCGCGGCCACCCGGCCATCCCGTGTGGCAGCGCGGCCGACCAGCGCGCCGAGCCCTCCCGACACGCCGATAGTTCAGAAAAAATCTCACATGTGAGTTAACCTCGACCGCGTGACTGAGACCTACGCCGACCGAATTGGCGGGCTGATCCGCGACGCGCGCAAGCACCGCGGACTGACCCAGACCCAGCTAGCCGACGTTCTCGGCACCAGCCAGAGTGCGGTGCACCGGATCGAGGCGGGCAACCAGAACCTCAGCCTGGACATGGTCAACCGCATCGCCGAGGCGCTGGACTCACCGCTGATCTCCGTCGGCTCCAACGGTCCCCTGCACCTGCGGGTACGCGGCGGGGCCAAGCTGAACGGCACCATCGAGGTCCGCTCGTCCAAGAACGCCGCCGTCGCCCTGCTCTGCGCCAGCCTGCTCAACCGCGGCCGGACCGTCATCCGTGGGATCGCCCGGATCGAGGAGGTCAACCGCATCCTCGAGGTGCTGACCAGCATCGGTGTCCGTGCGACCTGGCTGAACGCCGGCGCCGATCTCGAGCTGGTCCGGCCCGACCACCTCGACCTGGACGCCATGGACGTCGAGGCCGCCCGCCGCACCCGCAGCGTGATCATGTTCCTCGGCCCACTGCTGCACTCCTACTCCTCGTTCAACCTCCCCTACGCCGGCGGCTGCGACCTCGGCGCCCGGACCATCGAGCCGCACCTGCAGGTGCTGCGCCGCTTCGGCCTCGACGTCGTGCCCACCGACGGGATGTACCACTGCTCGGTGGACGAGACGGTCGAGCCCGTCCGGCCGGTCATCCTGACCGAGCGCGGCGACACCGTCACCGAGAACGCGCTGTTCGCGGCGGCGCTCTCCCCCGGCGTCACCGTGCTGCGCAACGCCAGCTCCAACTACATGGTCCAGGACCTCTGCGTCTTCCTCACCCACCTCGGTGTGGAGATCGACGGCATCGGCACCACCACCCTGCGGGTGCACGGCGTGCAGAGCATCAACACCGACGTCGAGTACGCGCCGTCGGAGGACCCGATCGAGGCCATGAGCCTGCTCACCGCGGCGATCGTCACCCAGTCGGAGATGACCATCCGACGGGCGCCGATCGAGTTCCTGGAGATCGAGCTCGCGATCCTGGAGGAGATGGGCCTCGACTTCACCCTGAGCGATGAGTACGTCGCCGCGAACGGTCACACCCGGCTGGTCGACCTGACGGTGCGGCCGTCGGTGCTGAGGGCCCCGATCGACAAGATCCACCCGATGCCGTTCCCCGGGCTGAACATCGACAACCTGCCCTTCTTCGCCGTCATCGCCGCCACGGCCGAGGGCAAGACGATCATCCACGACTGGGTCTATGAGAACCGGGCGATCTACCTCACCGAGCTGAACAAGCTGGGCGCCCGGGTGCAGCTCCTCGACCCGCACCGGGTGATCGTCGAGGGACCGACCCGGTGGCGCGGCCAGCAGGTCGTCTGCCCGCCCGCCCTGCGTCCGGCCGTCTGCATCCTGCTCGGCATGCTTGCCGCCCGGGGTGAGTCCGTCCTCCGCGACGTCTACGTGATCAACCGCGGCTACGAGGACCTGGCCAACCGGCTGAACGCCCTCGGCGCGAACATCGAGGTGTTCAGGGACTGACCTATCTGCCCTCGCTCCGCCCGGGCGCGGATCGCGCTCGGGCCCTCCGTCGACGTCGTCGCCGGTGAAACGAAAAGCGTGTTTCACCGACTCCTCCTTTCGACGGAGGCGCGCGATCCGGTGTGGGTCAGGGAGGAACTTCCTTAACGCAGTCGGGTGACCGGGAAGCTGTTGGAGGGGTGGGCGATCTCGTCCTGGGCGGCGACGAGCTGGAGCTCGGACTCCCCTGAGGCGACGGTGACAGCAAGCACGCCGTAGACCACGGCAGCGGTGCGGGCGACGGCGTCGGCGACGTCGCCGGAGCGCAGGTAGGAGGCCAGGAAGGTCGCGGCGGTCAGGTCGCCGGCCCCGGTGAAGGTGCGCGAAAGCAGTGGCGTCCGGACGTACCAGGCGCCATCGCCGGAGACCGCCACCATGTCGATGGTCCCCGGCTCGGCGTCGGCGTGCACCACGCTGGTGACCACGACGATGTCGGGTCCGAGAGCCCGGGCGTCGTCGGCCGCGGCCAGCACTTCCGGCATGGTCGAGGTGCCGCGTCCGGTCAGGAACTCGAGCTCGAACTGGTTCGGCGTGATGATCTGGGCGGCCGGGACGACCCGGTCGCGCATCAGCTCCGGGATGCCGGGCCGGACGTAGAAGCCGCGGTCCACGTCCCCGAGCACGGGGTCGCAGCAGTAGATCGCGGCCGGGTTGCGCGAGCGGACCAGATCGACGGCGTCCAGGATGACCGCGCCGATGTCGTCGCCGCCCTGGTAGCCCGAGAGCACCGCGTCGCAGCGGCCGAGCACCCCGCGCTCGTCGATGCCACGGATCACCCCGGCCACGTCGTCGGCGCTCAGCAGCGGTCCGCGCCAGTGCGGGTAGCCGGTGTGGTTGGAGAAGTGGACGGTGATCACCGGCCACACCTCGACGCCCATCCGCATCAGCGGGAAGGTTGCCGCGCTGTTGCCGACGTGGCCGTAGGCGACCGAGGACTGGATGGAGAGGATGGTCGTCACGGCCGCCATTGTCCTTGATCCGGACCCCGGCCGGCTCAGCGGCGGGGCGCGGTGGCCCGGAGGCCCCAGCGGAAGGATCCGGTGACATCCAGCGCGGCGCCTTCGGGCCTGCGCCACTGGTCTGCGCCCTGACCCCGAGCGCTCAGCCTCCTCTTGGCCGGTCGCCTTACAGTGGTGCCCATGCCGCCCGACGCCGAGCCTGCCGTGGTGAGCGGCGCGGCGGCCGGCGAGCACCACGAGCACCATGTCCTGCGCGAGCCGGGGCACGACCGTTGGAAGTGGCGGGCACGGATCCGGCAGAACGCCCATCAGCTTCGGGTCTACCGCTTCGTGGTCGCGATCATCGGGGCCCTGCTGGTCGGCCTGGGTCTGGCCACCGGCTGGTTGCCCGGGCCCGGCGGCATCCCCTTGGTCTTGATGGGTCTCGCCGTCTGGGCCAGCGAGTTCGTCTGGGCCGAGCGCTTGATGGCGGTGTTCAAACGGCAGCTGGCCCGGTTCCGCTCCTGGAGCCGACCCCAGCAGGCCCTCGCCTGGGCCGTCTTCTTCGCCTGCTGCGGTCTGATCGGCTACGGCTACCTGCTCGTGATCGGTCCTCCGACCTGGATGCCCGCGAACGTCGACGCCGTTCTCGCCCGCCTGCCAGGGGTCTGACCGCAGCGCAGGGTGGTGCTGCCACTGGCTCCCGAACCCGACCGCGGTGGGGATGCGACTCCCGGCGAACTTCGCCGAGGCACCGCCTCGGCCGGGCCAACCTCCCCCACCGGCGGCACAACACGAGCATGATGAGCGCATGCGGGCTGCCGACTACGACTACTTCGGACCAGGCTTTCTGGCCTTCGCTCACCGCGGCGGCGCTCTCTATGGCCCCAACCTGCACCGCGAGAACAGCCGGCACGCGTTCGAGCAGGCGGCGGCGCTCGGCTACCGCTACTTCGAGACCGACGTCCACGCCACCGCCGACGGGGTGCTGCTGGCCTTCCACGACGACCGGCTCGACCGGGTCACCGATGCGCAGGGGATGATCGGGCAGCTGCCGGCGGCCGAGATCGCTGGAGCGCGCATCCACGGGCTCGACCCCATCCCCCGGCTGGCTGAGCTGCTGACCGGCTTTCCCCAGGCCCGGTTCAACATCGACGCGAAGTCCCCGGCCGCCGTCCGGCTGCTCGCTGAGACCATCGCCGAGCACGAGGCGTACGACCGGGTCTGCGTCAGCTCGTTCGGGATCCGCCGCCTGCACGAGCTGCGTCGGCGCGTGGGCCGGCGCGTCGCCTCGTGCGCCAGTGCCGCCGGCGTCGCCGCCCAGCGGTTCCTGCCCTGGCTGACCCGGGTGCTGCGGACTCCGGCGCCCGTCCTGCAGATCCCGGCCCGGCACCGTTTCCGCGGCCGCACCGTCACCCTGGTGACGCCCCGGCTGCTGGCCGACGTCCACCGCGCCGGCAAGCAGGTGCACGTGTGGACCGTCGACGAGCGGACCGAGATCGAACGCCTGCTGGAGCTGGGGGTGGACGGGATCTTCACCGACCGGATCGACACGCTGAAGGACGTGCTCGTCGAGCGCGGGCGGTGGACATGACCGGCGTCGAGGCCGCCGCGCCGGCGGTACGGGCGGCCGGCCCGGTCAAGCGTCGCGTCGTCTTCGCCTGGGGGCTCTGGGACTGGGGCTCGTCGGCCTTCAACGCTGTCATCACCTCCTTCGTCTTCGGTCCGTACGTGGTCCGCGGCGTGGTCGGTGACGCGCGGCCGGGCGGGCTGACCGCGAACACCTGGCTCGGGATCTCCGGGTTCGTCGCTGGCCTGCTGGTGGCCCTGATCGCCCCGATCACCGGTCAGCGCTCCGACGCCTCCGGACACCGACGACGCAACCTCGCCATCTGGACCGCGCTCGTGGTCGCCACCATGCTCGGCCTGTTCACGGTCCGCAACGAGCCGGCGTACCTGTGGACGGCGCTGGTGCTGCTGGCCGGTGGCGCGGTGTTCCAGGAGTTCGCGGGCGTCTCCTACAACGCGATGCTGCCGCAGATCTCGAACCGGGAGACCCTCGGCCGGGTGTCGGGCTTCGGCTGGTCGATGGGCTACTTCGGCGGGATCTTCCTGCTGCTGATCTGCTACGTCGGCTTCATCGCCCCCGAGGTCGGCTGGTTCGGCGTCACCTCCGCCGGCGGGCTGAACATCCGTACGGTCGCGGTCTTCTCGGCCGCCTGGTTCGCGATCTTCGCCCTGCCCGTGCTGTTCGCGGTGCCCGAGCTACCGGCCGGCCCGCGGTCGCGACGGGTGTCCATCCCGGCGTCCTACCGGCTGCTGGTGGCCGACGTCCGCCGGCTCTACGCCGAGGACCGCAACGCCGTCTTCTTCCTGATCGCCTCCGCCCTCTACCGCGACGGGCTGGCGGCGGTCTTCACCTTCGGGGCGATCCTCGCGGTCAGCGTCTACGGGATGGCGCAGTCCACGGTGCTGATCTTCGGTGTCGTGGCCAACGTGGTCGCGGCCCTCGGCGCGTTGGGCATGGGGGCGGTCGAGGACCGGGTCGGGCCCAAGCGGGTGATCATGATCTCCCTGGTGGGGCTGCTCTTCAGCTGCACGGTGCTGCTCTTCGCGTCCGGTACCACGATGTTCTGGCTCTTCGGCCTGCTGCTCTGCCTGTGGGTCGGTCCGGCCCAGGCCAGCTCACGCTCGTTCCTCGCGCGAGTCGCGCCCCCCGGCCGCGAGGGCGAGATGTTCGGGCTCTATGCCACCACCGGACGAGCGGCCTCGTTCCTGGCGCCGGGCCTGTTCGCGCTGTTCTCCTATCTCTTCTCTGACCGCATCGGTATCGTGGGCATCGCACTGGTGCTGCTGGTGGGAGCGTTGGCTCTG
Organism: uncultured Actinomycetota bacterium; assembly: GCA_963727215.1. GTDB lineage: Bacteria > Actinomycetota > Actinomycetes > Propionibacteriales > Propionibacteriaceae > Microlunatus. The sequence goes on from CAVSFR010000004.1 coordinate 316,805, forward strand.
TCGAGGGTGGTGCCGCCAGGTTCGTCGCGGGGTCCGACGATGATCAACGCGTGAGTCACCGCTGTTCGGGGTAACGACGGAACATAACGCTCCTCCGGGGAGTTGACCGCTCGGGGATACACGTCAGACGTCTAGACGGAGGTTGAGTCATGGCTGATCGTTCACTGAGAGGTACCGGACTGGGAGCGAAGAGCTTCGAGGACGAGGCAGGCGTCGAGTTCGCCGCCCGGCAGGAGGTCGGTTACGACTGCTCGCGGCAGCACCACTTCACGCTGGTGTTCTCGGCAGAGGCCGACATCCCGGCCCTGTGGGAGTGCCCGCGGTGCGGGGCAGAGTCCCTGCGGTCCGACGGCGAGCGCCCCGTGCTGAAGGAGGAGAAGCCGGTCCGCACGCACTGGGACATGCTTCGCGAGCGGCGTTCCATCGCCGAGCTCGAGGACCTGCTGGCCGAGCGGCTGACGCTGCTGCGCTCCGGCGAGCTGGGATCCACGGCCTTCTCGCGGACCGCGGCGCCACGCAAGCGCACCGCCTGACCGGGTATCGCCCGTACGCAACCGTGGTCGCTTCGGCGACCACGGTTGCGTCGTTTCCGGGCTCAATCAGCGATCGAGGATCTCACCGGAGATCACGGTCGGCCCGTCGGCGGGCGGCGTCCCCGCCCCCCCACCGTCCACCACCTCGCCCTCGATGACCTGACCGGGGCGGCTCGCTCGGGGACCACCCGCAGCCATCTGAAGTCGGCGGGCCAGGACCGACGTCAGCAGCCGGCGGGCCAGCCGCCGGGTGAAGGGCAGCAGGAGGAGCAGCCCGACGACGTCGGTGGCGAAGCCCGGCAGCATCACCAGCAGGCCGCCGCACAGCACCAGAGCCGCGTCGGCCAGCTGGCCCGACGGCGCCACCCCGCGTCCCATCGCCTCGGTCACCGCCTGCCAGGTCCGTCGGCCCTCGTGCCGCAGCAAGGCAGCGCCGAGCAGGGCCTCGGCGACCAGGATGGCCACCGTCGGCCACGCCCCGATGGCGTGGCCGACCTGGATCAGCAGCCAGACCTCGAGGATGCCGACGGCGACCAGGACCAGCACGAGCAGGGCGAACGGCCAGCCCCGCCGGGGCCTCATCGCGTCACGGCGGGCTCGCGTCGGTGGGCCAGCCCGCGCAGCTGCGCCGCCCGGTGCCGAGCGCCCCACAGCGTCGTCAGCAGCAGGGCCTCGACCACGATCCGCTGGCTCATCTTGGACACCCCGTGCTCGCGCTCGACGAAGGTGATCGGCACCTCGACCACCCGGAAGCCCGCCTTCAGCGCTCGCCAGACCAGGTCGACCTGGAAGCAGTAGCCGGCCGAGGCCACGTCGTCGAGCCCGAGCCCGAGCAGGGTCTCGCGGCGGAAAGCGCGGTAGCCGCCGGTGGCGTCGTGCAGCGGGATCCCGAGCGCGATCCGCGTCCACAGGTTGCCGCCGCGGGAGAGGACCTTGCGCGAGGTGGGCCAGTTCACCACCGACCCGCCGGGGACCCACCGGGACCCGAGCACCAGGTCGGCGTCGGCGAGAGCCGCAAGCAGCCGGGGCAGCTGCTCGGGTGAGTGCGAGCCGTCCGCGTCCATCTCCACCAGCACGTCATAGCCCCGCTCCAGACCCCAGGTGAAGCCGGCCAGGTACGCCGCACCGAGCCCTTCCTTGCCGCGTCGGTGCAGCACGTGCACCTGCGGGTCGGCCGCGGCGAGCGTGTCGGCCAGGTCGCCGGTGCCGTCCGGGGAGTTGTCGTCAGCCACCAGGATGTCGACGTGCGGCACGGCGGCGCGCACGCGGCCGACGATGATCGGCAGGTTCTGCAGCTCGTCGTAGGTGGGGATGATGACCAGCACCTGCCCGTCCGCCGTGGGTCCGGGAACCGTCTCGGGCTGGGTCGTCGACTCGCTCAACGTGTGGCCTCTTCTCGGGGTCAGGGTGCGGGGTCAGGGTCGACGGCGACCGGGTGGGAACGTCGCGACCGCCGGCGTTCGAGGACGGCGAACGCGCAGCAGAACAGGGCCAGCAGGGACAGCGCCCGGTCGAGCCAGGGCGCGAGCCGGACGGCCGGCGTCAGCGAGGAACGCAGCGGCATGGTCACCACCCGGTCGTCGGCGGTGAACTGGGTGGTCCGGGTGACGACGCGGCCGTCGCGGTCGATGTAGCCGGAGACGCTGTTGGTGGTGGCGACGGCGATCTCGCGGCGCGACTCCATGGCCCGCGCCCGGGTGATGGCGAACTGCTGCTCGATCTGTCCGGTGCCGCCGTAGGTGGCGTTGTTGCTCTGCACCATCGAGATCTGGGCTCCGGACGTGTAGGTCTGGTAGACGGTCTTGTCGTAGGCCAGCTCGAAGCAGATGACGTCGCCGACCCTGACCTGGCGGCCGGCCGCCGGCACGTCCAGGACGCCGGGACGGGTGCCCGGGACCGACTGGGCTCCCACCTGGGCCAGGATCGGTACGACCGGGAGCAGCTGGTCGCGAAACGGGATCCACTCCCCGAACGGCACCAGGTTGCGCTTGTCGTAGCGAGCCAGGATCCCCCGGACGGGGTCCCACCACAGAGCAGTGGTCTGCCGCTCGTCGGGTCCGGGACCCTCCATCACCGCGCCGACGAGGATCGGGACGCCCGCCACCTCGGCGGCGGCCTGGACGGTGGCCCTGGTGGTCTGGTCGAGGGTGGGGTCGATGTCGGTCGAGTTCTCGGGCCAGAGGATGAAGTCGGGCCTGGCGACTTGGCCGAGCCGGGCCTTGGTGGCCAGGTCGATGGTCTCGGCCAGGTGGTTGTTGGTGACCGAGCGCGCGCGTCCCATCGCCTCGATGCCGCGACCGGGCACGTTGCCCTGCACGATCCCGACGGTGACGCTGCCTTCGCGGCCGGCGAGCGGCTCGACCTGGAAGCTGCGCAGCGCCGTGCCGGCCACTCCCAGCGCGACCAGGCCGGCTATCGCGGCGACCAGCAGTCGGCGGGAGCGGGTGCGGCCTGGGGCGAGCCGCCGGGCTCGGCCGAGAACGGCCAGCACCGCGACGGCGACCAGCTGACCGACCAGCGCCACGAGGAACGAGACCCCGGCCACCCCGACGATCGGGAAGAAGCCGGCGAGCGGGGTGTCCACGGCCGCGTAGGCGATCCGCATCCAGCCGAAACCGCCGAACGGGATGCGGGAGTAGGCGAACTCGACGCCGACCCAGCAGCACGCGGCAGCCAGCGGCCAGGTGCGGAGCCGGCTGACCAGGCTCAGGGCCAGCCCGAGCACCCCAAAGAACAGGGCCTCGAAGAGGATCAGCAGCGCGGCCACCCAGACGCCGAGCACGTGCACCCAGCTGATGCTGACCGTGAGCAGGGCCAGCCCGAAGAGGTAGCCGAGGCCGAAGGAGAAGCGGGGGCGGACGTGCCGCGTGAGCAGGGTCAGGGCCGGGATGCCGACCAGCAGCAGCGGCCACCAGCCGTACGGCTGCCAGCTCAGCCCGAGCGCGATACCGGCAGCGACGGCACCCAGCCCACGGACCAGCCGTGCTCCCCCCAGCCGAACCGGACGCACGAGACCCGGCCCGGTGGTGACCGGGGCCGGCACCGTCAGCGGAGCGTGCGACACATGCCGAGCCTACCGAGTAGGCCTGGTCCGGCCCACAGGACGCGGCCGCGGCCGAGCGTCGCTACGCAGCCGGGCAGCGGGTCACCGGGTTCGAGCCGGGGCAGGCCGGATGGTAGATCCAACAGGTCGGCGTCGACGTCCCAGACCGCGAGGTCGGCCCGTGCACCGACCTCGAGCAGGCCGCCCTCGTCGTCGCGGGCAGCGCGATGGGCGCCGCGGGTCGAGGCGTCGAAGGCCGTGGCCAGGCTCAGCCGCTGATCGGGCCGCCAGTGCCGGACGGCGGCCCGGACCGTCTGCCACCCCGCGAGTGGGGTGACCGGCGCATCCGTCCCGAAAGCCAGTGCCACCCCGGCCCGGTGCAGGTCGCCGAGCGGGTTCATGCCGGCGGCCCGCTCCCCCAGCCGTTGCTCGTAGAGCTCGTGCGGACCGCCCCAGGCGGCGTCGAACGCGGGCTGGACGCTGGCCACCACGCCCAGGTCGGCCAGCGCGGCGAGGTCAGACGGGTCCACCATCTCCAGGTGCTCCAGCCGGTGCCGGGCCGCCCGGACGGCGTCGGCGCCGAGCAGGTCGGCCGCCCGGCGCAGGCCGGTCACTGCGGCGGCGACCGCGTCGTCCCCGATGCAGTGGAAGCCGCCCTGGACGCCGGCGCGAGTGCAGGCCACCAGGTGTGCGGTGATGGCCTCGTCGTCGAGGTAGCGGACGCCCCGGCGCTTCCTGAGGTCGTCGGGCTCGCTGACGCTGTCGAGGGCCAGGTCTGTGTAGGGCTCACGCAGGGCGGCGGTGTGCGAGCCGATCGCGCCGTCGACGCAGAGGTCACCGGCCAGACCCACCGCCCCGGCGTCGCGGGCCCGCCCGAGAACCGCGCCGTCCTCGTCGGCCAGCTCGCCCCAGTAGGCGACGACACCGACGCCCAGCTCGGCGCCCACCTCACGGACCCGGCTGAGGTCGGCGAGCGGTCCGAGGTGCGGCCCACCCAGCTCGTGCACCGTCGCGACGCCGCACCGGGCAGCGGAGGTGAGGGCGGTCCGGGCGGCCGCCCGTCGCTCGTCGTCGGTGAACAGGCTGTCCATCTGCCCCCGGCAGCGGTGGTGCGCGTCCTGGGTCAGCCAGCCGTCGGCGTGGAACCCGGCCAGGCCGCTGACATCGGGCAGCCGTTCGAGCAGCGTGGTGGAGACCAGGGCCGAGTGGACGTCGACCCGGGCGAGGTAGACCGCGACCCCGGGGGCAGCCCGGTCCAGCTCGCTGCGGGTCGGCGGCGTGGGGTCTGGCCAGCCGCGTTCGTCCCAGCCCTGGCCCACCACGATCCGGCGGCCCGGGCGGCTGGCGACGTAACCGGCGACTGCGTCGAGCACCGCGGCACGGCTGCGGGCGTCGTGCAGGTCCAATCCGTCGGCGACCTGGCCGACCTGGATGGTGTGCAGGTGGGCGTCGACGAAGGCCGGCGTGACCAGCCGGCCCTCGAGGTCGACGGCGGCTGCGCCGTCAGAGGCCAGAAGTCGGGCCGTCGCGTCGTCCCCGACGTAGGCGATCCGGCCCTCGCGCAGGACCAGCGCGGTGGGGGCGGAGCGGTCAGGAGTCCAGACGGTGCCGCCGTACAGGACCAGCGAGGAGGGCACGCTCAGACTTCCGGACGGTCCTCATACGGCACCGAGAGCACGGTCGTGGTGTGGGTCGAGACCTTGCCGGCCGCGCGGATCCGGGCGAGCAGCGACTCCAGGTGCGTCATGCTCGGCACCTGCACCTTGAGCAGGTAGCTCGGCTCGCCGGCGACGGAGTAGCAGGAGATGATCTCGGAGATGTGCTTGAGCCGCTCGGGCGCGTCGTCGGGCTGGCCCGGGTCGAACGGCTTGATGGCCACGAATGCGGTCACCATCAGGCCGAGCTCGGCGGGGTCGAGGACTGCGCGGTAACCCTTGATCACGCCGCGCTGCTCCAGCCGGCGGACCCGCTGCTGGGCGGCGGAGGTGGACAGGCCGGTCTCCTTGCCGATATCGGTGTAGGACATCCGCCCCTCGTGCGCCAGGAGGGTGAGGATGCGTCGATCAAGGTCCTCCATGGCCGTATCGTGCCAGGATTGCCCTCGTGGGATCACGGCGACTGCTGCTTTTGGACACCGCTTCGCTCTACTTCCGCGCCTTCTACGGGGTCCCCGACTCACTCCGGGCCCCCGACGGTCGGCCGGTGAACGCGGTCCGGGGTCTGCTGGACTTCATCACCTACCTGGTACAGACCTACGACCCCAGCCACCTCGTCTGCTGCTGGGACAACGACTGGCGACCCGCCTGGCGGGTCGAGCTGATCCCCTCGTACAAGGCGCACCGGGTGGCGGCCGGCGGCGACACGGTGGTGGCGGAGATGGCTGTCTCCGGCGGTGGCGAGACCGCACCCGACGCCCTGGCCGCGCAGGTGCCGATGATCATCGACGTGCTGGCCGCGCTCGGGATCGCCGTCGTCGGCCAGGACCACTACGAGGCGGACGACGTGATCGGCACGCTGGCCAGCACCAGCACGATGCCCACCGACGTGGTCACCGGCGACCGCGACCTGTTCCAGCTCGTGGACGACGCGCGCGAAGTGCGGGTCCTCTACATCGCCCGCGGCGTCGGCAAGCACGAGGTCGTCGACAACGCCTGGTTGGAGCGCAAGTACGGCATTCCCGCGACCGCCTATGTCGACTACGCGACCCTGCGCGGCGACGCCTCCGACGGTCTGCCCGGCGTGTCCGGCATCGGGGAGAAGACGGCCGCCTCGCTGCTCACGTCCTACGGCGACCTGAACGGGATCCTGGCCGCCGCCAGCCGTCCGGAGAGCCCCGTCGCACCCGGAGTCCGCTCCAAGCTGGGCGCCGCCATCGACTACCTGGCCGTCGCGCCCGAGGTGGTGGCCGTGGCGCGCGAGCTGCCCCTCGGCGTCACCGAGGACGACCTCGTGCTGCCGGCGGAGCCCGCCGACCCCGACCGCTTCGCCGCGCTGACGGCCGAGCTCGGGCTCAGCAGCAGCGCGACCCGGGTCCTCGCGGCCCTGGCCCGCTGACCCGCACCCCCAGGGGGCGAAGCGTGGGACGATGCTGCCCATGACGGCGGCCCTGGTGCTCAACGGACCCAACCTCAACCTGCTCGGGCAGCGCGAGCCAGGGGTCTACGGCCACGCGAGCCTCGATGACCTCGACCAGCTGTGCGTACGCACCGGTGCCGAGCTGGGCGTCGAGGTGGAGTGCCGGCAGTCCAACGTCGAGGGCGAGCTGGTCGAGTGGCTGCACGAGGCCGGCCAGCGGCAGGCGGCCGGGGAGCTGCTCGGTGTGGTGCTGAATGCCGGTGCGTACACCCACACCTCCATCGCCCTCCGCGACGCCATCAGTGGGGCTGAGGTCCGGGTGATCGAGGTGCACATCTCGAACGTCCACGCCCGCGAGGAGTTCCGCCACCACTCCTACCTCTCCGCGGTCGCCGCCGGCGTCATCGTCGGCCTCGGCACCCACGGATACGCACTCGCGCTGCAAGCCCTCACTGAACTCGGCCCGCCAACCCCCCTGCGCTGACATCACCAACGCCGGATCGCGCGCCTCCGTCGAAAGGAGGAGCCGGTGAACACGCTTTTCGTTCACCGGTGACGACGTCGACGGAGGGCTGGAGCGCGATCCACGCCCGAGCGGAGCGAGGGCAGGAAGCTCAGCCGATCACCCGACGAGCCTCGTCGAGGAAGCCGTCGGCGTACCGCTCGTGGTCGAAGTCGCCGAGGTAGTAGATGCGGGTGGCGTCCCGGGTGGTCACCAGCGGGTCGGCGCCGAGCAGGTCGTCCAGGACGGCGTCGAGGTTGGACAGGTCCTCCCGGAGCACGTAGGAGGCCCGGGCGGCGGGGGCCTCCACGACCAGCTGGTCCGGGGTGCGGCCGACCGAGACCATCGCGAACGGCTTCGTCGAGTGCAGGTAGTCCGAGACGACGGCGGAGACGTCGGAGATCATCGCGTCGGACAGGTTGAAGCAGTCCTCGATGGTCAGTGCGCGCTCGGCGGCCTCGCCCCACAGGTGCTCGCGCCCGGTGCGTCGACGGTCCCCGTCCAGCATCGCCCCGATCCGGGCGATCAGCTCCCGGCACTCGCTGTAGCGGTAGTTGAAGGGGTGCGCGCGGAAGACCACCCGGACGCCGCGGTCCAGCAGCGCCTGCACGATGTCGGCCCCCAGGGGCAGCGAGTAGACGCGGGTGTCGGCGTAGGGACCCTGCCAGGTGGGCGCATAGAGGACTGTCGGCGGCTGCTGCTCGGCGACCGGTCCGCGGGCGGGAGCGATCTGCTCCACCTGGGGCCGGCCCACCACCCTGAACTTCTCGGCCGGGATGTGAACGCCGTGCCGCGCGTAGCGGTCCACGCCCGCGCGACCGGCGGAGAAGATCAGGTCATAGATCGCGTGCACGGGGTTGAAGCAGGCCGGCTTCTCCGAGTCGCCGTGGTTCAGCCAGACGTGGGTCAGCTCGCGGCGCTCGATGAAGTGGGTGTTGCGGACGGCGTTGTTGACGTAGAACGCCGTGGTCATCGACGGCACGATGACCTCCTCGAGACTGCGCAGCGTGGGCCGGTGGACGATGGGGACGCTGAGCCCCTGGTCCGCGCACAGGCGGGCCACCTGCCGCAGCATCGGCACCGTCCGGGTGACGATGACGAACGGTCTCCCGAGCCGTACGAAGTAGGGCAGCCACATCCCGACCTGGTAGCCGATGCCCACCGTCGAGGCGAAGTAGACCGCGAACTGCGGGGCGTGCTCGATCAGCGCGTCGCGGAGCTGCAGCTCACCCCGAGCCGCCTGGTTCGCCCGCCGCAGCGAGCGTTCGAGCACTTCGAGGAACAGCGCGAAGAACACCGCGGCCACGACGAAGAAGACGGTCCCGGCGGTCCGGCCCCCGATCTGGAGGTCACCCAACGTGGCGAGGACGAACCCGACGGCCAGCACGGCGAAGCCCGCCAGCGTCAGCCAGCCGCGGCCGAACGGCTGCCGGACCTGCCGCACCGCGGCCGGGAGGTCGACGGCGATCAGCCCGAAGCTGCTCCAGGCGGCGCGGACGCGACGCTCGACGGCCAGGGCGACCCCCGTACCGGCCACGGCGAGCATGACGAGCGTCGAGCCCGCGCCGGTCCGGACCAGCAGCACCGTGAGCGCCACCAGCAGCACAGCCCGGGTACCGTCGCCCTCGGCCAGCAGCCTGCTGCGCCGCGAAGCGCGGCGGACGTTGGACGGTACCGAGGCCAGGGCGGACCAGATGGCGAGCAGACCCAGCAGCGACGTCAGCCAGGCGGGAGCCGCCAGCAGCGCCGTGGCCAGGGCCACCAGGGCGATCGCCGTGGCGCCCAGGTTGAGCCCGACCCGCCGGACCAGCCGGGCGTAGCGCCGGAAACCGCGACGGGTCGGTGCGACCGCTTCGGCGTTGCCCTCGGCCTCCGTGCTGCCCTCGACCTCGGCGCCGCTCTCGTCGTCGGTGACCGGGTCGACCGACTCCTCGCCGTCGGGCTGCTCCTCGGTGGTGAGGTCGGCACGATCCTGCCGGGCGACGTGGCGGACCGCCTGCACGAAGACGTCGGCGTAGCCCTCGGCCGCGAAGTCCCCGAGGTAGTCGCTCCGCAGCGCGAGCCGCTGCGCGGCGATCGGGTCCGGACCCAGCAGCTGGGCCAGCTGGTCGTCCAGGTTCGTGAGGTCCCCGCGGACCACGTAGGAGGCGGCGGCGATGGGGAACTCGGCCGTGAAGGCGGCGGGCTCGGACGGGACCGCGACCATGGCGAACGGTTTGCCCGAGAAGAGGTAGTCCGAGACCACGGCCGAGACGTCGGAGACCATCGCGTCGGAGTCGTTGACGCAGTCGAAGACGTCGCGGTCGCTCTCGGCCGCCGGTCCCCAGACGTGGGCCCGCCCGGTCCGGCGCGCGTCCGACTCCAGCAAGGCCTGGACAGCCCGGACGGCCGCGGCGTCGTCGGGGAAGTCGTAGTTGAACGGGTGGGGCCTGAACATCACGGTGGCGCCGCGCGTGAGCAGCGCCGAGACGATCTCCTCCCCCCGGGGCAGCGAGTAGAACAGCGTCTCCTCGACGTGACCGCGCCAGGTGGGTGCGTACAAGACGACCGGGTCGGCGGTGTCGGCGACCGCCCGCACGGCCGGCCGGACCCCCTCGACCTGAGGACGCCCGACGACCTGGAACTTCTCCTCCGGGATCCGGACGCCGTGGGCGGCGTAGCGGCGGATCGCGGCCGGTCCGGCGGCGAAGACCTGGTCGTACATCGCGTGGGTCGGGTTGTAGGAGGGCGGTTTGTCGGAGTCGCCGTGACCGAGGTAGACGTGGGTCAGGTGCTGGAACCGGACGAACGCCCCGTTTCCGGAGGAGGCGTTGACGTAGAACGCCGCCCGGAGGGAGGGCACCACCAGGCTCTCGAGGTCGCTCATCCGGCGCGCCTCGACCACCGGCAGGTCGGTGACCTCGGCCAGCGCAGCCGCGGGCACCTTGTTGCGGGCCACGACCAGGATGCGCAGCCCGGCCCGCTCCAGGTAGGGCAGCCACATCCTCACCTGGTACGACGCGTCGTCCGGGCGTGAGGTGTAGACCACGATCTCGGGTGCGTAGTCGGCCACGGCCAGGGGCAGCTGCCGCCGCTGCCGGCGGGCGTGCACGATCTTGAGCCGACCGTTCCAGGCCATCACCGCCACGGGAACCACCGCGACGACCGCCATCAGCACCCACCACCAGGGCGAGAGTCGACCCCAGGCGAGGCCCAGGCCGAGGAGGGTGGCGGCCATGCTGGCGGCCACGGCGGGCAGGCCGAGCTCGCGCGTCGGCGGGGGCGGCTGGACGCCGGGGAGCCTCGTCACCACCGGTACCTGGAAGCGCACCGCGCGGGCTACCTGCTGCTCGGCGACCACGCTGCCGGCCAGCACCGCGGCGGCGAAGGCGGCCACCACCACGTCGCCCGAGGTGGGTGCGAGGAAGCCGCCGCTACCCGCAGGTCGGGCGACCATGGCGACCGCAGTGCCGGCCACCGTCAGCGCCCGCACCACACGAGCGCTGCCGAGCGGGCTGCGGCGGGCGTCGCGGAGCTGGCGGAGGACGAGCTGCAGACCCAGCCCGATGACGGCGAGAGCCAGCAGCAGGAGGCCGGCCGGTCGGCCGGCGGCGGACAGCCAGACCCCGGTCAGGGCCAGTCCGGCGAGCACCGCGTCGAGCAGGATGTCGGTCAGCCGGCGGACTGCGGGTGAAGCGGGCGAGGGACGCTTCACGCGTCGGTTCCCCTGGTCACTGCGGCCGGATCCTCTCGACGGGTCCCTCCTGCGAAGGCCTCTGGTGCGTGGTCGCGCCCACTGTATCGGGCGGGCGGCACTGCACCGGTCAGCGCGATGACGGGTCGTGTCGGTCTCCGGCCCTCCTCCGGCACGTACGCCGTGCATTACCATCGCGGTCGTCCTCCGGTGACCCGGTGACCTGTAGGAAGGCCCGTATGCCCACGCCCGAAGTCGTCCGTCGCAGCATCCGTACGGCCCGCCGCGTCGTTACCGGCTTCCAGCGGCCGGCCGCGCCCGCCCCCGCCCCCGCCGCCCCCGACCCCGAGCAGGTCCGTCAGCTGAAACGGCTTCGCGCCCGGGTGCGCAAGTCCCAGGCCGAGGTCCAGCGGTTGAGCGAGGAGCTGCTGCGGACGCGGCAGGAGCTGGCCACCAGCCGCCAGTCCGTCCGCGACCCCGACCCGAGCGTGGAGCTGCCGCCGGCCGTGGCCGCGGTGGTGGCTCGTGTTGGCGATGAGCGGCTCAGCTACCTGCAGGAGGCTGACCTCGAGATGCTCGCGCGTCTCGTGGTGCACCTGGAACGCAGCGGTCAGCCCGGGCTCGTGGTCGAGGCCGGCACAGCACTGGGGGGCTCGGCCATCGTGATGGCGGCGGCCAAGTCCCCGGAGCGGCCGATGAAGGTCTACGACGTCTTCGGCATGATCCCCCCGCCGTCGGACTCCGACGGTGAGGATGTGCACCGTCGCTACGAGCTGATCCGCAGCGGTGAGTCTCGCGGCGTCGGCGGCACCCTCTACTACGGCTACCGCGACGATCTCTACCGCGAGGTCACCGAGTCGTTCGCCCGCTGCGGGGTCGAGGTGGGGGCCAACCGGGTCGAGCTGGTCCGCGGGCTCTTCGCCGACACCATCGACCTGGACGAGCCGGTGGCCCTGGCTCACCTCGACGGCGACTGGTACGAGTCGACGAAGACCTGCCTGCAGCGGATCGCGCCGCTGCTCGTCCGGGGCGGTCGGATCGTGCTGGACGACTACTACGCGTGGTCGGGCTGCAAGACGGCGGTGGACGAGTACTTCGCCGACCGGGCGGAGTACCGGCTGGAGCAGCGGGCCAAGATGCACGTCGTCCGGCTCTGAGCCGGGATCTCCTCGGCGGCCGGACCGTTCCGCGGCTGGGCGGCCCTCAGCCTGACGCCGTCGCTGCCGAGGGCTTCTTCGGGAGGGGCTTCTCCGCGATCAGGACGTAGTTCTTCGGCATCCCCCGACCCTCGTAGTGCCACCGGACGTCCGCCCTGGCGAAGGCGCTCGCCAGGGGGCCGCTCAGCAGCCGGGTGAGCGACAGCAGCGGCTGCAGGTAGATCCGGCGCCAGCTGCTCGTCACGGCTCCCGCGCTGCGCGGCAGGGCCCGGTTCATCTGCAGCAGCTGGTAGCCGACGGTGCCGAAGTAACCCTCCAGCCACTCCAGCTTGCGGATGCGGAACCCGGCACCCTCGAAGAGCAGCCGGAGCGCGTACTGGGTGTAACGGAAGAAGTCGTAGGGCTTTTGGTGCTCGGGGAAGAACAGCGGGCAGGAGCAGAGGATGAGCCCGCCCGGCTTCAGGACCCGGTACAGCTCGGCCAGCACCCGTCGGGGAGCAGGGATGTGCTCGAGCACCTGGTTGAACACGATCCGGTCGAAGCGCTCGTCCTCGACCGGGATGTCGGACAGGTCGCAGACGTAGTCCAGCGGGGCGTAGCTGGTGCTGAGCTGGGCGAAGTCCGCCGCCTCGTAGCGCGCGTGGGCGAACAGCTTCTTGTACGGCGAACGGCCGGCACCGGCGTCGAGCACCAGCATCCCCTGCTCGGTGTCCTGGGCGAACGCGCGGACCCGTTCGGCCAGGCGCACCCGGGAGGAGTTGACGTAGCCCGCCGGGCCCGTCACGCCTGCTCCGCCAGACCGCGGTGCAGCTGCAGCTCACCGCTGGGCGCGTACGACACCTCGTACGTCGGCGCAGCCTCCTCGGGCCGCGCCAGGACGGTCTCCCAGCAGGCGTTGCCGAGCACCAGCCGCAGTCGCAGGGTGAGGTTGCGGTCCTCGGGACCACGGTCGGTGAAGACCCGGTGCAGGCCGAAGCGGCTGCTGAGGCGGAACCTATCCTTCTGCCGGACCACCTTCAGGGGGAGCCGGGTGACTGTCTCGGTCGTCGCCGACACCGCGTCGAGCGTGACCTTCGCCCCGCTCAGGGCACCCTTGGGCCAGCGACCGCGGACGGCGAGCTCGGCGTCCAGCACGATCACCCGCGACCGGTCCAGGGATCCAGCGCCGAGGCGGACCGGCAGGTAGCGGCCGACGCGCTTGGCCGCCTGGCTGGGCAGGCTGAGGGGCCGGTAGCCGAGCCGCTCCACGGTGCAGGTCACCTGGCTGAGACGCACGCGGTCCGGCTTCTGCTCCACCGTCGCGGTCAGGACCTTGTTCCACGCCTCCACGAAGACCCGGTAGTCGTGCTGACCGGCCTTGACCAGCGCGGCGTCGCTGAGCCGGGCCACCAGCGCGGGGTCGTCGATCATCGCGACGATGCGCCTGGCCATCGTCTGCTGGTCCTCGGCGTCGACGATGAAGCCGTCGACCCCGTCGGTGATCTGGTCGCGCGGGCCGTACTTGATGTCGTAGGAGACCACTGGGCAGCCCCGGGCCAGGCTCTCGAGGGTGGCGAGCGGGTAGCCCTCGAACGCGCTGGTGACCAGGAAGCCGGACGAGGTCCACAGCGAGTCCCGGGCGTCGGGGTCCCAGCCGCGCATCCGCACGTGCTCCCCGAGCCCGAGCTCGGCGATCAGGTCCGTCAACGAGTCTCCCAGCGCCCCCTTGCCGTAGAGGTCGAGGCGGGCCTGCGGACGCTCGGCCACCACGAGGGCGAACACCCGGATCGCGTGGTCGAGCCGCTTCTGGGGCTCGAACCGCGACACGATGGTGAAGAGGTTGGGGTCGCGGGCGGGCCGCGGGTCGGGCACCGGCGGCAGCGTCACCGGGTTGGAGACGGTGAAGAGGGTGTTGCGGGCGCCGAGCCGCTGGGCCACGTCGCCACGCTGCCGGTCGGTCAGGCAGACCAGGGCGTCGAGTGAGTCGATCTGGTCGAACAGCGGCACGTAGGTCGGGGCGAACGGTGAGTTCCAGCGCCGCTCCCCGGCCAGGTGCACGTTGTGCATCAGGTGCAGGGCGTGGAAGCGCTCGTCGGGGAACGGCAGCAGGTTCAGCAGGGCGATCCGACTGTCGCTGATCATGAACGCCCGTGGCGCGTCGCCGAGCAGCTCGAGCAGCCAGTGGTGGCCCCAGCCCCGCTTACCGGGCCAGCTGTGGACCGGGCGCCCCTGGGCATCGGTGAGCAGGTAGGGCGAGGTGGCCTTGCGTTTGGGGGCCGGAGCACGCAGGAACACCGTGCCGTCCGCCCGCCGGTAGTCGCGAATGACGTCCTCGTCGATCTCGGGTTCTTGGTAGGCGGTGTAGTAGATCGAGCCGTCCGGGTGCGGCACGTCCACCCCCACCAGGTCCGGCAGGTCGGGCAACGAGTCCGCCAGCGGAGTCCCCTCGACGACGTTGTCGCGGTAGTGCTCGAAGATGTTCAGCAGCTGCATCCCGGGCACCAGCTCGCCCCGGGCGATCAGCCGCTCCCGCTCCCGCGGGTAGACCGCTGGGATGTCGAACGTGAGGATCGTGGTCTCGACGCCGGCGTAGGTGGTGAAGAAGCGGTTCCTCATCAGGTGAGCGCGGGTCTGGCCGCCGAAGCGAGCTCGCACGTCGTTGGCCAGTGAGAAGTAGCGACCGTCGGGCAGGGTGAGGTCCGGCACGCGAGGAGTGTAGCGACGACGGCGGACGACGCTGTCCGACGACACCGGCCCTCGGACGGTCGTCCGAGCCAGACCGGTCGGCGGCGGACCGGGGCGTGTCAGCCGTGGGAGCGCCCAGCGCCGGTCGGTACAGTGCTGGGGCCATCCGACGCGCACGATCACGAGGAGACCGCATGCCCAGCCTGGTTCGACGACTGGCGCGCCGCCACCTCCCCCATCGCGTTCGCCGCGCGGGACTGGTGCTGCTCGGCCAGGACAAGCCGCTACCCGCCCGCAAGGGGCCGGCGCCGGCGAAGAAGAAGGCCGCACCGACGAGTGCTGGTAGGAGCAAGCCCACGGCTCCTGAAGTGCAGCTTGTGGCCCAGGAGGAGCCACTGCTGCGGGTGCTGCGCCGGGGCGGGTCGCTGATGGCGGCCGTGGCCTCGGAGACCCGGCACCTGGTCGCGGCCAAGCAGCACGGCGTCGCCGTCTCGCTCGGCACGACCCTGCAGCAGGACCCGGCCACCGCCGAGGCGGGTGCCCTCGCCCTGGGGATCGCTGCCGGCGCCCGCGACCACCACGCCCTCGCCTGGTCCTACCTCGGCGACCTGCCCACCGCCACCTGGGCGGTCTACGCGGCCAAGGAGTGGGTGCGCTCGGGCCTGGACCAGCAGCCGGCGGAGACGCTGCAGCGCGTCGGCGAGCTCGCCGACCGTGCGTCGGCCGAGGTGCCGGCGGCCGCGTGGCTGGAGCTGATCGGACCTGTCTTCGGCCGAGGCGAGCAGGAGCTGGTCCGCCGGCTGTTCGCGGTCCTGGACGCTCGGGTGGGCGACGGATCCGCCGTGTCGTCCAGCCTGGTCACTGCTCGTGACTGGCTGCGTCGTTGGGTGAGCGCCAGTCCGGATGGGGAGAGCGCACCGCCGCCCGCGGGCGGAGCGGTCTCCTTCGCCGTCCTCGCCTACGACCACCCCGGGCGCGCCCGGGCCTCGGCGAACATCGGCGACCACGTGCAGAGCTTGGCCTCGCTCGGCCATGTCGTCCGCCACCAGGGCGTCGACTACGACGGACCGCAGGACCTGGTGGACCTGCTGACGCAGCTGCGCGGCCGGGTGCGGCCCGAGCTGCAGCGCCACACCGCCACCGGGCGGCTGCAGCTGCTGCAGGTCGACCGGGACGCGTCGATGTACTCCGCCGTCCCGCCGAACACCTGGGCGCTGGCGTTCGGGTGGTACATGCACGCGATCTTCGAGACCCGCTACGGGTTCCCGTTCCACCCGAACCTGCTGCCGCTCTTCATCTCGTTCCACGCCAGCAAGCGGGACCTGCTCTCCGACGAGGCGGTGGAGTACCTGCGTCGCTTCGCCCCGATCGGCTGCCGCGACTGGACCACGGTGGACATCCTGCTCTCGGTCGGCGTGCCGGCCTTCTTCTCCGGCTGCATGACCACGACCGTCCGCACGGTCTTCCCCGAGCAGGTCGACCGCCCGGGCGAGGACGCGCCGGTCGGCTACGTCGACATGCCCGCGGGCGCAGTTCCCAAGGGCGCCCCGACCCACGCCCACAGCAGCGACAGCATCCGCTTCCGCAGCTTCGCCGACAACATGAGCGACGCCCTCGACCTGCTCGAGACCTACCGCACCCGCTACCGCGGGATGGTGACCTCGCGGCTGCACTGCTACCTGCCGGTGCGCTCGCTGGGCATGCCGGTCGACTTCCAGCCCAAGAACCGCTCGGACCCGCGCTTCGCCGGTCTGATCGACATCACCGACACCGAGTTCACCCGGATGCAGACCACGATCGATGACCGGCTGCAGCTGCTGGTGGAGGCCATCGTGACCGGTGGCACCCCGGAGGAGGTGTACGCGCTGTGGCGTGAGGTGAACGCTGACGACGTGGCCGCCGCCGAGCGGCGGCGCGCCGCGAACCAGCCGCTGCCGGCCCCGCGCGTGGATCTGGCCGCCGAGGTCGCCCGGGTGCGCGACGCCCTCGACGTGCAGCCGTCCGACGCGGTGCCCGTGGTGGTACCCGTCCGTGCCGAGGACGTCGAACCGGCCCGGGTGCTGCTGCGCTCCGTCGCGGCGCACGCCTCCGGTCGGGTGCTCTTCCTGTTGCTGACCCGCGACGCCGACGTGGTCCGCGCCGGATCGCTGGCTGCAGCCGTCCCCGGACACGAGGTCGTCGTGGTGGACCTGCGGGGGGTCGGCGACGACGTCCGGGCCGCCGGCCGCAAGCCCGCCGCGGTGGATCTCGACCGCCTGCTGCTGCCCGAGCTGCTGCCCGCCCTCGACCGGGTGCTGGTGGTGCCGGCCACCGCCGTGGTCGTCGGTGACGTGGCCGGGCTCTACGCGCTCGACCTGGGCGGCCGGCTGCTGGCCGCACCGGACCCGGCCGGCACCTCGTCGGCAAGTGGCTTCGGCGTGCTCAACAACGCGGCCAACCGGCTGCGCGACAAGACGGTGCCCGCAGCCGAGCTGCGTCGCCGCGCGTACGCCCGGCACCGTTTCGACTTCGACGCCTTCGACGTCGACGTGCTCGTGCTGGACCTTGCTCGCTGGCGGAGCCACGAGGTGCTGACCGCGTCGCAGCCGTACCTCGAGGAGTTCGGCCTGACCTACCGGGAGCTGCTGCACCTGGCCGTCGGGCCCGACCGGGCTCGGGTGCCCGAGCGCTGGCACCTGGTGCCGGGGCGAAGCGTCGTCGTGGATCCGGGCCTGGTGCACTGGTCGGAGCCACCGGTGCCCTGGGGTCCGGATGCCACCCCCGAAGCCGCGCTCTGGGCCAACGCCCGGGACGCCCGTACAGAGGAGAACCAGTGAGCACCTTGCGCAACGTGGCTGTCGTGCTGGCGGGAGGCACGGGTACCCGCGTCGGGCTCAGCATCCCCAAGCAGCTGATCAAGATCGCCGGCAAGCCGATCATCGAGCACACCATCGCCGCGATGCAGGCCTCGCCGTTGATCGACGAGATCCTGGTGCTGATGACGCCGGGCTACCTCGACGACGTCCGCGCCATCGTGCGCGCCGGCGGCTACGACAAGGTGAGCCAGATCCTGGAGGGTGCTGGCACCCGCAACGACACCACCGCGACGGCGCTGGCCGCTCTCGGCGACACCGAGTGCAACGTGCTGCTGCACGACGCGGTACGGCCTCTGGTGTCCCAGACGATCATCGCGGCCAACGTGGCTGCGCTCGAGACCCATCTGGCCGTGGACACCGCGATCCCGTCGGCGGACACCGTGATCGAGGTGGCTGACGAGCGTGACCCGGCCGACCTCGATCAGATCTCCGACGTGCTCCCCCGGCACCGGCTGCGCCGGGGTCAGACGCCCCAGTCGTTCCGCCTCTCCACCATTCGGCAGGCGTACGCCAACGCTGCGCTCGACCCGAACTTCACGGCCACCGATGACTGCACGGTGGTGCTGCGCTACCTGCCCGACGTCTCGATCGCGGTCGTGCCGGGCCACGAGCGGAACATGAAGGTGACCGAGCCGATCGATGTCTACATCGCCGACAAGCTCTTCCAGCTCACCTCCGCCGACGTCCCGGCCGCGCTGACCGAGGACGAGTACCGGGCGAAGCTGTCGGGCAAGACGGTCGTCGTCTTCGGAGGCTCGTACGGGATCGGCGGCGACATCGCCGCCCTTGCCCGGCAGTTCGGGGCGGATGTGCGGATCTACTCGCGCTCGAGCAGCGGCACCCACGTGGAGAACCGGGCAGAGATCGCGGAGGTCGCCGCGAGCGTGCTCGCCGAGACCGCCGAGATCGACTACGTGGTCAACACGGCGGGTGTGCTCACCCGCGGTGAGCTCGCCGAGACGAGCGAGGAGGCGGTCTACTCCGCCACCGACATCAACTACCTGGCCCCGATCTTCATCGCCCAGGAGTTCTACCCGGCCCTGGCGCGGTCACGGGGCTCGCTGCTGCTCTTCACGTCCTCCTCCTACACCCGCGGCCGTTCCGGCTACGCCCTCTACTCCTCGGCCAAGGCGGCGGTGGTCAACCTGACGCAGGCATTGGCCGATGAGTGGGCGGCCGATGGTGTCCGGGTGAACTGCGTGAACCCGGAGCGGACCGGAACGCCGATGCGGACCAAGGCCTTCGGTGAGGAACCAGCCGGCACCCTGCTGAGCTCAGAAGAGGTGGCCCGCCAGTCCCTGGACGTCCTGCTCTCGGGCCAGACCGGCCACGTGATCGACATCCGTCGCGAGGACGGGCCGGCAGCCCTCGCCAACGGCTGACGTTGCGCGTGGGGACTCGGGGCCCCCTCGCTCAGAGCACCAGATCGCTGATGATCATGTTGTGGTCCGATGGCCGTGAGGAGTCGACGACCTTCATCACGTTCTCGTATCGCCGGGCCTTCTTGAGTCCCCGCACCAAGATCACGTCGAGCCGGACGCCGAAGCTGCGGCGAGAGGGGCGCAGCACGCGGCTGAAGTGGTTGATGGTCGCGTAACGGACCTTGACCCGCCTCGGGGCTGCCGCGGTGTCGCGGAACCCGCGACGCACCAGGTAGGTGTGCGGGGCGTTGCCGGCGCGGTTGGTGGCCCAGGAGTTGACGTCGCCGGCGACGATGACCTCGCGGCGGTGACCCTTGTTGAGCTTGGCGAGCCGGTGGTGGACGGCGGCCATCTGGCGTCCGCGGAGGGCGTTGTACCTCTTCTCCCTGCGCAGGTTCTTGCTGTGCCGTTCGTCCAGGTGGACCGAGGCGATCCAGAACTTCTTGCCGGTGCGCCGGTTCTGCAACAGGGCGTAGGCCGCGCTGCGGCGCTTCTTCTCGCTGTCGCCTCGCAGCAGCGGCAGATCCAGGCTGCAGCTGCGGCTGTAGTGGCGTTTGCCGGTCTTCTGCGGGCACTTCTTCGCAAGCCTGTACCGGCTGCTGTCGTAGAGGATCCTGGTGCCCTGGGTGCCGTGCTTCGTCCCGGGCTTCACGTAGCCCGTGGTGCGGACGAGGCGGTACTTCCCTGCCCCGGCCTTCCTCAGGCTGCGCAGCAGGCTGTTGGTCTGCCGGACGTGGCCCGCGGTCGTGCCCTTCCTGCCGTCAGCCCGACCGGGGCCGAGCTCCTGGATGGCAAGGACACCGGGGTTCTTGGCGCGGATCTGGCGGGCCACGGCCGGAGCCCGGCGGAGCCAGTTGCGCTTGTCGGAGGTGGCGCGGGCGGTGCGGACGTTGAAGCTACCGATCCGGATGGCCGTGGCGCTGGACCTCTTGGCGCTGGCCGTGGCCACCACCTCGGTGCTGACCTTTGACGGGGCGGCTGCTTCGGCCGGACCTGCGGCCGCCGTGAGGCCGGCGACGAGGGCGAGCGAGCAGAGAGCGGCCGAGAACTTCTGGGACAAGGGGTTCTCCTCGGATGGGGGACTTGAGCAGAAACCGTTACCGCGGCAACCGGTCCCTGACCTGTCCTCCTCCCCGGGTTTGGACTGGTCTGAGAAGAACACTAGAGAGCGATCAGGTTTCCTACAAATGTCCTTCGGCCCCCCCGGACGGGACCTTAGTTCGATCCACCGGGGACGAAAGGCCCGATCCAGGCGTGACGGACGTGATCTAGCCGTTATCAAAGTAGGCTTAAATGTGACGAAGATCATACTCAAGCGTCACTTGCGTCACGCGTCCAGAAGGTCGGGGGTCGTCGCTGCGGCGTGTCGTTACGCACCTGTGATAACAGTTTGCGCATATTCGCTGGCAGAAACATCACTCACCTGGGCCGTGAAATCGCGGCTCGGGCCTGGAGCGCTATTTCTCCTCAGCCCTTCAAAAATCCAGCCTTGCCTTTGCGCGATCTGTCTGTTCTGAAACCTGAGGAAAGCAGGAATGGCGGGAAGTGTGACAAGTGTGCTCGCGTGAGTACTGATAAGAAGCTTCGTCACGCAGCCGGTGCGGGCGACCTATTCAGGCGGTGACGGCCTGTGCCGCCGTCCGGAGGTCGGCCACCAGCCCGGCGAATGCCTCGTGGTGCTCGGGGCCCTGGGTCCGGAGCACGGCTGACGGGTGCAGCGTGGCCAGCACCCGACGCACGCCGACGGTGGTCTCGCGTTCCCTCACCTGTCCGCGCTCGGCGGTCAGCCTGAAGCTCGGGCCCAGCAGCGACTTGGCGGCCGAGGCACCGAGGCAGACGACCAGCTCGGGGTCGACCAGCCGTATCTCGGCCTCCAACCACGGTCGGCAGGCCTTGAGGTGGGTGATCTGCGGCGTGGCGTGAATGCGTCTCGAGCCCCGCTCGGTGAAGCGGAAGTGCTTGACGGCGTTGGTCACGTAGACGCCCGAGACGTCGATCCCGGCTTCGGCCAGCGCCCGCTGGAGCAGCTGGCCGGCGGGGCCGACGAACGGGATGCCCCGACGGTCCTCGGAGTCACCCGGCTGCTCCCCCACCAGCATCATCGGCGCACCTGGGTTGCCGGCGGAGAACACCACCTGGGTGGCCGGCTCCCAGAGCTCGCAGCCACGGCAGCCTGCGGCGGCTTGCCGGAGCGTGTCGACGTCGCCACCCTCGGGCACCCATTCCGCCGCACTCATGGCGCCACCGTAGTAGGGAGCTCAACACCCTCCTCGGCGGGCGGTCAAGCCTCCTCGGTGCCCGAGGAGCCGGCCCAGCTGCTCGACTCCGGACCGTGCTGGGCGTCCTCGAGCCGGATCACGTGCATCACGGCGTTGATCAGGGCGAGGTGGGTGAAGGCCTGCGGGAAGTTGCCCAGGTGCTGGCCGGTGTGCGGGTCGATCTCCTCCCCGTAAAGCTCCAGCGGACCGGCGAAGGAGAGCAGCTTGGCGCACAGCTTGCGGGCCCGCTGGTACTCCCCGATCTCGCACAGCGCCGACACCAGCCAGAAGGAGCAGATGGTGAAGCTGCCCTCCTCGCCGCTGAAGCCGTCGTCGGTCTCCTCGACCCTGTAGCGCAGCACCAGCCCGTGCACGGTCAGCTCGTTGGCGATCGCCAGCACCGTCGCCTTGATCCGCGGGTCGTCCGGCGGCAGGAAGCGCAGCAACGGGGCGAGCAGCAGGGACGCGTCCAGCGCCTTGCTGCCGTAGTACTGCGTGAGGACGCCACGCTCGTCGACGCCGTTGGCCAAGATGTCGTCCTTGATCTCGGTCGCCGCGAGCTCCCACTCGGCGGCCTTGCCTGCTTCGCCGGCTGCCAGCGCGAGCTTGGCGCCGCGGTCGACGGCGACCCAGCACATGATCTTGGAGGAGGTGAAGTGCTGCAGCTCGCCGCGGACCTCCCAGATCCCGGCGTCCGGCTCACGCCAGTACTTGAGGGCCTGGTTGACCTGGAGGTCCAGGATCGGCCAGATCCGGCCGTCGAGGTGGTCCGCGGCCTTGGAGTGCAGGTAGACCGAGTCCAGCAGGGCCCCCCAGACGTCGTGCTGCTTCTGGGCGTACGCGGCGTTGCCGATCCGGACCGGACGCGACCCCGCGTACCCGGGCAGGTGGTCCAGCTCGTACTCGGTGAGATCCTTCTCGCCGCCGATCCCGTACATGATCTGGATCTCGTCGTCGCGGCTGGCGATGTCGGCGATGAAGGAGAAGAAGTCGACCGCCTCCCAGTCGTAGCCGAGCGAGTACATGCCCCACAGGGCGAAGGTGGCGTCGCGGATCCAGGTGTAGCGGTAGTCGTAGTTGCGGTTGCCGCCCGGGGTCTCGGGCAGCGAGGTGGTGCCGGCGGCGGCGATCGCCCCGGTGGGCGCGTAGGTCAGGCCCTTGAGCGTCAGCGCGCTGCGCTGCAGGTAGCTGCGCCACGGGTGGTCGGGGAAGACGCCGCGGGCCAGCCAGTGCTGCCAGTGGTGTGCGGTCCAGACCTGCCGGTCGTACGCCTCGGCGTAGGTCATCGGCGGCGCCTTGTGGCCCCAGCTGAGGGCGATGTACCGGGTGTCGCCCTCTTTGAGCAGCGTGCGGGCGGCAGCGCGGCCGCCCTCGAAGCCGAGACGGAAGTCCGAGGTGAGGGTCAGCTGGAGGTCCGAACCGTCCGCGGTGCCCAGTCCCTGGTGGTAGCCGTGCTCGGTGTACTCCCAGCTCACGGGGGCCTGGCCGTAGTTCAGCACCGGCTCGCAGTCGATGACCGTCTGCACCTCACCGGAGACGCATCGGATGGTCCGGAGCAGGGTGTGCTCGGCCTCGTAGTCGTTCGGCGTGCGCTCGTGAGTGCGCGAGCGGCTGTCCTCGTGCCGCCACGGGCCGATCAGCAGCGCGTCGCGGACGATGATCCAGCCCGTCGGGGTGCCCCAGCTGGTCTCCAGGATCATCGTGCCGGGCAGGTAGCGCCGGTCGCCCGGCACGGTCACGTCGTCCGGGGCCACCCGGAACGAGCCCGCCAGCTTGCCGAGCATGCTGCCGAACGCGCTGGGCGAGTCGAAGCGGGGCAGGCACATCCACTCGATGGCGCCGCTCGGGCCGACCAGGGCCGACACCTCGCCGTCACTGAGGAAGCCGTAGTCCCCGATAGGGGTATCTCGGGTCCGGGTGCCGGAGGACCCGAGCTTGACCTTGTTCCTCGTCCTCTTCTTCGCCATGTGGTGATCTTGGCGGCCCGGGTCGGGCGTGGCAAGCACCCCGGGCCGGGTCGCCTTCCTGTGGACTCCCGCCTGCCGTACTGACCCTTCAGGGGCGCGGGGCCCTGAGTGCGCCTGCCGCGGCAAGCCCGACCACGAGGAGGGCGACGACCAGCCAAAAGGCGCCGAGCAGCCCGGTGGTGCGGGAGATGAAGCCGATCGCGGGCGGTCCGGCGAGGTTGGCGACGTAGCCGATGGAAGCGACGACGCTGACCCGGGCTGCGGGGTTGAGTCCACTGTCGGCGGCGGCGGACATGCCGAGCGGAAACCCCATCGAGACCCCTACCGCCCACAAGACCGTACCGAGGACGACCAGCCAGAGCGGGTCGGCCAGGATGAAGAGCAGGAGCCCCGCCACCCCCATCGCCGCCGTGGCCTGCACGGCCCGCACCCGGCCGACGCGGTCCACCAGCGGGCCGCCGGCCACCCTGGCCGCCGTCTCGCTCACCGCGAAGGCCACCAGAAACAGGGCGGCGACGGCGTCGGAGCGGTGGTGGCCGTCGCGCACCGCCAGCGTCAACCAGCTGTTGGCGGTGCCTTCGCCCAGCTCGACGCCCAGCATGACCAGCCCGATCAGCAGCAAGCGGCCGTCCCTCCAGCCACGTAGCCAGCCGAGGACGCGCTCCCGGGTCGGGAGGCGCTCCTCGGCGGCACCGTCGGGCTGCGCCGCCGGCAGGAACCGCACGGCAAGGGCTCCTCCCGCGGCGATGAGGACGGCCTCGGCGAGGAACTGCCACTGCAGGGCGATCCCGATCGCGGCGCAGCCGGCGCCGATCCCGGCCCCGGCGATGGCTCCAGCCGACCAGGCCGCGTGCATGAACGGCATCAGCGTCCTCGCCGCCGCCCGTTCGACGGCGGCGCCCTCAACGTTGATCATCACGTCCACAGCGCCGATACCGAAACCCACCAGGACGAAGCCGGCCGTGGCCAGGGCCACGGAGTGAGCGAGGCCCGCGCCGCCGCCGACCACCCCGATCCCGGCCGCGATCAACAAGAGCATCGTGGCGATGCCCCGTCGGGGACCCAGCCAGGACAGCAGCGCAGAGGCGAGGCCCAGCCCGCCGACAGACCCGACGGTCACGCCGGCCAGGACCAGACCGATGGCGGCGTTGTCCACGCCGAGGTCGGCGCGGAGCTGGGGTAGCCGCGGCCCCCAGGTCGATATCGCTACCCCGCCGAGCGCGAACGCGGCCATCACCGCGTTCCGCCAGCGGCTGACGGCCTGCAGATCGACCACCCTCGTCTACTCGGGGCGGGGGCCCCAGGCATGACGGTCCTGCACGGCGGCCTTCTTGCCCAGGTGACCGGCGCGGACCAGCGAGCCCAGGGTGTCGAGCACGATCCGGGAGCTGAGCAGCGCGGTCTGCTCGGCCCAGTCGTAGGGCGGTGAGCACTCGACGATCTCCAGGCCGCTGATGCCCTCGTTGGCGATCATCCGCACCATGTTCAGCGCCTCGCGCGGCAGCAGGCCGCCCGGCTCGGGCCAGCCCGTACCGGGCACGAAGCCGGCGTCGATCACGTCGATGTCAAAGGACAGGTAGACCGCCTTCGCGTCCTTCCAGGCGACTTCCAGCGCGGTCTCGACGACCTTCTCGATCCCGACGCGCTCGACGTCCCCGACGGTGATCACGGTGGTCCCCCGCTCGCGACCGACCTTGACGCCGGCCCGGGGGCTCTGCCAGCCGCCGATGCCGACCTGGACGAGGTTGGTGGCCGGTGCGTTCTTCAGGTTGGTGGCGTGGAACCAGGGCGTGGTGTGCATCCGCTCGTCCAGGTCGGTCTCGGAGGTGTCGACGTGCCGGTCGAAGTGGATGATCCCGATGTTGCCGTCCACGTGGGGCGACAGGCCGCGGATCGTGGGATAGCCGATCGAGTGGTCCCCGCCGAGGATGACGGGGAAGACGCCCTTGCTCGCGACGTGTGACATCGCCTGGCTGATCTGGTCGAAGGACTTCTCCAGGTTGCCGGGGATCGTGAAGATGTCGCCGATGTCGACCATGTTCAGCTGCTCGCGCAGGTCGACGCCGAGCTCGTAGCAGTAGGTCCCGAAGAGTCCCGTCGACCGCCTGATGCCCTGCGGTCCGAACCGGGTCCCCGGCCGGTACGTCGTGCCGGCGTCCAGCGGCGCGCCGAAGATGGCCACCTCGGCGTCCTCGACCTGGTTGACGTCCTCGAGGTAGGGCGCGTTGAGGAACGTGCCACGCTCGCCGGCGAAGTGCGGCAGCTCACCGCGGGAGAAGGTCGGGATCGTCTTGTCGACCAGGGTCGGCGAGCCC
This sequence comes from uncultured Actinomycetota bacterium, assembly GCA_963727215.1. Taxonomy (GTDB): domain Bacteria; phylum Actinomycetota; class Actinomycetes; order Propionibacteriales; family Propionibacteriaceae; genus Microlunatus. The sequence goes on from CAVSFR010000004.1 coordinate 342,268, forward strand.
TGCAGCCCGAAGGCCAGGCCCCGCTGGATCTCCTCGTCGTGGCGGAAGAGCGAGATCCGCTCCTCGGCCTCCTGGGCCCACTTGCCCTCGCGGGAGGCGAAGGCGTCACTGTGGGAGTGCGGCTCTTGAGTCATGGCAACCTCTCGAGGCCGTCTTGTCCTGGAACCGGTACGGCCACCCTCGTCGGTCCTGCCCTCGTGGCGAGACGAGAATAAGCAGCACCCCGGCGTCGTGCGCGAGGCGGGGCCGCACCAGCGGGACCGAAGGCGGACGACCTCACACGGCGTGGTCTCGGGGCCCCGGAGCTGAGACCTCACGGACACCTCGATGTAACGGCGACGCCGGATCCGTTCGAGTCTCGTAACACTGGTCGGCGCGCGCCGTAATCGGCGGGCGCTGGACTGGTCCGGACCTGTCGAAGGCAGGGCGCGCCTAGGGTTCCGCCGGCTGTTGTGGCCGGGTCTGGACCGAGAGGGGCAAGCAGCGTGGGTCCGCGAGGAGCCACCTGCTCCACGGCGGGATAAAAGCCCGGGAGGTCAGCTGTGGCCCCTGCACGGCTCGGGGCTCGCCGACAGAAGGACCACCATGGCGGTCGCCGCAGGAACCACCTCTTTCGTCTCCCACGACCAGGCGATGAGCTCAGAGCTCAGTGAGTTCGGCTACGAGCAGGAGCTGCACCGGTCGATCGGCAGCTACGCCTCGTTCGCGGCCGGCTTCTCCTTCGTCTCGATCCTGACCACGGTCTTCCAGCTCTTCGGCTTCGGCTTCAGCTTCGCCGGGCCGTTCATGTTCTGGACCTGGCCCGCGGTCTTCCTCGGTCAGCTGATGGTGGCGCTCTGCTTCGCCGAGCTGGCCGCCCGCTATCCCCTGTCGGGTGCGATCTACCAGTGGGCCCGCCGGCTGGGCGGACACATCGTGGGCTGGTTCGCCGGCTGGACCATGATCATCGCGCAGATCGTGACGGTGGCTGCCGCCGCGATCGCCATGCAGGCCGTGCTTCCGGCGATCTGGAGCGGGTTCCAGGTGGTGGGCGGCGATCCCTCGATCGCCACCCTCTCGGGGGCTACGAACGCCATTCTGCTGGGCCTGGTCGTGCTGATCATCACCACCTTGATCAACTCCGTCGCCGTGCGGGTGATGGCGGTCGTCAACGCCGTCGGGGTCACGGCTGAGCTGATCGGCGTGACGCTGCTGATCGTCGCCTTCTTCTCCACCTCGGTCCGCGGACCCGGCATCGTGCTCGACACCAGCGGCGTGACCAGCTTCGGCTCGCTGCTCGCCGCTGGGCTGATGGCGGGCTACGTGCTCGTCGGCTTCGACTCCGCGGGCGAGCTGGCCGAGGAGACGCACAACCCGCGCCGCACCACCCCACGCACGATCCTCCGGGCCCTCGTCTTCTCCGGGATCGGTGGCGGCCTGATCCTGATCAGCGCCCTGATGGCCAGCCCGACCCTCGGCGACGACCTGTCCAGCGGCGGCCTCGCGTACGTGGTGACCAGCCGCCTCGGCGACGTGTGGGGCCGGGTGTTCCTGGTCGACGTGGTGCTGGCTGCGGCGGTGTGCACGCTGGCCATCCAGACCGCGACGACCCGGATGATCTACTCGATGTCCCGCGACGAGGTGCTGCCCTTCTCCCGCAAGCTGCGCACGGTGTCCAAGCGCGGCGCGACGGTCCACGCCGCGGTGCTGGTGGGCGTCGGCGCGGCGGCCCTGCTGTTGATCAACCTCGGCCACGCGGGCGTCTTCACCGCGCTGACAAGCACCTGCATCGTGCTGCTCTACCTGGCCTACCTCTGTGTCACCGGGCCGATGCTCTACCGCCGGCTGAAGGGGTGGCCCGCTGAGCTCGGCGCGCAGCAGGACGAGACCGGCCAGCCGCTCTTCAGCCTCGGACGCTGGGGTCTGCCGATCAACGTCCTCGCCGTCGTGTGGGGCGTGGCCATGGCCGTCAACCTCGCCTGGCCCCGGCAGGAGGTCTTCGACCCGGAGGGCACCAGCCCGCTGCTGCAGTACTTCGCGCTGATCATCCTCGGCCTGACCGCCGTCGGCGGGGTCGTCGCCTTCAACGTCAAGAAGCGCGCCTACCGCGCGGCCATCGGGTACCAGCCCGGTGCGGCGAGCGTTGAGGCCGACCTCTCCGTCACCGCCTGAGGATCGTGGAGCTCCTCAGCGCTCCTGAAGTCCTACCGCTGACATCCCAGCCACGAGCTCGGCCGCCTGCCGCAGGGACGCTGGGTCGAGCTGGTGACCGCCCCGGTGACCGAGATCGGTGACGACGGCCCCACGCTCACGCAGCTGACGTTCCAGCTCCGCGGTCATGGCCGCCGGGATCATCTGGTCCCGCTCGCCGTTGGAGACCAACACCTCGAGGCCGGCCAGGTCGGCGACCGGCGGGTTGGTGTACGGCACCATGGCCGCGACCAGCAGCGCCCCGCGCAGCAGCTGGGGGTGACGAAGCAGCATCGCGGAGGCGATGTTGGCTCCGTTGGAGAACCCCACGGCGACCAGGCTGCGGGCTGCGATCCCGTACGCCTGCTCGGCCGCGCGGACGAAGTCGGCCAGGTCGTCGGCCTGCCGGGCCAGGTCGGCCTCGTCGAACACGCCTTCGGCGAGCCGGCGGAAGAACCGCGACCATCCCGGCCTCGAGCACGGTCCCGCGCGGGGACAGGACTGCTGCGCCCGGCGAGAGCAGGTCGCGCACCGGCAGCAGGTCGTGCTCGGTCCCTCCGGTCCCGTGCAGCAGCAGCAGCGGCGGTCCGGCGGCGCCCGGCTCGGCGGGCAGGAAGACGTGCGGCCGCTCGAGCATCGCGGACGGGCCGCTGGTCACGAGACGGCGGGCGGCTGGGGCGGCAGGCGAAGCGCGGGCAGGCTCGCCTGGATCTGGGCCCGGTTGGGCTCCAGCCACGGCGGCAGCTTGAGGTGGCGGCCCAGCTCGAGCAGCGGCTCGTCGGTGGCGAAGCCGGGCTGGTCGGTGGCGATCTCGAACAGGACGCCGCCGGGCTCGCGGAAGTAGATGGACTTGAAGTACTGACGGTCCAAGATCTCCGTCACGCTGACGCCACGCTCGAGCAGCTCGAGCTGCCAGCGGGTCATCGTCTCGAGGTCGGGCGCCCGGAACGCGACGTGGTGCACGGTGCCGGCCGCCTGCCGACCGCGCTCCTTCACCCCGGCCTGGATGTCGACGAGGCTGCCGGGTGCGCCGGACTCCATCGCGAAGCGGGTCCGCCCGCCGTCCTCGGCCTGGACGCTCATGCCCAGGAAGTCGACCAGCATGCTGGCGGACGGGTCGAGCTGCTGCTCCGACAGGGTCGCGGCGTAGAGGCCGCGGACCGCGTGCTCGGACGGGATGTCGGCCACGCCGTCCCAGCCCGACCGGTGGTCCCCCTCGCTGGCCACGAGGTCGATGAGCATCCCGTTGGGATCACGGAACGACAACACCTCCTCGGCACCGCGCGTCTTCGGGGCGTCGACGTCCACCGAAGCGGCGGCCAGCCGCTCGTGCCACCAGCCGAGCGAGCCCGGCGGGATGCTGAAGGCGGTCGAGGTCATCATCCCGGCGCCCTGGCGCCCGCGCGGGACTCCGGGCCAGGCGAAGAACGTGAGCAGGCTCGACGGGGTCCCGGCCGTGTCCCCGTAGTACAGGTGGTAGGCGTCCGGAGCGTCGAAGTTCACCGTCTGCTTGACCAGCCGCAGCCCGAGCTGCCGGGTGTAGAAGTCGACGTTGCCCTGTGGGTCGGTGGTGATCGCGGTGACGTGGTGCAGACCGCTGGGCTCGATGAGGTTCACGCCGGCCACGATAGCGCCACCTAGTTGACCGTTCAATGGCTGCCTTTCGCTGGCCCGCACGACCTTTTGGCTGCGCCCGCGCCGGGTCGCTCACAGGCCCTCCGTTGGTCCCCGCCCCGACGCCCCTGCATCCGCTCGCACCGAGGAAGCAGCCGCTCCCCGACCGTTTGCCTGGGGGCGGGGCTGATGGACGCGACCCGTTGCGGGTCGGCCAGGCCTTCACCGACTGGTGACGCAGTACCTCAACCCTCGCGTCGCCCGGGTCGCGGCGCTGCCGACGCCCACGGACCGCGAGCGCGGGCAGTGGTACTACCAGCGCTACGTCGCGCAGCTGCCGACCCGCGGTGAGATCGTGCTCTTCGACCGGTCCTGGTACAACCGGGCCGGCGTCGAACGCGTGATGGGCTTTTGCACCGAGGCCGAGCACCGGGAGTTCCTCGCGCAGACCCCGGTCTTCGAGCAGCTGCTGACCGACAGCGGGATCCTGCTGCGCAAGTACTGGTTCTCGGTCTCCGACGACGAACAGCTGCGGCGCTTCCGCTCGCGCCTGGACGACCCCCTTCGTCGGTGGAAGCTGAGCCCGATGGACCGGGAGGCGATCCACCGCTGGGAGGCCTACTCTCAGGCCAAGGACGAGATGATGGCCCACACCGACACCTCCCGCAACCCGTGGTTCGTCGTCGAGTCCGACGTCAAGAAGCACGCCCGGCTCAAAATGATCAGCCACCTGCTGTCCACGGTCCCCTACACCAAGGTTCCCGTCGACCCCGTGACACTCCCCCACCGCCTCCTCACGCCTCGCACTACCAGCGTCCGTCCCGGGAGCTGTCCGGCTAGGTACCCGACCACGTGGCGTCCCTGCTCGGGGACCGCGAGGACCGCAGCTGACCGGGCCTCACACGCCGGAGACGACGACCTGGTTGCCCTCGGGGTCGGAGAGGACCACCACCCGCGAGGCGGTGACCGGTTGCGGACCGTCGAAGGGGATCCCGCCGGCGGTCAGCCGAGCGGCGAAGTCGTCCAGGTCCGTTTCCTCCAGCACCATCGTCGAGCGACCGGCGCGCTCGGGATGACGGAAGACCTGCACCCCGAACGCGTCTCCCAGGTGCCACTCCAGCAGGCCCTCCATCGGGCGAAGGTCGGGCGGGCTGCCGAGCACGGTGGTGTACCAGGTCTCGGCGGCGGCCAGGTCGGACACGAGGGACTGGGCGAGGAGGTGTCGAAACGTCATGACGGTCAGACCTCCCAGAGCCGGCGAAGTCATCGGCTCTGGGGGCAAGGTGAGGGCGCCAGACGAAGATCGCGCGGATCTGCCAGGATGCGCGCGTGAAGCGACGCCGCGCGCTGCTCGGGGTGACCAGGGAGATCGGCCACGGGCTGGCCCTCGAGCTCGCCCGGCTCGATCACGATCTGGTGCTCTGGGGCCGCCGTCCGGCTGAGCTCAAGGAGGCTGCGGCACTGGCGAGGTCGCTGGGAGCAGCCGTCACCACGACGACGGTCGACGTGAGCCACGAGGCCGACCCGGCGACCTGGCAGGCGGTGATGGAGGTCAACCTGACGGCTCCGGCGCCGGCGACCGGGCCTTCGGAGACAGCGCCGCCTACGTCGCGAGCAGGCACGGACTGACCGGGTTGGCCCGGGCAACCTTCCTCGACCTGCGCGACCTCGACGTCAAGGTGAGCCTGATATCCGGGCCTGGTGGCGGCGGGCAGCGGCCTGCTCTCGCCTGCGGGCCAGGAGCGACCGGTGCCACCGCGCCCGCACCGCCGCACGCGGCGGGTGATGGGATGGCCTGGCGGACAGCAGAGCAGCGACAGCAGGGAGAGGTGGATCGGCATGCGCATCGTCCAGGTGGGTCTTGGGGGCTTTGGTCGGGACTGGGCCACAAACGTCATCCCGCTGGTGGGAGAGGTGGAGGTCGTGGGAACGGCCGACGTCTTCGCCGGATCGCGGGAGCAGGCCATCGCGGCCGGCCTGACGACAGCGGAGCGCTGCTACCCCACAGTCGAGGCGGCGCTGGAGGCGACCGATCCCGAGGCCGTGCTGGTCACGGCCAGCCTCGTCGGGCACGTGCCTGCGGCCCGGGCGGCCCTGACGTCGGGTCGGCACGTGCTGATCGAGAAGCCGTTCGCGCCCAGCGTGGCGGAGGCGAAGGAGCTGATCGCGCTCGCCGACGCCCAAGGCCTGACTGTCGCGGTGAGCCAGAACTACCGCTTCTTCCCCGCGGTCCGGGCGGTCCAGCAGATCGTCGCCGAGCAGACGTACGGCAACCTGCACGCGGTCGCCGTCGACTTTCGTCAGCTGTCCGGCGGCGACGGGGTGGCCAAGCCCCACCACGCGCTCGACGAGCCGCTGCTGGTGGACATGTCGATCCACCACTTCGACCTGATCCGGACGGTGCTGGGCCGCGAGGTCACCACGGTGGACCTGCGTACCTGGGACCCGTCCTGGTCGTTGTTCACCGGCCCGTCGGAGGGCGCCGGGCTGATCGAGTCCGGACCCGACCTGGTGACGAGCTACCGGGCCAGCTGGGTGAGCAGCGGGATCCGCACGGCCTGGGCCGGGGAGTGGCGGATGGACTTCGCCGACGCCGAGGTCTGGTGGACCAGCCGCGGGGACGGCCCCGAGGGCTGGCGGTCGGACGAGGTGCGGGTGCGCCAAGGCGACGAGGTCCAGACGCTGGCGCTGCCGACGATGGCTCGCGTCGACCGCGCCGGCAGCCTGACCGAGTTCGTGACCGCCATCGAGGCAGGCCGCGAGCCGGTCATCTCCGGCCGCAACAACCTCGGTAGCCTGGCCACGACCTACGCGTCCGTGGAGTCGGCCAGAACCCGGCAGCCGGTGCAGCTGGCCGACTGGATCTGACACCTCGGCCCGCGCTACGGGCGGGCGGCGGGGGCAGCCGAGCCGGCGTGGAGCGGAGCGAGATCGACATGCCGTATGGACCCCCGACCTAGGCTGCACGAGAGCACGGGGACGGACCGAGGTGGAGGAGCTGAACGCAGGTGACGCAGCAGACTGACGACCCGTCCGCGGCCGTCGACGCCTTGCGCGACGGTGACGTAGCGGCCCTGGCCGAGCTCTACCGCAGCTGGTCCCCGCTGGTCTACAGCGTGGCGCTGCGGTCGCTGAACGACGCCGCCGCAGCCGAGGAGGTGACCCGACGCGTGTTCATCAGAGCCTGGGTCACGCGGGACGGCCTGGATCCCAGCCGGACGCGATTGGGCGCCTGGCTGATGGAGATCACCCGCGATGAGATCTCCAGCGCAGCGACGGGTACCGCGGTGCAGCCGCCGCGTCTGGCCGAACGCCTGGTGCTCGCCGACGCGATGTGTCGTCTGGAGACCGTGCCCCGGCAGGTGCTGCGGATGGCCTTCGACGACGTTCCCCACCCGCAGATCGCCGAACGCACGGCCCTGCCGCTGGATACGGTGAGAGGTCACATCCGACGTAGTCTCCTCACGCTGCGCGAACGCCTGGAGATGCTGGCCGATGCACACTGACCCCGAGCTGCTCAGCCTTTTGGCCCTCGGCGAGCACGTCGGCACCGCCGACGAGCGAGACCACGCCGAGACCTGCGTCACCTGCGCCGGTGAAGTGTCCGAGCTGCAGCAGGTGGTCACCCTGGGCCGCAGCGTCGGCGCCGAGACCGGGCTGACCACCCCGCGCGCGGCCGTGTGGTTGCGGATCCGTGACGAGCTCGGCCTTGCGGCCGCGCTGGAGCCGGTCCGCGCTCCAGATCCCTTCGAGCAAACCGTTCCCACCTCGACGCAACGCGGGCGGGTCGACGCGTTCGCGAGCGAGCTGAGCGCGCATGCCCGGCTGATGCCGATCGAAGCCTCCTGGTCCGCGGCGTCCGGGCGGGCCGAGCTGGCCACCGACGAGCAGGGCCGACGGCTGCTGCAGGTCGCGCTGGAGGCTGAGCTGCCGACTGCCGGACTCCGGCAGGCCTGGCTGGTGCACCGCGACAACCCCGAGCTGCGGCAGAGCCTCGGCATCCTCGACGGCCGGTTCGGGCTGTGGACCGTCGCGCACTCCATCGACCTGCACGACTTCGCGATCCTCGACATCTCCCAGCAGCGCACCGGCGAGACCGACCACTCCGGCCGGACGATCGTCCGGGGTGAGCTCACGCTCGTCGGCTGATCAGCCGGGCAGCTGGTTCAGGTCCCGTACGCAGAAACCGTGGTGAGCCCACACCTCGTCCAGCACCGTACGCAGGCACTGCCCGACGGTCCGCCCACGTGCGTACGGCGGCCAACGTCCGTCCTCAGGGACCGGAGCCGTGGCGTTCAGCTCCGCTGTGCTCGCAGTGCCCAGCCATTCGCGGAGCTCCGTCGCCTGTGCGGTCCAGACGGCCACGACGTCGTCGAGGCTGGGCGCGGCAGCCGGGTCGAGACCGTGCGCGAGCTGTTCCGACTCGCCCCCCGACGCCAGACCGAGAGGCGTGAACGGCTCGGTGAGACCCCGGCAGCAGCGGCGGAACCACGAGTCGTGGACGAAGACAAGGTGCCGCAGCGTCTCCACCGCCGACCACTCGTCGTCGACCCGCCGAAACTCCGACCCGGTCGGCATCCGTCGCACCCGGTCGACGGTCTGCGTCCAGCTGGCGCCGGTCAGGTCACACTCCCGAAACTCCGCACCACGCAGGTCGACCTCGACGAATCGCTCCATCTCCCGGAGTCTGCACCAGACGGCCGCCTGTCGGGACGACAGCCGGCCCGCCAGCTGATCCGCTCGCTACGCTGAGCGGGTGAGCCGGATCTTCACCGTCAGCTTCGCCTCGGTCTACCCCCATTACGTGGCGAAGGTCGAGAAGAAGGGGCGCACGAAGGCTGAGCTGGACCAGGTCATCGGCTGGCTTACCGGCTTCGACCAGCCGGAGCTGGATGAGCACCTCGCCGAGGGAACAACCTTCACGGACTTCTTCGGGGCTGCCCAGCTCAACCCGAAGGCGTCTCTCATCACCGGCTCGGTGTGCGGAATCCGGGTGGAGTCGGTCGAGGATCCGCTGATGCAGCAGATCCGGTACCTGGACAAGCTGGTCGACGAGCTCGCCAAGGGCCGGCCGATGGAGAAGGTCCTCCGGTCCTGAGCCTGCGGACGCCGGCCGCCGAGTCGGTCCGGGCGTCTCTGGGTCGAACGCTGGTGGCAGCGCGGATGAACGGGGAGGCCCGGGCGCCCGTGATCGCGATCGTCGGCGCGGGCTGGACCTTGCGAGTCCCCGTTGGGGGCACGATCAGGTCAGCGACCTCAGCTGCCCAGGACCCCGAACTCGTCGAACTCCTCGGTCGAGCCAGCGAGGCCCGGCGAGTCCTGGGTCCAGTAGTCGTCGGTGGCGGTCACCCCGATCTGGGAGCCGTAGAGGACGTTGACGCTGCCGGAGTAGGCCTCGTCGCTGCCCGCGACGTTCAAGGCGCCCGCGGCGAGGTCGTCACTGTCACCGTCCCCGAAGTCGGCGATCAGCAGGTCCTGGCCGAACCGGTCGTTGAGGCGGGCCACGCCTTTGATCCCCCGGGAGTCCTGGGTCCAGAGCTGCGACTGCTGGGCTGTCAGTCCCTCGGTGGACCCGTACAGCACGGTGACGGCGCCACCGGTGTGGCGACCGGTCACTCCCGGCCCGGGAGCGCCGATGGCGAGATCGGGCCGATCGTCCCCGTTGAGGTCGCCCGTGGCGAGCGCGGCCCCGAAGCCGCTTGCCTTCACCTCTGGCGGGTCGGGCAGTCCCGGGGCACCGCCGTACCAGAGCTGCTTGCCCTTGCTCAGGCTGAGGCCCGTGTCGGTTCCACGCAGCACGAGGACCGTGCCTGGGCATTGGGCCCGCTCGGTGCAGTCTGCGTCGCCGGGAGGCGTGCCGTCGACGTCGGAGACGGCCAGGTCGGTGTGCCCGTCGTCGTCGAAGTCCGCCAGAGCCACGTCGCTGCCGAGTGTCTCGAAGGCCGTACCCGGGAGGGCCAGACCAGGGGTCGCGGCGTCGACGTACTGGCTCCCGACGCCGGTGGTCCCGGACGGAGAGCCCGGCAGGTAGTAGACGCCACGGCCCACCCCGTTCTGCTGGCGGGCAGCGGCGACGAGGTCGTCGCGGCCGTCGGCGTTCACGTCACCGGCGGCCAGTCGCATGCCGAAGGCGTCCCCGATCTTGCTGGTGCCGGCCACGCCGGGACTGTTCTTCGTCAGCCGTACGGCCCCACGAAGCGTGAGCCCGGTCCGGCTGCCTCGCAGCACGGTGATCGCCCCCGCGGCGTCCTGCACGCTGGGGCTGGCCGGGTCGCCACCGATCGCCAGGTCGGCACGACCGTCGCCGTCGAAGTCGCCCGTGGTCAAGGACCCGCCCCAGACGTCGCGGTGACCAAGGTCGGTGGGGTACCACAACTGGTCGCGGGCACTCAGCCCCCCGCGGGAGCCGTAGAGAACCGCCACGGAACCGAAGGCGGAGCCGGGGATCCCCACGGCGAGATCGGCGTAACCATCCCGGTCGAAATCAGCGGACGTGAGCGTCCGACCGAAGGCATCGGACCTGCCCGCCTTGCCCTTCACACCCTTCGAGTTCTGGGACCAGAACTGGCTTGCCTTTGCGGTGAGCCCGTGCGGTCCACCGTAGAGGACCTGCACGGCCCCGGCGCGCTGGATCGAGCCGAGGCTCTCTCCGGGCACACCCATGGCAAGGTCGGCGTACCCGTCCCCGTTGAAGTCGTAGGGGTGGGCCGCTCCTGCCGCCTGTGCCGGCCAGACGGTAAGCGAGCCAGCCATCACGAGACCGGCGGTAGCCGCAATCGCGGCAAGACACCGGGCCCGTCGCTGTGATCCGACGGTCGACCTTCGTAGCAGAGCTGAGCCGAGCATGGTGATGGCGCCTCCTACCTCGTCCCCGAGTACCTCAGTATCACCTGCGCCAGGGCTGAACCCTTCCACCCCGGAGGCAGCAGGCGACCGTCGTGCGGGACGTAGGTCAGTGACCGAACCCTTGTGCGGACCTCTGTTCCGGCCGCCAAGCCTACGAACTGCGATCGTCAGCCAGCGGGCCTCAGACCGCTCAGCCTGCCTGTTCGGGATCGAGCCCAGTTCGATCGCGGTCGAACTGACGCAGCGTCTCGTGGATGTCGGTCAGCTGCAAGTCAACCTGGGTACCGGCGTCCACCTGCCGCTGGAAGAGTGGGTCGCCCTTGGCTAGCTCGTGGACGATCGTGATGTGATCCACGATGCGGGCCCGGACTGCGTCGAGCACCTCGGCGGCGGTCCCGGTCCAGCCGTACGCGTCCAGGAGCATCCGCAGTCGCCGAGGTCGGGCTGCGAAGTCGTCGAAGCCCTCGGACCGCGCCGACTCACGATTGTGGAACGGCACCCAGGCGGAGGCGACGAAGGCGAGATCCCGGATCGCGGGGCACGGCGAGGCGAAATCCCAGTCGATGAAGCCGACGAGATCGGTGCGACCGTCCGGCAAGGTCTGCCAGACGGCGTTGTAGGGCGCCGCGTCGTTGTGCCCGATCACGTCCCCGGGACGCCAGGCGTGCGATCCCGCTCGCCAGATTGCGCCGACCGGAGGAACGAAGTCCGCCACGCAGTCGTGATAGCCCCGGAGCCAACCGCCGACCTGTTGCAGAGCATCGTCTGAGTGCACCCAGGAGGGCCACGGACGCTTCGTGCCGATGGTGGCGCCAGAAACAAAGCTCAGGATCTCGCGACCGTGGTGGTCGACACCTCGGGCGCGGGGGCTGCCTTCGAATCCATGGTGTTCGAGGTAAAGCAACAAGGCGTGGACGGTAGGGGTCCAGGGTCCCGTCGAGCGCCGCACTGTGCCGTCGACCAGCACTGCCCCACCGGCGTTGCCTCCCTCCAGCCGCTGCTCCACGGATTGAGCCTTGCACGCCGCGTCGACTACGGGGGAGCAATCGCGACGGCGGAGCACGTCAATGACCCACCCTTGATCGGGCACCGGAGTGGTCAGCAACCGGAAGCGAACCTGCGATCGAGAAGAGCTGCGTTTCCCGCTCACCACCAAGCCAGGCGGGTCGTACTCTGCGCAGGTAGTCGGTGCCCAGAAACGCCTGCTGAAGAGTCGGCGGAAGCATCTCGTACGGGTACTGCTGAGAGACGTGCGCGTGGATCGCCTGCCACCGAAGCTCATACACCGCGCTCGTATCGAGGACCGACAGGCGGGCGATGCTGGACGCCGGCACGGCCTTTCGGCCTGGTGATCGTCGTCGGTCCGGAGCGGCCCGCACTCACGGTCGTCCGGGGCGGTCGCGATGCGGGATGAGTAAGGCTCCGACCAGGTGTTCTGGTCGGAGCCTCGTCGGTCGGGCTGACAGGATTTGAACCTGCGACCCCTTGACCCCCAGATCGGCTGGGTTGGCCGATGTGGTGCTGGCTGAGCCGGGGGAGTGTCCACTGGTGTCGGTCGTTGTCCGTTGGCTGCTGGCTGTTCTCGGCCCCTGTGGTCCAAAGCTGGTCCAAGGTTGTCGTACCTCTCGGGCTCGCCCATAGCTGCCCAATCCTGACGGAGTGGTGCACGTCAGGGTTCGGGCTTGCCCGATCGCGTAGCGACGCGAAGCGACCTTGACGTGTGCCACGGAGGAAGGACACTTCTGCGGCGGGCGTGCCGATCCTGACTCCGCCACCGCCGCCTTTTCGGGTGTGCCCGGCGTAGCGGCCCGCAGCGCAGCGAGGACACGCGGAGCCGGGCAGCCGAGCGCAGCGAGGCTCTTGAACCAGTAAGGAAAGTCGTAACCGCTCGTCGGCGGTCGACTCTACTCTCACGTTAGGGTAGGGTCTGGTTCGTGCTGCAGACGTCGCAGCTGCGGCAGGTGCCGTGCACCTGCTGGTCCCGTGTTCCGCGCAACGTTGCGCTCGAGCGCACCGGCCCATCGCGGGCCCCTTGATCTTCGACCCGGACGGAACTCCGTGACTTCTCCTGCCCCCAGCCCCACCCGTGTCGCTGCTGTGCGGCCACCTGACAACGAGTTCTCGGTGCTGAAGGCGCTGCGCTCGCCACGCCGACTCCGGACGGAGATCTTGGCCGGTCTGGTCGTCGCATTGGCGCTGATCCCCGAGGCCATCTCGTTCTCCATCATCGCCGGGGTCGATCCCCGGGTCGGGTTGTTCGCCTCGTTCACCATGGCGGTCACGATTGCGTTCGTCGGTGGTCGGCCGGCGATGATCTCCGCCGCGACCGGCGCGATCGCCCTGGTCATCGCTCCGGTTGTCCGTGACTACGGGTTCGACTACTTCATCGCCACCGTGCTGCTGGCCGGGGTGCTGCAGATCGTCCTCAGCCTGGTCGGGGTGGCGAAGCTGATGCGGTTCATCCCGCGCAGCGTCATGGTGGGCTTCGTCAACGCGCTGGCCATCCTCATCTTCAGCTCGCAGCTGCCCTACCTCATCGGGGTGCCGTGGCTGGTCTACCCGATGGTCGCCGTCGGCATCGCCGTCATGGTCTTCCTGCCCCGGGTGAGCAACGTCGTCCCGGCCCCGCTGGTCGCGATCGTGCTCATCACCGCCGCTGCCGTGGCGCTGGCCATCAAGGTGCCCACGGTCGGTGACCAGGGCGCTCTGCCCGACAGCCTGCCGTCGCTGTTCTTCCCGAACGTCCCCCTCAGCCTGGAGACGTTGCAGATCATCGCCCCCTACGCGTTCGCCATGGCGCTGGTCGGCATCCTCGAGTCCCTGATGACCGCCAAGCTCGTCGACGAGGTCACCGACTCCCACTCCAACAAGTCCCGCGAGACCTGGGGCCAGGGGGTCGCGAACCTGGTCACCGGCTTCTTCGGCGGCATGGGCGGCTGCGCGATGATCGGCCAGACGATGATCAACGTGAAGGTCTCCGGCGCTCGCACCCGGATCTCCACCTTCCTCGCCGGCGTCTTCCTGCTTATCTTGGTGGTGGCCTTGGGCGATGTGGTCGCCATCATCCCGATGGCTGCTCTGGTCGCGGTGATGGTCATGGTGTCGGTCGGCACCTTCGACTGGCACAGCATCCACCCCGCCACGCTGCGCCGGATGCCGCTCAGCGCCACCACGATCATGCTGGCCACCGTCGTCGTCACCGTCGCCACCCACAACCTGGCCTACGGCGTCATCGTCGGCGTCATCGTCGCGATGGTGTTCTTCGCCCGCCGCGTCGCCCACTTCACCGAGGTCGTCGACGTCGCCCACCCCGACGAGGACACCCGCGTCTACGCCGTCCGCGGGGCCCTGTTCTTCGCCTCCAGCAATGACCTCGTCGGCCAGTTCGACTACGTCGGAGACCCGCAGAACGTCGTCATCGATCTCACCGATGCCCAGATCTATGACTCCTCCACCGTCGCCGCGCTGGACTCGATCGAGCTCAAGTACCACCAGAAGGGCAAGAACGTGCAGATCGTCGGCCTCAACGAGCCCAGCCAGGCCTGGCACACCAAGCTCACCGGACAGCTCGGCGCCGGCCACTGACCCGGAGACCGGCTGGCGGGAGGTTACTACCCTGGACCCCCGCCTGCCGGGCCGAGCAGCCCGACTGCGAAAGGACCATCGTGAGCACCACCACCGACACCCCCGCTGGATCAACGCCGCCCGGAGAGACGCACATGCAGATCGGGCAGGTGGCCGAACTGACCGAGGTCTCGATCCGGACCCTGCGCCATTGGGAGGAAGCCGGCCTCGTCACCCCTTCGGCTCGCAGCACGGGCGGCTTCCGCCTTTACACCGCAGACGACGTCGAACGGCTCCGCACCATCCGCCGGATGAAGCCGCTCGGCTTCACCCTCGACGAGATGAAGCAACTTCTCATCTCACTTCAGGTCCTCGCCGACCCCGAGGCTGTGCAGGACGCCCGACAAACCGCAGCAGCGTTCCTCGCTCAGTGCCACACCCGAGCCGAGGACAGTTGTCGCACTCTCGCTCGGCAGCTCGCCTACGCCGAAGAGTTCCGCGACCTCCTTGCAGACCGCACCTGACGAGCTTCTCGCGTCAGGGGCGCGGTCGGACGATCAGCCTGGGAGTTCGGTGGTGTCGATCGCCTGACGGATGGCTGCGGCCAGGACCATGGGCGGGCGTTGAGAGCTCGCGCGAGTGCGCTCGTCAAAGGTCTGAGCCGTCGATCGAAGGGCGTTCAGCAGATCGCTTGAGCGAAGATTGGCAGGTATCAGCCGGCCGAGGGCGCTGAACTCGCCCGGAGGTAGGAGCGGTCGGATCCGGGTGTCGAGCAGTTGGATCAGGCCGCTGAAAACCTCCCAGTAGCGCTCCTGCAGCAGCCGGCCGTGGAGACCGAGCAGCCAGACCCATGTCTCGCCCTGCAACTCCTCACCGGTCGAAGCGCTCGGCGTCTCACCGTTGCCGGCATCTGGGTCAGCAACCGTGCCGTGCAGAACCGTGAACCCCTCGGCGAGTACCGCATGGTCCTCCAGCTCGCCCTCGTCGAACGTCAGGTCAACGCTGATCAGGGACGGCGTCCAGGCCTGATACCGGTACGGGCCCTGCCACCCGAGCTCGTGCGACCAGGCTGGCGGCTCGCCCAGGAGAAGTGCAGCCACAGCGTGACGCTCCGACCAGATGCGGTCACGCTGACCGGGACGAACGACCACCACCAGGTCGACGTCGCTGTGGGCATGAACTCGTCGATCGTGGACCGAACCGTAGACGACAACGGCGGCGACGGCGGGCTCCTGTGTCGCCCATTGCCGTGCGGTCTCGACGACCCGGTCGGTGTGTGGGCGGTTCGGTAACAAGGTCACGTCTTCACCCTCGCGGCTAGCGGCTTGCTCGACCACCCCCGTCGCCTCGCCAGCAGGGATCAACATCTTCTGCCGGGGTCGATGGCCAGCGTGGACGGTCTGGCTTTCGAGTTCTGTCAGTGGGGTGTGTCATGCTTCTCCTAGCAGATTGAACGCGCGCCACACACCACACGGCTTATGCCTGGGGGTCGGCTCCCCACCTGGCCTACGGGTCCACACACTTGCCGCACAAAAGACTGCACTTGCTGCGCTGGCTGCCACTTCCTCTGAACTGTTGTGCCTCGATGCGGTTGTGGACCCCCCGTATCGATAGCCACGCCTACGTCGTGGGCGGTAGGTGGTCACCCTGAGCCGGGTGTGCCGCGCGGCGGGGTCCAACCAACCGCGCGACACACCCTCTGGGTGGTGATCGTCACCGTGGACTGCTCAACCTCCGAGTCCTTCTCGGCGGCCGACCGCGACTGCGCCTGGCAAGGCGACGACGATGAGAACTCCGATCGCGGCGTCCTCAAGCTCGACAACCTGTCCTCCAAGGTTTCGCAGCTGGTCCTGGCTCGGCTCGTGTCGAAGGACTTTGGTGCCTGGGCCGACTCGCTGGCTCGGGTCGGCAACTGCGTCCGACCGGTCCGCCTCCGAGGCACCTCCGAGCGCATCGACCCGACCACTGGTGAGGTGCTGTCAACTTTCTCCAGCACCGACCATCCCTTGGGCGTGGTGCATGTGCGGTGCGGGAACCGTCGCGCGTCGGAGTGCCCGTCCTGCTCCCGGCTGTACGCCGCGGACATGTTCCACCTGATCCGTGCCGGGGTGACTGGCGGCAAGACCGTCCCGGTGTCGGTGGCTGACCACCCGCTGCTGTTCGCCACCCTCACCGCCCCCTCCTTCGGCCGGGTCCACACCTCGGGTCGGTGCCACCCCGGCGACCCGAACCGCCGCTGCCCCCATGGCCGCCCGCTGGCCTGCGGGGTCGTGCACGCTGACGGGGCTGAGGGCCGGAGGTCTGATGGTCTGCTGGGGCAGCCGTTGTGTGCTGACTGCTACGACTACGCCTCCCATGTGGTGTGGCAGTGGTTCGCTCCCGACCTGTGGCGCCGGTTCACGATCGCCCTTCACCGGAGCCTCGCCCACCACCTCGGCGTGCCCGCCCACGCGTTGCCGGAGGTGGCGACGGTGCAGTACGCCAAGGTGGCGGAGTTCCAGCGCCGCGGCGCCGTCCACTTCCACGCCCTCATCCGCCTCGACGGCCCCCGCAATCCCAGCGGGGTCACCGACCCGCCCGGTGCGGTGACGGCTGACGTGTTGGCCACCCTCGTGACCGAGGCCGCGTCTGCGGTGCAGCTACAGGTCCCCGCCGTCGACGACCGGGACGTGAGCAGGCGACTGGTGTTCGGTCGTCAGCTCGACGTGCGGGTCGTCCGTTCGCACCGTCCCGATGACGACCAATCGCTGACCGCCGCCCAGGTCGCCGGCTACCTGGCCAAGTACTCCACCAAGACCGCCAGCGACGACGTCGCCACCACCACCGCCCACCACCGCCGGCTGCAAGCCACCATCGCCGACCTGAATCTGCGTGCTCAGGTCGCCACCCTCGCCACCGGACGCAGTCCCTACGAGCTGCTGGGGCACTGGGGGCGGATGCTCGGGTTCCGCGGTCACTTCGCCACGAAGTCCCGCCGCTACTCGATCACCCTCGGCCAGCTGCGCCGCGCCCGGCAACGGGCTCAGGCCCGTATCGCGGCCAGCCGTGCCAGCGGCACCCCGCTGGACCTGGCCAGCCTCGAGGCTGACCTCCTTGCCGATGAGGAGGAGACCACCCTCGTGATCGGCCGGTGGTCCTACCTCGGCTCCGGCTGGGCCGACGAGGGCGAGACCGCCCTTGCCGCCGCCGCTGCAGCACGAGCCCGCGAGTACGCCCAAGAAAGGGCCGCGCAGCGACAGCAGTCGACTAGTACGTCAACGGCAGGAAAGGGCGTCAGATGACACGAGGAAGTTCGGAGAGCAGGCGACCACCGCTCGGCGTCCGGCTGACCGTCGACATCGAGCGGTTCGAGGGGCCGCGGCTGACGGTGTGGCGTGCTCGCGTCCGCTGGCACGACCCTTCGACCGGTCAGAGGGAGCTACTCAAGCGCACCCATCATTCGGAGGAGGCGGCGCTGGAGTGGATCGAGCGGATGAGGCACACCGCTCGGACGGGCGTCGATCGGGGGCAGACGCTCGCGGAGTACCTCGACTTCATCGGCGACCGCTGGACGCGCGCGATCGATCCGACGTCGACCTACGACCCGTACTCAGCGGGCTTGCGTCGACGTGTCCTGCCCACCCTGGGCCACCTGCCGGTCGGTCTGATCACAGCAGGGCTGGTCGACCGGGCTATCGACCGTTGGGAGACCGAGTACGGCCGGTCGACGGTCAAGAACACGGTGGCTGCCCTGGTCCTGGTGCTCGACGAGGCCGTACGCGACGGCATCGTGCCTCGCAACCCTGCCAAGGACAGGGCGCGGCGTCGGACCGTCGGCCGCGTGAGCGAAGGTGCTACCTCAGCAAGCCCTCGGGACCTGGCGCTGCCGGACGTAGCGACGCTGCAGCTGCTGGTCGCCCGCGTGGTCACGGTGGGCGAGCACCAGTCGTGGGGTGACGTGGTGACGCTGCTGGCTACGACGGCGCTGCGGATCAGCGAGGTCGCCGGACTGCGGGTCGGGGACGTAGATCTCGAGCGTGGGCTGCTCGAGGTGTCGCGCCAGATCTATCCCGGGCGGGGTGGTCTGGTGACGAAGGAGACGAAGGGCCGGCGCCGGCGGACAGTGCCGGTCATCGAGCCGTTGCTGCCGACACTGAGTCGGCTGGTGAGCGGGAGGCAGCCGGAGGACCGGTTGTTGCTCGGCCCGCGCGGTGGGGTGATCACCACGGCGACGCTTCGTGATGCGACACGGTGGGACGAGCTGGTGATGGAGCTGGGGCAACCGGGTCTGGTGCGTCACGGTCTTCGTCACACGGCTCTGACCTGGATGGCCGATGCGGGGGTGGATCTGCACATCCTGCAGCGGGTGGCAGGGCACCAGGATCCGGCGGTCACGGCGCGCTACCTGCACCCGGATGTGCAGGCGATGCTGCAGGCCGGCGCGGCCTTCTCGGCCTGGTGGTCCAAAACTGGTCCAAAGCCGCCGGCGCTGACCGTCCTGGAGGGCGGTCGGGAGGTGGGATGAGAAAGGCCCCGACCAGGTGTTCTGGTCGGAGCCTCTTCGGTCGGGCTGACAGGATTTGAACCTGCGACCCCTTGACCCCCAGTCAAGTGCGCTACCAAGCTGCGCCACAGCCCGCCGAGGTCGGCCGCCGGAGCGGCGCGACCACGAGGAGAAACACTACTGCACGGGCCGCCCAGGACCGGAATCGGCGCGGCCCGGGAGACGTGGCCGCTCAGGAACGGTCGCGACGCTTCTCCCGCGCTCGGACCTCGACGTGCACGGGGGTACCGACGAAGCCGAACTCCTCGCGCAGCCGACGCTCCACGAAGCGGACGTAGCCAGCGTCGATCTGGCCCGACGTGAACAGGATGAACGTGGGCGGACCAGCCTGGGCCTGGGTACCGAACAGGATCCGAGGCTGTTTGCCGCCCCGGACCGGATGCGGATGCGCCGCCACGATGCGGCCGAGGAAGGCGTTGAGCTTGCCGGTGGAGACCCTGGTCTCCCAGCCGTTCAGGGCCTCCTGGATCGCCGGGCCGAGCCGGTCGACGTGCCTGCCGGTCTCGGCGGAGATGTTGATGTGGCTGGCCCACCCGAACTGGACGAGGTCGCGCTCGATCTCCCGGTCGAGGTAGCGCCGCCGCTCCTCATCGGTCAGGTCCCACTTGTTGAAGGCGATCACGAGAGCCCGGCCCGCCTCCTCCACGGAGGTGAAGATCCGCAGGTCCTGCTCGGTCACCGGCTCGCTGGCGTCCACCACCACCACGCAGACCTCGGCGCGCTCGATCGCGCCGTGCGTGCGCAGCGAGGCGTAGTACTCGTGCCCTGACGCCTCCTTGACCCGTCGGCGGATCCCGGCGGTGTCGATGAAGCGGTAGACGGTGCCGTCGACCTCGACCAGCTCGTCGACCGGGTCGACGGTGGTGCCGGCGACGTTGTCGACGACGACCCGCTGCTGCCGGGCCACCTTGTTGAGCAGGCTTGACTTGCCGACGTTGGGCTTGCCGACGATCGCGACCCGCCGCGGCCCGCGCTCGACCTCGGTCGTCTCGCGCGGCGCGTCCGGAATGGCGTCGAGGATCGCGTCCAGCAAGTCACCGCTGCCGCGTCCGTGCAGGGCCGAGACCGCGTACGGCTCCCCCAGCCCGAGGTTCCACATGCTGGCCGCCTCGGCCTCGCTGCGCTGGTCGTCGACCTTGTTCGCCGCGAGCACCACGGGTTTGCCGCTGCGCCGCAGGATCTGCACGACGGCCTCGTCGATGTCCTGGGTGCCGACGGTCGCGTCGACGACGAAGACCACAGCGTCGGCGGACGCGATGGCCAGCTCCGCCTGCTCCGCGATCTGGGCGGCCATCCCCTTGGCGTCCGGGGCCCAGCCGCCGGTGTCGACGAGCACGAAGGACTTGCCGTTCCACTCCGCGTCGTAGGTGACGCGGTCGCGGGTCACTCCCGGGACGTCCTGGACGACGGCTTCGCGGCGTCCGATGATGCGGTTGACCAGGGTCGACTTGCCGACGTTGGGGCGGCCGACGACGGCCACCACGGGCAGGATCAGTGCCGCCTCGACGGCCACGGTGTCACTCATGTTCTCTTAACTTCTACGCTCAGATCAGGGCTCGCTTCGGTTTCGGCGGCCCCGGCAAGGGTAGCCCGGTCAGGACCTGGGCAGCCACCACGTGCTCGGCCAGCCGGCGTCGGAGCTCCTCCGTGGCGGCCGCGACCGCCGTCCGGGTGCGCGGCCAGGGCGTCTGCGGCAGGGTGAACGGCTCCCCGTAGACGACGTGGACCGGCGACCGGCGGCGCGGGACCGCGCTGCGCCCCTGGCCCGGTTCGCGGGTGCCGAGGATGGCCACGGGTACCACGAGCGCCCCGGACACCATGGCGAGGTAGGCCGCTCCGCCCCGGGCGTAGGTGACCTCGCCGCTCGTCCGCCGGCCCTCCGGGAAGACAGCCAGCACCTTCCCGGCGCGTAGCACCTGGACGGCTTGGCCGAGCGCGTAGGCATCAGGCTCTCGCCGGTTCACCGGGATCTGGCCCACGTAGGTCAGCACCCGGCCGATCAGCCCGGTGAACAGCTCGACCTTCGCGATGGCGAAGGTGGGCCTCGGCGTCACCGCCACCAGCGCCGGACCGTCGAGGACGCCGATGTGGTTGGCGGCGAGAATCACCGGACCGGTGACCGGCAGGTGCTCGTAGCCGTGCACCTCCACCCGCCACCAGCTGCGCATCAGGAGCCGGACCGGCGCCCGGAAGAGCCGCAGACCCCATTCCTTGACCGGCGGCAGCTCCGCGGTGTGCGGCAGGTCAGGACTGACCCCGATGATCATGACGCCGTACTGATCATGAGGAGGTGCTGATCATGAGCAGGTGCTGATCATGAACGGCTCGTGATCTTGATAAGAGATCACCAGCGGACAACTGTCAGCGCGCAGCGGTGTCGGACTGCGCCGTCGAGCGGGCCGTGTCGGGCACGAGCTGGCAGATGGCGTCGATGACCTGTTCGAGGTCGAGGTAAGTGGAGTCCACCACCACCACGCCCGGCGCAGCGGAGTGGAACTCGGCGACGTTCGAGTCGTCGCGGTCGCGGCGGATCACCTGGTCGTGGACGTCGGCGTGGTCGACGTCCTCGCCGAGCTCGGCGTGGCGTCGAGCGATCCGGGCAGCGGGATCGGCCACCAGCAGGACGCGGACGTCGGCGTCGGGGGCGACGACGGTGGTGATGTCGCGACCCTCGGCCACCACACCGGCCTCGGCATCGCCGATCAGCTGCTGCTGACGCTCCACCAGATTGGCCCGGACGCCCAGGTTCGTCGCCACCGCGCTCACGGCGGCCGACACCTCTGGCAGCCGGATCGCCTCGGTGACGTCGTGCCCCTCGATCGTCACCGTGGGCGCCTCGGGGTCAAGGCTCAGGTCGAAGTCAGCCTCCCTGACCAGGCGGGCGACGGTGTCGGCGTCCTCGAGGTCGACCCCTTCGTGCACCGCCAGCCAGGTGGCCGCGCGGTACATCGCGCCGGTGTCGAGGTAGGACAGTCCCAACCGGGCGGCGACGCCCCGGGCGGTGCTCGACTTACCCGAGCCGCTGGGCCCGTCGATAGCGACGACCAGAGGGCTGCGGGCAGGCCGCTCCCCGGTCGGGCGGGAGACCCTCGTTACCTCAGACACCGGTACAGAGTACCGGGAGCCTTCGTCGGCCCGAGCCGACAGAAGCCTGATCAGCCCGCGACCGACCACCCGCCGGCCACCATGGCCGTCCGGAGCTCGGGGGCCAGTCCAGGGGCCACGGACAGGGCCAGGTATCCGATCTGACGGGCCTGGTCGTGCTCGATGGCGATGTCCTCGACGTTGACCCCGCACTCCCCCACCTGCGCGAAAAGGCGGCCGAGCGCGCCCGGGGTGTCAGGGATCTCCACCACCACCTGGGCGTAGCTGACCGGCGCGGCGCCGTGCTTGCCCGGGATCCGACGGGTGCCCTCGACGCCACGGGCGAGGTGGTTGCGCAGCTCGTCGGTCGAACCGCCCGTCTCGACCGCCCGGATCAGGGTGCTCAGGTCTTCGGAGACGCTCCGGAGCTCGGCCAGCACGGCAGCGGAGTTGGCGCTCAGAATCTGTTCCCACAGCCCGGGGTCGCCGCCGGCCACCCGGGTCACGTCGCGCAGCCCCTGACCGGCCAGCAGCAAGTCCTCGGCCGCGACGGAGGTGAGGTGACCCGCCATCAGCACCGACATCAGGTGGGGCAGGTGCGACACCCGTGCGACCGCCGCGTCGTGGTCGTCGACATCCATCAGCACGAGCCGGGCCCGGCAGTCCGAGACGAGCTCGACCACGCGCTGGACCGAGGCCGGCGCCGACCGTCGGTGCGGCGCGACCACCCAGGTCCGGCTGTCGAAGAGGTCGGCGTCCGCGGTCACCGGCCCGGAGTGCTGCGAGCCGGCCATCGGGTGTGATCCCACGTAGCGGCTCACGTCGTCGCCGGCCCGCCACACCGTGTCCAGAACACCGGCCTTGACCGAGCCGACGTCGGTGACGGTCGCCTGTGGGTAACGGGCCAGGCTGGCGACGACCACATCGGCGATCGCGGCCGGCGGGACGGCGACCACGACCAGACTGACCTCATCGGGCGGCGGCGCGTCGAGCGTTCCCGCCCCCAGACCAGCGGCCACCCGGGCGTGGCTGATCGTGCGGTCCTGCAGGTGCACCTCGTGTCCGGCAGCCGTGAGGGCCAAGGCGATGGACGCCCCGATCAGACCGGTGCCGACGACGACTGAGCGTCCTACGGCAGTCACGGAGTGGAAGCCGACGGCACCGCAGCACCGCCGGCAGCAGACTCCCCGTCGCTGGCCAGCAGCTCGCTCAGCAGCTCGGGACGAAGCCGACGGAACTTGCGCGGCATCGCCCGACCCCGGTCCAGGATCGCGACCTCGAGCGCCTCGACACCCAGCTCGCGAGGGGCGGCCGTAGGCCCGCCGTCCGCTGCCAGTGAGCTGACGGCAAGCCGCACCGCGTCAGCGAGCGCAAGGTCGGGTGCGAAGCCGCGGCGGACGGACTGGGCGATCACCTCGGCCGACCCGCCCATCACGGCGAAGTCGTTCTCGTCGGTGACCGAGCCGTCGTAGGTGAGCCGGTAGATCTGGTCGGCGGCTGCGCTGGCCCCGAGCTCGGCGACGATGATCTCCACCTCGTACGGCTTCTCACCGCCGGAGGAGAAGATCGTGCCGAGCAGCTGGGCGTACGCGTTGGCCAGGCCGCGACCGGTCACGTCGGTGCGGTCGTAGCTGTAACCACGTAGGTCGGCGTAGCGGATGCCGGCGGTGCGCAGGTTCTCGAACTCGTTGTACCGGCCGACGGCAGCGAAGCCAATGCGGTCGTAGATCTCGCTGACCTTGTGCAGGGCCTGCGACCGGTTCTCGGCCACGAACAGGATGCCGTCGGCACACAGCATGACCACGACCGATCGACCGCGGCCGATGCCCTTGCGGGCGAAGTCGGCTCGGTCCTTCATCTGCTGCTCGGGGGCGACGTAGAAGGGCGTGCTCATGGGCGCGATCCGTTCGGGGCTGGGGACGGCGAGTGGTCGGGAGGAGTGGGCGACCGGCTCATGTCAGGGACGCGGCCGGTCCATCGGGCCGCAGCCGTCGGCTGGCCACCACCCGCTCGACCATCTCCTCGATCTGTGCGTCGGGAACACGCTGGACCCCGTCGGCGGTCGCGACGAGCACCACGGGAAAGATCCGGCGGGCGAGGTCGGGCCCCCCGGTGGCGGAGTCATCGTCCGCCGCGTCGTAGAGGGCCTGCAGGACGGCCAACGTCGCGGACGGCGCGTCGAAGTCCGGCTGGTACAGCTTCTTCAGGGCTCCCCGAGCGAAGACCGAGCCGGAGCCGACGGAGAAGAACGCGTGCTCCTCGTAGCGGCCGCCGGTCGCGTCGTAGGAGAAGATACGGCCCTCCCCGATCGTGGAGTCATAGCCCGCGAAGAGCGGCACGACCACGAGGCCCTGCATGGCCAGGCCGAGGTTCTGCCGGATCATCGTCGCCAGCCGGTTGGCCTTGCCGACCAGGGAGAGCGGTGCGCCCTCGATCTTCTCGTAGTGCTCGAGCTCGACCTGGAACAGACCGACGAGCTCGACCGCGATGCCGGCCGCGCCGGCGATCCCGACGACGGAGAACTCGTCGGCGGGAAAGACCTTCTGGATGTCGCGCTGGGCGATGATGTTGCCCATGGTGGCGCGGCGGTCGCCCGCCACCACCACCCCACCGGGGAAGGTCGCGGCGACGATCGTGGTGCCGTGCGGAGCCAGGTCAGCGACCCCGGCAGACGCGGTGCGCGCGCCGGGCAGCACGTTGGGCGCCACCTCGGCGGCGAAGTCGGTGAACGAGGACGTGCCGGCCCGCAGGTACTCCGCAGGCAGGCCGGGCAGCCGGGCAGCCGGGCTCACTGGCCGCCCTTCTGCACGAAAGAGCGCACGAATTCCTCGGCGTTCACCTCGAGGACGTCGTCAATGGCGTCCAGCAGCGAGTCGACCTCGGAGTCGAGCTCGGCCTTGTGCGCGGTGTCGGCCGGCGCGAGCTCTTCGGGCTCGGTCTCCTCTGCCCGCCGCGACTTGCGCTGGCTCTGCTCTGACTCCGCCATCGTCTGCTCCTCTAGCTCGCCGCTCGCATCCACGACCGCGAGTGTGGGTCCACCCTAACTTCCTCCCCTGACGGTCCTGTCGCGCTCGCGGAGCCGTCATCTCCCGAGAGCGGCGAAGAGCGCGGTGACGTCAGCACAGCCGTCGATCATCGCGCCGACCTGCTCGCGGGTCCCGCGCAGCGGGTCGAGCAGCGGTACCCGCTGAAGGGCGGCGCGGCCGGGGACGTCGAAGATCACCGAGTCCCAGGAGGCGGCGGCGACGTCGGCGGCGTACTTCTCCATCACCCGGCCCCGGAAGTAGGCCCGGGTGTCTTCCGGGGGTGAGAGCCGGGCGCGCTCGATCTCCTCGGGACCAATGAGCCGACGCAGCAGTCCCTTGGCCACCAGAGCCGCGTACAGGCTGCGGGCGGGGTCGACATCGGCGTACTGGAGGTCGATCAGCGCGAGCTTCGGAGCGTCCCAGCTGAGCCCGTCGCGGGACCGGTAGGACTCCATCAGCTTCAGCTTGGCGACCCAGTCGAGCTGGTCGGCCAGGGAGAACGGGTCCGTCCGTAGCGCGTCGAGGCAGTCCTGCCAGCGGCCGAGCACGTCCTTCGCCTCGGCCGCGGCCGGCTCCTCGAGCTCGCCACCGATGCGGTCCAGGTGCCGCAGGCAGGCGCCCAGGTACACCTCCTGCAGGTCGACCGCCGACATCTGCCGCCCGTCGGCCAGCGTGAGCAGAGCCCGGCAGCCCAGGTCGTGGCTGACGTTCCGCATCGCCCCCACAGGAGCCTCGAGGCGGAGGTCGGCCCCGAGCTCACCCGCCTCGATCACCCGCAGCACCCACGAAGCCGTGCCGACCTTGAGGTAGGTGGAGGTCTCGGCCAGGTTGGCGTCGCCGGTGATGACGTGCAGCCGCCGGTGCCGTGCGGCGTCGGCGTGCGGCTCGTCGCGGGTGTTGATGATCGGCCGGTTGAGCGTGGTCTCCAGCCCCACCTCCGCCTCGAAGAAGTCGGCCCGCTGGCTGATCTGGTAGCCGGCCTGCTGGCTGGCCTGGCCGATCCCGACCCGGCCCGCTCCGGTGATGACCTGGCGCGAGACCAGGAAGGCGGTGAACTGGGTGACGACCCGGTCGAAGGGTGTGGCGCGGGAGAGCAGGTAGTTCTCGTGCGTGCCGTAGGACGCACCCTTGCCGTCGGTGTTGTTCTTGTAGAGCCGCACCGAACGGCCCAACGAGACGCTCGCCCGCCGGGCGGCGATGGACATCACCTCATCGCCGGCCTTGTCGAAGCGGACCACGTCCAACGCGCTGGTCACCTCGGGCCCGGAGTACTCCGGGTGGGCATGGTCCACGTAGAGCCGAGCCCCGTTGGTCAGGATCAGGTTGGCCATGCCGAGATCGGAGTCGGTCAGCTGGTCTGGGTGGGCGCTGCTGCGGGCCACCTCGTAGCCGCGGATGTCGCGCAGCGGGGTCTCGGTCTCGTAGTCCCAGCCGGCGGGCTGCGCGCTCGCACTGCTGCCGGCGCCGTTGCCCTGCCCGCCGCTGCCGTACGCCTTGACCACGTGGTTGGACAGCTGCATGGGGTGCAGGTCCTCTTCCACGGCGGTCATCACGGACCGGGGCGGTAGCGCGCTGATGCCGTACTCGGTTTCCACCCCCATCACCCGGACGTGGCGCTGCTCGCGGGCCAGGGCGTCCTCGGCGGCCGAGCCGGAGCCCGAACTGCCCCCACCGCGACGAACCCGCTCAGCCATGGGCCCAGCGTAGTGTTGCGGACGTGAGAACCGGGCGGGCGCTTGCTGCCGACGTCATCTGCATCCTCGTCTTCGCCATCGTGGGCCGCTCGAGCCACGGCGAGACCACGGCTCTGGTGGGCGTGCTGGACACCGCCTGGCCGTTCTTGGTCGGCGGTGCGGTCGGGAGCCTCGTCCGGGTGCGGAGCGACGCGTTCGCCCTCCGGGCCGGAGCGGCCACCTGGCTCGGTGCCGTCGTGCTGGGCATGGTCCTGCGCGCGGTGACCGGGGCCGGCGTCGCTCCCTCGTTCGTCGTGGTGACGGTTGTCGTCCTCGGGCTCATGCTGCTCGGGTGGCGCGGTGTCCTGCTCCTGGTGCACCGAGGGCGCCTGAGGCGCACGCGGACGGCCTGAGCACGGTCAGCTCCGGTCGTCGGCTCCGGCTACCCCTGGGATTCGAGGCTCGGCGACCACCCGCAGCAGCTCCAGGACCAGTCCAAGGGCCATCTGCTGGCCGCCCAGCTAGAGGTACTGGCCCGTATTGGTGACGGTGTCGATCGAACGCCCTGGCTGGGTGCCCTTGTTGGAGGAGATCAACGTCCGGATGAAGACGATCCGCTCGCCCTTCTTGCCCGAGATCTTCGCCCAGTCGTCGGGGTTGGTCGTGTTGGGCAGGTCCTCGTTCTCGGCGAACTCGTCGAGGCAGGCCTGCAGCAGGTGGCCGATCCGCAGGCCCTTGACACCGGTGTCGAGCAGGTCCTTGATCGCCATCTTCTTGGCGCGGTCGACGATGTTCTGGATCATGGCGCCGGAGTTGAAGTCCTTGAAGTACAGGACCTCCTTGTCGCCACCGGCGTAGGTGACCTCGAGGAACTGGTTCTCCTCCGACTCCTCGTACATCCGCGCGACGGTCCGGTCGATCATGCCGGCCACCGTGGCGGCGCGGTCGCCCTCGAACTCGGCCAGGTCCTCGGCGTGCAGCGGCAGCGTCGCGGTCAGGTACTTGCTGAAGATCTCCCGCGCCGCCTCGACGTCGGGCCGCTCGATCTTGATCTTGACGTCCAGCCGCCCCGGCCGAAGGATCGCCGGATCGATCATGTCCTCACGGTTGGATGCGCCGATGATGATCACGTTGTCCAGACCCTCGACGCCGTCGATCTCGCTCAGCAGCTGGGGCACGATCGTGTTCTCCACGTCAGAGGAGACACCGGTGCCGCGGGTGCGGAAAAGCGAGTCCATCTCGTCGAAGAAGACGATGACGGGCATGCCGTCGGACGCCTTGTCGCGGGCCCGCTGGAAGACCAGGCGGATGTGCCGCTCGGTCTCGCCGACGTACTTGTTCAGCAGCTCGGGACCCTTGATGTTGAGGAAGAAGCTGCGTCCCTCCTGGCCCGTCCGCTCGGTCACCTTCTTCGCCAGCGAGTTCGCCACCGCCTTCGCGATCAGCGTCTTGCCGCAGCCGGGAGGGCCGTAGAGCAGGATCCCCTTGGGCGCCTTCAGCTCGTGCTCGGCGAAGAGGTCCTTGTGCAGGTACGGCAGCTCGACGGCGTCGCGGATCGCCTCGATCTGCGAGCCGAGGCCACCGATCACCGAGTAGTCGATGTCGGGCACCTCCTCGAGCACCAGCTCCTCGACGTCCATCTTCGGGACTCGCTCGTAGGCAAAGTGCACGCGGCGGTCGATCAGCAGCGAGTCGCCCGACCGCAGCTTCTCCTCCCCTGTGGTCAGCCGGGAGGCCAACCGGACGACGCTCTCCTCGTCCCCGTGGCCCACGACCAGTGCCCGCAGGCCGTCGTCGAGGACCTCCTTGAGGAGCACGACCTCGCCGACCTCGTCGAACTCGAGTGCGGCAACGACGTTCATCGCCTCGTTGATCATGACCTCGCGGCCGGGCTGCACGTCGTCCAGGTCGACCTCAGGGCTGACGCTGACCCGCATCTTGCGGCCGGAGGTGTAGATGTCGGCGGTGTGCTCACCGGTGTCGGCCAGGAACACCCCGAAGCTGGCGGGCGGCTGCGCGAGCCGGTCCACCTCGGTCTTGAGGGAGACGATCTGGTCCCGCGCCTCGCGCAAGGTGTTGGCCAGCCGCTCGTTGTTGGTCGCGGTGGTGCGGGCGTCGGACCGGGCGTCGGCCAGGCGACGCTCCAGCACGGCGATGTCGTGCGGGTGCGAGGACACGCGCTCCCGCAAGCGGTCGAGCTCGTCGCTGAGCGCGTTGACCTGGGCCATCAGTGCGGCCCGCTCGTCGGGCGAGCGGTCGTGGGTGGGTCCGGGCATGTCGCACCTCCTGTGCTCACGACCATAACCCGCAGTTCAACGGGGCCCGGTGTAATCCTCGCCATACGCGCCGGGAGCGGGACGGCGCTTGCGCGGCGGGGCGGTGACCCCGGGAGCCAGCCGTCGCGCGGTGACCAGGAAGCCGGTGTGGCCGACCATGTCGTGCCGCGGCCGAACGGCCAGTCCCTCGGCGTGCCAGGCCCGAATCAGCGTCTCCCCGGCCTCCGGCTCGGTGAAGCCGCCCTGCACCCGGAGGGTCTCCACGGTGCGGGCCAGCTGCGTGGTCGTGGCGACGTAGGCGCAGAGGACGCCGCCGGGCACCAGCACCGCGGACAGCGCCTCGACGCACTCCCAGGGTGCCAGCATGTCCAGGATGACCCGGTCCACGGGCTCCTCACCGAGGTTCTCCACCAGGTCACCGACCTGGAGGTCCCAGGACGGGTGGGGACCCCCGAAGAAGTTGTCCACGTTGGCGCGGGCCTGGGCCGCGAAGTCCGCGCGCCGCTCGTAGGAGCGAACCCGACCGGTAGGGCCGACGGCGCGCAGCAGGGTGCAGGTGAGCGCGCCGGAGCCCGCTCCGGCCTCGACGACCCGGGCGCCCGGGAAGATGTCGGCCGTCATGGCGATCTGGGCGGCGTCCTTCGGGTAGATCACCTGCGCCCCTCGCGGCATGGTCACCGTGTACTCGTTGAGCAACGGCCGCAGCGCCAGGTAGGCCGTGCCCCCGACCGAGGTCACGACCGTGCCCTCGGGCTGCCCGATCAGCGCGTCGTGGTCGACTGCGCCCTTGGTGGTGTGGAACTTCCCGCCGTCGGCCAGGAGCACCGAGTGGCGGCGGTTCTTGTTGTCGGTCAGGGTGACCCGCTCACCGGCCCTGAGGGGGCCGATCCGTACCCCTGACAGCACCTCGCTGCTGGCGTCCGCCATCTCAGGCACGACCGATCCCGAAGAGACCGAGCTGCCAGCCCGGTCCGAAGGACGTCGCCGACAGCCGGACGCCGATCCGGGTGTAGACGTACTCGTCGGACTGGCTGAGCGGCAGCACCACCAGGTCCGACGCCGCCTGCTTCTGCAGGGTGGCCAGCAGCCGGTCGACGGTGGCGTCGTCGGCGGCGCTGCGGGGCAGCAGCGACTGGTAGTCGCTCTCCGTGGTCGCCACCACGGCAGCACTGCCCGGCAGCGGGGCCTCCAGGTAGGGCTGCAGCCAGGCAAGAGCGGTCGCGGTCCAGGCCTTGCGGTCCACCAGCGTCAGGTCGCCCCTCTCATCCGGCCGCAGCTGGACGCTCAGCCCGCCCGTGTCCTCCAGCCGGGTCCGGATCTGGGTGGCGGTGTCCAGCCCGTTCGGCTGGGTCGAGTCGTAGCCCAGCGTGAGGGTGATCCGCTTGGTCCAGGTCACCTTGGGGTTGGTCTTGCCGCCCAGCGCAAAGGTGGCGACGTGACCGGGCACCCCACCCGGCACGACCGAGTCGGAGGTGCGGTCGCCCTGGAGGGACAGGGCAATGGCCTGACGCAGCCCCTTGTTGTCTCGACTGGGCGAGGACGGGGACCACTCCAGCTGCAGCACCCGGACGCCGGTCAGCACGGACTGGTGGAAGCCGTTGACGGTGTTGTCATCGGCGTTGGTCGCGGCCTGGCTGCTCAGCCGGGTGACCGCGGCGTCGTCCAGCCCACGCCATACGACGTCGGTGGTGCCCTTGTTCATGGCGTCCTCGACGCTGGCCGAGTCCGCGACACTGCGGTAGACGACGCTGTCCAGGCTGGGACGGCTGCGGCCCACGTACTCCTGGTAGCGCTGGAAGGCGATGGCGTTCTTCTCATAGCTGGTGACCCGGAAGGGACCCGAGCCCACGATGGCCTCGTCGGGACGCTGGATGCGGTCGGTGCTGTAGCTCTCCTCGTCCACGATCGAGGCGGCCGGCGCCGCGAGCGCCCAGACGAACTGCGTGTCCACCCGGCTCAGCACGAAGCGAACGGTCAGCGGGTCGGGCGTCTCGATCCTGCGTAGCGAGGACAGCAGCCCGGCCGAGGAGCCGGGCACGTTGAGCCGGGCCGCGCGGTCGATGCTGAACTTCACGTCGCTGGAGGTCAGCGGGTGGCCGTTGTGGAAGAACTCGTCCTCGTTGAGGGTGCAGGTGTAGATGGTCGGTGACGCGATGAAGCCGCAGTCGCGGGCGGCGTCCGGCTTGGGCGCCGACTGGCCGGGCTCGGCCGACATCAGCCGTTGGAAGGCGTTGGTCGAGAGCATCGCCGAGGCGTTGTCGGTGACCGCTGCGGGGTCGGTCACCCGGACCTGGTCGGTGCTCATGACCGTGAACGGGCGAACCGTGCCCGAGGGCGCCGGGGTCGGCGCGTCGCCGCCGAAGCTGCAGCCGGCGAGCAGGAGCGCCGACACCAGCACCGCGACCAGCGGTCGGGCCAGGTCAGCCACGGACACGGGCGTCCTCCAGCAGCCGCTCCACCCCGGCCGCGTCGAGCTCGGCGAGCGAGGACACCGTGAGGCGGTGGGGCGCCTCGGGGATGCGGACGCGGTTCGGCACGGCGATGACCAGGGCGCCGGACGCGTTGCCCGAGGCCGCGCCGGTCGCTGAGTCCTCGAAAACCACGCAGTCGCGAGGCTCGACGCCCAGCATCGTGCAGGCCTTCTCGTACGGCTCGGGGTGCGGCTTGCCCTGGGTGACCTCGTCCCCTGCCACCGACACGGCGAAGGTGCCGGGGGGCAGCTGGGAGAGGGCCGCGTCCACCAGCACCCGGTAGGAGGCCGAGACCAGGGCGCACGGCACCTGTGCGTCCGCGAAGGAGGTCAGCAGCTCCCGGGCTCCCGGACGCCACGGCATCGGCCGCTCGGCCAGGAACATGACGACCCGCCCGATCAGCTGCTCGACCACCCAGGCAGGCTCGACGTCAGGACGCCCGATGGCGTTGACGATGTAGGCGCCGGAGTCCAGCAGCGAGTTGCCGACGAGCTCGTTGGCCTGCTCCTCGCTCCAGGTGCCACCAAGGCGGCCGATGAGCTCGTACTCGGCCTCGATCCAGAGGGGTTCGGTGTCGGCGAGCGTGCCGTCGAAGTCCCAGAGGGCGGCGGACAGGGTCGGTGTGGTGGTACTCATGGCCCGGACATCCTCCCAGCCGCCTGGGAAAGGCACGAATCCCACCCGAGGCCGGGCCGGCGGTGGGCATCGTGGGTCCTGGGGAACGACCAGATCCACGAGACCGTCACCGCGCGTTGAAGTACTTCGCCTCGGGATGATGGACGATGAGCGCGTCGGTGGACTGCTCCGGGTGGAGCTGCAGCTCCTCGCTCAGCTCCACCCCGATCCGCTCCGGGCGCAGCAGGTCGACCAGCTTGACCCGGTCCTCCAGGTCCGGGCAGGCCGGGTAGCCGAAGGAGTAGCGCGAGCCGCGGTAGGCCTGGTCGCGGATCATCTCGTCCATGTCGCCGTCCTCCCGGGCGAAGCCCAGGTCGTTGCGCACGCGCGCGTGCCACATCTCGGCGAGGGCCTCGGTCAGCTGCACGCTGAGGCCGTGCAGCTCGAGGTAGTCGCGGTAGGCGTTGCGCTCGAAGAGCTCGGCGGTGGTCCGGGCCACCGCCGATCCCATGGTCACCAGGTGGAACGCGATCACGTCCGGGCCCTTCTCCTGCGCCAACGCGCGGTCGCGAAAGAAGTCGGCCAGGCAGAGGTGACGCCCCCGGGTCTGGCGCGGGAAGGTGAAGCGGTGCAGCACGGAGGCCTCGTCGGACACGTCGCCGCCGGGACGCAGCACCAGCAGGTCGTCGCCCTCGCTGAAGCATGGCCAGTAGCCGTAGACCACGGCGAACTCGGCGATCCCGTCGGTCTGGACCCGGTCCAGCCACGCCCGCAGCCGCGGGCGACCCTCGGTCTCGACCAGCTCCTCGTAGGAGGTGCCCTCACCCTGCCGGGACGAGCTGCCTTTCAGGCCCCACTGGCCCATGAACGTAGCGCGCTCGTCCAGGTAGGAGGCGACCTCGGCGAGCTTGATGCCTTTGACGATCCGTGAGCCCCAGAACGGGGGCGTGGGGACGTCGACCTCGCGAGCCACGTCGGAGCGGACGACGGTGGCCACAGCTCCCTCCTCCGTCCCGCCCTCCCCTGCTCCTGCCGCCGCTACCTGCTCAGGACGCCGCTTCACGCGGCGCTCGCGGGGGGCGGGCAGCGCCGCACCCTCCTCGCCACGCTTGACCGCCATCAGGGCATCCATCAGCCGTAGGCCCTCGAAGGCGTCGCGGGCGTAGCGGACCTCGCCGGCGTACACCTCGCGCAGGTCCTGCTCCACGTAGGCCCGGGTCAGGGCGGCACCACCGAGGAAGACCGGGTACCGCGCCGCCACCCCGCGGGCGTTGAGCTCCTGGAGGTTCTCCTTCATCACCACGGTCGACTTCACCAGCAGCCCGGACATCCCGATGGCGTCGGCCTCATGGCGCTCGGCGGCCTCGATGATGGTGTTGACGGGTTGCTTGATGCCCAGGTTGACCACGGTGTAGCCGTTGTTGGTCAAGATGATGTCGACCAGGTTCTTGCCGATGTCGTGGACGTCGCCCTTGACCGTGGCCAGCACGATCGTGCCCTTGCCACGGCTGTCGGCCTTCTCCATGTGCGGCTCCAGGTAGGCCACCGCCGTCTTCATGACCTCGGCCGACTGGAGCACGAACGGCAGCTGCATCTGGCCGGAGCCGAAGAGCTCGCCCACCACCTTCATGCCCTGCAACAGGTCGGTGTTGATGATCTCCAGAGCCGGCTTGCCCTCGGCCATGGCGAGGTCGAGGTCGTCGGCCAGCCCCTTGCCCTCGCCGTCGACGATCCGACGCTGCAGCCGCTCAGACGTGGGCAGGGCGGCGAGCTCGGCGGCCCGCTCGGCCTTGGTGTCGGCGGTGGTCACCCCGTCGAACAGCTCGAGGAACTTCTGCAGCGGGTCGTAGCCCGGCTCGTCGTCGGTCTCGGCGCGACGCCGGTCGTAGACCATGTCCAGGGCCACCTGGCGCTGCTCGGCGTCGATCCGCGCCATCGGCATGATCTTGGCCGCATGGACGATGGCGGAGTCCAACCCCGCTTCGACGCACTCGTGCAGGAAGACCGAGTTGAGCACCACCCGCGCCGCCGGGTTGAGACCGAAGGAGATGTTCGAGAGCCCGAGGGTGGTCTGGACGTCGGGGTAGAGCCGCTTCACCTCACGGATGGCCTCGATCGTCTCGATGCCGTCCCGTCGCGTCTCTTCCTGACCGGTCGCGATGGGGAAGGTCAGGCAGTCGAGGATGATGTCGCTGCGCCGGATCCCCCAGTTCTCGGTCAGGTCGGTCACGATCCGGCTCGCGACCGCCACCTTCCACTCCCGGGTGCGGGCCTGCCCCTGCTCGTCGATGGTCAGCGCGATCACCGCAGCGCCGTGCTCGGCCACCAGCGCGGTGATCCGCGCGAACCGGGAGTCGGGAGCGTCGCCGTCCTCGTAGTTGACCGAGTTGACCACCGCCCGACCGCCCAGGCGCTCCAGCCCCGCCTGGAGGACGGCCGGTTCGGTCGAGTCGAGCACGACCGGCAGGGTGGACGCCGTGGCCAGCCGGAAGGCCAGCTCGGACATGTCCGCAGCCCCGTCGCGGCCGACGTAGTCGACGTTGAGGTCCAGCAGGTGGGCGCCGTCGCGGATCTGCGCCCGGGCGATGTCGACGCAGTCGTCCCAGTTCTCGGCCAGCAGCGCCTCGCGGAAGGCCTTGGAGCCGTTGGCGTTGGTCCGCTCACCGATGGACAGGTAGCTGGTGTCCTGCCGGAACGGCACCTCGGCGTAGAGCGACGCGGCGGCGGCGACATGCACCGGCTTCCGCTCGACCACCGCACGGTCGTGCAGCCGGTCGACCACCTGGCGCAGGTGCTCCGGGGTCGTGCCGCAGCAGCCGCCGACCAGCCCGAGGCCGAACTCGCCCACGAACTGCTCGAGGGCATCAGCCAGCTCGACCGGGCCGAGCGGGTAGTGCGCGCCGTGCGCGGTGAGCACCGGCAGCCCGGCGTTGGGCATGCAGCCGAGGCCGATCGAGGCGTAGCGGGCGAGGTGGCGCAGGTGCTCGCTCATCTCGGCGGGCCCGGTGCTGCAGTTGAGGCCCAGGATGTCGATGCCGAGCGGCTCGAGAGCGGTCAGCGCCGCGCCGATCTCGGTCCCGAGCAGCATGGTCCCGGTGGTCTCGACGGCGACGTGGACGATCACCGGCAGGTCGCGACCTGCGTGCGCCAGGGCCCGACGAGCACCCAGGGCGGCGGCCTTGGTCTGCAGCAGGTCCTGGGAGGTCTCGATCAGCACGGCGTCGATCCCGCCGGCCAGCATCCCCTCCACCTGTTGCTGGTAGGCGTCCCGCAGCGGTGCGTACGCCACGTGGCCCAGCGTGGGCAGCTTCGTCCCGGGGCCGATGCTGCCCAGCACCCAGCGCGCCCGCTCCGGGGTGCTGAAGGCGTCGGCGGACTCCCGTGCGATCCGCGCTGCGGACTCGGACAGCGCGTAGATCTGGTCGGCGATGCCGTACTCACCCAGCGCCGAGAGGTTGGTGCCAAACGTGTTCGTCTCCACCGCGTCGACGCCGACCTCGAAGTAGGCGTCATGGATGGCCCGCACCACGTCGGGACGCGTGCGGTTCAGCACCTCGTTGCAGCCCTCGAGCTGGTCGAAGTCGGCCATCGTCAGGTCGTAGCCCTGCAGCATCGTCCCCATGGCCCCGTCCGCGATCACCACGCGGGAAGACAGAGCGGTGCGAAGGTCGGTGGGCATGGGGGAAGGATAGGTCTGCGAGCCCGGCCGCGGCGGGTGTGGCCAGCATGCGGCGCGAGCCCGGCGACTACAGTGACCGTCATGCCTGACCTGCCCAGCCGTGACCTCCGCGACCTGACCGACCCGGTCGTGGTCGTCGCTTTCGGCGGCTGGAACGACGCCGGCAGTGCCGCGAGCGGAGCGCTGGAGCACCTGGCCGAGGCCTACGAGGCCGAGTCGGTCTTCTCCATCGACCCGGACGACTTCTACGACTTCCAGGTCAACCGGCCGGAGGTGAAGCTCGACGAGGACGACGACCGTGAGCTGGTCTGGCCGACCACCGAGCTGAAGGTCGCCCAGCTGGCCGACGGCCGGCCGCTCGTCCTCGTCCTGGGTCTCGAGCCCAACCTGCGCTGGCGCCAGTTCTGTGCCCTGATCACCTCGGCGCTGCGCTCGGCCGACGTCAAGCGGGTGCACCTGCTGGGCGCCCTGCTGGCCGACACCCCGCACACCCGGCCCATTCCGGTCTCGACGTCGACGGGCGACCGTGAGCTGATGACGTCGATGGGACTGGTCCCCTCCGGGTACGAGGGCCCGACCGGGATCCTCGGCGTGCTCGGCGACGCCCTGGAGCGGACAGGGGTCCAGGTGCTGTCACTGTGGGCGGCGATCCCCCACTACGTCTCCCATCCGCCCTGCCCCAAGGCGACGTTGGCCCTGCTCTCCCAGCTGGAGCAGGTGCTCGACGTCCCGCTCGAGCTGGGCGAGCTGCCCGAGCTGGCCCGGGCCTGGGAGCGCGGCGTCGACGAGCTCGCCGCTGAGGACTCCGAGGTGGCCGAGTACGTCACCTCGCTCGAGCAGCAGCAGGACGCCACCGACCTGCCCGAGGCGAGCGGCGAGGTCATCGCGGCCGAGTTCGAGCGTTATCTGCGGCGTCGGCAGGGTAACTGAGCGTTGATCCGGCTGCCTTAGGGCAGGCTTGGGGCTTGGTCGCCCCTGACCGCGATCTCCAGCACCACCCCAAGCCGAGGAGACCCGTGCCGAAGTCCCCTGCTCCCGCACCGACCACGCCCCCGGCGCCGGATCCCGCGCCGGGTCCCGGTCTCGCCGGCAGCCCGCCCTTCTTCGCCGTCCTGATCCTGGCGGGATTGGTCATCATCGGCGCCGGTCTCAGGGAGACGGCGAGCCTGATCACCCCGATCTTCCTGGTGATCACTCTGGTGATCACGGTCTCGCCGCTGCGCTCGTTCCTGGTCAAGCGACGCTGGCCGTCCTGGCTGGCCAGCACGGTCACCCTGCTGGCGATCTACGCGCTGCTCGCCGTGATCTTGGGCTCGGTGGTGTTCGCGATCTACCGGCTGGTCGCGACGCTGCCGCAGTACCAGACCGCCTTCACCAAGATCTTCAACTCCCTGCTCGCGCTGTCGACCAAGCTCGGCTACGGCCAGGACCAGATCAGCAAGCTCGCCTCCTCCTTCTCGCTCAGCAGCCTGTCGGCCCCGGCCCAAAGCCTGCTCAGCGGGATCAGCGGCGGCGCCTCGCTGCTGCTGCTGATCGTGACCGTCGTGATCTTCCTGGCTTTCGACGCGGCCAGCATGGGCGAGCGGCTGGCCGTCATCCGGCAGACCCGGCCGCGGATCGCCGACGGGCTGCAGAACTTCGCCTCCCGGGTGCGCAGCTACTGGATCGTGACCACGGTCTTCGGGTTCGCTGTGGCCGTGCTGGACGTGGTCAGCCTGGTCATCATCGGCGTCCCGCTCTACATCACGTGGGGTGTCCTGGCCTTCGTCACCAACTACATCCCCAACGTCGGCTTCATCATCGGCGTGATCCCGCCCGCCCTGATCGCGCTGCTGGACGGCGGTGTCGGGAGCATGCTCGCCGTGCTCGTGGTGTTCACCGCGATCAACATCATCGTCCAGACGATCATCCAGCCCCGCTTCACCGGCGACGCGGTGGGCATCAGCAGCACCGTCGCCTTCGTCTCACTCGTCTTCTGGGCGTCCCTGCTCGGCGCTCTCGGCGCCCTGCTGGCCATCCCAGCCACCCTGTTCCTGAAATCGGTGCTGGTGGACAACTCGGTGCCCGCCAACTGGGTCAACGCGTTGATCAGCTCCTCGCCCAGCAAGGAGACTCCGGACCGGCAGCGACAGCGGCGGTCGAAAGAGGTGCCCACGACCGAGCAAGCCTCCAGCAACAACGAGAAGGGTGCAGCGAGGCCGTCCAGGTCGGGGTCCTCACCCCGCCGCCGGTAGGAGGGCGGTGACGAACGCCGACCTACTGCGCGGCACCCGAGCACGCACTGGACTTCGTTGCCGTCGTCGCGGATAGAACACCGCTATCCGACTCCTCCGCCGCCTCGCCCGGCACGCACCCGGTCACCTGCTCGCTACGGCCGCCGTTCGACACCACCCTCCTCCGCCAGCCGACGCAGCTCGGTCACCATCGCGTCCGGGTCCTCGGCACCGAACACCGAGGAGCCGGCGACGAAGGAGTCCACCCCGGCGGCCGCGCAGCGCTCGATCGTCTCGACCGAGACGCCACCGTCGATCTGCAGCCACACGTCCCCGCCCACCCGGTCGAGCAGGGCGCGCGTGCGTTCGATCTTGGGCAGGCACATGTCAAGGAACTTCTGGCCGCCGAAGCCCGGCTCCACAGTCATGATCAACACCATGTCGAGCTCGGGCAGCAGATCGGCGTAGGGCTCGATCGGCGTGGCCGGCTTGAGGGCCATGGCGGCCCGCGCCCCTTGGTTTCTTAGCTCGCGGGCCAGCCGGACGGGGGCGGCCGCGGCCTCGATGTGGAAGGTGACCGACTCCGCCCCCGCCTCCGCGTACGCGGGTGCCCAGCGGTCCGGGTCCGCGATCATCAGGTGGACGTCGAGCATGGCCGGCGTCACGGCGCGGATGGCCTCGACCACGGGGAGGCCCAGCGTCAGGTTGGGCACGAAGTGGTAGTCCATCACGTCGATGTGCAGCGCGTCGGCGCCCGGGATGGTCTCGATCGCCGCCTGCAGGTTGGCGAAGTCGGCGGAGAGCAGGCTGGGCATGATGCGGGCGGTCACGAACCGAAACCTACCCAGCCGGTTCAGGAGCGGCGGAGGTAGGCCGCGAACATCGCGTCCGTGCCGTGCCGGTGCGGCCACAGCTGCAGGTAGGGTCCCGACGCCGCGTCGCGCACGTTGGGCAGCACCTCGGCCGCCGGCACGACCGTGACGTCGTCCCGACCGGCCAGGACCTCCTCGACCACGTCGACGGTCTCCCGGCGGTGCGGCGAGCAGGTGACGTAGCCGACCAGTCCCCCCGGCGACGCGGCGTCGAGGGCGCTGCTGAGCAGTTCGGTCTGCAGCCCGTGCAGCTGCTCCACGTCAGCCGCACTTCGCCGCCACCGTGACTCGGGCCGACGCCGCAGGGCACCCAGACCGGTGCAGGGGACGTCGGCCAGCACCCGCGCGAACGAGCCCGGACGCCAGGCGGGCCGGGTGCCGTCGGCCAGCAGCACGAGCGGCTGCTGGTCCGCCGGGTACGCCCGGACGCCGCCGGCCACCAGCTCGGCCCGGTGAGCCGACGCTTCCACCGAGACGAGCCGCTCGCCCGCCGCGGCCGCGAGGCCGGCCAGCAGAGCGGTCTTGCCGCCAGGCCCGGCACAGAGGTCGAGCCAGGGCCCGGTGGGCGCAGCCGGCCGCGCCAGTCCCCACGCGACCAGCTGGGAGCCCTCGTCCTGGACGCCGACCCGTCCGTCCCGCACCGCGGGTAGCCCGGCCGGGAGTCCGGTCCAGCGGGCGGCGAACGGGGAGAGCGTGCCGGCTCGGGCCCCCTCGGCGACCAGCTCGGCCACCTCGGCCAGGCCGGGCCGGACGACGAGGGTCACCTGCGGGTTGTCGTTGTCCGCCTCGAGTGCGGCGGGCAGCTCGTCGGCGGGCAGGACGTCGGCGAACGCGTCCACCACCCAGCGGGGGTGCGACGTCTGGAAGGCGAGGAGGTCGAAGGCCTCACGGCCGGCGCCGAGCCGGTCGAGCCAACCGTCGAGGTCGTGCGCCGCCACCCGACGGAGTACGGCGTTGGTCACGCCGGTCACCCGCTCGCCCACCGTGGCGGCGGCGAGGTCGACCATCGCCGCGACGGCGGCCGGCACCGGCACCCGCATCGACAGCACCTGATGGGTGCCGAGCCGCAGCAGGTCCAGCACCGCCGGCTGGAACGAGGTCAGCGCCCGCCCCGCGGCAGCGGCGATGATCTCGTCGTAGGTCCCCTGGCGCCGGCACGTGCCGGAGACGAGCTCAGTGGCGAAGGCGGCGTCCCGGCCGGCCAGCCCCCGCGAGGCGAGCAGCGCAGCCAGCGCCAGGTTGGCGTACGCGCCGTCGGTGTGGACCGCCCGCAGCACATCGAAGGCGAGCCGACGGGCCCGGTCGGGCCGGCGTCGTTTCGGCGGCGCCATCAGCGGCCAAGGACGTCGTGAGGTCCAAGCGAGCTGCCCCGGGCCCAGTCCGCGGCCGGCATGGCCCGCTTGCCTGCGGGCTGCACGATGCCGAGCAGCACCGCAGCGCTGCCCGTCCCCACCTGGACGGCGTTCTTGGTGACGGCCAGCGTGCCGGGCGCCAGCGCGGCGTCACCGGGCAGGACGGGGCCGAGCTTCAGGCGGTCGCCGCGAAACGTCGTCCAGGCGCCCGGCGCAGGGCTACAGCCGCGGATCAGCCGGTCGACCACCTCGGCTGGAACGGCCCAGTCGACGCGGGCGTCATCGACTTCTAGCTTGGGGGCGATGCTGACGCCCTCGTCCGGCTGCGGACGGGCGACCAGGGTGTCGTCCTCGATGCCGTCGAGGGTCCGCACCAGCAGGTCGGCCCCCGAGACCGAGAGGCGCTGCAGGAGGTCCCCCGAGGTGTCGGTGGGTCGGACCAGCTCGACGGTGGTCAGGTAGGTGGGTCCCGCGTCGAGTTCGAGCACGATCTGGAACGTGGTCGCCCCGGTCTGGGCGTCCCCCGCGATCACTGCGTGCTGGACGGGTGCGGCGCCGCGCCAGGCGGGCAGCAGCGAGAAGTGCAGGTTGACGAAGCCGCGCGCCGGGATGTCCAGCACCCGCTGCGGCAGCAGCGCGCCGTAGGCCACGACCGGGCAGCAGTCGGGGGCGATCTCGGCCAGCCGGGCGAGGAAGTCCTCGTCCCGGGGTCGTCGGGGGGTCAGGACTTCCAGACCCAGCTCGGCAGCGCGAGCGGCAACCGGACTGGGCTGCAGCTTCTTACCGCGGCCGGCGGGGGCGTCCGGCCTGGTCACCACCGCGACCACCTCGTGCCGGGAGGCCAGCAGCGCCTCCAGGGGAGCCAGCGCCACCTCGGGCGTGCCGGCGAAGACGATGCGCACCGGCTGAGTGTAGTGGGGCTACTCACCGACCGGTCGAGCCGCTCGACGACGCCG
Source organism: uncultured Actinomycetota bacterium (assembly GCA_963727215.1). Lineage (GTDB taxonomy): Bacteria > Actinomycetota > Actinomycetes > Propionibacteriales > Propionibacteriaceae > Microlunatus. The sequence continues at coordinate 383,221 of CAVSFR010000004.1, forward strand.
TGGCGGTAGTCGAAGCTCACCGGGTGATAGGGCCACACCTCACGCGGCGAGGGCAGGCTTCGGTGTGGCGGCGCGCCAGATCTGGTCGGCGAACCGGTTGCGGCCGAGCGGCAGGGTGCCTTGGTTGGTGACCAGGTAGATGTGGCCGGTCGGGGACCGGAACACGTACCGGCCGGGTTCGGGTTGTCGTCGCCGCCAGCCACCGTGCGTCACCGCCCGGTGACTAGATCTTGATAACGGACCCAGGTTCGCCAGCCCGGTCTGACCCGGTGGTCCACCGCGGGACGGTGGCAGGTAGGGGATGGTGTGGTCAAGGTCCAGGTCAGCCCCGTCGAGGTGGGCGCTGGTGCCGACGCCGTAGGGGAACACCTCAGCCGGATGCCGCAGCCTCAGGGCGGCGCGGAGTCGGGTGGGGGTTTCGTAGCCGTCGACCGGCGCCAGGTGCGCCGGATCCACCACCGGCCGGACCGTCACGTGAGCAGCCCGACCGGGTCAACCAGCCGGTGAACTCGGCCAGGGTGAGCGCCTCACCGCCCTCGGGGCGGACCAGCCCGTGACCGTCCCGGACCGTCGCCGCGTTCAGGTGGAAGTTCAACACCACCCGCGGCCGGGCCGCCTTCAGGTCCGCGCCCGCAGCCACCGGCCGCAGATCCAACGACTGATGAGTCGTCCTCGGGCTGCTCATCCAGCTGGCCAGGCTCACGTTCGGTCGGCCGTGTCGTGCTGGTGGGCGAGCAGGAGCTGGAGGGCGTCAGCAGGCCGCGCGAGGATCCCGACCGCCTTCGACCGGCGCACCCCCACCGGGTCGTCGTCACCGTCGACGGCGAGGATGTCGGCGATCCGGTTCACCGTCGCGAGGAACCAGGCGGCGTCACCGTGCTCGACCCGGGCCAGCAGCAGCTTCAACCCGTCCTCGGACTGCACCGCCCACACATCTCGGTCCGCCGTCGTCCGGCTGCGCCCGCTCGGCCGTCTGCTCAGGGTCGGCGTCCAGGATCGCTGCGGCGAGGACGCGCTGGAAGCGGGGCCACGGCAACATCCCGACCAGCCCGGTCACCGCCTCGTCGACCTCCGCGGCCGCGTCCCATGACAACCTCCGGGTCTGCTGCGCGACCTTCCGCGCCTGCCAGGCCCGCACCTGACCGGCCAGCACCTGCACCCACAGCCTGGGCAGCCGATGCCGCAAATCCAACACGTCAGCGATCAACAACCGCGCCGCGAACGCGCCCGTCCCCTGCAGGGCACCCAGCTCGGCGGCGCAGAACTCCGACACCAACGGTGTCCCCTCACCACCCCACTGAGACGCCCGCTCGACCAACGGCTGAAAGTCACCAGACTCCACATCCAGGTCGTGGGCGTCCGCCCACGCCGCCGCCAGCACCAGGACGCGGCACTCCCGCTCCACCAGCTCCGCCTGGTTCTGAGCAAACAACTCGGCCAGCCGCGTCCGCGAACACCCCGCCAGACCCCCGTCCAAAGAGGGCGCCACCGCTGAATCGAACATGTGAGCAACTCTAGCGAGGCTCGCTGACACTTTTCGTCCGCCGCCCTGAGTGGCTGCCTGTCGCGGCAGCGCAATCTCAGTGCGATCCCCATCGCGTCGCTGTTACCCGACGACAACCGGGTCCACGCGGACGCGCAGGCCGCCCTCGCTCTTACGGGCGCTGCGGATGGCCCCGACTTCCTTCACCGCGCGGACGAGCGCTGCGCCCTCGCCGAGCGGGGCCCGAAGCGTCAGCCGCTGGAGCGCCGTCTCGGCCCCGCGCTCGGGCGGCAGCGGGACCGGCCCGAGCACCTCGGCGTGCGGGGGCGGGCGGAGCAGCTCGAGCAGCTCCGCCAGGGCCTCCGGCCGCCCCTCTACTGTGACGAGCTTGGCTGCGGGCGGGAAGTGGGCCTCGGTTCGGTCGAGCAGCTCGCGGGCCGCGAAGCCAGCCGGGTCAACCCGGACCAGCGCCTGCAGCGCGCGGCCGGTGCTCTCCCCTACCGCGATCACCGAGCCGCCGTCGCTGCCGCCGCGGACCAGAGCCACCACGTTCAGCCAGCGCCGCAGCGCCTCCTCCGACGCGCGCAGGTCGGCGCGAAGCAGCAGCAGCGGGGTGTCGAGCAGGACGGCTGCGGCGTACCCGCCGTCGGCCCGCGGTTCCGCCCCAGGCGTGGCCACGACGATGGCCGGGACCGCGGGCACCGTGTCGAGCACCTGGCCCGTGCCGGATTGGCGCACGGGGGTCTGGGCGAAGGCGCGGCCGAGCTCCTCGGCGGTGCGGGTGGCCCCGACCACCGGCGCGCGGAAGCGGGATGAGCCGCAGATTGGGCACTCCCATCCCGCCTGATCGAGGCCGCACCAGCTGCAGCTGGCCACCGCCCCCCCGGGCTGACCCCACCGTCCGCCCGGACCGTCAACCCTGGACCCGCCGATGCGTGTGGGTCCGCCGCAGTGCCGGCAGCGCACCGGCTCGCGGCAGTCCTGGCAGACCAGCGCCACCAGGTAGCCGGCGCGCGGCACCTGGACCAGGACGGGCCCCTGCGGCAGCGCCGCCCGCATCGTCTCGAACACCTCGTGCGGTACGCGGGCCGCCCGGGCGGCCGGGTCGCGTTCCAACGCCCGGTCGCTGTCGGCGGTGACCCGGACCCGGGGTGCGGTGTGTCGCGCGACGGCTCGCGGTTGCGCGAGGTCGCGCAGCCAACCGCGCTCGACCAGAGCCTGCACCTCGGTGGTCCGCTGGTAGCCGGCGAAGAGCACAGCCGCGCCGGCGTCGGTGGCTCGGAGCGCCAGCACCTCCCGGGAGTGCGGGTACGGCGCGCGGGGCTCGGACAGCAGGTCATCGCCGTCGTCCCAGACCGCCACCAGCCCGAGGTCGCGGACGGGCGCGTACGCGGCCGCCCGGTTACCGACCACCACGCGCACCTCGCCGCGCAGCGCTCGCAGGAAGGCGCGGTAGCGGGCGGCGGGACCGGACTCGGCCACGAGAACGGCGTACCCCCCCTTGCCCAGCGCCTCTCCCAAAGCGACCTGCAGCCGCTCGATGTCGCGCTGGTCCGGCACCACGAGCACGGTTCCCCGGCCGGACTCGGCGGTGGCCCGGGCCGCGGCGGCGAGCCCACTGGCCCAGTCGCCGCTGGCGTCGGTGCTGGGGGTGACCTGCCAGGCGGCTCGAGGGCTGTCGCCCCGGCGGAGGGCCGCCAGGAACGTGGGACCCGTCGGATAGGCGTCGAGCGCGTGCGCCGGTGCCGCCGGCAGCTCGGCCGGACCGGGCAGTGACGCCGCCTTCTCGGTGGCGGCGTGCCGGGGTGGGACGGCCAGCCTCACGACGTCGGAGAAGATGCCGGCGTAGTGGTCGGCCACCCGGCGGACGAGCCGGGCCACCTCGGCGGTGAGCACCGGCTCGCTGGAGACGACCTTGCCCAGCGGGGCCAGCTGGCCGTCGTGCTCGCTGCGGTCGCGGCGCTCCAGCAGGAAACCGTCGCGCTGTCGCCCGGCGAAGCGGACCCGCACCCTGGCCCCGGGAACCGCTTCCTCGTGCTGGGCGGCCGACACCGCATAGTCGAACGGCCGGTCGAGGTGGCTGAGCCCGACGTCGAGGAGCACTGCGCCGACCGGCTGGCTCGGCGCGGGCAGCAGAGTGGCCGGAGTCGGCGCTCGGCTCGCGGACGGAGCCACGGGCGCAGTCGGCTTCGGCACACCAGATGATAGGCAGAGCCCACTGACAGCCTTCGTGGCTGCGTCGGCACCGTCGGCGCCGTCGCGGGCTGAGAGGCTGTCGTGGTGACCTCCACCCCCGCCGGCGACTCCGACCTCCAGGTGCGCCGGCTGCTGGTGCACTTCGGGGCCGCGATGGTGGCGACGGGTCAGCCCGTGTCCGACGTCGAGCGGGACGTGCGTGAGGTGGCCGCCGGGCTCGGCTTCCCCGACGTGCAGATCGCCGCTGGCCCGACGGGTCTGCACGTCAACCTGGGCAGCGGTGAGCCCTCGACCTTCGAGGCGGTGCAGGGCTCACTGCGGCTCGACCAGGCCGCGGAGGTCCGCACCATCCGCTACCGGCTGACCCACGGCTCGCTCTCGGTCGACGAAGCTCTCGACCAGCTGCTGGCGCTGAGCTCTCGCCCGCCGCGGTACCCGATCTGGCTGGCGGACCTCGGCTGGTTGGGGATCACGATGGGTATCGCGCTCATCCTGCAGCCGGGCCGCGCGAACGTCGCCTTCGCGGCAGCCGGCGGCGTGATCGTGGTCGCGCTGGTCCGGCTGTCCACCCGCGTCCAGCTGGTGGCCACCCTGCTGCCCACCCTGGCCGCGTTCGCAGTGGCCTGCCTGGTGTTCGCGGGCTCGGACCTCGGCTGGCTGGAGGGTCCGCTGCGGACGTTGCTGCCGCCGCTCGCCGTCCTGCTGCCCGGCGCTCTGCTCGTGACCGCGATGTCGGAGCTGGCCACCGGTCACATGGTCGCCGGCGCCTCCCGCCTGATCTTCGGGACCGTCCAGCTGCTGTTGTTCACCCTGGGCATCGCGGTCGCCGCCCGAATCTTCTCCGTGCCGCCGGCTGAGCTCAGCAACCTCCGCGTCGACGAGCTCGGCTGGTGGGCCGCGCCGCTGGGACTGGCGATGATCACGGTCGGAATCGGTCTGCTGGAGAGCCCGTCGTTGCGGCTGCTGCCCTGGATCGGCCTCGTGCTGGTGCTGGCGTTCTTGGCCCAGACGATCGGCCAGGCCCTGTCGGGACCGGTTCTCGGCAGCTTTTGCGGCGCCCTCGCGGCCAGCCTGGGCGCATCGGCGGTCGAGGGTCTGCGGCCAGACCTACCCCGCCTGGTCGTCTTCCTGCCCGCCTTCTGGCTGCTCGTCCCCGGCAGCCTCGGACTGGTCTCCACGACCCAGCTCGCGGTGCAGACCGGCGGTTCCAGCGCGGCCCTCACGGGGGTCCTCGGCGTGGTCAGCGGCATCGCCCTCGGCCTGCTGGTCGGCGCCGCCATCGCCCAGTCGCTACGGCGAGCCGTCCGACGGGCCCGCCGGCGTCCTCTGGCGACTCGGTGATCGGCGGAGATCAGCCCTTGACGGCGGCGGCGAGGGCTTCCGCGCGGTCGGTGAGCTCCCAGGTCACGCCAGGGAGCTCGCGGCCGAAGTGCCCGTACGCCGCGGTGGGCACGTAGATCGGACGCTTCAGGTCGAGGTCGGCGATGATCGCGGCCGGCCGCAGGTCGAACGTCGCCCGGACGGCGTCGGCGATCTGCTCGGTCGGTACCTGCTCGGTGCCGAACGTCTCGACGTAGAAGCCGACCGGGTGCGACTTGCCGATCGCGTACGCGACCTGGACCTCGCAGCGCCGAGCCAGGCCGGCGGCCACGACGTTCTTGGCGACCCAGCGCATCGCGTAGGCCCCGGAGCGGTCGACCTTCGACGGGTCCTTGCCCGAGAAGGCCCCACCGCCGTGCCGGGCCATCCCGCCGTAGGTGTCCACGATGATCTTGCGGCCCGTGAGACCGGCGTCGCCCATCGGACCGCCGATCTCGAAGCGTCCGGTCGGGTTGACCAGTAGCCGATAGTCGCTGGCGTCGATCTCGAACCGCTCCAGCACCGGCTCGACGACGTGCTTGCGGACGTCCGGGGCCAGCAACGCGTCCAGGTCGATGTCGGCGGCATGCTGGCTGGAGAGCACCACCGTGTCCAGGCGGACAGGACGGTCGCCGTCGTACTCGATGGTGACCTGGGTCTTGCCGTCGGGCCGCAGGTACGGCATGGTGCCGTCCTTGCGGACCAGGGCCAGCTGCTCGGCCAACCGGTGCGCGAGGTCGATCGGCAGCGGCATCAGCGAGGCGGTCTCGTCGCAGGCGTACCCGAACATCAGTCCCTGGTCGCCGGCGCCCTGGGCGTCGAGCAGGTCGACGGACTCTCCGGTCCGGGACTCGACGGCGTCATCGACACCCTGGGCGATGTCGGGCGACTGCTGGCCGATGGCGATGGTGACGCCGCAGGAGGCCCCGTCGAAGCCCTTGGTGGAGGAGTCGTAGCCGATGTCGATGATGCGCTGCCGGACCAGGCCGGGGATCTCGACGTAGGAGTCGGTCGTCACCTCGCCGGCGACCACCACGAGGCCGGTGGTGACCAGGCACTCGACGGCGACCCGGCTGTCGGGGTCCTGCCGCAGCAGCTCGTCCAGCACGGAGTCGCTGATCTGGTCGGCGATCTTGTCGGGGTGGCCTTCGGTGACCGACTCCGAGGTGAACAGTCTGCGCGCCATGGTTCCAGAGTCCTCTCCTGCGGTCCGGCGGTGCCGGGTCGGGCCAACCTACCGAACCGAGCGGGCCCGGAGCGCGGCATCCCAGATCACGTGGGCGAGTCGGTCCTTCGTGCCGGCGACAGGGCCCTCGGCACCGGTCGAGCCCAGGATCGTGATCTCGCTGGTCGCCTGCCCGAAGACCAGACCGTGGCCGACCGCGTTCAGGACCAGCAGGTCGCAGCCCTTGCGAGCGAGCTTCGCGCGGGCCAGCTCCAGCAGGTCGCTACCGGGCGCGGCGGCCTCGGCCGCGAAGCCGACCAGGACCTGACGGGGGTCCGTCCGGGCCGCCACGAGGCCGGCCAGCACGTCGGTGGTCTGCACCAGGTCCAGCTCGAGGCCACCGGCCCCGGACTTCTTGATCTTGGTGTCGCTGGCGACGGCCGGGGTGAAGTCGGCCGGCGCGGCTGCCATCACGACGAGGTCGGCCGTCGGAGCCGCTGCGGTCATGGCTTCGGCCAGGTCAGCCGTCGAGGTGACCGGCTGGACGGGGACGCCCGCCGGCGCTGGGCGGTCCACGTTGGCGGCCACGAGCCGGACCTCGGCTCCGCGTAGCCGGGCGGCCCTGGCCAGGGCCCAGCCCATCAGGCCCGAGGAGGAGTTGCCGAGGTACCGGACGGGATCCAGGTGCTCCCGGGTGCCACCAGCACTGACCAGCACCGAGAGACCCGCGAGGTCCTGCGCGGCGGCCAAGACGGCCACCTCGCGATCACCCAGCACCGTCTCGGCGATCTCGGCCAGCTCTGAGGCTTCCGGCAGCCGGCCGGGGCCGGAGTCTGCACCGGTCAAGCGACCCGAGTCAGGGTCGACGACGAGGACGCCGCGTTCGCGCAGAGTGGCGACGTTGGCGCGGGTGGCGGCGTGCCCCCACATCTCGGTGTGCATGGCCGGCGCCATCACCACCGGGCAGTGGGCCGTGAGCAGGATGTTCGTGAGTAGGTCGTCCGACCGGCCGGTGGCGGCCCGCGCCAGCAGGTCCGCGGTGGCGGGAGCAACGATCACCAGATCGGCTTGCTGACCCAGCCGCACGTGCGGCACCTCGTGCGCATCGGCCCAGACGCCGGTGTGCACCGGCTGGCCGGACAGCGCGGCCCAGGTGGCCTCGCCGACAAAGGTCAGGGCCGCCTCCGTGGGGACGACGCGGACCTCGTGGCCCTCGGCTCGCAGCCGCCGCAGCAGCTCACACGCCTTGTAGGCGGCGATGCCGCCCGCGACGCCGAGGACGATCCGGCTCAGCGTTCGATCCTGATCAGGCGGACTCGCCGATCTTGGTCGAACCGCCGTCGTCGTTGGTGCCCTCGACCTCAGGGTCGATGTCGATGCAGTTCAGCTTGCCCGCGTTGACCTCGCGCAGGGCGATGGACAGCGGCTTCTCCTGCACGCCGGTCTCGACCAGCGGGCCGACGTGGTCGAGCAGGCCCTCGCCGAGCTGGGAGTAGTAGGCGTTGATCTGGCGGGCGCGCTTGGCGGCGAACAGCACCAGCTTGTACTTGGAGTCCGACCGGGTCAGCAGCTCATCGATCGGAGGGTTGGTGATGCCTTCGGCGACCACGTGCGTTGAAGTCAAGGTGTACCTAACGTTCGCTTTGAAGAGCGCCTGTTGTCACAGACACGCCAATGCTACCAACTCAGCGACTGCTTGGCCGACTTCGCCGTTCACGATGACGTGGCCGAACTCCCGCGCTGAGGCGAGCTCGGCTCGCGCCGTCGTCAGCCGGCGCTCCTGCTGCGCGGCCGACTCGGTGCCGCGACCGACCAACCGGCGGACGAGCTCGTCCCACGACGGCGGGGCCAGGAACACGAAACGCGCGTCGGGCCAGGCGGCGCGGACCTGACGGGCTCCCTGTAGGTCGATCTCGAGCAGGGCGGGTCGGCCGCCGGCCAGCGCGGCCAGCACGGGCGCCCGGGGGGTGCCGTAGCGGTGCACGCCGTGCACCACCGCCCACTCGAGCAGCTCGCCGCCGGCGATGAGGGCGTCGAAGTCGGCCTCGGAGACGAAGAGGTAGTGCACCCCGTCGACCTCGCCGGGTCGCGGCGGCCGGGTGGTGGCCGAGACAGAGACGAAGATCTCGGGGTGGTTGAGGGCCAATGCCGTGACGACCGTGCCCTTGCCCACGGCGGTGGGCCCGGACAGCACGGTGAGCCCGGGGTCACTCATGACGATGCAGCATCATTCCTACCGTGACCCTCATGAGGAGGGGGAAACTCTGCGATCAGGGCCGCCGTCTGGTGCTTGCCCAGCCCGCGCAGCCGCCGGTTGGCCGCGATGTCGAGCCGGTCCATCACCTTGGCGGCTCGGACGCTGCCCACCCGGGGCAACGACTTGAGGACGTCTACCACCTTCGTGTGGGCGATCACGTCGTCCTGCTCGGCCCGCTCCAGCACCTCCGCCAAGGTGCTGCGCCCGTCCCGCAGCGCCTGCTTGATCTCGGCCCGCCGCCGGCGGGCCTCGGTCGCCGCGTGCCGGGCCTGCTGGCGCTGCTCGTCACTCAAGGGGGGAATCGTCACGGCTCGCGTCCTTCTCTACGACCAGCAGTCACCTGACCGGGGGCCCCGCGCCCACGCGGTGGCCCGCTCGTGATCTGGAAACCTACCCCAGACTCAACGCGGCGCGCATGGCGGCCACGGAACGCCGAGCGGCCCCCCGCAGCGCCTCGTGGTCGGGGCCGGCGCCCATCACCTCGCGGCTCGTGGTCGGCAGCACCGACCCGACCGCCGGACCGAAGACGTCGACCAGGTCGGCGGCCGTACCGCCCTGGGCGCCGATGCCCGGGGCCAGGATCGAGCCGTTGAGCCGGGCGAAGTCGACGCCCGTACGGCCGATCGTCGCTCCGACGACCACGCCGACGTGGCCGGGCCCGGGGCCGGCGTTCCGCGTCGACGCCTCGTCGATGACGAGCTGGCCGAGCAGCCGGCCGTCGGTGGTGCGGGCGTGTTGGACGCTGGGGCCCTCGGGGTTGCTGGTCAGAGCGAGGACGTAGACGCCGCGCCCGGTGGCGGCGGCGAGATCGATCGCGCCGTCCAGCGAACCGAAGCCCAGGTAGGGGCTGAGGGTGATCGCGTCCGCCGCCAGCGGCGACCCGTCGCTCAGGTAGGCCTCGGCGTAGGCGTCCATGGTCGAGCCGATATCCCCACGCTTCACGTCGAGCAGCGACAGAGCGCCCGCCCCGGCGATGTCGGCGAGCACGCGTTCGAGGACGGCGACGCCGGCGGACCCGTACGCCTCGTAGAACGCCGACTGGGGCTTGAACACCGCCACCTCGGCGCCGAGAGCCTCGACCATGCCGCGGGCGCAGGCCTCCAGCCCGGCCACGTCGGCACCGAGTCCCCAGGCGCGCAGCACCGACGGGTGCGGGTCGATGCCGACGCACAACGGTCCGCGCTCGGCCAGCACCTGCTGCAGCCGCTGCCCGTAGCCGGCTCGGTCGGGCTCAGCCACGGGGTCCCTCCAGGCGGTTCAGGTCGCGGACCAGGGCTGGCCCGCCGTAGATGTAGCCGGTGTAGAGCTGCAGCAGGGCCGCGCCGGCGTCGAACATCGCGCGGCCGTCGTCGGCGGTCATGATCCCGCCGACGCCGATCACCGGCAGCGCCGTCCGAGCAGTCAGGAAGGACACGACGGCCCGCGCCCGCGTGGTGAGCGGGGCGCCGGACAGGCCGCCGGCCTCGGACGCACGCGGGTGCAGTTCGACGCCCGCGCGGCCGAGTGTCGTGTTGGTCGCGACCAGGCCGGAGACGCCGCTTGCGGTACAGACCGCCAGCAGCTCCTCCAGGGCGTCCTCGCTGAGGTCGGGAGCCAGCTTGACGAAGACCGGGACCGGGAGTGCCTCCCCGGCCAGCCGGGACGCCTCGGCGACGAGCGTCCGGGTCAGGTCGCCCAGGGCGTCGGCGTCCTGCAGCGACCGCAGCCCGGGGGTGTTCGGGCTGGAGACGTTGACGGCGACGTAGTCCGCGTAGCCGGCCAGCAGCCGGAACGAGCCGAGGTAGTCACCGGTCGCCTCGGCCAACGGCGTGGTCTTGGTCTTGCCCAGGGAGATGCCGAGGGGGATGCCCACCGCTCCGTTGCCGCGGACCACCCCGGCCGCGGCCAGCCGGGCGGCCAGGGCCGGCGCACCGGCGTTGTTGAAGCCCATCCGGTTGACGATGGCCTCGTGCTCGGGCAGCCGGAAGAGCCGCGGTCGGTCGTTGCCGGGTTGAGCCTGGGCGGTCACCGTCCCCAGCTCGGCGAAGCCGAAGCCGAGCGCGCCCCACGCCTTGAGGCCGACACCGTTCTTGTCCAGACCCGCAGCCACCCCGACCCGGCCGGGAAACTCGACGCCCGCCACGGAGACGGGATCCCGGCGGCCAGCCAGCAGCCGGGCGACACTGGTCCGCAGCCGTGGGCTCTCCCCCACCCGGTTGATCATCGCCAGCGTGGTCTCGTGCACCTGTTCCGGGTCGCCACCGCGCGCCCGGAACAGCAACGGGCGCAGCAGCCGGCGGTAGCCCGTGCTCAACACCATCGGTAGGCCATGATCATGAGCTGATGATCAACGGGGCTGTGTCGAACGGAGTTGGGCCCACGACTGCAGCGAACGAACGCCCACGTCCCCGGCCATGATCGCCTCGATCCCCTGCACCGCGGCGGCCAGGCCCTGCACCGTCGTGATGCACGGGACGTTTCGCAGCACGCCGGCCGTCCGGATCTCGTAGCCGTCGAAGCGTGGCCGTCCGTCCGGGCTGAGCCCGTGCGGGGTGTTGAAGATCAGGTCGACCTCGCCGTCCAGGATCGCCTGCACGACCGTCTTCTCCCCGTCCGGTCCGGGGCCCTGGCTGTACTTGCGCACCGTGGTCACCTGGACGGCGTGCCGGCGCAGCATCGAGGCTGTGCCGGCCGTGGCCAGGATCTGGAAGCCCAGGTCGGCCAGCCGCTTGACCGGGAACACCACGTTGCGCTTGTCCCGGTTGGCGACCGAGACGAAGACGGTGCCCTTGGTGGGCAGTGGTCCGAACGCCGCCACCTGGCTCTTGGCGAAGGCGGTGCCGAAGCCGAGGTCGAGGCCCATCACCTCACCGGTGGAGCGCATCTCGGGGCCGAGGATCGTGTCGACGGAGATGCCCTCCACGGTCCGGAAGCGGTTGAACGGCATCACCGCCTCCTTGACGGCGATGGGCGCCGAGCTGTCCTCGGCAGAGCCGTCGCCGACGGCGCGGAGGATGCCCTCGGCCCGGAGCTGCTGGATCGAGGTGCCGAGCATGACGCGGGCGGCTGCCTTGGCCAGCTGGGTGCCGGTGGCCTTGGCCACGAACGGCACGGTGCGGGAGGCGCGCGGGTTGGCCTCCAGCACGTACAGCGTGTCCCCGGCCAGGGCGAACTGGATGTTGATCAGGCCCCGGACGCCCACCCCACGGGCGATCTTCTCGGTCGAGTCGCGGATCCGGTCCACCACCTCGGCCCCGAGGGTGATCGGCGGCAGCGCGCAGGCGGAGTCGCCGGAGTGCACGCCCGCCTCCTCGATGTGCTCCATCACCCCGCCGAGGTAGAGGTCGACGCCGTCGTAGAGCGCGTCGACGTCGATCTCGACCGCGTCGTCCAGGAAACGGTCGACCAGCACCGGGTGAGCGGGAGAGACCTCGGTCGCACGCCCGATGTAGGAGGACAGCGAGCTCTCGTCGTAGACGATCTCCATCCCGCGCCCGCCCAGCACGTAGGAGGGACGGACGAGGACCGGGTAGCCGATCTCGTCGGCGATCAGCTTCGCCTCGGCGAACGACCGGGCCAGGCCGTGCTTCGGTGCCGGCAGTCCCTCAGCCTCCAGCACCTCACCGAACGCGCCCCGCTCCTCCGCCAGGTGGATGGCCTCGGGGCTCGTACCGACGATGGGCACGCCCGCGTCCTTGAGCGCCTGCGCGAGCCGCAACGGGGTCTGGCCGCCGAGCTGGACGATCACCCCGGCCACCGGGCCCGCGAGGGTCTCGGCATGCACGACCTCGAGCACGTCCTCGAGCGTCAGCGGCTCGAAGTAGAGCCGGTCGGCGGTGTCGTAGTCGGTGGAGACGGTCTCGGGGTTGCAGTTGACCATCACGGTCTCGTAGCCCTGACCGTCGTTGTCAGGGGCGGCCGAGAGCGCCATCGCGGCGTGCACACACGAGTAGTCGAACTCGATCCCCTGCCCGATCCGGTTCGGGCCGCTGCCGAGGATCAACACGGCCGGTCTGGTCCGTGGCAGCACCTCGGACTCGGTCTCGTAGCTGCTGTAGTGGTACGGCGTCCGGGCCGCGAACTCGGCCGCACAGGTGTCCACCGTCTTGTAGACCGGACGGATCCCCAGCGCCCAGCGGACGCCGCGGACGACGTCCTCCCGGAGGTGGCGCAGCGAGGCGATCTGGGCGTCGGAGATACCGTGCCGCTTCGCCAGCCGCAGCACGTCGGCCGTCAGCTCGGGTGCGTCGCGGACGGTGTCGGCGATCTCGAGGACGAGGACGAGCTGGTCGACGAACCAGGGGTCGATCTTGGTGGCCTCGAAGACCTGGTCAGGCGTCGCGCCGGCGCGCAGGGCCTGCATGACCAGGCCGATCCTGCCGTCGTGCGGACGCGACGCCGCGCTCAGCAGCTCCCCCGCCGAGGTCGTCACGTCGCCGGTGAAGTCGAAGGGAGCCTTCGGGTCCTCCAGGCTGCGCAGCGCCTTGCCCAGCGCCTCGGTGAAGTTCCGGCCGATGGCCATCGCCTCGCCGACGCTCTTCATGTGGGTGGTCAGGGTGGAGTCGGCCGCGGGGAACTTCTCGAACGCGAACCGCGGCACCTTGACCACGACGTAGTCCAGCGTGGGCTCGAAGCTCGCCGGGGTCTGCTCGGTGATGTCGTTGGGGATCTCGTCGAGGGTGTACCCGACAGCCACCTTGGCTGCGATCTTGGCGATCGGGAAGCCGGTCGCCTTGGAGGCGAGGGCACTCGAGCGCGAGACCCGGGGGTTCATCTCGATCACGATCATCCGGCCGGTGGCGGGGTCGATGGCGAACTGGATGTTGCAGCCGCCGGTGTCCACCCCGACGTCGCGGATGATGCCGATCGCCACGTCGCGCATCCGCTGGTACTCGCGGTCGGTCAGGGTCATCGCGGGGGCGACGGTGATGGAGTCGCCGGTGTGCACGCCCATCGGGTCGAAGTTCTCGATCGAGCAGACGATGACCACGTTGTCCGCGCGGTCGCGCATGACCTCGAGCTCGTACTCCTTCCAGCCCAGGATCGACTCCTCGATCAGCACCTCGGTGGTCGGGCTGGCCGCGAGACCCGCGCCGGCGATCCGACGCAGGTCGTCCTCGGTGTGGGCGAAGCCGGAGCCGACGCCGCCCATGGTGAAGCTCGGCCGGACCACCAGCGGATAGCCGAGCTCACCGGCCGCGCCCAGCACGTCGTCCATCGTGTGGCAGACCACGCTCTGGGCCACCTCAGCGATCCCGGCGGCCGCCCCGCCGAGGTTCTCGACGATGGCCTTGAACTGCTCGCGGTTCTCCCCGCGGTGGATGGCCTCGAACGAGGCGCCGATCATCTCGACGCCGTAGCGCTCGAGCACGCCGTTCTCGTGCAGCGCAACGGCCGCGTTCAGCGCGGTCTGGCCGCCGAGGGTGGCCAGCAGGGCGTCCGGCCGCTCGATCGCGATCACCTGCTCGACGAACTCGGGCGTGATCGGCTCGATGTAGGTGGCGTCCGCGAACTCGGGGTCGGTCATGATCGTGGCCGGGTTGGAGTTGACGAGGACGACGCGGAAGCCCTCCGCGCGCAGCACCCGGCAGGCCTGGGTGCCGGAGTAGTCGAACTCGCACGCCTGCCCGATCACGATCGGCCCGGAGCCGATGACCAGGATCGTGTGGATGTCATCGCGGCGGGGCATCAGGCTTCCGCTCCCTGATCCTGTCGGTCCGCCCCTTGGGCCTGTCGGTCCACGGCTCTGCGTTCGTCGATGACCTCGACGAAGCGGTCGAAGAGGTAGTTGGCGTCGTGCGGGCCGGCGGCCGCCTCGGGGTGGTACTGCACGCTGAAGCCGAGTACCCGGCCGGCCCCGTCGCGCAGCTCGAGCCCCTCGACGACGGAGTCGTTGAGTCCGACATGGCTGACGGTCGCCGTCCCGTAGGGGGTCTGCGTGGGCCGGTCCAGCGGTGCGTCCACCGCGAAGCCGTGGTTGTGCGAGGTCACCTCGACCCGGCGGGTGCGCAGGTCCATCACCGGCTGGTTGATGCCGCGGTGCCCGTAGCCCAGCTTGTACGTGCCGAAGCCCAGCGCCCGGCCGAAGATCTGGTTGCCGAAGCAGATCCCGAAGTAGGGGATACCGGCGTCGAGGACGTCGCGGAGCAGGTTCATCGGTCCGTCGGTCGCGCCCGGGTCACCCGGGCCGTTGGAGAAGAAGACGCCGTCCGGCTCGAGCGCGGCGATCTCGGCGAAGGACGTCGTGGAGGGCACCACGTGCACCTCGATGCCGCGCTGGGCCAGCTGCCGCGGCGTCATGGTCTTGATGCCGAGGTCGACTGCGACCACTCGGTGCCGCGTCTCGCCCTCGGCCGCGACCACGTACGCCCGGGCGGTGCTGACCTCGTCGGCCAGGTGCGCGCCGGCCATCGCCGGCGCCTCGCGGACGCGCTGCAGCAGCGCCTCAGGGTCGGTCTCGACGCTGGAGACCCCGGCCCGCATCGCGCCACGTTCGCGCAGGTGCCGGGTCAGGGCGCGGGTGTCGACGTCGCACATGCCGACGATGCCCTGGGTACGCAGCTCCTCCTCGAGCCCGCGGCGGGACCGCCAGCTGGACGCCAACCGGGCGGCGTCGCGGACGACGTAGCCGGCCACCCAGATCTGACCCGACTCATCGTCCTCGTCGTTCCAGCCGGTGTTGCCGATGTGCGGGGCCGTGGCCACCACGACCTGCCGGTGGTAGCTGGGGTCGGTCAGCGTCTCCTGGTAGCCGGACATCCCGGTGGCGAAGACGGCCTCGCCGAAGGTCTCACCGACGGCGCCGAAGGCTCGGCCACGGAACGTGCGACCGTCCTCCAGGACCAGCAGGGCCGGCGGCGACGGGGTCACCAGGGAAAGGGAGCTCGTCGAGCCAGCTGCGGTCATGCCCGTCCTTTCCTGCCTCACAGGACAGGTCTTAAAGGTTGGTAGATCGCCGAACAGGCTACCAGTTCACGGTCCTCACGAGGCCTACCCGGATAGTTGTGCTATACAGTTTTCCCACCACCTCGCTGACGAACCACCTCATGAACGAAGGCCACGCATGACCACGACCGCGGTCGCCACCGTTGCTCCCCAGGCCACCGAAGCCGAGCACCGCCAGATCCTCAAGGTGATGTCCGGGCTGCTGGCCGGCCTCTTCACCGCCCTGCTGTCCTCGACGATCGTCTCGACGGCGTTGCCGACGATCATGGCGGATCTGCACGGCACCCAGCGTCAGTACACCTGGGTGATCACCTCCTCGTTGCTGGCGATGACGATCTCGACCCCGATCTGGGGCAAGCTCTCGGACCTCCTCAACAAGAAGCTGCTCGTCCAGCTCGCGATCGTGCTCTTCGTCGCCGGCTCGGTCGGAGCGGGTCTCTCGCAGACCGTGCCGCCGATGATGGCCTTCCGCGCTCTCCAGGGTCTGGCCATGGGTGGGCTGGTCGCGCTGACTCAGTCGATCATGGGCGCGCTGATCCCGCCGCGACAGCGCGGCCGTTACTCCGGCTACATGGGTGCCGTGATGGCTGTCAGTACGGTCTCCGGTCCGCTGCTGGGCGGCGTGATCAGCGACAACGCCAACTGGCGCTGGTGCTTCTTCGTCTGCGTCCCGCTGGCCGTGATCGCGTTGGTGATGCTGCAGCTCAACCTGCACCTTCCCTTCCAGGGGCGGAAGGTGTCGATCGACTACGTCGGCGCGGCCCTGATCGCCGTCGTCGCTGCGCTGCCGATGCTCTGGGTCACCTTCGCCGGTAGCGAGTACGACTGGATCTCCTGGCAGTCCGGTCTCTTCCTCGCCGGCTTTGTGTTGGCCACGGTGCTGGTGATCATGACCGAGCTGGGTGTCCCTGAGCCGATGGTGCCGATCCGGTTGCTCAACAACACGACCACCGTGCTGATGATCCTGGCCAGCCTGGGCGTCGGTGTGGCGATGTTCGGCAGCAGCACCTTCTTGACCCAGTACTTCCAGCTCGCCGGCGGGCACACCCCGACCCGGGCCGGGCTGATGACCATTCCGCTGATTGCCTGCCAGATGTTCACCTCGACGGTCGGTGGCCAGATCGTCACCCGGACCGGCCGCTGGAAGCCGCTGATGGTGGTCGGCTCGTTCGCGCTGCTGGCGGGGCTCGTGGGCCTGGGCGCCATCGACCACACCACCCCGTACTGGCAGGTCGGGATCTTCATGGGCGTACTGGGGGTCGGCATCGGGGCGCTGGTGCAGAACATCGTCCTCGCCGTGCAGAACACCGTGGACGTCGCCAACATCGGGGCGACCTCGGCCACCATCTCCTTCTTCCGTTCGCTCGGCGGAGCGGTGGGCGTCTCGGTTCTCGGGGCCATCCTGGCCAGCCAGGTGACCGACAAGGTCACCACCGGCCTGCAGAGTGCCGGGGTCGCGGCCGGTGGAGCCGCGGCGGGCAACCTCGACATCAAGGACCTCCCTGCGCCGGTCCGGGCCGTCGTGCACGCCGCCTACGGGGACTCGTTCGGTCTGCTGTTCGCCATCGCCGCCGGCATCTCGATCCTGACGCTGGTGACCGTGCTGGCCGTCCGCGAGGTGCCGCTACGCAACACCGTCAGCCTGCAGCCGGCGACCGCTGCTGCGGGCGACCTGACTGCGGAGAAGATGGCCGAGGAGGTGGGGCTGGAGGAGATCAAGTCCGAGGAGCTGGTCAAGCAGCGCTGAGGAGACCCCAGGGTCTAGGTGGCTCAGGCCTGCTTGGTTCGGAGGACGGCCCCGAGCAGCCCGTTGAGGAAGTCGGGCGACTCGTCGGTGGAGAGGTCACCGACGAGGGCGACGGCCTCCGCGACAGCCACCTCGTCGGGGACGAGGCCGTGGTCGATCTCGAAGACCGCGATCCGCGCCGCGGCCCGGTCGACCCGGGGCATCCGCTCCAGGCTCCAGCCGGAGGCCAGCGAGGCGATGATGCGCTGGTCGATCTCCGGCCCGTGCTCGATCACCCCACGGACGAGCTCGCTGGTGTAGTCACGGACGGGCGGCTCGGCGGCCTCGGTCCGGACGTCCAGGGTCTGCAGGGGGTCCGTTCCGCGCAGGTCGGACTCGAACAAGATGTCCAGCGCTCGCTTGCGGGCCTTGCTCCGCGTGGACAGGTGGGTGCGGACCCGGTCGGTCCCGGACGCTTCGGCGGCGGGCACGCCTCAGCCGACGCGGCCGAGGTAGTCGCCCGTGCGGGTGTCGACCTTGACCTTCTCGCCGTTGGTGATGAAGAGCGGGACCTGGATCTGTAACCCGGTTTCCAGCGTCGCAGGCTTGGTGCCGCCGGTGCTGCGGTCACCCTGCAGCCCCGGCTCGGTGTAGGTGATGAGGAGCTCGACCGAGGCCGGCATGTCGATGTACAGGGGGTTGTCCTCGTGGATCGCGACCGTGGCGATCTGCTCCTCGAGCAGGTAGTTCTTGGCGTCGCCGACCGTCGCGTCGCTGATGGTCACCTGCTCGTAGGAGCTGGTGTCCATGAAGACGAAGCCGGACCCGTCGTGGTAGAGGTACTGCATGTCGCGGCGGTCCACGCTGGCCGTGTCGACCTTGGTGTCGGAGTTGAAGGTCCGGTCGACCACCTTGCCCGACAGCACGTGCTTGAGCTTGGTACGCACCACGGTGTTGCCCTTGCCCGGCTTGTGGTGCTGGAACCAGACCACGGACCACAGCTGGCCGTCCAGGTCCAGGACCATGCCGTTCTTCAGATCGTTCGTCGACGCCACGCGTACGTACCCTTCTTGTCCCTGCTTCGATGTTCAGTCGCCCGTTCCGTCATGGGCAGCCACTCACTCTAGACCCTCGCCCGCGAGGCTCAGACGACCGAGAACCCCGTGGGCAACGGCTCGCGACCGGTCAACGCCAGCAGCACCCCCGGTCCGTCGCCGTGACGAAGGGCGGCACCAACCGTCAGCGTGACGACCTCGGCGAGCAGGGGCTCGCTCAGCACGGGCGGGGCCAACCCGACCGCCCGCGCGACGTCGAACCCGTGGACCACGAGCTCGAACGTCCGGGTCGGCAGGTAGTCGCTGAGCCGCATGCCGCCGCCGATGGTCTCGATCACGGGGTCCGCCGCTGCCTCGACCCGGGCGAGGACCCGCTCCAGCAGGGCCTTGACGGCGGCCGCCGGGTCGGAGCCCAGGGCGGCACCCGCCTGACGTCCCCGCTCCGCCACCGCCTCCGGGCCGCCGACGACCGTCGCGCCGATGACGCGGATGGCCGCCAGGTACGCCACGGGACTGTCGAGAACGACCTCGGCGGCCGGCCGGTCGAGATAGGTGTCGACGGTGACCAGTGAGCGGGCGCCGTGCCCGACCAGTGACCGCAGGTCCCAGACCCCGAGCCCCGGGCCGTCCCACTGGTCCGGACGGATCTTCGTGACGAGGTCCGCGTACGCCTGCGCCGCTTCGGTGAAGTGCTCGTCGGAGCTCATAGCCCGAGTGTGGCGCACGTTATGCACAGATGTCTCCGGGGCGGCTGACACCAGTCCGGACTCATGCCAGGCTGGCGCTTCGCGTATCGGGGGAGGACGTGACCATGAACGACGTGCGTCGAGCGGTCGGTGCGCTGGCCTGCGCCCTCGCCCTCGTCGGCTGCACCCCCGCCGCCCCCGCCGAACCGAGTCCCTCCCCCAGCCCAGCGGTCCAGACGCCGGCCGAGACGACTCAGGAGCGCCAGCAGCGCCTCGACTACGCCGCTGCGGAGAAGTCGTACCGGACGTTCCGAGCTGAATATGAGCGGGTTCTGCGGGCGGGTGGGGCTAAAGAACCGACGAGATCATGAAGGCAACGGCCGGCGGCGACTACCTCGCAAACTTTTAGCCGATGTCATCGCGGGCTTCCAAGAGCACGGGAGCTCGCGATACGGGAAGGAAGAACGTCAAGTCTGTGTCAAGCCCGCGGGTTATGACGCCGACAGCCTGACTCTTGAGGTCTGCGAGGACGGTCGAGGCTGTAAACACGGTCACGCAAATCAGGGCGCAGACGCGTGGCGAGATTCCGCGTGGCCCGGCTAGAGGTGCAGCAAGGTCGAGGGCCTTTGGAAGGTCTGGGCGGGCAGCGGAAAGTCGGTGAAGTCATGCGATTAGTCAGTCTTAGGACGCGATCGCATTCGTTGCTGCATTCTCTGGCACTGGCATCCTGCCCGCGACCACGGCTGCTCCGACGATGGGCTTATCGACCAGTGGCGATGGCGCATCGAGTGCGTCGACGTCGAGCGAGGGCCGGGCACGCTCAGCAGCAATCCATCGGATCTAGTGCCAGTCCAGTGAGCATCGACCCAGCGGCGATGAGTACAGCGCAGACTGAGTGAGTACCGCTCGAGCATCGACGATATGATTGCAACGAACGCCGCGGCGCAGGCGGCGCAGCTGAAGTGTCTGGCCAGCAACACCATCGACAACTGTCAGTACTTCGAGATCAGGCTGCCGTACGACCCGAACGGCGGTCGCGTCAACGGCATCCCGGTGGGTCAGAACCAACCGGCGCTCTCGCCCCAGCAGGCTGCCTACGTCGCGTTCGCGCGGCTCCGCCTGGCCGCGCCGAAGCCGAGGATCGGTCCGTCGCCGGACCTCAACGAATGGAAGATGGCGGCGGTCGGCTACCCGCTGTGGCTGTGGGCCGACGGGAACCTGGATCCTGCGCCCGTCACCGACACGGTCTACGACATCTCCGTCGGCCTGAACGCTCGCCTGGTCAAGGTCGTCTTCACCATGGGGGACGGTCACAAGGTGACCTGCACCGACGTGAGCAGGGAGTGGACCTCAGCCGTAGCGGCCGGGGCGGAGTCACCCTCGTGCGGCTACCGCTACCAGAAGCCGTCCTTGCCGAAGGGCTCGTACACAGTGACCGCGAACGCGGTCTGGGCCGTTGACTGGAACGTCAACGGGACGACGGGGACGATCCCGTTCTACCAGTCTGCGAGCACGACCATCCCGGTCGGCGAGCTGCAGGTGCTCGTCCGCTGAAAGCGGGTACCCCGCCGACTCACGGACCCGGGCTTGGTCCTGCGGCGGACACGGGTCCGTGCCTCCGGGCCGCGCACGTGGCGAGGATGCGGTGGTTGAGCTGGGGTTTCCGGTCGGGGTCGACCCAGCGGGGTGGCCGCCATACCGGTAGACCGTCCGCGTTCAGCTCAGACGTCCATCCGCGTTCCGCGAAGTTGTGATGGTGGTACCGACACAGGAGCGTCAGGTTGTTCAGATTTGTCGAGCCGCCGTCGACCCAGGCGACGATGTGGTGCCGTTCGCACAGGTCGGGGGCTCGGTCGCACCCCGGGAACGAGCAGCCGCCGTCCCGCGCGATCAGGGCCAGGGTCTGTGAGGGTGAGGCAATCCGCCGGGTCCGACCCAGCTCGAGAATCTCACCGCTGCTTGTCAGCACCACCGGCACGATCTCGGCCTCTCCGGCCAGCCGCAACGCTTCCGGTACCGACAGGGGTGAGCCGCTCGCGCTAGTCGCGTGCCCGGCGCGCGTCATCAGGTCGTCAACGTTGACAGTGACCACAACTGTGGCCGGCGTGCCGCCACTGTCCGGCAAGGAGCCGGACCTCAACAGCCGGTCGCACACCTCTTCCAGCCCGTCGTGCATCCGCTGCTCGAAGCTGCGCTCGTCCGACACCGGCTGCCGACCCTCCACGGCCGAGGGAACGTCCGGTCGGCGATGGACCAACGGGCCGAGGACCGTCTCCAGCTTGACCCCGCAGGAAGGTGTCAGCCGAAACTCACCGACGAAGCTTCCGTCCTTGGCCGCCCGCAGGTGCAAGAAGCGGCGGTCGGCGCTCAGGTCGTCATCGGGCAGGGTTCCGTCCGGGTCAATCGCATCAACCACCTGCCGGGCCAGCCGACGCAGGTCCCGCGCCCCGAACGATGAGGCGAATCCGACCAGCAGCGCCTCCCCCGCAGCGATGTCCGCCGGGTCGAACCCAGGCCGATCTACCTTCCGCAGCGCGGACTCGATCACCGCCACCTGCTCCGGGTTCACCTCACCGATCGCCTGCGCCTGTGACAGCAGCGGCCGGACCGCCGGAATCGGCTGGCCCGTCGGCGAGTGCCCAGCGATGAGCGCTGCCGAGGCCCGGACTCGCCCCGCCGCCTCGGCCGGCGACAACCGCAACACCGAGGTCAACAGCCGCGTGGGTGACCCTGACACCAGTCGGGCCGGCAGGTCGCGTTCGACTAACGATGCCACGAACCCGTGGTCAACACCCGCCAACCGATTCCGTGACCGCTCGAACCGCTGCATGACTTCAATGAGCCGAGCATCCTCCACGCCCAGCAGACCGCCGCCCTGAGTGAGACCGACCAACCGGTCGACCGTCTCGTCAAAGTCATCGAGGGCGGTGTCGAGCGCGGTAAGTGCCTGACTCCCGTTCTTCATGAATAGATTCTACTCGAACAGGTGTTTGATTACCACCCCCCGGCGATCTCTCGCGGATGGCGGACGTCGATAGTCCAACAAGTCAGCGTTGAGGATGTCGACACCGCGTCGGGGTTCACTGAAGAATGCGCCCATACTGGAGCGCACGCGGGTGAAGAAGGTGTTCCCGAATCAGGAACAGGTCCAGCCGAAGTCAGGACCAACAGCTGTCCTGCGTGATCTCTCGCTCAGTCAGAAGCGGCGACGGCTTCGTACGCGGACCGCAACAGTTCCGGTGCCGGGCCGGAAAGGATCTGGGCGGAGGCCAGGCCGTTCAGGATGACGAAGCGCAGGGTCGAGCCGCGGGTCTTCTTGTCCAGGCCCATGGTGGCGACCAGCTCGTCGAAGGCGCCGGCGTCGTACCGGACGGGTAGCCCCAGGCTGGCGAGGACGGCGGTGTGTCGGCCGGCGACAGCCCCGTCGAGAAGTCCGGCTCGACGAGCCAGCTCGGCCGCGAAGACCAGGCCGACGCTGACCGCTTCGCCGTGGCGCCAGCGGTAGGACTCCCGGCGCTCGATGGCGTGCCCGAGCGTGTGGCCGTAGTTCAGCAGCTCGCGACCGACCTTCCCGCCGACCGAGGTCGCCTCGCGGAGGTCGGCCGACACCACGTCCGCCTTGACCTGTACTGATCTCTCGATGATCTCGCGCAGCACGGGACTGCCGACCGTCCGGGCGGCCGCGGGGTCGGCCTCCACCAGGGTGAGGATCTCGGGGTCGGCGATGAAGCCGCACTTGACCACTTCGGCCAGCCCCCCGACCAGGTCGGACGGCGGCAGCGTGGTGAGCACGTCGAGGTCGCACAGCACGCCGGCCGGCTCGAAGAAGGCGCCCACCAGGTTCTTGCCGTCGGGGGTGTTGATCCCGGTCTTGCCGCCCACAGCGGCGTCCACCATGGCCAGCACGCTCGTCGGCACCTGCACCAGGCGGACCCCGCGCAGCCAGGTCGCGGCGACGAAGCCGGCCAGGTCGGTGGTGGAGCCGCCGCCGACGCCGACGACCGCGTCCGACCGGGTGAAGCCGGCCTGGCCGAGCACCGACCAGCAGCGCGAGGCGACCTCGGCGGTCTTGGCCGCCTCAGCGTCCGGCACATCGATCCGGACGCAGCTGAGACCGGCCGTCCTCAGCCGGTGCACCACCGACTCGGCGAGCCCGATCAGGGTCGGCGGATGAATCACCGCCACCCGCTGCACGTCAGCACCGAGCAGCGCGGGCAGCTCATCGAGCAGCCCGTTCCCGACCAGGACCTCGTACGGGCTCTCGGCCCGCACCTGGATCCTCGTGGTCCCCGACACCTCAGGCATCCGCTTCTCCTGTCCCGACCACCAGGTCGACCACGGCGTCCGGCGTCAGCACATCGGTCGTCACCCGCTCGGTGGCCACCTCGGCGTACAGCGGGGTGCGCTCGGCCAACAGCTTGATCAGTCGGCCGCGGACGTTGCCGAGCAGCAGCGGCCGAGCCTCGTTCAGCCCCACCCGCGACACCGCGGTCGAGGCCGTGACCTGCAGCCAGACCACCCGGTGGCCACGCAAGGCAGCCCTGGTGGCGGCCGAGAGCACCGCTCCCCCACCCAGCGACAGGACGCCGGGCTGACCCAGCAGCTCAGCGGTGATCGACTCCTCCAGCGCGCGGAAGGCCGGCTCGCCGTCGTCGGCGAAGATCTCGGCGACGCTGCGGCCAGCCCGTTCCTCGATCACCGCGTCGACGTCGACGAAGGGCAGACCGAGCCGCGCGGCCAGCAGCGCACCGACCGTCGACTTGCCCGATCCCGGCGCCCCCACCAAGACGACGGGCCGGTTTGCTCCGAGCGGCTCGCTCACCGGCGCTCGAGGCCGGGGTCGACCGAGAGCCCGCGCTCGGCGACCTGCTTGAGGTAGCCCTCGTAGTTCCGCTTGGTCTCCTCGACCGAGTCCCCGCCGAACTTCTCCAGGGCTGCGTCGGCGACGACCAGCGCCACCATCGCCTCGGCGACCACCCCGGCGGCCGGGACGGCACACACGTCCGAGCGCTGGTGGTGGGCGACGGCGTTCTCACCGGTCGCGGTGTCGATCGTCCTGAGTGCGCGCGGCACGGTGGCGATGGGCTTCATCGCGGCCCGGACACGCAGCACCTCCCCTGTGCTCATCCCGCCCTCGGTGCCGCCGGAGCGGTGGGACGCGCGGGCGATGCCGTGCTCGCCGGCCATGATCTCGTCGTGGGCCGCGCTGCCGCGGGTGCGGGCGAGGGTGAAGCCGTCTCCGACCTCGACGCCCTTGATCGCCTGGATCCCCATCAGCGCACCGGCGAGCCGGGAGTCGAGCCGCCGGTCCCAGTGGACGTGTGAACCGAGTCCCGGCGGAAGTCCCCAGACCACGACCTCGACCACACCGCCGAGGGTGTCGCCGTCGGACTGCGCGGCCTCGACCTCGGTGATCATGGCCGCCGAGGCGGCCGGGTCGTAGCAGCGCACCGGGTCGGCGTCGACGGCATCCAGGTCGGCCCAGCCCGGGACCACACCGGCGGGAGCGACCACGGTGCCGAGCTCGACCACGTGGCTGAGTACGCGGACGCCGAGCGCCTGGTGCAGGAACGCCATGGCCACGCGTCCGAGGGCGACGCGGGCGGCCGTCTCACGGGCACTCGCCCGTTCCAGGACCGGTCGGGCCTCGTCGAAGTCGTACTTCTGCATGCCCGCCAGGTCCGCGTGGCCAGGTCGGGGCCGGGTCAGCGCCGCGTTGCGGGCCTGGCCGGCCAGCACCTCGGCGTCGACCGGGTCGGCCGACATCACGCTCTCCCACTTGGGCCACTCGGTGTTGCCGACCTGGATGGCGATCGGGCCGCCCTGGCTCTCGCCGTGGCGGACGCCACCGAGGATCGTGACCGCGTCGGCCTCGAACTTCATCCGGGCCCCACGCCCGAAACCGAGCCGGCGTCGGGCGAGAGCCTCACCGATGTCGCTAGTGGTCACCTGGACGTGGGCGGGCAGTCCTTCGAGCACCGCTACCAGGGCGGGACCGTGAGACTCCCCTGCCGTCAGCCATCTGAGCATGAGGATCAGTCTCCCACGAGGCCCGCGCGGCCCGCCTCGTAGAGGACGTCGGCGGACACCGCCTGACCCGTCATCAGCTCCACCTGCAGCAGGGCCTGGCCGACCAGCAGGTCGAGACCGTTGACCACGGCGCAGCCTGCCGCCTCGGCCGCCAGCGCCAGCTGGGTGGGCCAGGGGTCGTACACCGCGTCGAAGACCAGCGCAGCGCTGGCCGCGGCGGCATGGGCCAGACTGTCGGCGGCTCCTGCGACGGCCGTGCTGATGAGGACGTCCGCGGCCGGCAGCGGCTCGGACCAGGCCTGCACCCGCACCTCGACCCCGAGGCCGGTCCCGAGGGCGAGCAACGGCTCCGCGCGGGCCGGGGTCCGCGCGACCACCGTGACCGTGCGAGCCCCCAGTCGGCCGGCCGAGACCAGCGACGAGCGGGCCGTGGCCCCGGCACCGAGGACCGTCACCCGGGAGACCTGCGCAGCACCGGCGCGACGCAGCGCCCAGACCAGCCCACCCACATCGGTGTTGAACAGCCGCCGCCGACCGTCGTCCTCGAAGACCAGCGTGTTCGCGGCCCCGGCCTGCACGGCCAGCGGGTCGACCTCACCGAGCGCCAGCGCCGCCACCTTCAGCGGCATCGTCAGGCTCAGTCCACGCCAGGAACGGTCGCAGTCGGCGACGAACACCGGCAGCCCGGCCTCGTCGACCTCGTGCCGCCCGTAGCTCCAGTTCAGCCCCAGCACGCCGTACGCCGCCCGGTGGAGTGCCGGGGAGAGCGAGTGCGCGATCGGTGAGCCGAGCACGGCGCAGCGGCGCCCGGGCCCGACGAGCTCAGCTGTCACACGTGCCCGGGTTGGCCCGGCAGTACCGGACGAACTCGTCCCTGATCTTGAGGAAGCCGGCCTCGTCGGAGGCGAACTTGGTCTCGCCGGTGTCGAAGTTGACGGTGACGAAGTACAGCCAGTCGCCCTTCTCCGGGTTCGCCGCAGCCTGGAGGGCGGACTTGCCGGGTGCCGAGATCGGACCGGGCGGCAGACCCTCGTACCGGTAGGTGTTGTACCTGGACTTGCTGGCCCGGTCCTTGGCGGTCGTCGTGTTGGTCTTGAGCTTCTCGGCGTAGATCACCGTCGAGTCCAGCCCCAGCTCCATCCCGGCGTCGAGCCGGTTGTAGAGGACCTGGGCCACCTTGGCCCGGTACTGCGGCTGGTTGACCTCGCGTTCGATGATGCTCGCCACGATGAGGACGTCGTACGGCGACCGCTTCAGCTTCTTGGCGTCGGACTCCAGCCCGATGTCGTCCGCGACCGCCTTGTACTGGGTGACCATCTGCTTCAGCGTCGACGTCGCCGTCGCGTCCGCCGTGAGCTCGTAGGTGTCGGGGAACAGGAAGCCCTCGGGCCGGTTCTTGGCGTAGCCGGGCAGACCGAGGCTCTTGGGGTTGTCGAGCGCCTCCGTGTACGCGGACTTCTTGATCTTGGTCCCCTTGACCAGCGCCGTCACCTGCGCGCTCAGCCGCAGGCCCTCCGGAATCGTGAACTGCGACCGGACCCGGGACTCGCCGGGGTTGATCAACAGGTTGAGGGCATCACGAGCGGGGATCTGAGTCTGCATCAGGTAGCGACCTGGCTGCACGCTGGTGGCGCGGGGCTCGGCCCGGACCGCGGCATCCCAAGCCTTCGTCGACTTCACGACCTCAGCCTTGACCAGGACCAGTCCCATGTCGTTCAGCGAGGCGCCCTCAGGGATGGTGACCGTCACCCTGGCCTTGCCCGGGCCCGCGTAGTCCGGTACCTCACCGACCCCCGCCAGGAAGGTGCTCGCGCGGTCCCAGACGAAGTAGCCGCCGAACACCAGGACGGACAGCGCCAGGATGACAGCCAGGCACCCCTTGCCCTTGTGGGCGATCTCGCGAGCCGGGCTCGGCTTGACCTCCGGGTCGAGCATCGATGTCACGCGTCGGTCTCCTCGGGGCTGCGCTGGTCACCACCACCCCCGTCGGCGTGGCCAGTGGCCGATACTAACTCCCCCGCCGCCTCGCCCCGGGAACGTTCGACGGCGAGCGCCTGCTCCAAGATCTCCGCCGCGGCGGCCGCATCGATGACCGAACGCTGCTGCTTGGCCTTGCGTCCGCCTTCTCGCAGCCGTCGCGAGGCGCTGACGGTGGAGAGACGCTCGTCGACGAGCCGGACGGGTACCGACAGCAGTACGGCCAGGGCGGACGCGCGCTCCCGGACCTTCGCCGCTGCCGGGCCCTCCCGTCCGTTCATCGACCGGGGCAGCCCGACGACGACCTCCAACGGCTCCGTCTCGGCGACGATCTGGGCGAGCCGGGTGAGCGCCGTCTCGCCGGCCGCCACCGTGTCCAGCGGGTACGCGACGAGGCCGTCCGGGTCGCAGGCCGCCACGCCGATCCGCGCGTCACCCCAGTCGATCCCGAGACGGACGCCCCGTCGAAAGTCCGCCACCACGCGTCCGGCCCTCAGGAGGTCTGGACGATGTGCCCGACGGCGTGCTCGACCGCCGTCAGCGCCGCACCGACCTGGCTGCCGTCGGTACCCCCGCCCTGCGCGATGTCGTCCTTGCCGCCGCCACGACCCCCGAGGGTCTCGCTCGCCGTTCGGACCAGCTCGCCGGCCTTCAGGCCGCGGTCGCGAGCGCCGGGGGTGGTGACGATGACCACGCTCGGCTTCTCAGACGTACCACCGACCACCGCCACCACGGCCGCACGGTCCTGCACGCGAAGCCGCAGCTCGAGCGCCAGTGTCCGGAGGTCGCCGCCGGCCACCCCGTCGGCGTGGTGGCCGATGTAGGAGACACCCCACATGTCGTGGGCCTTGTCCACGATTGCTCCGACCTCGGACAACACGTTGCGGCTCTTCAGGTCGGCGATCTGCTTCTCGGCCGCCCGCAGCTGCTCGACCAGCCGGGAGACGCGGTCGCTCAGCTGGTCGGGCTGCACCTTGAGCGCGTCACTGAGGCCTGAGACCAGGGCACGTTCCTTGGCCAGGTACCGAAAGGCCTCGATGCCCACGAACGCCTCGACCCGGCGGACGCCGGAGCCGACGGAGGACTCCGCGTTGATCGTCACCAGGCCGATCTGGGAGGAGTGCTGGACGTGCGTGCCTCCGCAGAGCTCACGCGACCAGGGGCCACCCATCTCGACGACGCGGACCTCCTCGCCGTAGGTCTCGCCGAAGAGCGCGAGCGCCCCCAGCTCCTTGGCGCGCTCCAGCGTCATGTAGCTCGCCGTCACATTGAGGTCGAGCCGCAGGGCGGCGTTCGCCGCCTCCTCGACGTCGGAGCGGAGGGCCGGGCTGAGACCGGACGGCCAGGCGAAGTCCAGGCGCAGGTAGCCGGGCTTGTTGTAGGACCCGCTCTGCAGCGCCGTCGGGCCGAGGACCTGGCGCAGGGCCGCGTGCACCACGTGGGTGCCGGAGTGCGCCTGGCAGGCGCCGAGGCGCCACTCACCGTCGACCGACGCGAGGACGTCGGAGCCGCTACGCAGCTCGCCCTCGGCCACCCGGACGCGGTGCACGACCAGTCCCTTGATCGGACGCTGCACGTCGACGACCTCGAGCCGGACGCCGTCCGCGGTGATGACGCCCGCGTCTGAGTCCTGGCCGCCGGACTCGGCGTAGAACGGGGTCTGCTCGAGCACGACCTCGACGGTCCGGCCGGCCGTCGCCACCGGCACCAGCTCGCCGTCGTCCACGATGCCGCGGACACGCGACTCGGTGACCAGCTCGGAGTACCCGGTGAACGGGGTGAGCCCGAGCGCTCGCAGCTCGCGGTACACCTCGCTGCCGACGGCACCGGCCTTCTTGGACTTGGCGTCGGCCTTCGCCCGGTCGCGCTGCTCCTGCATCAGCCGCCGGAAGCCGGCCTCGTCGACGACGAGCCCCTGTTCCGACGCCATCTCGAGCGTGAGGTCGATCGGGAAGCCGTAGGTGTCGTGCAGCTGGAACGCCCGCTCGCCCGACAGCGACGGCTCGGCCGTCTGCTTGGCGTCGGAGACGGCCAGGTCGAAGATCTGCGTTCCCGTGGTCAGGGTGCGGCGGAAAGCCTCCTCCTCGCCGTAGGCGATCGCGGAGATCCGGTCGAAGCTGCTCACCACCTCCGGGTAGGCCTCGCCCATCGCGTCCCGGCTGACCGGCAGCAGCTCGGGGAGCACCGGGTCGTGCACGCCGAGCAGCCGCATGGAGCGGACGACCCGCCGCAGCAGCCGGCGCAGGACGTAGCCGCGTGCCTCGTTGCCGGGCGTCACGCCGTCGCCGATGAGCATCAGCCCGGAGCGGATGTGGTCCGCGACAACCCGCATCCGGACGTCGTCGTCCCGGTTTCCGGCGCCGTACCTGCGGCCCGACAGCTCGACCGCGCGCTGGATGACCGGGAAGACCTGGTCGATCTCGTACAGGTTGTCGACGTCCTGCAGCAGCAGGGCGACGCGTTCCAGGCCCATGCCGGTGTCGATGTTCTTGCGCGGCAGATCACCGATGATGTCGAAGTCGTCCTTCGCGCGGACCGCGCTGAGCTCCTCCTGCATGAAGACGAGGTTCCAGATCTCCAGGAACCGGTCCTCGTCGACCACGGGGCCACCGTCGCGCCCGTACGCGGGACCGCGGTCGATGTAGATCTCGCTGCAGGGGCCACCGGGACCGGGGATGCCCATGTGCCAGTAGTTGTCGAGCAGGCCGCGACGCTGGATCCGCTCGGCGGGCAGCCCGGCGATGTTCGCCCACAGCGCGGCCGCCTCGTCGTCGCTGTGCAGCACCGTCACCCAGACGGTGTCGGGGTCGAAGCCGAGCCCACCGGCGTCCTGGCTGCCGGTGACGAGCTCCCACGCGTAGCGGATCGCCTCGGCCTTGAAGTAGTCGCCGAAGGAGAAGTTGCCCTGCATCTGGAAGAAGGTGCCGTGCCGCGTGGTCTTGCCGACCTCCTCGATGTCGAGGGTGCGGACGCACTTCTGCACGCTGGTGGCGCGGTCCCACGGCGGGGTCTCGGCGCCGGTGAAGTACGGCTTGAACGGCACCATGCCGGCGTTGACGAACAGCAGCGTGGGGTCGTTGTAGAGCAGCGGTGCCGACGGCACCACCTCGTGGCCGCGGGAGGCGTAGTAGTCGAGAAAGCGGCGCCGGATCTCGGCGGTGTTCATGAGGGTCCTCAGATATCGGTCAGGCAGGATGGGGCGGCTCGGTCAGGCCGGGAGCGTCGGAGTCCTCTTCGCCCAGGAGGGCGCTGCGGAGCTCCGCTTCGCGCTCGGCCGACGCAGCTCGTACCCGGTCGACGAAGTCACGGGCGGTCTCACCCAGCCCGGCGGCCGACTCGGCCACCCGGTGGCCGACGGCCTCGGGCCGGGCCTGACGCAGGTAGCCGCGGATCTTCGACCACGCCCAGAGGGCGAAGCCGGCCCCGACCACGAACCAGAGCAGACGACGGATCACGGCTTGCCCCGCTTGGCCCGGCGGTCGGCCTTCCCCTCACCGCTGAGCGCCTTGCGGACGCCGTAGGTCAGAGCGGCGGTCTTGACCAGCGGTCCACCGAGGGTCGCGGAGAACAGGGTCGCGAGGTTGGCCGCGCTGCCACTGACCACCGTGGCGTTGCGGCTGACGGTCGCCACGTCGGTGGTGACCACGCCGATCTTCTCGAGCTCGGAGTTGGTGGCCCGGACGGTGCCCTGCAGCTCGGTGAGGATGGGGACCGACTCGTGACCGATGTCGCGCACCGCCAGCCGGACCTCCTCGAGCACCCGTCCCAGCTTGAGCAGCGGGACGGCCGCGAGAGCGACGAGGACGACGAAGGCAATGGCGGCGATGAGGCCGGCGATTGCTCCTACGGTCATGAAACTTCCTTCAGCTGGGGAGCAGGGCCCGGCGTGGGCCGCTCGCGAAACACTATCGCGCCGACGCCGGCCGACGCGCGACGCCGTTTCTCGACCGGTTCTGGCAGGCTGGCGTACGTGGCTGAGCCCGAGCACCCCCAACCCGGACGCTCGCCCGACGGCCGCTACCTGGTCATCGACGGCCGGCGCTGGCGAGCGAGTGACCCCTCGATCCCCGACCCGCTGCGGAGCGAGCTGGTCGGTGAGCTGATGGCGGCACGCCGGGCCGTGCGCGACGCCGGTCGCGGGGCTCAGGGCCGCGACGAGACGGCCACCGCCTTGGCGCGCGCTCGGGTGCAGGACGCCAAGGTCGCGCTCGGTGAGCGCGGCGAGCCGTGGTGGGAGCCAGCCTCGGAGCAGGGGCTGCGCGACCGGCTGGCTGCGGCGATGCGGACGCTGCTGCGCCAGCGCAAGCCGGAGTCGACGATCTGCCCCAGCGACGCTGCTCGGGTCGCGGGTGGCCAGCAGTGGCGCGAGGCCATGGACGCGGCGCGCGACGTGGCCGCGCAGCTCGCGGCCGAGGGTGTGCTGGAGGTCCGGCAGCGCGGCGAGAAGGTCGACCCGGCCACGGCGACCGGCGCCCTCCGGCTGGCTCGCGGACCGCGCTGGGCCTGAGAGCCCGCCCTCAGCCGGGCTGCGGTGTTGTGCGCCCCAGCAGCTCCTCGATCCGGGCCAGCCGGGTGGTCATCGCGGCCTCCGCGCCGTGGTCGGTGGGGGTGTAGTAGCGCACGCCCTCGAGCTCGTCGGGCAGGTACTGCTGGGCGGCGATCCCCCGGGGCTCGTCATGGGCGTAGGTGTAGCCCTCCCCGTGACCGAGCTTCTTCGCACCCGGGTAATGGCCGTCCCGCAGGTGCGGCGGTACGACGCCGATCTTGCCGGCCTCGACGTCAGCCATGGCCGCTCCGATCGCGGCGATCACCGCGTTGGACTTCGGGGCGAGGGACAGCGCGATCACGGCCTGGGCCAGGTTGATCCGTCCCTCGGGCATGCCGATGAACGCGACGGCGTCGGCGGCCGCGACCGCCGTGGTCAGCGCGGTGGGGTCGGCGAGCCCGATGTCCTCCGAGGCCAGCACGACCAGTCGACGAGCGATGAAGCGCGGGTCCTCCCCGGCGGAGATCATCCGGGCCAGATAGTGCAGGGCCGCCTGGACGTCGGAGCCGCGGACGGACTTGATGAAGGCGCTGATCACGTCGTAGTGCTGGTCGCCGTCCCGGTCGTAGCGGATTGTGGCCCGGTCCACCGCCCGTGCCAGTGTCTCGTCGTCGACGGTCCGCGACCCCACCGCCTCGGCGCCGGCGGCCGCCTCCTCCAAGTAGGTGAGCGCCCGCCGCGCGTCTCCCCCGGCCAGCCGCAGCAACGCCTGGCGGGCGGCGTCGGCCAGCTCGTACGGCTCGCCACCGGCCGTGCGCAGGCCGCGTTCCTCGGTCAGCGCCCGGTCGAGGAGGGCGCTCACGTCGTCGTCGGTCAGTGGACGCAGGGTCAGCAGCAGCGACCGCGAGAGCAGCGGTGAGATGACCGAGAAGCTCGGGTTCTCCGTGGTGGCCGCGACGAGGGTGACCAGCCGGTTCTCCACCGCGGGCAGCAGGACGTCCTGCTGGGTACGCGAGAACCGGTGCACCTCGTCGACGAAGAGCACCGTCTCCTGGCCTGTACGCAGGTCCCGCCGTGCCTGGTCGAGGACGGCTCGCACCTCCTTGACCCCGGCGGTGACGGCGCTGATCTCGACGAAGCGGCGCTGGGTGCTGCGCGAGACCACCGCGGCGATGGTGGTCTTGCCCACACCCGGCGGACCCCAGAGAAAGACCGACATCGCCTCTCCGGCCGCCAGCCGACGCAACGGCGAGCCGGGGGCCAGCAGGTGCTGCTGCCCGACGATCTCCTCGACGGTCCGTGGTCGCATTCGCACCGCCAGCGGAAGGTGGGAGCCGGCCGCGTCCGCCAGGCTGCCGGTCGGGCCACCGGGGGCAGCAGCCGTGCCGCCGAACAGGTCCTCGGTCATGCCCGCCTCGTCACGGGCACGACCCTAACGCGACCGGGCCACGCTCTCGTTCGGCTCGGTCGCCTCGCTCACGCCGAAGCGGGGATCGCGGCGGTGACCAGCCGTGCGTTGGG
This sequence comes from uncultured Actinomycetota bacterium, assembly GCA_963727215.1. Taxonomy (GTDB): domain Bacteria; phylum Actinomycetota; class Actinomycetes; order Propionibacteriales; family Propionibacteriaceae; genus Microlunatus. The sequence goes on from CAVSFR010000004.1 coordinate 416,086, forward strand.
GTTGGTCCGCGCCCGCAGCAGCCGGCGCTCCGCGTCGGTCCGGCCGCCGAAGATGCCGAACTCGGGGCCGACGGCGAGAGCCCAGGCGAGGCACTCACGCTGGACGGGGCATTCGGCGCAGACAGCCTTGGCCTCCTGGACCTGGGTCTCGGCGGCAGCCCCGACGGTGCTGATCGGGAAGAAGAGGTTGAGGTCGAGACCGACGCAGGCCGAGGCGTCACGCCAGTCGGGCTCGGGCTCGGACCCGATCGGCGTCCGGCGTCGGACGGCAGGGCGGGCGAGGGTGACCTGCTCCTGCGCAGCCCAGGCGGCTGGTGCCGCGAGGTCGGTCGAAGAGGCAAGATCGTTGGCGGAGTACTCGACGGTGGACATGCGGGTGCCGTTCTCTCAAGGGATGAGGGGGCGGCAGGCTGCTCGACCGACGGCCTGACTCAATCAGGTCCGAAGTACGGTGCGCAAGACCTCGGACGGTCGAATCCCGACTTTCTTCCCCAGCGCGACGCAGGGGAAGGAAGCCGGCACCGTTCCCGCCCTGTTGACCAGCCGAGCTCAGCGAGTTCTCATGCTTGTGCTGCGATCGGGTCGACCCCGGCCTCGCGGCGCTGCTGCGCGGTGATGGGGGCCGGCGCGTCGGTGAGCGGGTCGACCCCCCCGCCGGACTTCGGGAACGCGATCACGTCGCGGATCGAGTCCATCCCCGAGAGCAGCGCGCAGATGCGGTCCCAACCGAAAGCGATGCCACCGTGCGGCGGGGCGCCGAAGGAGAAGGCGTCGAGCAGGAAGCCGAACTTCTCGTTCGCCTCCTCCGCGCTCAGTCCCATCACCGCGAACACCCGCTCCTGGATGTCGCGGCGGTGGATACGGATGGAGCCGCCGCCGATCTCGTTGCCGTTGCAGACCACGTCGTAGGCGTAGGCCAGGGCCGATCCGGGGTCGGTGTCGAAGGTGTCCAACGACTCCGGCTTGGGCGAGGTGAACGCGTGGTGGACCGCGGTCCAGGCGCCGGTACCGACCGCGACGTCACCGGCGGCGACCGCCTGGCTGGCCGGCTCGAAGAGCGGGGCGTCGACGACCCAGCAGAAAGCCCAGGCCGAGGTGTCGATGAGGCCGGTGCGCCGGCCGATCTCGAGCCGGGTGGCGCCGAGCAGGGACTGGGCCTGGGTGCGCGCGCCGGCGGCGAAGAAGACGCAGTCGCCCGGGCTGGCCCCGACCTGGGCGGCGAGACCAGCCCGCTCGGTCTCGGAGAGGTTCTTGGCCACCGGACCGCCCAGCTCGCCGTCTTCGGCGACCAGCACGTAGGCCAGCCCGCGGTGACCGCGCTGCTTGGCGAACTCCTGCCACCCGTCCAGCACCTTGCGCGGCTGGGACGCACCGCCCGGCATCACGACGGCGCCGACGTAGTCGGCCTGGAAGACCCGGAAGGGCGTCTCCGCGAAGTAGCCGGTCACCTCGGTGATCTCGGTGCCGAAACGCAGGTCGGGCTTGTCGGAGCCGTAGCGGTCCATGGCCTCGGCGTAGGTGATCCGCGGGAACGGTGTCGTCAGCTCGACGCCGATGAGGGCCCAGAGCCGGGTCAGGATCTCCTCGCTCAGGGCGATGACGTCGTCCTGGTCGACGAAGCTCATCTCCACGTCGAGCTGGGTGAACTCGGGCTGCCGGTCGGCGCGGAAGTCCTCGTCCCGGTAGCAGCGGGCGATCTGGAAGTAGCGCTCCATCCCGGCCACCATCAGCAGCTGCTTGAACAGCTGGGGGCTCTGCGGCAAGGCGTACCAGGAGCCGGGCTTCAGCCGGGCCGGGACCAGGAAGTCGCGGGCACCTTCGGGCGTGGAACGGGTCAGCGTCGGGGTCTCGATCTCGACGAAGTCGCGGTCGGTCAGGACCGTGCGCGCCGCCTGGTTGACCGCACTGCGCAGCCGGATGGCCGCAGCCTGGGCAGGTCGTCGGAGGTCGAGGTAGCGGTACTTCAGCCGGGCCTCCTCTCCCACCGTGATCCGCTCGTCGATCTGGAACGGCAGCGCCGCAGCGGTGCTGAGCACCTCGAGCTCGGTGGTGACGACCTCGACCGCACCGGTGGACAGGTCCGGGTTCGCGTTGCCCTCAGGCCGCAACGCCACGTCGCCGACCACCCGGACGCAGTACTCGTTGCGAAGGTCGTGCGCACCCGAGGCGTTCAGCATCTCGTCCCGCACCACCACCTGGACGACCCCCGTGGAGTCGCGCAGGTCGAGGAACGCCACGCCTCCGTGATCCCGGCGGCGGGCCACCCAGCCGGCCAGGGTGACAGAGGTTCCAGCGTGCTCGGCCCCGAGGGTGCCGGCGCCGTGGGTGCGGATCACAGACTGCTTCCTTCCGATCTGGGTGACGTCCAACGGTCGAGGACGTCGATCGATCCTACGGGGCGCACCTCACCGCAGCCGAAGCGGTTTTCCGCCGTCCCGCCGGCCGTAGCCGGGGTCAGCCCGGCCGGAACGCCGAGCCGACGCGGTCCAGCGCACCCTCCACCACCGGCAGCCGGCCATGCCGGACCGCGGCCACCAGCCGGGCGTGGTCGGCCTCGGTCTGGTCGGCGTAGGCGCGGGCGAAGTCGGCGAGCGCGCGGTCGAGCTTGTCGCCCTTGCCGGCGTAACCCGCGATCATCGACGCGCCGCTCGTCCGGGCGTGGCCCTTGGCCAGCAGGTGGCCGACGATGCCCGCGTAGTCACTGAGGGCCGCCGCGTCCATCGCGTCCAGCGAGATGGTGCCCTTCATGTTGCGGAACTGCCGGACGTAGTACTGCCGGTCCCCCACGGTGGTCCACCCGAGCAGCGGGTCGCTCACGGTCTGCAGCGCCTGCTGGTACTCCACCACCCGCTGGCCCTGGTGGGCGTGCCAGGCGGAGTCGCCGTGCACGTAGGGCGCCAGCACCGAGCGACGGGCCTGCTTGAGCTGGAGGAACACCACGTCGTCGGGGCTGCTGCCCTCGAGCAGCGCCACGTACGCGCGGAGCCCGACGCTGCCGACGCCGACGACCTTGTGGGCCAGGTCGACCAGGGTGTAGCCGCCGAGCACGCGTCGCCAGTGCGGGGCCAGGCTGGCGAGGTAGCCGTCGAGTGCGACGGCGAGCGCCTCCGCCTCGTCCGCGCCGACCCGGGTGATCAGCGGCGGCTCCTCGACGATCTGCCGGACGCCTTCGCGCTCGGCGGTGAACCGCGGCAGCGCGCGGTCGCTCGTGCGCGCCCGGGCCCGCTTCACCGAACGGTGGATCTCCTTCCGCAGCGACTTCTCGGTCACCGTCTCGTGCAGCCGACCGACGTCGAGCCGGTTGTAGCTGCGCATCAGCAGTGGCTGCTCGGCCAGGAAGCGGACCTCGTCGCGGTAGGCAGCCACGCAGGCGAGGACGGCGTCGCGGCACTGGGCCTCGTTCGAGCCGTTCTCCCGGCCGGCGACCCAGGTGCTCGCCACCAGCCGCCGCAGGTCCCACTCCCAGCCGCCGGGATGGGCCTCGTCGAAGTCGTTCAGGTCGATCACCAGCTCGCCCTCGGGAGAGGCGTAGAAGCCGAAGTTGCCGAGGTGGGCGTCGCCGCAGATCACCGGGGTGATACCGGTGGCCGGCAGCGCGGCCACGTCGGCGGCCATCACCACCGCCGTCCCACGCAGGAAGCCGTACGGCGAGGTGACCATCCGGGCCACCCGTACCGGAACCAGCCAGTCCAGCCGGCCTCGGTGCGACTCCTCGAGCAGCGCCACCGGGTCGGCACGGTCGGTCGGTGGTTCCCAGCGCGCCAGCGAGGAGCGCGGGACCCGGTGCCGCAGCTCCTTCCCCAGTGCGTACCGGTCCTGCCGGGAGCTCGGACGTTGGCGCAGCGAGGTGAAGGCCTTGCTGTCGGCCGAGGCGAGCACCTGGTGGCCCCGCGGCGCCTCGGTCACCGGGCTGCCCGCCCCGTGGTCATGCCGAGGCTCGCTGTACGCGCGGCCGCAGGTCGTGCTCGGGCGGGCTCCAGCGCCCGGCGTCGGCAGGCAGCTGCTCGCCGGTCCGGATGTCCTTGACCTCGCCGGCCCCCGGGAACCAGACGAACGGGATGCCCCGCCGGTCGGCGTAGCGGATCTGACGACCGAACTTGTCCGCCCGCGGGGCCACCTCGGTGGCGATGCCGCGGCTGCGGAGGGCCTCGGCGACGCCGAACGCAGCGCCGCGGGTCTCCTCCGACTCCACCGACACCAGGACCGCCGTGGGCACCGAGCGGCTCGCCGTGAGCAGACCGCGGCCCAGCAGCGGCGCGAGCAACCGGGTGACGCCGATCGAGAGCCCGACGCCGGGATAGGTGGTCTTCCCGTCGGTGGCCAGGGAGTCATAGCGGCCGCCGGAGGAGATCGAGCCCCACGACTCGAAGCCGACGAGCTCGGTCTCGTAGACGGTGCCCGTGTAGTAGTCGAGGCCGCGCGCGATCTTGAGGTCGGCGACCAGGCGGCCCGGAACGTGGGCCTGGGCCGTGGTCACGACGTCGGCCAGCAGCTCCAGCCCCGCGTCGAGCTCGTCGGAGTGCACGCCGAGCCGCCGGACCTCGTCCACGAACGACGCGTCCGGTGTCGAGATCTGAGCCAGCCCGACCACCGAACGGGCCTGGGCGAGGCTGACGCCCACCTGGTCGAGGAGCAGCTCGGTGACCCGGTCGGGCCCGATCTTGTCGATCTTGTCGACCTGACGGAGCACCGCCGGCGGGTCGGCGATGTCCAACCCGACGTAGAAGCCCTGCGCCAGCCGGCGGTTGTTCACCCGCATCAGGGCGGGCGGCAGCCCCAGGTCGACGTGCAGCCGCTCCAGGGCCCCCAGGGTGACCAGCGGCAGCTCGACGTCGTGGTGGGCAGCGAGCGTGCCGGCGTCGACGATGTCGATGTCGGCCTGGGTGAACTCGCGGTAGCGGCCCTCCTGCGGCCGCTCACCGCGCCACACCTTCTGGATCTGGTAGCGGCGGAACGGGAACGCGATCTGGTGGGCGTGCTCGAGCACGTAGCGGGCGAACGGGACCGTCAGGTCGAAGTGCAGACCCAGGTCGGCCAGGGTCCCGGGCTCGGCGGCCACGCGCTGGACGGCGTAGACCTCCTTGTCGATCTCGCCCTGCTTGGCGAGGGTGTCCAACGGCTCGACCGACCGGGTCTCGATCGAGCCGAAGCCGTGCAGCTCGAACGTGTCCCGCAGCACGTCGAGCACGTGCTGCTCCACGATCCGGCCCTCCGGCGTCAGCTCGGGAAACCCTGACAGGGGCTTGGGGCGACTCACGACGTGCTCCTCGGGCGGGCTGACGGGGCAGCCGGGTTGGGGCGGAGGTCCCTCAGATACGGGTTGTGCACGCGCTCGGCGGCCATCGTGGTCTGCGGGCCGTGCCCGGGCAGCACAGCGACCGCGTCCGACAGCGGCAGCACCTTGGTGCGCAGGCTCTCGAGCATGTCGGCGTGGCTGCCGCCGGGCAAGTCGGTCCGCCCGACCGAGCCGGCGAAGAGGACGTCGCCGGAGAAGACCAGGGACTCGAAGCCGTCCAGCGCCACGTCGAGGGCGAACATCGTCGACCCACGGGTGTGCCCGGGCGCGTGGATCGCCCGCAGGTCGAGGCCGGCGACGGACACAGTCCCGCCGTCGACGAGCTCCTGCACCGTGTCGGGCTCCACGAAGGTCGTGCCGGGCGCCAGCCGCTCGACCAGGTCCGACGCGTCGGGGCCCATGGCCAGGTACGGGTCCGCGAGCAGCGCCCGGTCGTCGCCGTGCACCCAGCAGGCGGCGTCGCTGCTGCGGCAGAGCGGCGTCACCGAGAAGGTGTGGTCCAAGTGACCGTGGGTGAGAACCACCGCCACCGGCTTCAGCCGCTGCTCCGCGACGATCTCGAGCACAGGGTCCACAGCGCCCATGCCGGGATCGATGACCACGCACTCGGCCCCGGGCTCGGTGGCGAGGATGTAGCAGTTGGTCTGCCAGACCCCGGCCGGGAACGACGCGATGAACACAATCGGAAGACTATCGGGCAGGATTGGGCCATGACTGAAGCCGCCGGTTCACCGGCTCCCGGGGCGGGTGGTCCCGCGTCCTTCGGCCGGGTTGACCCGGACGGCACGGTCTACGTCCGTACGGCCGCCGGTGAGCGCAGCGTCGGGCAGGTCCCGGGAGTGCCCGAGGACGAGGCGATGGCCTTCTTCACCCGCCGCTACGACGCGCTCGCGCTCGAGGTGTCGCTGCTGGAGCGCCGGCTCACCTCCGGTGCGCTCTCCCCTGACGACGCGGCGGGCTCGGTCAAGACCGTCCGGACGGCGGTCGACGGCGCCAACGCGGTCGGTGACCTCGACAGCCTGTTGGCCCGGTTGGACGCGCTGGCCCCCCGGCTGGCCGAGGCGCGCGCGGCGAAGCGAGCCGAACGGGCGAAGGCGAGCGAGGCGGCCCGGGCGGCCAAGGAGTCCTTCGTCGCCGAGGCCGAGAAGCTGGCGGCCGGCAACGACTGGCGTGGCGGGGTGAACCGCTTCCGCGCGCTGCTCGACCAGTGGAAGACCCTGCCGCGGCTCGACCGCGCGACCGACGACGAGCTCTGGCACCGCTTCTCCAGCGCCCGCACCACCTACACCCGCCGACGCAAGGCCCAGTTCGCCCATCAGGGCGAGGAGCGCGAGACCGCTCGGGTCGCCAAGGAGAAGCTGGTCGTCGAGGCCGAGGCGCTGGCCGACTCGACCGAGTGGGGCCCCACCACCGGTGCCTACCGCGAGCTGATGACGCGCTGGAAGCAGGCCGGGTCCGCGCCCCGAGGGGTGGACGAGACGCTGTGGCGCCGCTTCCGGGCGGCTCAGGACGCCTTCTTCGCCGCCAAGACCGCCGCGATGAGCGAGCAGGACGCCGAGTTCGCGGTGAACGCCGAGGCCAAGGAGGCGCTGCTCACCGAGGCCGAGGCGAAGCTGCCGATCACCGACCCCGCCGCCGGCCGGGCGATGTACCGTGACCTGCTCGAGCGCTGGTCCGCGCTGGGCAAGGTGCCGCGAGACTCGATCCGCCCGCTGGAGAACCGGCTGCACGCCATCGAGGAAGCGGTCGACCACGCCGAGGAGGACCGCTGGCGCCGGACCAACCCCGAGGCCCGGGCCCGGGCAGAGGAGACCGCCACCAAGCTCGAGGCCCAGATCGCCCAGCTCGACGCGCAGGCCGCCGCCGCCGAGGCCCGGGGCGACACCCGTCGGGCCGGCGAGGCCCGCACCTCCGCCGCCACCTATCGCGAGTGGCTGGAGCAGGCCCAGAAGGCCGTCGCCGACTTCACCATCTGATCAGCCCCCGGCCGTGCCGGGCCCTGGGAGCCGGCCCCAGCCCCTGTTGGGGCTACTGCGAGATCCGGTAGACGTCGAAGACGGCGGGGACGCTGCGGACGGCGCGGAGCACGTGGTCGAGGTGGGTCGGGTCGGCGGTCTCGAAGGTGAACTTGGCCCGGCAGATCCGGTCTTTGGTGGTGTTGAGCGCGGCGGACAGGATGTTCACGTGCTGGTCCGAGAGCGACCGCGTGATGTCGGAGAGCAGCCGGGCGCGGTCCAGCGCCTCGACCTGGATGGCCACCAGGAACGAGCTCTGCGCCGTCGGCGCCCATTCCACGTCGATCAGCCGCTCGGGCTCGGCGCGCAGGCTCTCGGCGTTCACGCAGTCGGTCCGGTGCACGGAGACGCCGGACCCGCGCGTGACGAAGCCCATGATGGTGTCCCCCGGCACCGGGGTGCAGCACTTCGCCAGCTTGACCCACAGGTCGGTGGCGCCGACAACCCGGATGCCGCTCTCGCCGCTGCTGCCGCCGGTGGTCCGCCGACGGCGGCCGGTGACGACCTGGTCCTCGCCGGTCTCGTCCGCGGCGGCCTCGTCGCCCCCCTCGACGCTGATCAGCCGGTTGACCACGGCCTGCGCGCCGACGGTGTTCTCCCCCACCGCGGCGTAGAGCGCGGTGACGTCGGGCAGCTTGAAGAAGCCGGCCACCGCTGTCAGGTGCTCGAGGGTGAGCAGCCGTTGCAGGGGCAGCCCAGCCTTGCGCATCTGGCGCGCGAGCGCTTCCTTGCCCGCCTCGACCGACTCCTCACGACGCTCGCGGGTGAAGTGGTGGCGGATCTTGTTGCGCGCCCGCGGGCTGGCGACGAAGCCCAGCCAGTCCCGGCTGGGACCTGCGTTCTCGGCCTTGGAGGTGAAGATCTCGACGACGTCGCCGTTGGCCAGCACCGACTCCAGCGGTACCAGCCGGTTGTTGACCCGGGCGCCGATGGTCCGGTTGCCGACCTCGGTGTGGATCGCGTACGCGAAGTCGACCGGGGTCGAGCCCTGCGGCAGCGACATCACGTCGCCCTTCGGGGTGAAGGCGTACACCTCGGAGGAGTTGATCTCGAAGCGCAGCGCGTCGAGGAACTCACCGGGGTCGGCGGACTCCCGCTGCCAGTCCATCAGCTGACGGACCCAGACCAGCTCGCCCGCGTCGCCCGGCGTGGCCGTCGGCGACGCGCCCTCCTTGTACTTCCAGTGCGCGGCGACACCGAACTCGGCTCGGCGGTGCATCTCCTCGGTCCGGATCTGCAGCTCGACCGGCTTGCCCTCAGGCCCCAGCACCGTCGTGTGCAGCGACTGGTACATGTTGAACTTCGGCATCGCGATGTAGTCCTTGAACCGCCCGGGCAGGGGGTTCCAGCGGACGTGCAGGATGCCGAGCGCGGCGTAGCAGTCGCGGTTCTCCTCGACCAGCACCCGCAGACCCACCAGGTCGAAGATGTCGGAGAAGTCGCGGCCGCGGACGACCATCTTCTGGTAGATCGAGTAGTAGTGCTTGGGTCGGCCGGTGACGTGGGCGCGGATCTTCGCCGCCTTGAGGTCGGCCTGGACCTGGTCGACCACCCCGGCCAGGAACTCGTCCCGGCTGGGCGCCGCCTCGGCCACGAGCCGGACGATCTCGTCGTAGATCTTGGGGTGCAGCGTGCCGAACGCGAGATCCTCGAGCTCCCACTTGATGGCGTTCATGCCCAGTCGGTGGGCCAGCGGAGCGAAGATCTCCAGCGTCTCGGAGGCGATCCGGGACTGCTTGTCGGGGCGGAGGTAGTGCAGCGTCCGCATGTTGTGCAGCCGGTCGGCCAGCTTGATCACCAGCACCCGGATGTCACGGCTCATCGCCACGACCATCTTGCGGATGGTGTCGGACTTGGCCGACTCGCCGTACTTGATCTTGTCGACCTTGGTACAGCCATCCACCAGCAGCGCCACCTCCTCGCCGAAGTCGCGGGTGAGCTGGGCCAGGGTGTACGGGGTGTCCTCGACCGTGTCGTGCAGCAGCGCGGCACACAGCGTGGTCTCGGTCATCCCCAGCTCGGCCAGGATCGTGGTCACGGCCAGCGGGTGGGTGATGTAGGCGTCGCCGCTCTTGCGCAGCTGGCCGCGGTGATGCAGCTCGGCGGTCCGGTACGCCCGCTCGACCAGCGCGAGGTCGGCCTTGGGGTGGTTGGCCCGGACCACCCGGAACAGCGGGTCCAGCACCTGGTTCTGTGGCTTGGTCGTACCCAGCCGGGCGAGCCGTTGCCGCATCCCGTAGCGAGGCTGCTCACCAGGGACCCGCAGCGACTGGCCCTCGGGCGTGCTCTCGAGTGCGACCGCGCCGACGGCGGCGTCCTCCGCCGTGCCCTGATCACTCACCGATGGTGCCCCTCACTCACGCCCGGAATGGAGTCTAGTGCCGCGGGTCAGAAGTTCTTGGGCGGTGCTCACCCACCAGGCACGTCGGACTCGCGGCACTAGGCCCCGCTTACCGGGCTCTCGTCGGCGTGCCGGACCACGACCACCTGGTCGCCGGTCTCGAGCCGGGCAACTGTCGGGTCGTAGAAGCGGCGGAGCGTCTTGTTGCGGACCACGGCGATCACGGCCTCGTCCTCCACCTGGCCGGGCGAGAGCCCGACCTCGGCGGGGGTGACCTGGCGCTCCCCCACCTCCATCCCCTCGCGGGAGGACAGCAGGTCCTCGATCACCGTGCCCAGGTTGGGGCTGGTGGCCGACAGTCCCAGCAGCCGACCGACCGCCTCGGAGGAGGTGATGACGGCATTCGCGCCTGACTGGCGCAGCAGCGAGGCGTTGTCCTCCTCGCGGACGGCGACCACGACATGCGCGCTGGGGTTGAGCTGACGCACCGTCAGGGTGACGAGAATGGCGGAGTCGTCCCGGTCGAGGGTGATGATCACCTCGCGGGCTTTGATGATCTCGGCCCGCCGCAGCACCTCGCGTCGGGTGGCGTCACCCTCGATCGCGGCGTACCCGCGCCGGTTGGCGTCGGCGATCGCCCCCGGCCGGCCGTCGATCACCACGATCTGGGCGGGGTTGCAGCCGTTCGCGGCGACGGTGTCGACCGCACTGCGGCCCTTGGTGCCGTAGCCGACCACGACGACGTGGTTGCGCATCTGCTTCCTCCAGCGTGAGTCGGTGTAGATGCGGCGGCCCTGGTTGGCCAGCACCTGCAGGGTGGTCCCGACCAGCAGGACCAGGAAGCCGATGCGCAGCGGCGTCACGATCACCGCGTTCAGGATCCGGGAGTGGGGCGTGATCGGGGTGATGTCGCCGTATCCGGTGGTGGTGATCGTCACCGTGGCGTAGTAGATGGCGTCGACGAGGGTGACGGTGCCGTCGTGGCTGTCGGTGTAGGCGCCCCGGTCGAGGTAGACCAGGACCACGATCACGGCCAGCAGCCCCAGCGCCAGGCTGGCGCGTCGGGCGAGCTCGACGATCGGCGACGTCGTCTGAGCCGGCAGGCTGATCAGGGCGTCGTCGCTCCAGGCACGGCTGCCGACCCGCTCGCTCACTCGCGCCCCACGGCCGAGGGACCCGAGTCCGGCTTCGTGATCAGGGCGGAGACGCGGTCGAGCCCGTTGGCCGCCAGCAGCGCGCGTCCGTGCAGGAAGCCGAGCTCCATCACCACCGCGACGTGGCTGACCTCGCCCCCCAGCCGGCGGACCAGCTCGGCGGTGGCCACCACGGTGCCCCCGGTGGCGAGCACGTCGTCGACGACCAGCACCCGGGCACCCGGGGCGATCGCGTCCTCGTGCATGACCAGCGTCTCGGTGCCGTACTCGAGGTCGTAGCTGACGCTCACGCAGGCCCGCGGCAGCTTGCCGGGCTTGCGCACCGGGGCGAAGCCGACCCCGAGTGCCAAGGCCACAGGGGCGCCGAAGATGAAGCCGCGCGCCTCCATGCCCATGACGACGTCGACGTCGCCCGGAGCGGCCCGGACCAGGCCCTCCACCGCCAGCCGGAAGCCAGTGGGCGAGCCCAGCAAAGGGGTGATGTCGGAGAACGTCACGCCCGGCTTGGGGAAATCGGGGACGTCGACGACGAGTGACGCCAGGTCGAGCGGCATGTGGAGGCGCTACTTCCGTCGCTGGCTGCGCGGCTTGTTCTGCGGCTGTGGCCGCTTGGCGGCGCCCTCGCTGACCGGACGTAGCGGCACGGTGCCCGCGGCAGCGCGGGTCACGGTCAGCGCTGTCGCGCCCTCGCGCACCCGGCCGGAACCCGCGTCCGCACCCAGCTCCCCGTCGGCACCCGAGTCGGGCTCGGCGTCCACCCGGTCGAGACCCTGGGGCGCCGAAACGGTCCCAGCCGCCTCGTGGGTGTCCGCGGCCCGTCCGCGAGCCGTGTCCTTCGCGCGCCGGTTGGCGACCCGGGAGGCCAGCTTGCGCATCTCCGGGTCACGCTCCTTGAGCTGCGCGAGCAGCGGTGTGGCCAGGAAGATCGAGGAGTAGGCCCCGGAGATCATGCCGACGAACAGGGCCAGCGCCAGGTCCTTGAGCGGTCCCTCGCCGAGGATGACGGCGCCGGCGAAGAGCAGTGCGGCCACCGGTAGGACGCCGATCACGGTCGTGTTGATGGAGCGGACGAGCACCTGGTTGAGCGCGAGGTTGGCCGCCTCGCTGTAGGTGCGGGTGCTGCTCGAGCGCAGGTCGCGGGTGTTCTCCCGCACCTTGTCGAAGACCACGACGGTGTCGTAGAGCGAGTACCCCAGGATGGTCAGCACGCCGATCAGGGTCGCGGGGGTGACGGTGAAGCCCACCAGCGCGTAGATGCCGACCGTCAGGATGAGGTCGTGCCCCAGGGCGACGAGGCCAGCACCGGCCATGGTGCCGTTGCGGAAGTAGGCCCAGATCACCAGCCCGACGAGGACGAGGAAGACCAGCAGCGCGATCAGCGCCCGTTCGGTGATCTGGTCGCCCCACGAGGCCCCGATCAGGCTGTAGGTCACCTGGTCGCTCGGGACCTTCGCCTGCTCCCCGATCGCGGCCCGGACCTTCGGGACCTCGGTGGTCGGGTCGAGCGTCCGGGTCTGGACGCGGACCTGGGTGCCGCCGATCGTGTTGATGGTGCTGTCGTCGAGCCGGGCGACTCCGGAGGCCTCGAGCGCCCTCTTCATCTGGTCGACGGTCTGCGAGCTCACAGTGGTGGTGGCCCGGAAGTCGGCGCCACCCTTGAACTCAATCCCGAACTGCAGGCCGCGGACGCCGAGCGCGCCCAGGGAGATCAGGATCAGGATCGCCGAGATCGCGTACCAGCGACGGCGGCGGGCGATGAAGTCGTAGGAGACCTCACCGGTGTAGAGGCGGTGCCCCAGCTCACCGAAGCGCGACATCAGGCCTTCCCTCCGGTGCTCACGGCGCTGGCTCGACCACGGCGGCCGCCGGGCAGGGCCTTCACCCCGAGGTGCTCCGGGTCGAGCCCGGACAGCTTGTGGCCGCCGCCGAAGAACGTCGTCCGGGCGAGCAGGGTCATCAGCGGCTTGGTGAAGACGAACACGACCAGGACGTCGATCACCGTGGTCAGGCCGAGGGTGAACGCGAAGCCGCGGACCGAGCCGATCGCCAGGATGAACAGGATCAGGGCGGACAGCATCGAGACGGCATCGGCGATCAAGATGGTCTGCCGGGCGCGCCGCCAGCCGGTCTCGACGGCCGTACGCAGGCTGCGGCCGTCGCGGACCTCGTCTCGGATGCGTTCGAAGTAGATGACGAAGCTGTCGGCGGTCACCCCGATGGCCACGATCGCGCCGGCGATACCGGGCAGGTTGAGCGCGAAGCCGACCGAGCTGCCCAGCAGCACCATGCAGCAGTAGGTGAGTGCGCCGGCCACGGCCAGCGAGGCGACCACCACGATGCCGAGGCCGCGGTAGTAGAGGAAGCAGAAGGCCACCACCAGGCCGAGGCCGATCAGACCCGCGATGATCCCGGCGGTCAGCTGCTCACCGCCCAGGGTGGCGGAGACGTTGTTGACCTCGTCGACGGTGAAGGCCAGCGGCAGCGCGCCGTACTTGAGCACGTTGGCAAGCTCGTTCGCCGACTGCTGGTTGAAGCTGCCGGAGATCTCGGCCTGGCCGCCGGGGATGGCCTGGTTCACCGAGGGCGCGGAGATCGACTTGCCGTCCAGGACGATCGCGAAGCGGTTCTCGGGCTCGGTTCGCGAGGAGAGCTCGCGGGTCGCGTTCTCGAACGCCGTCGAGCCGGCCGCGTTGAACTGGAGGTTGACCACCCACTGGATGCCCTGCTGCGGGATGCCGGCGTTCGCGCCGGTCAGGTCGCTGCCCTCGATCAGCGTCGGACCAAGCAGGTACTTGGTCGCGCCGTCGGTCTCACAGGAGAACAGTGGCTGGTCCGAGACGTCGAGCTGGTCCGCCTGCTGGTCGCAGGTGAAGGCCGCGAACTCGCTCGTGTCGGTGGCGCTGGGCTGCCAGCTGATCGCCTTGTCGGGCGGGGTGCCCTGGCCGGGGACGGACGGCTTGGGGGTCGAGGGCGGCGGCGGTGCGGTGGGCAGGGCCGGCATCGGCCGCTTGTCGCCGGTCGGCGTGGCACTCGGCGACGGGGCTGATGAGGATGGGGTTGATGAGGAGGGGGCCTCGGCTGAAGCCCCACTGCTCGGCTCGGGGGTGGCGGGGACGGTCGGGGCCACCTGCTCGGCGGCGTAGACGGCCCGAAAGCGCAGCACGGCGGTCTGGCCCACCAGGGCGACCAGCCTGTCCTGCTGGATGTTGGGCACGCTGACGTTGATCTGCTTGCCGCCCGAGGTGGTGACCTCGGACTCACCGACGCCGAGGCTGTCCACCCGGTTCTGGATGATCTGGCGAGCCTGCTCCAGGCTGTTCGGGTCAACCGTGCCGGCACCGGTGGTGTTCTTCGCGGTCAGGGTGATGGTCGTGCCGCCGCGGAGGTCGAGGCCGAGCTTCGGCGTCCAGGTCTTGCTGAGCGCCATCAGCCCGACCAGGACGATGACCAAGGCCAGGAGAACGGTGAGGGTGCGGCCGGGATGACCACTGCGTGCTGCCACTGCGGATGAGTTTCCTTGGATCGGGGGGGCCGGTCGGGCCCGACGTGGGCGGGGGGAGCGCCTCAGCCGAGACGGGAGGTGTCGGCCCCCGCCGACCGGGGCTGCTCGGTCTGAGCTGCCGGCTGGACCGCGGGGGTCGGCTCGACCACGCCGTCCGGCTCGACGAGGTCATCGAGGTCGTCCCCGTCGTCGACGAGCTCATCCTCGACAGCGTCTTCGTCGGCGGGCGTCGCCTTGCGGGCGATGGCCTGCTTGAGCACGGTCAGCTCGACCCCCGGTGAGGTCTCGAGCACCGCCTGCTTGTCCCCCAGCTCGACGATGGTGGCGAAGATGCCGCTGCCCAGCAGCACCCGGTCACCCGGGGCCAGCGCGTTCAGGGTTTGTTGGATGGCCTGCTGGCGCTTCTTCTGCGGGCGCAGGATCAAGAGGTAGAAGACGACCACCATCAGGACGATCATGATCAACGTCGTGTAGTTTCCCATGGCTCCAGCGTTCGGTTCGAGGTTGGAGAGCGGTCCCTCCGAGGGGCATGCGGTGACCGGCCGGTGTCGGCGCCGATCGACGTACTCTACCCAGTCTGGGCCCGATCGCGGCGTCAGCCAAACAGGTCGGGGCCGGTGTCGACGGCGGTCGCACCGCTCGGCGGGGTGAGTCCGAGGTGTTGCCACGCCGCCGGTGTGGCGACCCGGCCCCGCGGGGTCCGCATCAGGAAACCCTGCCTCACCAGGAACGGCTCGGCCACCTCCTCGACGGTCTCCCGCTCTTCTCCCACCGAGATCGCCAGGGTCGACAGCCCGACCGGACCGCCGCCGAAGCGACGGCACATCGCGGTCAGGACGCCGCGGTCCAGCCGGTCGAGACCGAGCTCGTCGACCTCGTACAGCTCGAGCGCGGCAGCAGCGACCTCGACGCTCACCCGTCCGTCAGCCCGCACCTGGGCGTAGTCACGCACCCGGCGGAGCAGCCGGTTGGCGATCCGGGGCGTACCCCGGCTCCGGCGGGCGATCTCGGTCGCGGCAGCGTCGTCGATGCGCGCGCCGATCAGCTCAGCCGAGCGGTGCACGATGTGCTCCAGGTCGGCGGCGTCGTAGAAGTCCAGCTGGGCGGTGAAGCCGAAGCGGTCCCGGAGCGGGCCGGGCAGCAGGCCGGCGCGGGTCGTGGCCCCGACCAGGGTGAAGCGCGGGATCTCGAGCGGGATGGCGGTCGCCCCAGGGCCCTTGCCGACGACGACGTCGACGCGGAAGTCCTCCATGGCCAGGTAGAGCATCTCCTCGGCGGGCCGCGACATCCGGTGGATCTCGTCGAGGAAGAAGACCTCGCCCTCGACCAGGCCGGACAGGATCGCTGCGAGGTCGCCGGCGTGGGTGATGGCCGGGCCGCTGGAGATCCGCAGCGGCGCCGCCATCTCCGCCGCGATGATCATGGCCAGGGTCGTCTTGCCCAGCCCGGGCGGTCCGGACAGCAGCACGTGGTCAGCCACGGTCCCGCGGTGCCGGGCGGCCTCCAGCATCAGACCCAGCTGGTCGCTCACCCGGGGCTGGCCCTCGAACTCGGCCAGGGTGGAGGGCCGCAGCGCCGACTCCGCGGCCCGTTCGTCCGGGTCGGAGCCTGGCCGGACGAGCGCGCTCAGATCAGGCGTGTCGAGCTCACTCATCGGCGGACAGCTCTCGTCAGGACGCTGATCAACGCCGAGCCAGCGTCTGCAGGGCGGCGCGCATCAGCACGGCGACGCTGGTGGACGGGTCTTCGCGGACGAGGGGTTCGACCTCGGCGCAGGCTGCGTCGGCCTCCTTGGCCGGCCAGCCGAGACCGATGAGGCCCTGGGTGACCTGGTCGCGCCAGGCGGGGGCCGTGCCGGCCGGCGCGTGCGGCTCGGAGCTGAGGCCGACGGCGTTGATCTTGTCCTTGAGCTCGATCACCATCCGCTGGGCTCCCTTGCGGCCCACGCCGGGCACCCGCATCAGCGCGATCAAGTTCTCCGAGGCGATGGCGCTGCGCAGCTCGTCGGGGGGCAGCACGGCCAGCGCAGCCTGGGCCAGCTTGGGTCCGACACCGGTCGCGGTCAGCAGCAGCTCGAAGAACTCGCGCTCGTCGGCCGTGGCGAAACCGTAGAGGGTCAGTGAGTCCTCGCGGACCACGAGCGAGGTGGCCAGCGTCGCCCGGTGCCCCACCCGCAGGCCGGCGACGGTGTTCGGGCTGCACAGGGCCAGGACACCCAGGCCACCGACCTCGACGACGGCCGAGGTCGGTCCCACCTGCAGGACGGTTCCGGTGAGCGAGGCGATCATCGAGCGCGTCCTTGCTGTCGGGCCAGGCTGAAGGCCCGGCGCTGTCGAGCCGCCGACTCACCGGCTGCGGCGACAGCGGCGTCCATGCGGGCGGTGGTGCCACCGCGCCAGATGTGGCAGATGGCGAGGGCGAGGGCGTCCGCGGCGTCGGCCGGCTTGGGCGGCTCGACCAGCCGGAGGATGCGGGTGACCATCGCTCCGACCTGGTCCTTGCCGGCGCGGCCCGAGCCGGTGATCGACGCCTTGACCTCGCTCGGGGTGTGGAGTGCGACGGGGATGCCGCGTCGAGCAGCCACCAGCATCGCGACCCCGGCGGCCTGCGCGGTCCCCATCACCGTCTGCACGTTGTGCTGGGCGAAGACCCGCTCGACCGCGACCGCGTCCGGGCGGTGCTCGACCACCCACTCCTCGATGGCCGCCTCGATCCGGACGAGCCGGAGGGCGGTCTCCAGGTCAGCGGGGGTCCGCACCACGTCGACGTCGACCAGCCGAGGCGGCTGGCCGGGACGGCCGTCCACCACGCCGAGACCGCACCGGGTCAGGCCGGGGTCGATCCCGAGCACGCGCACGACGGCCCCTTCCGGCTATCGAACAGATGTTCGCAGCCTAGGCGGAGCGGCACTCAGAGCCCGGTACGACACGCGACCCTCGCACCTTCAGGATGCAGGAGTCCCCGCAATGCCGCCGGACCTCAGCAGTCGCATCCTGGGGAGCTGCGACGCCCGTCGATCGAAGGTGACGGTGTGCGTACAGCCCGCTGTCTGCCCCGAGGCCGCGATGACTGCGTCGGCGAACTCCCCACCGTCTCTGCCGCTCTCGATCGCCGACCGAACGAGGTCCGCTCGTTCCAGCCGCAGTTCCGCCGCCACCGCGATGGTGACCTGACCCTTGCTCGTCATGGTGGCGGTTGGCATTGATCTCTTGCACTGGGTAAGGCAATCGCAGCGACGTCACATGCTGGCGAGGGCTTCCTCGGAGGCGTCAAAGTTGGCGTAGACGTTCTGGACGTCGTCGGAGTCCTCGAGCGCGTCGATGATCTTCATGACCTTCTCCACCGTCGGGCCGTCGACCTCAGTCGTGAACTCCGGCACGAAGGAGACCTCGGCGGAGTCGTAGTCCAGACCTGCCTCCTGGACCGCGGTTCGGACGCGGACGGTGTCGGCCGGGTCGGAGATCACCTCGAACGTCTCGCCGAGGTCAAGGACCTCCTCGGGGTCGGCGTCCAGAGTGGCCTCGAGGACGTCGTCCTCAGCGAGCTTGCGGTCACCTTGCTGTTTCGGCACCACCACGACGCCCTTGCGGTTGAAGACCCGCGCCGTCGAGCCGACGTCGGCCATCGTGCCGCCGTTGCGGGTGACGGCGATGCGCACCTCCGAGGCCGAACGGTTCCGGTTGTCGGTCAGGCACTCGATCAGCATGGCGATCCCGGCCGGTCCGTACGCCTCGTACATCAGCGTCTCGTAGTTGGCCCCGCCCGACTCCGCGCCCGAGCCCCGCTTGACCGCGCGGTCGATGTTGTCCTTGGGGACCGAGGTCTTCTTGGCCTTCTGGATGGCGTCGAAGAGGGTCGGGTTGCCGTCCACGTCACCGCCGCCGAGCCGAGCGGCGACCTCGATGTTCTTGATCAGCTTGGCGAACGACTTGGCCCGGCGCGCGTCGACGACGGCCTTCTGGTGCTTGGTGGTTGCCCACTTGGAGTGTCCCGACATAGAGCCGATCCTAACGGCCGCGGGCCGGTGGGCGCCCAACCCCAGCCAACGCCGGATCGGACGGGTCAGAGCCCGATCCGCGTCGTAGCGAAGCGGAGACCATTCAACTGGGTATCCGCCAGCGCGGCGTCGCCGGCTTGATCTTCCACTCCACGACCGACCACTGGCTGCGGGCGGCGGCGCGCATCAGCGGGATGTCCGGGCTGACGGCCACGGGATGGCCCACGGTGGTCAGCATCGGCAGGTCGGAGTGGGAGTCGGCGTAGGCGTAGCTGCGGGCGAGGTCGACGCCGTGCAGCGAGGCGTAGTGCTTCAGCCAGGCGGCGCGGGACTCCCCCACCAGCGGCGGTCGGGCGAGGTAGCCGGTGCAACGGCCGTCGTCGTCGGTGGCCAGCTCGGCGGCGACGATCACGTCGAAGTAGGGCCGTAGCGGCCGGGTCAGGGTCTCCACCGCGCCCGTGATCAAGATGGTGGTGTGCCCGGCGGCGCGGTGCTCGGAGATCCGGGTCAGGGCGTCCGGGGAGAGCCGGTCCATGATCGAGGGCGCCATGGTGCTGTCCACGCGGTCCTCCAAAGCGGCCAGGTCCAGCCCCCGGTAGCGGCGGTAGACCGCACGCAGGAAGGTGCCGCGGTCCCGCTGCTCCGCCAGCAGGTAGCCGGGGAGCCGCCGCGCGACCTGGCCGACCTCGGCCAGCTGACCCATCGGCGGGAGCACGGGCAGCCGGGCCCAGAGGTACTGCTCGACCACGTTGGTCGACATGATCGTGCCGTCGAGGTCGAAGATCGCCACAGCGGACGCGCCGGCGGTGTTCGTCGTGAGGTCCTTCATCGTGCTGGGCCGCGAGCCGCGCTTGCGGCGCAGCGCATCCATCCGTCGGACCGAGCTGGTGATCGAGGGGCAGTGGATGTCCTCGATGTAGGTCTTCCAGTCGATCACGGCCGTGTCGAACGCGAAGGCCGCCACGTCGGCCGGGTCGAGCGAGCCCGAGAGCGCGGCGGTGCTGTCGTCGACGAAGTGCAGCTCGGACTGGAGGTACTCGTTGTAAAGGCTGTGGTACCGCTTCAGGTCGTCCAGCTTGCCGCGGAAGCGGTCGAGGCTGCGGGCGGCCTGACGGACGCGTTCGGACCGCGGCACCTTGGTGATCACCCGCTCGGCCAGGTCGGCCGCGCGCTCGGAGGTGTGCAGCAGCCGGCCGACCGACGCCGCGCCCGGGAAGTCCCACTCGGGCAGCGGTGAGCCCGGCTTGGCCGTCTTCTCCAGCGGGTGGGCCAGGAAGTACGCGCGGATGTGCCGGTACATGTCGGCGATCGTCAGCGGGTTCCGCGCTCCCGAGCTGACGTGGTAGAACTCCGGCGCCCCCGGCTCCGGCCGGGTGGCGCAGACGGCCACGATGGCGTTCACCACCATGTCGCAGGGCACGACGTCCAGCACCGAGTCCGGCGAGCCGGGGAACTCCGGGAGCTCGTGCCGTCCGTAGGCGAGGATCAGCGGCTCGGCCATCTTGAAGCCTTCGATCCAGCCCGGGAACGGGTGCAGCCACGACGACTCGACGATGGCCGGCCGGACGACCGAGACGTGCACCTGGGCCCCGAGGTCGGTGACCACACGCTCGCCCAAGGCCTTGGTGAAGGTGTACACGTCGGTCCAGCCCAGCGACCGGGCGCGCTCGGTGCCGGCGGTGACGAGCTCGGCCTGCACCCACTCTTTCCGTCGCCGTTCGGTGTCCGCCGCAGTGGTGAGGTAGCCGGCGCGGCGGTGCTGCCGCTCCGCCTGCTTGCGCAGCGTGGTCAGCCGCTCCGGCATCCGCGACTCGGCCTCGACCAGCTCGCGCATGCCGAGGCCGGCGACCGTCTCGGCTCCGTAGTCGATGGTGTGCTCCTGCGGGGCCTCCGGGATCGCGCCCCGGCGCCGGCCCGCGGTGTACGCGGTGGAGATGTGCACGTAGTGCGGCACCCGGTCCGGCTCTGCCCCCTGGCCGCGGCAGGCCTCGATCATCCGCTCCAGCAGCGCCTTGGTGCCCACGACGTTGGTGGTGAAGGCCTGGTCGATGGGTGGGTCGAAGGAGACGTCACCGGCGCAGTGCACGACGACGTCGAGGTCCCGGGGCAGCTCCGGCACGTTCGGCAGGTCACCCTCGATCACCTCGATCCGCGAGTCGACCAGGGCCTCGGCCCCGCCCGCGGCCTCACGGACGTCGGCGAAGATCTTGTGCTTGACCAGCGACACCACGCGGTCGCGCGCACCGGCGGAGCCCTTGCGGCGCACGAGCACCGAGGGCCGGGTCTCGGGCAGCTCGGTCAAGATCTTCCAGAGCAGCTGCTCGCCGATGAAGCCGGTGACCCCGGTCAGCACGATCTTCTGCCCGGCCAGCAGGTCGCGCAGCCGGCCGTCGAGCGCGACGGCGCCGCTCACGCGTGGTCCTGCGGGGTCAGGGGCGAGGACGAGGCCACGAGAGCCTCCTCGATCGTGAAGTTGCCGACGTACAGCGCGGTGCCGATGATGGCGCCCTCGACCCCGTCCGGCACCATCGCGCGCAGGGCGATGAGGTCCTCCAGGGTCGAGATTCCGCCGCTGGCGACCACGGGCGCGTCCGTCCGGGAGCAGACGTGGGCGAGCAGCTCCAGGTTCGGGCCGCTCAACATGCCGTCGGACGCGACGTCGGTGACCACGTAGCGGGAGCAGCCGGCGGTCTCCAACCGGTCGATCGTCTCGTCCAGATCGCCACCCTCAGACGTCCAGCCGCGTGCGGCGAGCCGGCGTCCGCGGACGTCCAGGCCGATGGCGATCCGGTCGCCGTACTGGCCGATGACCTCGTCGCACCACTCGGGTTGCTCCAGTGCGGCGGTGCCGATGTTGACTCGGCGGCAGCCGGTGGCCAGCGCCCGCTCCAGCGAGGCGTCGTCGCGGATGCCGCCGGACAGCTCGACGTCGATGCGCAGGTGGTCGACGATCTCGGCGATGATCTCGGCGTTGCCGCCCTTGCC
The DNA here is from genome assembly GCA_963727215.1 of uncultured Actinomycetota bacterium. Lineage (GTDB taxonomy): Bacteria > Actinomycetota > Actinomycetes > Propionibacteriales > Propionibacteriaceae > Microlunatus. The sequence goes on from CAVSFR010000004.1 coordinate 437,376, forward strand.
GAAGGCCGCGTCCAGGTCGACCAGGTGGATCCACCGCGCGCCCGCGTCCTGCCAGCGCTCGGCGGCGGCGCGGGGTTCCCCGAAGACCTTCTCGGAGCCGAGGCGGCCCTGCACGAGCTGGACGGCCTGGCCGCCGGAGACGTCGACGGCCGGCAACAGCACCAGCGGGTCCTGCGGCGAATTCACCCGATGACCCTACCGGAGCGGCGGCAGGGGCCCGGCCATCTCAGCAGGCGACGGCGGAGAGCCCGAACCGGTGCCGGGCCGAGGAGCTGACCGCGCCGAGAAAGTGCTCCGAGCGGGCCGAGGCCGACGCGGTGTACCAGCTGTCGTCGATGTCGCAGACGAGCAGCTCGGCCGGGGTGTCGGCGAGGACGAGCGGCAGGGTGTGCACGACCGTGGAGGGGAAGCTGATCAGCCGACGCGCCAGCACGCCGAGCCGGGCCGCGATCTCCAGCGGCAGCTCCGGGCGCACCACGCAGACACCGAGCCGCTCGATCCGGGTGAGCTTGGCTGCGTCCTCCTTGCGGTGGGCGAAGTAGCGGTCCACCGCGTACTGCTCGACCAGGCTGGCCACGCCGTCGAGGTAGTGGGCGCCGTCGACCACGCCGGTCTCGACCAGCGAGGTGCCGATCAGGTCCGAGCCCAGCTTGATCTCGGGGGCGGGGAACCGGGAGCGGACCCAGCCGAAGCTGTTCTTGACCACCGGCACCCGAGGCAGCGAGACGTCGAGGCTGGAGAACAGGCTCAACCGGCATGCCGAGCCCGGCCCGATCCGACGGCGGACGGAGCCGGAGACCTGACCGCGGGCGAAGGTGCTGATCTGGCGGCGCCGGTCGGGCGTGGCCACGCTGTGCCAGCGGGTCAGGTGTTCACCGGCCACCCACTGGCGGGCGAACTCCAGCGTCGCGGTGCCGTCGTCGACGATCACCACCTCGGGCGCCCGGCTGATGCTCATCACCACCTGCATCACCCCCGAGAACGGGTCCCCGACCACCAGCCGCTGGACGCCCGACAGCTCGGCGGCCAGGGAGCGGACGGTACGTGCCGTCGCCGCGCCGCCCAGCCGGGGCTCGTGCCAGGTGACGCGTCTGCCCTCCGCGCGCGCCAAGGCCGACATCGCGCGCAGCTGTCGGCGGGAGTGCACGTTGACCGGCGCGAGCACCGTGACGGTCAGGTCGTCCGCGGCCTCGCCGGCCTGCGCCGCCCACTCGACCACGTTGAGCAGCTGGGCCGGGCTCTCGACCAGCGCCAGGGAGCCGCTCACCTCAGCTGCTCGAGCCGACGAGCTGAGCCTCGGGGGTCGCTTGGACGCGGCGCAGCTTCTTCATGGCCGCGAGCTCGCCGTCGTAGATCTTCTTGACCCCGTCGCCCAAGGACTCCGAGATGATCCGGATGTCGCGGACGAGCCGCTGCAGCCCGGGCGGCTCGACGGATGCGGCCTGGTCGGAGCCCCACATCGCCCGGTCCAAGGTGATGTGCCGCTCGATGAACACCGCGCCCAGAGCCACCGCGGCGAGCGTGGTCTGGAGCCCGGTCTCGTGGCCGGAGTAGCCGATCGGGACATTCGGGAACTCCGACTGCAGCGTGTGGATCATCCGCAGGTTGAGCTCGGTCGGACGCGCCGGGTAGGTGCTGGTCGCGTGGCACAGCACGATGTTGTCACTGCCCAGCACCTCGACGGCGTGTCGGATCTGCTTGGGCGTGCTCATGCCGGTCGACAGGATCACGGTCCGGCCGGTGGCGCGCAGCCGGCGCAGCAGCTCGTCGTCGGTCAGCGACGCGGAGGCCACCTTGTGGGCCGGCACGTCGAACTGCTCGAGGAAGTCGACAGCCTCGACGTCCCAGGGGGAGGCGAACCAGGCGATGCCGCGGGCGTGGGCGTGGGCGTCGATCTGGCGGTACTCGTCCTCGCCGAACTCGACCCGGTGGCGGTAGTCGATGTAGCTCATCCGGCCCCAGGGAGTGTCGCGCTCGATGTCCCACTGGTCGCGCGGCGTGCAGATCTCCGGCGTCCGCTTCTGGAACTTGACCGCGTCGCAGCCTGCCGCGGCCGCCTGGTCGATCAGGGCGAAGGCACACGCCAGCTCGCCGTTGTGGTTGATCCCGATCTCACCGGTCACGTACACCGGGCGGCCCGGTCCGACCTCACGGTCACCCAGTCGCCGGGTGGGGGCTGCGAGCAAGGCAGACCCGGGCAGCACTGCAGGAGAGATAGTCATAGCCGGAACGGTAGGGAGCCGACGTTGCCGGAGGGATCTCTTCGGGCAAACGTCAGGAGAACAACGAGCGAGAAGCAGATGGTGCGCGATCCGTACCACTCAGCAGACCGGAGCGCGGTCGGCGCAGCCGCAGCCGCTTGGCGACCGAACGCAGCTCTCGGACCCCTCCGCGGACGGGCCGGTGCAGCACCGGCGGTACGAAGTCGCGGGGACGCAGGCGCCGGCCCTGACGAGTGGCGCTGAGCTCCTGCGCGGGCCGGCTGCGGTCGAGGGCCCGCGCACTGCGGAAGTAGGCCGAGGCCCGGACGCCGGCTGCGGGCCGCTCGCCCGAGGCCAGGAGCGCCTCGACCCGGTCGCCGATGGCCTGGGCGGATGTCCGGTCGCGCGGAAAGAAGTAGCTGGCCAGCCAGTCCGGCTCGGGCGCGCCCAGCTCGTCGGCGGTGATCTGCTCCCAGGTCCGCAGCAGCCCGCTCTCCAAGAAGACGTGGTTCCCGTAGCGCTCGTGGACGCCGAGGTCGAGGACCAGCGCGACCCGGCAACCATGGTCGAGGGCTTCCAGGCAGGCCGTCGAGGAGACCGTGACCAGCAGGTCGACGCTCGGCAGCAGGGTGGCGATCGGGGTGTAGTCGACGCGGAAGTTCGGGGGCAGCTCGTGCCCACCCAGCAGCACCTCGGGGTGGAAGCGCATCTTGTGGAAGGTGTCCTCCTCAGGCCGGTGCCGGGGCTTGAGCAGGACCTCGCGGTCGGGGTGCGCGCGGGCGTAGGCCAGGGCGCCGGCGTACAGGTACTCGCGTTCGAGAGCGCGGTCCGGCACGGTCGGCTGATCGGCGAAGAGCAGCCGCTTGATGGTGGTGCTGGTGGGCGGCGAGGGCGAGGTGCTGAGGAAGGGCAGGCCGGCCAGCAGCAGGTTGTCGACGGGGATCTGCAGATGCCGGGCCGCGTGCTGGAAGTGCTCGGCGTCGGCGACGGAGTTGACGGCGACCACGTCGGAGCCACAGCGGGACAGGTAGCCGGCGGTGATCTTCTCGATGATGATCCCGACCCAGCCCGTGACCACGACGGGCCCGGGCTCGAGCCGTTCAGCCCCCTCCAGCCGTTCAGCCCCCTCCAGCCGTTCAGCCCCCTCCAGCCGTTCAGCCAGGGCGAAGAGCAGGGACTGGGTGGCCGGCCCCTGCAGGCTGCAGACCACGACGTCGGCAGCGAGCGCGCGGTCGACCAGCTCGTCGCGGGTCAGGACCGGGACGTCGGTGAATCCGGCATCGGTGATCTGCTGCGGCGACAGCGCCGACCGGCTGGCGGGGCGCACCACCTCGGTGTCGAAGCCGCGCTGCTCGAGCTCGTCGCGGATGCGGGCGCACCACTTGAGCTGGGAGTCGAAGGCTGCCACGTAGAGCGCGCGTCGCATCGGGTCCGTCCTCGCTGGTCGTCCGGGGGGTCAGGACGCCGCACGCTAGCCAGTGGGGATGAACAGCACCCCAACTCCCCGTGACGTGTCGCCGGTCAACCGGCGTACGGGTGGGCGGCGCGCACCTCGGCCACGGGCAGCGGGCCGTACAGGTGCGGGAACGGGCCGGAGCCCAGGTCCTCCACGACCACCGGCACCGAGAGCGAGTCCGGGTCGAGCTCCAGGACCACCAGGTCGGCGTCGACCACGTCGCCGTAGTAGCGCTGCCGGGTGCCGGGTACCTGCTCGGCGAAGCTGGCGTGCACGAAGCCCTCGGCCTCATACGTCGCGCGTCGGCTCGACCACGGATACTGGCCGTCGCTGAGCGCCTGCTCCCACCACGCCCGCTCGGTCAGGTGCAGGACGGGCCGGCCGAGCAGCTCTCGGGGTTCGAGCAGACCCAGACCGACCAGCTCGGTCCGCAGCTGGTCGGCGTCGGTGAAGACCACGCCGGTCAGACCGAGCGACCGGGCTGCCTCGACGTTGGCCGGCACGTCGTCGACGAAGACCGTGCGCTCGGCGGTCAGCCCGAAGCGCTCCAGGGCGAGGGTGAAGATGGCGGGGTCGGGCTTGACCAGCAGCTCCTCGCCGGAGACCAGGATGCCGCGAAAGCGGCGCAGCACCCCGAAGCGCTCGCGGGCCACGGGGAAGGTCTCCGCGGACCAGTTGGTCAGCGCGTTCAGCCCGACGCCGGCCTGCTGCAGCTCCGCCATCACGGCTCCGGTCCCGGAGACGGTGCCCAGCGTGCGGTCGAAGTGCCGGCGGTAGGCCAGCACCGTCTCCGCGTGCTCGGGGTGGCGGGCCAGCAGCTCGGCCTCGCTGTCGTCGTAACGACGGCCGGAGTCGTGACCCCGGTTCCACTCCGCGAACCCGATGGTGGCCATGAAGTCCGGCACCAGCTCGGGGCTGAGCACCTGCTCGTACGCCCGAGCCGGTTCCCAGCTCAGCACCACGCCGCCGAGGTCGAACAGGACGGTCCAGCCGTCGCTGCTGCCCCCGTCCGGACTCACAGCGTCGCTACCCAGTTGCTGATCAGCCTGGTGCCGGCCTGCCCGGACTTCTCCGGGTGGAACTGGGTGGACCACAGCGACCCCTCCTCGACCGCAGCGACGAATCGCTCGTCCTCGTGCTCGGCCCAGGTGATCTTGCGGCCCGGCGCCTCGGCCAGCTGGCGGACGGCGTAGCTGTGCACGAAGTAGAAGCGTTCAGCCTCGATGCCGGCGAACAGCCCGCTGCCATCCGCCGGCTGCACGGTGTTCCAGCCCATGTGCGGCAGCCGCCGCGACTGCAGCTGCTCGACGACGCCGGGCCAGATCCCGACGCCCGGCGCCTGGACGCCGTGCTCGACGCCCTCGGCGAACAGGATCTGGTGACCCACGCAGATGGCCAGCGTCGGTCGGCCGGCCGCGGCGCGCTCGGCGATCAGGTCAGCGCCGCCGACCGCGTCCAACCCGGCCATGCAGGCGGCGAACGCGCCCACGCCGGGGACCACCAGTCCGTCCGCCGCCCGTGCCTGCTCGACGTCGTCGGTCACCACGACGCCGACGCCGGTGGTCGCGACGGCGCGTTCGGCGGAGCGGAGGTTGCCGGACCCGTAGTCGAGCACCACCACCGTGGCGCCCTCGGAGGTCGCCACTAGAGCGCGCCCTTGGTGCTGGGGATGCCGCTCACCCGGGGGTCGGGCTCGATCGCAGACCGCAGCGCCCGGGCCACGGCCTTGAACTGGCACTCCACGATGTGGTGCGGGTCGCGGCCGGAGATCAGGGTGAGGTGGACGGCTAGGTGGGCGTGGAAGGCGAGCGTCTCCATCACGTGCCGGGTCAACGAGCCGGTGTAGGGCACCTCACCGATCCGGGCGTACGCCTGAGCGTCCGGCTCGCCGGTGTGCACGCAGTACGGCCGCCCGGAGACGTCGACCACGGCCGAGGCGAGGGCCTCGTCGAGTGGCACCATCGCATTCCCGAACCGGCGGATGCCCCGCTTGTCGCCGAGCGCGGTCCGCAGCGCCTGGCCGAGCACGATGGTGGTGTCCTCGACGGTGTGGTGCGCGTCGATGTGGAGGTCGCCCGTGCTCTCGACCTGCAGGTCGATCAGCGAGTGCCTGGACAGCGCGGTGAGCATGTGGTCGAAGAACCCGACGCCGGTGGAGACCGACGACTCCCCCGTGCCGTCCAGGTCCAGCGACAGCTTCACGCTCGACTCGCTCGTAGCCCGTTCCAGCGAAGCCGTCCGGCTCATCAGATCTCCTCGAGGACGTTACCGGCGCTGATCGACAGGACGTCGTCCAGGGCCGCGATGAAGGCAGCCATCTCGGCCGGGGTGCCGGCGGACACCCGCAGCCAGCCGTCGGGACCGACCTCGCGGATCAGGACACCACGGTCGAGCAGGCCCTGCCAGACGACGTGCCGGTCCGCGAAGCGACCGAAGAGCAGGAAGTTGGCGTCGGAGTCGGCCACCCGCAGCCCACGGGCCGCCAGATCCCGGGCCAGGCCGTCCCGGGCAGAACGCAGCGAGTCGACGGCGGCCAGCATCTCCGGGGCGTGCGCCAGGGCGACGCGGGCGACGGCCTGGGTGAGGGCCGACAGGTGGTACGGCAGCCGGACCACCCGGAGCGCGTCCACGAAGGCCGGCGAGGCCGCCAGGTAGCCCAGCCGGCCGCCGGCGAAGGCAAAGGCTTTGGACATCGTCCGGCTGACCGCGAGCCTCGGGTACCGCGGCAGCAGCTCGAGCGCGCTCGGCGTCCCCGTCCGGGCGAACTCGTAGTACGCCTCGTCGACCACCACGACCCCGGGCGCCGCGTCGCAGACCGCGACGACGGTCTCCAGGCTCACGGCGGTGCCGGTCGGGTTGTTCGGGCTGGTCAGGATGACCACGTCGGGCTGCTCATGCTCGACGGCGGCCACCGCGGCCTCGGTCTGGACGGTGAAGTCGTCGCCGCGCGAGGTGGTCAGCCAGCGGGTGTGGGTGTTGCGGGCGTACTCGGGGTACATCGAGTAGGTCGGGGTGAAGGACAGCACGCTGCGGCCCGGGCCGCCGAAGGCCTGCAGCACGTGGGTCATCACCTCGTTGCTGCCGTTCGCCGCCCAGACCTGGTCCGCGGTCAGCCCGTGGCCGAGGTAGGCCGCCAGGTCCGCCCGCAGGGCCAGCGCGTCGCGTTCGGGGTAGCGGTTCATCGTGCGGGCCGCGTCGGCCGCGGCGGCAGCGATCTCGGCCACCACGGCCTCGCTCGGCGGGTACGGGTTCTCGTTGACGTTCAGGCACACCGCGACGTCGAGCTGCGGGGCACCGTAGGGGACCTCGCCCACCAGCTCGGGCCGGACCGGCAGCGCGGCGTCCATGGTCGAGCTGGTCATCGGGCGGTGAACCTCCGGCTCACCGCGGCGCCGTGGGCCGGCAGGTCCTCGGCGTCGGCGAAGACCTCGACGTGGCGGGCGACGTCGGCCAGCGCGGCCTCGGAGTAGGTGATCACGTGCACAGCCTTGAGGAAGCTCTTCACGTTCAGGCCCGAGGAGTGGCAGGCGCAGCCGGCGGTGGGCAGCACGTGAGTGCTGCCGGCGGAGTAGTCCCCCAGGGAGACCGGCGACCACGGGCCGACGAAGATCGCGCCAGCGTTGGTGATCTGGGCCGCGACCTGCGCAGCCTCGGCGGTCTGGATCTCCAGGTGCTCGGCGGCGTAGCCGTTCACCACGTCGACGCCCTGGTCGAGGTCGTCGACGAGCACCACGGCGGACTGTGGTCCGGTCAGGGCCGTCTGGATCCGTTCGCTGTGCTTGGTCGCCACGACCTGGCCGGGCAGCTCGACCTGAACCGCGGCGGCCAGCTCGGCTGAGTCGGTGACCAGCACCGCGGCCGCGATCGGGTCGTGCTCGGCCTGGGAGACGAGGTCGGCGGCCACGTGCACCGGGTCGGCCGTCGCGTCGGCGAGCACCGCGATCTCCGTCGGCCCCGCCTCGGAGTCGATGTTGACCTTGCCCTTGAGCAGTCGCTTGGCCGCGACCACGTAGATGTTGCCTGGTCCGGTGACCAGGTCGACGCGCTCGCAGAGGTCGGGCACGCCGTGGGCGAACATGGCGATCGCCTGCGCGCCGCCGACCGCGTACACCTCGTCCACGCCGAGGATGGAGCAGAGCGCCAGGATGCTGGGGTGCGGCAGCCCGCCGAACTCGCGCTGCGGCGGCGAGGCGACCGCGATCGAACCGACGCCGGCCACCTGGGCGGGGACGACGTTCATGATCACGCTGGACGACAGCGGGGCCAGCCCGCCGGGCACGTAGAGACCCACCCGACGCATCGGGATCATCCGCTGGGCGACGCGCGCTCCGGGCGCGAGGGTGACCTCCACCTCGCGCTCCCCCAGCTCGGCCGCACTGACCTGCCGGCGGCGTCGGATCGACTCCTCGAACGCGGCGCGGATGTCGGGGTCGAGCGTCGCCTCGGCCTCACGCAGCGCCTCCGCCGGCACCCGGAAGCTCGTCGGCACGACGTGGTCGAAGCGGTCGGAGTACTCGGCCAGCGCGGCGGTCCCCCGGACCGCGACGTCGTCGCAGATGGGCCGCACCACCTCCACGGCAGCCGCCACGTCGAAGGCACCCCGGGGCACCACCGCGGCGTAGTCCAGCCGGTCACCGGCCGCGGCCCGGCCGCGTAGGTCGATCATTCGAAGCACCCGGTCATCGTAGGCGAGCGGGCCGACACCGTGGTGTGGCCGCAGTTCTCGAGCACAGCGCTGCCGGACGCGCCCGGTAAGGTCGGCGCCCGTGACCTTCCCCGGACTCGGCACGGCCGTCAACGTGGCCACGGTGCTGCTCGGCTCCGGTCTCGGCCTGCTGCTGGGACACCGGCTGCCCGAGCGCACCCGGCACACGGTCACCGACGGGCTCGGCCTGGTCACGCTGCTGATCGGAGCGCTGTCGGCGGTCGAGGTGCAGTCGAGCGACCTGTCCGCCGAGGTCGGCTCGGCGGCACCGGTGCTGATCGTGCTCGGGGCGGTGCTGATCGGCGGCATCATCGGCTCGCTGGTGGACGTCGAGCGCCGGCTCGAGGGTGTGGGCGGCTGGCTGCGGACCCGGCTCAGCCGAGGAGCCCGGCCGGCCGACGCGGGCCGTGAGCGGTTCCTGGAGGGGTTCGTCTCGGCCTCGCTGCTCTTCTGCGTGGGACCGTTGACCATCCTCGGCGCCCTGTCCGACGGGCTCGGGCGGGGCGCGGACCAGCTCTTCCTCAAGGCGGTGCTGGACGGCTTCGCCTCGATCGCCTTCGCCGCGTCCCTCGGCGTCGGGGTGCTGGCCTCCGCGCTCACCGTGGCCGTGGTGCAGGGCCTCATCACCTTGCTCGGCTTCCTCGTCGGCGACATCCTGCCCGCCGCCCACCTCGCCTCCATCACCGCGACGGGCGGGCTGCTGCTGATCGGGGTCGGCTTGCGGTTGCTGCAGATCAGGCAGGTGCCGGTGGGCAACCTGCTGCCGGCGTTGCTGGTCGCGCCGCTGCTGGTCAGCCTCGTCGGAGCGCTCCGTTGACCGCTCCCGATCCTGATCTCGAAGCCGCCGCACGGGGGCCGGTGCTGCGCGCGGCGATCGGCATCGGCATCTACGCCGCGGCATTCGGAGCCTCGTTCGGCGCCGTCTCGGTCAGCTCCGGCCTGAGCCTGCCGCAGACGATGGTGCTCAGCCTGGTGATGTTCTCCGGCGCCTCCCAGTACGCCTTCGCCGGGGTGGTCGCGGCCGGCGGCTCCCCGTTCGCGGCGGCCGCAGCCGCCCTGCTGCTGGGTGTCCGGAACGGCTTCTACGGCGTCCCCCTGGCCGAGATCCTCCGGCCGCGGGGCTGGCGTCGGCTCGGTACCGCCCACCTCGTCATCGACGAGACGACGGCGATGGCCGTCGGCCAGCCGACGCCGGCGCTGCAGCGTTACGCCTTCTGGGCCACCGGTCTGATCCTGTGCTCGCTCTGGCAGGTCGGCACGCTCGCCGGCGCGCTCGCGGGAGCGGCGATCGACCCGGCCACCTTCGGTCTCGACGCGGCGGCGCCGGCGGTGTACCTGGCCCTGCTCTGGCCCCGGCTGTCCTCGGCGCTGAACCGTACGGTCGCCCTCGCCGGCGCGGGCGTGGCGCTGGTGCTGGTACCGCTCGTGCCGCAGGGCGTCCCGGTGATCGCGGCGGCCGGGGTCGCCATCCTGGCCGGCCTGCTGCCGGCCCGATCTGGCGGCGGCGAAGGGAGGGCGACGGCATGACGGCGCTCTGGGTGGGGCTGCTCCTCGCCGCTCTGGGCGGCTACCTGCTCAAGCTCGCCGGCCTCTCGCTGCCGGAGTCGGTGCTCAACCGGCCGCGGGTGCAACGGATCGCCACCTTCTTGCCCGTGGCCATGCTGTCGGCGCTGGTGGCCGTCCAGCTCTTCGACGGTGGCCAGGGCTACGCGCTCGACTGGCGCACCCTCGCCGGCGTCGCGGCCGGCGTGGTCGCGCTGCTGCTGAAACGTGGCTTCCTGGTGGTCTTCCTCGTCGCGATCGCCGTGACCGCGCTGCTGCGGCTGGCCACCTGAGCTGCTGAGGCACCTCGAGGGCGGTCGAGGCGCCTCCTGCTGAGGGTGCCCGGGTCGCGTCCGAGGTGCCTCGCGGTCCCGGAACGGGTTGGGGTCAGCGCGGGCGATGGCCAGGCCGAGTCCGGAGCCGCGCCCGCGGTCGGAGTCGAGCCGGACCTGGGCGCCGTCGTCGCCGATGGTGAGGTCCCCGACGGCGATCTCCGCGCCCCCGCCGGCCCGGCTCGAACGCCGGACGGCCGCGAGCAGGGCGAACCCGTCACGGCCGGGGCAGCATCACGTCGAGCAGCACCAGGTCGGGTGCGAAGGCAGCCAGCTCCTCCTCCGGCCATGACGCCAGGATTGCCCGCGTAGGCCAAGATTCACGTGTGGCGAAGGCGAGGTCGGGCGGTACCCCCGCGACGGTGGCCCTGACCCGGGCGGGCGTCCCGTACGTCCTGCACGCCTACGAGCACCGCGAGGGCGAGCGGCACCGTGCTGCGATATCGCGAGGCCAGGAGGCCGCGGCCGCGACCGGGGTGGAGCCGACGCGAATCTTCAAGACGCTGCTGGCCGACCTCGGCGGGGAGCTCGTGGTGGCCGTGGTGCCCGTGTCGGGCCAGCTGGACCTGAAGGCTCTCGCCACTGCGCTCGGAGCGAAGAAGGCGACGATGGCCGACCCCGCTGCGGCCACCCGCAGCAGCGGCTACGTGCTGGGCGGCATCTCACCGCTCGGCCAGCGCACCCGGCTGCGGACCGTGCTCGACGCCTCCGCGGCGAGGTTCCCGACCATCTACGTCTCGGCCGGCAAGCGAGGTCTGCAGGTGGAGCTGGCCCCGGCTGACCTGCTCGCGGTGACCGGCGCGCTATCCGCCGTCGTGGTCGCCGGCGCCGGCTGAGGACCCCTTGGGGCGAGCCAGCGGCCGCGGGTCCTCCGCGTCATGGCCCAGCGACGAGCCGAGCAGGATGGGGACGACGGCGAAGAACGGCCACACGAGCAGGGAGGCCCGGGCCTGCAGGTCCAGCTCGACCGGCACCCGGTCACCGGGCTGGGCCGCAGCCAGCCGCGCCGTGAACTCGCCCGGGCCCAGCTCGCGGCCGACCGCCCAGCACAGCAGCGCCGCCAGGACGGCGGTCCCGGTCCCGAGCAGCACGACCGGCCAGCCCGACCGACCCAGCCGCCGCCAGGCGATGGTCCCGAGCACCAGCCCGACGACCGCGCCGATGACCGCGAACCACGCGTCGCTGCCCAGCACCTGGGCGAGCTGCCGCTCGCTGGTGTTGGCACCGCCGTCGGCCGCGACCAGGTAGGTGGGCAGGTCGGTCAGCGCCCACCAGGCCAGGCCACCGACCACGCCGAGGCCGAGACCAAGGGCCACCAGGCAGGCGCCCGCGACACTCGCCCGGCGCCGAAGGGTGACGCGCACGGGCGTGCCGGTCTCGGGCGGGACGGCCGGGACCCTCCGGAAGCGCGGGGCCGGAAGTCACGAGGCCAGGCAGGACGGCCCCAGCAGGGCCTTGAGGTCGGCCATCAGCGGCTGCGAGGGCGTGACCCGCAGCTGGGCGTCGAGCTTCATCACCGTCGTGCGTCCTGAGGACTGCAGCCGCAGCCGCACCTCGGTCATGCCCGGATGGGCGGCCAGCACCGAGCGCAGCTGCTGCACGACCGGTTGGGTGCAGCGGACGGCGGGCAGGGAGATCACCACCGGTCCGCTCGGGCCGTCGCTGATGTCGGGCAGGGTCAGCTCCTGAGCGCTGATGCTGACGGCGTCGTCGTCGCGCTTGACCCGGCCCTTCACCTTGACCACCACGTCGGTGGCCAGCACGGTCGAGACCAGGTCGTAGGCCTTCGGGAACAGCAGCACCTCGATCGAGGCCTCGAGGTCCTCGACGGTGATGACCGCCCAGATGTCGCCCCGCTTGGTGGTCTTGCGGTTGACGTTGGTGATCATCCCGGCGATGGTCACCATGCCCTCCTTGGGACCGTCGTCGGCGAGCAGCTCGGCGATGGCCAGGTCACGCTCCGCGAGCAGGATGTGCTCCAGACCCTGCAGCGGGTGGTCGCTGACGTAGAGGCCGAGCATCTCGCGCTCGAAGGCGAGCTTGGTGCGCTTGTCCCAGTCGGCGAGGTCGGGGACGCTGCCGCTGAGCACCGGGTCTGCCCCCCCGTCCCCCCAGTCACCGAAGAGATCGTCCTGGCCGTGTGCCTCGTTCCGCTTGAGGTCCAGGACGCCGTCGACGGCCGACTCGTACACGCTCATCAGCGCGCGCCGGGTGTGGCCCATCGACTCGAAGGCGCCGGCCTTGATCAGGGACTCGATCACCCGCTTGTTGCAGACCACCAGCGGCACCTGGTCGAGGAACCCGTGGAAGGTCGACGCCTTGCCGTGCTGCTCGCGGGCGCTGACGATGCCCTCGACCACGTTCGCACCCACGTTGCGGATCGCCGTCAGCCCGAAGCGGATGTCGGTGCCGACGGGAGTGAAGTTGGCGGCGGACTCGTTGACGTCCGGCGCCAGCACCGAGATGCCCATCCGGCGGCACTCGCTCAGGTAGATGGCCATCTTGTCCTTGTCGTCGCCCACCGAGGTGAGCAGCGCGGCCATGAACTCGGCCGGGAAGTTGGCCTTCAGGTACGCCGTCCAGTACGAGACCAGCCCGTACGCGGCGGTGTGGGCCTTGTTGAACGCGTAGTCGGAGAAAGGAACCAGGATGTCCCAGAGCGCCCTGATCGCCGCGTCGCCGTAGCCGGCGGCCCGCATGCCGTCGGAGAACGGCACGAACTCAGCGTCGAGGATCGACTTCTTCTTCTTGCCCATCGCCCGCCGCAGCAGGTCGGCCTGGCCGAGGGTGTAGCCGGCGACCTTCTGCGCGATCGCCATCACCTGCTCCTGGTAGACGATCAGGCCGTGCGTGGTGCCGAGGATCTCAGCGAGCGGCTCCTCCAGCTCCGGGTGGATCGGGGTGATCTCCTGGCGCTTGTTCTTGCGCAGCGCGTAGTTGGTGTGGCTGTCGGCGCCCATCGGACCCGGCCGGTAGAGGGCCAGCACGGCCGAGATGTCCTCGAAGTTGTCGGGGCGCATCAGCCGCAGCAGCGAGCGCATCGGCCCGCCGTCGAGCTGGAACACGCCCAGGGTGTCGCCCCGGCCGAGCAGCGCGTAGCTCGGCGCGTCGTCCAGCTCCAGGTCCTCCAGCACCAGCTCGAAGCCGCGGTTCAGCCTGATGTTGGCCACCGCGTCGTCGAGGACGGTGAGGTTGCGCAGGCCCAGGAAGTCCATCTTGATCAAGCCCAACGCCTCGCACGTCGGGTAGTCCAGCTGGGTGATGATCGCGCCGTCCTGCTCGCGACGCATGATCGGGATGATGTCGATCAAGGGCTCCGACGACATGATCACCCCGGCCGCGTGCACGCCCCACTGGCGCTTCAGGCCCTCCAGGTCGCGCGCGGTGTCGACGACCTTGGCCACCTCGGCGTCGTTGTCGTACAGCGCCCGGAACTCACCGCCCTCGCCGTAGCGCGGGTGCTCCCGGTCGAAGAGACCGGCCAGCGGCACGTCCTTGCCCATCACCGGCGGCGGCATCGCCTTGGTGATCCGCTCCCCCACGCCGAACGGGTAGCCGAGCACCCGGGAGGCGTCCTTGACGGCCTGCTTGGCCTTGATCGTGCCGTAGGTGACGATCTGGCTGACCCGGTCGTCGCCGTACTTCTCGGTGACGTAGCGGATCACCTCGCCGCGCCGGCGCTCGTCGAAGTCGATGTCGAAGTCGGGCATCGAGACGCGGTCGGGGTTGAGGAAGCGCTCGAAGATCAGACCGTGCTGCAGCGGGTCGAGGTCGGTGATGCGCATCGCGTACGCGGCCATCGAGCCGGCGCCCGAGCCGCGGCCGGGACCCACCCGGATGCCGTTCTCCTTGGCCCAGTTGATGAAGTCGGCGACGACCAGGAAGTAGCCGGCAAAGCCCATCGACAAGATGACGCCGGTCTCGAACTCCGCCTGCTTGCGGCTGGCCTCGGGGACGCCACGGGGGTAGCGGCGACGAAGACCCGCCTCCACCTCCTTGATGAACCAGGACGACTCGTCCTCTCCCGGCGGGCAGGGGTAGCGCGGCATGTAGGTGCCGCTGCCCTCGGTGAAGGAGATGTCGCAGCGCTCGGCGATGGCGAGAGTGTTGTCGCAGGCCTCGGGCAGCTCGGCGAACAGCTCGCGCATCTCCGCCGGCGACTTCAGGTAGTAGCTGTCGCCGTCGAACTTGAACCGGTTGGTGTCGGCCATCGTGGCCCCGGTCTGCACGCAGAGCAGCACCTCGTGGGCGGCGGCGTCGCCCCGGTGGGCGTAGTGCAGGTCGTTGGTGGCCACCAGCGGCAGGTGCAGGTCGCGAGCGATCTTCAGCAGGTCGGCACGGACCCGGCTCTCGATGCTGAGGCCGTGGTCCATCAGCTCCACGAAGTAGTTCTCGGCCCCGAACAGGTCCTTGAACTCCGCTGCGCTGGCCAATGCGTCGTCGTAGCGGCCCAGCCGTAGGTACGTCTGCACCTCACCGGAGGGGCAGCCGGTCGTGGCGATCAGGCCCTTGGCGTAGGTCTGCAGCAGCTCACGGTCGGCGCGAGGCTTGTAGAAGTAGCCCTCCAGGGAGGAGCGCGAGCTCAGCCGGAACAGGTTGTGCAGCCCAGCGGTCGTCTCCGACCAAAGCGTCATGTGGGTGAACGCGCCACCGCCGGAGACGTCGTCGCCGCTGTTCGCGGTGTTACCAGCGCCCCCGGCCCCGTCACCCCAGCGGACGCGCTTGCGCTCGCTGCGGTGGGTCTTGGGGGTGACGTAGGCCTCGAGGCCGATGATCGGCTTCACGCCGGTCTTGGCGGCACGGGAGTAGAAGTCGTAGGCCCCGAAGAGGTTGCCGTGGTCGGTCATCGCGACGGCCGGCATGCCCATCTCGGCCGCGCCGGCGAACAGGTCACTTACTCGGGCGGCCCCGTCCAGCATCGAGTACTCCGAGTGCACGTGCAGGTGGACGAAGCTGTCGCGAGCGGGGGAGCTGTCCGACATCAACCGATCCTCCTCCTAGACGCCCTGCCGCCGGCCACCACGGGAACCCGGGGCGATCGGCGCTCGCCTACAGTAGCCGCACCGCCGGGCAAACGCCGACGGCGCGCTGACCCGGGAGGATGACCGTGAGCGCACCCCTGGTCGAGGGCTCCGCACCGTGCGTGGCCGTCATCCAGAGCGCCGCGGACTGCCCGCCGAACCGTCTCGGCACCTGGCTGGTCGAGGCGGGCTGCGAGCTGGAGGTGTTCGCCTGCCACCTCGGCGAGGAGCCCCCCAACTCCTGCGACCCGTACGCCGGTCTGGTCGTCCTCGGCGGCGACATGGGCGCCGAGGACGACGCCGCATACCCCTGGCTCACCCCGACCAAGCAGCTGCTGGCCCGCGCCGTGGCCGAGGAGGTGCCGACGCTGGGCATCTGCCTGGGGCTGCAGCTGCTGGCCGTGGCCTGCGGCGGCCGGGTCACGCGCTCGGCCACCGGACCGCAGCAGGGCGTCCGCCCCGTCGACCGGACGGCGGCGTCGGTGTCCGACCCGCTGCTGGGCGGGCTCGAGCTGGCGGCGGCGGTGCACTGGAACAACGACCTGGTGGCCGAGCTGCCGCCCGGCGCCGTGGTGCTCACGCGGTCGTCGGGCACGGTCCAGTCCTTGCGGCTCGGTCGTCGGGCCTGGGGCGTCCAGTTCCACCCCGAGGTCGACCCCGCGACGCTGCAACGGTGGGCTGACGTGGACGTCGCGGCCGGCCTGGTGACGGCCGACGCTGCGGCGGACCGGCTGGCCGAAGTCGGACGCCGCGACGCCGAGCTGGTGCCGGCGTTTCGCGGTCTGAGCCAGCACTTCGCCGCAGCCCTGACCGGCTTTTGACCGGCTTTGGCCGCGCTGCATAGGTTGAGGTCCAGACGTTCCAGGCGGGCCCCCAACCAGGAGCAGTACATGATCCACGCGCACGTGCTCCGGCGGCTCGGACTCGGTCTGGGCCTGCTCGCCCTGTTGGGCGTCGCGGCCAGCCCGACAGCGACGGGCTCCGGCGTGGCCGCGCCGGTGGCTGCGTCGGTCTCCGTCGCCACCAGCGGGGTGCCGCGGCCGGCGCACACCGTGGTGGTGATGCTGGAGAACAAGAACCTGCGCAGCGTGATCGGCAGCTCTCAGGCCCCTTACCTGAACTCGCTGGCCAAACGCGGTGCGAGCATGAACCACTCCTACGGCGTCACCCACCCCAGCCAAGGCAACTACGTGGCTCTGTTCTCCGGCGGTCAGCACGGTGTCGTCGACGACCGTTGCCCAATGAACCTCGGGCACCGGGCCAACCTGGCCAGCCAGCTGACGGCCGCCGGGCTCACCTTCACCGGCTACTCCGAGTCGATGCCGAAGGCCGGCTACACCGGTTGCTCGAGTGGGAAGTACCGCCGCAAGCACAACCCTTGGGTGAACTTCTCCTCGACGACAGCCAAGCAGAACCAGCCGCTCTCGGCTTTTCCCAGCGACTACAACCGACTGCCCGACGTCAGCTTCATCACGCCCAACATGTGCCACGACATGCATGACTGCTCCGTTCGCACCGGGGACACGTGGCTGAAGAAGACCCTCGACCGCTACGCCCGCTGGGCGAGGACGCACAACAGCCTGCTCGTGATCACCTTCGACGAGAACTCCGGCGGCAGCGTCAACCCGATCACGACGCTGCTGGTGGGCCAGCAGGTCCGGCCGGGCATCTACGCCGAGTGGATGAACCACTACACGCTGCTGCGGACCGTCGAGGACGCCTACGGCCTGCGACCGCTGGGCGAAGCCGCGAGAGCGACTCCGCTCCGTACCGTCTGGACCACGTCGCCTCGAGCCACTACCGGGATCAGCAACGGCACCTTCGAGTCACGGCTGAGCAGCTGGGCGACCTCGGGCACGACGGCATCGTCGTGGCACCTGCGCCACCGGGGCCGCCGCTCTGCTGTCGCCGGCTCGGTGAAGGCGACCACCGGCGACTCGATCCTCAGCCAGACCGTGACGGTCTCCAGCGGCAAGCACAGCTTGAGCCTGTGGTGGGCCGGCCGCTGTTCCGACACGGCCTCCAAAGGCTGGGCGACCGTGCTCGTGCGTCGTAACAGCTCCGGCAGGACCTCGACACTGCTGCCGCGCACCTGCGTCGCGCAGGGCTCGTGGAAAAAGGTCCGGACGTCGGTGACGCCGGGCCAGTCGTACACCATCTTGATGGTCAACCACGACAACGGCGTGGCCTCGACGCCCAACCGGACCTACTTCGACGATGTCCAGCTGAGCTGACCTCCGGGGGCCGACTCAGGCTGCGCATCCTCGGCACCGAGACCGGCCGGCTCGACTCCAGCCCGGACCACTTCCTGCCCTGCCCGCCGACGGCGCGGAGTCGCCCTCGGCCTCGACCGCCTCCTGAGCCGCTACTCGTCCGGCAGGTGGACCGAGTGCCGGACGGGTTCGCGGTAGAGCGGGTACAACGGGCCCACGAGCTGTGCGGCGGCGGCGTAGGAGTACCAGACCGGGCCGGCGAGCCGCTCCTCGGCCGCGGGGGTGAGGACGACGCGGTCCGGATGGGTGTCACTGGGGCCGTCCTGCCTCACCAGGTCGAGGTCGGTGCCGAGCAGGTCGCCCGCGTTCGCCTCACCGATCCGGCCGTAGGACAGCGTCTCGACCTCGAGCCCGGTGACGACCACCTTGGCCACGCTGACGTCCCCGACCCTGACCGTGGCCGCCAGCACGTCGTGGCCAACGAGGGCGTCGAGCAGGTGGTCGAGCAGCGCCGGCCCCGGGCTGACGTCGGCGGCAGGGCCGCCCGCGCTCCGGGACGCCGGGCCGATGACGATCTCGTCGTAGCCGACGTGGTGCCGACGGTCGGGGGCGGTCAGCCGCCTCAGCTCGTCGGCGGGCAGCTCCCGCCAGACGCGCATGGCCTCGGCGGCGCGCACTTCACCGGGCCCGCCGAGGGCGGCCCAGTACCGCTGCGGAGCGAGCGGCCGCGAGCGCTCGGCCGGGCCGAACATGAACGTCTTGCGGACGCGCGAGTTGGCGTACTCGAGCACCGCCTTGGTGAGGCTCACCTCAGCCGAGGGATGCGCGGCCTCACCGCAGGCGGTGACCTGGATCTTCGAGCCCGGTGCCGGGTCGACGCCCATCACATAAGTCGAGCAGACGCCGAGGTCGGTCCCCGCGTGCTTCAGCACGAGCTCGACCCCGCTGGCCTCGACCCGGGCCACCAGCGCCGCGACGGCCTCGGGCAGACCAGCGCGGTCGATCTCGGGCGAGCGTGAGTCCAACGCCCGGAACCGCAGCCCGTTGGTATGCCGCTGCAGGATCTCCAGCAGCGCGTGGGTCAGCGGCCGGACCGGGTCGAGGCCGGCACCCAGCCCGTTCGTGATCGGCGTCAGCAGCGTCTGGTAGCCGGCCGGCAGCTCTCCCGGCTCGCTGACCACCAGCTCGACGGGCACCCATACCTCCTCCCCCGTGCGAACGCGGGTCATCGGCAGCCACATACGCGGCATCGTCTCGGTGTAGGCGCTGCCGGCGGGCAGGCAGAGGGTCCGGGGATCAGCCACCTGGCTCGAACCGAGCTGGGCGACGAGCTCGGCGTAGGAACCCTCTAGCGCCCGGGGCTGCAGCTGCTTCAGAGCCAGCGTCGACAGCACGCCCTCGGCCAGCTCGCCGAGCCCGCTGAGCCGGGCGGCGTCCAGGTCGGAACCGTAGCCGTTGCCGTGGGCGACGAACCGACCGCCGGAAAGCAGCGAACAGCTCGTCACCGGCACCCCCAACCGGTCCAGCGTCGTGAGGTCGAGGTCGAGGACCTCACCGGTTGCCGCCAGTACGTCGGCATAGGCGCTCAGCTGATCAGGCACTCCGCGACTGTATGTCGGTCAAGAAGCCGACCAGCGGGAGGTCAGGCCGGCTTGGCCGCGAGCAGCGGCCGAGGGTCGAACACGGGGGTCGAACCCGGCCCGGAGCGGATGATCCGGCCGTCCGCGACGTGACTCCAGCTCACCGTCGGCCTCGGCTCGCGCCCGGTGTGTGGAAGTCGCATCAGGCGTGACGCTGTCGCCCTCGACGACCATCGGTAGCGCGACGAAGTCGCCGATGATCTCCACGTCTTGCGCATGCCGGCCAGGGAGGCCAGCCCCGTCGGCAGCGCCGAGCACTCGACGAAGGGAACCCAGTCGCGGGGATGCCAGCACTCACGCGGACGGGATCCGAGCATTGGACGGCTCCGACCCAGCCGAGACCGTGGCCGAGCTGTTGGACGACCTGACCCAGCGAGGCTGGCTCGTGGAGAAAGGCAGCACTTCCGGCCAGCATCTGACACCCCCTGACCCCGGGCCTACGCCGCCATCGGGGCCTCGGCCCCGGCCCCGGCTTCGGTTTCCGGGAGCCGGAGGTTGAACAGGGCCTGGACGCAGGCGTGCAGGTCGAACCGTTCCCCGGCCCAGCCAGGGCGGATGGTCCGGGCGTCGGGATGATCGAGGTCGGTGACGGCGACAAACCGGGCAGCCTCGAGCTGACGTTGCTTTTCCTGCTGATCGTGGAGCAGGTGGGGTAGCCGTTCGGCGCTGTACCAGCTGCGGTGCAGCGAGCCGTCCGGCATCTGGAAGTCCCAGCCGGCCGTCGGCCCACCGGCCCCGGCCAGCCGCCGGTGGATGCTGATCCCGCCCTCGTGAACGCAGGTGTGGTGGAACCGGCAGAGCAGGATCAGGTTGTCGAGGTCCGTCGAGCCGCCGTCGGCCCAGGCCACCCGGTGGTGGGCCTGGAGGTGCTGGCTCTGGGCGCAGCCGGGGAACTGACACATCCGGTCCCGGACCAGCAGGGCCCGTCGCTGACCCATCGACACCAGCCGACGGGTCCGGCCCAGCGCCAGCACCTCACCATGGGCGTCGACGACCGCACCGATCAGTCGGCTGTCGCAGGCGAACCGTCGAGCCGTCTCGGGCTCGACCGGCCCCACTCCTTGGACGTGGCACAGCGGATCGGTCGTGGTCGGGCCTGCCGGCGGCGCTCCCGCAAGGGCGGAAGTCGTTCCCGCGGGAACGCTCTGCTGAGGTTGACGGTGCTGGCTGAGCTGGTCGGCAGCGACGTGGACGACCACCAGGGTCCGGTCCTCGCCGGAGCGGTCCTCCGGCACACCGGCCAGGAACCCACGCGCCACGTCCAACAGCGCATCGGCCGTGGAGTACACCGGATCGGCGGCCACCTCCGCCCTGGTGGGGTCGGGCTTGGCCGGCGGGGTGCCGAACCGGTCCTTCGCCGCTGTGATCGCCGCCACCAGCAGCGCGCCTTCCTCGGCGGGGAGCCGTACCGACACCTGGACCATGCCGTCATCGCGGGATCGCCACGACACCGACCGGCGCACCTGCTGCCGCATCCCCGTACCGTCCGCCGCTCGGAAGCCGGCGATCATCCGGGCCAGCTGGGAGGCGGTCGCCGTCAACGCCAGCTCGCACAGCCGCGCCTCGTCCACCACGTCGACGACCCGGGTCACCTCCCGCACCTTGGAGTAGGAAAGGCGACCGCCCGCGAACGCTGCCGCCACCGCCGGCATCCGACGCAGCGCCCGAGCCACCCGTACTCGTTCCCGCGCCGCACCTGGTGACATCGAGCAGGTCCAGGACAGCCAGTGCGCCAACGACTTCACCCCCGACCACCACCGCACGGCGTCAGCGGCGTCGAACTCTCCCACCAGCTGGAGCAGCTGACACTCCGACCGGGCGGCCGCCGCTGCCGCCGCGCAGATCCTGGACGCCAGCAGTTCCGCCGCAGCCCGGTCAGCTGCGGACGCCGACTGCTGCGGCGTCGGCTCCGGGTACACCGGCACCGCGGGACCGGCGTAACGCCCCGGAACCACCCCAATCTCTTCGTGCCCCACCGCAACCATCTCTCACCCTTTCGAACGCCCGTTCTGATACCGATGACGCTACGGAGCTCCTCCGACAGTTTCAGACGCAGGTGGGAACCCGCCTGCCTGCCGCAGGTGCCAGGATCATCGGGTGAGCGGCACACAGGCCTACCGGGCCCGATGGGCGGGACCTGACCATGGCTGAGGGCGTTCCTCCCGTGCCGTCCGCCGCATACAAGCTCTCCAGAGCGGAAGCGCGCCGCCTCGCGGTGCGGGCTCAGCTGCTGGACGGAGAGCGGCCGGACGACCTGCTCGATGTCGTCCGCCGGTTGACGATGCTGCAGGTCGACCCGACCGCCGCTGTCGCGCCGAACGCCGATCTCGTGCTTTGGAGCCGTTTCGGTTCGTCGTACTCGCCACTGGAGCTGACCCAGGCGCTCGAGCAGCGCGAGGTCGTCGAGCTGCGGTCGATGATCCGCCCGAGCGAGGACGTGGCGCTGTACCGGTCGGACATGGCCGCCTGGGGCCACGGCGAGCAGGTCTCCTGGCGAGCGTCCCAACGAGACTGGGTGCAAGCCAACGACGCCTGCCGCGTCGACATCCTCGACCGGCTCGGTGCGTCCGGGCCGCTGCCGTCCCGCGAGCTGCCGGACACCTGCGTGGTCGCCTGGCAGTCGAGCGGCTGGACGAACAACCGCAACGTCACCCAGCTGCTGGAGTTCATGGTGCTCAGAGGTGAGGTGGCAGTCGCCGGGCGAGACGGACGTGAACGACTGTGGGACCTCGCTTCTCGCGTCTACCCAGAGCACGACGCGGTGCCGGCCGATGAGGCACGGCGCATCCGCAACGAGCGGCGGCTGCGGGCGCTGGGGATCGCCCGAGCCCGGGGTCCGGAGTGTCCGGTCGAGCCACTGGACGTCGGCGAGGTGGGCGTCTCTGCGACGGTCGAGGGCGTCAAAGGCGCCTGGCGGATCGACCCGTCGTCGCTCGACCAGACCTTCTCGGGGCGCGCGGCCCTGATCTCACCCTTCGACCGGTTGATCCACGATCGCAAGCGCGCGGTGGAGCTGTTCGAGCTCGACTACCAGCTCGAGATGTACAAGCCTCCTGCAAAGCGTCGCTGGGGGTACTTTGCGCTGCCGATCCTCTACGGCGACCAGTTCGTCGGCAAGCTGGATGCCGTAGCCGACCGGACGAGCGGGGGGCTCCAGGTCAACGCCGTCCACGAGGACGTGCCCTTCACCACGGCCATGACGTCAGCCGTCAACCACGAGATCGCCGACCTCGCGCACTGGCTGGAACGGGCGCACGAGCTGTCCCAAGCGTTCCCGCGGGAACGTTCCCGCGCTCGGCGTCGCCACGACGTGGTGGACTGACGGCGTGAGCGACGTGGAGCCCGAGGACCCGGACGAGAACGGTGGGACGACGGCCGGCCTCTCGCGGGTCGTGCTGACCGACGACCAGCGCCACGTCGGCGTCCCGATGCTGCTGTACACACCGGACTCGGTACCGCCGGCGCGCGCTCCGGACCCGTTCAGCACCGCCGGCTACCTCAGGCAGGCCGCGCTCGGCCGGCGGCTGCTGGAGACCGGCGACGCCGTCGAGGACACGACGGCGCGGCTGCTCACCCTGAACTTCCACGCCGTCCCGCACGAGCATCGTCGCGAGGCCGAGGAGCGCCTCCGCCGGCTCCTGGACCTCGGCGACCCGTACGACCCGGACACCGGGGCGGACGGGTGGAGGGTGATGGTGGCCTGGTACGACGGTGAACGTGACACGGGGCTCTGGGCCGCCGACCTGTGTCACCGGCTCGGGGTCCGGGCGTACTTCTTCCCCGTCGAGCACACCGCGCTCGAGTCGGGACCCCGGCTGGCCGACGAGGAGCTGGCCAGCATCGCCGGTGAGCACGAGCTGTGCTTCCACACCGCCAGCCACCACTCGGCGGCGGAGATCACCAGCGACAACCGGGACGTCGAGGTGATCGGTCTGCTGGACCGGCTGACGCGAGCCGCCGGGCGGGTGCCGCGGCTGGCCGCCTGGCGCGGAGGTGCGCGGTTCGACCCGGCGACGCTGGGCGATGAGCTGATCCGCGACGCCGGGGTGCGTCACCTGGTCTCGAACTGGTCGGTCGAACAGATCCCGGCCGCGCCCGGGCTTGCTCCTCGGGGTACCGCCACCACGTCCCACACCAGCTCGCCCGGTTAAACCGGGTGATCGACGACGACTTCCGCGCCGAGGAGCTGCGGGGAATGCTGCGGCTACGCCAGGCCCAGGTGGCCGCCGAGCACGGCCGGGCGCTGATGCGAC
Organism: uncultured Actinomycetota bacterium; assembly: GCA_963727215.1. Classification (GTDB taxonomy): domain Bacteria; phylum Actinomycetota; class Actinomycetes; order Propionibacteriales; family Propionibacteriaceae; genus Microlunatus. Next base: position 460,739 of record CAVSFR010000004.1, read on the forward strand.
TGGCCGGGGTCGAGCACCGTCTCCGCCTCATCCAACAGGAGGATCAGTTGTCCGAGATCGAGTACGTGGTCAAGAGCCTGCCCAGCCGGACGGTCGCGGCTGTCCGGGCGTCAGTGAGCACACCGGCCGAGATCGCCGGGGTGGTCGAACCGCTGTTCGGCGAGGTCGCCGAGGCGGTCCAGGCCGCCGGCGGCTGCCCCGAGACCGGGGTGGCGGTCTACGACATGGACCCCACCCGCAACGACAACGAGCTGCGGATGGTGGTCGGCTACGACTACGCGGGCGCACCGGCTCCCGGCTTCGAGGTCATGATCCTGCCCGCGGTCGACCAGTGCGCGTGCGCGGTGCATCTCGGGCCGATGGAGACGATCGGTGACTCCTGGCAGGCGCTCATCGGCTGGCTGGGGCCTCAGGGCTGGGCGCCGGCCGGCCCTGGACGCGAGGTCTACGTGCGCGCCTGGCCGCAGGACGACCAGTCCAAGTGGGTGACCGAGCTGCAGCAGCCGGTACGGCGCCTCTGAGGTGGCGATGAAGCTCGGATGGTGCTGCGGTCAGAGGTAGGTCTTGGGAAGCGGGGCTGCGTACTCCGACCGGATGCTGGTCCGCAGCCCCAGCTTCACCATCGACTCCACCAGCAGCACGCCGGCGGTGACGCCGTCGATCACCGGCACCCCCACCTGCTCGGAGACGTCCGCGCAGAAGTCGGCCATGCCGGCGCAGCCGAGCACGATGCTGTCCGCCTCGTCGTACTCCACGGCGCGCCGGCAGTGGTCGACCACCAGCTTGCGTGCCTCCGAACCCGGCTCGTCGAGCTCGAGGACCGGAACCTCGCAGGCGTAGATGCTGCGGCACTTGCCCGCGTAGCCGTAGCGGTGCACGAGGTGCTCGGCCTGCCCCATCGTCCGGGCCAGGGTGGTGACGATGCTGAACGAGCGGCCGAGCATGGTGGCCAGGTGCATGCCCGCCTCGGCGATGCCGACGACTGGCCCGGACGCGAGCTCGCGGCACGCGTCCAGACCCGGGTCGCCGAAGCAGGCGATGACGTACCCCGAGATCCCGGCCGCCTCCCCCGCGCTGATCTCACGCAGCAGCCCGGGTACGGCCAGGGCCTCGTCCACGTGGCTTTCGATCGAGGCGGGGCCGGTCGCGTTGGTGACGCCGAAAAGCTCGGTGCCGGGGTCGACCAGTGGTCGCGCGCAGGCGAGCATCTTGTCGGTCATGGCCGCGGTGGTGTTCGGGTTCACCACCGCGATCCGCCGTACGGGAAGCCCCCCCGAGGTCATGCCTACTTCCCCACGCCGTCGACCGCGAGCTCGCGGTCGGTCTCCAGGTTCCTGATCCGCGGGCTGCGGCGCTCCAACACCCAGAAAGCGGCGAAGCCGAGCCCGCAACCGATGAACCAGCTGAAGTCGCCGGCGTGGGAGAGGATCGCGCTCGAGGACTTTGCCCAGACCACGCCGCCGATCAGCACCATCGTGATCGCAGGCAGGCCGCCGATCAGCACCGAGGCGACGGCGTTGGGGTTGTACCCGTTGCGGAACCAGTAGCGGCCGGCGGTGCTCATCGTGTACATCTCGTCAACCCATACCCGCTGCTTGCTGATCAGGTAGTAGCCGGCGATCAGGATGCCGAACAGCGGGCCGATCAGCGCACCGAGGATGCCCAGGGTGAAGAGGATGCCCTGGTCGCTGTTGTACCAGTTCCACGGGGTGAGGAGCACGGAGCCGACGGCGGCGATCATGCCGCCCATGCGCCAGCTGATCTTCTTGGGGTTGACGTTGGAGAAGTCGAACGCCGGGGAGATGAAGTTGGCCACGATGTTGATGCCGATCGTGGCGATGACGAAGGTCAAGCCACCCAGCAGGATCGCGAAGGCCGAGTCGATGCGCTCGACGGTCTTGATCGGGTCGGTGATCATCTCGCCGAAGACGGGGACGGTCGCCGAGGCGGTGACCACGGTGAGGATCGAGAAGAAGAGGAAGTTGATCGGCAGCCCGAGCACGTTCCCCTTGCGGACAGCCTTGAACGAGCGCGCGTACCGGGAGAAGTCGCCGAAGTTGAGCATGGGCCCCGAGAAGTAGGACACCACCGACGCGATGGCGGCGATCATCACCGGGATGGACGCGGCTAAGCTCAAGTTCTTGGTGCTCAGGTTCAGGCTGATGTTGCCGATTCCGGCCTTCGCGACGAGGTAGACGCAGAGCGCGATCATGACCACGTAGACGGCCGGACCGGCGAAGTCGATGAACTTGCGGATGGCTTCCATGCCCCGCCAGAACACCGCGGCCTGGGCGACCCAGAGGATCGCGTAGCAGAGGTAACCCAGCGGCGACAGGCCGAGGAACGTCGTCGCGTTGAGCCCGGCGGAGAATCCTGGGAAGAACTTGAGGAAGATGATCATGAGCGACGTTGCGGCCAGGTAGGTCTGGACGCCGTACCAGGCGATGGCGATGCAGCCGCGGATGATCGCCGGGATGTTCGCGCCACGGACGCCGAAGATCGCCCGGTTGATCACCGGGTAGGGCACGCCGGTGACCTGGCTGGGTTTGGCGACCAGGTTGCAGAAGAACATCACGATCAAGATGCCGATGACGAGCGAGACCAGCACCTGCCAGCTCGCGATGCCCAGGGAGAACAGGGCACCGGCGGTGACGTAGCCGCCCACGCTGTGCACGTCGGACATCCAGAAGGCGAAGATGTTGTAGCTCGACCACGTCTGCTTGCGCAGCGGGGCGAGGTCGGTGTTGGCCAGCCGGTCGTCGTAGTCCGGCTTGACCAGTCCGTCGCCACCGGGGTGGCCCGGGGTCTCGGTGACGTCGTGGTGCTGATCCAGCGAGTTCGCGATGTCAGTCATGGGAATCCTCTGGTGAGGGCGCGTTCGAGGGGCCGCGCGGCATCGCTCACGCTAGGGATCGGCGAGACGCCTCAGGTTGCGCCGGTGTAACCGGAAGGTGACGTTCTGCCGTGCGTGAGACCCGCGTCTCAGCGACCGCAGAGCTCGACGAGCTTGGTCACCGTCCGCAGGTTGCGCACGGTGGCGCTGACGCCCAGCTGGGCGGCGAACTTCGCGGCGAGCTTGCTCTTCGCTTGGCCGTGCCCGTACTCCACGTACACCTCGAGCCCGGCGAAGAGGTAGGGCTCGTCGGCGGTGGCCAGAGCCGCCAGCTTGTCCTCGGCGTCGGCCGCGGGCGGCGCGGCCAGGAAGGCCACGGTCACCCGGCTCGGGTCGCCGTCGGGGAAGGGATTGGCCTCGACGGCCTGCGTGAGCTGTTCGGCGGTCCGAACGACCACGTCGGCGTGCAGACCGAAGGTGTCCTCGATCCCCTGCTCCAGCCGGCTCCGGACCGTCGGGGCGTTCTCGTCGGTGGTCACCAACAGGTTCCCCGAGCTGAGGTGCGTCGCCACGTCGGCGTACCCGAGGCCGGTAGCCACCTCGCGCAGGGCCGGCATGGCCACTCGCTTGGCCGTGCCGACGTTGATGCCGCGCAGCAGGGCGACGTACCGGGTCACGGTGAGAGTCTGGCACCCGAGCCCGCTCAAGGGGAGAAGCAGATCAGGAGGAGAACGATGGCGCTTCGCTGGTACAGCGTGGTGGTGGACTGCCGCGATGTCGCGGCCCAGGCCGACTGGTGGGCGACGGCCCTCGGCTGGAAGAAGGAGTACGAGGCACCGGACGAGGTGGTTCTCGTGCCGCAGCACGCGTCGCCGGAGATGCTGGAGTCGACGCCGTGGCGGCAGATCCCCCCGGGCCTGGTCTTCGTACCCGTGCCCGAGGGGAAGACGGTGAAGAACCGGCTCCACCTGGATCTCGCGCCGCATACCAGCGACGACCGAGACGCCGAGATCGACCGGCTCATCGCCTCGGGCGCCACCCGGGTCGACGTCGGTCAGGACGGCTCGACGACCTGGGTGGTGCTGGCTGATCCGGAGGGCAACGAGTTCTGTGTGCTGTCCTCTCGGGACCGCTAGCCGTCTTCGGCGACGATGTAGGCCCGTACCGGCCAGGTGCCGATGCCCCGCCAGGGCAGTGGCGCAGCGTGCAGCCGACCTCCGGGGGACGTCACCCGGTCGAGCCCGGTCAGGTGCTCGAGGATCAGCACTCCCGCCCCGAGCAGGATGCTGTGCGCCGGTCGGGTCTGGTCCGCCAGGTCATCGATGTTCACGGCGTCGATACCGACCAGGGCCACCCGCCGGTCCGCGAGCCAGCGGGCGCCGTCCTCGGTCAGGTAGGGCGAGTCCTCGGCGTATCCCGGAGTCCCCCAGGCTGCGTCCCCGCCGGTGAGCAGCAGGATCGCCGACCCGGCCAGCTCCTTGGTCGTCGCGCGCTCGTCCAGCAGGGCCGCATCGACGCCCCGAGCCGGACGCTCCCGGAGGTCGAGGAGCACCACGGGCAGGTCGGCTACGGCCTCGAGCGGTAGGGCCGCCAGGTCGGGGCCGTCGGCGTAGCGGTGGTACGGACTGTCGAGGTAGGTGCCGGTGTTGCCGACGAGGTCGACCCGGTCGATCTGGAAGGGCTTCCCACCGCCCAGCTCGTACTGCTCCCGGCTGCGGAACACGGTGTGTCGCGGCCCGGGCAGTCCGGGATGGGTGAAGAGACCGTCGTGCAACGGATGGCTCAGGTCGGTCAGTGTCCGGGTCATGAGGCCCATTGTGGGAGTGGACGCTGGCGCCCGCGAGCGAAAAAGCCAGTGCCTCATGCATTGCCGACGGCCTAGCCTCAGGTCGTGGTGCAGATCAACGACCTTCGGGCCCAGGTGGCGGCACACTACGACCGTCTCGGGATGCCGTCCTGGCCCAACCCTCACCCCGAGCCGCGCTCCGTCGCCGCGGAGGAGTACTCGCGGGTGACCGAGCCGGAGCGCTTCCGGATCGTGCACGCCCGGGCTGATACGTGGGTCGAGACTCTCCGCGCTCTGCCTGACGTCGAGGTCCAGACCCTGACCTCCGACTGCGGGGTGAGGCTCACCTCATCGAGGTCGGGCACCCTGCCGATGGTGCTGCTGTCGCGGACCGTACCCGGCTCGGAGAACCACCCTCCCGCGGCGACCTTGGCGATCGGCGTCTCCCGACCTGCGGTCATCGTCGAGACGTTCCCGGACTGCGGGTGCGACGCCTGCGACTGCGGTTCGGAGGACCTGCTCGACGCGATCGACACGACGATCAGCTGGCTGATCGGCGATGCTTCGGCTCTGCTGCGAGGCCCGGGCTGGCACGCCGAGTGGCACCCTGACGGCGGCAGCTCCGGCGGCGAAGGCTCAGGTCTCGACCATGGCCGGATGATGAAGTTGTGCCGGCGCCTGGCCGGTGGAGAGACCGTGTCCCTCCCCACCGGGGTCGAGTCGTTCGTCGGCCGAGCCTGGGTGGGCTGACCTCTCGCAGACCTCAGCGGGGCGCGGCAGCCGCCAGCGGTCCGGCGACCCATCGTTGGACGGCGCCCCGGTCCGGCAGCCGGACGACGTCGAGGTCCGGCCGCCGAGAAGGGGGGCACCGTCAGCGCCAGAAGCTGAAGAGCCGGAGTCCCGGCTGCAGCAGTACCGGTCGCCCCTCGTAGGGCATCGCACCGAGCGCCGGCTTGCTCCCTGGTCGAGGTCCGCGTACTCCAGCTCGGCGAACCCCGCCGCTCGCCACTGTGACCGGACCGTCTCGTCGGCCGGATTCGTGTGCTGTTCGAAGCTCAGGCTCTAGGAGGACGCGAGCTGCGCAGGGACGTCGACGACCGGCACGACCGCTATGGGTCGTGTGAACATGCCGTCATCGTCCTCTGCCGACCGCGGCTGCTGACGGCGCCTGGCACCCTTACGCTGAGCGTCGTGCCGACGATCTTCAGCACCAAGCCGCAGGTGCGCGGGCGGCGAGTCGTGCTCCGGCCGTTCACCGCCGCCGACATCGACGCGATGGGGCCGGTGCTGGCAGACCCGGGGGTGCTGCGGCTCACCGGCAACACGCACACCTCGGGCGTCCGGCCCTCGCCGGTCCTCGACGACCGCAACCGAACTTGGTACGAGTCTTGGGCCGAGCAGGACGACCGGCTGGACCTGGCCGTGGTGGACGCGGCGACCGACCAGTGCGTCGGCGAGGTGGTTCTGAGCGAATGGGAACCCGACAACCGCTCGCATCGAGCTTGGCGTTTATGCCTTCAACCCGCGAGCGCAGCACGTGACGAGCGGGCCGGCTTCGTCGTCGAGGGCCGCCGGCGCGACGGGCTGCTCTTCGACGGCACCTGGGTGGACGAGGTCCTGCTGGCGGTGCTGCGACCGGACTGGCCGGCGCGGCGGTGAGCGACCTGGCCTGGCCGGCGGTCGAGCCCGCATGGGGCCGGGTGCAGCTGCGTGCGTTCGACAAGACCGACGTCGCCATGGTGCGCGAGCTCGCCACCGACCCGTACCTGCCGCTGGTCGGGACCCTGCCCGCAGACGCCGACGCCTCAGCCGCGCGGGACTGGATCGGGCGCCAGCACGGCCGGCTGGACGAGGGCATCGGCTTCAGCTTCTGCGTCGCCGATCGCGACGGCCGACCACTCGGCTCCGCCGGACTGTGGACCCGCGGCCTGGTGGGTGGCCGAGCCACCGCCGGCTACGCTGTCCGGCCCTCGGCCCGAGGTCAGGGCTACGCCCGCGACGCGTTGCTCGCCCTGACCACGTTCGGGTGGACGTTGCCGGAGCTCATGCGGGTCGAGCTCTACGTCGAGCCCGGCAACCTCGCGTCCCGGCTCACGGCTGAGCGCGCGGGCTACGAGTACGAAGGGCTACTCCGCCAGCACCAGGAGATCGGTGGCCGCCGACGCGACATGTGCCTCTACGCCGCCCTGCGAGAGTCCGAAGCCGCTCGACCGGAGGACGCGTGACGACGACACCTCCCAAGAAGGTGGACTTCAAGAGGAGTCTCGCCAGCTACCGGGCCACCCGCGGCCAGATGCAGGTCATCGACGTCCCCGATCTGCAGTACCTGATGATCGACGGACAGGGTGACCCGAACACCTCGCCGACTTTCGCCGACGCGGTGTCAGCGCTCTACCCGGTTGCCTACAAGGTGAAGTTCGGCAGTGTCACCGATCTCGGGCGCGACTACGTCGTGCCGCCCCTCGAGGGGCTGTGGTGGGCGCCGGACATGGGCGTGTTCACCGCGGCCCGGGACAAGTCGCGGTGGAGCTGGACGCTGCTGCTGATGGTTCCGGACTGGATCGACCGGGACCTGTTCCTCGAGTCCCGGCAACGGGCCGGCGCCAGAAATCCGCCCGCGCGGCTGGCGGACGTACGGCTGGAGACGCTGTCCGAAGGACGGTGCGTCCAGACCCTGCACATCGGCTCATTCGACGAAGAGGCAGCGGTGCTCGAGACGATGCACCACGAGGTCATTCCTCGTCACGGGTTCGAGCTGACGGGTAAGCACCACGAGATCTATCTGAGCGACTTCCGGCGAGTACCGCACCACCGGCAGCGCACCATCCTGCGACAGCCGGTGATCTGACGCCCACCGCCTGGAGCAGTGGGTCGAGGTCACGGCCCGCGAGGCCGGTCACGACCAGCTGCCCGTCACGCGGGTCGCGGTCGGCCCGGACGGGGAGGTCTCGGGCGCGATCGCGCTGGGCCGAGCGGACGACGGCCTGCCCCACGACGAACGCGGGGGCCGCGGGCCGTGGCTGCAGGGCCTGGTGGTCGATCCTGGCCACCGGCGCCGGCAGGTTGGGCTCCTGGTGTCGGAGGTCGAGGCAGCTGCGGTTCGTCGTCGCTACCAAGACTTGTGGGTGGCAATCGGCCCGACGGCCGGTGACGTGCCGTCAGGTGCCGGAAACGTTCCCGCGGAAACGTTCCCGCGGGAACGCTTTCTCCGGTCCACGCTACGGACGGCGAGCTCGTGGGGTGCCGCCCGTACCTCCGGAACGGGGCGGTCCGCCGGCCCGCCCACCCGAGACCCAGGCGCTGTAGGAGCGTAGGGACGCGTTCCCCGGCCGCCGGAGCCAGGGCCAGGGGTGGAGCTCGACCACCTGCAGCTGCGCGGCCCGGCGGGCCCAGCCGGGCACGGGAGCGTAGGTCGTGGCCAGCGCGCGACCCGTGAGCTCAGCGACCGGCGCCCCGCGACGTACCTCCAGCTGCCGATAGGTCGCCAGCTCACCGAGGGTCTCGGCGAGGAAGACCAGGCGCTTGCCCGAGAGCCGCAACCGTCGCAGCAGCGGTTCGTCGAACACGAACACCGCCGGCCGGTCGGGCTCGGCGGCGAGCGCCGGGTCCTCCGTGGACAGGGACTCCGCCGTCAGCCACGTGACCTCGCCCGCCTGACCCTCGACAGACTCCGGTCCCGCCGGAGTCGGTCCCGCACCGAGATCGGGTCCGGCGACGGTCGGGCCGAGGTCGCCTTCGGGCCACTCCTGCACCGGGCACGCCTGGCGCAGCGGGCAGCGGCGGCACAGCTGGGGTGCGCGCTTCTCGACCTGCCAGCGGCTGAACCCGTACGCCTTCCCGCTGCCGGTGCCGGTCGTCCACTGCCAGCCGAGCCGGTTCGCCGCGCGTGACCCGTCGAGCAGGTGGGCGTACATCTCCTGCTCGCCGTCGCGCCAGTCGGCCCCGGCTCGGACGGCCCACTGGGACGCGAGCCACATCCGCGTCTGGTTCACCACCCAGCCGTCGCGGTGCAGCTCACCGACCACGAAACCCATGCACGCCATCTCGCTCGGCCACGGCTCGCCCGACCATCCCGAGGGTCGGGTCTGCTCGCGCCGCAGCGCCCGGCCGAGTGCGGGTCCGGTCCGGGCGTAGAGGTGGCGGGCGTACTCCTGCCACAGCAGCTCGTCCCGGTAGCGCTTCCGATCTGCTGGCGGCGCGTCGGTGACGGCAGTCCAGACCTGCGGCAGGGTCAGCAGCCCGTGCCGGATGTAGGGCGAGAGCTGGCTCGCCCCGCGACGCGACTCGGGCAGGACGGTGCTGCGGCTCCGGGCGTAGCCGGTGATGTCGAGTCGGGCGAGTGCGGCGTCGGCCGCCACCTGGCCACCTCCGAAGCCGCCCGCGGCGACACCGTCTGGTCCCTCGAGCGTCAGGTCACCCAGGTGCCGGGCGACCCAGTCCGGGACGGACTGGGAATCGGCGGGCGGGCTGGGGAGCAGGGGCACGTGGTCATTCCAGGCCGAGGCTTCGCGCGGATGCGGTTCCCACCCGCCCGCTCGAGGTCAGCGACGACGCGTCTGCGCCGCCCGGCCGAGGACGTTGACGACCCCCACGGGCTATCACCTCGGGCGCGAGCCGTTCAGACGCCCTGCAGCCGTCCCGCGCGTGGCCTGATGAAGATCGCCCAGGTGACGGCGAAGCACACCGCGTAGAAGATCAGGAAGGCGAGGTAGGCGCCGTCACCGTTCTTCAGGGTGAGGAAGGACTGCCGGAAGGCCAGGTTGACCAGCACACCGCCAAGGGCACCGATCGCTCCGGCCAGACCGATCAGGGCCCCGGCTCGCTTGGTGGCCAGCCGAGCGGCCTCGACCTCGTCGGCCCCGGCGCCGGTCGAGAGCTGGGCCTTGGCGCTGAAGATCGCCGGGATCATCTTGTAGACCGCCCCGTTGCCGACGCCAGAGAAGACGAACAAGATCACGAACCCGACCAGGAAGAGCGGTAGCGAGTTCGCGCCGCGAAGCGTGCAGCACCACGACCGCACCCAGGGCCATGGCCACGAAGTTCCAGAAGGTGACGACCGACCCCTTGTACCGGTCGGCCAGCGCGCCACCGACGGGCCGGATCAGCGAGCCGAGCAACGGACCGAGCCAGGTCAGTGCCGCAGCCTTGAGGGGCACCGGGAACTGGGAAGGGAACTGCACCAGCAGCACCTGGCCGAAGGCAAAGCCGAAGCCGATGAACGAGCCGAAAGTGCCGATGTAGAGCAGCGAGATGATCCAGGTCTCGGAGTGCTTCGTGACCTCGCGGATGGCCCCCTTCGCATTCGAGTTCTGGGTGAGGTTGTCCATGGTCAACGCGGCCCCCAGCGCGGCCAGAACGATCAGCGGGATGTAGATCGCCACCATGGCGCGCGGGTGTGTCGCCCCGACCGTCGCCAGCACCAGCAGGCCAACGAGCTGGACGACCGGGACGCCGAGATTGCCCCCACCCGCGTTGACGCCGAGTGCCCAACCCTTGAGCCGCGACGGGTAGTAGGCGTTGATGTTGGTCATCGACGACGCGAAGTTGCCACCGCCGACGCCGGCCACCAGCGAGACGATCATCAAGGTGGTGAACGAGACCCCGGGCTTCAGCACGATCGCGATCAGGATGGTCGGCAGCAGGAGCAGCAGGGCAGACACGATCGTCCAGTTGCGGCCGCCGAACTTGCCCACGGCGAACGTGTACGGGATCCGGAGCACCGCCCCGACCAGCGTGGGCAGTGCGGTGAGCAGGAACTTCTGCGCGGGGTCGAAGCCGTAGTCCTTGCCCAGGAAGAGCACGAGCACCGACCACAGGCTCCAGACCGAGAAGCCGATGTGTTCGCTGAGGACCGAGAAGATCAGGTTGCGGCGCGCGATCGGCTTCCCGGTGGTGTTCCAGAAGTCGAGGTCCTCGGGACGCCAGTCGTCGATCCAGCGGCCGCCTCGTCGATGTGGTGCGGCCGCGGTGAGGGTGGGGTGGGAGGTCGTGGTCATGGTGGCTCTCTCGCTCGTCGGTTGATCAGGCTCAGCGGGTGAGGACGATCTCGTCGCCATCGACGCGGACCTCATAGCGGCGCAGCGGTTCGGCACCGGTGGTGGAGCACCCGGTGGCGAGCTCGAACGCGTTCAGGTGGAGCGGGCACAGCACGTGCGTCAGGTCGGTCTGGCCGTCGGCGATCGGGCCGCCCTTGTGGGTGCACACCGCCGACAGGGCGTGCACCTGACCGTTGCGCAGCCGGAAGACGGCCACCTGGTCGCCCTCGACGTCGAAAGCCCGGCCCTCCCCGTGGGGAATCTGCTCGATCGAGCCGAGCCGGTGCTCCAGCGCCACCCCGGCCCCCATCACCACGAGCCTCCGAGCAGCTCGTTCGCCCGGCCGGCCGGGACGTGGGGCAGGACCTCCAACGGCAGGGCGGTCCGGAACTGGCCCGGCGTCACCGGGTCCTTCCCCTGCGTCCAAGGGTCGACGTGGGTGTCGGCGTGGCGCTGCACCGCGGCGTCCAACCGCTCGGCGATCCCGTCGCGGTCCTCGACGACCACGGCGCGGATCTCCTCGATCCCCACCCGGGGCACCCAGGCGTAGGTCCGCTCCAGCCAGTTCGCGCTCTCCCGGTAGTACTGCAGGAAGCGTCCGGTCAGCAGCTTGGCCTCGTCCGCCGTGTCGACCGTGCCGAGCAGGTCGCCCTTGCGGATGTGCGCGCCGGCGGCGCCGCCGACGTAGAGCTCCCAGCGACCGCCCTCGATGGCCACGATCCCGACGTCTTTGCAGAGCGACTCCGCGCAGTTGCGGGGGCAGCCGGACACGGCCAGCTTCATCTTGGCGGGGCTTTCCATGCCCTGCATCCGAGTCTCGATCTCGACCCCGAGCTTGGTCGAGTCGCCGGTCCCGAAGCGGCAGAACTCCTGCCCGACACAGGTCTTGACCGTCCGGAAGGACTTTCCGTACGCGTATCCCGACGGCATGTCCAGGTCGGCCCAGACGCCCGGAAGGTCCTCCTTCTTGATGCCCAGCAGGTCGATCCGCTGACCGCCGGTCAGCTTGACCATGGGCACCGCGTACTTGTCGGCCACGTCGGCGATCCGGCGCAGCTGCTCGGGCGTGGTGACGCCGCCGCGCATCTGCGGGACGACCGAGAAGGTGCCGTCCTTCTGGATGTTGGCGTTGACGCGGTCGTTGATGAAACGCGCGTCCTTCTGCTCCACGTAGTCCTCGCCGTACATCATCTTGAGCAGCGAGGCCAGGCCCATCTTGGACTTCGCGTCCTCGGCGCCGTCCGGAGCCAGGGCGGCAAACACCTCGGACGGGGTCCGCAGGCCCTGCTCGCGGATGATCTCCATCAGCGGCGCCTTGGCCATCGGGATGCCCGGCACGTAGTAGCCCGCCGCCGGGTCCTCCTCGACCGCGCCACCCGCCGCGTGCTCGACCAGCTGGGCGACCAGGCCCTTGCAGGTGCCGCAGCCCTTGCCGGCGCGGGTCTTGTCCATCACCCCGGACACGGTCTTGCAGCCGCCCGCGACGCAGTCGACGATCGTCTTCTTGCTGACGCCGTTGCAGTTGCAGACCTGGGCGTCGTCGGCCAGCTCGGCGACCCCTACCTCCTCGGCGGGGCCGCCGACATCGAACATCAGCTCGACCCGCTCCTGGGGCAGCGGCAGCCCGCGGTCGAAGGCTTGCTGCAGGAAGGCGACCTTCTTGCTGTCGCCAAGCAGCGTGGCGCCGATGATCTTGTCGTCGCGGATGACGATGGACTTGAAGGTGCCGCGCCGCGGCTCGGAGAAGACGATGTGTTCGTCGCTGTCCTTCTCGGGCCCCAGGACGCCCATCGAGGCCACGTCGACGCCGGCGACCTTGAGCTTGGTGGCGGTTCGCGAGCCGAGGTAGGCGTTGCTCGGGTCGGCCCCGGTGATCTGGTCGGCCAGCACGACGGCCTGCTCCCACAGCGGGGCGACCAGTCCGTAGACCTCGCCGCGGTGCTGCACGCACTCCCCCACCGCGTACACGTGGTCGTCGTCGGCGGTCCGCATGTGGTCGTCGACGACGATGGCGCGCTCGACGGCGAAACCGCTGGTCAGGGCGACCTCGGTGTTGGGTCGGATGCCTGCGGCGACCACGATGAGGTCGCACGCGAGCTCGGTGCCGTCCTTGAGGCGGACGCCACGGACCCGGTCGGGGCCCCAGACGGCGGTGGTCCGGGTGCCGGTGATGATCGTGATGCCCAGCGCCTCCATCGAGAGCCGCAGGATGTCTCCGCCGGCGGGCCCGAGCTGGGCGTTCATCAGATGTGACGGCGAGTGCACGACCGTGACGTCCAGGCCGTGGCTCTGCAGGCCGCGGGCGGCTTCGAGGCCGAGCAGCCCGCCGCCGATGACCAGCGCCCTGCGGTGGTCGTCGTGCGTCGCGTGCTCGATCATCCCCCGGGTGTCGTCGATCGTGCGGAACGCGAACACGCCCGGCAGCAGGTTGCCCGACGCGTCGTACATCCCTTCCATCGGTGGCATGAAGGAACGGCTACCGGTGGCGATGATCAGGTCGTCGTACGGCGTGACCTGGCCATCGTCGCTGAGCACGACCTGCGCGTGCCGATCGATCCGGGTGACCCGGACCCCGGCGTGCAGGGTGATCTGGTTCTCCTCGTACCACGGAAGGGAGTTCAGGAAGATGTCGTCGTGGGTCTCCTCACCGGAGAGCACGTGGCTGAGCATGATGCGGTTGTAGTTGCCGTACGGCTCGTCGCCGAACATCGTGATCGTGAACATCGCGGCGCCGCCGCGGGCCAGGATCTCCTCCACCGCGCGGGCGCCGGCCATGCCGTTGCCGACCACCACCAGCCGGCGTTGAGTGGGATACAGCATCAGTGCTCCACCAGACCCAGGTCGACCACGACGGTGCCGCTGACGCCGGCGGGAGCCACCAGCTGCAGCTCGACCACCGAGCCGCCGTCGATGTCCTCGACCACGCGCAGCGGGACGTGCACGCTCTCCTTCGCGCCCATCGGGAAGTAGCGCATCGGCACCCCGTCGCGCATCAGCACGACCACCACGAGCTCGTCGCTGGAGTTGCCGCCCCGGAAGTACAGCGCCTGGGAGACCACGCCCTCGGGCACCAGATGGGTCAGCTCGGGGCTGATCGGCGCGGGCTTGTCCATGCCGAGGCCCTCGAAGGGGTAGATGCCCTGCAGGAAGCGGTTCTGGCTGATCATCGGGATGTCCTTACGTCGGGAGGGCTGAAGTCCTTGGTCCACGTTCTTGGGCGGGGGGTCAGGGGGGTCGTCCCGCTTGCGGGACAGCGTGGGTCTGGTCGGCGAGGAGCGGGCGGTGTGCCGCGGGGGCTCGGTGAGCAGGTGCTCGTCGTCCGGTGAGCCGATCTTGGCCACCTGGACGGCGCAGACCTTGAAGGCCGGCATTCGCGAGTAAGGATCGAGGGCGGGGTTGGTGAGGGCGTTCGCCGCCGAGGCGCCGCCCCAGTGGAAGGGCACGAAGACGACGTCGGGGCGGATGTCGCGGTTCACGCTGGCGCGGAAGTTCGCCGCGCCGCGTCGCGTCGTGAGCTGGACGATGTCCGCGCCGTCGATCCTCAGGCTGCGGGCGAGGTCGGGGTGCAGCTGGACCTCCGGCTGGACGGCGGACTGAGCGACCGACGGGTGCCGCCGGGTCTGGGTGCCGCTCTGGTAGTGGGCCATCAGCCGTCCGGTGGTCAGCACGTACGGGAACTGGGCGTCCGGGCCCTCGGCCGGTTCCCGGTACTCGACCCGGAAGAAGCGGGCCCGGCCGTCTGCGGTGGGGAACGTCTCGGCGAACAGCCGGGGGGTGCCGGGGTGGTCCGGCTCGCCCGGCGCGCTCTGAGGACAGGGCCAGAAGACGCCCTGCTCGGCGTCGATCCGTGCGTAGCTGATGCCCGAGTAGTCGGCGATCCCGCCGGCACTGGCCCGGCGGAGCTCGTCGAAGACCTCAGCCGGCTCGGTGGAGAGGTACTGCCCGCGGCCCAGCCGGGCGGCGATCCCGTGCAGCAGGTAGAGGTCGTCGTACACCCCTTCGGGCGGCCGCAGCGCCTGGCGGCGGCGGATCACCCGGCCCTCGAGGTTGGTCATCGTGCCCTCCTCCTCCGCCCACTGGGCGGTCGGGAAGACGACGTCGGCCTGCTCAGCCGTCTCGGACAGGAAGATGTCGGAGACCACCAGCAGATCGAGGGCGGCCAACCGCTCCCGGACCCGGTTCACGTCGGGGGCCGAGACCACCACGTTGGACGCCAGCACGAGCAGCCCACGGACCCCGCCGGGCGTACCGAGCCGGTCGAGCATCTCGAACGCCGACAGACCGGGCTGCGGCAGCTCGTCGGGGTCGATGCCCCACACACCGGCGACGTGCGCCCGGTCGGCCGGGTCGGTGAGCTTGCGGTATCCGGGCAGCTGGTCGGCCTTCTGCCCGTGCTCACGACCGCCCTGGCCGTTGCCCTGGCCCGTGATGGTGCCGTAGCCGGAGGACGGCTTCCCCGGCAGGCCCAGGGCGAGGGCCAGGTTGAGGAACGCCTGCGCCGTGTCGGTGCCGCTGCTGTGCTGCTCGGCCCCGCGGGCGGTCAAGATCATCGCGCTCGGTGCGGCGGCCAAGGCCCGGATCGTCTGTTCCATCGCCGCCAGCGGCACGCCCGTGATCCGTTCCACCCGGTCTGGCCAGTACGCACTGACGCTCGCCCGGACGGCCCCGAAGCCGGTGGTACGGGTGGCGATGTAGTCCTCGTCGAGCAGGTTCTCGCGAATCGCCAGGTGCAGCAGGCCGTTGGCCAGAGCCAGGTCGGTGCCCGGCAGCGGCGCGAGGTGCAGCGAAGCGCCCTTGGCCGTGGCCGTGAGTCGAGGGTCGACGACGATGTGGGTCGCACCAGCCGCCCGGCCCTCGTCGAAGAACTGCATCGCGGGCGGCATCGTGGCGGCCGGGTTCGAGCCGACCAACAAGATCGCCTTCGCCCCGGCGATGTCGGCCAGCGGGAAGGGCAGCCCACGGTCGATACCCAGGGCCTTGTTGCACGCGGTGGCTGCCGAGGACATGCAGAACCGGCCGTTGTAGTCGATCATGGCCGTCCGCAGCGCGACCCGGGCGAACTTGCCGAAGGCGTAGGCCTTCTCGTTGGTCAGGCCGCCGCCACCGAAGCAGCCCACAGCGTCGCGGCCCGACTCCTCCTGCAGCGAGTTGATCTTGCCCGCGACAAGATCAAGAGCATCGTCCCAGCTGGCCGGCCGGAACTCACTGCTGCGGTCGCCCGGCACGGTGCGGACCAGCGGAGACAGCAGCCGCTGTGGGTGGTCGAGCAGGCTGGCCGCATTCCAGCCCTTGGAGCAGAGTCCGCCGCGGTTGGTCGGGAAGTCCGGCTGCGGCTCCAGCGTCGCCGGCCGGTCCCCGGCCACCACCGAGATCCCGCACTGCAACGAGCAGTACGGGCAGTGCGTCTGGACGGGGCTCACGCCCTCATCGTCAGCACCCGCTGTTACGACGGTCGGGGAGATCGGTTACGACGGTGGTGCCGTTCCCTCACACGCGGCCCCGACAGTGGTGAGGTACTGGTGCCCGGTGGTTACCGCGAGGAAATGCTGGGGTAACCCCGCCTGCATAGATTGCCTTCCGGGGCCCCCCGACCGGATAGGTGAAGCGATGCAGATCGACGTCGATGTCAGCGGACGCAAGGTGGTGGTGTTCGGCTCCCCCCAACCGGCTCGTCGGGTGGTGACGCGCTACGTCCGGGCCGGAGCCCGGGTGACGCTGGCGCTGCCAGGTCCGGTGCCTCCGGTCGGGGAACGGCTGGACGGCGTGCGCTACGCAGCGCAGCCCGGCGGCACCGACACCTCGGGCCTGCTCCGGCTGCTCGGCCCGGCGTGGTCTGCGGTGGTGGTCGACGCCGAGCCGGCCGTCGGGGACCGGGTGGTGGAGCTGTGCAGCCACCTCCGCGTCCTCGTGCAGCGGGAGGCGCCCGCGGCGACCGAGGGGCAGGTCGTGCTGGTGGGCGGTGGTCCGGGCGACCCGCGGCTGTTGACCGTCGAGGCCTGCCAGGCGCTGCGTGACGCGGACGTCATCTTCTACGACCGGCTCGCACCGACCGAGACGCTCTCCGAGCTCGCCCCGGGCGCCGAGCTGGTGGACGTGGGCAAGTCCCCGTACCACCACCCGGTCACCCAACGCTCGATCGAGGAGCTGATGGTATCAAGGGCCCGGGCCGGCCAGTCCGTCGTCCGGCTCAAGGGCGGCGACCCTTTCGTGTTCGGCCGTGGTGGTGAGGAGATGCTCGCCTGCCTGGCCGCGGGGGTCGGCGTCCGGGTCGTGCCGGGGGTCTCCAGCTCGCTGGCCATCCCGGCCGCGAGCGGTATCCCTGTGACGCATCGCGGTCTCAGCCACGCCTTCACCGTCATCTCCGGTCACGTGCCGCCGAGCAACGACGAGCTGGCGGCCCTGGTCCGGCTGGGCGGCACGATCGTGGTGCTGATGGGCATCGCGAGCCTCGAGCAGATCGTCGCGGGGCTCTGCGGCGCCGGGATGGACGCCTCCGTGCCGGCCGCGGTGGTCGAGCGGGGCTTCTCCTCCTCCCAGCGCAGCACCTTCACCACCGTCGGCCGGCTGCCGGCCGAGGTACGCCGGCTGGACCTGCGCTCCCCCGCGGTGGTCGTGATCGGCGACGTCGTCTCGGTAGCGACCTCGGCACCGGGCGCGGCCGACCTCTGGGCCAGCGACCCCTTTCCCGACGTCGAAGAAGCGCGTCGGCAGTGACCGCCGGCTCGGGGAACGGAGAAGGGTCCGGACATGCGAACGGGGCCCGCTCGGCAGGACGTGCCGAGGAGCTGCGCGGGTTCCGGATCGGGGTGACGTCGGACCGTCGCTCCGCGGACCTGATCTCGGCGCTTGAGCGGCGTGGGGCCCAGGTGCTGCACGCGCCAGCACTCAGGATCGCCCCGCTTGACACCGACGGGGTCCTGGTCGGCCAGACGGCCGAGCTGATCGCCGACCCGCCCGACGTGGTGCTCGTCACCACGGGCTACGGCATGCGCCGCTGGTTCGAGGTCGCCGACGCCGCCGGGCTCGGCGCCGAGCTCACAGCCGTCCTGGAGCAGGCCTCGATCTTCGCGCGCGGACCGAAGGCGGTCGGTGCGGTCCGCGCCGCAGGGCTCGAGGAGGCACCCAGCACCGACCTGGACACGACCGCATCCCTGGTCGACGCCGTCGCCTCCCGGGGGCTGACCGGTCGTCGGGTGGCGTTCCAGCTGCACGGCTTCACCGACGAGGTCCAGCTGGCCCGGCTGCGCGAGATCAGCTCCAGCACCGTCTGCGTGACGCCCTACCGCTGGCTGCCGCCGAGCTCGAGCGACCGGTTGGACCGGCTGGTCGACACCACCGCGCGACAGCAGCTGGAGGCAGTCGTCTTCACCAGTGCCCCGGCAGCCGTGGCCACGCTCGAAGCAGCCGCGGCGGCCGGCCTCGGCCAGGCCTTCGTGGCCGCGCTGACCAGCGGGGTGACCGCCGCAGCAATCGGCCCGGTGACCGCCGAACCGTTACGGGCAGCCGGCATCGACGTGGTGGTGCCCGAACGGCCCCGGCTCGGCGCGCTGATCCGCACCGTCTGCGAGGAGCTGGGCACTCAGCACGTCCAGCGCTTCGGCAACGGCGCCGTCCAGCTGGAGCTGCGCGGGCGCAGCGTCTGCGTCGACGGCCGGAGCGTGATCCTGGGCCCGAACGCCCTGGCCATCCTGCGGACGCTCACCCGGACGCCGTCAGTGGTCTCGCGGACCGAGCTGAGCGAGGCTCTGCCCGAGCCTCTGGACGACCACGCCCTCGAGGTGGCCATCAGCCGGCTGCGCCGGAGCCTGGACGTCCCCGGCCTGATCACCACCGTCGTCCGCCGGGGCTACCGGCTGAACGCCGAACGCGTCTGAGAGAAGCCGGGCATCAGGCTACTCGCCACCCACCTTGGTGATCTTGAACAGCCAGCTGATCCCGGCGCCCTGCCACATGGGCGGCGCGTACGGGTTTTCCGCGGTCGGGAAACCTGTCCAGTTGGCAGTCGAGAACTCGTAGAACTCCAGCGGGCGGTACATCAGCGGCACGACTGGGATCTGCTCGCGGTAGATCTTGTCGAGCGCTGTATAGGCCGCCTTCGCCGACGCATCGTCCTCGGCCGAAGCCGCGGCGTCCAGCAGGCCGGGCACGTCGGGGTCGGAGAACCGGTTGTAGTTGAAGAACGCGGTCTTGCCGACCGGGGCGACCCCGCGGTCGTCCATGGCGTCGCGGAAGCGCACCCAGGGGCTGGCCGGGCTGACGCCGGAGTAGGAGTACATGCAGAGGTCGAAGTCGCCGTTCTGCATGGACTTGATCATGGTCGGTGCCTGCGGGAACTTGGTCTCGATCCCGATGCCGATGGCCTTCGCCGACTTGGCCACGATCTCGCACGCGGTGTTCCAGTCCGTCCAGCCGGTCGGCGTGATCAGCTCCCAGCCGCCCAGCTTGGTGCCGTCCGGCAGCACGTAGATGCCGTCGGAACCCTTCTTCGCCTTCAGCTCGCCCTCCAGGATCTGCACCGCCTTCTCGGCGTCGAAGCTCCAGCCGTCGGCCGCCACCCCGGCCTGGTCGTAGAACTTCTCCTCGTAGCCTGTGGGGACGATCAGGCTGGCGTTCGCCGGGTCGGAGTAGCTGGACATGGCGGTGGCGGCGATGTTCGGGTAGTCGATGGCGTGTGCGAGGGCCCGTCGGACACGCACGTCGTCCAGGCCCTTACGGGCGAGGTTGAAGATCAACAACGGCAGGTTGCCCGGCAGGTAGTAGGGCTTGTCCTTCAGCCACGTCGCCACCGGCCGCTGGTGGTCCTCCCACATCTTCCAGATCTGCGGCGTGAACTGCTGGCTGGCGTCGATCTCACCGCTTTGCAGCTTGATGTCGCCGTCGTTGCCCGTCTTGAAGATCGGGTGGACGATCGCGAGCGGGGCCGGCGTCCCGTAGACGGCCTTGCCCCAGTAGTCGTCGTTCCGCTTCAGCGCGACCTGGGTCTGGTCGGCCTTGTCCATCAGGTACGGACCGCTGCCGACCGGCTTCAGGTTCGTCTCCGCGGAGACCTTGGTCTTGTCGATCGCGCTCCAGACCGACTTCGGCACGATCAGCAGCTTGCCCAGGGAGTCCTTGACCGAACCCGGGTTGAACGGTTTGTCCTTCAGGGTGAAGACCACGGTGCGCGGGTCGCTCGCCTTCACTGACTCGAGGTAGATCCAGACCGAGGAGTAGCTCGTGCTCACGTCTTTGGACAGCTCGTAGCTGAACACCACGTCCGCGGCCGTCAGCTCGCTGCCGTCGGACCACCTCGTGCCGTCCTGCAGGGGCACGGTCAGCGTCCTCGCGTCGGTCTGCTGCAGCTCACGACCGAGGCCGGGCTGCAGCGAGCCGTCGATGAGGTTGAAGCGCAGCAGCGTCTCATAGATCAGCTGGCTCTGGCCCAAGCCCGCGGGCCACTGCGGCGAAGCACCGACCGGGTTGAAGTTGGTGGGCGGGCCCCACTGGAAGCCCGAGACGAAGAGCGTGTCACCGGAGGCACCGGGGCGCCCCTTGGCGCCGCTGGTGCCGGTCTTGCTGCCGGTCTGGGCGGTGCCACAGCCCGTCGCGCCGAGGCCCACCATGCTGCCGCCCAGGGCCAGGCCGGCCAGGGACAAGAAGCGTCGCCTGCTCGGGGTGAACGGGGGTGGTCCTTCGACAGGATCAGCAAACATGGGGTCGGGCATCGGTTCCTCCTCGAACGCGTGCGGTTGGTAGGGCCTGCGGGTCAGCGGTCGCAGCCGCCGTCCTTGTCGGGTCGGGAGTACGGCTTGGCGATGTCGGCGGTCCCCTTGTAGGCGTAGGGGTCCTCGCCGGCGACCAGGACGACGTCGCGGTAGTCCGCGATGGCCATCCACTCGCCGTCGGCAGGCGGGCGCCAGGGCAGCAGGGACTCCGCGCTCATGTAGTGGTTGGCCAGCGCCCGCCGGTAGCCGTGCCGGCCTGAGTTCTCCAGCGAACGGTGCAGCAGGTAGCCGTTGAAGACCAGGGCGGTGCCGGCCGGGATCTCCACCGGTACGGCCTGGTCGTCGCTGTAGGGGAAGTCGTACGCCTCGGTGCTGCAATCGAAGCGGGGGTCGTCCTGGTCCTTGGCGGGATAGATCACGCCGCGCCGGTGCGAACCGGGCAGCACCCACAGACAGCCGTTCTCGACCGTCGCGTCGTCCAGGGCGATCCAGACCGCGGTCAGGGAGCGGTCTCGGGTGGGGATGAAGAACTCGTCCTGGTGCCAGGCCTGCCCGGGCTTGCCCTCGGACTTGATGAACAGCATCGACTGCATGGCCTTGACGTTGGGGCCGACCACGGCGGTCAGGGCCTGCACGACGCGCGGCGCCGCGAGGGCGTCGCGCGCCGGGGGGGAGACCTTGTGCGGGTAGTGGATGCAGAGGTAGCGGCGGAGCAGCTCCGCGTCGCCCAGGTCGGCCGGCATAGCCGGCACGTCCTGGCCCGGCTCCGACGCGGCGTCCCGCCAGCCGTAGCCGATGTCACCGTAGTCGCCGCGGCAGAGCCGGAGAGCGTCCGCGTTGACCGCGGCTACCTCCTCTGGGCTCAGTGCCTGCGCCAGCAGGGCGAACCCGTGCTCGGCGTAGTGCGCGACGAACTCCTCGTCGACGACATCGAAGATCCGCAGCCCGGTCGGGGCGGCAGGGGTGGGCGGGGGGGTCAGCAGGTCGGTCATGGCAAACCTTCGGGTGGGGACGGGTACGGTCCTCACTGTGGCAGTCGCCGTGCCACGAAGAAATGTCTCCGACACGCCACTTACTATCTGATAGTGACATCGCCAACGGGATCCGCGCTGCCCACCGTGATCGTCGACGGCGCCGGCGTCGTCCGGGTCGCTGACTACCTCCCCGGATCGTCCTACGGTCCACGCGAGCTGGTGGACTTCGAGTTCCTCTGGCTGTTGCGCGGCTCGGCCGTCTGGACGGTGCACGCGGGCGGACCGCTGGCCGGCTCGCGGGTCACCTCACCGGTCCTGCTGCTTCCTGGCACCCTCCTGCTGGCCCCGCCGGGGGCTGTCGATTCCTTCACCTGGGATCCGACCACGCCTTCGCGCCACGCCTGGGCCCACTTCCAGGTGGCGGACCCGGCGCACCTTCCGGACCCGCGGACCTGGCCGCTCACCCGCGACACGGTGGCGGCTCCGGTGCTCGCCTCTCTCTGCCGCTACCTGGAGGTGCTCGGCGGCCAGCAGTCCACCGCGGCCCGCGAGCGCAGCGACCAGCTGCTCGGCTTGCTGCTCGACCTGTTCGTCCGGGGTCCGCTGGACGAGCCCGCCGCCGCTCTGCCGCAGCTCGTGGCTGCCGCAGTCACCGTCACCGCCGGCCTCTGGGCCGCCGATGGTGTCCGGCTGGTCGAGGTGCACGAGCTCGCCGCCGCCACGAGCGTCTCGGTCGGGCACCTCTACCGGGTGTTCCGGGAGCACTGCGGCCAGGGTCCGGCGCGCGTGCTGGAGCTGGTGCGGCTTGCTCGCGCCGCAGTCATGCTGCAGCGCAGCAACGCGTCGCTGACCGAGGTGGCTGCCGCTTGCGGTTTCGCCAACGCCTACCACCTGTCGCGACGCTTTCGGACCGCTTACGGCGTACCACCAGGTGCCTACCGGCGTGACCCCGCCGCGACCGACCCGATGACACCCGTCCGGGCCGCTGGTCTGCTCCCGGTCGCGCACCTGCTGGCGGCCGAGGGCAACTGAGCCGAGACCTCTGTCGGTGGCGTAGGGCAGGATCCTCGACGTGGCAGCAATCACGGTCGACGGGCTCGGCAAGACCTATGTCGTCGCCGAGCGGGACGGCGGGGTACGGGCCGCCCTGGCCTCGCTGGCTCACCGCCGCACGCGCGAGGTGCGGGCGGTCACCGGGGTCAGCTTCGCCGTCGAGCCAGGCGAGGTCGTGGGCTTCCTGGGCCCGAACGGGGCGGGCAAGACCACCACGCTGAAGATGCTCGCCGGCCTGCTGCACCCGACGGCGGGGACCGCGGACGTGCTCGGCTTCACCCCGTGGCGGCGCGACCGGGACTACCTCGGCCGGATGGCCCTGGTGATGGGCAACCGCAACCAGCTGCAGTGGGACATCCCGGTGCTCGACTCCTACCGGCTCTACCAGGCGATCTTCCGGATCGCCCCGACCGACTTCAGGACCCGGCTGGCCGAGCTCACCGATCTGCTCGAGCTGGGCGAGCTGCTACGCAAGCCCGTCCGCAACCTCAGCCTGGGCGAGCGGATGAAGTGCGAGATCGCCGGTTCGCTGCTGCACTACCCCCGGGTGCTGTTCCTCGACGAGCCCACCATCGGCCTCGACGTGGCGATGCAGCGCCGGATCCGGTCCTTCGTCGCTGACTACAACACCCAGACCGGCGCCTGCGTGATGCTGACCAGCCACTACATGGCCGACGTCGAGGCCCTCTGCCGGCGGGTGATCGTCATCCACCGCGGTTCCCTGCTGTTCGACGGCGAGCTGTCCGCCCTGGTCACCCGGTTCGCGGCCCACAAGCTGCTGGCCGTCGAGGTGGCGGAGGGTCACGACCTGGACGGCGTCGACCTGGCCACGCTGGCCGGCGGCGAGGTGGTGGAGCGGACACCGACCAGCGCCACTCTCAAGGTGGCCAAGAGTGACGCCCCGGCCGCCGCCGCCCGGCTGCTCGACCAGCTCGCCGTGGTGGACCTGACCATCACCGACCCGCCCATCGAGCGTGTCATCGAGGACGTGTTCGCCGCGCCCGCTGCGCCCTCCTCGCCTCCCGGGTCGGAGGGCAGGTGAGCGAGCGGTCGGTGGAGCTGGGCCGCTTCTCGGCTGTTGCCCTGGCCGCCTACTACCGACGTCAGCTCGCAACGGCGCTGGCGTCCAACCTCGCCTACCGCGGAGCGGCCGCCATCTGGGTGCTGACCAGCGTGATCCCGCCGCTCGTCTTCATCGTCGTCTGGCGCACGGTGGCGGCCGGCGGCAGCACCGGCGGCTACGACGCCCGTCAGTTCGTAGCGTACTTCCTGGTCATGATGGTGGTGGACCACCTGACCTTCATCTGGCACATGTGGGAGTTCGAGTACCGGATCCGCAACGGCACCTTCTCGCCCCTCCTGCTGCGACCGGTGCACCCCATCCACAACGACGTCTGCGAGAACCTCACCTACAAGCTGGTGGGTCTGGTCGGCATCCTGCCGGCGGCGGCCGTCCTCGGCTTCGTGTTCCACGCCGACCTGTCGGCCACGACGCCGGCCGCGGTGCTGGCTTTCCTGCCCGCCCTGCTGCTGGCGATGGTGCTGCGTTTCCTGGTCGAGTGGTGCGTTGCGCTGGCGGCCTTCTGGCTGACCAAGGTGTCCGCGATGAACACCGTCTTCTTCTCGCTGTTCACCTTCCTCGGCGGCCAGTTCGCGCCCCTGTCGGTGCTCCCAGGATGGGCGCAGACCCTCGCGGCCTGGACGCCGTTCCCCTGGACCCTCGCCTTCCCGGTCGAGGTGCTGCTCGGCCGGCGCGCCGGCAGCGAGCTGGTCCTCGGCTACGCCGTGCAGCTGGCCTGGGTGGTCGTCGCCGTCGTCGCGCTCCGGCTGCTGTGGTCGCGCGCCACCCGCCGCTACAGCGCGGTCGGGGCTTGACGTGCACTCGCTCCGTGTGCTTCGCGCCTTCTTGTCGGTGGGCGTCGCCAACCTGGTCCAGTACCGGTCCGACTTCGTGATCGCCGTGGTCAACGCTGCTGTCAACCTGGTCACGGCCGTGCTGGGGCTGTCCGTGATCTTTGCCAACACCGCTGACCTGCACGGCTGGACCGTCGACCAGCTGCTGGTGCTGGTCGGCGTCCACTTCTTCATCAGCGGTCTGGTCGGCCTGGTGATCCGGCCGTCGATGGAGGCGATGATGGAGGGCATCCGGCTGGGCACCTTCGACTTCGTCCTCACCAAGCCGGCCGACTCCCAGCTGTTGGCCAGCGCCCAGGTGATGGCGCCCCAGGCCCTGACCGACGTGGTCGTCGGCATGGGCGTGATCGGGTACGGCCTCACCCGGATCGGGGCGACGCTCGACCCGACCTCAGTGCTGTTCTTCGCCGTGACCCTGGTGTCGGGCTTCTCGATCGTCTACAGCTTCTTGCTGCTGCTCTCGACGCTCGCGTTCTGGTTCGTGAAGCTCGACAACATCTTGGTCATCTTCCAGTCGCTGTTCGGCAATGCCGGTCGCTGGCCGGTGCCAATCTTCCCGGGCTGGATGCGGCCCGTGCTGACCTTCGTGGTGCCGATCGCCTTTGCCGTCACCGTGCCCGCACAGGCCCTGACAGGACAGCTCTCCCTGGGGGGAGCTGCCCTGTCGGTGGGTGTCGCCGTGCTCTTCCTGGCGGCGTCCCGGGCCTTCTGGCTGATCGCGCTCCGCCGCTACACCGGCGCCTCTGCCTAGCCGACGACCTCGATCCGGTCCGCCGGCGGGGCGGACAGGTTCGGGTGGTCGCCCAGGAAGGCGACGAGCGCGTCCAGGCCGATCCCACCGCCCGTCAGGTCGGCGCCGACTTCTCGGCCGCCCGGTCGACGATCGCCTCACCGTGGGGTCAGGGGCACCGTTCGGGTCACGATGACGTTCTTGGCCTTCGTCCGGCTGCGGACGGCTGGTCGGGTTGCACGCGTTCGGACCGCCCGCGGTCACCTCGTCACCCCGGTGTATCACGACGACCTGGGCCCTGACGCCCATCTTCTGCAGCAGCCGAGAGCTCCGGTTGATGGCGGCGACCTCGTCGGTGAACGTCAGGCTGCTGATGGCCGTCGGGGTGACGACCGCGGGCAGGCCTTCGAGGGTGACGCCGATGACGCCGACCTCGACCCCACCCACCTTCTGGATGCTGGACGGCGACAGGGCCTGCTTGCCGCTGGGCTCCGATGTTGTCGCCGCTGCTGAGCAGCACCGAGTGCCGACCGCGCTGCCGTGCAGGTCGTTGAACGAGATCAGCCGGACCAGGACCGTCTTGGGCTTCGTCGCCTTCTCGGCCCGGGGCTTTCGCGGCGGTCGTGGTGACTGCCGGTGATGTGAGGCGCGGAGCCTGCGGGGTGGTGCGGCCTGCGCGGCGGGCTCGACCAGGAGGACGGGGAGTGCGCTCGCGGCAAGCAGAGCGGTGAGCTGGCGACCGGCTCGGGGAACGTGGGCCTGGCGGACCCTCTTCGCAGCCATCCGGGGCGTCCGTCCCCAGCGTGCCGGGCGCTCCGCGTTCCCGATAGCGGCTCACCGCGGTGCTCCTGCTACGGGAGCGTCAGGCCACGAAGATGCAGAACGGGTGGCCGGCCGGGTCGGCGAAGACGTACAGCGGCTCGTCGGGGTCGTCGAAGCGGTCCCAGAGCAACCGGGCGCCCAGCCCCAGCGCGCGCTCCCGCTGCCGGATCAAGCCCTCGGCGTCGGGCACGGTCAGGTCGAGGTGCAGCATCTGCGGGTGTTCGCCCTCGGGCCAGGTCACCCGCGGCAGCTCGGCGACCTGCTGGAACGCGATGCTGGTCGGGTCACCGTCACCGGCGCCCCGCAGCACCAGCCAGTCGCGGCCCCGTGGGTCGTCCTGCCCAGCCGCCGGGGGCTCGTCGCCCGGGCGGTAGGCCAACCCCAGCAGCTCGGCGTAGAACTCGGCCAGCTTGCGGGCGTCGGTGGTGTCCAGCACCACCTGACGCAGCAGGGGGACGTCCGCGCTCACCCCGCCAACCTCAGACCATCATCTGGCGCGCCGTCGGCGGGATCGGCTTCGGCAGCTTGGTGGAGCCCGAGAGGTACTCATCCACCCCAGCGGCACACGCCCGGCCCTCGGCGATCGCCCAGACGATCAGGGACTGGCCGCGGCCGGCGTCCCCGGCCACGAAGACACCTTCCACGTTGGTGGCGTAGTCGAGGTTGCGCTTGACGTTGCCGCGCTCGTCCAGGTCGACCCCGAGCTGGGCGACGACCGTCTCCTTCTCGGGACCGACGAACCCCATGGCCAGCAACACGAGGTCGGCGGGGATGTCCTGCTCGGTGCCCTCGACCGGCGTCAGCCTGCCGCCCTCGAAGACCACCTCGGACATGGTCAGGGACGTGACGTTGCCATCGGCGTCGCCGTTGAACCTCGAGGTGGAGACGGAGTAGACCCGCTCGCCGGCCTCCTCGTGCGCCGAGGAGACGCGGTAGGTCATCGGGTAGGTCGGCCACGGCTGGTGCGCCGGGCGCTCCTCCGGTGGCGTGGGCATGATCTCCAGCTGCCGGATCGACTTCGCACCCTCGCGGATCGCGGTCCCCAGGCAGTCCGCCCCGGTGTCACCGCCACCGATGATGACCACGTGCTTGTCCTGGGCGGTGATGGTCGGCGCCTCGGCCTGGCCGCGCGCGTAGCGGTTGGCCCCGGGCAGGAACTCCATCGCCTGGTGGATGCCCTTCAGCTCCCGACCCGGGACGGGCAGGTCGCGGCCGATCGTGGAGCCGACGGCCAGGACCACCGCGTCGTAGCGCTCCTTGAGCTCGGGCCCGGTGACCTTCACGCCGACCTCGACGCCGCAGCGGAAGTTGGTGCCCTCGTCCTTCATCTGCCGGATCCGGCGGTCGAGGACCACCTTCTCCATCTTGAACTCGGGGATGCCGAACCGCATCAGCCCGCCCGGCTCCTCGGCGCGCTCGAAGACCGCGACGGTGTGACCGGCCCGGGTCAGCTGCTGGGCCGCGGCCAGACCGGCCGGACCGGAGCCGATGACCGCGACCGTACGGCCGGTGTGCCACTCGGGCGGCTGGGGCAGCACGCGGT
The DNA here is from genome assembly GCA_963727215.1 of uncultured Actinomycetota bacterium. Taxonomy (GTDB): domain Bacteria; phylum Actinomycetota; class Actinomycetes; order Propionibacteriales; family Propionibacteriaceae; genus Microlunatus. The sequence goes on from CAVSFR010000004.1 coordinate 488,133, forward strand.
GCTCGTCCCAGGCCTTGTCGATGATCGCGACCTCGACGTTCTTGATCGTCACCGGGTCCCGGTTGATGCCGACGACACAAGCCGTCTCGCAGGGCGCTGGGCACAGCCGTCCCGTGAACTCCGGGAAGTTGTTGGTGGCGTGCAGACGCTCCAGCGCCTGGTCCCAGTCGCTGCGCCAGACCAGGTCGTTCCACTCCGGGATGAGGTTCCCGAGCGGGCAGCCCGTGTGGCAGAACGGGATGCCGCAGTCCATGCAGCGGCCGGCCTGCTCGGAGATGATCGGGAGCAGCGCCCGGCCCGGCGTACCCGGGTACACCTCGTTCCAGTCGTGGACGCGTTCGGCGACGGGCCGTCGCTCGGCCACCTTGCGCGGCGTGTTCAGAAAACCCCGAGGGTCAGCCATGGACGTGATCCTTCGTCGTCGAGTGGGTCAGGGAAGGCGCAACCTCTTCGAGGCCTTCGGCAGGCTCAGGGCGCGGAGCCAGACACGCAACCAGCCCAGGACGCGGCGTCATCCCTTGGCCGCTTCCATCATCTTGACGGTGGTCGTCTCGTCGTCGAGACCTTCGGACTCGGCCAGCTCGCGGGCCGCGAGGACCCGGGCGTAGTCGCGGGGCAGCACCTTGCGGAACCGGGCCTGCGAGCCGGACCAGTCCGCCAGCAGCGCCTCGGCCACGTCGGAGCCCGTCTCCTCCTGGTGCCGACGGACCAGCTCGCGGAGCAGCTCCCCGTCGGCGTCGCTGACCTCCAGCGCGTCGACCAGGTCGCGGTTGAGCAGCGACTCGTCCAGGTCGAGGACGTAGCCGATGCCGCCGGACATGCCGGCGGCCACGTTGCGGCCGGTGCTGCCGAGGATCACGGCGATGCCGCCGGTCATGTACTCCAACGCGTGGTCACCGGTTCCCTCGACCACAGCGGTCGCGCCGGAGTTGCGGACGCAGAACCGCTCCCCCACCTGACCGCGGATGAAGATCTCGCCCGAGGTCGCGCCGTAGCCGATGACGTTGCCGGCGATGATGTTCTCCGCCGCCACGAAGCCGGCCGCACGGTCGGGCCGCAGCACGATCCGGCCGCCGGACAGCCCCTTGCCGAGGTAGTCGTTGCTGTCACCCTCGAGCCGCAACGTGATGCCGGCGGGGACGAAGGCACCGAAGCTCTGCCCGGCCGAGCCGGTGAACGTGAGGTCGATCGTCCCGTCGGGCAGACCGGCGCCCTGGGTCGCCTTCGTCACCTCATGGCCGAGGATCGTGCCCACCGTCCGGTTGACGTTGCGGATCTTGAGCGAGGCGCGGACCGCCTCACCGGAGGTCAGCGCCGGCCGGCAGAGGTCGATCAGCATCTGGTCCAGAGCCATCTCGAGCGCGTGGTCCTGGGTGGTGACGTTGCGTCTGGCCGTACCCTCCGGCAGCTCCGGGAGGTGCAGGATCGGGCGCAGGTCGAGCCCGTGGGCCCGCCAGTGCTCCTCGGCCGGCACGGTGTCCAGCACGCCGACCTGGCCCACGGCCTCGGCGAGGGTGCGAAAGCCCAGCGCCGCGAGGTGCTCGCGGACCTCCTCGGCGATGAACTCGAAGAAGTTCACGACGAACTCGGGCTTGCCCGAGAAGTTGGCCCGCAGCTCCTGGTTCTGCGTGGCCACGCCCACCGGACAGGTGTCGAGGTGGCAGACCCGCATCATGATGCAGCCGCTGACCACCAGGGGTGCGGTGGCGAAACCGAACTCCTCGGCCCCCAGCAGGGCGCCGATGATGACGTCGCGACCGGTCTTGAGCTGGCCGTCGACCTGGACGACGATGCGGTCCCGCAGGCCGTTGATGAGCAGCGTCTGCTGGGTCTCGGCCAGGCCGAGCTCCCACGGACCGCCCGCGTGCTTGAGCGAGGTCAACGGGGCAGCGCCGGTGCCACCGTCGTGGCCGGAGATCAGGACCACGTCGGCCTTGGCCTTGGAGACGCCAGCCGCGACGGTGCCGACCCCGACCTCGGCGACCAGCTTGACGTGCACCCGCGCAGACGGGTTGGCGCACTTCAGGTCGTGGATGAGCTGCTTGAGGTCCTCGATGGAGTAGATGTCGTGGTGCGGGGGCGGCGAGATCAGGCCGACGCCGGGCGTGGAGTGCCGGGTCTTGGCCACCCACGGGTAGACCTTCTGACCGGGCAGCTGACCGCCCTCACCGGGCTTGGCGCCCTGGGCCATCTTGATCTGGATGTCGGTGGCGTTGGTCAGGTAGTCCGAGGTGACCCCGAAGCGTCCGGACGCGACCTGCTTGACGGCGGACCGACGCTCGGGGTCGTACAGCCGGTCGCGGTCCTCACCGCCCTCACCGGTGTTGGACTTCCCGCCCAGCCGGTTCATGGCGATGGCCAGCGTCTGGTGCGCCTCGAGGCTGATCGAGCCGTAGGACATGGCTCCGGTGGAGAACCGCTTCACGATCTCGCTGACGGGCTCCACCTCCTCGATCGGGATGGGCTGGCGGTCGTCCTTGAACTTCAGCAGCCCGCGCAGCGTCATCAGCCGCTCGGCGGAAGAGTCGATGTGGGCCGTGTACTGCTTGAAGATGTCGTAGCGCCCCGAGCGGGTGGAGTGCTGCAGCCGGAACACCGTCTCCGGGTCGAACAGGTGCGGCTCGCCCTCGCGACGCCACTGGTACTCCCCGCCCACCGGCAGCAGCCGGTGGGCCAGCGGGATGCCGTCGGCCGGGTACGCACGCAGGTGCCGGGCCCGGATCTCGTGGGCGATCTCGGTCAGCGTCACCCCGCCGAGCTTGGAGGTGGTGCCGGTGAAGTAGCGGTCGACCACCTCCCGGGAGAGACCGAGCGCCTCGAAGATCTGCGCGCCGGTGTAGGAGGCGACGGTGGAGACGCCCATCTTGCTCATCACCTTGAGCACGCCCTTGCCGAGCGCCTTGACGACGTTGGTCACCGCCCGCTCGGGCTCGACGGAGGTGTAGACCCCGCTACGGGCGAGGTCCTCCACACTCTCGATGGCCAGGTACGGGTTGACCCCGGCCGCGCCGTAGCCGATCAGCAGCGCGACGTGGTGGACCTCGCGGACGTCGCCCGCCTCGACCACCAGACCGACCTGGGTCCGCGTCTTCTCCCGGACCAGGTGGTGGTGCACCGCGGCGGTGAAGAGCAGCGACGGGATCGGGGCGAGCTCGGCGTTGGAGTGCCGGTCCGAGAGCAGGATGATCCGCGCGCCGCCCTCGATGGCCGCGGAGATCTCGGCACACAGCTGGTCGAGCTTGGCTGTCAGCGCAGCCTCGCCGCCACTGACCTCGTAGAGGCCGCGCGCGACGTAGGTGGAGTAGCCGGGCAGGTCACCGTCGCGGTTGATCTTGACGATCTTGGTCAGGCTGTCGTTGTCGAGCACCGGGAACGGCAGCACCAGCCGACGGCACGAGGCCGGACCGGGAGCGAGCAGGTTCTGCTCTGGGCCGATCGTGTTGTAGAGCGAGGTGACGAGCTCCTCGCGGATCGCGTCCAGCGGCGGGTTGGTCACCTGGGCGAACAGCTGGGAGAAGTAGTCGAACAGCAGCCGCGGCTTCTCGCTCAGGGCCGCGATCGGGGTGTCGGTGCCCATCGAGCCGATCGCCTCGGCGCCGCCGGAGGCCATCGGGGCGAGGATCAGCCGCAGCTCCTCCTCGGTGTAGCCGAACACCTGCTGGCGCCGGGTGACCGAGGCGTGCGTGTGCACGACGTGGTCGCGGTCGGGCAGGTCCTTCAGCCGCATCCGGCCGCCGATCAGCCACTCCCCGTACGGTGCGGCAGCCGCGAGGTCGGCCTTGACCTCCTCGTCGGAGATCAGGCGGTGCTGGTCGAGGTCGACCAGGAACATCCGGCCTGGCTGCAGTCGGCCCTTCTGCACGATCTTCTCCGCCGGGATGTCGAGCACGCCCGCCTCCGAGGCCAGCACGACGAGCCCGTCGTCGGTGACCCAGTAGCGGCCGGGGCGCAGCCCGTTGCGGTCCAGCACGGCCCCGACCTGGGTGCCGTCGGTGAACACGACGCCGGCGGGCCCGTCCCAGGGCTCCATCAGGCAGGAGTGGAAGGCGTAGAAGTCCTTCCGCGCCTGGTCCATGACGGCGTTGTTCTCCCACGCCTCCGGGATCATCATCAGCATCGCGTGCGGCAGCGAGCGGCCGCCCAGGTGCAGCAGCTCGACGACCTCGTCGAACGAGGCGGAGTCGGAGGCGTCGGGGGTGCAGATCGGGAACAGCCGCTCCAGGTCGCCGGGGATCAGGTCCGAGCGCAGCAGCGTCTCCCGGGCTCGCATCCAGTTGCGGTTGCCCTTGACGGTGTTGATCTCGCCGTTGTGGGCGATCATCCGGAACGGGTGTGCCAGCTCCCAGGCGGGGAAGGTGTTGGTGGAGAACCGGGAGTGCACGACGGCGAGTGCGCTCGCCATCCGCTCGTCCAGCAGCTCGGGGAAGACGAGCTCGAGCTGCTCGGTGGTGAGCATGCCCTTCCAGACCAGCGTCCGGCAGGACAGGGAGGAGAAGTACACCCCGGACTCGTGCTGGGCGCGGCGGCGCAGGCAGTAGACAAGCCGCTCGAGCGGCAGCCCGGTCAGCTGGTCACTGCCGGGGTTCGCCGCGACGAACAGCTGCTCGAAGTGGGGCATGTTCGAGCGGGTCAGGTCCGACAGCGAGGCGGAGTCGGTCCGCACCCGCCGCCAGCCCAGGACGGTCAGCTCTTCCTCGGCCGCGATCTGCTCGATGCCGGCCTTCGCCTTGGCTGCGGTGTCGGGGTCGGTGGGCAGGAAGGCCATCCCCACCGCGTACGCGCCGGCCGGGGGCAGGTCGAAGCTGACCTCGTCGCGCAGGAAGGCGTCCGGAACCTGCATCAAGATGCCCGCACCGTCGCCGGTCAGCGGGTCCGAGCCGGTGGCGCCGCGGTGGTCGAGGTTCCGCAGCGCCTCCAGGCCCTGGCGGACGATGGCGTGGCTCGCCACACCGGTCAGCGTGGCCACGAACGCGACCCCGCAGGCGTCGTGCTCGAACGCCGGGTCGTACAGGCCCTGGGCGCGGGGGGACGCGACGGCGGGAGTGGTCGACCTGGGACCCACGGCAGGGGCAGGCAGAGCTGTCATGAGGGAACCTCCGTGGTCGAGGCCGGTGACCAGAGCGGGCTCTGTTTCCGGAGTGGTGCTGTTCGGCTTCGGCGCGCTCCGCTCCTGCCAGCACGAGTACTGACCAGCACGAACGAGCGGGACGCGCAGGAGGGACGACGATGGCCCGAGGTGGGGAAAGGCTAACGCAGTTGTTCTACGCCGTTCGTCGCAATAGTTGCGGGTGAGCGGCATCCGGGGTGAGCCTAACGACTGGCTCCGTCATCTCCGGACCGTTCACCCGCCGTGGACACCTCGGCCGCGGCCGCGGGCTCCTCGGGTGCCCCATCGGCTTCAGGATCGGCTTAGGTCGGCTTCGGGCTGCGGTTCGTCCCGGTCGTCGGCCGTCGCGGCCCCCGGCGCCGGGTCCTCCACGACTCCCTCGCGCCCGGGCCGGTTCTTGACCAGCCAGAGCAGCACCAGGAGCGCGAGAACGATGGCGATGGCCGCGGTGTAGTTGTTCAGCCGGAAGCCACCGATCCTGTTGACGGTGTCGATCCGCAGCGCCTCGATCCAGAACCGGCCGAGCGAGTAGAGCAGCACGTAGAGCGCGAAGACCTTGCCGTGCCCGAGGCGGTAGCGACGGTCCAGCGCCACCAGCACGACCGCCATGGCGAGGTTCCAGAGCAGCTCGTAGAGAAAGGTCGGGTGAAAGGTCGAGTAGGCCGCGAACCCGCTCGGTCGGAACTGGGGAGCGATCTCCAGCGCCCACGGCAAGGTGGTCGGCCGGCCGAACAGCTCGGAGTTGAACCAGTTGCCGAGCCGCCCGATGGCCTGGGCCACCAGCAGGCCCGGCGCGCAGGCATCCAGCAGGGCCGGGAACCGGATGCCGCGGCGCCGGGCGATGACGTAGGCCCCCAGCGCGCCGCCGGCCACGGCACCCCAGACGCCGAGGCCACCGTTCCAGATCTTCAGCGCGTCCACCGGGTGCCGGCCGGGACCGAAGTAGAGCTCGTAGTCGGTGGCTACGTGGTAGAGCCGAGCCCCGACGATCCCGCACGGGATCGCCAGCACCAGCACGGTCTCGAGGCCGTCCGACGTCCCACCCCGCGCCCGCCAACGGCGGTTCGCGACGATCATCCCGGCGATGATGCCGGCGATGATGCACAGCGCGTAGGCCCGCAGCGGGAAGGGTCCGAGGTGCCAGACGCTCGAGGTGGGGCTGGGGAGGAAGCCCGGCACGAGCTGGGGCAGGAGTTGAGGCACGGCGGTCCTACTTCGCGCTCGAGGCGGTGTCGATCATGGTCTGCAGCGCAGCCGGGGTCAGGCCCACGACCTCGACCGGCGCCCCGTCCAGCAGCAGGGTCGGTGTCTGGTTGACCCCCTTCGCGTCGGCGGCCGCGTTGACCGAGGCCACCCAGCCCGCCTTGGCGTCGGAGGTGACGCAGGTGGCGAAGGCATCGGTCCGGCTGGCTCCCACCTTGGCGACGAGGTCGAGCAGCTGGGAGTCGCTCCACTCCAGCGTGTGGTTGGCGAATAGCCCCAGGTAGTAGCGCTGGCCGAAGCCCGACTCACTGGCGCAGCCGAAGGCGTTGGCTGCCGACGTGGACCCGGCGTCGATGAAGGACATCGGGTAGACCTCGGTCTGGACGGTGCCCGCGGACTGGGCGGCGGTCAGCGTCGGTCCCAGCTCGGTCTCGAAGTCGGCACAGTGGGGGCAGTGGAAGTCCTCGTACAGGGTCACCTTCACTGGCGCGCCGTCGGCACCGAACCGGACCGGCTGACCGTCGGCCACCGGCTGGGGTGCCTCGCTGAGCGCCACCGCGGGGATGGCGACCGGCTCACGCTTGGTCCGGTACGCCTGGACGCCGATCCCGCCGCCCACCACGAGAACGACCAGCCCCAGCACGAGGACGAGCAGGACGCGACGGTCACGGCGTCGTCGCGCGGTGAGCTCCGCGGCCAGCCGGGCGGCTTCCTGGGCGTTGCGGTTGCTGCTCCGGCTCGGCCCTGCGCTCGGTCGACGGCTCACCGCGCCCGCTCCAGCTCGGACGCGACCGGCCGGTCACTCGTCGGCTCCGCCGGCGAGAGGTCCAGAGCCCAACGGCTCCGCGGACGCCCGATCAGCCACACGGCGAGGAGCAGCAGCACGCCGTCGCGGACCAGCTCGCTCGCGTACCGGGTCTGGCCGGGGTCGACAGCGCCGCCGCCACCGAAGCAGCCGCAGTCGATGCTCAGCCCCCGAGCGGCCGCCGATGCGACGCCGGCGACGAACCCGACCAGCAGGACGGACGCGGCCACGCCGCAGGCTCGGGTGAAGACCCCCGCCGCGAGCAGCAGCCCCAGCACGACCTCGACGAACGGCAGGCCCCATCCCACCAGCGTCTCCACCGACGCCGGCAGCAGCTGGTAGGCGCGGACGGCCGCGACAGAGGCTTGGGGGTCGAGCACCTTGGCGGCACCCGCGACCAGGAGGACAGCGGCGAGCACCAGGCGCGCGACCGTGGAGATCCACGGCGCAGCAGCCGCGGGGTCCCAGTGGCGGCTCACACCCCGGTCATGCACTGCTGACCAACCGCGCCCCCGGCTCGGACGAGCCCGCCCGGACGCCGTCGGCCAGGTCCGCGACCACTCGACGCAGTCCGCTCAGGTCGTCCGGCGTGCCCGCGGCCTCGGCGTCGAGCAGGGTCTTGACCAGGGCGGACCCCACGACGGCCGCGTCCGCGAAGTCGGTCACCTCACGCGCCTGGGCGCCGTTGGAGACCCCGAGGCCCACCCCGACCATGGCGGCCGGGTTGGCGGCACGGATCCGGCGGACGAGCTCGGGCGCAGCCGAGGAGATCGAGGTACGGGCTCCCGTGACACCCATCACCGCAGTGGCGTAGACCCAGCCGCGGCAGGCGGCGACGGTGGCCGCCAGCCGCTCGTCGGTCGAGGACGGGGAGACCAGGAAGATGCGGTCGAGGCCGTGGGCGTCGGAGACGGCCAGCCACTCCGCCGCCTCGTCCGGTGTGAGGTCGGGGGTGATCGCGCCGGACCCGCCGGCCGCAGCCAGGTCGCGGGCGAAGCGGTCGGGGCCGTAGCGCTCGATCAGGTTCCAGTAGGTCATCACCACGGCCGGCGTACCGGTCGAGGCCACGGCCTCGGCGGCCGCGAAGGCGTCCCGGGTGCGGACCCCCCGCGCCAGGGCCCGCGTGCCCGCCTGCTGCACCGTGACGCCGTCGATCATCGGGTCGCTGTACGGCATCCCGATCTCGACCATGTCGACCCCGGGGCTCATCCCCTCGCCGGTCAGGGCCTTGAGCGCGCGCAACGACAGCGGGACATCGGGGTAGCCGACGTGCAGGAAGCCCACCAGCGCGCCGCGGCCGGTGGCCTTGATGTCGGCGAGGATCTGGCCGGTGTGGCCCAGCTCGAAGGGTGGGGCCGAGCTCACAGCTGGACCCCGGTGGTGCTGGCGGGGCCTTCCTCCTGCAGCCCGAGGTCGAGCTCGTCCGCACGGCTCAGATCGGTGCCCACCGGTGCGCCCGACTCCGAACCGGTGCCACGCGTGTCGATATCGAACCACTGGATGGCGGTGTCGACATCCTTGTCTCCACGACCGGACAGGTTGACCAGGATGAGAGCCGGCTCGCCGTCAGGGCGGGGCGGCAGCCGACGGGCCAGGCGCAGGGCGCCCGCGAGCCCGTGCGCGGACTCGATGGCCGGCAGGATGCCCTCGGTCTTGCAGAGCAGGGCGAACGCCTCCATGGCCTCGCGGTCGGTCACGGGCTCGTAGGAGGCGCGGCCGGTGGCGGCGAGGAACGAGTGCTCGGGGCCGACGCCGGGATAGTCCAGACCGGCCGAGATCGAGTGCGACTCCTTCGTCTGGCCGTCCTCGTCCTGCAGCACGTAGGTGCGCATGCCGTGCAGCACTCCGACCTCCCCGGCGGAGATGGTGGCGGCGTGCCGGCCGGTCTCCATCCCGTCACCCCCGGCCTCGAACCCGTAGAGGCCGACACCCTCGTCGGGGATGAAGTCGGCGAAGATGCCGAGGGCGTTGGAGCCGCCACCCACACAGGCCGCCACAGCGTCCGGCAGCCGGCCGTAGCGGTCGAGGACCTGCGCGCGGGCCTCGGTGCTGATGACGCGCTGGAACTCCCGGACCAGCATGGGGAACGGGTGCGGCCCGGCCACGGTCCCGATCAGGTAGTGGGTGTGGTCGACGGAGGCGACCCAGTCGCGCATCGCGTCGTTCATCGCGTCCTTGAGCGTCTGCGTCCCGGACTCGACGGCGATCACCTCGGCGCCCAGCAGCCGCATCCGCGCCACGTTCAGGGCCTGCCGCTCGGTGTCCACCTTGCCCATGTAGACGGTGCACTCCAGACCGAAGAGGGCCGCTGCGGTCGCGGTGGCCACACCGTGCTGGCCGGCCCCGGTCTCGGCGATCACGCGGGTCTTGCCCATCCGCTTCGTCAGCAGGGCCTGACCGAGCACGTTGTTGATCTTGTGCGAGCCGGTGTGGTTGAGGTCCTCGCGCTTGAGCAGGATCCGCGGTGCGGGCCCGGTAGCCGGGGCGCAGGCCGCGCTGAACCGCTCCGCTTCGCTGAGCGGGGTCGGGCGGCCGGTGTAGTCGGCAAGCAGGCCGGTCAGCTCGGACAGGAAACCCGGGTCGACCATCGCCGTCCGGAACTCGTGGTCGAGCTGCTCCAGCGCCGCGTAGAGCGCCTCGGGGACGAACTTGCCGCCGAACTGCTCGAAGTGTCCCGACGCGTCCGGGGTGGCGTACTGCGCCTCGTCGAGGGGAGCAGCGGTCTCGGTGGTCACTCGGGTCCTTTGACTGTTCGTGGGGCTGGATCGGTCAGGCTGGTTCGGTCAGGCTGGGTCGGATGGTGCTGGTGGATCAGGGGTCAGGAACGGTGCAGGGCCGGGTGCGCACCGGCGGCGACCATGTCGGCCACACCGTGCCTGGGGTCGCGGCCGGTGACGAGCGCCTCGCCCACCAGCACGACGTCGGCTCCGGCGCGGGCGAGCTCGATCACGTCGTGCGGACCGCGGACGCCGGACTCGGCCACCCGGATGATCCCCGACGGGATCGTGGGGGCGGTACGGGCGAAGGTGCTCGTGTCGACTTCGAGGGTCTGCAGGTTGCGGGCGTTCACCCCGATGATCTTGGCGCCGGCGTCAACGGCACGACTCACCTCGTCGGGGCCGTGCACCTCGACCAGCGGGGTCAGCCCGATGGACTGGGCGCGCTCGACCAGGCAGACCAGCTCGTCGTCGGTGAGCGCAGCCACGATCAGCAGCACCAGGTCCGCACCGGCGGCGCGGGCCTCGAAGAGCTGGTAGGCGGTGACGATGAAGTCCTTGCGCAGCACAGGGACATCGACCGCCAACCGGACCCGGACGAGGTCGTCCAGGCTGCCGGAGAACCGGCGCCCCTCGGTCAGCACCGAGATCGCGGCGGCACCGCCGGCCTCGTACTCACCCGCCAGCCAGGCGGGATCGCCGATCTCGGCAAGCTGACCCTTGCTCGGGCTCGAGCGCTTGACCTCGGCGATCACCGAGACGCCCGGACCGAGCAGGACCGGCATGGGGTCCAGTGCGGGGTCGATGTGCTGCACCCGCTCCTTGAGCCGGTGCAGTGGCACCTGCTCCTGCCGGAGGGCCAGGTCCTCCCGCACCCCCGCGATGATGTCGTCCAGCGCGCCCACGTCTGATCAGCTCGTCAGCGGGCGCCGTGCCCGGCGACCTGCAGGATCTTGGTCAGGATCAGGCCCACGACCAACACCGCGACGGCGACCCAGAACAGCACCCAGTTCTGCATCATCACCCCGATGCCGCCCATGATCGTGGCCAGCATCGCGACCAGCGAACCGACCCATGCCGCGGTCGTGCGCCCGTGATGGACGTGCTTGTCGGGTCCAGCGGCCGAGCGGGACTCGGTCTGCCCCACGGTGTCGTACTCGGTCCGGGTCCTCGTGCTGTCAGCCATAGGTCCTCATTCCGGCGATCGTCTCTGCTGCCCGTCGCCCATTGTGTCTCGGATGTCTGTGGAAAGCACATCGGGTCGTCCTTCCGCCAGACCAGGCGGCTCGGGCACGGTGGTGGGGTCGAGCCCGGCGTCCTGGGCCCGCCAGACCGCGGACGGGTCGTCCTCGGCGCTCACCTGGGCGGTCGTGGCCGCGCGGGTGAAGCGGTCCGGCCGCGCGGGCCAGCGGCTCGCGGTCGTCGCCACCAGGACGCCGGCAACGAGCACCAGCAGTCCCGCGGCCGCGTAGAGAGAGGGCCAGACGGTGGGGCTGAGGGCGAACTGGTCGGCCAGGCTGACCTCCCGTACGCCGGCCCGCACGGTGGCGGCGTTGGGCGGCCGCCGGAGCCCGCCGACGAGCGCGATGCCCGCACCGGTGAGCGCGGTCAGTACGCCCACCACCTGCCGACCGCGGTGGCGCAGGACCAGCACCAGCAGCCAGGCGGCCAGCGCCACGACCCCCAGTGCCTGGCTCAGCCCGGCGGTCGTCTCGCTGCCGCTGAAGGAGACCGAGACCCCTTCGCTGCGCGCCCGCCACCAGGACTGCGCGCCCGCCAGCAGGGCCAGGACCGCACCGACCAGACCCGGCAGCAGGGCCCGGGTGCGTAACCGGGAGCCCTCAGCCACCCGACGCCCCGTCCGCGGCGGCTACCGGTGGTCCCAGCGGCCGGAAGCTCTGCGCGACCGAGATCGCCCGCACCACCGCCGCAGCCTTGTTCTGGGTCTCCTGGTCCTCGGTGGGCGGGTCGGAGTCGGCGACGATGCCGCCGCCGGCCTGGACGTAGGCGGTGCCGTCCTTGAGCAGGGCGGTGCGGATGGCGATGGCCGCATCGGCGTTCCCGGCGAGGTCGAGGTAGCCCACCACGCCCCCGTACAGCCCCCGGCGGGAGACCTCGAGGCCGTCGATGATCTCCATCGCCCGTACCTTGGGGGCGCCGGAGAGGGTGCCGGCTGGGAAGGCGGCCAGCACCACGTCGAGGGCACTGCGACCAGCCGCGACCTGCCCGGTCACGGTCGACTCCAGGTGCATGATGTGGCTGTAGCGGCGGACCTCCATGAACTCCACCACCTCGACCGTGCCGGGCGCGCACACCCGGCCCAGGTCGTTGCGGCCCAGGTCGACGAGCATCACGTGCTCGGCGCGCTCCTTGGGGTCGGCCAGCAGCTCCGCCTCCAGCGCCGCGTCCTCGGCCGGGGTCGCGCCCCGCGGCTTCGAGCCGGCGATCGGGTGCGTGATCGCGGTGCTGCCGGTGACCGTGACCAGGGCCTCGGGGCTCGAGCCGACGATGTCGAACGGACGGCCGTGCACGTCGGCCAGCCGCAGCAGGTACATGTAGGGACTCGGGTTCGTGAGCCGAAGCACCCGGTAGATGTCGAGCGCGTCGGCCGTGGTGTCCACCTCGAAGCGCTGGCTCACCACGACCTGGAACGCCTCACCGGCCCGGATCTCCTCCACCGCGGAGCGGACCGCGGCCTGGAACTCCTCGGGGGTGCGCTGCCGGCGGACCGGCAGCGACGTCTCGAACGACGCGCTGACGACCGCCGAGGGTGTCGGCTCCGCCAGCAGGGCGGCCATGGCCTCGACCCGCGCGACCGCGTCCGCGTACGCCTCGTCGACCCGGTCGGGGCTGCCGTCGAAGTTGATCGCGTTCGCGATCAACCACACCTCGCCGTCGTGCTGGTCCAGCACGGCGAGGTCGGCCACCAGCAGGAAGCCGAGCTCGGGGATGTCCAGGTCCTTGGGGTTGGCGTCCGGCAGCCGCTCGACCCGCCGCACCGTGTCGTAGCCGAGGTAACCGACGAGGCCCGAGGTGAAGGGCGGCAGCCCCCCTGCTCTGCTCGGGGGTATCAGGGGGTCCTCCCCCTGCTGGTGGCACGCGGGGGTGTGCAGCAGCCGCAGCGTCTCCCGCAGGGCGTCGAGAGGGTCGCCCCCCATAGGCAGGCCGGTCGGGGGGTGTCCGGTCCAGCAGGCCTGGCCGTCCGCCTCGGTGAGAGTGGCCACCGACCGGACGCCGATGAAGGAGTAGCGCGACCAGACGCCCTGCTCGGCAGACTCCAGCAGGTAGGTGCCGGGCGCGTTGCGGGACAGCTTGGCGTAGAGGCCGACCGCGGTCTCGGCGTCGGCCAGGAAGCGGGCGTGCACGGCGACGACGCGACGCTCGGCCGCCTGCTCGCGGAAGCCGGCGAGGTCGGGGACGATCCTCATCGGGTCGACCCTGCCGGGGCGACCACTGCGGGCAGCCGACGGGCGTCGAAGCAGGTGCGGTCACCGGTGTGGCAGGCGGCGCCGTCCTGCCGGACGGTGACCAGCAGGGTGTCCCCGTCGCAGTCCAGCCGCACGTCGCGGACCCACTGCCGGTGACCGCTGGTCTCCCCCTTGACCCAGTACTCCCCACGGCTGCGCGACCAGAAGGTGGAGCGGCCGGTCGTCAGCGTCCGGTGCAGCGCCTCGTCGTCCATCCAGCCCACCATCAGCACGTCGCGGGTCGACTCCTCCTGGACGACGGCGGCCACCAGACCGGCAGGGTCGCGCTTGAGCAGGGCCGCGATCTCGGGGTCGAGGCCGGCGTCGGTTCGGTCGGGAGCAGGGTCGGGCAGGTCGGTCACGCGCCCATTGTTCACGTCGGACCGCGGGGGGGCGAACGTGTTGCGCTGCCGAGCGAGGCGGCGGCGCCACCGAGCCGGACCGTTAGCATGACGTCTCGTGACCTTCGCCAAGACTGAGCGCGCCGAGCTGTGCGACCTGCTGGACCAGGTCGGGCCGGCGGCGCCCACGCTCTGTGAGGGCTGGGACACCCACGACCTGGCCGTCCACCTGTGGATCCGCGAGACCGACCCGATCGGGGCTCCGGGGATCCTGGCCAAGCCGCTGTCGGGTCTGCTCGAACGCAGGATGACCGAGATCCGGGCGCGTTGGCCCTACGAGGACCTGGTGGACCGGATCCGCCGGGGTCCGGCCCGGCTGTCGGTCTTCGCCATCCCCGGGGTGGACGAGGGCGCCAACACCACCGAGTACTTCGTGCACCACGAGGACGTCCGCCGCGCCGGACCCACGGCCCAGACCTCCCGGACGCTGCCGGTCGAGGTCGAGGAGTGGATGTGGCGGCGGCTCAAGCTGCTGGCCCGCGCGTGGTTCCGACGGGTTCCGGTCGGTGTCGTGCTGGAAGCGCTGCACCTGGGTGCCGGACCGGCCACCGAGCCCGAGACGATCCGTGCCGTCGGCGGCTCGCCGATCGTCACCCTCGTCGGAGCGCCCAGCGAGCTGATGTTCTACGCCCACGGCCGCGGCGCCATGGCCGAGGTCAAGCTGGTGGGCGAGCCCGAGGCGATCGAGCAGCTGACCAGCGCGGACCTGCGCATCTGAGCTGCCGCCGGCATTGTCGTCGGCGATTACGCTGACTGCATGGGCGTTGTGTCCTGGGCCCGGCGACGCTCGTCGCACGACGAGCGCTTCGCGCTGGTCGACCAGGGGCCAGCCGACCCCCGGTCGGCGGCCATCAGCGCTGCGGCCGCGGTCGAAGCAGCGTTCGCCATCGCCTCCGAGGCCGTCGTGCTCCAGGACGAGGCCGAAGCCGTGCTGGCGTCGGTCGGCCGCGGCGAGCATCTGGGTCTGGTGGCCCCGCGCGGAGGGCCGCTCGTTCGCCGGTTCTTCGCCCTCCGCGACGCGCTCCCCCGGTCCGAGGACCCTTGGCTGCGCTCCCGGGTCGCGGCTCTGGACACGATCCTGCTGCACCACGCGATGCAGGTCGCCACGTCGATGGAGTTCCTGGCCGTCGCCGGCCGGTCCGACACGCTGGCCGGGATCACCGCTCGCTACGGGTCGCTCGGCCGGCCGGCCGTGCTGCTCGACCAGACCTACGCCGACCTCAGGGCCCGTCGAACCCCGGCTGCCGGCTCACGTGTCCGACATCTCCTCGGCGAGCCACCGGACGGTGACGGGCCCGACCTAGGCTGAGCAGCAGGCCCGACCGTCCGGACCGTCAACGATCAGGAGCACCCCGTGAAGTCACGTCCGGCACGCATCGTCAGCATCGTGGTCGGGGTCCTGGCCCTGGTCATCGGCGGAGTCTGGACGGCTCAGGGTGCCAACCTGCTGCCCGGCAGCTCCATGTCGGGTCAGCAGATGTGGCTCTGGATCGGCCTGGTCGTCGCCATCCTGGGCATCGTGCTGCTCGTCCGCGCCTTCCGCCGCCCGCGCATCGCCCGCTGACCGAGGCATCTCCGCGCCTTCCCCGGCCACGCGAAGATCGGGTCACGCAGGCGTAACAAGGGCTCACTAGATTGCGTGCGGATGAGTGCCGAACTGACGCTGGGTGCTGAGGAAGAGCTGCACCTGATCGACCTGGACAGCTGGAAGCTCTCCGCACGGGCGCCCCAGCTGCTGAGTCGGCTGCCCAAGGAGAACTACTCCGCCGAGATCCAACGGACCACGGTCGAGACGAACACCGAGGTGGTCGACTCCCTCGCCGGTCTGCGCGCCGAGCTGCTCCGGCTGCGGTCGGGGCTGGTCATCGTCGCCGCCGAGGACAACATCGGCATCGCCGCGGTGGGCACCGCCCCGACGGCCGCGTTCGCCGACTTCGAGCTGACGACGACCGGGCGCTACGGCCGGATGCAGGAGCAGTACCGGATGCTGGTCGACGAGCAGCTGATCTGCGGTCTGCAGATCCACGTCGGCGTCAGCAACCGTGACCTGGCCGTCCAGATCATGCAGCGGCTGGCACCCGACCTGCCCGTGCTGCTCGCGCTCTCGGCCAGCTCGCCGTACTGGAACGAACAGGACACCGGCTACTCCAGCATCCGCTCCATCATCTGGCAGCGCTGGCCGAGCGCCGGCGCGACCGGTCCGCTCACCTCGGCCGCCGAGTACGACGACCTGCTGGCCGACCTGATCCACACGGGGGTGATCGCCGACGCCAAGATGGCCTACTTCGACGTCCGACCGTCCTCCCACGCCCCCACCCTCGAGCTGCGGGTCTGCGACGCCACCCCGATCGTGGACGACGCGATCCTGATCGCCGGCCTCTTCCGGGCTGCCGTGCGTGCGGCCGAGGTCGACATCGCGAACTGTCGACCCTTCGTCCCCGTCTCCGCGCCGCTGCACCGGGCGTCGGTCTGGCGCGCGGCCCGGGCCGGACTGAGCGGTGAGCTGCTCGACCACCTCCGGCACCCCAAGCCGCACCCGGCCCGACTGGTGGTCCGCGCCCTGGTGTCTCGGCTGCGGCCCCAGCTGGTGGAGATGGGTGACTGGGACGAGGTGAACGAGCTCGCCGAGAACGCCCTTGCCCGCGGCAACAGTGCCGACCGCCAGCGCGCAGCCTTCGCCGAGCGCGGCCTGCTCAGCGACGTCGTCGAGCAGGTGGTCGCTGAGACCCGAGGGCCCTCCGGCGGCCCTGAGCCGGCCGTACCGGCCCTGCGCCGCTACCGCGCCCGCGCCGGTGACGAGGCGGTCGGACCCGGGATGGCGCCCCGGGTCGCGTACCGCGAGGTGATCGACTTCTACCGCAGCCTGGACGAGTCCGAGGTCCAGAGTCGGTCCGAGCGCCGAGACGCCTGGGTGGACCAGGCCGGACTGACCTTCGGGGTCGGCGGTGAGCAGCGTCGCTTCGCAGTCGACCTGGTGCCCCGGGTGATCAGCCCGCACGAGTGGCAGGCATTGGCCGCCGGCCTCGGCCAGCGCGCCCGGGCGATCGAGTCCTTCCTGCAGGACGTGTACGGCGAGCAGCGTCTGTTGGCTGACGGGCTTCTCGGCCGAGGGCTGCTCGAGGAGTCTCCCGGCTGGCGGCCCGAAGCCCTCCGACTGCCGGCCGGCACCATCAGGGCCCCGATCATGGGCTTCGATCTCGTTCGCAACGAGTTCGGCGGCTGGCGGGTGCTCGAGGACAACCTGCGCAACCCCAGCGGCGCCGCGTACGCGCTGGCCATCCGGGACCTGATGGACTCCGTGCTGCCCGACCTGCCCCGCCCCGCCTCCCTCCTCGACCCCGCGACCGCGCTGACCGGGCTGCGGCGCTGCCTGCTGGCCGGGCTCGACCCGTCCGGTACCGCCGCCCTGCTGACCAGCGGGCCCGAGAGCTCGGCGTACTTCGAGCACCGGCTGCTGGCTGAGCGGGCCGGCCTGCTGCTCTGCGAGGCTGCCGACCTGGAAGTGGTGGACGGTGAGGTGCGACAGCGCGACAGCGGCACCCGGATCGACGCCCTCTACCTGCGACTCGACGTCGAGCTCGTCGACCTCCTCGACGGCGACGGGCGCGCGGTCGGGGCTGAGGTCTTCGAGGTCGCGGCTACGGGTGGGCTGCGGCTGGCGAACGCCCCGGGCAACGGCGTGGCCGACGACAAGGCGATGTACTGCTACGTCCCCGAGCTCATCGCCTACTACCTGGGCGAGCACCCCACCCTGGAGTCGGTGCCGACCTACCGCACCAGCGACGAGTCCGAGTACCGGATCGTCCTCGACCGGGTTGGTGAGCTCGTGACCAAGCCGGTCGACGGCCACGGCGGCCTGGGCGTGCTGATCGGCCCGGACGCCGACGCGTCGGCGGTGGCCCAACGCCGGGCCGAGATCGCCGCCAACCCCTCCGGCTGGGTGGCGCAGGAGGTCGTGGCCCTCTCCTCGCACCCGACCCTGGAGGGCCTTCAGCTCGAGCCGCGTCACGTCGACCTCCGCGCTTTCGTCTACGTCGGCGGCACCGGCCCGGACGACTGCCGGCTCGCCGGCCTGGCGCTCACCCGGATGGCCCCGGAGGGCAGTCTCGTGGTGAACTCCTCGCGCGGCGGCGGCGCGAAGGACACCTGGATCATCGCTCCCGACAACGCGGCGGCGAACCCGGGCGGCACATAATGGCGTCTCCCTCCCGAGCGTCGGGTAGGTCACGCCCGGATGCCGTCCGGACGACGAGCGAGGATCGACACGCTTTTCGTCGGTCCGAGCGAGGAGGAAGACAGCATCTGAAGGGCGGGACCGAGCGCGAGGGAGAAGGACATGTGTGGACTGGCTGGTGAGATTCGGTTCGACGGTCGTCGTGCCGACGTGGCGGCCTGCTCGCGGATCGGCGGGTGCCTGGAGCACCGCGGGCCGGACGGGGACGGCATCTGGGCGCACGGGCCGGTCGCGCTGGCACACCGGAGGCTCTCGATCATCGACCTCAGCGTCGCGGGCTCGCAGCCGATGGTCGACACCGCGCTGGGGCTGACCCTGGTCTTCAACGGCTGCATCTACAACTACCAGCAGCTCAAGGCCGAGCTCGAGGGCCACGGGCATCGCTTCTTCTCCACCTCCGACACCGAGGTGATCGCCAAGGGCTACGCGCAGTGGGGCCTGGACTGCGTCGACCACTTCCTGGGCATGTTCGCGTTCGCGATCTACGAGCACCGCAGCGGCCGGCTCGTGCTGGGCCGGGACCGGCTGGGCATCAAGCCGCTCTACCTCGACCAGACGCCGGACCGGCTGCGGTTCGCCTCCACCTTGCCCGCCCTGCTGGCGGGCGGCGGCACCGACACCTCGATCGACCAGACCGCACTCGCCCACTACATGACGTTCCACAGCGTGGTGCCGGCGCCGCGGACCATCCTGAACGGGGTCAAGAAGCTGCCGCCGGCGACCGTCCGGGTGGTCGAGCCGGACGGCACCATCGCCGACCGGCTCTACTGGTCGCCCGACTTCACCCGGGACCCCGACCGCGCGGCGTGGACCTCGCGCGACTGGGAGGAGGCCCTGCTCGAGAGCCTCCGGGTGGCCGTCGACCGCCGGATGGTCTCCGACGTCCCGGTCGGCGTGCTCCTCTCGGGCGGTATCGACTCCTCGCTCGTCGTGGCGCTGCTGGCCGAGATGGGCCAGACCGACCTCAAGACGTTCAGCATCGGCTTCGACTCCGCTGGTGGTGAGTCCGGCGATGAGTTCGAGTACTCGACGCTGGTGGCGCAGCGGTTCGGGACCGACCACCACCGGATCAAGATCGACAGCTCGCGGCTGCTCCCCGGGATCGACGCCACCGTCGAGGCGATGAGCGAGCCCATGGTCAGCCACGACTGCGTGGCCTTCTACCTGCTCAGCGAGGACGTCAGCAAGAGCGTCAAGGTCGTCCAGTCGGGCCAGGGCGCCGACGAGGTCCTCGGCGGCTACGACTGGTACCCGCCGCTGGCCGGCGTCCCGCGCGAGGATGCCGTCGAGGAGTACGCGGGAGTCTTCTTCGACCGGCGCTGGGATGCGATGGGCTCGCTGCTCAGCCGCGACTGGCTGCTGGACCACGACGCGCCGACCGCGTTCATCACCGAGGGCTTCGGCCGCCCGGGCGCCGAGACGGCCGTCGACGCCGCGCTGCGCAACGACACCACGGTGATGCTGGTCGACGACCCGGTGAAGCGGGTCGACAACATGACCATGGCGTGGGGCCTGGAGGCCCGGGTGCCGTTCCTGGACCACGAGCTGGTGGAGCTGGCGGGCAAGATCCCGCCCGAGCTCAAGCTCGCCGACGGCGGCAAGGGCGTGCTCAAGCGGGCCAGCCGCGGTGTGGTCCCGGACGAGGTGATCGACCGGACCAAGGGCTACTTCCCCGTTCCGGCTATCCGGCAGCTCGAGGGGCCCTATCTTGACCGGGTGCGCGACGCCCTCACCGACCCCCGGGCGAGAGAGCGCGGCCTCTTCGACCCGGCCGCGGTGGACGCGCTGCTGGCTGACCCCAACCGCACCCGGACCACGCTCGGCTCGAACGCGCTGTGGCAGCTCGCGCTGCTGGAGATGTGGCTGCAGCACCACGACGTCGGTTGATGGGGACGCCCGTCGGGCTCGCGGGCGGACCGCTGGTCGTTGAGTGGGAGGCCACAGCCCTGGCGGAAGCCCTCATCGACGCCTGGGGCAGCTGGGGACCCACCTTGAACCCCGAGTGCGACCGGATCGCCTTCGTGAGCGACCGCAGCGGGGTGCCGCGCGTCTGGGTGGACGAGCTGCCGCCGAAGGAAGAGCCGGCCGAGCCGATCCTGATCGAGCTGTCCGAAGACCCGGTGGTGTCGGTGAACTGGTCGGCCGACGGCGCGTGGCTGGCCTGCTGCCTGGCCACCGACGGCGGCGTCCGGACCCAGGTCTGGGTGGTCCGGCCGGACGGCAGCGGCGCTCGCTGCATCGCCGGTTCGCGCGAGCAGCACGCCGAGCTGGGGCCCTGGACGCGCAGCGGGCACCGGGTGGTGATCACGCTGCCGGCCGAGGAGCCCGGCGGACCGACCGTCTGCTACCTCGCCGACCCGGCCACCGGAGCCCTGACCGAGCTGGCGACCGGTGACCTGATCAGCGTCCTCGACCTGAGTGTCGACGAGGACTTCGTGATCATCAAGGACGGTCAGCGCGGCAAGCAGTTCTGCGTGGTCGTGGACCGGGTCGCCGACGACGACCACCCGCTGCTGCCCTACCCGGCCCTCGGCTCCACCGACCGGGCCATCATCCGGCCCGCGCCCGACGCCGATGATGACGATGACGACCCTCGCGGAGCTCGGGTGGAGGACCTGATCGCCTACGTCTCCACCGACGCCGGGCTGCCCCGCCGCCAGGTCGTGGCCGTCCCGCTGGGACCGCACGGCTGGCGGGGCAAGGCCGGCGTGCTGGCTTCCCGGCAGGACGCCGAGCTCGAGGGCCTGGACGCCGACGACTCCGGTCAGCGGCTGCTGCTGGTCTGGAACGTCTCGGGCGCCAGCGAGCTGGAGCTGTTCGACACGGGGACGCTCACCTCGCGGCCGGTGCCCGGCGTACCCGGCCAGGTGGTCACCGGCGCCCTGCTCAGCCGCGACGGCAGCACAGCGGTGATGAGCGTGGAGGGTCCCGAGCGGCCGCGCGAGCTGTGGAGCCTGGACACGGTGACCCTCACCTGGACGCGCGTCACCAACGCCCCCGAGCTGCCGCACGCGCTACTGGTCCGACCCACCCTGGAGTCGTTCATCGCCCGCGACGGGCTGCCGCTGACCGGTTGGCTCTACCGGGTGCCCGGCCAGGTCGGGCCGGGTCCTGCGGTGCTGAGCCTGCACGGCGGCCCCGAGGCGCAGGAGCGACCGACGTTCAACCCCCAGCACCAGGCGATGGCCGCCGCCGGTCTGGCGGTGTTCGCCCCCAACATCCGCGGCTCGTCCGGCTTCGGCCGCAGCTTCGTGCACGCCGACGACCTGCACGGCCGCCGCGACGCCTTCGACGACGTGCTCGCCTGCCGGGACCACCTGGTCACCACCGGTGTGGCCGACGTCGACCGGGTCGCGGTCACCGGCCGCTCGTACGGGGGGTACCTCACCCTCGCCATGCTCGCCTTCTCCCCCGGCATCTTCGCCGCCGGCGTCGACATCTGCGGCATGTCGGACCTGCACACCTTCTACCGCGACACCGAGCCGTGGATCGCCGCCGCCGCGGTGAGCAAGTACGGCGACCCCGACCGCGACTACGTGCTGCTCCGGGCGATCTCGCCGCTGCACGCCGCGGCCAACATCACCGTCCCGCTGCTCGTCGTGCACGGCGAGCTGGACACCAACGTGCCGCTCGGCGAGGCCACGCAGATGGTGGCGGCGCTGACCGAGCTGGGCCGGCCGGTGGAGTACCTCCAGCTCGACGGCGAGGGTCACGAGTACCGCCGCGCCGGCTCGCGCCGGCTGCTGGTGACCCGGATGCTCTCCTTCCTGGTTCCCGCGCTCGCGCCATGACCGGTCTCGACGAGCTGCTCGGCCTGGCCGGCGAGACCGCCCGGCTGTGGCGGCGCCACGTCTGGGCGCTGGGTACCTGGTTCTGCCTGGGCACGGCGCTGCACACAGGCGGTCTGGTGGCCTCGGCCAAGCTCGGGGCCACCCACCCCGTCATCGCCACCGTGGTCTTCGTGCTCGGGGTGGTCGCCACCCTGGTGTCCCTGGTGCTGATGATCCACACCGCTCAGCCCTCGCTGCGGGCGCCGGCAGCGCTGGATCCCGACCCCGAGCGGCTGACGGAGCGGCGGATCCCCGGCCGGGTCCTGGTGCGCGAAGGCCGGCTGGAGGTGGTGACCGCCGTCGTCGGCCCGTTCCTCGCGGTCTACGCGGTCTGGGGCTTCGTCGACGACCAGGTGACGGAGCTGTTCGGCACCAACTACCGGCTGCTGGGCCTGGACCCGCAGAGCTTCTCGATCGGCTTCACCACCGACCGGCTGCACTTCTACCTGGTCCTGGCGGTCGTGGTCTGGGTGCTGCGCCAGGTCCTGCGGCTGGTGCAGGCGAGGCGGCCGTCGGTGATGCTGCAGCTCGTCGGGGTGCTGGCCGAGGCCGTCTGGGTGTTCGGCGTCTTCGCCCTGCTGATCATCGTCGGCCGGCTGGTCCGGGTCTGGCTGCGCGAACGGGTGGTCTACGCCGCGCTGGCCGAGGGCTGGCAGCGCCTGCTGGCCGCGCTGCCCGACTGGCCGCTGCCCTTCGGTCTCACCGTGCCGCGGGCCCTGGGACGGCTGGTCACCGAGCTCACCGCCACGGTGCTGCCCGGGGCGTGGCAAGCGCTTGTGCTGCCCCTGGTCTGGCTGGCCCTGACGGCGACCGTCCTCGGCTGGCGGAACCTGGGCAGTGGCGAGCTGCTGGCCAGGACCCCGCTGGCTGGCCGGCTGTCGGGCCGTCGGGTCCCGGCCGGGCGGCGGACCCGGACCGTGGTCGCACTGCTCACCAGCGACCTGCGGACGAAGTACCTCCCGGTGCTCGAGGCGCTGCAGCTGGTGGCCCGGACCGGACCCGCGTTCGTGGGGGCCTACCTGCTGCTGGCCACCGCGATCACCTGCCTGCAGGCCTGGTTCGACATCCTGGTCACCCTGGTGCTGGGGCCCCGGAGCGCGGCCGCCTCACTCGCCACCGACCCCGCGAGCGTCCTCGTCTCCGGGCTGCTGTTCACCCCGGTGGCCATCGCCCTGTACGCGGCCGGCTTCGACCGGGCGCTGGCCGTCGCAGGTGGCGTCGAGCTGCACGACGCCGGCTTCGGAGTCACCGGGTCTCGGGTCACGGCGCCACCAGCAGGACGTAGCGGTCCTCGTCCCACGACAGCCGCCAGCCCAGCCGGGACCCGTACGCCGCCGGGACGACGTAGCTCTGGCCGACCGTGAGGGTGACGTTCCGCACCAGGGGGGCGTCGTCGGTGCCTGAGCAGCTGAGCGCCTTCGGGCGCAGGATGCCGTAGGTGTAGTTCGTGTCACTGGTCCAGACCGTGCCGTCGTCGGCGACCAGGGTGGCGTCGCAGAAGTGCGCGTCGAGCGGGACCCTCGCGTCCACGATCGTCTGCTCGAAAGTGACGAGCACCAGCACCGAGCCCGGCGGCCCCTCGGCCGGCGGGTCGCCGGCGTCCTCGGCGGGCATCGTGGGTGCGACGGCGATGGAGCGGACCAAGATCTGGGTGCCCCCGAGCGTGACGCTCTCGCCCACCCGGGTCTCGACGGCGGCCGCGGGCGTCCGGCGGGCGTAGTAGAGGTAGCCCTGCCCGGCGGTGACCAGCAGGGCCAGCAGCAGCGCCAACCCGAAAGCGGCCGGCCCCAGCCGCCATCGGGGTCGCCTCACGCGGTCACCGTGACCGTCGACCTGGTGATCGCCAGCGGACCGGGCAGCGGCGGACCGTCCTCCTCGAGGCCGAGGTCGACGCGGACGGCCTCGGAGTACACGTCGAACGCCGCCTTGTCGTGGTCCACCTGCAGCACCGAGCCGGCTACCCGGTCGTCCGGTACCTCGAAGACCTCGGTGGCCACCCGGGTGAAGCCCGGGTCGGTCACGGTGAGGGCGGTGGAGGTGGTGTCCCCGCGCGAGGTGTACTGGTGGCCGTCCCGGGTGAGCAGGGTGACCGCGCTGAAGAACACGTGCGCCTTCGTGACCCGGGCCTCCACGTCGACGACGACGAAGGTCACGTCGCTGACCAGCGGGTCCCCGTACTCCTGGACCACCGAACGGGTCAGCCGGACCCTCGTCACCTGCACCGTCGCGTTTTCCAGCTGTCCCCAGTGGCCGACGCCGACGTCGTCCCAGCGCCGTCGGTAGTCCTTCGCCGGGTCCGGGGTGGCCACCGTGAGGGCGACGACCAGGGCCAGGCAGCCGAGCAGGGCGAGCAGGCCACCACCGGACCAGCGTGTCGTCGGCGGTCGCCTCACCGCTGGTCCGGACACGGGAGGTCCAGATGGGCGAACGGGGTCGGGGCCGGCACCCAGCTGGTCTCGTCGAAGAGGTAGTTCTCGCCAGGCCGCTCGTCGCGGACGAGCACCCGGATGAGCGGCGGCGGGTCGGCCGGCGCGTCCGGCCAGCGGAAGTCCAGTGTGACCTCCTGCGGCACGTCCGGGTCGAAGTCTCCGTTACGCGAGCCACGCGCCAGGGGGAAGGGCTCGACGTCGAGGGCTCCCGTCGGCGCGGCCACCGAGACCACGTCCGGTCCGAGGCCGTAGCGGGAGAGCTGTCCGGTGAAGGTCACACGCAGCCGGAGCCGGACTGCGGACGGGGACTGCGGGTCCGACTCATCCGTACGCACGACCTCGGCCGAGTGCACCACCAGCTGCCAGCGGGCCAGGTCGAGCACCTCCTCAGCGGCCGCCGGCCGACCCTGGGCCCCTCGCCCGGACCGGAAGCCGCCCAGAGCGGCCACCAGGACCAGCACGAGCAGGACCGTCACGCCCGGGACCAGCCAGAGCCGGAGGGCCCCGCGTACCTCGACTCGGGTCATGGTCGCTCAGCCTAGGTCAGCCCGGGTCGTCGAGCGTGCGCGAACCGTGCGGCCAGCGCTTCGTGCCGATCGATGTCTCGGTGCCACTGCCGGAGATCGGTAGGGTGCTGGTCACTCTCGTGCTCAGCACAAACCCGAGCTCGCGGTAGCGGATGGCCACGTGCCCGACCGCCTCGGACTGGTCGCCGACGATCGGTTGCGCTCCGGTTCTCACGAGACCCGGCTATGACAGGGCACAGCCGCAGCTCGGTCTCCCGCGGTGGTCCGACGGCCACCGGCTCGATGAAGCCGAGTGCGCTGGCCGCAGCGGCAACGCCGTGCGGTAGGCACCACGACGCGCTCCCCCACCGTCGGTCAGCCGAGCCGCTCCAGGATGAGCTCCCGGACGCGGTTGGGCTCGGCCTTGCCCTGCATCTGCTTCATCACGGCCCCGATCAGCGCACCTGCCGCCTGGAGCTTGCCGGAGCGGACCTTGTCGGCCACGCCGGGGTTGGCGGCGATGGCCGCGTCCACGGCCTCGCCGAGCGCGCTGTCGTCGGAGACCACGGCCAGGCCACGGGCCTCGACGACCTCGGCCGGCGTGCCCTCACCGGCGGCGACCCCGTCGAAGACCTGCCGGGCCAGCTTGTCGTTGATGGTCCCGGCCTCGACCAGTGCCTGGATCTCGGCCACCTGGACGGGCGAGACGCCGGTGTCCTCGAGGTCGACGCCCTGCTCGTTGGCGCGGCGGGCGAGCTCGGTCAGCCACCACTTGCGGGCCGACTGCGGGGTGGCGCCGGCCGCGACGGTGGCCTCGATGGCGTTCAGGGCGCCGGCGTTGACCACGTCACGCAGCTCGAGGTCGGAGAAGCCCCACTCCGAGCTCATCCGGCGCAGCCGCTCGGCCGGGGGCTCGGGCAGCGTGCCCCGCAGCTCCTCGACCCACTCCCGCGACGGCGCCACCGGCACCAGGTCGGGGTCGGGGAAGTAGCGGTACTCCTCCGCCTGCTCCTTGGAACGGCCGGGAGCCGTGGTGCCCGAGCCCTCCTGCCAGTGCCGGGTCTCCTGCTTGACCCGCCCCCCGTCGCTCAGCAGCGCCGCCTGGCGGGTGATCTCGTACCGGACGGCCCGCTCGATGCTACGGAGGGAGTTGACGTTCTTGGTCTCGGTCCGGGTGCCCAGCGGCGACTGAGGCGTCGGCCGCAGGGAGACGTTCGCGTCGCAGCGCAGCGAGCCCTGCTCCATCCGGACATCGGAGACGCCGAGCGCGCGCAGCAGGTCACGCAGCATGGCCACGTAGGCCCGGGCGACCTCGGGCGCCTTGTCCCCGGCACCCTCGATGGGCTTGGTCACGATCTCGATCAGCGGCACGCCGGAGCGGTTGTAGTCGAGCAGGGAGTGATCGGCGCCGTGGATCCGGCCGGTCGCGCCACCCACGTGCAGCGACTTGCCGGTGTCCTCCTCCATGTGGGCGCGCTCGATCTCGACCCGGTAGGTCTTCCCGTCCACCTCGACGTCGGCCCAGCCCTCGTAGGCGATGGGCTCGTCGTACTGGGAGATCTGGTAGTTCTTCGGCATGTCGGGATAGAAGTAGTTCTTCCGCGCGAACCGGCACCATCGCGCTATCGAGCAGTTCAGCGCCAGGCCGATCCGGATCGCCGACTCGATCGCCTTCGCGTTGACCACGGGCAGCGAGCCGGGCAGGCCGAGGCAGACCGGGCAGGTCTGGGTGTTCGGCTCGGCGCCGAACTCCGTCGAGCAGCCGCAGAACATCTTCGACGCCGTGTTCAGCTCGACGTGCACCTCCAGGCCCAGCACCGGGTCGAAGGTGGCCATGGCCTCGTCGTAGGCCATCAGCGCCGTCACGCCGGTACTCCGGTCAGCTCGGGGATGCGGTCCAACAGACTGCCGCCCCACTGGGCGGTGAGCGCCCGTTCCAACGCGGCGCCGACGCGGTAGAGCCGGTCGTCGGCCAACGGCGGGGCCATCACCTGGAGGCCGACGGGCAGTCCGTCCTCGGGCGCCAGTCCCACCGGGAAGGAGGCACTGGCGTTGCCGGCGAGGTTCGACGGGATCGTGCAGAGGTCGTTCATGTACATGGCCAGCGGGTCGTCGACCTTCTCGCCCAACCGGAAGGCGGTCGTCGGGGTGGAGGGGGAGATCAGCACGTCGGCCGCCCCGAACGCCGCCTCGAAGTCCCGGCTGATCAGGGTGCGGACCTTCTGCGCCTGGCCGTAGTAGGCGTCGTAGTAGCCGCTGGACAGCGCGTAGGTGCCCAGGATGATCCGGCGCTTCACCTCGGGCCCGAAGCCCGCCTCGCGGGTGGCCGCCATCACCTGCTCAGCGCTCATGCTGCCGTCGTCACCGACCCGGAGCCCGAAGCGCATGGCGTCGAACTTGGCCAGGTTGGACGAGCACTCGCTCGGCAGGATCAGGTAGTAGGCCGGCATGGCGTAGACGAAGTGCGGGCAGGAGACTTCGACGATCTCGGCGCCAAGGGAAGCCAGCAGCTCCACCGACTCGCGGAAGCGCTGCTCGACGCCGGGCGCGTAGCCCTCGCCGCTCAGCTCGGTGACCACACCGATCTTCATCCCGCTCACGTCGCCCGACGTGGCGGCCGCGACGACATCGGGCACCGGTGCATCGATCGAGGTCGAGTCGAGCGGGTCGTGACCGGCGATCACCTTGTGCAGCAGGGCGGCGTCCAGGACCGTCCGCGCGCAGGGGCCGGGCTGGTCCAGGCTCGAGGCCAGGGCGACCAGGCCGTAGCGGGAGGTACCGCCGTACGTCGGCTTGACGCCGACCGTGCCGGTGACCGCGGCGGGCTGCCGGATGGATCCACCCGTGTCCGTGCCGATGGCCAGCGGCGCCTCGAAGGCCGCCAGCGAGGCGGCCGAGCCGCCGCCGGAGCCGCCGGGGATCCGGTCCAGATCCCACGGGTTGTGGGTCGGCCCGTAAGCGGAGTTCTCGGTGGAGGAGCCCATGGCGAACTCGTCCAGGTTGGTCTTGCCCAAGATCACCAGGTCGGCGTCCAACAGCCGCGTAGTGACCGTGGCGTTGTAGGGCGGCGTCCAGCCCTGGAGGATCTTGGAGCCGCAGGTGGTGGGGGCGCCGGTCCAGGTCAGCACGTCCTTGAGGGCCAGCGGAACGCCGGCCAGCGGACCGACCCGCTCCCCCGCCCGGACCTTGGCGTCCACCGCGGCGGCCGCTGCCAGCGCGCTCTCGCCGTTGACGTGCAGGAAGGCGTGCACCTCGGTGTCGACAGCCGCGATCCGGTCGAGGTGGGCCTGGGTGATCTCGACGGCGCTCTGCTCACCGGCGGCGATCCGGCCCGCGAGCTCGGCGGCGCTCGCATGGATCACGTCGCTCCTCGGCGTGGGGCTCACAGCTCCTCCTCGAGGATCCGGGGCACGCGGAACCGCTCCTGCTCGGACGCGGGAGCGCCGGCCAGCACGGCTTCGCGGGACAGCGAGGGACGCACGACGTCGGCCCGGAACACGTTCGTCAGCGGCAGGGCGTGCGAGGTCGGCGGGATGTCGTCGGCAGCCACGTCGGACACGTGCGCGACCGACTCCAGGATCAGGTCAAGCTGCGGCACGAGCACCTCCAGCTCGTCGGCGGACAGGTCGATCCGGGCCAGCCTGGCCAGTGCGGCCACGTCGTCGGCAGTCAGTGCCACCTGCAAGATCTCCTCGTCATGGGTCGGACGGCCGTCGCTCGACCGTTGTTCATCCTAGAGCGGTGTCACGGCGGGTCCAGCGGCCGCAGCACCAGACCCGTCTTGAGCTTCGGGGTGAAGAAGGTCGACTTGGGGGGCATCAGCAGGCCCTCCAGCGCCGTCCGCCGGATCTCCTCGACGCTGACCGGCCGGATCAGCACGGCCGCTGCGGCGGTGCCGGTGGTGACCGCCTCGACGACCTCGGCCAGCCCGTGCTGGTAGGTCACCGTGGCCACCGAGCCGGCCAGTGCAGTCTCCAGGTAGGCGCCATCCAGGGCCCGGACGCCCGCGAACGCGTCCGGCCGTGGCGTCAGCCGCCAGGCCACGTCCGGGCCGAGGAGAACCAGGAACCCGTGCTCCTCCATCGCGGCGAGCGTCGCCGCGTCCGGCAGCGGGGTCGGTTCCAGGGCGAACCACGGCTGCAGCGCCCGGAGAAGCTCGTCCAGGGTGACGTCGGCGTAGAGGCGGTGGATCGCGGCCACGCTGAGCTGGTCGGCGACGAGCTCCTGCACGAAGGTCAGAGTCTCCTCGGCCGCGCTGTCCCGGGCTGCGGTGGCGGCGCGCACCTCGTCGCGGTAGGTGCGACTGACCGCGTAGCGGTGGTGGCCGTCGGCGATGAGGACATCGGCCGCGCCCACCGCGGTCGCGATGGCCGCCACCCGGTCCGGATCGGAGACCCGCTCGACCCGGTGCTCCACCCCACCGTCGATCACGGTGCCGAGCAGCTCACCAGGCGCCGCGAGCAGGCCTGTCAGTCCGGCCGCCAGGGACAGCCCCCAGACCGGTGACAGGTTGGCGCGAGTGGCGCGGGTGAGGTCGAGCCGGTCGGTCGAGGCCTTGGGCGTCGTCCGCTCGTGCGGCAGCACGCCACCGGCGCCCGCGTCCACCACCTCCAGACCACCGAGGACGCCGGCGATGTCGCGGGTCGCGCCCGTCGCGTCGGTGAAGCGCAACCGGTAGATCGTGAAGGTCGGCTCCTCGTCGGGGACCAGCACGCGCTGCTCGCGCCACTGCGCCAGCACCGCGGCGGCCCGCTGGTAGCGGTCCGGCCCACCCAGCGGCACGTCGACGCGGACGATGTTGTGTGCCGACCGCTCGGCCAGCACACCGACCTCGGCCTCGGTCAAGACGTCGTAGGGCGGGGCGGTCACGGCGGCCAGGTCGTCGGCGGCGTAGCGCAGAGCACGGAAGGGGAGGAAGCGCGGCACGAGGACCAGGCTCGCACGGGCCGGTACGCGAACGCTTGTCAGCAGCCCGAAACGCTCCGGTAATCCCGGTGCTGGAAGATGGGTCCGTGTTCCTGATGCGCATACGCCTGCCCGACCGACCCGGATCGCTGGGTGCGGTGGCCACCGCCATGGGTGCGGTGGGCGGCGACATCAACGCCGTGGAGATCGTGGAGAAGGGAGACGGCGGCTTCGTCGTCGACGACTTCATCGTCGACCTGCCGCCCGGCCAGCTGCCCGAGAACATCGTCACCGCCTGCCAGAGCCTCGAAGGCGTCAAGGTGGAGTGGATCTCCCGCTATCCCGAGGGCGGCGGCCTGCAGTCCGACCTCGAGGCGCTCGAGCGGATGACCGCCGACCCGAGCCACGCGGCCGAGACGTTGGTCTCGCTCTGCCCCGTGGTGTTCCGGTCGCACTGGGCCAGCCTGCTGCTCGCCCAGGGCGGGCACGCCGAACCGATCTACTCCACCACGCTGGCCCCTGACCTGACGCCCGCGATCGCCGCCACGTTCGGCCCGTTCGACGCCACCCACCGGGTCGACCTGGCCTCGGGCTGGAGCCCGGGCTGGGGCGACACCACGCTCGTGATCACCCCGCTGACCCGAGACCGCGTGATTGCGATCGGCCGGCTCGGCGGTCCGTCCTTCATGGACTCCGAGATCGCCCGGCTGCACCACCTGGCTGCGCTGGTCAAGTAGCGTCGCGGCGTCTCGGGCAGGGTCGGTCCGGCCCGCCCGTACAACGCGTTCCTCCGGTACGGTCCGCTGATGGGGGCCATCGGATGGGGTGCGATCGCGGCCCTGCTGACCTCCGTCGGATTCGGGGTCCTGTCGGCTCTGGTACCGCTGGCCAACGCCGAGGCGTACGTGTTCGTCGCCAGGATGTCCCGCACCGCCAACCCTCTTTCGGTGGTGCTGGGAATCGCCGTCGGGCAGACCATCGGCAAGGTGCTGCTGTTCTACGGCGTCCGTCGTGGCAAGGAGTTCAAGGGCCTCCGCCGGCACCGGGCAGCCCTGCGCGAGCGGTCGGTCGGCCCGAGGCGCACCCGTGTCCGCGCGCTGCTCGCCGGACTGCTCGCCCTGGTGGGACAGAAGCGCTGGGGACTGCCGATCACCTTCGTCGCCGCCGTCGTCGGCATCCCGCCCCTGTACGCCGTCGCCCTGCTCGCCGGCGCCACCCGGATGCGCATCGGCTACTTCGCCGCCGTCGTGCTGGCCGGCCGGAGCCTGCGCTTCGTCCTGGTCGCGTACGGGGTGGACGGCCTTTGGCCCTTCCCGCCCTGAGCTCCTGGGCGATCCGGGGAACCGGCGCCGAGCCGCCACTACGATGGGGCGCGTGCCGAAGATCTTCAGCAACCTCAACCTGAACGGGGCGACGCCGCCGCGCGTGCAGCCGACCATCGGTGAGTGGGGCCCGCTGGAGGTGCCCAGCACCAAGGCGAAGCGGCGGATGCGGATCTGGGTGGGGCTCGTCTTGTTGGGCACGATGATCGCGCTGTTCCTGCTGGGGTGGTACGTCTACCACGCGATGACCGGCAGCTGGGGCTTCGGCATCGGCTCGTGAGCGCGCCGGGCCCCGCGGCGGGCAGTGCTCTGCTGGCAGCGACCGTGACCGCGCTGGGGCTGGCGTACCGGGTCGGGTTCGGCAGCCGGTCGCAGCTCTGCGGACCGTTCCCCTACGCGGCTGCTGCCCCGGCCGAGCGGCCCTTGGTGGCCCTCACCTTCGACGACGGTCCGAACGAGCCGTGGACGAGCCGGCTGCTCGACGTCCTCGGCGAACGCGAGGTAGCCGCCACGTTCTTCCAGGTCGGCCGGTGCGCCGAGCGCCACCCCGACGTCACCCGACGGGTGGTGGCCGAGGGGCATGTCCTCGGCAACCACAGTCTCAGCCATTCCTTCTCCCGGTACCTGAGCCAGCCGCGCCAGCGCGAGGAGATCGCCGGCGGGGCCGAGGTGCTGCACGCGGTCACCGGTCGGACGCCTGCCCTCTACCGACCGCCGTGGCTCTGCCACTGGCCCTGGGTGCTGCGTAGCGTCGCCGCCTCCGGCTCGTCGGTGGTCTCCGGCACCTTCGGGCACCCCTTCGAGGTCTTCCAGCCGCCGGCGCCGCGGCTCAGCGCCGGCGCGGCCGACCGAGCCCGCCCGGGCAGCATGCTGATCCTCCACGACGGCCGCGAGGCCCGTGGCGGCGACCGCAGCCAGACCGTCGGTGCGGTCGGTCCGTTGGTCGACCGGCTGCGCAGCCGCGGCTACGGCTTCACCACGGTGGACCGGCTGCTCGGTGTCGTGCCCTACCGGTGACCGCCGGTGGTGAACAGACGCCCGTGAGTCCTCGCCCATGACCGCTTCCCCTACCGCCCTCCCCACCGCCGCGGCGCCGACCAGGGCAAGACTCCGCCTGCTGCTGGTCGCGCTGGGGCTGGCACTGCTGCTCTCCGAGCTCGACCAGACGGTCTTCGCCACAGCGCTGCCCACCGTCGTCGGTGAGCTCGACGGGGTCGCGGACATGCTCTGGCTGAACACCGCCTACGTCTTGGCCGGGACGGCGACCATGCCGCTCTACGGCCGGCTGAGCGACCTCTTCGGCCGCCGTCCCCTGCTGCTGGTGGGACTGGCCGTCTTCATCGCGGGTTCGGTGGCTGGTGGGCTGGCGAGCGACATGGGGACCCTGATCGCCGCCCGGACGGTCCAGGGCCTGGGCGCCGGCGGCATGATCATCCTGGTCCAGGCGGTGGTGGCCGACGTGGTGCCCGCCCGCGACCGGGCGTTCTACCTCAGTGGCGTCGGTGCCGTGTTCGCGGCCGCGGCCGTCCTCGGACCAGTGCTGGGCGGCTGGCTGACCGAGGGGCCGGGTTGGCGCTGGGCGTTCTGGGTGAACCTGCCCCTCGGCGGTCTCGCCCTGCTGGCCGTCGTGGTACTTCTTCGTGAACCGCCGCGCACCCGGGATCGGTTGCGGCCAGACGTCGCGGGCTTCGCACTGCTCACCCTTGCGCTGGTTGCTGTGGTGCTGCTCGCGTCCTGGGCGGGGACGACCTTTGCCTGGCGCTCGCCCGTCGTCCTGGTACTGGCGGCAGTCACGGCCGCGGCCACCGCGGCCTTCATCGCCGTCGAACGGCGGACCGCCGAGCCCGTGCTGCCGCTGACGCTGTTCGCCGACCGCACGTTCACCATCGCCGTGCTGGCCGGGCTGGCGATGGCGGTGGCGATGTTCGGGACGATCGGCTACCTGCCGACGTACCTGCAGATGGTGACCGGGCTCGCTCCGACCGCGGCCGGGCTGGCGATGCTGACCCTCATCGGGGGCATCGGGGTCTGCACGGTCGGCTCGGCCCGTCTGGTCCGGCGGACCGGTCGCTACCGGACGCTGACGCTGCTCGGCTCGGTGCTGACCGCGGTCGCGCTCGCTCTGCTGGCCACCCTCACGCCGGCCACGCCGCTGCCCGTCACCGGCCTCTACCTGTTCGGTCTCGGGGCCGGGATCGGCTGCGCCTGGGAGGTCCTGGTGGTCGTCGTCCAGAACTCCTCGCCGCCCTCGCTGGTGGGCACGGCGACGGGGGCCAACAGCTTCTTCCGGGAGATCGGCGTCTGCCTCGGGTCGGCACTCGTCGGTGCGTCCTTCAGCTCCCGCCTGGCCCAGGGGCTCCCGGTGGCCGCGGCGGACCTGACGCCGGAGCGGGTGCGGCTGCTACCGCCGGACCTCCAGGCCGCTGTGGCCACCGCCTACAACGACGCCCTCACGCCCGTCTTCGCCGGCCTCGTGCCCGTGATGGTGCTGGCAGCACTGGCTCTGGTCGCGATGCGTGAGGTGCCGCTAGGCTCGGGGCTTACAACGATGGAGGACGCGGAGAGGCAGCGATGACGCTCACCCAGACCCGGCAGACCGACGAGCTACCCCTGCCGCCGGACGCCGACGACGAGACGGTCGCGATCGTCCGCGGCCTCTACACCGACGGCATCATCGCCCGCAAGGGCGCGTTCAGCCGCGAGTGGGCCGCCCAGCTGCGTGCGGACATCGAGACCGCCTTCACCGAGGCGCGCAGCCGGGAGAACGGCGCTGTCGGCCGCGGCCCGAATCGCTACTACGTCGAGATCCACCCCGAGCAGCTGAGCGGATTCGTCGACCTCGTCGACCACCCGTGGGTTCGGCAGGTGGCCGAGGCGGTGCTCGGCCCGGACTACGAGATCGTCGAGGTGGGCTTCGACATCCCCTTCGCCCGCGCGCAGAACCAGCCTTGGCACCGCGACTTCGCCATGCCCGACGCGACCCGGACCGAAGGCCGGCTGACCTCGTTGGCCTTCAACCTGACGGCGGTCGACACCACTGAGGAGATGGGTCCGTTCGAGATCGCCCCGGGCACCCAGTGGGACTGGTCCGAGGACTTCGACCACGGCATGTTCCCGCCCAAGGACCTGTACCCGCGCTACGCAGCGCGGGCCGTACGCAAGTACCCGATGATGGGCGACATCTCCGCCCGGTCGGCCCTGACCATCCACCGCGGCACCGAGAACCGTTCGCAGCTCTCGCGTCCGGTCCTGGTGCTCGGTCTCGATGCCCCCGGCGCCGGCAACGCCGCACACCACGACCTGGCCGTCACGGGCGGCTTCCACGACGCCCTGCCGTCGCGGGTCCGCGCGCACCTGCACTGCCCGGTCGTCGACGAGCTGACCCCGATCACGCAGCGGCACACCATCGAGGGCCTGGTGATGGGCGAGGCCTAGCCAGCCCGATGATCGGCTGGCCCCGCTTCGGTGGGCACCCCCTCGGGGGGTGCCTCCGCCGCCACCACCTCGGGCTTGGCCTTCTTCGCCCTGGTCCTCTTGGGCTTGGGCTCCTTGGGTGGCGGCTTCCCCGGGGCCACCTCCTCCGGGGCCGGCTCGTCGGCGACAGGCTCCTCGGCCCGGACGGCGATCTGCCCGGCTGCCTCGGGACCGTCGTCGAGTAGCACCCGGAAGGCGTCGACCCCGTCCAGCACGGGCACGCGGAGCTCGACGGCCTTGTCGGCCTTGGAGCCCGGCGACTCCCCCACCACCACGAATGCGGTTTTCTTCGAGACCGAGCTGGCGACCTTGCCGCCGCGGGCGGCGATCGCCTCGGCGGCGGTGTCCCGCGTGAAGCCTGCCAACCCGCCGGTGACCACGATCGACAGGCCGGCCAAGCTCTGGTCACGCTGCTCCGGCTGCACCTCCGTCATCGCGCAGCCGGACGCCTGCCATTTGGTGACGATCTCGCGGTGCCAGTCGACGGCGAACCACTCCGCGATGGTCGTGGCCATGGTGGGACCGACGCCGTCGACGGCCGCCAGCTCCTCAGCCGTCGCGTCGGCGATCCGTGTGATCGAGCCGAAGGCCCGCGCGAGGTCTGGAGCCGTCGACGGGCCCACGTGCCGGATGCTCAGTGCGACCAGGAACTTCGACAGCGGCCGCTCCTTGGCTGCCTGCAGGTTGGCCAGCAGCTTCGCGCCGTTCGCGCTGAGCATGCCCTTGATGGTGGTGAAGAAGCCGACGCCGGTCAGGTCGTCCTCAGTGAGGTCGAACAGGTCGCCCTCGTCGGTCAGCAGCCCGCTGTCCAGCAGGGCGGTCGCCGACTGGTAACCGAGGTTCTCGATGTCCAACGCCCCCCGGCTGGCTACGTGGAACAGCCGTTCCCGCAACTGGGCGGGACACGAGCGGTGGTTGGGGCAGCGCAGGTCGGCGTCCCCTTCCTTCTCGTGTCGCAGCTCGGTGCCGCAGGCGGGACAGTGCGTCGGCATCACGAAGGCGTGCTCGTCGCCGGTCCTCAGCGCGACGACCGGCCCGACGATCTCGGGGATGACGTCACCGGCCTTGCGCAGCACCACCGTGTCACCGATCAGCACCCCCTTGCGCTCGAGCTCGGAAGCGTTGTGCAGGGTGGCCATCCCCACCGTCGAGCCGGAGACCAGCACCGGCTCCATCAGCCCGAACGGAGTCACCCGACCGGTCCGGCCGACGTTGACCTGGATGTCCAGCAGCTGGGTGGTCACCTCCTCGGGCGGGAACTTGAACGCGATCGCCCACCGCGGCGCCTTCGACGTCGAGCCCAGCTGGTCCTGGACGGTGCGTTCGTCGAGCTTGACCACCACCCCGTCGATCTCGTGCTCGACGGAGTGCCGGTGCTCACCGAAGTGCTCGATGTAGGCCCAGACGTCGTCCAGCGTCGGCGCGACCCGTAGGTGCGGGCTCACCGGCAGGCCCCAACCGGCGAGGGCCTCGTACGCCTGGGAGAGCCGGTCGCGGTTCTGCCCCTGCCAGACCCCGATGCCGTGGCTGACAAAACCGAGCCGGCGCGACGCCGTGACCCTGGGGTCCTTCTGCCGCAGCGAGCCTGCGGCCGCATTGCGCGGGTTGGCGAACGGCGCCTTGCCCTCGGCCACCAGAGCGGCGTTCAGCGCGGCGAACTCGGTCGTGGCGAAGTAGACCTCGCCGCGGACCTCGAGCAGCTCCGGCGGCTCGTCGGTGGTCAGCGTCCGCGGGACGACCGCGATCGTCCGTACGTTGTCGGTGACGTCCTCTCCCACCGTGCCGTCGCCGCGGGTCGCAGCCCGGACCAGCCGGCCGCGCTCGTAGACCAGGTCCAGGGCGAGGCCGTCCACCTTCAGCTCGCAGAGGTAGCCGGACGCGGCCACCCGAGTCTCGCCCAGCTCACGGACGGCCCGCCCGGCCCAGCGGTCAAGCTCGTCGCGGTTGAAGACGTTGTCCAGGCTCATCAGCCGCTGCAGGTGCTGCACCGCGGTGAACGTCATCGACGGCGGTCCGCCCACCTGCTGGCTGGGCGAGTCGGGCGTCCGCAGCGCCGGGTACTGCTCCTCGAGCGCGGTGAGCTCGCGCATCGAGCGGTCGTACTCGCCATCGGAGACGGTCGGGTCGTCGAGCACGTGGTAGCGCCAGCGAGCCTCGTTCAGCTGGTCGCTGAGCTCAGCGTGCCGCGCGCGGGCCCCGTCGTCGGGCGCAGCCTGCTCGGCAGGGACCGCGACGTCGGCAAGATCGGTGTCGTTGACCACCCGAGCACACTAACCGCGGGCTCCGACAGTTCTCGAGGCCTGCGATGGGGGCCGCGTTCAGGCCTGTGCCCGGGGCTCCGGCCGGGCGGTGGAGACGTCGGCCGACCTGCTGCGGCTGCGACCCTCGGAGGGGAGCTCGCGGTAGGTGTAGGAGCAGTAGGCGGTGACCCCGCAGAGGTAGAGCACGCCCCAGAAGACGTGGCCGCTGCGGACGCCGGCGAAGCCGAGGACCATCTGGATGACCACGGCCACCACCAGCGCGAGCGGCAGGTAGAAGACCCAGCCCGGTCCGCCCGAGCGACGGTTGGCGAAGCCGAAGACCGCCGCGAGCACCGTCAGGACCAAGACGGCGAAGGCGTTCGTCAGGTGGGCGATCAGCAGCGCGTGGCTGCCGTCGAGGTAGCCCGAGCCCAGCCCGGCCTGTGCGATCGCGAAGGCGAGGAGCAGGGTGGACAAGACGCGGAGCTGCTTGGTCTGCACGCCCACATCATGCCGTCTCCCGACCTCAGTCGGCGAGCTGCTCGGTGAGGATCTCGGCGGCCCGTCGAGCCGTCCGCAGACTCCACAGCGCCCCCGCCGCCGTCTGGCCGGCCAGTCCGCATGCGGGGGTCAGGACGAGCCGACCGGCGAGCAGCGCCGGGTCGAGTCCGAGCGCCCGCAGCGGGACGAGCGCGCGGCCCGCGACCTGGTCACCCGAGAGGGTTTGGCCGGTCGGCAGCGTCTGACCGGTCGGCAGGGCCCCGAGACCGAGCACCAGGCCCTGCTCGAGCGCGGCGCCGAGGACGTCCCAGTCACCGGTGCCGAGCTGGTCCAGATCGAGGGCGAGGGCACGGACGCCGGCGTCGTGCAGCAGGGCGATGGGCGTGCCGGCGGCACAGCAGTGCACCGCGAGCGGCACCGGACCCAGCCGCTCCACGAGCTGGCTGTACACCCCGCTCACCTCGGGCAGGTCCACGACCCGGTGCCGGGAGAAGCCACTGGCGGTCGGCACGGAGCCGGCGAGGACGGCCGGCAGCAGCGGCTCGTCCACCTGGACGACCAGGTCGAGGTCCGGCAACCGTCGCCGCAGCTCGCTGACCAGGTCGCCCAGGCCTTGGGTCAGCGACTGCCCGAGGTCGCGTCGGGCGCCGGAGTCGGCGAGGACGCGGTCGCCGCGGGGGCGCTCCATGGTCGCGGCCAGCGTCCATGGTCCGGCGGCGGAGACCTTGAAGCGCCCGACGTAGCCTTGGGCGAGCTCCTCGAGCAGGTCGAGGTCGGACCGCAGCGTCGACCGGGCCACCCGGTGCTCGCGGCTGGAGCCGTCGGTGAGCCGCCAACCGGCCGGCTGCAGGTCCACCGAGAGTCCGGCGAGCAGCGCGGTCGAACGCCCGACCAGCTGCGCGTGCGGGCCGCGGGCCGGCAGCTCGGGCAGGTACGGCAGGTCCGGGCACTCCGCGAACGCGATGGAGACGGCGTCGGCCATGTCGGTGCCGGGCCAGGAACCGATCCCGGTGCTGAGCACGTGGTCCCCGAGCGGCGCGGTCACGGCCGGGTGGTCGCGATGGTGGCGCTACCGACCACGCGGGTGCCGTCGTAGAGGACGGCGGCCTGGCCGGGGGCGACCCCCGCCGCGGGCGTGTCCAGCGTCAGCTCGACCCGGTCGACCTCGATCAGGGCCGAGGCCGCGACCGGTGCTCCGTGTGCGCGGACCTGGACGCTCCCCCGCCACGGGCCCGGGACGACCGCACCGGCCCAGCGAGGCTGCCGGCCCTCGATCCGACGGACGGCGAGGGCCTCCTGCGGCCCGACCGTCACGGTGTTGGTGACCGGGGAGATGTCCAGCACGTAGCGCGGCCGGCCGTCGTCGGCGGGGACGCCCAGCCGAAGCCCGCGCCGCTGGCCGACGGTGAAGTGGTGGCTGCCCTCGTGCTGCCCGACCGGCACGCCCGCCTGGTCGACGACGAGGCCGGGCCGCTGCCCGAGGTGGCGGTCCAGGAAGCCGGCAGTGTCACCGTCAGGAATGAAGCAGATGTCGTGGCTGTCCGGCTTGTCGGCGACGGCGAGCCCCCGCTGCTCGGCCTCGGCCCGTACCTCGGACTTCAGCGAGCCGCCCAGCGGGAAGCAGGAACGGCCCAGCTGAGCGGCGTCGAGGACGCCGAGGACGTAGGACTGGTCCTTGTCGTGGTCGACCGCGCGGTGCAGCTCAACCCCCTGCTCGGTGCGCACGAGCGAGGCGTAGTGGCCGGTGCAGACGGCGTCGAAGCCGAGGGCGACGCCGCGGTCCAAGACCGCGGAGAACTTGATCTTCTCGTTGCAGCGCAGGCAGGGGTTCGGCGTCCGGCCGGCCGCGTACTCAGCGACGAAGTCGTCCACCACGTCAGCGGCGAAGCGGTCGGAGAGATCCCAGACGTAGAAGGGAATGCCGAGCCGGTCGGCAGCCCGGCGGGCGTCGTGGGCGTCCTCCTTGGAGCAGCAGCCCCGGGCGCCGGAGCGGAAGGACTGCGGGTTCTTCGACAGAGCAAGGTGCACACCGGTCACCTCATGGCCCGCGTCCACCGCGCGCGCAGCCGCCACGGCGGAGTCGACGCCACCAGACATCGCGGCCAGGATCTTCATGGCGCCCATTCTCGCAGGCTCGCCAACCCTCGACGCTCAGACGAAGGCGGCCGCCGCGCGGGCTCGGCTGACGGCTTCGGGCAGGGCGGTCAGCAACGCGCGCACGTCGTGCCCCGTCGAGCTGTGGCCGAGGGAGAAACGGAGTGCGGAGCGCGCGCCGGCCTCGTCGACCCCCATCGCCGTCAGCACGTGGCTGGGCTGGGCCACCCCGGCGGAGCAGGCTGAACCGGCTGAGCAGTCGATGCCGGCCGCGTCTAGCAGCATCAGGATCGAGTCCGCCGCGCAGTCGGCGAAGCCCAGGTTGGTGACGCCCGGCAGGGAGCC
Organism: uncultured Actinomycetota bacterium; assembly: GCA_963727215.1. GTDB lineage: Bacteria > Actinomycetota > Actinomycetes > Propionibacteriales > Propionibacteriaceae > Microlunatus. The sequence continues at coordinate 527,713 of CAVSFR010000004.1, forward strand.
CTCCGGGTCGAGGGTGCCGTGCAGCCTGGTCCCGGGCACGGCCGCCAGCACGCCTTCCACGAGCTCGGCCCGCAGGGCGCGCAGCCGGGCCTCCTCGGCGGCCAGACCGGTGACGGCCACCTCGACGGCAGCGGCGAACGCGGCGATCGCGGCCACGTCCAGCGTGCCCGAGCGGACGTCGCGCTCCTGCCCGCCACCGTGCTGCACCGAGGTGAGCGCGGTCTGCCGGCGAGCCAGCAGCGCCCCCACCCCGTAGGGGCCGCCCAGCTTGTGGGCGGTGAACGTCATCAGGTCCAGGCCGCTGGCGGCGAAGTCGACCGGCACGTGTCCGACGGCCTGGACGGCGTCGCTGTGCGAGACCGCTCCGGCCTCCGAGGCCAGTCGCGCCACCTCGGCCACCGGTTGGAGCGTGCCCACCTCGTTGTTGGCGGCCATCACCGAGACCACCGCGGTCCGCTCGTCGATCAACCGGGTGGCGGCGCTCAGGTCGAGTCGGCCGCTCGCGTCGACGGGCAGCAGGTCCAGCTCAGCCCCCTCGGCCGCGGCCAGCCAGCTCGCCGAGTCGAGGACGGCATGGTGCTCGATGGCGCTGACCACCACGCGGACCCGGTCGGCGTCGCGGCGGCTCCAGTAGCCGCCCTTGACGGCGAGGTTGTCGCTCTCGGTGCCACCGGAGGTGAAGATCAGCTCGGCGGGGCGGGCGCCGACGTGGGCGGCGACCAGCTCGCGACAGTCCTCCACCACCCGGCGGGCCGCGCGTCCCGAACCATGCAGCGCCGACGCGTTCCCCACCCGGGTCAGCTCACGGGTCATCGCCTCGACGGCAGCCGGCAGCATCGGCGTGGTGGCCGCGTGGTCCAGATAGACACGCGGCAGCGCAGCCAGATCCCGAGTGGTGGGCACGACTCGCAGCGTACGCGGCCTCACCCGGTCGGCCACCCGGTCAGGCATGGGCCCGGTCAGCTCCGGCGCCGGGCTACCTCGGCCGCGACGGCGGGGAGCACCGTGTGCAGGTCCCCCACGACGCCGAGGTCGGCGAGGGCGAAGATCGGGGCCTCGGCGTCCTTGTTGACGGCGACGATGGCCTTGGACGTCTGCATACCGGCGCGGTGCTGGATCGCTCCCGAGATGCCGGCGGCGATGTAGAGCTGCGGCGAGACGGTCTTGCCTGTCTGGCCCACCTGGTAGGCGTGCGGGTACCAGCCCGAGTCCACGGCTGCTCGGGAGGCCCCGACGGCCGCGCCGAGGCTGTCGGCAAGCTGCTCGACCTCGTCGAAGTTGCCGCCCGTGCCGCGACCGCCGGAGACCACGACGGCGGCCTCGGTCAGCTCGGGCCGACCGCTGGCCTTCTTGGGCTCGACGGCGACGATCCGAGCGCCTCTGGCCTGCTCGGAGATGGTGACCGCGAACGTCTCGACGGCCGGGCTGCCCGCAGCGGGCTCAGGAGTGACCGCGTTCGGCTTGACGGTGATGACGGGCACGCCCCGGGTGACCGTCGCGTGCACCGAGTAGCTGCCGGCGAAGACCGACTGGGTCGTGGAGCCGTCGGCCGCGACGTCGACGGCATCGGTGATCAGACCGGATCCGAGCTTGACCGCCAGCCGGGCCGCGACCTCCTTGCCTTCGGCGCCCGAGGTCACCAGCACGGCCGCCGGGCTGAGTGCAGCCACCACCTGGGCCAGCGCCTCGGCCTTGGGGGCGACGAGGTAGTCGGTGAGGGCGGGGTCGGTCACGCTCAGCACCCGGGTAGCGCCGAACTCCGCCAGCCGGGCGGCGACAGCTTCGGTCGCCTCGCCGAACACGACGACGACGGGGTCGCCGATCCGTCGGCCGAGCGTCAGCAGCTCGAGGGTCGGCTTGCCGACCGCACCATCGACGAGGTCGGCCACGACGAGGACCTGGGGCATGGGTGCTCCTCTCTCTCTTTGCTCGCGAGCTCAGACGTACTTACCAGCGGTGAGGAAGTCGACCAGCGCGACGGAGCCGGCGCCGTCCTCGTCGGCCACGACCTGGCCGGCCTGCTTCGGCGGCCGCGCCTGCGCCTCGAGGACCGTGGTGCAGGCCGCGGCGAGGCCGACGTCGGCCGGGTCGACGCCGAGGTCGGCCAGGCTCCAGGTGTCGACGGGCTTCTTCTTCGCGGCCAGGATGCCGCGCATCGAGGGGTAGCGCGCCTCCCCGGACTGGTCGGTGACACTGACCACCGCCGGCAGCGCCGCCTCCACCACCAGGGTGGCGGTGTCGCCGTCGCGACGGATCCGGACGCCTGAGTCGATCAGCTCCAACGTCGCACCCAGGGTGACAGCCGGCCAGCCGAGACGCTCGGCCACCATCGCCGGGACCACACCCCCGCTGCCGTCGGTGGAGGCCATGCCGCAGAGGACCAGGTCGGGCGCCGCCTTGGTGATCGCGGCCGCGAGGACCGTGCTGGTCCCGAGGTAGTCGGTGCCGTGGAGGGCCTCGTCGCTGACGTGGATGCCCGCGGTCGCCCCCATCTGCAGCGCCCGCTTGATGGCGGCGGCGGCATCGTCTGGGCCGAGGGTCAGCGCGACCACCTCGACGTCGTCGCCCCCTCGCTCATCAGCAGTCTCGGCGATCCGGAGCGCCTGCTCGAGCGCGTACTCGTCCAGCTCGGACAGCAGACCGTCCCCGGCCGTGCGGTCGACGGTCCCGTCCGCGGCGAAGGCGCGGTCACCGGTGGCGTCGGGGACGTGCTTGACGAGGACGAGGATCTTCATCTCGGGGCCTTCGAACGGGCGCAGGCAGCTGCGCGGGAACCTGGGACGAGCCCTATATTACTCATGAGTAATATAGCGCTGGGCAACCTGCGGCCGGGGCGTCAGGCCGACAGCCACAGGTCAGCCTCGGTGGCGCCGACGCAGCGTTCGCAGCGGCCGAGCAGGTCGGACCAGCCCTGGGCCCACAGCACGGCTGCGACCTGGGCGGCCACCAGGCAGGGGCGGTCGAGCACATCGAACCAGCCGTAACGCAGTGTCGGGATCGCGGCCAGGACAAACCGGTTGTCCCGGTTCATGTCCCGGAAACGGCCCATCCCCTCGTGGCCGAGCCGGCCGTCGAGCTCGACCAGCAGCCGGAAGCCCTCGTAGCTGACATCGGTGACGAAGGGCAGGCCGAGCCGGGACTTCTGCCGAAGTCCCACCGGGAGCCCGTGAGCGCGTTCGACGTCGCGAAGGTAGCCGATCTCCAGGGACGACTCAGCCCCGGCCTCGACATCCCCGAGCAGCTGCCGCAGCAAGAGCCGGCGTGGGTGTCGGGCGCGCAGCTGGAGAGTGGCGGCCAGCCGAGCCGGCCGGGTGCGCCGCTGCTGAACCGCGGCGGTGACCAGGGCGACGATCTCGCCCTCGGTACGGGTGGCGCACAGGTCGAGCACCGTGTCCTCGACGCTGAGCCGGGGCGGCGACCCCACGGACGGCCCGCGAAGGCCCGGGTGGTCCTGGAGGAACTGCCAGGTCTCGGACCGGCGACGCGAGCCGTGCGGCCGTACCAGGACATCGAGCGGCGACGGCGGATCGGCCACCAGCTGGTGCAGATGACCAGAGGAGGCCGGTCCGAGCCGGGCGCCCTGCCCGCCCAGCAGCACCCCTGCCCAGGCGAGGGAGTCCCAGTCCGCGTCCACGTCAGCGGTTCGGTAGACGCCGGAGGCGACCCGGCGCCAGCGCTCCTCCCGGACGAGCCGGGTCAGCACGTGGTCGGTCATCCCCAGTCCACGCGCCTGCTCGCGGGAGACCACGCCCGCCTGCAGCGCGGCCAGTCGCCGGACCGCCTCCGAGACGCTGGAACGAGGGTGCACCCGAGCATCGTGGCCGCCCTATCACTCCGACGGGGGCCGTCGGCGGGACCTGTGGATGACGGCGAGCAGGTCGCTACGTTGTGGATGAGCACAAGCAAGTGGATCCTCACGCGACTACCCGTGAGGATCCACTTGCCTGTCCGCTCGCTGCGCGTAACCGCTGCGAAACCGGGTCGGGCGAGACTGGCGCGGTGGGCCAGCCGATCACCGTCGCCATCGAACGCCACGTCGACCCGGCCCGGATCACCGAGGCGACGATCTGGACGCAGGCAGGCACCGACCTCGCCGGGCGCCGACCGGGCTACCTCGGCTCAGGCTTCGTCCGCGCCGGCCCGGACTCCGACCTCTGGTACATGCTCTACCGCTTTGCGGACTCGGACTCGCTGACGGCCTGGGAGGACTCGGCCGAGCGCCGCTGGTGGCTGGAGAGCGGCCGGGACTTCGCCACCACCGGCCGGGTCGAACGCCGGACGGGGATCGAGGGCTGGTTCGACGCCCCGTACGCCACCCTGATGGCCGAGAGCCCGGCCGCCCCGCCACGCTGGAAGCAGTCGGTCAGCATCTGGCTGGGCTTCTACCCGACCAACCTCGCGTTCACGGCCCTGCTGAGCGTCCTGGTCCCCAGCGTGCTGACCCTGCCGCTGCCGCTGCGGCTGCTGATCACCACGGTGGTGGTGACGCCGATCATGACCTACCTCGTGCTGCCGTTCGTCACGGCGCGGCTGGCCGGCTGGCTGCACAGGCCCCGGCACTGACGGCGGGTCAGCGGCCCTCGAACCGGGCCTGACCGGGGCCGCGTTCGACGAAGGAGCGCATCCCGGTGGTCTGGTCCGCGGTGGCGAAGAGGGCCGCGAACTGCATCCGCTCCAGCTCGAGCCCGGTCTGCAGGTCGACGTCGCCGCCGCGGTCGATGCACTCCTTGGCGGCTCGCAGCGCCAGCGCAGGACCGCCGACGAACTGGCGCGCCCAGGCCAGCGCGGTCGGTAGCACCTCCTCCGCGGCGACGACCCGGTCGACGAGACCGATGGCCAGCGCCTCGGCCGCCCCGACGAAGCGGCCGGTGAAGATCAGGTCCTTGGCCCGACTGGGACCCACCAGCCGGGTCAGCCGCTGGGTGCCGCCGGCACCGGGAATGATCCCGAGCAGGACCTCGGGCTGGCCGAAGGTCGCGTCGGCGGCGGCGATCCGGATGTCGGCGCAGAGGGCGAGCTCGCAGCCACCCCCGAGCGCGTAGCCGTTGACGGCCGCGACCACCGGCTTGGGGATCCGGGCGACGGCGGTGAAGGCGTCCTGCAGGGCCGACGACCGCGCCACCATCTCCGGGTAGCCGAGCTCGACCATCTCCTTGATGTCGGCCCCGGCCGCGAACACCCGGTCGCCGCCGGTCAGCACGACCGCCGCGATGTCGTCCCGCTCGGCGCACTCGACCGCCGCCAGCCCGATCCGGTGCTGCAGGTCCGCGTTCAGCGCGTTCATCTTCGGCCGGTCCAGGCGCAGCACGGCCACACCGTCGGCCACCTCGAGCCGGACCGGCTCCGTTCCGGACCCCGCGTCAACGCTCATGGTGCCGACCCTATGCCTCGCGCTGCGGAGCAGCCGCTCGCGGCTGAGGAGCCGGATTGCGTCATCTTCTCGGCAAGGACCCGCGCTTCGGGCTACGCTCAGGCCGGGCCGACATCGGTGTCAATCCCCAGCCCGGCTAGTGCGACCGCACCGGTCAAGCAAAACCGAGAGCCCTTGAGACCATGACGACCACCGCACTGCCCGTACCGGCGGACACCTCGCTGCTCGGTGCTCACGTACGCGACGGCGGGACGACCTTCGGCCTGTGGGCGCCGCGGGCGACCCGGGTCGAGCTGGCGCTGGTGGACGAGGACCGGCACCAGACCAACTACGACCTCACGCGCGACCAGGACGGCGTCTGGAGCCTCCACGTCCCGGGGGTCGGTGCGGAGCAGCGGTACGGCTACCGCGTCCACGGTGAGTGGGACCCCACCGCAGGCGCCCGCTTCAACCCGGCCAAGCTGCTGCTCGACCCCTACGCCCGCGCGCTGACCGGTGGCGTCGACTACTCGGGCCCGATCCTGGACCACACGCCGGAGTCGAACTACATCCCGGACACCCTGGACTCCTTCGCCGCAGTCCCCCTGAGCGTCGTGGTGGCCGACTCCCCGCCGCCGCGGCCGATCGCCGAGCCCGTCCCGCTGGCCGCCTCGGTCATCTACGAGCTGCACGTGAAGGGCTTCACCCGGCTCCACCCGGCCGTCCCCGAGCACCTGCGCGGGAGCTATGCCGGCCTCGCCTACCCGGCCGTGGTGCAGCACCTGGTGGACCTGGGCGTGACGGCGGTCGAGCTGCTGCCGGTCCACCAGTTCGTGTCCGAGCCGTTCCTGATCAGCCGCGGCCTCAGCAACTACTGGGGTTACAACACCCTCGGCTACTTCGCCCCGCACTCCGCCTACGGCTCGGTCGGCACGCTGGGGCAGCAGGTCCGCGAGTTCAAGGAGATGGTCTCGACCCTGCACGACGCGGGAATCGAGGTCATCCTCGACGTCGTCTACAACCACACCGGTGAGGGCGGCCACGAGGGCCCGACGCTGGCCTTCCGCGGCCTGGACCACCTCGGCTACTACCGCCTGACCGCGGACCAGCGCAACGACTACGACGTCACCGGCTGCGGCAACTCCGTCGACACCTCCGAGCCGGGCGTCCTGCGGCTGGTGCTGGACTCATTGCGCTACTGGGTGACCGAGATGGGCGTCGACGGCTTCCGCTTCGACCTGGTCACCACCCTGCTGCGGGACGAGCGCCACCACGTCGACCAGGAGCACCCCTTCAAGGTCGCCGTCCGCGAGGACCCGGTGCTCAGCAAGGTGAAGATGATCGCCGAGCCCTGGGACATGGGGCCCTACGGCTACCAGGTCGGGGCCTTCGGTGACGGCTGGAGCGAGTGGAACGACCGGTTCCGCAACTACGTCCGAGACTTCTGGCGGGGGAACACCCACGGCGTCTCGGAGCTGGGCCAGCGTCTCGTCGGCTCCCCCGACATCTTCAGCGACCGCGCACCGCAGGCCAGCGTCAACTTCATCACCGCCCACGACGGCTTCACCCTGCGTGACCTCGTCACCTACGACGTCAAGCACAACGGCGCGAACGGGGAGTCCAACCGCGACGGGACCGACGACAACCGCTCCTGGAACTGCGGGGTCGAGGGTGACAGCGACGAGACCCACGTCGCGGCGCTCCGGCACCGGCAGTCGGCGAACCTGATGGCCACGCTGCTGCTCGCCGCCGGCGTGCCTATGATCACCGCGGGCGATGAGCTGGGCCGCACCCAGGGCGGCAACAACAACGCCTACTGCCAGGACTCACCGCTGTCGTGGGTGCACTGGGACACCCAGGCGGGCTGGAGCGACCTCACCGAGCTGAGCCGGCGGCTGCTGCAGCTACGCGCCGAGCACCCGGTGCTGCGCCGGACCGCGTACCGGCACGGCCAGGAGCTGCTGGACGCGACCGGCAAGCCGAACGGACGCAAGAACCTGGCCTGGTTCGGCGGCCGCAGCGCCGAGATGACCGCTGACGACTGGTCGGACGGGACGCGACGGACGCTCGGGGTCTACCTCGCCGACGACGACCCGGAGCGCAGCCAGGACGCGGCGTTCCTGATCTGGTTCCACGGCGGCTCCGACGCCGTCCAGGTCGACCTGCCCGGCGGGTCCTGGGGCGACACGTACACCGTCGTCGCCCACACGGGCGCCGAGGGCGAGCTCCCCTCGGACAAGCTCAGTGCGGGCAGCCACCTGGAGATACCCGGCCGTACGGTCGTGGTGCTCCAGGTCGACTGAGGCGTCCGGTGAACCTGCGTACCCGGGTGCTGACCGGCGTGATGCGGCGGATGCCCCGCCCCGACCCGCCGACGCAGGCCTACCTGGTCGGCGTCCGGCGAGAGCTGCCCCGACCGCTCGCGCGGGTGGTGCTGGGACCGGTCGGTCGCAGCATCGACATCGACGACCTGTCGATCCCGGTGCCTTCATCGGTCGCTGATCCGGCTCGGCTGCGGATCCGGCTCTACCGGGCTGCGGGCACGGCCGGTCCCACGCCGCTGGTGGTGAACTTCCACGGCGGTGGCTTCGTCTTCGGCAACCTGACCGCGGCCGACTGGCTCTGCGGCAACCTCGCCGCGCAGGCGCCGGTGACGGTGGCCTCGGTCGAGTACCGGCTGGCTCCCGAGCACCCGGCGCCGGTGCCCTTCGAGGACTGCTGGGCGGCGACGCAGTGGCTGGTCGAGCACGCCCACGGGCTGGGGGCTGACCCAGGACAGGTGTCGGTGCTCGGGGAGAGCGCCGGCGGTAGCCTCGCCGCGCTGGTCGCCCTGGCCAGCCGGGACCGGACCCGGGCCGACCCGGCCTGGCCCACCCTGGCCCACCAGCTGCTGCTCTACCCCTCGACCGACCTCACGCTGGACTCGCCGTCGGTCACCGAGCTGCCGGACGCGCCGATGCTGCAGCGCACCTCGATGGACTGGTTCGGCCGCTGCTACGTGCCCCAGGGGCTACCCGACTCGATCGCTCCGGACGACCCCCGCGTCAGCCCGCTGCACGCCCCCGACCACTCCGACCTGCCGCCGACCCTGGTGGTCGCCGCCGGCCAGGACCCGCTGCGCGACGACGCCCTCCGCTACGCCGACGTGCTCGAGGCAGCCGGCGTGCCCGTGCGGCGGGTGGTGTATCCCGAGGCGATCCATGGCTTCGCCTCGATCCCGCTCTTCGAGCGTGCGGCCAAGGACTCTCTGGCCGAGATCGTCGACGAGCTGTCGGCCCTCGCTCCGCTCGGAGGCGGATAGCGTCGCCGGTCGGGTCGAGAACCCTCGGCTAGTCGCCGGTGTAGTCGGCGGAGGGCGGCGCGGGCAGATCGGCCGGAAGGGCGGCGAGGCCCATCTCGGCCGGACTGGCGAGCTGCGGGTGGTGAGGGACGACGCGGACGGTGTAGCCGATGGCGCCGGAGCGCTTGGCCTCCACCCAGCCCTCGTAGCGGCGGAGGCCGTCGCCCACGTCGGTGCCGGTCGGGAACGGGTTCACCTGCGGGTCGCGGAGGTACTCGTCGTCGGCGTCGAGCCGGCCCTTCACGAGCTGCACCTCGACGTCGTTCGGGCTCAGCTCGCCCAGCCGGATCAGCGCGCTGACGTGCAGCTTGTCGCCGATCTGGAGCTGGTCGGCGTCCAGGCTCTCCACGTGGTCGACCGCAACCCCCGGCCAGGCGGCCCGCACGCGCCGCTTCCAGGCCGCGAGCCCCTCGGCCCCCGCGCCGCCGCCGTCCACCGCGTAGGTCGACGCCGCGGCCGGGCCGTACAGCTGGGTGACGTAGTCGCGCACCATCCGTGAGGCGAGCACCTTGGGCGCGAGCCCGGCGATGGTCTCGCGGATCATCTGAACCCAGCGCTCGGGCACTCCGCCGGAGACGTCGTAGAAGCGAGGGACGATCTCGCGCTCGATGATGTCGTACAGCGCACGCGCCTCGAGGTCGTCGCGCTGGTCGCCGTCCGCGACCCCTTCGGCCGAGGGGATCTCCCAGCCGAACGCGGGGTCGAACCACTCGTCCCACCAGCCGTCGCGGATGGAGAGGTTGGCGGCGCCGTTCAGCGCTGCCTTCATGCCGGAGGTGCCGCAGGCCTCGTAGGGGCGTAGCGGGTTGTTCATCCACACGTCGCAGCCGGGATAGAGGGGCTTGGCCATCGAGATGTCGTAGTCGGGCAGGAAGACGATCCGGTGCCGGACGTCCTCGGCGTCGGCGAACTGCACCATCTGCTGGATCAGGGCCTTCCCGCCCTCGTCCGCGGGGTGGGACTTGCCGGCGATCACGATCTGGATCGGCCGCTTCCGGTCGGTGAGCAAGGCCTTCAGCCGCTCCGGCTCGCGCAGCATCAGGGTCAGCCGCTTGTACGAGGGCACCCGTCGCGCGAAGCCGAAGGTGATCACGTCCGGGTCGAGCACCCCGTCGACCCAGTCGGTGGCCAGCCCGCGGTTGGCGCTGCTCTCGGCGAGCCGGCGGCGGGTCATGGTGACCAGCTCCTCGCGCATCCGGCGCTTCAAGGCCCAGATGGTCTTGCTGTCGACCTTCGCCAGGGCGTTCCAGTCGTAGCCGTCGATGACCGACGGCGCGGTGGAGCCGGTCGGGGCCTCGAGCAGCTCGAGCAGGTCGCGGTGCACCCAGGTGTGGTGGTGGACGCCGTTGGTGATGGAGGTGATCGGCACCTCGCTGGTGTCGAAGGCCTTCCACAGGCCCTGGAACATCTCGCGGGAGACCTCGCCGTGCAGCAGCGAGACGCCGTTGGCCCGCTGGCCCAGCCGGAAGCCCATCACCGCCATGTTGAACATGTGCGGGTCGCCGCCGGGGTAGTCCTCGTTGCCGAGGGAGAGCACCTTGTCCAGCGGCACCTCGTCGAAGGCCGAGAACTGCTCGGTCATCAGCGCGTGCGGGAAGCGGTCGATGCCGGCGGGCACCGGGGTGTGGGTGGTGAAGACGGTGCCGGCGCGGCAACGCTCGAGGGCGGCGTCGAAGTCCAGCCCGTCGTTCATGTACTCCCGGATCCGCTCCAGCCCGAGGAAGCCGGCGTGGCCCTCGTTCGTGTGGAACACCTCGGGCGCCGGCGCGCCGGTCACCTTGCAGTACGCGCGGATGGCACGGACGCCGCCGATACCCAGCAGCACCTCCTGGGCCAACCGGTGGTCGGTCCCGCCGCCGTACAGCCGGTCGGTCACGTCACGCTCGGGTCCGGCGTTGCTCTCCACATCGGAGTCCAGCAGCAGCAGCGGCACCCGGCCGACCTGGGCCAGCCAGATCTGCGCGTGCAGGAGGCGGCCGCCGAGCGGCACCTCGATCCGGACCGGGCCCTCGTCGTCGTGCAGCAGGGTGAGCGGCAGCGCGTTGGGGTCGAGCAGCGGGTAGCGCTCCTGCTGCCAGCCGGCGGCGTTCAGCGACTGGCGGAAGTAGCCCTGCCGGTAGAGCAGGCCGACGCCGATGATCGGGACCCCGAGGTCGGAGGCGGTCTTCAGATGGTCGCCGGCCAGGATCCCGAGGCCGCCGGAGTACTGCGGCAGCACCTCGGTGATGCCGAACTCCGGGGAGAAGTAGCCGATGCCCCTGGGCGCGGTGGGGTTCTCGGCCGCATACGAGGAGTACCAGAGGTCACCGGTCAGGTAGTCGGCCAGGTCGGCCTGCACGACGCGAAGGCTCTTGAGGAACTTCTTGTCCTTGGACAGCATCTGCAGCCGCTCCCCCGGCACGTCGGCAAGCAGCCGGATCGGGTCGCCGCCGCTCGCCGCCCAGAGGTCGGGGTCGACCGATCGGAAGAGATCCTCGGTGTCGGAGTGCCAGGCCCAGCGCAGGTTGCGGGCCAGGTCACCCAGCGGCTTGAGGACCTCGGGCAGGACGGGACGGACGGTGAACCGACGGATAGCGCGCACCCGGACAACCTAGTGCCCTGATGTCGATGTGTCTTGATGGTGGGCAGCGCTCACCGTCGACAGGTTTCGGCTCCGGGACACGAACAGCTGCCTCTGCTTCTGCTCGGCTGACCGACATCGCGGGACCGGTGCGGGCGGAGGTGCCTGGCCCGGCTGTCAGTACGCACCGCTAGGTTGGGGCAGGTGACAGTGACCAACGCTTCCGCCACAGGCACGCCGTTCGGCCGGATCCCCGTGACCAAGGTGTCGCCCGTCATCGAGGGTGGGGCCTACCCCGCCAAGGCTGCGGTCGGGGAGGCCATCCCGATCCGGGCCACCGTCTTCCGCGAGGGCCACGACGCGGTCAACGCCTCCGTCGTCCTGACCGACCCCACCGGCGCCCAGCGCGTCGAGCCGATGCTCCCCAGCACCCCCGCAGGGTTCGACTGGTGGGCCGCCGAGGTCACCCTGGAGACCGAAGGCGCCTGGACGTTCCGGGTGGAAGGCTGGGACGACCCGTGGGCCACCTGGGTGCACAACGCCGAGATCAAGATCCCGGCCGGCATCGACGTCGTCCTGGTCTGCACCGAGGGCAAGGCCCTGTTCGAGACCGCTGCAGCAGCCGCCACCGAAGCGGGCGACGACGCGGCGGCGACGGTGCTGCAGGACGCGAGAGCTGCCCTGGACGCTGACCAACAGGTCGAGGACCGGCTCGAGGTCGTGCTGGCCGATGAGGTCCGCGAGGCGATGGCCGAGCACGGCCCCCGGCTGCTGGTCTCCCCCAGCCCGGAGTACCCGATCTTCGTCGACCGTCGGACCGCGCTGTTCGGGTCCTGGTACGAGTTCTTCCCCCGCTCCCAGGGCGCTCGCTTCGACCCGGACACCGAGTCCTGGGTCTCCGGCACGTTCGACTCCTCCCACGAGCGGGTCGAGGCGGCGGCGGCGATGGGCTTCGACGTCATCTACCTGCCGCCGATCCACCCGATCGGCGCCGCCTTCCGCAAGGGCCCGAACAACACGCTGACCCCCGGACCCGCCGACCCGGGCTCCCCGTGGGCGATCGGCAACGTCGAGGGCGGGCACGACGCCATCCATCCCGACCTCGGCGACTTCGACTCCTTCGACCGCTTCGTGGCCAAGGTCTCCTCGCTCGGGATGGAGGTGGCGCTGGACTTCGCGCTGCAGGCCTCCCCCGACCACCCCTGGGTCACCGACCACCCGGAGTGGTTCTCCGCCCGGCCCGACGGATCGATCGCCTACGCGGAGAACCCGCCGAAGAAGTACCAGGACATCTATCCGATCAACTTCGACCGGGACAAGGACGGCATCTACGCCGAGAGCCTGCGCGTCCTGAAGCTGTGGATGAGCCACGGCGTCCGCATCTTCCGGGTCGACAACCCGCACACCAAGCCGGTGGACTTCTGGGCCTGGCTCCTGGGGGAGGTCCGCCGCACCGACCCGGACGTGCTCTTCCTGGCCGAGGCCTTCACCAAGCCGGCGATGATGCACGCACTCGGCAAGGCGGGCTTCCAGCAGGGCTACACCTACTTCACCTGGCGGAACGAGAAGTGGGAGCTCGAGGAGTACCTGACCGAGCTCAGCACCGAGTCCGACAGCTTCTTCCGGCCCAACTTCTTCGTCAACACTCCCGACATCCTGCCGATGTTCCTGCAGTGGGGCGGGCGCACCGCGTTCACCATTCGGGCCGTCCTGGCCGCGACGCTGGCGCCGACCTGGGGGGTCTACTCCGGCTTCGAGCTGTTCGAGAACGCACCCCTGGGCCAGGGTCGCGAGGAGTACCTGGACTCGGAGAAGTTCCAGTTCCGGCCACGCGACTGGGCCGGCGCCGAGGCGAGCGGGGAGAACCTCAACCTGCTGCTCGGCACGCTGAACGCCATCCGCCGCGAGCACCCCGCGTTGCAGCAGCTGCGCAACCTGCACTTCCACCACGCGGCAAACGCCGACGTCATCGTCTACTCCAAGCGGTCCGGCGACGACGTGGTGCTGGTGGTGACCAGCGTCGACCCGCTGAACAACCACGAGTCCGAGGTCGTCTTGGACATGGAGGAGCTGGGGCTCGGCACCCCGGACGTGTTCCTGGTGCACGACGAGCTGACCGGGCAGACCTTCCGCTGGGGACAGCGCGCGTTCGTCCGGCTGACCGTCGACGACCCCTCGCACATCCTCACGCTGGTCCGCCCAGGTCGACGTAACCCCGGCCAGTCGAACGCGACGACGCCGGAGGGGCAGTGACGCCGGTGGCCCCCACGTCCACGCTGTCCCCCGATATCGCCGATCACCTTCTCGGCCACCTCACCGCCGCACGCTGGTTCGGCGGCAAGGGCCGTCGGTCCGCGGTCGTCGGCCTGACGCCACTGCCGTGGCTCACCTCGACCGCGGACTACCTCGACTCCCCGCACGGCCTCGCCGTCCGGCCGGAGGTGCTCGAGGTCATCTACCCCCAGTCAGACAAGGGGGTCGACTCGGGTGAGGACGGCCCGCACGAGTTCTACCAGCTCGTCGTCGCCTACCGGCACGCTCCGCATCCGGACCTGCACCACGCCGAGATCGGCCGCTGGAGCGACCCCGAGCTCGGGGCGGTCGTGGCCTACGACGCGATGCAGGACCCTGAGGCCTCCTCGGTGGTGCTGCGGACGCTGCTGAGCGAGCGCACGCTGCGCGGTGAGGACGCTCAGGTCGGCTTCCACCTCAGCGCAGCCGAGGGGCTGAGCGCAGACCTGGAACCGGCCGTCTTCACCGGCCAGCAGAGCAACACCTCGGTGATGTTCGGTGAGGTCGCCATGCTCAAGGTCTTCCGCCGCCTCGAGCTGGGTCGCAACCTCGACATCGAGGTGCATGACGCCCTGTCGCGGACCTCGATGGCCGATGTCGCCCGGCTCTTCGGCTGGATCGACGCGAGCTGGCCGCGCACCGACCGGGGCACGGGCCGGACCGAGATCCTGAGCGCCGACCTGGCCATGGTCGTGGAGAAGCTCGCCGACGCCACCGACGGCTGGGGCCTGGCCCTGGACGCGCTGCAGCGGGGCGAGAGCTTCGCCGAGCCGGCTCGTGCGCTCGGCCGTGCGCTCGCCGAGACCCACGCTGCGCTGCGGACCGCCTTCCCGACCGGTACCCAGCCGGGGGCCGACGTCGCGAGCACCATGACGGGGCGGCTGGCCGTGGCCGCCACCATCGCGCCGGCCCTGGAGCCGTACGGGGCCGGCCTCGACGCCGTCTTCGCCGGCCTGGGAGAGGGTGACCTGGACACCCAGCGGGTGCACGGGGATTTCCACCTCGGCCAGACGCTGCACACCCCGACGGGGTGGAAGATCATCGACTTCGAGGGCGAGCCCGCCAAGACCCTCGCCGAGCGGTCGGTGCCCGACAGCGTGTGGCGCGACATCGCCGGCATGCTGCGCTCCTTCGACTACGCAGCCGCGAGCGTGCCCGGCCCGGGCAGCCGGGGCTGGGCAGAGGAGTGCCGCGCCGGGTTCCTCGACGGCTACGCCGGCGGCGAGCTGGCGGCCACCGAGGCAGCGACGCTGCGAGCGTACGAAGCCGACAAGGCCGTGTACGAGGTGGTCTACGAGGTGCGCAACCGGCCGGAGTGGGTGGCGATCCCGCTGGCTGCGGTCGCGGGCCTCGTCGAGGCCGCCACCGAAGACCAGGCGCGGAGCGCGGAGTTGGACCAGGCGCGGAGCGCGGAGTTGGACCAGGCGCGGAGCGCGACGGAGCGCACCGGGGCAAGCAACCAGGTGAAGGAGTAGGGATGGCGTTCGATCTCAGCGGTGGGCTGACGGGGTGGGACCTGACGGGCTTCCACCAGGGGCACGACACCGAGTGCTGGCGTCGGCTGGGTGCTCTGGAGACGACGGTGACCGACTCCGAGCGCGGTGAGCTCACAGGCACCCGGTTCTCGGTGTGGGCCCCCAACGCGCAGACCGTGCGGCTCGTCGGCGACTTCAACTCCTGGAACGGTGACTACGGCCAGATGCACCTGGTCCCCGGGTCCGGGGTCTGGGCTCTGTTCGTCGAGGGCGTCGGCAGCGGCGCCCTGTACAAGTTCGAGGTGCTCGGCGTCGACGGCGTCTGGCGGCTCAAGGCCGATCCCATGGCCCGGTTCTGCGAGGCGGCGCCGCACACGGCCTCGATCGTGCACCAGAGCCAGTACACCTGGGGCGACGACGAGTGGCTCTGGTACCGCGGTCAGAAGGCCCAGCACGCCGAGCCGGTGAGCATCTACGAGGTGCACCTGGGCTCGTGGCGGCACGGCCTCACCTACACCGAGCTGGCCACCCAGCTGGTCGAGTACGTGACCTGGCAGGGCTACACCCACGTCGAGCTGATGCCCGTCGCCGAGCACCCCTACGAGGGGTCGTGGGGCTACCACGTCACCGGCTACTTCGCGCCGGTCTCGCGCTTCGGCAGCCCCGACGAGTTCCGCCACCTGGTCGATGCCCTGCACCAAGCCGGCGTCGGCGTGATCGTGGACTGGGTCCCCGGCCACTTCGCCACCGACCCCTGGGCGCTCCAGCGCTTCGACGGGACCGCGCTCTACGAGCACGAGGACCCCAAGCTCGGCTGGCACCCCGACTGGGGCTCCTACATCTTCAACTTCGGCCGCAACGAGGTGCAGAGCTTCCTGATCTCCAACGCCTACTACTGGTTGGAGGAGTTCCACATCGACGGGCTTCGGATCGACGCCGTCGCCTCGATGCTCTACCTGGACTACTCCCGCAACGAGGGGCAGTGGATCCCGAACAAGTACGGCGGCAACGAGAACCTCGAGGCCGTCTCGCTGCTGCAGCGGGTCAACCAGCACAACTACGCACGCAAGCCGGGGATCATGATGATCGCCGAGGAGTCCACCTCGTGGCCGGGCGTCACCCGGGCGGTCGACGCCGGCGGTCTGGGCTTCGGCTTCAAGTGGAACATGGGCTGGATGAACGACTCGCTGCGCTACATCGGCCGTGAGCCGGTCTACCGGCAGTACCACCACCACGAGATGACGTTCGCGATGGCGTACGCCTACTCGGAGAACTTCATCCTGCCGATCAGCCACGACGAGGTCGTGCACGGCAAGGGATCGATGTTCGAGCGTGCGCCCGAGGACGAGTGGCGCAAGTTCGGCACGCTGCGTGCCTTCTACTCCTTCATGTGGTCCCACCCGGGCAAGCAGCTGCTCTTCATGGGCACCGAGTTCGGTCAGCGTCGCGAGTTCTCCGAGCAGCGCAGCCTGGACTGGGAGGAGTCGGGCGCCTGGGGGCACCGCGGTGTCCAGCGTTTGATCAAGGACATGAACGAGATCCAGCGGTCGAACCCGGCGCTCTACGCGGCTGACAGCGACCCGGCGGGCTTCTCCTGGATCAGCGCGGACGACCAGGGCGGCAACGTCTTCTCGTTCCTGCGCTTCGACGGCGAGGGCCAGATGATCGCCTGCGTCAGCAACTTCGCCGCCGAGCCGCGCTCGGACTATCGAATCGGCCTGCCGTCGGAGGGCATCTGGACCGAGATCCTCAACACCGATGCGGCCGAGTACGACGGCTCGGGCAACTTCGGGAACCTCGGGCAGGTCGTCGCCGGGCAGGTGCCCTCGCACGGGTACCCCGCGTCAGCTGCGGTCACCATCCCCCCGCTCGGTTCGGTGTGGCTGCGTTTCCTGCCCGTCACCTCCGAGGAGCAGGAAGACACGGCGTCTGTCGACCGCGGCGTCAAGGCGGCGGCCAAGCAGGCCTCACCGGCCCGTCGCAAGGCCAAGCCGAAAGCGAAGGCTCCGGCCGCCGGCGACGCCCCCGCGGCAGCACCGAAGCGGCCCCGCAAGCCCAAGGCCGACGCGTAGCCCTCGCGGCCGACGGCCACATCCCCTCCTGAGCTGCGGACGAGGGGTGGGCCGGGGTGGCGCCAGAATCAGCGGGCGGCAGCCCGGATCAGAAGAGGGCGGCCATCAGCTGACGCCGGCCCTTGAGGACGCGCTCGTCGGTGTTGCCGAGGGTCTCGAAGAGCTCGAGCAGGCGGACCCGGGCGGTGTCGCGCTCGGCACCGGCCCGGGTGCGGACCAGGGTGAGCAGCCGTCCGAAGGCCTCGTCGACCAGCCCGCTCAGCATCTCGACGTCGGCGGCGGCGAGCTGCTCGGCCACGGCGTCCGAGGACGCGGCGGCGGCCACCGTGGCCTGCGGGTCGAGGGCGGCGGCGCGGGCGAAGAGTCCGGCCTGGGCCCGACCGGCCTTGGCCTCGGCGTCGTTCGGGTTGGCGGCCAGCAGGGTGTCGAACTCGGCGACGGCCCCGGCGAAGTCACCGCGTTCGAGCGCCTCGTCGGCGGCCGCGAAGCGCGGGTCGGCCACCGCCTCGTCCGCGGGGTCGTCGGCGGCCGGTCCACCCACCGGCTCCGCCCGGCCGACGACGCCGTTGGCCACGGAGGCCGTGAGCAGCTGGTCGACCGCTGCCTGCACCTCCTCGCGGGGCAGGACGCCCTGGAAGAGCGGGGCCACCCGACCGCCGATCAACGCGATCACCGTGGGAACGGCCTCCAGCTGGAGTGCCTGCACGATGCCCGGGGCCGTGTCCACGTTCAGTCGCGCCAGCAGAAACTTGCCCTCGGAGGCGTTGGCGATGTCGGCCAGAGCGTCACTGAGCAGCTCACCGCTCGCCACCCGGGGCGAGTACAGCTCGACGATCACCGGGTGCTTGACGGAGCGTCGGATGGTCTCGGCCTCGAAGGTCTGCTCGGTCACCTCCAGCACGTAGCTCGCCCCGGTGCCACCACGACCGGCGGCGGCCGGGGGCGCACTGGGGCTGGCCTTGGCGCGGGCGGCGAGCGCGGAGAGGTCGACGGCTCCGGCGCGGGAGAAGCTGGACGAAGTCATGGGCTCCATCCTGCCGCACCGGGCCGGCCGATCCCGAACTCACCCGTACCGGCAGAATGTCGGTCATGGCCCACAGTCGCGCCGGTCAACCGGCCCTCCCCGAAGACCTCATCGACGTCGATGCCGTCGTCTCGGCGTACTACGACCTGATCCCGGACCCGTCCGACCCCGACCAGCAGGTCGTCTTCGGCACGTCCGGCCACCGCGGCTCGAGCCTGGACGCCGCCTTCAACGACCCGCACATCGCAGCCACCACCCAGGCGATCGTGGAGTACCGAGCCAGCCAGGGCATCACCGGCCCGCTGTACCTCGGCAAGGACACCCATGCCTTGTCCGGGCCCGCCTGGCGGACCGCGATCGAGGTGCTGCTGGCCAACGACGTGATGGTGCGCTGCGAGGGCGACGACGACTACACCCCGACACCGGCGGTCTCGCGGGCGATCGTGGTTCACAACGCCACCGCATCGCCGGCCCAGCAGGCGGACGGCATCGTGGTCACCCCCTCCCACAACCCGCCCCGCGACGGCGGCTTCAAGTACAACCCGCCGCACGGCGGCCCGGCCGACTCCGACGCCACCAGCGTGATCGCGGCCCGCGCCAACGCGCTGCTGGCCGACCCGACGGCGATCAAGCGCCGCCCGTTCGCCTCGGTGAAGAACGACCTGCACCGCTTCGACTACCTCAGCGCCTACTGCGAGGACCTGGCCCACGCGCTGAACCTGGACGCCGTCCGCGAGGCGGGCATCCGGATCGGCGCCGACCCGATGGGCGGCGCCAGCGTCCAGTACTGGGGCTACATCGCCGAGCACCTCGGCCTCGACCTCACCGTGGTGAACGCCAAGGTCGACCCGCAGTGGGCCTTCATGACGCTGGACACCGACGGCAAGATCCGGATGGACTGCTCCTCGCCGAACGCGATGGCCAGCCTGATCGGCAACAAGGATGCGTACCAGATCTCCACCGGCAACGACGCGGACGCCGACCGGCACGGCATCGTCACCCCCGACGCGGGCCTGATGAACCCGAACCACTACCTGGCGGTGGCCATCCAGTACCTGTACGGCCACCGGACCGGCTGGAGGCCCGACGCCGCGGTGGGCAAGACGTTGGTCTCGTCCTCGATGATCGACCGCGTCGCCGCGGGCCTCGGCCGGACGCTGCTCGAGGTACCCGTGGGCTTCAAGTGGTTCGTGCCCGGGCTCCGTAGCGGCGACATCGCCTTCGGCGGCGAGGAGTCCGCGGGTGCGTCGTTCCTCGCCCTCGACGGCAGCACCTGGACCACGGACAAGGACGGCATCCTGCTGGCTCTGCTGGCCAGCGAGATCACCGCGGTCACCGGGAAGACTCCCAGCGAGCACTATGCCGCCCTCGAAGCCGAGCACGGCTCCCCGGCGTACGCCCGGGTGGACGCCCCGGCCAACCGGGAGCAGAAGGCCAAGCTGGCCAAGCTCGACCCCTCGGCGGTCGAGGCAACCGAGCTGGCCGGAGAGCCGATCACCGCCAAGCTGACCACAGCGCCAGGCAACGGTGCGGCCATCGGCGGTCTCAAGGTGACGACGGAGTCGGCCTGGTTCGCTGCCCGGCCGTCCGGCACCGAGGACGTCTACAAGATCTACGCCGAGTCCTTCCGGGGCGCTGACCACCTGAAGCAGGTCCAGGACGAGGCGCGCGCGGTCGTCTCGGCCACCCTCGGCTGATCCTTCCGACTTGTCAGAACCTCCTGGGCGCGAAAGCCCCCTGAGGGTCTGACAAGTCGGAAGATCGGGGGGCCGGAGAACGTTGTAGACGGTGATGTCAACCAACGTCTCGAACCTCCCCGCCACGCCCGTACCGAGCCGGATCTGGACCCCGAAGCGGGTCCTGGTCACCGGAGCCGCAGCCGAGCAACCGCACACCGCGGAGATCCTGCGCCGCTGCGAGGCGGCCGGGGTCACCGACATCACCATGCTGTCTGGAGACAGGCTGACCGGCCTGCGGGGCGAGACCGAGCGAGAGACGTACGCCAAGGCCAAGACGACGCTCGCCGTGGTGGTCGCCCCGCCGAGCCAGCTCAAGCCGCAGCCGATCCCGCCGAGCGCCGACTGGCGCATCGACCTCGCCAAGGGGTGTCCGGCGCACTGCCAGTACTGCTACCTGGCCGGCTCGCTCGGCGGACCGCCCGTCACCCGTGTCTACGCCAACCTCGACGAGGTGCTGGGCCCGATCGCGACCCACGCCGGCCGGGGCACCATCACCACCGGCACTGAGGCGCGCGGGCACGAGGGGACGACCTTCGAGCTGTCCTGCTACACCGACCCGCTGGGCATCGAGCACGTCACCGGCTCGCTGGCCGAGGCCGTCCGCCGGGTCGGCGCAGGCCGCTACGGCGACGACGTCTCGCTTCGCTTCACCACCAAGTTCGACGACGTCGCCGAGCTGGTGCGGATCGACCACCAGCGTCGTACCCGGGTGCGCTTCTCGGTGAACGCCCCGGACCTGGCCCGACGCTTCGACGGCGGCACGGCGCCGCTCGCCGGTCGGCTGACCGCGCTGCGGACGCTGGCCCAGGCCGGCTACCCCGTGGGCCTGACCATCGCCCCGGTGATGGCCTACCCGGACTGGCGGGCCGGCTACGGCGACCTGCTGGACCAGGTGACGGCGGCCGTCGCGGGGGTCGAGGACCTCGATCTGACCGCCGAGATCATCACGCACCGCTTCACCCCCGCAAGCAAGGACGTCCTGCTGGGCTGGTACCCGCACACCAGGCTCGAGATGGACGAGGACGCCCGGACGCAGAAGCGGTCGAAGTTCGGCGGGGTCAAGTACGTCTACCCGCGAGCCACCATGGCCGAGATGCGGGCCTGGTTCACCGCCGAGCTGGCGACGCGGCTGCCCGCCGCCCCGCTGCTGTACTGGACCTGACGCCTAGATGAACATTCGGTGAACCCCTCCGCCGGAGACCCCGTTCGGTGGCTGGGAGGCGCGTGCGGCAGGAGAATTTTCTCGTGACCGAACCTCTGTTCATCCTGGCCATCGTCATCGTGACGGCGCTGGCCTTCGACTTCACCAACGGCTTCCACGACACCGCGAACGCGATGGCCACCTCCATCGCCACCGGTGCCCTCAAGCCCAGGGTCGCCGTGACACTCTCCGCCGTGCTGAACCTCATCGGTGCCTTCCTCTCCATCCAGGTGGCGCTGACCGTCAGCAACAAGGTGGTGGCGATCCAAGGCTCCAACGGCGCACCGATACCCGCGCTGATGGGCACGCCGATCCTCACCATCGTGTTCGCGGGCCTGGTCGGTGGCATCCTCTGGAACCTCGCCACCTGGCTGCTGGGACTGCCGTCCTCGTCCTCGCACGCGCTCTTCGGCGGCCTGATCGGCGCGGCCATCGCCAGCCTCGGCTTCTCCGGCGTCAAGTGGGACGGTGTGGTCTCCTCGATCATCGTCCCGGCTGTAGCCGCACCGGTGGTCGCCGCGCTCGTCGCCGCAGTCGGCACCCGGATCATCTTCGCGCTGGTCGCCACGGTGCCAGAGGAGCGGCGTGACCGCTCGTTCCGCTGGGGTCAGATCGGCTCCGCCTCGCTCGTCTCGCTGGCCCACGGCACCAACGACGCCCAGAAGACGATGGGCGTGATCACCCTCGGGTTGATCGCCTACGGCAGCTGGACGAACCTGCAGGCCATTCCGTTCTGGGTGAAGGCCGCCTGTGCCGTCGCCATCGCCGCCGGCACCTACGTCGGAGGCTGGCGCGTCATCCGGACGCTCGGCAAGGGCCTGGTCGAGATCTCCTCGCCCCAGGGCATGGCCGCCGAGGCTGCCTCGGCAGCCGCGATCCTCACCTCCAGCCACCTGGGTCTGGCCCTGTCCACCACGCACGTCGCGACCGGCTCGATCCTCGGCACCGGCCTCGGCCGCAAGGGCGCCGTGGTCCGCTGGGCCGTCGCCGGCCGGATGGCCATCGCCTGGCTGATCACGCTGCCCGCCGCCGCCATCGTCGGCGCCCTCTGCTGGGAGCTGTCGCACCTGATCAGCGGCTCGCTCGGGGTCGGGATCGTCTTCGCGATCCTGGTCGTCGCCGCTGCCGCGATGTTCCGCCACTCCCGCAAGACCGCCATCACCTCCGACAACGTCAACTCCGACTGGGAGGGCAAGCTGGCCCCCGTCGAGGACGCTGCCGCCCGCCAGACCGTGAACGCCTGAGGAGGCTGACATGACCGAATTCCTGCTCAAGTCCCTGGATGCCCTCTGGCAGGTCGCGCTCGTCGGGCTGCTGCTCGGCGCCGGCCTGCCGGCCCTGTTCGCCCTCGGCGTCCGCTCGCTGAACAGCGGCCGTGTGCTCACCACAGGCGGCACGGGTGCGCCGGGCGCGAGCGCCACCAGCACGGCTTCGGCGGCGGGCAAGGCCGGGGCGTACGTCTGCTTCGGGATCTGTCTGCTCGCGGTGGCCTTCGGTATCGTGGTGATCGTCTACGGCAAGCAGCTGTTCGGAGTCTGAGCCCATGGCCATGCCTGCATTTTTGACCTCGGTCGTCGGCTGGCTCCGTGCCGGCTACCCCGAGGGCATCCCCGAGAACGACTACATCCCGCTGGTGGCCGTCCTGGCCCGTCGCCTCTCCCACGACGAGGTCCATGAGGTCGCCGGCGCGCTGGCCGCGTCCGGGGACCTGCCGATCGGCAATGTCGATATCGGCATGCTCATCACCAAGGTCACCAGCGAGCTGCCGCGCGAGGAGGACGTCACCCGCGTCCGGTCGAAGCTGGCGATGGGCGGCTGGCCCCTGGCCGACCCGCGGCCAGCCGCCTGACGAAAAGATCCCCGCTGGACCTGTAATGCTCGGCCTCCGGGCCGCGATGTGGCAGCTGAGACCGGACGACCTACCTGAACCCCCGAGCAGGCATGTCGTCCGGTTTCGCCATGTCCGCCCCCGGTACGCGCGGCGAGCTCGTGGTCGAGGAGTCTCGCCGCACGCTCATCCTGTTCAAGGAACGGCACCGGTGGGGGGCGCCCGACCAGCTGATGTCCCGACGCTGACGCAAGGAGTGCCCCGGTGAGGCGTGTGACAGCATGGCCAGACCATGTGCAACCACGGCGCCCCGAATCTCCCGCGTGGCTGAGACCGGGTTGCGCCGCCGCTACAGCGGGCTGCGTGACCTCTTCCAGACCCAGCTCTGGCCCGTCCCCGTGGTCGGGGTTGTCCTGGCGCTGATCCTCGGGATCGTGCTGCCCCTGGTGGACGTACGGATCGACGACCACGTGCCCGAGCCTGTCAAGGCCCACCTGTTCGGCGGCGGTCCCGACGCCGCCCGTTCGGTGCTGAGCGCGGTGACCGGCTCGTTGATCACGGTGACGTCACTGACCTTCTCCCTCACCGTCGTCACGCTGCAGCTGGCCAGCAGCCAGTTCTCGCCGCGACTGCTGCGGACCTTCTCCCGCGACCGGGTCGTGCACGTGACGCTGGCGTTGTTCCTGGGGACGTTCACCTACAGCCTGATGATCTTGCGGACCGTCCGCGGCAGCGACGAGCAGCGTTCCACCGTCGTCCCGCAGATGTCGGTGACGGTCTCGGTACTGCTGACCTTGGCCAGCGTCGTCGGCCTGGTGCTGTTCCTGGCTCACCTGGCCAAGCAGATCCGGGTCGAGACCATCCTGGACACGGTGCACCGCGAAGCCACCGACACCTTGCAGCGGGTGCTTGACCCCCGCGGAGCCGGGCCGCGGACCGCCGACGTGGCGCCGGAGGCTCCCCCGCGAGCCGTGCCGCTGGTCACCGGTGAGTCCGGGTTCCTGGTCGACGTCGACGAGGACGAGCTGGTAGCCGCCGCCACCGAGGCGGCCGCCGTGGTGCTCATCGAGAAGTTACCCGGCGGCTCCCTGGTGGCCGACACCCCACTGGGTCGGGCCTGGAGCCTCGACGGCCACGACCTGAGCCCTGCGGCGACCGAACAGTTGGGCCGCCGGGTCTCCGCAGCCGTGCACGCCGGTCGGGAGCGGACGTCGGTCCAAGACTTCGCCTATGGCCTCCGCCAGCTCACCGACGTCACCAACAAGGCGCTCTCACCGGGTATCAACGACCCGACTACCGCCGTGCACGCCCTTGGGCACGTGGCCGGGCTGCTGTGCGAGGTGGTCGCCTTCGAGCTGGGGCCCAAGCTCCTCTACGACGACGACGGCCAGGTGCGGGTCGTCCTGCAGCGGCCCGACCTCGCCGACCTGCTGGACAGTGCGATCGCCCAGCCCCGCCGCTACGCCAGTGACAGTCCCAGTGTGCTGCAACGGATCGCCGAGCTGCTGCGCGAGCTCGGCTGGCGGGTCAGCGACCCGCACGACCAACAGGCTGTCCGCGACCAGCGCGACCGGCTGGCTGAGGCCGTCGCCGAAAGCCTCCTGGGTCCGGCGGAGTCCGCGTCGATCGCTTCGGCCCTCGCCCAGGTCGATCGGGCGCTGGCCGACCGGTGGTGACGCCGGGCACCGCGCGCATCTCAGAGCACGCCGGGTCAGGGGGTGATGACCACGCCGGTGCCGGTGGCGGTCAGCCGGAGGCCGTCGGCGTACGGGGTGGCGGCGGTGAGCTGCTGGCCGAAGGGCAGCGTCCCCATCGGTACGGCGAGCTTCAGCCGCTGGTTCAGCAGCAGTCGGCTCGCCTGGTCCAGGGACGAGCTGCCGGTCTCGATGCTGCGGGGAGTGAGCCGCAGCAAAGCATCAGAGACCGAGACGTCGACGTCGGCGCTGGCCGCCACCCGACGACCGAGCAGGTTCACCGACCCGGTGAGCCGGACGCCGCCGTCCGCACCGGGCCCCAGCACGATCGGCCGCCCGGTGGCGTCGAAGTAGGCGTTCAGGTCGGAGTAGCGCAACGTGACGTCCTCGACAGAACGACCGATCCCGACCTGCCGGAGGTCTTGGACGAGCAGGTCGTGAAAAGGCACGCGGACGTCGAACAGCTGCGAGTCGACGCGCTCGACCCGCAATGGTCCGCTGGTGATGCCTCGGGTCTCGACGTCCACCTCGTTGTAGGCGCCTCGGATCACCTGCGGGACAAAGGCGAACCCTCGGACGTGGACCACCGGGCGTTCAGGCGTGCCGGTGGCGTTCTGGATGTTGCGGGCCAGCAGGGACTCGGCGCCGAAACGCGCCAGGGCGTCGGTGCCCCAGCCGAAGAGAAACAGCACCACGACGAAGATGGCCACCTCCACACCCGTCCGGCTGCGCTGGGAGAGGGGCCGCCGCCACGGCGCTATCCGGGGAGGTGGTGCCCGGGTCAGCGGTGGAGGGGACACGGCTTCGGCGTCAGGCATCGGCCAGCTCCGTCCTGGCCGGAGCCGGCGTCGTCGTCGTCGTGACTCGTGTGCTCGGCCAGCTCGCCGCCCGGCCCAGCAGGGTGAGCACGGCCGGGGTGAGGATGGGCCGGACCACCAGTGTGTCCAGCAGCAGGCCCACCGTCATGGCGAACGCGATCTGGCGAAACGTCGAGAGCGGGATGACCGCGACCAGCGCAAAGGTTGCGGCCAGGATGAGCCCGGCTGTGGTGATGGCGTGGGAGGCCCGCGGGACCGCCACCATCAGCGCCTCCGACAGAGGCCGACGTCT
Organism: uncultured Actinomycetota bacterium; assembly: GCA_963727215.1. Lineage (GTDB taxonomy): Bacteria > Actinomycetota > Actinomycetes > Propionibacteriales > Propionibacteriaceae > Microlunatus. Next base: position 553,398 of record CAVSFR010000004.1, read on the forward strand.
GGCCTCGTCCCAGATCGAGCCGACGGAGAAGACGTTGTAGTCCGACCCCAGCGCGATCAGCAGGATGGCGGCCGAGAAGGGCGCGTAGAAGGTGAGCCCCTGCTCGCCCAGCACGTCCTGGAACAGCAACGTGGTCAGCCCCAGCGCGGCCGCCACGCTCAGTGCGCTACCGGCCAGCAGGGCCAGCGGTGCCACCAGGGCGCGCAGGTAGAGGGCGAGGATCAACAGCTCGACGACCAACGCCACCACCAGGGTGATTTCGAGGCTGTCGCGGGTCAGCTGGGCGACCTCGGAAGCGATCAGGGTCTGCCCGGTCACCGAGACCTGCGCCTGGCCAAGACCCGCCTCCCGCGCCAGAGCGGGCAGGCGTTCCTGCAGCAGCCGGGCGTTGTTGATCGCCGTCGCGGCCAGTGGGTCGGTGTTGAAGACGACGACCAGCCGGGCCGCGTTGCCGCTCGGGGCCAGCACCAGCCCGCGCGCCTTCTGGTCGGGCAGGTCGGACAGACCCAGCACCCGGACGACGCCGGGCTGGGCCGAGACGAGCTGCTCGAGGCGGGCCAGCGGCTCTCGTCGAGCCGTCACCCCGCTCTGCTCGATCAGGATCTCGGTCGGCGCGGAGATGCCGCGGATGCCAGCGGCGTCGAGCAGCTGCGCTCCCTTGGACACGCTGTCGTCGCGCGGCAGACCGGCCGTGAAGGACAGGTCCAGCCGAGCCGAGGCGAGTGGCAGGCTGGCCAGGGCGAACAGCACCACCACCGCGGTGGCAGCGGCCAGCGCCGGTCCGCGTCTGGTCAGCAGCTCCAGACCGCGCATCAGCAGCCGCTGACGCTCCCGCGCGTCGCCGATCTGGATGGCCACGTCGCTGCGCTCGGAGCCACGGACCGGGAGCACGGTGAACAGCCGCCAGCTGAGAATGGCCATCAGGGCCGGGGTGAGGGTCAGGCACAGCGCCAGCCCGATCAGGACCGTCAACGCCAGCGCCGGGCCCAGCGCCCGAAAGATCTCGAACGGTGCGGCGAGCAACGAGATGGTGCCGCCGGCGACAGTCAGCCCGGCCACCGCGATCACGGTCGCGTTGAGCCGCAGCGCCTGCCGGGTGCTGGTGAGAGCGTCGGTCCCGGTGTCCAGCTCGTCGCGGAAGGCTGAGAAGAACAGCACGCAGTAGTCGGTGACGACTCCGAGCAGCAGGGCCAGCAGCACCGGTTCGAGCTGGCTCGGCACCTCGAAGTCGAGCGCGACCGCCAGCCGGTCGAGCAGCGGGAAGTAGACCAGGTACCCGACCGCCGCGATGCCGAGGACGACCAGGGGCGCCAGCACCGAGCGGAAGGCCATCGCCACCACCAGCAGGATCAGCAGCACGCTGGCGATCTCGAAGAGCCGGAGCCGCGAGCGGAGGTAGTCCCCCTGCGCGACCTGCGCCGGCACGAACCCCGTCACGTAGGAGGTCACCCCGGCCTGGTTGTTGAAGTGGGCCGCGTAGTTGCTGGCCAGCCGGACGGTGTTGTGCAGTCCCGTCCCCTCGGTGGTGTAGAGATAGGTGACGGTGGTGTCAGAACGTCCGGTCGGTACCGGAATCGCGGCGGCCAGGCTGCCCGGTGGCGGCGGGGACGGGGCGTCGAGCACGTCCTGGGTGGTGGCTAGCGCCCAGAGCAGGGAGTCGGCCCGGGTGAGCAGGCTCAGGCCACCCGGCTGGTGCACCACCACGGTGGTCCCGGAGAGAACGGGGACCCGGAACTCCTCCAGGGTGCGCTCCTCCACCTCCAGCACCTGGCTGTCCGGCGGGAGCAGGCTGCCAAAGCCGCCTCCCTCGCCCGAGCCGGCGGGGGCCAGCGCGGTGACCAGCACCGCAGCGACGACCCAGAAGCCGAGGACCACCCAGCGTCCGGCCGTCACCGCGACCCGGTAGCCGCGGCCGAAGCGGGCCGAGCCCCGCGACACGGACTCCCGCAGCCGGCGAGCCGAATGGGAGGGAGGCACGTCGCTCCCTTCCGCGTCATCGAGTCCGGCTCTGCTGGCTCACCGCAGCCTGGCGTGCTCGGTGCGTCCTATCATTCACCCAGGTACCGCTCCCTGCGTAGGAGGCACACCATGAACGGCTCTCCCGAGGACCCGGACAGCTCGCCCACCGACCACCCCCCGGCCACCGACGAGGCGGTTCCAGCGGCCCCGTCACACACCCGTCGGCTGCGGTGGTGGGTCGCGGCCATCACCTTTGTCGGTGGTGCCCTCGTCGGCGTGGTCGCCGTCGGCCTCCTGAGCGCGGGTACGCCGGCTTTCGGGACGGCCCCCGGTGGCGCACCGGCGCCCTCGAGCGGTGTCAACCCCGGCCCCGGAGGTGGCATCCCGCTGGTCGCTCAGGCTGAGGTGAACGCGGCCTGCCTGTCGGTGATCAACGAGGCCCAGGACACCTACACCGTGCTCACCGACGTGGGTCAGGCGGCCAACGACGTCGACTTGCAGCGGCTCGACGACATCGTCCGCCGGCTGCAGCCCATCGAGGCCCGGCTCGGCCAGGATCTGCCGAACTGCCGCGTTGACACCAGTCTGCAGCCGGGGTCCGGTGGTTCGACGACCCAGACCCCCTTCTCCCAGGCACCGATCTCCCCCTCGCCCGAGCCGGCGGCAACCCGCTGACCGCAGCCAGGACCGCGGCACAGCCGCCGGCGTCGCCGACCTGATATCTGTCGTTCACCGACGCGACGTCCAACCGGCCTACCGTCAGTCGGGTGACCTCACCAGCGCACGTCGTCGCGGTCATCCCGGCCCGCGGCGGTTCCAAGGGCATCCCGGGCAAGAACCTGCGCACGGTCGGTGGCGTCTCGCTGGTGGTCCGAGCGGTCCGGGCCTGCCGGGCGGCACAGGCGGTCCAGGAGGTGGTCGTCTCCACCGACGACGACGCCATCGCCGCTGCCGCATCGGCCGCCGGGGCACAGGTGGTACGACGGCCGGACGCCCTCGCCGGCGACACCGCCAGCTCGGAGTCCGCGCTGCTGCACGCGCTGGACGCCCTGGGCGCCGACCCCGACGTGCTGCTGTTCGTGCAGTGCACCAGTCCCTTCGTGGTCCCGGCCGATCTCGACGCTGCGGTCGAGCTCGTCACCTCGGGTCAGGCGGACTCCGCCTTCGCCGCCGTGGCGACGTATGAGTTCCTCTGGCGCCGCGTCGACTCCCACGCCGTGGGGGTCAACCACGACGCGGCGTACCGGCCGCGGCGGCAGGACCGCCAGGCCGACCATCGCGAGAGCGGCGGCTTCTACGCCATGGACACCGCCGGCTTCCGCCGCGCCGGGATGCGCTTCTTCGGCCGGACCGCCGTCGTCGAGGTGGCCGAGCACACCGCCCTGGAGATCGACACCCCGCTCGAGCTGGCCATGGCCGAGGCGCTGGCTCCCCTGGTCGACGGACCTGACCCCGACCCGCGGCGCGAGATCGTGGACATCGACGCTGTTGTCATGGACTTCGATGGGGTCCACACCGACGATGCGGCCTACGTCGGGGCGGACGGCAGCGAGCTGGTCAGGGTGAGCCGGGCGGACGGCTTGGGGGTGGCGGCACTACGGGACGCCGGCTACCCGCTGCTCATCCTGTCCAAGGAGCGGCACCCGGTGGTGAGCGCCCGAGCCGCAAAGCTCGGGGTCCACGTGCTGCAGGGGGTGGACGACAAGGCGGCCGTGTTGACCCGCTGGCTGAGCGACCACGGGTTGGACCCGGCCCGCGTCGCCTACGTCGGCAACGACGTCAACGACCTGGCGCCGATGGCGGTGGTGGGCTGGCCGACGGCGGTTGCGGACGCGCGGCCGGAGGTGCGGGCGGCGGCGCGGCTCGTGCTGGCCGAGCGCGGCGGACACGGAGCCGTCCGCGAGCTCTGCGACCGAGTGCTGCGAGCCGAGCGGTCCCGGGAGCCAGCGCGCGTCGTTGGTCAGGGGACACCGACAGCCGTAGGTACTGCCTGAGGCTCGCCACGGCTTCACGGCCCACCGGAGCGCTGGGGGTGGGCAGCCCGCCCGCGGCCCGCACGTCCAACAGCGCGGTCAGCCGGGCCAACCAGTCGCAGTCCTCGTCGGGGTGGAAGTAGTTGTCGGCGAGCCAGCCCGCGGACGGGTGCCGCAGGTCTTCCCGGGCCAGGCCGGTCATGGAGCCGGTGCAGCCCGAGCCGGCGAACACCAGGTTGACCAGCTCGGCCGAGACGCCGAAGTCGTCCAGCACCAGGACCGGGAGCCCGAGGGCGATGGCCTCCAGGGCAGCCGTCGACGAGACGGTCACCAGTCCACGGGCGGCGGCCAGGACGTCGCTCATCGGCCCGCTGGAGAAGGTGACCGCGTCCGCGGCCACCTCGCCGCGGGTGACCAGCTCGGCCCAGAGGGCGTCGTAGGGGTGACGTTCCCGGTGCGTCTGCTGCTCCCCCGCCTTGGCCCGCAGCTTGACCATCGAGGGCGGCGCGGCGGCCAGGGCCCGGAGCAGCGACTCCCGGTCCGACCGGGCGGCTGGGACCTGGGCCTGGGCGGCGAAGACCAGCACGGCGTCCGGATCCGGTACGCCGCTCGCCGACGGCGCCGGCTCGGGCAGGAACGGCAGCCGGGCCAGGCCGAAGGCCGGACCCGCCCCCTGCTGGGCGCCCAGCCGCGCGAACCCCGCCCGTTCCCGATGGCTGTGGACGACGAAGAGATCGCACGAGCGCCGCAGCTCCAGAGCCCGGGGCGAGGCCGGGTAGCTGATCCCCGGGAGGCCGGTGAGGAGCACGGGCCGCTGAGGTGCCCGCAGTGGTGACAGGCCGGCGAGCGTCCGGACCACCGGACCCGTACAGGCCAGCAGCAGCACGTCGGGTCGTTCCCGAGCCAGCAGCCGCAGCAGCGCCGGCCAGGACAGGACCCTGGCGTCCGCCGCCCCCGCTGCGGCGATCTGGCCGGCGGACGGCATCACGGCGTTCCGCAGCACCACCTGTCCACGCGACCAGGTGCCGGGCATCGCGGCCAGCGTCGCCACGCTCCACTTGAGGTAGGAGTCGGTGTCCGCCACCGCGAGCACGGAGACCTCCCGAGCGCTCACGGGCTAGAAGTCCCCTGCGGCCGTCCGCGGTGTGGTGAGCAGCGCGGTCAGCTCGTCGCACTGCTCCTCGCTGAGCGCGCCGAGCGCGAAGCGGGCGCCGACGATCAGCTCCGTGGCCTGCTCCATCACGGCCCGGCCCCGCGGGGTGATCGAGGCCAGGACGGCACGACCGTCCTCGGGGTGCGGCGTCCGCAGCAGCAGCTCGGCGGCCTCCAGCCGCTTCACCAGCGGGGTGACCGAGGTGGCGTGCACCTGCAGCCGCTCACCGATCCGGCCAAGTGGCAGTGACCCGCGGCGCGAGAACGACAGCAGCACCAGCACCTCGTAGCGGGCGAAGGTCAGCCCGAGCGGGCGCAGCAGCTCGTCGAGCTCGGTCAGCACCAGCTGGTGGACGCGCATCAGCGAGGTCACCGCGCGCATCCTCGGCGTCTCGTCCCACCGCTCCGCCCACAGCCGGGACGCCTCGGCCACCGGGTCGAAGCCGAGCGGCCGACGCGCCACGCTCACGTCCCGTCGTCCGCGAGCTGCGGTGCGGTCGCCCTCAGCCCGGCTCGCTGCATCGTCTCCTGCAGGGTGCGGTCGCGTCCGTCGATGTCACGGACGAAGCGAACCTCGCTCAGACCCTGGACCTGGGCGGCGGACTCGAACACGAAATGACCGTAGTTGAAGATCCGGCCGACCAACGGCTTCTTGACGGTGATGTCGAGGATGCGGCCCAGCGGCACGCTGGCCCGCTGCACCGAGAACGTGCCGTGCACCCGGAAGACGCGCTGGTTGGTGATGACGAAGCGGTCGCGGTACTCGTCGGCGATCGAGTACGCCGCCTGGCCAGCCACTCCCAGCGACAGCACCAGCAGCACCCAGAACAGCGGCGCCTCGAAGGCCCACGAGCTCAGCAGCACCGGGACGGCGACGACCAGACGGAGCCAGGCGCCGATGCTGGCCATCCAGTGCTTGTAGACCTCGAGCACGACGTACTCCTGCTCGCTGAGCAGCAGGTACTTCTCGACGTGGGGGTCGAGCCAGTCGACCAGCCCGGGCACGCTCAGGCGGCCAGCGAGGTGAAGAACGTGACGATGGCCTGGAAGACCCGCTGGAGCGCTCCGGCGACCGTCCGCACGGCCTGCGCCGCCCCCTCGGGCTGCTGGATCAGGTAGAACAGGCAGAAGCCCACGACCAGGATGAAGATGACCTTCTTGGTCCACTTCACGTCGACGCTCCCCCTTCTGCTCAGATGACCAGCTGCCCGACGAGCAGCTCGACAGGCGGGGCAGGGAGGATCCAGGCCACGCCAATCCCCCTGTGTCTACCTCACCATGGACGTCGCGGCTGCGAGCCACGCCGTCCACCCGGCTCTCGTGTTCAGGGCAGGAGCCGGTCGACCAGGGTAGCGGCCGCGGCGTACGGGTCGGTCCGGCCGTCGCGAACGGCCTCAGCCAGCTCGTCGACCGAGCTGCCTGCCACCACACGTAGCCGGTCCCGGAGGGTGACGAGCGCCAGGCCCTCGATCTCGCGACGGGCCCGTTCGCGGCGTCGGCGTGCTGCCTCGCCGCTGGAGGTGGCCGCGAGCCGGAAGCGGTCGAGCGCGGCCATCAGCTCGGTCACCCCGGTTCCCTCGCTGGCCACCGTGGTCAGCACCGGCGGCCGCCACTGCCCCTCGGCCCGCGCAGTCAGGGCCACCGCGGTGCGCAGCTCGCGGACCACGGATTGGGTGCCCTCCCGGTCGGCCTTGTTGACCACCAGCACGTCCGCGACCTCGAGGATGCCGGCCTTGGCCGCCTGGATCCCGTCCCCCATCCCCGGCGCCAACAGCACCACCGTCACGTCGGCGAGGGCGGCCACGTCCACCTCGGACTGGCCCACCCCGACCGTCTCCACCACCACGGTGGTGCAGCCCGCAGCCGCGAGCACCCGCAGGGCCTGCGCGGCCGCCACCGCCAGTCCGCCGAGGTGCCCCCGGGTCGCCATCGAGCGGATGTGGACCTCCGCGTCGAGCGCGTGCTGCTGCATCCGCACCCGGTCGCCCAGCACCGCGCCGCCGCTGAACGGTGAGGTGGGGTCGACGGCCAGCACACCGACCCGCTGCCCCTGCCCCCGCAGGGCGGTGACCAGGGCTGCCGCCGTGGTGGACTTCCCGACCCCGGGTGGACCGGTGAGCCCCACCACGTACGCGTCGCCGGGCACTCGCGAGAGCCCGGCCATGATCGCCGGTAGGGCCGGAGACACGTTCTCGATGAGGGTGACCAGCCGGCCGACGGCGCGGGGTCGACCCGCCTGGACCCCGGCCAGCAGGGTCCCGAGCGCGTCGTCCGGTGCGGAGGCCGCGCCGAGGACCGGTTCCATCCATGTCCTTCCGCCGAGCCCGAGGCGGACCAGTCTGGCACCCTGGTGCCATGGACGCCGTCGGCGCAGGGCTCTCCGAGGACGGGCTGCTGCGAGCCATCGATCATGTGGGTGTCGCCGTGGCCGACCTGGACGCGGCGATCACCTTCCACACCGAGGTGCTCGGGCTGGTGCTGGTGCACCGCGAGGAGAACGCCGAGGCCGACGTGGCCGAGGCGATGCTCGCCGTCCCGGGGGCTGAGCACGGCACCCAGGTGCAGCTGCTGGCGGCGCTTACCCCGGAGTCGCCCATCGCCCGCTTCCTGGACCGCTCGGGACCCGGCCTGCAGCAGCTCGCGTACGAGGTCTCGGACGTGGTCGCGGCTGGTGCGCAACTGCGCCACCGCGGGATGCGCCTGCTCTATGATGAGCCCAGGCTGGGGACCCGCGGGTCCCTGGTGAACTTCGTCCATCCGCATGACACCGGTGGGGTGCTGGTCGAGCTGGTTCAGCCGGCTCCTGGTCCGCTCGTCGCTGGAGAGGAACCTCGTGAGCTCAGCTGACGACAACGGCCTGGGGCTGTTCGACGACGCGGCCAGCGCGGCCGGAAGCTTTCCGACGGCCCTGCGTGGCTACGAACGCTCAGCCGTGGACGCGTACGTGCGGACCCTCGAGGGCACGTTGGTCGCCACCCGCCGCGAGGCGGCAGAGCTGCACGAGCGGGTCGACTCCCTCGGTGAGCGGCTCGAGAACGCCGGCCGGGTCAACCCGGACGACATCGACTACGCCAACCTGGGCGGGAGGGCGAGCGAGATCCTGCGGCTGGCCCAGGAGCAGGCCCGCGACCTGACCGATCGGGCCCACACCGAGGCCGAGCGGGTCAAGGAGCTGGCACGACGGGAGGCAGACGGGATCCGCAGCCGGGCCGCGAAGGACGGCGAGGGCCTCAAGGCCTCCGGTGTCGCCGAGATCGACCAGCTGCGGCTACACCTGCGCGAGCAGGTCGTGGCCCAGGTCGAGCAGGCCAAGGCGGAGGCGCAGGCGCTTGTCGAGGCCGCCCGGCGACAGGCCGAGGCCCTCCGTCGCGAGAGCGAGCACGAGGCCCAGGCCGTCCGCCAGACCGCCTACCTCGACACCGAGAACCTACGCCGGACCGTCGAGCACGAGGCTGCTCAGACCCGCGAGCAGATCGCCGGCGACCGCGAGCAGGCGCTCGAGGAGCTCCGACAGGTGCACCAGGAAGCGGTCGAGCAGACGAGCGCCGTACTCCGCGAGGCCACCGAGCATCACGCCGAGGCTGCGGCCCGCCTGGAGGTCGACCTCGCCGAGGCGGCTCGGATTCGTGCCGAGGCGCTGACCGAGGCGGAGGCCACCCGGGCCCAGGCCGCCCAGGACGCGGAGGCTCGCGTTCGCGCCGCCCAGCAGGAGGCCCGTGAGCTGCAACAGCGGACGCAACAGGAGTTCTCCTGGCGCAAGCAGCAGCTCCGACGCGAGACCGAGCTGCTGGGCCAGCGCAAGCAGGCCGTGCTCAGCCAGCTGGCCAGCCTGTCCGCGCTCGCCGAGCAGACGGCCTCGTCCTTCCCCGAGCTGAGCGACCTGGCCGACGCCGACGACTCTGAGAGCACCGCTGAGCCCGAGGAGTCCCGACCTCTCGAGGCACACGGCAGCGATGAGCAGCACGCTGATCCTGCGACGGACGGGGACACCACGATCATGGTCGTCCCCGCAGACCTCCCTCCGGCGCCGGCCCCCCAGCGCCCCGCGACCGGCGGACCCGAGACGGCGGACAAGACTGAGCCTGAGGTGGATGAGCCGCCGGTCGACGGTGACGCGACGATCCTCGTCTCCACCGCCGACCTGCCGCCGGCCGGTGACGAGCACCTATCCCGACCCCCCGCCGACAAGCACTGACCTTCTCAGCCCAGCACTGATCCCCAGGAGCAGGACGACGTGACCACCTCCACACCCGGCAAGTCCGGCGCGCCCGAAGGCGCTGCCGGGTCAGCCGACTACGGCTTCCCGGTCGTGCGACGGGGCTACGACCGCGCCGCGGTCGACGAGTTCGCCCGTAGTGCCCACGCCGAGATCACCGAGCTGCGGCGCTCCTACGAGACGCTCGCGACGCACTACTCCCAGCTCCAGGCCGCACCAGCGGCCGGTCCGGCAGAGGCTCCGTCCCCTGACTTCGCCGGGCTCGGTGGCCGGGCCCGGGAGATCCTGCGGATCGCCGAGGAGCAGGCGCGTGACCTCACCGCACGGGCGACGGCCGACGCCGACCGCCTGAGTGAGCAGACCGAGCACGAGGTCCAGCGGCTGCGCGACACCACTGCAGCCGAGCTGGACGAGATCCGCACGGCCGAGCTGGCCCGGCTGGGTGCGCTCCGCGGCCAGAGCGAGCGAGAAGCCGCGGCCGTGGTCGGCGGGGCCACCGCCGAGGCCGAGCAGCTGCTGGCCGCCGCCCGGCTGCAGGCTGCCGCCGTCCTTGCGGAGGCGGAGAGCACCGCCCGGGCCGCAGCCGAGTCGGCCAGGCTGCAGGCCGAGAGCGTCCGAGTAGCGGCCGAGCGCGCGGCACTGACGGTCCGCCAGGAGGCCGCTGCGGACCGCGAGAAGGTTCTGGCCGAGCTCAAGACCGAGGCGGACGACCTGCGTGGCCGGATCGAGGAGACCATGGCCGAGTCCACCCGGATGCACGCCGACTCCGCGGCCCACCTCAGCGCTCAGGCCGAGGAGGCCGGGCGGGTACGGGCGGCGTCGCTGGCCGAGGCCGCACGCTTGCGCGACGAGGCTGCGGTCGAGGCCGAGCAGCTGGTGACCCGGGCCCGGCAGCAGGCCGCCACCGTGGAGGAGCGCTCGCGGCAGGAGTTCGCCTGGCGGCGCCGTCAGCTGCGCCAGGAGCAGGACCTGCTGACCCGACGCAAGCAGGCGATGCTCAGCCAGCTCGCCTCGCTCAGCGCCCTGGCCGTCGAGACCGCTGAGGGCATGCCCGAGGTCCCCGAGCTCGACCTCGACGAGAGCGAGCACCAGGAGGTCGAGGAGGCCGCTCAGGCCTCCTGAGCGGCGAGGGTCAGAACAGGCGCGTCGTCGGGTCGTCCATCCCGCGCAGCAGGTCGTAGTCGACGGTCACGCACGTGATGCCGCGGTCCACGGCCAGCACCCGGGCCTGCGGCTTGATCTGCTGGGCGGCGAAGACGCCTCGGACCTCTCCCAGCAGCGGGTCGCGGCGCATCAGCTCGAGGTAGCGGGTGAGCTGCTCGACCCCGTCGATCTCACCGCGGCGCTTGATCTCGACGGCGACGTAGCTGCCGCCGCCGTCGCGGCAGAGCAGGTCGACCGGACCGATCGGCGTCATGTGCTCCCGGCGGACCAGCGACCAGCCCGACCCGAAGGTCTCGGGGTGCTCGGCGAGCAGAAGCTGCAGATGGGCCTCGACCCCGTCCTTCTGCAGCCCGGGGTCGACGCCGAGCTCGTGGGAGGAGTCGTGCAGCACCTCGGCGATCGAGATCTGCAGGGTGTCGCCGTCACGGCCCCGGACCTCCCAGCGGGCGGTCAGCGGCTTCACGCTCGCAGTCGAGTCGTTCGCCGCAGCAGGCTCGGTGAGCTCGACCAGCGTGCAGGGCGGACTCATCCAGTTCAGCGGCTTGTACGCCCGGTCATCGGCATGCACCGAGACCGACCCGTCCGCCTTCACCAGGATCAGCCGGGTCGCCATCGGCAGATGAGCGGTCAGCCGACCGGCGTAGTCGACCTGACAACGAGCCACCACCAGACGCACCGGGTCAACCTACCGGTCCGTGGCTCCGCCCGAGGACGCCGAGGGCGCGTGGCAGACTTCCGCTGTGGTGGAGAGCACTGACGGAGGAGGTCGCCGGGCCGGCGTGGTCGGGCTCGGCACGATGGGTGCCGGGATCGCCGAGGTGCTCGCCCGTGGTGGCTGGTCGGTGACCGGCATCGAGGAGCAGCCCGACGCGCTGGCCCGGGCCGAGGGACGCATCGAGGCCTCCACGGCGCACGCGGAGTCGCGCGGCAAGCTGGTCGAAGGAGAAGGAGCCGCAGTCCGCGGGCGGATCGCCTACGAGACCAGCATCGACGCCCTGGCCGGCTGCGAGCTGGTGGTCGAGGCGGTCCCCGAGCTGCCCGAGCTCAAGCGCAGCGTCTTCGCCCGACTGGACGCCGTGGTCGGTCCTGACGCCGTGCTGGCCACCAACACCTCGTCGCTGTCGGTGACGGCGCTGGCCGCCTCGACGTCGGATCCGAGCCGCGTCGTCGGCGTCCACTTCTTCAATCCGGCGCCGGTGCAGCCCCTGGTCGAGGTGATCTCGACCGTGCTGACCTCCCCCGCCACCCTGGATCGCGTCCGCAAGGTGCTGGTCGGGCTGGGCAAGACCACCATCGCCTGCGGCGACCGCGCCGGCTTCGTGGTCAACGGACTGCTGATCGGCTACCTGAACTCCGCGGCCACCTGGTACGAGCGCGGCTACGCCACTCGCGAGGAGATCGACGCGGCGCTGCTGGGGGCTGGGATGCCGATGGGTCCGCTTGCGCTGCTCGACCTGGTCGGGCTCGACGTGACCGTCAACGTGCTGCAGCGGATGTACAGCCAGTTCGGCGAGCGCCGCTTCCTGCCGACGCCGCTGCTCACCTCGCTGGTCGAGGCCGGCCTGCTCGGCCGCAAGTCGGGCCGCGGCATCTACAGCTACGAGGGGACGACCGCTACCGAGGCGCCCGGTGTCGTGCCGCCGCCGCCGGCCTCCCGGACGGGTGAGCTGCCGGAGGCGCTGCTGGTGCCCTACCTCAACGACGCGCTCACCATGGTCGGGGTGCGCTACGCCAGCGCCGCGACCGTGGACACGGGCATGTCGCTCGGTTGCCGGATGCCGCTGCCCTTCGACCAGCTGGCGGCGCTGGGACCCGAACGCGCGCTCGAAGTCCAGCGGCAGGTCTTCGCCGAGACGGCCGAGCCTGGCTACCGGCCCGCGCGGCTGCTCGAGCAGCTCGCCGCCGCCGAGGACCCGGACCTCGCGCTGCACGTGCTGCGCCGCGCCGACCACTGATGGCGCGTCCCCCCAGCAGGTCCTCCCGAGCGGGCAAGCAGGGCCGGCCGAGCAAGCACACCCGGCCGGCCCGGCCGCTCGGCTCCGGGCACGCCTCCGCCTCGACCAAGCAGGACGGCCGCTGGCTCGTCCGCAGCATCCCCGGAGCGTCGGCGGTCAAGGCGTACCGCTGCCCCGGGTGCGACCAAGTGGTGGCCGCCGGCACCCCGCACGTCGTCGTCTGGCCGGCGGAGCCGTCCTGGTCCTCGGCCAGCGGGCTGGACGAGCGCCGGCACTGGCACACCTCCTGCTGGCAGCGACGGCCATGACCGCAGACCTGAACGCCACCCAGCTCGGCGAGCGTGGACCCCGGCTCGTGCTGCTGCACGGGCTCTTCGGGCAGGGCAAGAACTTCACCTCGGTCGCCCGCGAGCTGGCCGCGGGTGCGCGGGTCACGCTGCTGGACCTGCCCGACCACGGCCGCTCCCCCTGGTCGGCGTCGTTCTCCTACCCGGAGATGGCGGCCCGCGTGGCTGCGCACCTCGAGGACGAGGGTGGTGGTGAACCGTACGCGGTGGTCGGCCACTCGATGGGCGGCAAGGTGGCCATGACCCTCGCGCTGCTGCACCGCACGCTGGTCGACCGGCTCGGGGTGGTCGACGTGTCCCCGGTCGTCACTGCGGCGATGAGCAGCTTCGGCACCTACGTCGACGGGATGCGGGCGGTCGAGGTGACCACGCTGAAGAACCGGGCCAGCGCGGACGCCGCCCTGCAGCCCTACGCACCCGACCCGGTGGTCCGCAGCTTCCTGCTGCAGAACCTTCGTCGGGAACCGACGGGCTGGCGCTGGCAGATGAACCTGCGGCTGCTGGGCGACGAGCTGCCCCTGGTGGCGGGCTGGCCCGACCTGACCGTCCCGCCGTACCGGGCCGAGCCGTACACGGGGCCGGTGCTCTGGCTGGCGGGAGGCCGCTCGGACTACATCCGGCCCGAGCACGCTCCCGCGATGCGCGCGCTGTTCCCCCGCGTCCAGACGGTGACGGTCAAGGACGCCGGCCACTGGGTGCACGCCGAGCAGCCCGCGGTCTTCACCGGCGTGCTGCGCCGTTTCCTCGGTCTCTGAGCGTCTGCTGCGCCCGAGGCCGACGCATCCAGCGGTCCGGGGGCGGCGGAACTCATGGGGAGGATTAGAGTCCGAACCCTGGCCACGGCGACGAAGCCCGGCACCGAACCGCAGCAACGCCGAGAACGAGGAGCCGAACCATGGCCCTGATGGCCCACGTCGTCGGGTTTCTCATCGACGGGGTGCCACTGCTGGTGCCGCTCGACGCCACGGCCACCCCGCAGCCGGTCTACCCGCCCCAGAGCTCCGGCATCGCCGCAGACCTGCTGGGCGGCTTCTTCGCCGTCGGCCTGCTGATGCTGCTCTACTACCTGCTCAACCTCAAGCCGAAGCGGCACCGCCCCTACGAGGGACCGAACGACTGAGCCGGTGCGCCGGCACGCGCTCAGCCCCTGGTCCGGGTGACGGTGCTGATCTCGCTGGGGTTGTTCGGCCGGCCGGTGCCGTCGGGGTTGCTGCCGTCCTGGCCCTCGCCCGCCATCTGCGCCACCACGTCGCGCGAGGCGGTGTCCATGCTGGCGAACACGGTGTAGTTGGGCATCCGGTCGAGCGCGGTCGAGTCGGACCAGATCAGGAAGAACTGCGAGCCGTTGGTGTCGGGTCCTGCGTTGGCCATGGCGACCTTGCCCGAGGTGTAGGTGTCCTGGCCCGTCGTCTCGTCTGCGAAGGAGTATCCCGGCCCGCCGGACCCCGTGGCGGAGGGGTCGCCGCACTGCAGGACGAAGATGCCACTGTCAGCCAGGCGGTGACAGCGGGTGCCGTTGAAGTAGCCCTGGTCGGCCAGCGACGCGAACGAGTTCACCGTGCAGGGCGCCTTCGACCGGTCCATGGTGATCGTCACCTTTCCGCCGGTCAGAGCCAACGTGTAGGCGACGGTGCCCGTCGTCGCGACGTCGCGGGTCGGCGGTGGGGTCGCGGGCTTGGCGGCCTCGCCCGCCGCCGGGTAGTCGCAGCTGGTGGTGGCTCCCGCCGCGGTCGGTGACCCGGCGGAGCGGGTCGGAGCCGACGACGACGGCGCCGGGCTGGGGGCCGGGGTCGTGGTCTGGCCGCACGCCGACAGGCCGAGGGCGGCCGCCACGGCCACCGCCACCCGGGCGGCAGAGGGACGGGCGGTAGCGGGGGGTCGGAGCACCCGTCAAGCCTGGCACACGACCTCGGCGGGCACAGAAGCCGCGCAGCGGTGCGTAGGGTGGGTCCATGGTTCGCCTCACCCGCATCTACACCCGGACGGGCGACGGCGGCTCCACCCGGCTGTCGGACATGTCCCTCGTTCCCAAGACCGACCCCCGGCTGGAGGCCTACGGCGACGTCGACGAGGCCAACTCCGCCATCGGCGTGGCCCTGGCCACCAACCAGCTGCCGGAGTCGGTGGCCACCCTGCTGCGCACCCTGCAGAACGAGATGTTCGACCTCGGGGCAGACCTGTCCAACCCGCTGCGGCCCGAACCACGGTGGGAACCACTGCGGATCACCCAGGACTACATCGACCGGCTGGAGAGCTGGTGCGACACGTACTCCGACCCGCTACCGGCGCTGACCTCCTTCATCTTGCCCGGAGGGTCGATGGCGGCAGCGCAGCTGCACGTCGCCCGGACCGTGGCCCGGCGGGCCGAGCGTGCGGCGTGGGCCTCGGTCGAGCTGTACGGCACCGAGTCGCTGACCGAGGACGAGGGCCCTGGTGGGATCAACTCGCTCGCCGTCACCTACCTGAACCGGCTCTCGGACCTGCTGTTCATCCTGATCCGGGTCGTGAACGGCCGCGAGGGTGACGTGCTGTGGGTGCCCGGCGGCCAACGGAACCAGCTGAGCCGCGAAGACTTCGAGTCCGGCCGCCACCGGCGGCGGCCCGTGAGTCCCGACGACGACTTGTCCTGAGCACTAGTCTGCGTGCATGGCGACGGCGGAGGTCGAGGAGCAGTCCGACGTCCTCGCCTTCGCGCCCCGGCCGGTCAACCGCAAGCTGCTCCTCGGCCTGGTCCTCGTCGTGGTGCTCGCGCTGCTCGCGGTGGCCGGCGTCATGGTCTGGCAGCGGCTGCGGCCGCCGCCGGACTTCACGCTCGAACAGCTCCAGGGGGCCTACACCGGCATGGTCCGCGGGGACGGGACGAACGACGTCTCCACCATCGACGCCTCCAAGCTCGACGAGCCGCCGCTGGCCTTCACCCCGGCGGCCTGCGCGGCGCTCTTCGACACGACCGTGGGCAACCGCTGGCCGGCCGGAGCCATCGACGGGGTGTCCACCTACTGGCTCAACGACGGTACGGCCAGCATCTCGCTGTTCACCGTCCGCTACCCCGACGACGCCTTGGCGTTGGCGGCGTACCGGCAGGTCGTCGACGCCCGGCCCGACTGTGCCGGGACGGACGGGGGGGTCACCTTCCAGGCATCGTCCAGCTCGGATCGACGGCTCCCGGAGTCGGGAGGGACGTTGCACGACGTCGCCGTGGTCGCGGGACGGCACACGCCGGACCAGTTCGCCTACCGCCTCGAGCGGGCGGCCAGCCAGGGCCGCTACGTCGTCCACCTGCTGCGGCTCTCCAACACCGTGAGCTGGCAGTACCGCTACGACTACGGCACGGCCCCCTACGACAACACAGCCGACCAGCAGCTGATGGACGGCCTGGCCACCCAGCTGCTCTCGGTGCAGGCTGCCGGGGGCGGTTGAAGCCCGTCGACCTCTCGCTGTCGTGGTGACCCGAGCTGACGCCCGGAGCGCTCCTGCGGTGCTGGCGCGGTGTCTCAGGGCAGCCGGTTGAGTCCGGGAGGCGCGGCCTCGAGCCAGCTCAGCAGACCGGTCACCGAGCCCGGGCTCATGGCCAGGTCCCACTGCTCGGTGGCGTCATCGGCCCCCAGCACCTCGAAGCGCACGACGCGCTGCTCCGCGTAGAGCGACACCGCCTCGAGCGCCGTAGGGTCTCGGCTCTCCAGGACTCGGACGCCCGACCGGACGAATTCCTTGCGGGGGCGCCAGTCGTAGGAGAAGAAGCGGAACCACTGCAGCAGCCCGTCGTGGTACCGGGCGACACCCAGGACCCAGCCGGTGCCGGGCCGGGCGGGGTCGAGCCTCAGGCTGCACTCGAAGGTGCCGCCCTGGCGCGAGAGCCAGCGACGGCGCGCCGCCAGCAGCAACAGGAGCAGGACTGCCAGCACGACGAGCGCAGCGACCAGCTCGACGATCCCCAGTGCTCCCTGCAACATCGGCCCCCCTGCACCCCACCCAGTTCCGCGGCAACCGGGCGTCACGCCGCGTAGCAGCGACCCTACTGTGCTTTCTCCGCGGCACGAAGTTGAGCCGTGGCCCGGTCGAACTGCTGCTTGTCCGCGTCGGTGAAGTCGCCGCTGTCGAGCCGCTGCTGCGCCTCCGTGAGCTGGTGCTCGGCATCGCGCACGGTGACCTCGCTGGCCAGCCGGGCGTACTCGCTGAGGATCGAGACCCGGCCCTGGGCAACGGAGATGAACCCGCCGTCCACGGCCACGACCTCGCGAAGCCCGTTCTCGCAGAAGATCACGACGGCGCTCGGCTGGAGCACCCCCAGCACCGGGGAGTGCCCGGCCAGGATGCCGATCTCACCGTCCACCGTCTTCGCGATGATGTTGGTGGCCTGCCCGGACCACACCACCCGGTCGGCCGAGACCACCTCCACCTGCATCGGCTCAGCCATGTCGGCCTCGGCTCAGATTCGACACCGGCCTCACTGCTCCTTCTGCAGCTGGGCCCAGCGCTCTTCGACCATGTCCATACCGCCGACGTTGAAGAACGCCTGCTCGGCAATGTGGTCGACGTCGCCGCGGCAGATCATCTGGAACGCCTCGATGGTCTGGGTGAGCGGGACGGTCGAGCCCTCGATGTTGGTGAACTTCTCGGCCATGTAGGTGTTCTGGCTGAGGAACTGCTGAATCCGCCGGGCCCGGTTGACGACGATCTTGTCCTCCTCGGACAGCTCGTCGACGCCGAGGATCGCGATGATGTCCTGGAGCTCCTTGTTTCGCTGCAGGATCCCCTTGACCTCGGTGGCGACGTCGTAGTGGGTCTGACCGATGTACTGCGGGTCCATGATGCGCGAGGTCGAGGTCAGCGGGTCCACGGCCGGGTAGAGACCACGCGACGCGATGTCACGCGAGAGCTCGGTGGTGGCGTCCAGGTGCGCGAAGGTCGTGGCCGGCGCCGGGTCGGTGTAGTCGTCGGCCGGCACGTAGATCGCCTGCATCGAGGTGATCGAGTGCCCCCTGGTGGAGGTGATCCGCTCCTGCAGCTGGCCCATCTCGTCGGCCAGGTTGGGCTGGTAGCCCACCGCGGACGGCATCCGGCCGAGCAGGGTGGAGACCTCCGAGCCGGCCTGGGTGAACCGGAAGATGTTGTCGATGAAGAGCAGCACGTCCTGGTTCTGGACGTCGCGGAAGTACTCGGCCATGGTCAGCGCCGACAGGGCGACCCGCAGCCGCGTCCCCGGCGGCTCGTCCATCTGGCCGAAGACGAGGGCGGTGTCCTTGAAGACGCCGGCCTCTTCCATCTCGTTGATCAGGTCGTTGCCCTCGCGGGTCCGCTCCCCCACCCCGGCGAACACCGAAGTGCCACCGAAGTTGTGGGCGATCCGGTAGATCATCTCCTGGATCATGACAGTCTTACCCACGCCGGCACCGCCGAAGAGGCCGATCTTGCCGCCCTGCACGTAGGGCGTCAGCAGGTCCAGCACCTTGATGCCGGTCTCCAGCATCTCGGTCTTGGACTCGAGAGCGTCGAACTTCGGCGGCTGGCGGTGGATCGGCCAGCGCTCGGTGATCTCGATGGTGGACGGGTCGACGTCGAGGACGTCGCCGGTCACGTTCCAGACGTGGCCCTTGGTGATGTCGCCGACCGGCACCGAGATGGGCGCGCCGGTGTCGCGCACCTCAGCGCCACGCTGCATGCCGTCGGTCGGCTTGAGCGCGATGCAGCGGACCATGTTGTCGCCGATGTGCAGCGCCACCTCCATGGTCATGGTCGTCGTGACGCCCTGGATGGTGGTGTCCACGCGGACGGCGTTCTCGAGGTCCGGCATCGTGTCGACGGGGAACTCCACGTCGACGACCGGGCCGATCACGCGGGCGACGCGACCGATGCCGCCCGAGGAGTGCTGGGCGCCCGAACGGTCGGGGGCGCCGGTGTGGTCGGAAAGGACAGTGGACATGGTTCCCTCACTCACTAGAGGCTCCTGCGTCGGCGAGCGCACTGGCACCGCTGACGATCTCGCTGATTTCTTGGGTGATCTCGGCCTGCCGGGCCTGGTTGGCCTGTCTGCTCAGGGATTCGATCAACGACTGGGCGTTGTCCGTCGCGGACTTCATGGCCTTCTGCCGCGCGGCGAGCTCGGAGGCGGCTGCCTGCAGCAGGCAGTACTGAATCCGGCTGGCGACGTAGAGGGGCAGCAGCTCGTCCAGCACCGTCTCGGCGTTCGGCTCGAACTCGTACAGCGGTAGCAGCTCGTCGGGCTCGGGAGTCTCCTCACCCTCGACGACCTCCAGCGGCAGCAGTCGGATGACCTCCGGCGTCTGGGTCAGCATCGAGACGAAGCGGGTGTAGACGACATGGATTTCATCCACCCCGCCCTCCTCGGTCGGCGTTCGGAACGCGGTGATCAAGGCGTCGGCGATCTCGCGGGCGTCAGCGTAGCTCGGCGCGTCGGAGAAGCCCTCCCACTTGGCCGTGACCTCGCGGCGGCGGAACTGGTAGAAGGCGATCGCCTTGCGGCCGGTGAGGAACGGCAGCACCGTCTTGCCCTCGTCGTGCAGCAGCTGGGTCAGCTGCTCCCCCGCCTTGAGCACCGACGAGGAGTACGCCCCAGCCAGGCCGCGGTCGGAGGTGATCAGCAGCACTGCCGCGCGGGTCGGGTTCTCCGCCTCGGTGGTCAGGGGGTGGTCCACGTTGGAGAACGTCGCCACAGCTGAGACGGCCCGGGTCAGCTCGCGCGAGAACGGCGCCGCCTCACGAGCCCGCTGCTGGGCCTTGATGATCCGCGACGCAGCGATCAGCTCCATCGCGCGGGTGATCTTCTTCGTCGTCGCGACGGAGTTCTTGCGCGACCGCAGCTCTCTGAGACTTGCTGGCATCTAATCGCTCCGCTCGTAGGGACTGGCGGGCATTCGTCAGCTCCGCTTCTGCTTGACGATCTGCTCCTGGTCGACCTCATTGGAGTCCATCGACTGGTGCTCTTCGCGTCCGGCCAGCAGCTTGCCGTCAGAGGTCTGGAAGCTCTGCTTGAACCGGCTGATCTCCTGCGTCAGCGCCGACTCCGTGTCGCCGTCGAAGACCTTGGTCTCCCGGATGTTCTGCAGCACCGACCCGTTGCGGCGCAGGTGCTCCAGCAGCTCAGTCTCGAAGCGCAGCACGTCGTTGGTCGGGACGTCGTCGAACTGGCCGTTGATGCCGGACCAGACGCTGACGACCTGCTCCTCGATCGGGTACGGGCTGTACTGCGGCTGCTTGAGCAGCTCGACCAGCTTGGCGCCGCGGTCCAGCTGCCGGCGCGAGGTCGGGTCCAGGTCGGAGGCGAACATCGCGAACGCCTGCATGTCGCGGTACTGGGCCAGATTGATCTTGAGCGAGCCCGAGACGTTCTTCATGGCTTTGATCTGCGCGGCGCCGCCGACTCGGGACACCGAGACGCCGACGTCGATGGCGGGACGCTGGTTGGCGTTGAAGAGGTCTGACTGCAGGAAGATCTGCCCGTCGGTGATCGAGATGACGTTGGTCGGGATGAAGGCCGACACGTCGTTGGCCTTCGTCTCGATGATCGGCAGTCCGGTCATCGAGCCGCCACCGAGGTCCTTGGAGAGCTTGGCGCAGCGCTCGAGCAGCCGCGAGTGCAGGTAGAAGACGTCGCCGGGGTAGGCCTCACGGCCCGGGGGCCGACGCAGCAGCAGCGACATGGCGCGGTACGCCTCGGCGTGCTTGGTCAGGTCGTCGAAGACGATCAGGACGTGCTTGCCCTGGTACATCCAGTGTTGGCCGATGGCCGAGCCGGTGTACGGGGCCACGTACTTGAAGCCCGCCGGGTCAGAGGCCGGCGCGTGCACGATCGTCGTGTACGGCAGGGCCCCGGCCTCCTCGAGCGCACCGCGGATGCCCGCGACGGTCGAGCCCTTCTGGCCGATCGCCACGTAGATGCAGCGCACCTGAAGCTCCGGGTCACCGGAGTCCCAGTTCGCCTTCTGGTTGATGATCGTGTCCAAGGCGATGGCGGACTTCCCGGTCTTGCGGTCACCGATGATCAGCTGGCGCTGGCCGCGACCGATCGGGATCATCGCGTCAATCGCCTTGATGCCGGTCTGCAGCGGCTGCCGGACCTCCTGGCGGTCCATCACACCGGCGGCCTGCAGCTCGAGCGCGCGGCGCTCGGTGCTGCCCTCGATGGCACCCAGACCGTCGATGGGGATGCCCATCGCGTTGACCGTGCGGCCCAGGTAGCCGTCACCGACCGGAACACCGAGGATGTCGCCGGTCCGACGGACCGTCTGGCCCTCCTCGATGCCCTCGGAGTCACCGAGGACGACGACGCCGATCTCGCGGACGTCGAGGTTCAGCGCGATGCCCTGGGTGCCGTTCTCGAACTCCAGCAGCTCATTCGCCATCGCCGACGGCAGGCCCTCGACGCGCGCGATGCCGTCACCGGAGGTGACCACCGTGCCGACCTCTTCCCGGCTCGAGGTCTCCGGGGTGTAGTTCTGGACGAAGCGGTCCAGCGCTTCCCGGATCTCCTCGGGGCGGATCGTCAGTTCTGCCATCGCTGTGCCTGCTCTCGTATCTGAAGTGCGTTCGGTTACGTGTGCTGTTGGTCGTGTCTGGTCTGGCCGGCGTCAGCCGAAGAGCCGGCGAGCCGACTCGAGCCGGCCGGCGACCGTGCCCTCGATGACCTCGTCGCCGAGCTCGACCCGGACTCCGCCGAGGACGTCGGGATCGAGGACCTCCTGCAGGGCGACCTGGCGGCCGACCTGGCGCTGCAGTGCGGCCTGCAGCCGGGACCGCTGGTCGCCCGACAGCGGCTGAGCCACCCGGACGGTGGCCACGATGCGGTTCTTCTGGGCCGCAGCGAGCGCCACGAACCCTTCGATCGTGTGCGCGAACGTGCGCTCCCGAGCGGCCACGGCCCGCGAGGCCAGGGCGATCGTGGAGCTGTTCGCGCGGTCCTGCAGCAGGTCGGCGACGAGCTGCCGTCGACCGGCAAGGTCGATCCCGCGGTCGCTCAGCGCGTCCCGCACCTCGGGAGTGGACTCGACGACCCGGGCGAAGCGGAAGAGCTCGTCCTCGGTCTCCTCCAGAAGGCCCTCGCGGTCGGCGAGGAGGAGCTGGGCGCGGACGGCCTGACGCTCCAACGCGGCGGACAGCGCACGGCCACCGCCCCAGCGCATCGTGACGGCCTCGGCGACGACCTGCACGGCCATCTTGGAGACCCGGCCGTCCAAGAGACCGTGCACCAGCTGCTGGCGCCCCTGCTCGGACGTGCCAGGGTCGGTCAGTGCTCGGCGCAGGGTGACGGAGGAGTCGAGCGCGTCGACCACCCCGAACAAGTCACCCGGCAGTGCCGTCACGTCAGCCGCGCTCGGTGCCCGCGTGACGACCGCTGCCAGGGTCTCCATGACGCCGGCGTCAGTGCTGCGCGCACTCGCCACGCCGCTGTCCAGCACCTCGTCCAGCGCCTCCAGCCGGGCGTCGCTGCCTGCGCTCATGGCCGCCCTGCTGGCTGGCTGTCCGCCGACCCCTCGAGGGACGACGCCTCCAGGTCGGCCAGGAAGCGGTCGACCGTACGCCGCGCCCGCTCGTCGTCATCGAGGGACTCCCCGACGATCCGGCCGGCCAGCGTGGTGGCCAGACCGCCGACCTCGCTACGCAGCGAGATCAGGACCTGAGCGCGCTCGGCCTCGAGCTGGGCCTGGGCCGACTCACGGATCCGGGTGGCTTCACTCTGCGCCTGCTCCCGCATCTCGGCGAGGATCTGCGAGCCCTGGGTCTTGGCGTCCTCGCGGATGCGCGCCGCCTCGGTCCGGGCCTCGGCCAGCTGGTCGGTGTACTGCTGGAGAGCAGCAGCCGCCGCCTCCTGAGCACGTTCGGCCTTCTCGATGCCGCCCTGGATCGCCTCGGTCCGGGCGGCGTACGTGGCCTCGAACTGCGGGACCACGTACTTGGTGATGATGTAGGTGAGGATGCCCACGAACACCACCGCCGCGATGACCTCCGGCAGCGCAGGCAGCAGCGGGTTCTCCGCCATCGGGATCACGGCTGTCCGACGAACCCGAAGACGAAGGCGAGGGCGATGCCGATGATGGCCAGCGCCTCGGTCAGGGCGAAGCCGATGAACGCGGTGCTGAGCATCGCGCCGCGAGCCTCCGGCTGACGGGCGGTGCCGTTGATCACGGCGGCGAAAATGAGGCCGACGCCGATACCCGGGCCGATGGCCCCGAGGCCGTAGCCGACGATACCGAGCGAGCCGACGAGCTCCATGGGAGTCATCTGGTGGTTCCTTTCGTGTCCCGCAGAGCTGCGGATCTGATGTGGATCAGTGCTCTTCGGCGGTCGCCGAGGAGATGTACTGGGCAGTGAGGACGGTGAAGATGTAGGCCTGCAAGATCTGGACGAACAGTTCCAGGCCGAAGATCGCCATGCTGAAGATCCACGACGCGACCCCGGCCACCTTGTTGATCAACGGCTCGCTGTGCAGCACCAGGTACTCACCGCCGAGGACGAACACCAGGACCAGGAGGTGACCGGCGAACATGTTGGCGAAGAGCCGCAGCGACAGCGTCAGCGGGCGGACCAGGATGTTGGAGAGGAACTCCAGCGGGATGACCAGGATCAGCATGGCCTTCGGCACACCCGAGGGAACGGTGGCGTGCTTGAGGTAGCCACCGAAGCCGAACTTGCGGATGCCGATCGCGTTGTAGAGCAGCCACACCATCGCGGTCAGACCATAGGCCCAGCCCACGTGCGAGGCGGTGGGCAGCAGCGTCAGCGGGAAGATGCCCCACAGGTTGTTCACCAGGATGAAGGAGAACAGGGCGATCAGGAACGGCAGGTACTTGCGGAAGTCGTGACCGATCATGTCGCGACCGACGGAGTTGCGCAGGAACATGTAGGCGGACTCGCCGATGAACTGGCCCTTGCTCGGCACCAGCGCCCGCTTACGGGCCATCACCAACCAGAACACCAGCACGAGACCGAAGCCCACCAGCGCCTGCAACAAGTAGCGGTCAAACCACGGCAGGCCGTCGAAGAGCGGCGGGAACGTGAAGCTCTCCGTGCTCGGCGGCTCGTAGCCCTCCATCGGGATCAGGCCGGTCAAGCCGCTCACGATCTCCCCTTCTCGCTCGTCCGGTTGGCGTAACTCTCCGCCGGCGCCTCGGACCCGAAGCGCTTAATGACCATGTACATCGCCAGTGCTGCCCCGACTACGAGGCCGACCGGCAGCAGGAACCGCGTGCCGAGCCAGTGGTCGCCGGCCCAGCCGACAGCGCCGTAGAGACCGATCCCGGCGATCAGGTACGACAGCACCCGCATCCCCTGGTTCATCTCGGCCGAACGGGCCGCACCAGAAGGCTCAGCCGTCTCCGGTTCCCGACTCTGGTCCATGGTCCTGCTCACGCTAGCAGTCCTGCCCGGCCCGCTCACGCAGCGTCATCCGCTCCGGACGGGGCCACGTACTCGGCGTCGTAGACGCCGATCCGCAGCTTGGCGAAAACCCACACCTCAGCCACCAGCCACCCCACCACAACCGCGACGGTGGTCAAGAAGACCACGGTCGGGATCAGCGCGGAGAAGGCAGCGGCGTGACGTTGGTAGCCCAGCAGCACCAGTCCGAGGAACAGCACGCGGGTGGTGTAGCTGCACAGCGCGACGCTGAGCAGCAACCGGGCCCCGGCGTCGGCGAAGAGCACCATGACGTACTGGCCGAGACCGTAGAAGAAGAGCACCATCGCCGCGGCCAGGGCGGCAGAGACAACCCCCGCCGTGCCGTAACCGATGCCGAACCCGACCAGGGACAGGACCGCGGTGGCCACGCCGCCCACGGCACCGCCGAGGAGCAGCTTGCGCGCTCGCCGGACATGGACGCTGGGACCCTCGGCGGGCATCACTGCGCGCTCGGGGCGGCTTTCCACGGTCATCGGGGTGCGCGTCCTGTTCGTGATCGGTCGGGTGGGCCAGGTCACCTGCTCCGGGGTCCGGGCGGGACGTGAAGGTCTGTGAACCCTAGCACCGCCTCAGGGGGGAAGGCGCCCCCGGCACGCCGACCGCGATCGCGCCTGCACGCCCGCTCAGGGCAGCTCGCTGCGCCTGACGGGGACCCGGGCGGGCACCGGTCGACCGAGGGTGACCAGCAGCAGCACGACGGCCAGCACGACGACGACCGCCACCACGGTCCACTGGGCGTCACCGCGGACGATGCCCAGCACGATGACACCGAACGAGACCAGCGCCGACCAGATGTACATCAGCAGCACGGCCCGCCGCTGGCTGTGGCCGCGCTCGAGCAGCCGGTGGTGCAGGTGCTGCTTGTCGGCCACGAACCACCATCGGCCGGCGTAGGTGCGGCGGACGAAGGCAAGCACGAGGTCGAGGAACGGCAGCGCGAGGATGGCCAGCGGCAGCACCAGCGGCAGGACGGCCGGGATCAGCCCGCGTCCGGGGTCCTGCAGCTGCGAGGTGTCGATCTGGCCGGTGAGGCTGATGGTGGAGGTGGCCAGCAGCAGCCCCAGCAGCATGGCGCCGGAGTCGCCCATGAACATCCGGGCGGGGAAGAAGTTGTGCGGCAGGAAACCCAGGCAGGCGCCGGCGATCGCGACGGTGATCAGGCTGGCCGTGGTGGCCCGGTCGAAGCCGCCCTCGACGGTGAGCACGTAGGAGTAGGCGAAGAAGGCCAGCGCCCCGATCCCGACGACGCCGGTGGCCAGCCCGTCCAGGCCGTCGACGAAGTTGACGGCGTTGGAGCAGAGGACGATGAAGAAGACGGTGATGGCGACCGAGGCGGAGTTGTCCAGCGAGATGATCTCCCCGGGCAGCGGAATCCAGAGCATCTTGACCCCGAACACCACCGCGAGGCCGGCCGCGAGGACCTGGCCGGCGAACTTGGTCAGCGCGGACAGGTCGTAGAGGTCGTCCATCACCCCCACCACGCAGATCACCAGAGCCGCCACCAGCACGCCGCGTGAGTCGTCCTCCAGGAGCGGCGCGTTGCCGAGGAAGGGGAGGCGCCAGGCGAGCAGTACCGCGGCGGCGACGCCGGCGAGCATGGCCACGCCGCCGAAGTACGGCATCTCGATCGTGTGGACGTCCCGGTCGCGGACCTTGGCCAGAGCGCCCATCCGCAGCGCCATCCTGCGGCATAGTCCGCTGCTGACGTAGGTGACCGACGCCGCCACCAGCAGGACCAGCAGGTACTCGCGCACTCAGTCCTCCGTGCGCCCTGCTGCGTCGTCGGTCAGCGCCGTCGACCCCGAACGGACCGGCTCGGGGGTCTCAGGCTCGGGGGTCTCAGGCTCGGGAGTCTCAGGCCCGGGGGTCTCGGGCTCGGGCACCTCGGGGTCCGCTTCGACCAGGTCGACCAGGTCGGGCAGGGTCTCGCGCAGCAGCGCGACGTCGAGTGCACCGTGGCGCAGCACCTCACCGCGGTCGTGCCGGCTGAAGTCGACGATGGTGGAGGGCTTTCCTGCTGTGGCGGAGAGCTCGCCGCCGTCCAGGTAGACGCTGACCGACTCTCCGAGCTGGTCGACGGCCTCGTCGCACGTCAGCGCTGCCGGCCGTCCACTGAGGTTGGCGCTGCTCACCGCCATCGGTCCGATCCCGCGCAGCACCTCGCGGGTCAGCTCGTGGTCGGGCACCCGGAGCGCGATGGTGCCGCCGGTCTCCCCGAGATCCATCCGCAGGCTCGGTTGGATGGTGCAGATCACGGTCAGCGGGCCAGGCCAGTGCCGCGCCACCAGCTCTTTCGCCTGCTCGGGCACGTCGCTGGCGAGGGCACGGATCAAGCTGGCGTCGGCGATCAGCACCGGTGGCGGCATGTCGCGACCACGCTGCTTGGCGTCGAGCAGGCCCTGGACCGCGGTCCCGTCGAAGGCGTCGGCTGCGATGCCGTAGACGGTGTCGGTGGGCAGCACGACGCACTGCCCCCGCTCGACGGCCGCCCGGGCCGCCTCGATCCCCGCAGCCCGGGCCGCAGCGTCGGTCGTGCAGTCGAACCGCTGGTACTCCGCTCCGCCCTCGTCGGTGCCGAAGTCCTCACCGGTGTACACCTGCTCGGGGTCGGCGAAACCCACCAGCTGGTCGTCCTCGCGGTCGTTCTCCGGGGCCTCGCTCACGCCGTCCATCCTGCCAGAGGAGTGCCGGCCGGCCGGCCGCTCACGCCCGCGCCGCCGGCCGGCGCACGGCCGTGACGAACCGGGGGCGGCCGGTGAGGTCGACGTGGTCGCGGACGGCGCTGAAGTCACCGGTGGCAGTGACCACGGCCGGCGCCGACTCGCCCTGGAGGTCGGCGTGCTCGAAGCAGAGCATCCCGCCCGGCTTGAGCAGCCGAGTCGCCGTGCGGACCAGCACCCGAATGGCGTCCAGACCGTCCGCGCCGGAGAACAGGGCCAGCGCCGGGTCGTGGTCGCGCACCTCCGGGGCCACCGACTCGAACGCCTCCATCGGGATGTACGGCGGGTTGGCGATCACCAGGTCGACCAGCCCGTTCGCCTGCGGCAGCGCGTCAGCCATGTCGCCGACATGCACCTCGACGGTGGTGTCGCGCAGGTTGCGCAGGGCCCAGGCGGCCGCGTCCTCGCTCAGCTCGACGGCGTGCACCTGCACCCGCCGCGGGAGCTCGTCGTACAGGGCCTTGGCGATGGCGCCGGAGCCGGTGCAGAGCTCCACGACCAGCGGTCGCTGCATCCTCAGCGCCATGGGTCGTAGCTGCTCGATGGCCCAGCCGGTCATCACCTCCGTCTCCGGTCGCGGGACGAAGACTCCTGGTCCGACCGCCAGCTCGACGTGACGGAAGTAGGCGCGACCGGTCAGGTGCTGCAGCGGGGTGCGCACCGCGCGGAGGATCACCATCGACTCGAACAGCTCGGCTTGGCGGTCGCTGACCCCGTCCAGCAGGGGCAGCCGGGCCGGTTCGATCTCGCAGACCATGCTGAGCAGCACCCGCGCGTCCTGCTCCGGGCTCTCGACGCCGGCGTCACGCAGCTCGCTGACCGCCTGGGCGAGCAGCGGTCGTACGGGCCGGCTCACCCGACCGGCTCGCCGACCTGGGACAGCCGCTCCGCAGTGTCGGCCTCCTGCAGCGCGGTCAGCACCGCACCCATGTCGCCGTTCAGCACCGAGTCGAGGTTGTAGGCCTTGAAGCCGATCCGGTGGTCGGAGATCCGGTTCTCGGCGTAGTTGTAGGTGCGGATCCGCTCGGAGCGGTCGACGGTGCGAACCTGGCTGCGACGAGCCGCTGACGCGTCCTGGGCCGCCTGCTCGTCCGCGGCCGCGATCAGGCGGGAACGCAGCATGCGCATGCCCTGCTCGCGGTTCTGCAGCTGGGAGCGCTCGTTCTGGCAGGAGACGACGATGCCGCTGGGCAGGTGGGTGATGCGAACGGCGGAGTCGGTGGTGTTGACGCCCTGGCCACCTGGGCCCGACGAGCGGAAGACGTCGATCCGCAGGTCGTTCTCGTCGATCTCGACCTCGGTCTCCTCGACCTCCGGCATCACCAGGACCCCGGCGGCGGAGGTGTGCACCCGGCCCTGGGACTCCGTCACGGGCACCCGCTGCACCCGGTGCACGCCACCCTCGAACTTGAGCACGCCGTACGGCATGGCGTCCGGCTCCCCCATCGAGGGCGCCTTGACGGCCGCGGTGACCGAGCGGTACCCGCCGAGATCGGTCTCCTGGGCGTCGAGGACCTCGACCTTCCAGCCGCGGCTCTCGGCGTAGCGGGTGTACATCTTGAGCAGGTCGCCCGCGAACAGCGCGGACTCCTCGCCACCCTCACCGGACTTGATCTCGACCAGGGCGTCGGCGGAGTCGTTGGGGTCCCGTGGTGCGAGCAGCCTGGTCAGCCGCTCCACGACCGGGACCAGCTGGCCCTCCAGCACCTCGGCCTCCGCGGCGAAGCCCGCGTCGTCGGCGGCCAGCTCGTGCGCGGCCGCGAGGTCGTCGCTGAGCCGGTGGTACTCCGCCATCCCCTTGACGATGGGTGTCAGCTCCGCGTAGCGCCGACCGACCCGGCGGGAGCGGGCGACGTCGGCGTGGATGGCGGGATCGGCGAGCTCGATCTCGAGCGCGGCGAACTCGCGCAGCAGAGGCTCCGCGGTCTCGAACATGGGCCCGCTCCCGACTTGTCAGAACTGGGTTGCCCTGGAGGACAACTCAGTTCTGACAAGTCGGCCGGGCGGGGACGTGCGAAGCGCCGGGAGCCGAGGTTGGACCTCCGCTCCCGGCGCTCGGGGAGTTACTTCGCGATCTTGGCGTAGCGCTTCTCGAAGCGGGCCACGCGGCCACCGGTGTCGAGGATCTTCTGCTTGCCGGTGTAGAACGGGTGGCACGCCGAACAGACGTCCGCACGGATGATGCCGTCGGTGTTGGTGCTACGGGTCGTGAACGTGTTGCCGCAGGTGCAGGTGACCTGGGTCTCCACGTAGGTGGGGTGGATGTTCGCCTTCATCGGATCTCCTTTTGCTGTGCGCCGGGTCGTCACGCTTGTTGCGTCTTCGACGTGAACCGGACACCTTGCGGTTCAGTGTGCCGCAGGAGTCCCACGGTCACAAATGCTCCAACCGTGGGTCCCCTACGTTTAGTCCCGACCCGTGATCAGGCCGGGATGTTCTTGGTGATGGCCATCAAGAACTCGCCGTTGCTGGCGGTCTTGCGCAACCGGTCGAGCAGCATCTCGAGGCCCTGGAGGTTGTCCAGACCGCCGATCACCCGACGCAGCTTCCACACGATGGCCAGCTCCTCGCGGCTCATCAGCAGCTCCTCGCGACGGGTGCTGGAGGCGTCCACGTCGATGGCCGGGAAGATGCGCTTCTCGGAGAACTCGCGGCGGAGCCGGAGCTCCATGTTGCCGGTGCCCTTGAACTCCTCGAAGATCACCTCGTCCATCTTCGAGCCGGTCTCGATCAGCGCCGTGGCCAGGATGGTCAGCGAGCCGCCACCCTCGATGTTGCGGGCCGCTCCGAAGAACTTCTTCGGCGGGTAGAGCGCTGCGGAGTCCACACCACCGGACAAGATCCGGCCCGAGGCCGGGGCGGCGATGTTGTACGCACGACCCAGCCGGGTGATGCCGTCGAGCAGCACCACGACGTCCCGGCCGACCTCGACCAGGCGCTTGGCCCGCTCGATCGCCAGCTCCGCGACGGTGGTGTGGTCGCTGGCCGGTCGGTCGAAGGTCGAGGCGATCACCTCGCCCTGCACGGCGCGCTGGAAGTCGGTGACCTCTTCAGGACGCTCGTCGACCAGGACGACCATGAGGTGGACCTCGGGGTTGTTCTGGCTGATGGCGTTGGCGATGGACTGCATGATCATCGTCTTGCCGGCCTTGGACGGCGAGACGATCAACCCGCGCTGCCCCTTGCCCACCGGGCAGACGAGGTCGATGATCCGACCCGTCAGGTTGTTGGGCGTCGTCTCCATCTTGAGCCGGTCCTGCGGGTAGAGCGGCGTCAGCTTGGCGAACTCGACCCGGTTCCGGACCGACTCGGGGTCGCCGCCGTTGACCGTGTCGAGCCTGATCAGCGGGTTGAGCTTCGACGGCTTGCCGGTGGTGTTGGTCTCGCCGTCCCGCGGAGCCCGGACGGCGCCGGTGACCACGTCGCCCTTGCGCAGGCTGTACTTCTTGACCATCGCCAGCGACACGTACGCGTCCTCCGGTCCGGGCAGGTAGCCGGAGGTGCGGACGAAGGCGTAGCTGTCGAGCACGTCGAGAATGCCTCGGGCTGGGACCAGGACGTCGTCCTCGGACACCACCGGGTCGGACTCGTAACGGTCCATCCCCCCACCGGTCGTCCCCCGGCCCGGCCGCCGGTTCTGACGGTCCCGGCTGCGACGACGGCGCCCCCGACGGCCGCCCTGGTCGTCGTCCCAGTCCCCGCGCTGGTCGTTCCGGTTCTGGTCGTTCCGGTTCTGGTCGTTGCGGTTCTGGTCGTTCCGGTTCTGGTCGTTCCGGTTCTGGTCGTTCCGGCTCTGGTCGTTGCGGCTCTGGTCGTTCCGGCTCTGGTCACCGCGGCTCTGGTCATTCCGGCTCTGGTCGTTGCGGCTCTGATCGTTCGCGGTTCTGGTCGTTCCGGCTCTGGTCGTTCCGCTGGTCACCGTTGCGCGCGGTCTGCTCGCCGTTCTGCTGAGCAGAGTCGCGACCCTGGTCGCGACGCCGCGAGCGGCGGTCGCCCTGACCGTTGTCGCCGCTCTCGCC
The DNA here is from genome assembly GCA_963727215.1 of uncultured Actinomycetota bacterium. Taxonomy (GTDB): domain Bacteria; phylum Actinomycetota; class Actinomycetes; order Propionibacteriales; family Propionibacteriaceae; genus Microlunatus. The sequence goes on from CAVSFR010000004.1 coordinate 584,318, forward strand.
GTTCTGAGCCGGAGCCTCGCCCGTCCCCTGGTCAGTCCCGTGCTGACGGGCCTGCTGAGCAGGCTCGGAGCGGCTGCCTTCCTCAACGCGGGCGATCTCCTCGCGGGGGGCGCGCTGCAGGTCATCCAGCGCCGCGGCCACGTCGGCAGGCGCACCGTTGCTGCGGCTCGGCTGCTCGGCCGGGGCCTCGGCGCGGCGCGCGGACCGGCGCTCGCCGTTGCCAGCACCGGCGGCGTGGCTGGTCGAGCCGCCCTGTGCGGACTGGATGGCCTCGATCAGCTGGCCCTTGCGCATCGCGCCGGTGCCCTTCAGACCCAGGGAGCCGGCGAGCTGCTTGAGCTCGGGCAGCACCATGGCGTCCAGGCCCGAACCCTTGCGCCTGCGAGCGCCCGCGCCGTCAACCGGCGCTGCACTCGTCACTTCGGCGATATCAGTCAAGATGCTTTTCCTTTCGGATTGGGCGTGTGTGCCCATCCAGCCCGGAGATACGTCGATCCCCGGGGGGTAGTTCTGAGTTCGCGTCACGCCAAACGGCGTGTCGTGGAAGGAGATGGCGGGAACCCGGGACTTACGTGGTTCGCGCCGCGCCTGCCTCTGCGGCGAATGCCTGGCCGAGAACCGTTTCCTGTGACTCGGCGAGACGTCACTGTGGTTCCCTGGCTGTTGCGGCAGAGAAAGGCTAGCACTGCTGACGACCTTTTCGTCCATGTCAGCAGACGATGTCGGCGTCGGTGCGGCTCAGCGTGCGGCCGGCGCCTCGCCGGCCCCGGACCCGATCCCGACCTGTACCCGTCGGAAGCCGGGCACGTCGTCGGCACCGGCGGCCAGACCCCGATGCTCCAGCACCAAGACGCTGGGCCCCGCGCCGCTGATCACGGCCGGCCGTCCCTGGGCCCGGAGGCTTGTCATCAGCGCCCACGAGGCCGGCATCGCCGGCTCCCGGTAGTCCTGGTGGAGCCACTCGGCCGTCGCGTCGAGCAGGCTGTCGGGCTGGGCCGACATGGCGTGCACCAGGAGTGCCGCCCGGCCGCTGTTGCGTGCCGCGTCGACGTGCGGCACGGTCGGGGGAAGCAGCCCACGGGCGGCGGCCGTGGCCACCGCGTGGTCCGGGATGTAGACCGTCGCGATCACGTCGGGGTGAACCTCGACGACGGCTACCTCCAGGCCGGCCGTACCGGCGTAGGCGATCGTGAAGCCGCCGTAGATTGCCGCCGCCACGTTGTCGGGATGACCCTCGACCTCGTTCGCGTGCCGCAAGAGCCAACGTCGACGGTCCACCGTTTCTTCCCGGGGCCCAGCCAGCGCGGCGGCGGCCAGCAGCCCCGCCACGATGGCTGCGGAGGAGGAGCCGAGCCCACGGCCGTGCGGGATCGTGTTGTGGCACCGCAGCCGCAGCCCCGGCACGGCTCACCCCGAGGTCGGCGAGGCCACGGACGGCCGAGCGCAGGATGAGGTGGCTGTCGTCGCGCGGCACCTCGTCAGCACCTTCGCCGGTGACGTCGACGTGATAGCCGCCCTCGCTCACCGCGATCTCGACCTGCTCACGCCAGGACAGGGCGAGGCCGAAGCAGTCGAAGCCCGGACCCAGGTTGGCGCTGGTGGCCGGCACCTCGACCGTGACGTGCCGCCCGGGCTCGAGCCGCCGCACGGACGACCCGGTCGCCGAGGCGTGGCTAGCGGAGGCCACAGACCTCAGCCACCGCCGCGAGGTCGGCCGACACGACGTCGGTCTGCAGCGGCATCCAGCGCGACAGTGCGGTGTCGACATCCTTGAGCCCGTGCCCGGTGACCGTGACGGTGATCAGCTGCCCGGACTCGACCCGACCCTGCTCGTGGAGGAGCAGCAGCCCCGCCACTCCGGCGGCCGAGGCCGGCTCGACGAAGATCCCTTCCCGGCTGGCCAGGAAGGCCTGCGCGTCCAGGATCTGGTCGTCGGTGACGGCCTCGATCAGTCCGCCGGACTCGTCGCGCGCCGCAACAGCCAGGTGCGCCGAGGCGGGGTTGCCGATCCGGATCGCGCTGGCCACCGTCTCGGGCGCGACCACCCGGTGCCCCAGCACCAGCGGAGCCGCGCCGGCCGCCTGGAAGCCCCACATCCGCGGCGTCCGGGTGGCGTGGCCCGCCGCCGCGTACTGGCGGTAGCCGCGCCAGTAGGCCGAGATGTTGCCCGCGTTGCCGACGGGCATCACGTGGAGGTCGGGCGCGTCGCCGAGGTCGTCGACGATCTCGAACGCGGCCGTCTTCTGCCCCTCGAGGCGGAAGTCGTTGACCGAGTTGACCAGTGCCACGGGATAGCTGTCGGCGAGCTGACGGGCCAGGTCGAGGCAGTCGTCGAAGTTACCGTCCACCTGGACGACCTTGGCGCCGTGCACGATGGCCTGGGCCAGCTTGCCGGTCGAGATCCGGCCGGCCGGCAGCAGCACCACCGGAAGCATGCCGGCCCGAGACGCGTACGCGGCGGCGCTGGCCGAGGTGTTGCCGGTCGAGGCGCAGACGACGGCCTCGGCCCCCTCGGCGGCCGCGGCGGTCACGGCCACGGTCATGCCGCGGTCCTTGAAGGAGCCGGTCGGGTTCGCCCCCTCCACCTTCACCCAGACCGAGCAGCCGAGCCGCTCCGACAGGGCGGTCGCCTCGACCAGCGGCGTGCTGCCCTCGCCGAGGGTGACCACGGGGTCGGCCGTGCCCACCGGCAGCCACTTCCCGTAGCGGGCGATGAGCCCGCGGGGGGAACGGACCTTGCCGGGGTGCTCGCGGACGGGGGCCTCGACCATGTCACTCACCTTCCACTCGCATCACGCTGGTCACGTCACGGACGATGTCGAGCTCGCGCAGGGACGCCACGGTGGCGCTGAGCGCGGCGTCGCTGGCCCGGTGCGTCACGATCACCAGCGAGGCCTGCGCGCCGCGGCCGTTCTGCCGGACGGTCTGGATGGAGACGTCGTGCTCGGCGAAGACCTGGGCGATCCTGGCGAGCACACCCGCGACGTCGGCCACCTCGAGGGACAGGTGGTAGCGGGTCGTCACGCTGCCGATGTCGGCGACCGGCCGGGCGGCGTAGCTGGACTCCCCCGGGCCCACCGAGCCGCGGACGCGGTTGCGGGCCACGGTGACCAGGTCGCCGAGGACGGCGCTGGCGGTGGGTGAGCCGCCGGCACCGGGGCCGTAGAACATCAGCCGGCCGGCCGAGCGGGACTCCACGAAGACCGCGTTGTAGGCCCCGCCGACCGACGCGAGGGGGTGGGTGCGCGGGATCATCGCGGGGTGCACGCGAACGGAGACACTGCGGTCGCGGGTGGAGCTGCTGCCGGGCGGCTCGGGGTCGGAGAGCTCGCAGATGGCGAGCAGCTTGACCACGCAGCCGATGGCGCGAGCGGAGGCGATGTCGGAGGAGGTGACCTCGGTGATCCCCTCGCGGTACACGTCCGCGGCCGTGACCCGGGTGTGGAAGGCGAGGCTGGCGAGGATCGCGGCCTTGGCCGCGGCGTCGAAGCCCTCGATGTCGGCAGTCGGGTCAGCCTCGGCGTAGCCCAGCTCCTGGGCCTCGGCGAGCGTCTCGCCGAAGCCGGCGCCGTCGGTGTCCATCTTGTCGAGGATGAAGTTGGTGGTGCCGTTGACGATGCCGATCACGGCGGTGATCTCGTCACCGACCAGCGACTCGCGCAGCGGTCGGATGATGGGGATGGCTCCGGCGACGGCGGCCTCGAAGTAGAGGTCGGCCTTGGCTCGCTCGGCGGCGGCGTAGAGGGTGGCGCCGTCCTCGGCCAGCAGGGCCTTGTTGGCGGTGACGACCGACGCGCCGTGGCCGAGCGCCGCGAGGATGAGTGAACGGGCCGGCTCGATCCCGCCGATGACCTCGATCACCAGATCCACGTCGGGCCGGGCGGCCAGGGCCGCCGCGTCGGTGGTGAACAGCGCCGGGTCGATGCCCGGGCGACTGCGGTGCGGCCGACGGACGGCGATGCCGACCAGCTCCAGCGGACGCCCGACCCGCGCTCGGAGGTCAACGGCCTGCTCGGTCAGAAGTCGCGCGATCTCGGAGCCGACGACGCCGCAGCCCAGCAGGGCCACCCGCAGCGGGACGCCCGAGAGGTCCGTGGCTGGCGTCACCGTCGACGCGTCCGGAGCCAGCCCGGCCGTCGGCGGCGCGCTCGTCGCGGTCGTCATGCTCGGTCCTTCCGGTTCAGGTGCTGCGCCGGCAGGGGCAGGCGGCCACTCATTCTCTCCCATCACTGGGTGGTGAACGACCAATCTGTCCGTTCTGTGGCCCTCCGCCAGGACAGGTGATGGCTCACCCCACGTCGAGGGCGAGCAGGTCCTCGATCGTCTCGCGACGGATCAGCGTCCGCACCTCGCCGTCGCGCACCGCGACCACCGGCGGGCGCGGGACGTGGTTGTAGTTGCTGGCCATCGAGCGGCTGTAGGCACCGGACGCCGGCACGGCGATCAGGTCGCCGGGGGCCACGTCGGCGGGCAGGAACTCGTCCCGGACCAGGATGTCGCCGCCTTCGCAGTGGAGGCCGACGACTCGCGCGATGGCGGGCGGAGCGTCCGAGCGCCGGTTGGCCACGGTGGCGGAGTACTCGGCGGCGTACAGGGCGGTGCGGATGTTGTCGCTCATCCCGCCGTCGACGGCCACGTAGAGCCGGCTGGTCCCGCCGTCGAGCAGCACCTGCTTGACCGTGCCGACCCGGTAGAGGGCGAAGGCGCTGGGACCGCTGATCGCCCGGCCCGGCTCGATCGACAGGTGCGGGACGGCGACATCGAGTACGGCGCACTCGGCCTCGATGATCCCCCGCAGCGCCGTGGCCAGGGCCTGGGGCGTGGACGGGGTGTCCGCGCTGGTGTACGCGATCCCGAAGCCGCCGCCGAGGTCCAGCTCGGGCAGCTCCGTGCCGGTGGACCGGGCGAAGTCGGCGTGCAGCCGCAGCGTTCGCCTGGCCGCGACCTCGAAGCCGTCCGGCTCGAAGATCTGGGAGCCGATGTGGGAGTGGATGCCGACGAGGTCCAGCCACTCCGCCTCGGCGCAGGCGGTCAGTGCGGCCGCGGCCTGGCCGCCGGCGATGGAGAAGCCGAACTTCTGGTCCTCGTGGGCGGTGGCGATGTACTCGTGGGTGTGGGCCTCGACCCCCGTGGTCACCCGGACCATCACCCGCGCCCGGAGCTGCAGGTCCTGGGCCAGCGCCTCGAGCCGGGCGATCTCGTCGAACGAGTCGACGATGATGCGGCCCACGCCCGCGGTCAGCCCCTGCCGCAGCTCGGCCACGCTCTTGTTGTTGCCGTGCAGCCCCACCCGGCTCAGGTCGACCCCGGCGCGCTGCGCCACGGCGAGCTCGCCGCCGGTGCAGACGTCGATGCCGAGACCCTCCTCGCTCACCCAACGCGCGACGGCGGTGCAGAGAAACGACTTGGCCGCGTAGTAGACCTCCCAGCCGGCGAACGCCTCGGCGAAGGCCCGAGCCCGCGCGCGGAGGTCCACCTCATCCACCACGTACGCCGGGGTGCCCACCTGCTCAGCCAGCTCCAGGACGCTCAGCCCGCCGACGTGCAGCACGCCGTCGCTGTCCTTGGCCGCGGTCTCGCTCCACAGCCGAGGCAGCAGTGCGTTGACGTCGTCCGGCAGCGCCAGCCAGGCGGGAGCGCGTGAGGTCGCGTCGGCGTGGATGGAGCCCGCGACGTGGGTGTGGGTCACGTGTTGAGGATTCCAGACGGATGGAAAGGGCGCCCGCACTCCTGCATCCCGAGACCGCTGCCGGCTCTCGCTGCCGAGTGCCGCCAGCGTTCCGGCACTCAGCGTGCGGCTCAGGGGCGCGCGGACTGGTACATTTCTCCACGGTCCAACTGGGCTGATGGCCGGTTCGACTGGTCCGGCCCCCGTAGCTCAGGGGATAGAGCACCGCCCTCCGGAGGCGGTGGCGCAGGTTCGAATCCTGCCGGGGGCGCCGACGTTTCGTCTTGGCGGGAAGCCCGCCCGATGAGGCGGATCATCTCCCCTGGTGGTGTGAGCCTCGAAGGAGAGCGCTGACCAGCGGCAGCCAGAAGGCGACCACCGTCACCGCAACACCGAGCAGCATGCCGCCGAGCGGGGTGAGAAGACGGTCGCCGGAAACGTCGGTTCGGGGCTGCTGTGTCACGTGGGCACTCCTTGGTCATGACGACCATGACGGCTTAGCCTCGGCCGTCCCGCTGGATTCACCCACGGATCAGCGCAGGTCTTGCTCAAGAGGTCGCCGGTATCCGTACCAACGCAGAGCGGCTGACGGTTGCCGTCTCCACGCCGGCGGGCCCGATCTTGGGGCTCGGGGAACGTCTCGCTCGTTTGGGCAGAAGCCCAGCGACGTCGAGCACAGCGTGATCTCCGTCGCCGACGAGCTGACCGTGAGGCCACCAGGCGCCGCCAGGCCGCAGGCCCCCTGTGTACGGCCTCCCCTCGGCTCGATGCGCGCCCTGGGGGACCTCTTGACCGCCGGCCTCTGTGATCAGCACGGAATCTGTGTTCGGAGCTGCTGGTCGCCGCCCCGTCAGACTTCGGTGAAGCGATGGCACGGCGAACCGCCGACCAAACCCACCGGTCGCTCCGGCCAAGCGCGCGAACTCCCCAGCAGTCTCAGCCCGGTCTTCTCGCCGATGCGCCGGGCCTACCGCAGGGCCGACTCCGGCGTCCCTCCTTCGACGATGCCCGTCATCGGCGCCCGCCGTACTGACCGGATGCTCCGGGCAGCCGAGCCGAGGCACGGACGATGCTGCTGGGCGAGTTCACCCGTCCGGCTAGCTCGTGGTTACCGAGCTTCCGCGTCGGCAGCTGGGGCACGTCCTTCTGTCGACCCGCTGACAGCCAGCCAGGCCAACCCTTCACCGTGACCGAGCTGCGGAGCCTCGACAACTGGCTCGGCGGCCACGGGGTGGGGGTACTCGTCAAGCTGCACCCTCGCGACCTCGGGGCGTTCCCCGACGATCTCCGCGCTCTCCGCCTCTTCACCAACGACGACCTCGAACAGCAGGACCTGACCACCCACACGGCCTTGGCGGCCTTCGACGGGCTCATCAACGACCTGTCGTCGGTGTGGGTCGACTACCTCCTGCTCGACAGACCGATCATCTTCGCCTTCCCCGACGTCGAGAACTACCGCCGCGGTCGCGGTCTGAACCTCGAGCCCTACGAGGACCGGATGCCGGGGCCCTTCGCCCGCTCCATGGACGAGCTGATCGCAGCTCTCGCCGAGGTCGTCGCCGGCGGGGACCCCGCCGCCGCGGAACGGGGCCGGGCCCGGCTGCGCTTCTGTCGCCACACCGACGACCGCAGCACCCAGCGACTCCTTCAGACGATCGGCATCGATACGGCGTCCGCTGCCCCTCCGACCCCGGGCCTGGAGCCCGTGACGGCCGCTGCGTCCTAGGACCCGGCGTGACGTCCCCGTGTCAGAGGCGTTTCTCTTGGTGGTCGCGGACCACCACACGCGCGATCTTGCCCACCGCTTCGCGGATGCCGTCGAAGGCCAGTTCGTAGACATCGTCGCCTTGCCGGTAAGGGTCGACCACGTCGTCGCCGGTCCGGTCAGCCACCGGCCGGCGGCTCGCTGCTGCCAAGGGGATGGCCGCGCGCAGCCGGTCCTCCACGCTCGCCTGCGGGAGTGCGCTCGGCTCGATCGAGCTCAGCAGGCGTGCGAACTCGCGGATCGTGAACGCCTTGCGAACGGCGCGTGGCCACATCTCGATCACGTCGCCAGTGTGCGCATCGGTCATGGTGAGGATGAGGTCAGCCGTCCGGAGCATCGGCTCGCGCAACTTCCTGGCCTCGAAGTTGGAGACGTCCCCACCGGCGAGAACGATCAACCGGTCCATCGGTGAGTCGATCCAACGACCGACGAGGGCCAGCGTGCCCGCCGACGAGACCTGGATCTCGTCCCCCAAGGCGCTGCGATGAGCCGCTCAGCTGCGGGTGAACGGCAAATGTTGCCCGGTGCAGACGCACAGGATGCTGAACCCCACGTCCTGGCCTCACTCGCGCCAGCGAGGCGTGAGCGCCGGTACGTCGGCCGAATCCCTTGCCCGAGCCGGCACGGGTGCGCTCGCCTGAGGGATCGGCCACTGGTGTGGTCTCGGGTGCGTACGAGGCGTAGCCATAGCTGTAGCCGTAGCCGTAGCTGTTCGCATCCCGCTTCGCGACCTTGTTCAGCACCATTCCATGGACGTGTGCACCAGCGGTCTCCAGGTTGGCCAGCGACTCCTGCAACTGTCCGCGGTGCAGTCGGTCGGCGCCTACGACGACCAGGGCACCGCCGACCATCTTGGTCAGGATCGCCGCGTCGGTGACAGGGAGCAACGGCGGGGTGTCGAGAAGGACGACGTCGTAGGACTGCGTGAGCTTGTCGAGCAGTTCGGTCATCGCTACCGATCCGAGCAGCTCGCTGGGGTTCGGGGGTACCGGTCCTGACGGCAGGATCGTCAGGCTGGTGTCCCGCCAGGGCTGGGTCACGTCCTCCAGCTCGGCTCGCCCGATCAGGATGCTGGTGAGCCCGGCTCGACCCTCGACGCCGCTGAACTTGGCGATCGAGGGACGGCGCAGGTCGGCATCGATCAAGATCACGCGCGCTCCGGCGTCCGCCATCGAGGCGGCGAGGTTGATGCTCGTTGTCGACTTGCCTTCACCGGGGACCGACGACGTGATCACGAGCGTCTTGCACTCGCTGTCGTTGCCGATGAACTGCAGGTTGGTGCGCAGCCGCCGGACTGCCTCTGCCGCGCTGCTGTGCGGCTCGTCGGCGATGATCACCGGATGCTCGGGCACGTGCTCGTCGAACGCGATCGAGCCGAGAATGGGGCTCTCGGTGATCGTCCGAACGTCGACATCAGTACGAATTTTCGTATCCGCTAGATGGCGCAATAGAGCCACCGCGACACCGAAAACCAGTCCACCAGCCAGCGCCAAGGCGATGTTCAGCAGCACGTTCGGCGAAGACGGGGACAGTGGAGCCGTCGCAGGAGTGAGCACAGTTGCTCGGACAGCATCCGAGCCGTCGGATCGCTGCGCGGATAGAGTCCCTGCTACCGTGGAAAGTCGATCGGCCACGGCATTCGCGATGGCGGCCGCGAGCATAGGATTCGGATCCTCGACTGTGATCTCTAAGATGACCGTGTCGAGTGGTACGTTGGCACTCACAGCACCCGATAGCCTACCCGAAGTCGTGTGAAGTCTAAGCTGCTTGATGACGTCATCTAAAACAAGTGGTGATTTCGCAACCTGAGCATAGGAAGACATCTGCTTCTCGGCAAATGTCGATCCTTGAGCCAGATCAGATGCCGAGTCGGTACCTTGCACGGCGAAGAACAAGCGAGCAGTTGTTGAATACCTTGGCGTTTGGATGAAGGTAACTGCCGCCGTACCAAGGATTACGATCGTCGCGACAATGGCTACGCTGAGCCACCGCCGCCGGAGCACACGTAGGTAGTCGTGCAGATCCATCTGTGAATCCTTTTGCTCGGAGGGTAAGACGTCTGTACCTCCCCCGAGATCTCCCCATGATCATGCCACAGCCTCCCTGATCCATCCAGACTAGATCGGTAGGCGGTCTCGACGCGGCCCCCGACTCGATGAGGCGACAAGCCGCCCTGACTAGGGCACGCACGTCTGGCGGCTAGCCGCACGGCTAGCCGGGTTGATCGGAAACTCCCGGGACGGGAGCCGGCCCATGCCGGCGTCCTTGGCGATCCGGATCCGGTCCTCGACCCGGGCGTGAGCACGGTGGCGGGCTTCAACGAACCCGAGCTGCCCGGTCGTGGTGTTGGTGACGAACGCTTCGTAGCGCCACCCATCGGCAGCCTCGAACAACGTCGGCCCGGCGCCGGGGTGCGGTTTCTCCCGTCGCACGACCAGCCGCATCCCAACCGGCCACGTCGACAGGTTCATCACTCCGGGGACCTCGGCGACGCTGGCACCGTCGCGGGGCTCACCGTCAGCGTCGTAGGCCGCTGCCATACCGACTCCGGCAGCTGGTGGATGGCGTCGTGGACCGCGATCCCTTTGTGGACAGGGAATCCGATCGAGTACTGCACGCGCCGGTTACGCAGCTGGTCTTCGGCGTGCAGCCAGTCCAGCAGCTGTGGGTGGCGCCGGCGCTGTCAACCCCGACCAGCAACCGGCGCCGGTGAGCTCCCGAGATCTGAGCGGTCGCGTCGGTGAGGACGGCGATGTGGTCCCCGGCATGGTTGGCGTTCGCGTTGCGCGGCCGCAACCGGATGGCGAGGAGCTCGCGGGTGTTGTCGCGCCACACCCCGAGCGGGTGGGACCCGAACCCGCCCTTGAAGTTCGCCGCCGCCTGCTCCGCCTCCGAGTGCGCCGTGACCAACGTGGCGTCCACGGCGAGCAGGACGGTGTCGCCCAGATCAGTGCCGGCCGCCGTCGAGGCGGGAACACCGTCGGGCAGCAGCGCCCAGACCCGCCGCCGGGTCTTCGCCCGGGCTCGGCTGATCCGGACCAGTGCAGCCGGGGTGATCTCGTCCAACGCCCGCCATACCGTCACCGGCGAGGCCACCGGACCCCACACCGGCTTGTGCCTCAGGGTGTCGATGTCGCTGATCGCCTCACCACCCGCGGCGAGGACCGTCGCGACGTCGACCAGGACCTTGCCCCGATCGTAAACCGGGACAAAGCCCCGCCGGGCCAGCGCCCCCGACAAAGCACCGGTCAGACCGACCCGGTCGGCCAGCATCCGCACCGCCGCGCACCCGGCCAACGCCACCACACCAGTCCCGTCAGCGGTCACTGACAGACCAGCAGCCCACCCGATACGCCCCACCTGAAAAGTGCTCCTCGACCATGTAGAACGTGTTCAGTCGCAAGGAACATTCTCCTGGTCAGGGGCACTTTCCACTTAATCAACTCGCGGACAAGCCCTCCACCTCATGCATGATCCGGGCTAGAGTTGTGCTACCGAGCAGGAGCACCATTCGATGATCCTGCCCGATTGTCGGTAGCCGAAGTGTCGGCCTATCGCGAAGGAGAACGGGTGCGCTGAGCGAGGTCGGCGGCGACTCCACTGCTCGCGGACCTGGTCGGTCTGAGCGACCGCTGGCGATGAACCGTCGGCACCGTCTCCAATGCAAGCCCAGCAGGACTATCCGCAATGTCGCTACACCAATTATCGGTCGGATGGCGCCGAAATCGGCGACAGCGCCCGACCTGGCAACGCTAGCTAGGCCAACTGCGTAACTACGCACGCTTCCGGCCAACAGGAGCCGCAAGTCGGACAATGGCGGCCAAGGAGTCTTGGCCGTGACGGTGGAACCGTTCGCGGCGGCTGCCCAGATGAGGTGTAGGTTAGGTGTCGTGCTTCCTCACCTCGGTCGAATCGCCGTCGTAGGTCTCAATTTCGCCCCAGAGCGGACGGGTATTGCCCCTTACACTACCAAGTTAACTACCGCGCTGGCCGAGATCGGGGCCGAGGTCTTTGTCTTGACCACCCCTCCGCATTATCCGCAGTGGGAGGTGCTAGATGGGTACAACCAATGGAGCCAGGGAGTCGAAGTATAAAAAGGTCTTGGTTCGACGACTGAGACACTACGTGCCTCGCTCACCGACTCCTTTACGTAGGTGATTTCGGAGAGAACATCGGCCTCCGCGCCGTCACCCAGCGGTGGAAGAACCCGGACGTCGTGGTCAGCGTTTCGCCGGCTCTCTTTGTTATCACAATTGTCGTTTTGCGGCAGAAGATTTTGAGGTCGAGTACACCGCTAGTTATTTGGGTGCAGGACTTATACGGTCTCGGGGTCGCTCAGACGGGCACCGCAAGAGGGCGCCTCGCCAAGATCATAATCGCGGTCGAATGCTGGACACTGCGCGCTGCGGACCGAGTAGTGGTCATCCACCCCCGTTTCGCAAATCACTTGATTCGAGAACCTCGGCATGGATGAGTCTAAGGTCTCGCGTAGTTCGCAACTGGTCTCATGTCGACCTCCATCCCACCCGCGATCGCGAAGATGAACGGGCTCGTCACGGCTGGCCTGACGGTATGGTTGTGGCCCTTCATGCTGGAAATCAGGGCGTTAAGCAAGGGCTGGAGAATATAGTGGAGGCAGCCCGTGTTGCACAGGAGAGACTTGATCCGGTCCGTTATGTGCTGCTTGGCGACGGTAATCAGCATGATAATCTTGTCAAGCTTTCCTATGGTATTTCGACGATAGAATTTTTGGGACTCTCGATGATGACGAGTTTGCAAATGTGCTCCACGCGTCTGATGTTCTGCTTCTTAATGAATTAGGCGGTGTCCGCGATATGTCTGTGCCGAGCAAACTCACCAACTACTTCGCTGCCGGACGGCCGATCGTGCTGCTGCCGAGAGCGACGGCGCTGCGGCGAGAACTGGCTGCCGCGGGCGGCGGGCTGCGGGTAGAGCCGGGCTAGCCAAGGCTCTTCACGAGGCGGTCATGAACATTGCTTCCGCGAAGGAGGCTGCCGCCCGCTACTCCCGCTCTGGCGCCGAGTATCGCAGACTTCACCTCACGGAAGCCTCAGCAGAGAGAAGTTCCGAAGTAGAACTCTGACCTGACGGAAAAGGCTAGCTCAGCGAACTCGGGGGGTCGACGGTGACGTTGCCCAATCGATGCGGACCACCGCAGGTGATGGGTAGATTTGCTGCAAAAGCGCTCGATACTCCCTGGGACTCACACCTTCCCTTGCATCGCTACCGCCCAGCCGGGTATATTCATCAGAAGCTGGCCGGTCGCTGGCGCAGGCTGTCAGTGGTCGCTGTCAGTCCGTTGAGGCACAAATGGGCGCACTCGCCCAGAGGGGCTTATTCTGCAAGTGACAGTCCAGCGCGCGGTTTTCGCCAAGGCATTCTCGGGGAAGAAAGTACGGACCCGATGACCTCAACTCCACCTTTCGGTGCGGGCGACATCTGCAGCGCGCAACCGTCCAGCGGTAGTCGCTCCTTCCACAGCAAAGCGGTGACACCTCGACCTGGGTACCGCTCGGAGCCCGTAGGTCTGGCGATCACAGGGATAGTGTTAGCGGTGTTAGTCGTCCCGCATACGGG